>NZ_JBALEF010000043.1:0-388482 GCF_036918245.1 Nostoc sp.
TTTAAGGTTTAATCTGATTGCTGCTCTCTACAATTACGAGCTTTGTCTCCCCAAAATCAAATCTTCCTGAGTGACTTTTGCAAGAGGTCTAATGTGTCGCCTACACCAGTCAAACGTTGAAAGACAGAAACACTTTGGCAAACAAGTTGATGGGGGGTCATTTTCAGACAGAAGATTACATCAAGGAGTGTGGGTTGAACTATGCCATATTTCGCAATGTCTTGTATATGGACACCATTCCGCAGTTCGTAGGGGAAAGAGTTTTTGATACGGGTATCAACTTACCGACTGGTCACGGAAGAGTCCCTTTCGCCCTGAGAAGCGAAATGGGACAAGCCATTGCAAATGCACTATTAGAGAGCGGTTGCGGTAATCGAATCTACAAACTCACAGGAAGTGAGTCCTATTCCTTTGACGATGTTGCAGCTACCCTTTCCGACTTATCAGGTAAGGAGGTAGATTATACACCTGCTGAGAAATCAGCATTTGAGGTGCAAATGAAAGAACGTGGCGTACCGGAAACGATGCTTGGGAGGGTCGTGGGTTTTCTAACGGACATCAATAATGGGCAAGAAGAAGAGGTAAGCCCCGACCTGGAGAACCTGCTTGCGCGAAAGCCTGCATCGCTTAAAGAGGGGTTAAAAGTTCTTTTCAATTTATAGAGAGACTGTTCCCCGCTATACGTCGGATTGTCGCTTGCTGCTGCTTTTTAAAACATTTCAACCCAGACCCTCTGTTCGACGACAATTATCTTATCCGGTTGAGAGCAAACGCTCGATATCCTGAATTGGCGGCGCACCAAACAGTCGGGCATATTCCCTACTGAACTGGGATGGACTTTCATAGCCGACCCGATCGGCAGCCGTAATCGCATTGTAATTTTCTGCCAGCATGAGGCGACGGGCTTCTAGGAGTCGGAGTTGCTTTTGATATTGCAGCGGACTCATGGATGTCACTTGCTTAAAATGGTGATGGAAAGACGAAGGCGACATGCTCGCTTGCTCGGCGAGATCGGCAACTCGCATTGGTTTGGTAAAATCCACCTTGATGCCTTGAATCACTGCCGCGATCCGCTGCATGTTGCTACCCGATGTCGCAATCTGACGAACTGCTTCACTTTGTTCGCCGATTAATAAACGGTAGTAGATTTCACGGATCATCATCGGCGCTAGGATCGGAATATCTTGCGGTGTATCCAATAGCCGGGTCAGTCGCAGCGCACAATCGAGCAATGATATGTCGGCGGTGCTGGTGAAAAAGCCTCGAACCGAAGTTTCTTTCTTACCCGCGATCGCAGGGGTTTGGATCGCAATAATCTCACAAAGTTCGCGCGGGTCAATATCTAGTTTGAATCCTAAATAGGGGCGATCGGGAGTTGCCTGAATAATAAATCCGCTAATCGGCTGATCGACTGAAATAACCAAATATTGCGCCTCACCATAACGATAGATTTCCTCACCCAGTGCTGCGCCTTTTTTACCCTGAACAACGATCGCCAGCATCGGGGTGCTGACACCATGCAGCATAGTGCCAGTCAAAGACTCACGGTTAAATCCCAGCGGCGCGATACTCGTTTGGTGAAAACCGTTACCCTTGCCATCGGTGTAGCGGTTGACAAGGGCAGCTAGTTCTCGACATCGATCGGCGATTAGTTCGTCTGTCATCGTTTTTGGAGCTTATCTTTTTTCGCATATTATAGAACTTTTTCATCCAGTCTCAAGATAACAATCTGGAGGATTAAGCAATAAACAGAGAGGTCTGTGTATTGAAAATCCTTGTCTGCAAACATACGATGAATATATTCAAACAACACCACAGAAGGATAAGGCAATGACCAAAATCGCATTGGTAACCGGAGGGAGCCGAGGACTGGGCAAAAGTACCGCTTTGAATCTGGCTAAAAAAGGGGTTGATGTAATCGTCACTTACCATCGCAATGCCGAGGAAGCCGCTAAAGTTGTCGCTGAAATCGAAGCATTTGGCGCAAAAGCGGTGGCACTGCAACTAGACACCGCCACCACTAAAACCTTTGATAGTTTCGCCGCGCAACTCCAGCAGGCACTCAAGGATAACTGGAAAACCGAGCATTTTGACTTTTTGGTGAATAACGCTGGAACGGGCGTTCACTCATCTTTTGCCGAGACGACCGAGGAAGATTTTGACCACTTGATGAATATTCACGTCAAGGGTGTTTTCTTCCTCACCCAGAAACTGCTCCCGCTGATAAATGATGGCGGACGAATTGTAAACGTTTCTACTGGTTTGACACGGATTATCTTCCCCGGCTATGCTGCTTATGCAAGTATGAAAGGCGCGGTCGAGACCCTAACTCTCTACATGGCGAAAGAGTTGGGATCGAGACGGATTGCGGTAAATGCGGTGGCTCCTGGTGCGATTGAAACCGATTTCCGTGGCGGTGCAGTACGCGATAATCCAGAAATGAATAAACAGATTGCTTCCCTGACTGCTCTCGGTCGCGTTGGTCTTCCCGATGATATTGGCGGCGCGATCGCGGCGCTATTATCCGAAGACAATCGATGGGTAAATGCCCAGCGTATCGAGATATCTGGCGGTCAGTCGATCTAAATGCAGATCGTTGAGCGGCGCGCGGCTTGAATACGGGCGCCAAGTTTTGATGAATGATAAAGTAATCATGTCATGGTCATTGAACATGGAGGAAAAATGAAAGCAGTTGTGATTAACGAATACGGTGATGAGAGCGTTTTGCAGTATGCCGATGTCGAACGTCCAGAAGCGAAGGCGGACGAAGTTCTGGTGAAAGTTCGTGCTGCGGCGGTCAATCCGGCGGAGTGCAAAGTCCGCGATGGGATGGGCGAAGCGTTCGGCTTAAAACTTCCGCTGATTCTGGGCGGCGACATCGCCGGAATTGTCGAAGAAGTAGGCGAGGCGGTTGAAAGTTTTAAGAAAGGCGATGCGGTTTATGGGTTGACTGCGTCCGGCGGCTTCTCCGGTGGCTATGCCGAATACGCGGTCGCCAAAACGGATACAATCGTGCCCAAACCAGACAGCCTCAGTTTTGAAGAGGCGGCGGCGATTCCAATGGGCACGTTGACGGCGTGGCAGTCCATCTTCGATTTGGCTCACTTGAGCAGCGGGCAAAGAATCTTGATAACCGGCGCGTCGGGCGGAGTCGGCTCGATGGCGGTTCAGCTTGCCAAAGCGAAAGGTGCGTTCGTTATCGGTACGGCTTCGGGCAAAAACGAAAAATTCGTCCGCGATTTGGGCGCGGATGAATTCGTTGATTACACGCGGCAACCGTTTGAAGAAGTTGTCAAAGACGTGGATGTCGTTTTCGATACGATCGGCGGCGACACCCAGGAGCGAGCCTTTCAAACTCTGAAAAAGGGCGGCTTTCTGGTAACATCGGCGCAGACTCCGTCCGAAGAAAAAGCAAAAGAATTCGGCACAGAAGCCGCGTTTGTCTTTTGTAAGCCGAACGCAGGGCAATTAACCGAAATCAACCAGCTGATTGAAGAAGGCAAATTAAAAATACACATCGAAACGGTTCTGCCGCTCACGGAAGTAAAAAAGGCGCATCAACTTTCCCAAAGCGGGCGCACACGCGGCAAAATCGTTTTGCAAGTCGGGACATAGCTTTAAAGCGTGAATTAATCTAATCTATGAACGAAAAAATGGATATATTGCGAGTAACCCCGTAAACGAAATTGCTCGAAAGCTGCGTATATTTACGAGTTGCCTGCAACCCTGCGAGATAAACTAACAAAACTAATTAGGACATAATTAATCAAAATTCACTTATGAAGCATATATTACTTTTTGGTGCAACAGGCAGAACAGGCATACAAGTTTTGAAGTATGCCTTGGATAAAGGATACAGAGTGACAGCACTTGTGCGAAATCCTGAAAAAATAACCTAAAAATCTGATAGGCTAACTATTATTAAAGGACTTCCTACCAATATTAATGATGTAAGAAAAGCCATGTTAAATTGTGACAGAGTAATAAGTACTCTAAATCCAATATCTGAAAAGGACATGATTTCTCTAAAAAAAATACAACCTCCTCAAATATTAGAAAAATCCATACGAAACGTAATTGAGTGTATGGGAGAATATAGAATTAGAAAAATAGCCATAGTTTCATCCGTCGGTATTGGAGATACTTATCTATTAGCACCTTGATTTATGCGATTACTTGGAAAAATAACTAATTTGAGAAACTCATTTGATGACCACAATATGCCAGAGTCCTTACTAATGAACTCTAATTTGGATTGGGTAATTACAAGACCAGTATCTTTAAATAACAACGAGCTATTACAAAACTTAGTTATTAATTATGATAAAAAACCATCTCCTTTTAAAATTAGTCGTAAACAACTTGCAAAATTTTTAGTGGATTGTTTAGAAACAGAAGAATTTTTTAATAAGGCACTAATCTTGTCAGAAAAGCCATAAATCAGGCTGAACAACTTTTGAAAATAAAACTCTAAAGGACGGGGGAAAGGGCTGACAGACAACATAATATTTATGAAAAAGGGGACGGACGAAAGTAATTGAACATCAGTAAATTAATCAACATTAGCACCAGCGGACGAAATACTATGAAGCAATTGGAAGTAACTCAACTTTGGAACCAAACCCAGCATCAGTTAGAGGTGGACGAGTTCCAAATTTCCCCTTATTCATAAATACTTGCTCGTTAGCGGTCATACTGTAAAGTCCACAAATTACCCAAACCAGATTGGAGGGTATTATTAAAATAGAATAAATAGAGGTAAAGAATTGAACGATGCAATCTATACAAGAAAGAGAGAGTTATTATAAGCAAGGGGCTCCTTGGCTAGCTGACGATCTTAAAAAGGAATTGGGGTTATTCAATGTTTTTAATTTTAATCCTGGTAAGAACGGGAACCCTCCACAATTGCCATATAGCAAAAAAGATTACTACAAAATAACAATTATTAAAGGCAGTGGCAGTGGTATTTTTCTCTATGCGGATAGAGAGATTGAAATAGAAAACTATTCAATTATCTTTTCTAATCCGCAAATACCTTATGGATGGTCACAAAGGGAAAACTTTTCAGATGGTTTCGCTTGCGTCTTTGATCAGGCATTTTTTCATCAATACGGAAATATAACTAATTATTCAGTTTTTCAGCCCGGCAATAATATCTACCAATTAGATGAGGAGCAATTTGTCCAACTAGAAGACATTTTTAGACGAATGTTTGAAGAAATAGAGTGTGACTTTATTCATAAATATGACTTGCTCAGAACACTTGTTTATGAATTAGTGCTTTATACGATGAAAATGAAGCCTGCTTCCAAATTGAGTAAGCAACCCATTAATGCTTCGGTTAGAATTTCTACACTTTTCAAAGAACTTTTAGAATGTCAGTTTCCAATTGATGATATATATAGACCGCTCACTCTTCGATCTGCATCTGACTACGCCAAAAATTTGAACATTCATGTCAATCATTTAAACAGGGCATTAAAAGAAACTTTTAATAAAACTACATCTCAGTTAATCATTGATCGAATATTACAGGAAGCCAAAGTTCTTTTAAGACAAACTTCCTGGACGGTTTCAGAAATTGCGTATGCTTTGGGATATGCGGAAGTGACACATTTTAATAATCTCTTTAAAAAATATCTGAACATAACACCGACAAATTTTAGAAAAGCCGATATTGTTTGATTTGGATAAGAGATTATTTGCTTAACGTAATCCCATCTGCTTGTTTGTGGGCTAATTTTGTATTAGTAAATTCATTGATAATTTAAATAGAAAAATCATGAAAAAAGTATTAATCACCGGTGCCAATAAAAGTATTGGTTTTGAAACAGCCCGCCAACTGCTGCAAAAGGGATGTTACATTTATTTAGGCAGTCGTAATTTAAAGAATGGTTTGGAAGCAGTAGAAAAGCTTAAAGCCGAAGGGTTGAACGAAGTGGAAGCCATACAAATAGATGTAAGCAATCAGGAATCAGTAAAAGCCGCCCGTGCTGAAATAGGCAAAAAAACCGAAGTGTTGGATGTGCTGATCAACAACGCCGGCATCAGCGGTGGCATGACTCAAACAGCAACCGGTACAGATGTAGATGTTTTCAAGCAGGTGTTTGATACCAATGTGTTTGGCGTAGTTAGAGTTACCCAGGCTTTTATGGATTTGCTGCAAAAGTCCGCCCAACCCCGCATCGTGAATGTAACGTCAGGCTTGGCTTCGCTTACTATGCACAACGACCCTACCTGGAAGTATTACAATGTTAAAGCGGCTGTTTACAACCCATCAAAAGCAGCACTTAATATGTACACTGTTGTTTTGGCTTACGAATTGCGGGATACACCGTTTAAAGTTAATGCTGTTGACCCCGGATTTACTGCCACAGATTTCAACCAGCATAGCGGAACCGGTTCCGTCGAGGATGCGGCTGCGCGTTTAGTGAAATACGCCACCATCGACGCTGACGGTCCAACAGGAAAGTTTTTTAGTGATGACAACAGCCCGGAAACGGGAGAAAGCCCCTGGTAGTTTCAGTTAGTTAACAACCTCATTGCGTTCGCGTAGCGTCTCTTTAGGCCACATGTGGAGGCGATCGGTAATGGTGAGCAAAAACCTGACGATCTTCCCCACTCTCTTTAGGGCAAAAGCCATGTGTGGCAGGTCATAGGCAACGTTATGCCGGCATGATGAAGTTTATTAACTGTGATTAACGTTGAGTGAACAATTGGGCAAAATGATGCAGTTAGTGATTACTTTTTAAACATTATTATCGCCTTCCTTGATATTGCGCGATCGCCACACAACACGGTCAAAATGCCATTGCAGTATGGCAGCAAAAAGGCTGTGAAACCGCATCAGTAACCCAGATTTCTCGCACTTGTCCTGCTTCACATTTAGTTAATAAAACTGGATTAGCGTAGGCGTAGCCCGCCGTAGGCATCGCTACGGTTTGATTCGCAAAAAAATCGTCTATGTGGTTTCACTAATGCCAATCTACCAACTCATCTGCTAGAGATATCTATTGGTTTACTGTAATATAAGCAATGCTTGCTAGAGTCTGGAGTGCATCAATTGTGGGCATCGATGCCGTCAAAGTAGGCGTGGAAGTCGATGTGTCAGGGGGATTACCGGGAATAGTTGTCTTGGGACTGCCGGATTCAGCGATTCAAGAATCAAGAGAAAGAGTCAAAGCAACTTTGAAAAATACTGGCTTTGCCTTTCCGATGCGAAAGATAGTAATTAATTTAACTCCGGCAGATTTACGCAAAGAAGGCCCTTGTTTCGATTTGCCTATTAGTGTGGGAATTTTGGCGGCTTCTGAGCAAGTTAGCGCTGATTTGTTGGGGGATTATCTATTTTTGGGCGAAGTCTCTTTGGATGGCAGTTTGCGTCCCGTGGCTGGTGTATTACCGATCGCAGCAGCAGCCCAAAAGATGGGAATTGCAGGTTTAGTTCTCCCTGCTGATAATGCCCAAGAAGCAGCAGTGGTTGAAGATTTGGCTGTTTACGGCTGCAAACATCTGTCTGAGGTGGTGGATTTTTTAAATAATCCGGGGCGTTACAAACCTGTGCAGATAGATAGTACAACACAGACAACAACAGTATCCTACCCTGGCGCAGATTTGCATGATGTGAAAGGACAAGCTCATGGGCGTCGTGCTTTAGAAATTGCTGCGGCTGGTGGGCATAATCTAATTTTTGTCGGGCCGCCTGGTAGTGGGAAGACCATGCTAGCAAGGCGCTTACCGGGAATTTTACCGCCGTTGAGTTTTGCTGAATCTTTGGAAGTGACTCGCATTCATTCGGTAGCTGGTTTATTGAAAAATCGTGGTTCATTGGTACGCGATCGCCCTTTTCGCAGTCCCCATCACTCGGCATCCGGGCCTTCTCTGGTGGGTGGTGGTAGTTTCCCTCGTCCTGGAGAAATCTCATTATCTCACAGAGGTGTACTGTTCCTTGATGAACTCACGGAATTTAAACGAGATGTGTTGGAATTTCTGCGCCAACCTCTAGAAGATGGCTACGTCACAATTTCCCGCACCAAATTATCGGTAATGTTTCCCGCGCAGTTTACTTTGGTGGCGAGTACTAATCCCTGTCCTTGTGGTTATTATGGCGATACTATCCAACAATGTACTTGTTCTCCCCGCCAACGTGAGCAATATTGGGCAAAACTTTCTGGGCCGTTGATGGATCGAATTGATTTACAAGTTGCAGTGAATCGCTTGAAACCAGAAGAAATTACCCAACAACCGACGGGAGAAACATCAATATCAGTACGCGAACGAGTGCAACAAGCAAGCGATCGCGCCATTACCCGTTTCCAAGGAGAAGCAAATCTGCGTTGCAATGCCCATTTGCAAAGTAGTCATCTCCAGAAATGGTGCAAGTTAGATGATGCTAGCCGCAATTTATTAGAAGCAGCAATTAGAAAATTAGGCTTATCAGCAAGAGCAAGCGATCGCATTCTCAAAGTAGCACGGACTATTGCAGATTTAGCAGGAGAAGATCAGCTAAAAACCAATCATGTAGCGGAAGCGATTCAATATCGCACGATAGATAGGATGCAGTAGTAATTTTCGGCGTTGCTGAATGAGAGTATGAACTAGCCTCACGCTTCAGACGCAGCGAAAAGTCAAAAGCTCAGGCTTGCTTATATTAGATCGAATTTTTCAAGACAGAGGCATAGAGAATAAGAGTTTAAAATATGGAATTTTTAAATTTCATACCTAAATTCAGCAATGCCAAATTTTCAGTTCATATTCTATATGAGTTCTTACCCTAAAGAGAAGGGTTTAGAGAAGACTGCTTGTGGTGTACTAAAGTGCAAGTTACTAAAGTCTAATTTTTAATTATATTTAAATTAGACTTTAGTAAATGTTTTATTAAGCTAAAATCTCCATTAAGATATATTTTTTAATTATTTTATATTAGTATAATAACAAAAATAAATAATATATTTAATATATTTTATACAAGCAAAAACAAGTAATTTTAAATAGTGAAAGTTCTAATTAGCCATTTTTCATTAATAGTTACCAAAAATCCGGAAAATATTTATGGTTCAAACTTGGCTGTGGATTGGTGTCATCAGTATGGCAGTGGGTTGTGCTTTTTTCGGAGTAGGCGCACACAATGGTAAAAATGAACGCTGGAAAATACTCTATACACTTAATTTTTTCATCTGCTTGATTGCTAGTGGGCTGTACTTAGCAATGGCACTCGGTCAAGGAGTTAACATCATCAACGATCGTCCAACTTATTGGGTGCGATTTGTGACTTGGTTTTGCTCAACGCCACTGTTGTTGTTGGATCTGACTTTCTTGGGAAGAACGAGCTTACTGATTACAGGTAGCTTGTTAGGAGCAAACGCCTATATGCTTGCCACTGGCTTCCTAGCCACAGTTACACCCAAACCGATCAGCTACATCTGGTATATTGTAAGTTGTGGTGCTTACCTGGCGGTTTTCTACTTATTAGTGAAGCCTTACCGAATCGAGGCAGAACGCAAACATCCTAGATCCAAGCAAGCATTTCGCAAGCTGATAACTGTGCATCTGGTGCTGTGGACACTCTATCCGATTGTGTGGATTCTTAGTCCAGAATGGTTTAACGCTTTTGGTCAAGTTGGGGAAACAATGGGTTATACGCTACTAGATATTGCCTCTAAAGTCGGGTTTGGTTTTCTATCGTTAAACACTTTACGTAATTTAGAACAGGCAGGAGAATTGGTTACTGAATCGGAACCGTTATATGAGTAAGTATAAATTTTCAGTCTGATGCTTTAGATAGCTAACCGATGAAGAAATCCCGAATTTTAGCGAAACAATATTAGGAGAATCAATCAAGGTATTATGCGATCGCTGCCACTGCATTTTATATGCTAAAGCGATCGCGCTACCTATTGTCTACCAAAAAGCAAATTATTTATAGATATTCCCGTCAAGGAAACTATCGACTCTGCTAAATTCCTCCCCAAGAACGCTTCACAAATACCCTTGGGAGGATGTCACAACTCAGTAAATCAGTATCCAATATATCAGGGACTAAGCAACATCCCCTAGAAGGAGACTGATTGGATGAATTTGCAAGAAATTTGGAAGTTATTACAAGAGACGTTCAAAGAATGGAGTGACGATAAAGCCTCACGGTTAGCGGCGGCGTTAGCTTATTACACGATTTTTTCCATTGCACCGTTGCTAATTATTGTAATTGCGATCGCAGGTGCAGTATTTGGAGAGGAAGCGGCAAGAGGTCAACTTGTCGGACAAATTCAAGGTTTAGTCGGGGTAGATGGCGCAAAGTTTCTCGAAACAGCCATCCAAAATGCTAACCAACCAAAGACAGGAGCGATCGCTTCGATTATTAGTGTCCTAGTTCTACTAGTGGGTGCTACAGGCTTATTTACTGAGTTGCAAGATGCCATGAACACAATTTGGGAAGTGAAACCAAAACCTGGACGTGGCATAAATAACATGATTCGCCTCCGCGTTTTGTCCTTTGCAATGGTGATCGGAATTGGCTTTTTACTTTTAGTTTCTCTAGTAATTAGTACGATATTAGCAACATTAGTAACGTACTTTAGTAACTTGTTGCCAGGTTTCGATTTCATCTGGCAGATTGCTAATTTAATCATCTCTTTTGCAATCACAACAGTGCTGTTCGGACTAATTTTTAAAGTTCTACCAGATGTCAAAATTGCATGGAGTGATGTTTTAGTTGGAGCTGCTCTCACCTCAGTTTTGTTCTCTATTGGGAGATTTTTATTAGGACAATATTTAGGTAATGGCACTTTTGGATCAACATACGGTGCTGCTGGTTCACTGGTGGTAATTTTAGCTTGGGTTAACTATGCCGCACAAATTCTTTTCTTCGGTGCAGAATTTACTCAAGTTTATTCCCGAAGGCATGGAAGTGGCATAGTTCCAACTAAAAATGCTGTACATATATCTGATAACACAAACTATAATGGCAAGGCTCCAAGAGAACAAGCATCGACTAATAAAAAGCCATCTTCTCGCTTTATTAATCGCTTCTTTCAGTATTTTAGGAAGCCCAAACGCTTAAAGCAGAGAAGAAAAAATCAGCGATTTTAATCCTTGATTGCTGGAGATTTATATTTGTAAATCTGAGAGATATTGAAGTATTTAATATCCAGTACAGTGAATTAGTTCTGATTGCCACAGTTGATGAGTAAAGTATTCAGCAATTCTGAATTCTGAATTATGACTCCTTTTTATACTGGATTTTTTCCAGAAGTCTATTGAACAAGGAAGAAAATCAGTGCTAATGGAAAAATGGTTTTTTATCAATTGGCAAGCAATTTTTATTCCTAGCATCAGCATCTTTGAGTTGATTATCCGCAGGTCACTGGTCTACTTAGCGCTGTTCTCAGTGCTACGCCTACTTCCTAGCCGACAATTAGGAACACTAGGAATTACTGATTTACTCGTAGTTGTGCTATTTGCAGAAGCTGCTCAAAATGCTATGGCAAGTAATTACACATCAATTACTGAAGGCGCTATCCTAGTAGGAACAGTGATTTTTTGGAGTTACTTGCTGAACTGGTTGGGTTACAAACTTCCCCAGTTCCAACGTTTCCTGAATCCGCCTCCGCTGCTATTGGTAAAAAATGGTCGGATGATTGAGCGCCATCTACAACGAGAGTTAATTACAGATGATGAATTGATGAGCAAGTTACGTCAGCAAGGTGTAGAATTTTTAGCTGATGTGAAGTTCGCCTATATAGAGGCTGACGGCAGGATTAGTATCATCACGTCGGATTCAAAAACTGCTTCCGTCCCGGAGCGAAAAGTAACGTTAAAAAGCGATCTACATTAATTAAACTGTAAAATATGACGGTTGTATTCTGTGCCGAACTGTGATTGAGCGTTATACTTTGCCCGAAATGGCTAATCTGTGGAGTGAAGCCTATAAATTAAAAACTTGGCTGCAAGTCGAGATTGCTGTTTGTGAGGCTCAAGCTGAACTTGGTTACATTCCATCTGAAGCTGTTGAGGAAATTAAGGCCAAGGCAGATTTTGATCCAAAGCGGGTGCTGGAAATTGAGGCTGTAGTCCGCCACGATGTAATTGCTTTCTTGACAAATGTCAATGAATATGTTGGTGATGCCGGACGCTATATTCACTTGGGTTTAACTAGTTCGGATGTTTTGGATACAGCTTTAGCACTGCAATTAGTTGCCAGCTTGGATATATTATTGCAACGTCTGGAAGATTTGATTCAGGTAATTCGCCAAAAAGCACGGGAACATCGTCATACAGTGATGGCTGGCCGATCGCACGGTATTCACGCTGAACCGATTACTTTTGGTTTTAAACTAGCTGGTTGGTTAGCAGAAGTGTTGCGACACCAAGAACGCCTGAGAATACTCCGCCAAACGATCGCTGTGGGTAAGATTTCTGGTGCGGTAGGAACCTATGCCAATATTGAACCGCGTGTAGAAGCGATCGCTTGCCAAAAACTCGGACTCCAACCCGATACGGCCTCAACCCAAGTTATTTCCCGCGATCGCCACGCCGACTACGTGCAACAATTAGCTTTGGTAGCAGCATCCATCGAACGCTTTGCTGTAGAAATTCGCAATCTCCAAAAAACAGACGTTTTAGAAGTTGAAGAATTTTTCGCCAAAGGTCAAAAAGGTTCCTCGGCAATGCCACACAAGCGCAATCCCATCCGTTCGGAACGGCTGACGGGAATGGCACGACTTGTCAGAAGTCATGCCGGTGCAGCTTTAGAAAACATTGCTTTATGGCATGAGCGGGATATTTCCCACAGTTCTGTAGAACGGGTAATTTTGCCAGATGCTTGTACTTTGACGCATTTTATGTTGTCAGAAATAACCGACTTAGTAAAAAACCTGTTGGTTTATCCTGAGAACATGAAACGTAATCTCAACTGTTACGGCGGCGTTGTGTTCAGCCAAAAAGTGCTACTGGCTTTAATAGACAAGGGAAGCAGCCGAGAAGAGGCTTATGCGATCGTTCAAGAAAGCGCTCACGCCGCTTGGAATCAGCCAGAAGGAAACTTCCAAGACTTGATTAGCAAAGACCCGCGTGTTACCCAAAAGTTGTCTCCAGCAGAACTAGAGGTTTGTTTCGACCCCCAGCAACATCTGCGGCATTTAGAAGAAGTTTACCAACGATTAGGTATTTAGGATTAATTTACTTGTAGTAAGCGTTTAAGCGCTTACTACAAACCTGTTACCCCAAAAATACGCAGATATCATCAAAAAAGATATACAGCGAATTTTAAGTTAGTGAGGTACGCAAGCTAAGTCTCAAAGCCAGATATAAAGCCTGTTTTACTTCTGTTAGCGCCGCGGGGTGTAGCTCATTCTGACTACTGAATTTTGCTGTATAAAGATACCAACAACATTTAATATTGCAATCTGTTTGATGCTCGAATTATTGCCAGCACTGGGTAGTATACATAACAAATACTTGCTTATTTATTAATATTACGAGTGCTTTGATGATTGAAATCCTAGCCACACTTTCTGCCTCTGCGGCAGCAGGAATCAGAATAGGCATACCTTTGCTAATTATTGGATTATTGCAAGGTAGCAACTTGTGGTCACAAGTCCCAATTTTATCTCACATTTCTCCACCAATATTATTATCTTGCCTCACCAGTTGGTCATTAATTGAATTATTAGCCTCAAAAAAGCTCTGGGGGCAAAGACTGCTCCAAGTGGTTCAGTTATTCATGTCTCCCCTTGTAGGCGCAATTATGGGGTTAGGAGTAGCTACAGCAACAGCAACTCCAAACTGGCTGATTGCCATAATTGGAGGTTTATTAGCTTTGGTACTCCAGCTCGTCCAAATTGGTTGGTTCTATCGGTTACGTGGCTTACCGTTGTGGGCAGTCTTCCTTCAAGATACCTTGTGCATCGCTCTAGTACTATTTGCCTTTGATGCTCCTTGGCAAGGAGGAGTAATTGCTTTAATACTCCTCTGGTTTGCAGTTCGTAGTGCGAAGCAGTGGTATGACTGGTATCACAAAGAGAGAAGGCATAGGGCATAGGGCATGCCCTATGCCCTTTACTGCAAAAGCCCAATCATGTGCAAGAAGCCGTGACCGGTAATCAGCTCTAGGATTAAGGCAATAAAACCCAGCATCGCAATCCGACCATTCCATACTTCAGCACTAGTCGTCAGACCCCACTCCCAACGCTCTTGAGGGTACATCTTTACCATTTTTTTCATTTGGGCAGCTTGCGAAAGCTTGAAACTGGGGTTTTTCAGCGCATCAATCACTAATTCGGCTAGTGCATTAATAAATACTGGATGGGTATTAGGAGCCGGTACGCGGCGGAAGTTGTGAATTCCTGATTCTTCGGCGACTTCTCGATACTCAATATCAATTTCTTGTAGTGTCTCGATATGCTCTGAGACAAAACTGATTGGCACGACAACCAAATCTTTCACGCCTTGTGCACCTAGTTCTTTGAGGGCATCTTCAGTATAAGGTTGAAGCCATTCTACTGGGCCGACACGACTTTGGTAAGCTAAGGTGTGGGCATTGGGTCGATTGAGAGTCTGCATAATCAGGGCAGTACATTCTTCGATTTCCACCTGGTAAGGGTCGCCAGCTTCTTCAACGTAGCTTTTCGGAACGCCGTGAGCGCTGAAAAAAATATGAACATCATCCGCGTTAGGGAATTGCTCAAGTTCCTGGGCTATGAGTTGCGCTATTGCTTGAAGATAGCCTGGTTGTTTATACCAAGAAGGAATGACGGTGTAATCGATAGGTTGAAGTTTTGGATCTTCTTGCCAAAGTTTGTCTAAAAGCCGGAAGCTGGAACCACTGGTGCTGATAGAAAACTGGGGATATAGTGGTAATATTACCAGGTGTTCTACCTTATCTTGGGTAATTTGTGCGATCGCTTCTTCTGTATAGGGATGCCAATAACGCATTCCCACGTAAATATTAACTTCTTGCCCCAAAAAACCTAACTGTTCCTTTAGAGCTTCCCCTTGCGCTTCTGTAATCCGCCGTAATGGGGAACCACCACCGATTTGCTTATAATTTTCTTGAGATATTCTGGTTCGCCGCGTGGCAATAAACCAGGCTAGGGGCTTTTGCAACCAGCGAAATGGTAGGCGAATAATTTCCGGATCGGAAAATAGATTGTACAAAAACGGCCCAACATCCTCTAGCTTATCAGGGCCACCGAGATTGAGTAATAAGACGCCTACACGACCCATAGCAGTTACTTTCCCCCAATCTTTTCAGGTTTTTTACTAATGTTAACAATATATCTTTATTAAATATAAAGCTTAATCGCAAGGAAATATGCAATGGCAACAATTTTAAGGGATTGGAGTTACCGCTATCAGTGGCTGTATGATGGGATTTCACGTTTAGCAGCCTTAATTTTAGGTGGTGAAGCCCGTTTTCGGCAACTTGCTTTGCAAGGCTTAACAATTCACTCAGATTCTCAGGTCTTAGATTTATGTTGTGGTAGTGGACAAACGACGGAGTTTTTGGTAAAATTTTCACAAAATGTAACAGGATTGGACGCCTCACCCAAGTCTTTGCAACGGGCGCGGCAAAATGTACCATTAGCTTCCTATGTCGAAGCTTTTGCCGAGAAAATGCCATTTGCAGATAATCTGTTTGATGTGGTGCATATTAGCGTTGCACTACACGAGATGCAGCCTCAACAATTGCGAAAAATTATTAGTGAAGTTTATCGCGTGCTGAAACCAGGAGGGGTATTTACCCTAGTGGATTTTCACGCTCCTACAAATCCAATATTTTGGCCTGGGGTATCACTGTTTTTGTTGTTGTTTGAGACGGAAACAGCTTGGGAATTGTTGAAAACTGATTTGCCTGGATTGTTAACTGAGGCTGGATTTGATGTGGGTGAGCCAACTTTATATGCAGGTGGTAGTTTGCAAGTGATACAGGCGAAGAAGTGAACAATACTGCTTTATTAATGGTAGGTAAGATACTCTGCTATTAATAAAGTATAGGTGATTGTTATATTGAAATTAGCATGATGAAATTTTGAAGTTAATAACAAATGACACAGGAATTAATAGACCTCAGAACTTGCATCCAGGAAGGACGTTACGCAGATGCCTTGGTAATTGTTGATGAATTAGAGGGCATGAGTAAACAAGCTATTCTGCGGAATATCCAAGCTTATTTAAGGATTCTGCTGATTCATTTGATTAAAAACCAACTAGAGCAGCGATTAACTGGTTCATGGGCAGCTTCTATTCGTAACTCACTTATAGAAATTAAGAAACTCAATCTCAAAGACAATAAAAAATCCTCTTATATCAATTTCAACGAATGGGATACTTATATTGAAGATGAAATAGAAGTAGCAGTGCGTGATGCCAGTGTGGGAGTTTGGAATGGAATGTACAATGAATTCCAACTTCCTGAAATGGTAGATAGAAACCAGATTATTCATACTGCTTTGAAGTTTTTGGCGCTAACTTATTCTTATTCAGCTAAGGAGTTACCCGCAACTGTGGCTGAAAATTTAACTCAGCTACCTGGTGGAGAAGATTGGAAAGCAGGTAGGCGATAAAAAATGACCCAGGAACTTATAGACCTCAAAAAGAATATTTTGGAAGGACGTTATGCAGATGCCTTAGCAATTGTAGATGAATTAGAAGGCATGAGCAAACAAGCTATTCTGCGGAATATCCAAGCTTATTTAAACATTCTTTTGATTCATTTAATTAAAAACCAAGTAGAACAATGTTTAACTGGTTCCTGGGCAAATTCTATTCGTAATTCAATCCGAGAAATAAAAAAGCTAAATATCAAAGATAATAAAAAATCTTACTATATTCATTTAGATGACTGGGATAAATTGATAGAAGAGGAAGTTATTGAAGATGCGATCGCTGATGCGAGTGAGGAAGTGATAAATGGTAAATTTACTCGCTCTCAGTTGTCAGCGATGTTAGATAAAAACCAGATTATAACTACAGCCACTAGTTTCCTGGCTTTAACATATACTTATTCGCCAAAGGAATTACCAGCGATTATGGATGATTACCTTAGTCAGTTAGCTGGTGGAGAAGATTGGACAAATCGGGAAAAATAAGGCGATCGCTATTTGTCTAATATTGATACTAAGTTTTATATCTGGGGTTTCCCCAGACCCCACCGCCACCCTTATTTCAATCCCTAATAGGAATTTTAATGAATGAATTGCAATGCACTGAAGGGCTATGCGAAACTTGCGATCAATTATTGTTTCAATCCCTAATAGGGATTTTGATGAATTGCAATAGCAGTCATTTTCAGTGAGGTCTGGTCTTGAAATGTTTCAATCCCTAATAGGGATTTTGATGAATTGCAATAGATGTTTCAGTCTGAGCATTGGCATCCAGCGATGTTTCAATCCCTAATAGGGATTTTGATGAATTGCAATGATTGGGCATGGGAACTGTCCTTGAACAGTCTGGAGTTTCAATCCCTAATAGGGATTTTGATGAATTGCAATGCTTACAGCTTGGATTAGAGATAGATCCGATTGTTCATGTTTCAATCCCTAATAGGGATTTTGATGAATTGCAATTTAATGGGCATAATCTCCATTTTGTCACTTGGTGTTTCAATCCCTAATAGGGATTTTGATGAATTGCAATGTAGTAGGTGTTGCGTTGCCCTTAAACCATTCGTTTCAATCCCTAATAGGGATTTTGATGAATTGCAATAGGGCAATTAGCGAATGCTCTTTTTGCAGAGCAATGTTTCAATCCCTAATAGGGATTTTGATGAATTGCAATAAGATTGATGCTGTGACAATGGTTGCATGGCTGGCGTTTCAATCCCTAATAGGGATTTTGATGAATTGCAATTCAATTTTCGAGCCAGAACGCGCAAGGCTAAACCTGTTTCAATCCCTAATAGGGATTTTGATGAATTGCAATATTTATCAGCGCGATCGCACCCACCACCCCCAACCCCAGTTTCAATCCCTAATAGGGATTTTGATGAATTGCAATAGCGGGAGCTTGAAAGTCAAGCTATATTTAGTTTTCAAGGTGCGGTTGCGCGATTCTAGAGCAATCATAGCATTAGAGAATTTCTTTGGGAAGAGTGTTGGGAAAGGTTGAAGGCTGAAACTCAATTATTGTAAGCATTTGAGAGATTGCGCGGATGAATTTTGACAATTTGTGGGGTGAAACGCTTGCTGGTGCTGAGATAGAAGCACTTTTTTTAGGTTGTGAAATTTGTACACCTACCCCTTTGCGCTATTTGACCATACAGTAACCTAAATATAAGGGAACTTAGTAATTCAACGTAGAGATGATGAAAGAAATAACGCGCCGCAAATTTATTGCAACAGCTACAGTGGCGACAGGTTTTGCCCTCGCAGTACAACCCATTTCTGCCGGAGTCATCACTACTGATGCCAAGGGGTTAGTAGCTGGTGCAGTTAAAATTCCCGTCAAAGATGGCGAAATTCCTGCTTATAGAGCAGCACCAGCTACTGGTGATAATTTCCCAATTGTTCTGGTAATCCAGGAAATTTTTGGTGTACACGAGCATATCCAGGATATCACTCGTCGCTTTGCTCGGTTGGGATATTTAGCGATCGCACCAGAATTATTTGTGCGTGAAGGTGATGTCTCGAAGTTAAGCAACATAGACGAAATTCGTCCAATTGTCGCCAAAGTACCAGATGCCCAAGTATTATCCGATCTTGATGCCACAGTAGACTGGGCAAAGAAGTCAGCTAAGGGTAATGGCGAGAAATTGGGAATTACAGGCTTCTGTTGGGGCGGTCGTATTACCTGGTTATATGCTGCACATAATCCCCAGGTGAAGGCAGGTGTGGCTTGGTACGGGAAACTTGTGGGCGATGCTACCGAACTTCAGCCCAAGTATCCCGTTGATATTGCATCAAAACTGACAGTCCCTATTCTCGGACTCTATGGTGGGAAGGATACAGGTATTCCTTTTGATACAGTAGAGCAGATGCGCGTAGGCTTAGCCCGTCGTAGACATCGCTTACAGTCCAGCAGCAGCAAATCTGAAATTATCGTCTACCCAAATGCACCCCACGCATTTTTTGCCGATTATCGCCCCTCCTACCGTGAGAAAGAAGCTCAGGATGGCTGGAAACGCCTCTTGGCATGGTTTAAGCAAAATGGTGTTTAAAAAATTAGGTACTCATGAACTGTGACGCTGAAAAAAGTCCCAAATTGTTTCACTGGCGTTCAGCCCCAGCTTGGCATTGAATTTGTTTAGGCTCTCGTCAGTTGAAGAACCACCAGGCCAGAAATGTCCACCGTTTACTACCGCTAGCTGCCAGACTTCGGAGTTGCCACTGCAACCTGTGTAGATAGCGGTTTTCACTTTATCTTCAGAAAACTTCAAAGATGCATTTGATAAGGTACATTGATCGTGCGATCGCCAAAAGTCTACCATGTCTGAGATCGAAACCAACGCTCCTCGTTGAGTGTGGTCATCACCTTCATAAAGTACATCGCGATCGTTTGTACCGTTGATCGTTAACATCGATATGCGAGTTTGAGGCTGGCAACTAGGTTTGAGTCTAACTGGGAGCGAACCAGCTACTGATGCAAAACCAGCAATTTTATCAGGTAACTTACAAGCCAGTGCTTGGGTAAGTATGCCACCTCTAGAAAAACCGGTGGCATAAACTTTATGACTATCAATATTAAGTTGTTGCTGAAGATGATTAATCAAAGCACTGACAAACAAAACATCATTTACCCTTCCTTGAGTGTTACCTCTAAGACTCCATTTTTGGTCAATTCCGTCTGGATAAACAACAATAAATCCTTTTTGATCTGCTAATTCATTGAAGTGAGTCACATTACTGATAGACCGACCATTACCATCATCTCCATGAAACACTAAAACTAAAGGCATCGAGCGGTCTAAATTATAAGATTTTGGAGTGTAAAAATAGTAATTACGTAACTTTCCTTGATTGTATAGTTCTCCATAATTATCACCAATCAAGATTTTTTCTTTAGTTATACTTTTTTCGTCAGCCTGAATGAAATCACAGGCTGTTACTAAACTAATTCCTAATATAAATATCAAAAGCTTTTTAAAAACCTGAGAATTTTGATATATATTCATTTTGATTAAATTGACTTATATCAGCTACTTTAATATACTTTGCAAGTCTTATTTAGCAACAAACTTTTACCTAATAGAGGCTAACAACTTAATTAAAGTTGTTAGCCTCTATTTAGATACAGCAGATTGCAACTTCTCTACGAGAGGCTACGCCAAGGTGAGGTACAGATAATCATAGGGGGACAACATGTTGTGCCCCTACCCGTGTACTTCATTTAGCTGAAATACGCTGTATTAAACTCTGACATTTAGATAACGAGCAGGAACTCTAACCTTAACCCACCTGTTACCACGTCGTACTGTTTCCCAATGTGCAGGAATTAACTTTCGTTGAAATCGGGCAACAACAGGTTTATGCACAATAGCGGATCTATGAACATTAGGTCTGACAAGAATTTCTGCTGCTGATGCTTGTGACGGCAAGGAGGAAATTGCAAATGGGAGAGCAAGTAATGTACCTAATAGAATACGTTTCATATTCAAATCTCCATCAATTAATTTTCTTGAGTTTTATACAGCATTTATCAATAATTTGTGACAGATATTCTCATCTATCAACCTTATAGTAAGTTTTGCTTGTTACACGACTTAATTGATTTGCTGTATTGCTCTGAGTTTAAAATGCTGAATAATAAAACACAGTGGAATAAAGTCATAATTTCAGTATGACTTTATTCACATTTTGAACTTTGGACAAAAAAAAGGGAGTTGAGAAACTCCTGTTTTTTTAGTATTATTTATTACTTAACTATTTAATTTTACTGAATTTTATATACGATCATACTAATCAATACGGCAAGACCTAGCGCTCTGCGAAAATAATTAACGCCTTGAAATAGCTCCATCCATGCCCAAGTAAACAAGGAGCCATTTGCCAGAAAGTCTAACACTGTATTGATTTTACCACTTGTAAAAACTAGGGTTAGTAAACTAACTACTATCCAAAGAATAAGTGGTGGGTTTGGCATTTCAGCCAAAACAATTTTGCCATTGCTGTCACGGAAGGTTTTATCAACTAATGTATTTTCCATTGTTTGAGATTGCTACTTAGGTAAAATTATTAACTTGCAAAAAATACAGGGCGATTTATTGATTATAGGCTGAGGTTTGATTGCAAGTCATTTAATAAAATTAAAACATTAAACCAATTCTATTTTCACCCATCTAATTGCTGAGATTAGAGCAGTAAAGGATATTCATATATGACTATATTGAAAGACATAATTGAAAGACATACTTACACAAAATTCACCAATACGTATTTCTTCCTTTTCTTTCTTCTCTAGCAGATGCTACGTGTAGCTTGCTTCTGCGTAGGAGTATGCGTCCTTAACATAGAAAAGCCTCCCATTCCGGGAGGCTGAAAAGTTAGCGGAGACAACTTGTTAAACTACAGCGATCGCTCCTCCTAATGCAGAGAAAATGGCGGAGACGAATGCTGTGGCAAACAGCCACCACGCTGCTGTAGCTGCGGCTTTGCGGGTTTCTTCTGCTTGCCGCTGTGCTTGATGCTTTACCTGTTCTAAACGGCGTTGGGCTTCATGCTGTATGCGTTCTGCACGTTGCAATACTGTGTTGCGTGCCCGTTCAATTTGGTCGATGATCCGGTTGGCGTCTTCTTCGGAAATGTCCTCACGAGAACTCATAATTGCCACTAGGGTATCACGGTCAAAGGAGGACAGGCGATCGCGCAGGGCATCAAACCCCGCTTGGGGATCGTCAAAAACTGTGCGAACATCGCGCTTAATACTATCATAGTTAAGTTCCGGGCGATCCAGGGAGTTGAGATAGTTACGAATGCGGCCAAAAACCCCATCAATTGCATCTTGAATGCCCCGTTGAATGCTCCGCACTTGTTCGACAAATTGATCCCTTACGGACACCATATTATCGGCAATCTGTGCTGCTTCTTGATCAGAAATATCTTCCCGAATTTTCAGCAGGGCGATGATCGTAGAACGGTCAAACTGGGAAAGGCGATCGCCAAAACTTTCTACGCCGACTCGCGGATCGTGCAACAGTAATTGCAAGTCGCGTTTGATACCTTCAGGATTAAGTTCTTCTTTGCCAGTTTGGCGCAGATACTCTTCCAGATAACCTTTGAATGATTCTACTCTTTGCTGTGTGCGGCTAGCTAGACGACGAGGCGCACGTACAAAGTTACGAATCGAAGTTTGGGTGGAATCAATGATTTCATTGACTTGTTCTTCACTCAAGTCTTGGCGTTGACTGAGCAATTTCACTAGTGTATCCCGGTCTACCTGCGACAACCGACGGCGCAGTGCGACGGCTCCCTCTTTGGGGTTTTCAAACAATCTGGTCAAATCTCGCCCAATTCCTTCTGGATTCAGTTCTTGTTTCCCAGTATTCCGGAGATAATCTGCGATCGTTGTCGTCACAGAGTCGTATTGCTCTTTAGCTTTATCTACTACAGCTTGGGGTGTGTGGCGAATACTATGCCATGACTCTTCAGTAGTATTGATGATTTGATTAACTTGATCTTCACTCAAATCTTGCCGCTGACTCAACAATTGTACTAAGGTGTCGCGGTCAAAACGAGACAAGCGCGCCCGAATTGAGCTAATTCCAGCTTCAGGATCTTCCAGTAGCTTTTTGAAGTCGGCGCGGATGCCATCAGGATTCAGTTCTGATTTGCCTGTGTTACGCAGATATGATTCTACATTCAGCCACAGGGTTTCTGCTTGATATTGTGCCTGTTCTGCTAATCCTTTGGATTCTACCAAGACGCGATCGCGTTGTTTTTCCAACTCATCAAGAATGCTATCTACTTCATATAACTGGACGTCATTACGTTGTAGCAATATCTCCCGAATTTCTTGGCGGTCAAGGTGCGCTAGTCGTAATGTCAGGGTTTCATAATCTGCCTCTGAGTCTTCCAACAGTGGTTTAAAATTCTGCTCAATGCCTTCAGGTGTCAAATCTGCCTTGGGAGTAACGAGCAGATAACTTTCTACTGCGCGTTGCAAGTCTTGGACGATATCTCTTTCTTCAACAGCTCTCACTGTTATTAGCACTTCTTGGCGGACAGTTTCTAGCTGATTTGCAATGCGCTGAATTTGACCTTGGGTAAGCAATCCCCGTTTTTGCAAAATTTTGGCGAAATCATTGCTGGATAGTTGTTCTAGTTCCCTGCGGATGATTCCAGGGTCAGCTGCTGGGTCGTAGATGACATCATGAAATTCCTGGGCAATTCTTTCTGGACTCAGTTGCCAAGCATAAGTATTGTACAGGTAGTTTTCGACATCAGCCCGAATTGTGCTGTAGGGTTGTGATGGTGTTGGCAACCCTAGCTTATCTGCTTGGTCGGTGACTTTATCTTTAGCGCTAGTGAGACTACCCAAGATTTTTTCCACATCCAAATCAGACAGATCTGCGCGTCCCAACACAATGGCGCTTAAAGCAGATAGTCCTTGCTGGAGTGTACTTTGAATTGGCCCGGTAGCTGCCTTTTGGTCAGATTCTTTGGAACCACCCTTTTCTGCTAGTAACCGATCTAGCTTGGCATTGAGTTCGTCTGTTTTGTTTTGTCCTGGTGGAAGTGATTTCAGATAATCCATTAACTCACCCAAACGGTCTTCGGTGGGTGGTTGTTGACTTACCACTTGCTGCCAAACTTTATACAAGGTATCAGCAATGCGGCTAACATCTTTTTTGGAAAGATCGGTGCGGCTGCTGACTAACTCGATAAACTTTTGGCGGTCGATGTTGCGGATATCTGGAGTCCCAGCGATCGCTTTTAATTGCGGATCGTTGAGTAAATTTTCAAAATCACTCCGAATCTTTGACACATCTAGCTCTGGAGGACGGATCTTTTCTAAGTAATCTTCAATGTTTTCCCGGATACTCACGGGGTCGATGGCGCTTCCTAGTTCTCGACGGACGGCGGCGGCGGCGGCTTCAGCTGTGGCTACCACTTGGCTATTCACAGCTTTAGCGCCTAGTGCGGCGGTAGCAGTCCCCATAATCGCCTGAAACCCAGATGTTGCTGTATTGACAACTGAGCCAATTAAGGAGCCTACGGTGGTGGAACTTACCCAAACTAGGAGCAAAAAGTAAGCACCCCAAATCACCAAACCGAGAATCGCTCCCAATCCTCGGTCTGAGATCACAAGGCTCAATTTTACTGCTAGATAAGAAGCGATTAATAAGGCGACCGTCACAGTGAGTAATGTCCAAATCCCCACTGCTGTGCCGATTTTGCGAATGCTGCCGCCCAAACTTCCGACTTCCCCATTATCTGAATCCGAGTCAGATGAGTGCCCCAGGTAGGAAATACCGGCTGCAAGGGAGAGATTAGTTAGAACTAATTGGAAAGCAAAGGCAAGAATCACGCCGGAGATTAAAGCCACAAAAAAGCGCGGCCCGGAAATGAGAACAGATGCTTGTTCTGGTGTGACGTTTGAGCGTTCTACTGGAACCTGTGCTAACCACAATAGTGGTTTATGGAGTCCCACCATGATTTCCGTACTTTGGAACATTGGATTTCCTTCTACTAAGTTTAAATTTGGGGAAATTAAGAATTTCTTGAGAAGTAACTCTTAGTATTTATTATGTGTGTAATTATGGCAATACCTAACTCTTTAGATCAGAATCGTAGAATTTAGCTATTTAAAGCATCTCTCCAAAGGCTGAAAACCGTATCCAGCGTAAGATATAAATTTTAGTCTCCTTTAGTATAAATGTTAATAAAATTGGTAAGCCCTATTAATTAATTATCACTAATTTTTAATTTTAATTGCTCTCTTGAGAGGGAGTGATTCTATTGAAATACTAGTTATTTTCCAAATTATTTAAATAGATTTAAATATCTATTTTTTATCACCCTCTCCAGGTGGATTTGTTTTTAATAATACTTTCTAATAATCGTCCAGAAGAAGTGCTTGTGGTTTGTGTCTACAGGCAGAAAACATTCTAATTATTAATAGCTACACTAAACTTAACAAACGAATTGTTGAGGACAAAAAATGGCAACTCGCTTTTCCAGAGATTTGCCAATAATTTCAACAGAATACAATAATTGCGATGGCAATTATTTTGTGTTTGGTTGGACTCCTCAAGCCGAAATTTAGAACGGTCGTTTGCAATGATTGCCTTTCTTGCCTATTTAGTTTGGGATTTAGTTGGCTATAGCGTTCTGCGTGACGTTTTGCGCTTGATTGATTACTAAAGCATTAAAGAATAAAAACCAACTTGATTAGGAAGGAAAAAACAATGGAAACTCGTCCATCTACTGATTTATCATCTACTGCTAAAGCTTACAATGGCCGCGATCGCAATGAATTTCTGTTTGGTTTTACTCCTCAAGCCGAAATTTGGAATGGTCGCTTGGCAGCTATTGGTTTTCTTGCCTATTTACTTTGGGATTTAGCTGGTTATAGCGTCCTGCGCGACGTTTTACATCTGATTGGCTACTAGAAACTAAACACTTAAAAACCGACTAGATTTTGGAGAAAAAAAATGGCAATTAAAGAAACTCGTTCTTCTAGTGATTTACCACCTGTTGCACCCGAATACAACGGTATAGACCGTAATGCATTTTTGTTTGGTTTTACTCCCCAAGCCGAAATTTGGAATGGTCGTTTGGCGGCTATTGGCTTCCTTGCATATTTGCTTTGGGATTTGGCTGGTTATAGCGTCCTGCGCGACGTTTTACATCTGATTGGCTACTAGTAGCCTTACCACAATCATTATGATCGGTTAAAATACTCCTTATCTAAGCACTTTACTGCCTAGATAAGGACTAAATTGCTTACTACGAACTTATCAAAAAATTGAGCAACTTGCTTACTCTTCTCTTCTACTTATTTACCAATTGTTGTACTAGAATATAACGGTATCAATTTTCCAAACCCACCTTGCGAAGTTTAATTGGTTGCATAGTAGCGAAAAAAGCCACCTAGTTTTAGGTGACTTATCTACGATCAAAATTTGACAAAAGTTACTGAAATTTTAAACAGTTATTATTCATCAATAGAACTAGGAATGCCCAAAACAGCACAGGGAAAATTAGAACCTAGAGCCTCAATCATCGGATGATTGACAGAGTTGCAACCTAGAAACAGAATATCGGCAGCTTCTGATTTAACAACTTTGTTAAGTTCTGTGGCAATGGAGCCAAACCGCAGGTGAGATTTGAAGGAACCTTGCCATTCTTCAGCCAGACTTCGGGCTTGCCAGAGAATTATATCTGCTTGTTGTAGGGGAGTGATCGCTGTCTGTAATTTGGGTTGAGTTAATACCTGTGTGACAGACTTTGATACTTCACTGACTGGACATTCCAATGAAGGCTGTTGTTGGGGAAAGCTTAAAATATTTGGATACTGACTGCTTTGATTATCTTCTACCACGTAAACGGCTTGAACTGTAACTTCTGCATTAGTGGCCAAACGCGTTTGATGGGCAATCCAAAATGCAATATCTAATGCCGTATGACTCTTAGGAGATGCGTCATAAGCAACAATTAGATTAACTGCTTTCACCTTTTGAGGTTTTTTAGAAAAAGGTTTGTTTGGTTCTGGCAACAGTACCATTTGTTCAATTAAGTCATCTCGGCCTGTGGCACTTTGCAGACGTGCTAACATTGGCTTGATTTGCACAGCTTTACTTCTCCTAATGAAATGAATTAGCAATGAGAAGCAGGGCGACCAATTTTAGATTTTGGACTTCGGCTCCTTTCGGCTTCGCTCAAGGCAAGTCGCTCAGTCGAACGATTTTGGATTTTAGATTGAGTGACGATAACCAAAATTTCAAATCTTAAATCAGTTAAGGAAACCCCAATAAGAACTGTATTACAGCCAAAGTCTTGGGGGTTCCTTCCATTGCCTACGGAGTTAGCTGACGGGCTAAGACTGGAAGGTGTCTCTCGTAAGATTAGCCCCAAACATTGGTTCCTCCGTTCCAAATCCAGCTTTCATGAATTTGAATTAGGCTACCCACTAAAAAAATGATAATCTAATTTACTCGTCTTGAGCAAAATATCGATCGAGGAAATTTAAGGCATGGTTGCGGAGTTCAAAATACTCTTTTGAGTTTCGCATGGCGGCGCGATCGCGTGGACGCTCAAAAGGAACTTCTAAAATCTCCCCGATACTAGCAGCTGGGCCATTGGTCATCAAGACGATGCGATCGGACATATAAATTGCTTCGTCTACATCGTGGGTAATCATCATCACTGCTTGACGATTATTTTCCCAAATATCCAATACCTGCTGCTCTAATTTGCCACGAGTTAGTGCATCTAGCGCCCCAAAAGGTTCATCCATCAGCAACATTTTGGGACGAATTGCTAAGGCTCTGGCAATACCTACTCGTTGTTTCATACCTCCAGAAATTTCATCAGGATATTTGTCAGCCGCCGCCGTCAAGTTTACCATTGCCAAGTGTTGATTTACAATGCTAATTTTTTCAGCCCTCTTAGCATTTTTTAACACTTCATCCACGGCTAAACGGATATTTTCTCGCACTGTTAACCAAGGTAACAGCGAATAGTTCTGAAATACCATCATCCTTTCTGCTCCCGGCTGACGAATTTCTTGTCCATCTAGCCTGACTGAGCCGGAAGTTGCTTTTTCTAAACCAGCTACTATCTTTATTAGAGTTGATTTCCCACAACCTGAGTGACCAATTACAGAAATATATTCATCTTCACCAATCGTCAGATTAACCCCATCTAAAACGACAAAGTTATCTTTATCAGGTGTCGGATAAGACTTGACTAAATTTTCAATTTCTAAAAATCCAGGACGGGGCATAACTTCGGTCTGGGTATTAATAGGTAATGAGGTATATTCCATCATCAAAGGCTCCGGAAATAATTTAGTCAATCAATATTTGAACTTGGGATTTAAGACATGAAAAAACGAGTGGGAGCGTTAGCCCTGATGGCAAAACTATTCAGATAACCCACCGGATCGCTGGGGTCGAAGCCTTTCTTATCTATAAATACCTCTGGTGGTTCGACCTTGTAATCATCCTTGGGACACTTGATGCCCATTTCCGATGCTATCTCCCGATATAAATCTGCTCTCCAGCCAAGTTCTGCTAGTTTCTCGGCATTTTTGGGAAATTCCTTAATTTGTCCCCACCGCGCTGCTTGTGTCATCAACCAAATACTTCTCGATCTCCATAAAAATGTTGAGTGTTCTCCTGGCTGTTTGGGAAGGTTGTCAGGAATATCGAAGAAAATCGTGGTGTCAGCGGCTTTGATGGTGCGGTCTTTGCCGTCAAAGCCGCCATAGTTATAGTTGCCGAGAATTCCGGGACTTGTAAATTTCGCGATTGGGGCATTTTTCTTTTTGGGTCTAGCACCTGTAAAGGAACGGTCTGTAATCAGTTCGGCTACTTCTTGGCGGTTCTCTACTTTGCTGCAATACTGGCAAGCTTCAATCATCGCTTTGACGAGGGAACGATAGGTTTTGGGATATTTGTCAATAAAAGATTCCATTACCCCCAACAAACGATCTGGGTGTCCCAACCAGACTTCTTTGCCTTGTGCGAAGGTAAAACCAATGTTTTCATTACCTGTAATTGCTCGTGTATTCCAGGGTTCTGCAACCATATAAGCTTGCATCGCACCAATCCGCACGTTTGTTACCATTTGGGGGGGCGGAACGATGATGATCCGAAACTCCTTGAGGGGATCGACACCAGCGGCGGCGGATACATAGCGGACAAAGTATTCGTAAATAGCGGAACTCAGAACAACTGCCCAAACTCTGCGTTCTGGCGGCTGCTTGTCAAAATAGCCTCGGAAATCGCGTCCAAAGGCTTCTAGCGCGCCATCGCCATATTTTTCTTGATACTCGTACCACGGACGCAACCCAAAATCCCACATGGCTTTGTTCATCGTCATGGCGTTACCGTGGCGGTGAATGGTCATGGCTGCACACAAGGGGGCGTGGCGTGCGCCTTCAGCACCAATTCTGGCATTGGTGACTGCACCGGATACTACGGGCGAAGCATCCAAACGACCAAATATTAAACCGTCGCGGGAAGTAGCCCAACTGGCCTCGCGGTTAAGTGTGACGTTCAAACCATATTTGCGGAAGAAGCCTTTTTTCCAGGCGATCGCAAATGGCGCACAATCATTAACGGGAACGTAACCAATAGTAAGGTCAGATTTTTCTAGGTCTTGGGATCTAACTACTGGTTGTACAGCTAAGGCTTCTTCAGTCAATCCTTTAGCTGATCTATCTCCTGAAATCGCACAGGAAGATAACGCTATTCCGGTTGTGGTTGCTCCGATTCCTTTGATAAAGTCTCGTCGAGTCCAGTTATGATCACCCATTCTTGTAGCTCCATTGGTGATTAATTACTCACGCTCCAGGTGCAGAGTATCGTTACATTTTGCTCTTTTGAATGCAGCCAAATTTATTAGTTGGAAGTTGTAGGGCGATGGGTGACAAATTCTTGGATTTTACCCACAGCGTAATCTAAAATTAACCCAGTTAAGCCAATTATGAACACAGCTAAAAAGACTGAACTTAGGTTTAACCGACTCCATTCATCCCAGACAAAAAAGCCAATACCAACACCGCCTGTGAGCATTTCCACCGCGACAATCACTAGCCAAGCTATCCCTAAACTAATTCGTAAGCCGGTAAAAATATACGGCAAACTTGCAGGCAAAATTATTTTTGTAATCCGTCGCCAACGCGGCATTTCCAAAACTCGTGCCACATCTAAATAATCTTGGGGAACGCTAGAAACTCCTAAGGCTGTATTAATAATTGTCGGCCATAAGGAAGTTATGAATATCACAAAAATGGCGGAAGGATCTGCTAAGTTGAAAATTGCTAAAGCGATGGGTAGCCAAGCTAGAGGCGATACTGGTTTAAAAATTTGAATGATCGGATTAAACGCTAGCATTGCGCGTCTGGACATACCAATTAGAAACCCCAGAGGAATCGCTACTACCGCACCTAATAAAAAGCCCAGTAATACTCGACGCAGACTTGCTATCAACAACCAACCTATTCCTAAGTTACCTGGGCCTCGCTGGTAGAAGGGATTTAAGATGTAGTCTAGATTCGCGATTAGCGCTTCTGGTGGAGTGGGCATCAATTCATGATTAGCAAGTGCAATAATCCACCACAGTACAATTATTCCCAAGAAGCCCAATACAGGTAGAATGAAGACATCTTTGAGGATGACAGGTTTTGCCTTTTTCCAAGTTGCTTGTCCAGCGATCGCGGCGATCGCTGCTAAATTTAGTTGAAATATCATCTACGACCTCAACAGATTTAAGTGCAGGTACAAAAAAATCGAGCAGTACCAGCCTTGGACACCGATGAGATCGGAACATTATAAAAATGCCGTCTCTTCAGTCTCCTCTCAATGCCTACGAAGTTAGCTGACGGGCTAGGGCTGAGAGATGCCCTTCTAAAAAAAGTTATGAGTTATGAGTTGAATATTTACTAAAGTAACTTCTAACTCCTGACTTTCTCTGAGATACGCCCCACAATTTGGTTCCTCCGCTCCAACATCACGCACTGTGATCTGTTAGATTAGGCTGACTTACTCTAAGTAAATACTTAAGTTTTGTACATTTTAACATTGATATAAACAATATAACATAGATGGTACTTCAGTGAAAGTATCTGTCTGCTGATAGTTGTTGTTTCTTTTGTTATTTCAGTCGTCTGGCTAACCTAACTTTTCGCTAATCCAGAAAATTGATAATTTTTATTATCTTGTGAATCAAATCCTTGCACAGTGAGCTAAATAATTTTGTTAAGTCAAGTCACAAGGCTGTTAATTGCTAGACTTCTATCGATAAAATCAAGATATATATTATACTTTTTAAAATTTATGTATGAGTATTAATGCTCATCAATAGCCAAATTCTGTTAAATCTATTTAATTTGGTAGATGAAAAATATTACTAATTGTGGTACAACGCCACTATAGTCGCTAAACTATTTGGATATGGAAGTTTACTCATCTATCTTCTAGCTGAATTTAACATAATGGATTTTAGTCAAGTACTGGCTGAAAAAACGGAAACTATCCTTGATAAATGGATTTTAACGGTTCGTAGGGATAGACGGATTGAAAGTGCTGATGACTTATCTTATACAGCGGTAAAAGATCACATTCCTGATGTTTTGAAAGCTATGGTGACAGTGCTTTCAAAATCTCAAGAGAATGATATTCAATCAATGGTTACTGCCAGTTTTCAGCATGGAGCGATTCGAGCCGAACAAGGTTTTGATCCAGCAGAAATTGCCAGAGAATATCATCTGCTGCGAACAGTAATATTTGATGCTCTACAACCAGAATTATTAAAGGGAATCCCGTCAGAGATAATTCGTTCCATGCGTTTGATTGACGCTATTATAGACGAAGCGATCGCTCGATGTTTCAAGAGTTATGTTGAGGAACGCTTACGGGAATTACAGAAGTTGCAAGCATCACTAACGCTCCATAATGATGAACTCACGCGGCTAATTAGCGCTAATCAAGAGTATCTTTCCCAACTAGCCCACGAATTGAAACATCCTCTAACTTCCATTATTGGTTATTCGGATCTGTTTTTACGCCAACAACGACGAAAGACTGATATCAAAGACAGGTTTAGCAATTTAGAACATATTGAGCGAGTACTACGCAATGGTAGACAGTTACTCCATCTCATTAATGATGTACTAGAACTTTCGCGCTATGAGGCAGGGCAGATTAAACTCCAATCAGCACCTACCGATGTGCGTGTATTAATCGATAATGTATGTGAAATGTTCGAACCTTTAGCTGCGGGAAAAAATCTACAAATCGTAGTCGATTGCGATCGCATCCCTGAAAAATTAATCACAGATTGTTTTCTATTGCAACAAATTTTTACAAATCTTATTAGTAATGCGATTCGTTATACAGAGTCGGGGACTGTTATTATCATGTGTCAGGTGTTGGAGAACCAGAGATGGGCGATGGCAGTTTCTGACACTGGAGTTGGCATTGCATCGGAAAACCAAGCCCAGATATTTGAACCCTACTTTCGCGTGAGTTATAGCGATCGTCCCTATCTTCCTGATAGTACAGGATTGGGATTAGCGATCGTCTCGCGTTTAGTAAAACTATTGCAAGGTCAAATTAACCTAGCCTCGCAGGTAGGCGTTGGTTCTACTTTTACCGTAATTTTTCCTTTAGAAGTGGGATTTTAAAAGCGACTGGAAGTCGCGGCTACACAAGCAAAGTCCACCTTTCCTGCGGAACGCTACGCCAACGTGGACTAAGAATTAAGAGAAAATCAAGGGTTTGTTAACCTGCGCAGGCAGGTAAAGTCTCGTGTAGCCGCGATTTCCAATCGCCACGGCTTAGGGATGATGTCTACCATCCCCATTTTCTATCTTTCGATTTCATCTACTGCTTTGGGAACCCCCGCAGTTAACACCTCATGTCCCCCAGGTGTAACTAACACATCATCCTCAATCCGAATACCAATGCCAATCCATCGAGGATCAGTCTCCGGCTGGTCTTCTGCTAGTTTGGTATCTGGCACAATATATAGTCCTGGTTCAACTGTCAAAATTTGACCTGGTTGTAAAATTTGAGGTTTGTCTTCACCATGCTGATAAACACCGACATCATGGACATCTAAACCTAACCAGTGACTGGTGCGGTGCATATAATATGGTTTATATTTCTCTTCTTCAATTAACTTATCAATTTCACCTTTGAGAATGCCAAGTTCGACTAAACCTTCTGTGATAACGCGCACTGCTGTATCGTGAACTAATTTGAAGGGATTACCTGGTTGGACTTGAGCGATCGCTTGTTTTTGCGCTTCTAAAACAATCTCATACAGCGTCTTTTGTTCTGGCGTAAACTTACCCCCTACAGGAAATGTCCGCGTAATATCCGAGTTGTAATAACCGTAAGCACAACCGGCATCAATTAGTAGTAATTCTCCATCCTGCATTTGACGATTATTTTCAATGTAGTGGAGTACACAAGCATTTACACCAGAAGCCACAATCGAAGGATAAGCAGGCCCTAAGCCACCCCGCACTCGAAAGATCCGTTCCATCTCCGCCTGTATTTCATACTCATAACGTCCCGGTGCAGCAATTTCTTGGGCATAATTGTGCGCTTCAGTAGCGATCGCAGCTGCTTGACGCATCAATTCCAACTCAGCTTCGCTTTTGATCAATCTCATGCTGTTGAGGACAGGGCCAGTATCTTCAATAGCGATCGGCCCTGTACCGCGCTTCGGATAAGTTCGCAATAAACTTTGATAATGTCTTAGAATTTGATCGTTAAAATTGCGATCGCGTCCTAAGTGATAATAAATCCGGCTGGCTTTTTCTAAATATTGCGGCAACTTTTCATCTAACTCGCTAATCGGGTACGCTTCATCAGCACCATAAATTTCCTTGGCTGCATCTACCCCACAAAGATAACCAGTCCATACTTCCTTTTCGCGATCCTTCGGTTGGACAAATAGCACAAACCGATGTTCTGAATGATGCGGCGCTAACACTGCTACTGCTTGTGGTTCATTAAAACCAGTCAAGTAAAAAAAATCACTATCTTGGCGATAAACATACTCGACATCATTGTGCATCACTGCCATTGGCGCACTGCGAAAAATGGCTGTACCATCACCAATTTTTGCCATTAACTGCTCGCGACGCTGCCGATATTCTGCTTGCATAGTTGATGTACTTTTAAAAGTATTGTGTTATTTTACACTTTCGGCAACTAGCAGATGCACAGATTATGCCTCTTAATAGTTGCTAATCTAAATTATTCTAACCAATATTTGTTTGCACTCAAGTTATAAATTATTGGAGAAGAATTAATTATCTCGAAAGACTCAGATTTCCTAGTTTTTAAACAATTCGGAAATCTTGTTGTTATCGAATGATTTAGGATATTCATGAAGTTAAATAAGTTTTAAATATTTATTTTATACAAATTTTGGTATTTCATAAATTTAACAACACACAGTAAAAAATATGTCAACTCAACCCATAATAAAAAAAGCGATCGCTTATGTAACTAAGAAAGATGAATTAATGGTGTTTACACATACTGATTTTCCGGAAGCTGGCGTGCAAGTACCTGCTGGTACAGTTGAAGAAAGTGAGGAGCCATCTGAAGCTGTACTGCGAGAAATTTATGAATAATCTGGTGTTAAGGGAGTTCGGATGATTGAGTTATTGGGTATTTATCAATACAATATGACACCCTATCGGAATGAAATTCAAGAACGTTATGTTTATCATCTCGAATTAACTCGGCCTACACCATCTACTTGGCGGCATTGGGAAATACATCCAAGTATCAGCAAAAACCCTATAGCCTTTGATTTTTATTGGGTTAAATTGGATAGCTCAAATTTAGGACTAGCTGGTGGGTGGTCAAGGTTATTTTTTATCTAAGCTTGTTTACAAAATAAAAAATAGTGGATCTTCAGCCAATACTTAAGAAAGTGCCAAGAAAATAAAGGCAAGATTATACAAATTTATTAGGAATAATCTAGCGATCGCTTCTATCTTAAGTAAGTTGGTATAATTAAACATAAAATAAAATTCTAGTTCGTAGTTAGAAATTCATCTCTCAAAACAAGGATTATCAAGATTATCTAAGTTTAGAAAAAATATATAGCTAGTGTGGATATTTTTATCTGACTGATTACCAGTTAAAGATACAAGTAAATTTTTGATACAACATTTAAATGTCAAAAAAAATAGATAAAGGAATCAGCTTTTGTTTATCAATAATCAGATATAAAATACAAAAAGTATTTTATAATTGCTTGTGTAGAACTTTAAAATTTTAGAACAATGGTTTAAAATAAACAGATATTTATCTTCAATAAGTGACATTAACAAAGAAAAAATAGTTATAAAGAAATGTTGAAAACCAGGTAAATGTTATTTCGTTACAGAAAGAGATTGGCAAAAAAAGTTAAAAGAATATAACAACCAATCATAAAAATAAACCATGTCTGGAAATCAAAATTCCTCACCCTTAGCTTTGAATACATCTCGATTGGTATCAGATTCTTTTGCAAAATCAGAAATCTTGACAACTTCTCTTAAGAGTTTAAATTATGATTTGGGGTTTGGAAATAAGAGTTCTTCACTAGCACTAGAAAGTAAACCGGTGACTGCGCCTGTTAAAACGTCAGCAAATCCCAATCCTAATCCTTACTTAACTAGTGCGGCGATTACTCCTGACTTTAACGGTGATGGTAAAACAGATAAAGTTTGGGTCAATTCTTCAACTGGTGAGATTATCATTCGGTTGATGGATGGCGCAACAGTTCTCGAACAGGGTTCTTTAGGTCAATTTGACCTATCCGCCTATGATTACAAAATTGCTGACTTCAATGCTGATAGCAAAACCGACTTCTTGTTACGCAATAAGACAACCGGTGAGAATAGCGTTGTCCTGATGGATGGAACCAAAGTTGGTAGTGCGGCTGCTCTAAGTAGCGTCGATCCAGCCTGGACTCCTCAGATTGGAGATTTCAATGGCGATCGCAAAACCGATATCTTCTGGCATAATGCCACAACTGGCGAGAACGCTATTTGGGAGATGGATGGTACAACAGTTCTGAATGCGACTGTTCTAGACACTACAGACGCAGCGTATACTCCTACCATTGTTGATTTCGACGGCAATGGCAAGAGTGACATCTTCTGGCGCAATCTGACAACTGGCGATAACGTCGCTTGGTTTATGGATGGTACGCAAAAGACTGACTTTGCGCTGCAATCACAAGATCCCGCCTGGACTGCTAGCCTTGGTGATTTCAACGGCGACTATAAGACTGACATTCTGTGGAGAAACGCCCAAACAGGTGAGAACAAAGTTTGGACGATGAATGGCATCTTAGTCACAGAGGGTGCTTTGGGGACACTTGACTCATCTTGGACTTCCAAAATTGGTGATTTCAACGGTGATGGCAAGACCGATATCTTCTGGCACAATGGAAGCACAGGTGCGAACACCGCTTGGTTGATGGATGGTACAACAGTAGCAACTGAAGCTTTCTTACCAGCTAATAATGCGGCTTTGACACCATCCCTTGGCGATTTTAACGGCGATGGCAAGACTGATATCTACTGGCGCGATCAGACAGCAGGTACAGACAACATTTGGACTATAAATGAAACGACAGCAGTTGAGACTCCCGTCAGCGACGCAGATAAGCTGACCGGAGAGTGGTATACGTTCTAAAATCAGAAATCAGAATTTAGGAGATGGAGATGGAGGGAGGAGTGATTATTCTCCCCCTGCTTCCTCTGCTTCTTTCCTAGTCTCCAATCACCAGTCCTCTTTATTCAAAATTTGTAACTCAAAACCTGAATTTCCCCCTTTTCCGGCAATTTACCAGGGCTAATGGAAATACTATCTCCATTGCTACGCTGCACTGTCATACCTTGCATCAAGGTCAGAAAATTATCCAGTGGTGAAAGATCGCACTTAGCAGCATCAGCCGCTTGTGTACGGTAATGAGTCGGAATCACTAACTTGGGATTTAATACTTGAACAGCCTGCTTTGCTTCCTCAGCATTGTAGGCTTTTGCACTGCCTCCCACTGGAATAAACGCTACATCGGGACGCCCCATCAAGATTTTTTGCTCAATGGAAATGGGTGCAGCGGCTCCGCCTAAGTGTAGGATATTGATTCCGCCTTGCTTCCAACTCCAAGCGGTATTTGAGCCAAACTGCTTACCACCTTTGCGATCGTGGTCTATGGCAACTCCTTGGAATTTAATACCTTTAAACTCATAGACTCCTGGTTCATAGATGAGTTTTGCATTTCCCGGTAGTACATCCACAGCACCTTCATCTAGCAGTTGGCTGCTAATCAGTACCAAATCAGCTGCAACTTTTGGGGGACGATACCCAGCTGTACAACCGACCGACCGAAATGGATTGATAAGAACTTTCGCACCACCACCAGTAAAAAGAAAGCAAGTATGACCCAACCACTTAACTGATAAACTGCTAGATTGTGCGTCAGCTTGAGATTCAGAACCCAAGGTAGTAACCAAAGCTGTTACCAACCCCGCCCCAGCATAGCCCATCAACTGTCGTCGTTTCATTAATTATGCTCTTGACTGTAACTGTTCCAGAAAATTTCGCAATAACAGTTTTCCTGAAGATGTCAGGACACTCTCTGGGTGAAACTGGACGCCCTGAATGTGAGGATAGTTCCGGTGTCGTACTCCCATAATGGTGTTATCTTCAACCCAAGCGGTGATTTCTAACACATCTGGGCAAGTCTCACGTTCGATTACCAAACTATGATACCTGGTGGCCGTTAGAGGATTTTCTAATCCACGGAAAACCCCCACCCCAGTGTGAGACACCTGAGAGGTTTTGCCATGCATCAACTCTGGAGCAAGAATTATTTTACCACCGAACACTTGACCAATGCTTTGATGTCCCAAACAAACACCCAAAATTGGTAACTCTTGGCCTAGCTGTTCAATCAATTCTAAAGAAATACCGGCATCTTCCGGGCGACCAGGCCCAGGAGAAATAACTACAGCTTCCGGCTTTAATGCCCGAATCTCATCTATGGATATCTTGTCGTTACGAAAAACTTTAATATCATCTGCCACTGGGAACTCTGAAGCCAATTCTCCCAGGTACTGCACTAAATTATATGTAAAACTATCGTAATTATCGATAACTATAATCAAAGCTTATCACTCCTGGTTTTTATCACTTATCAGTTGCAAAAAGCATGGACAAGTATCTCATGCTATTTGTTCGCTAGGTGTAAAAATAACGCTGACGTGGACGCGTAAGTATAAAGCGGCTACTCTGCGGCCACTTCCTAAAGATTACCAAGTAATCCTTTAGCCAGGATGCTTGGCACGTAGGCGTAGCCCGTCGTAGACATCGCACGACTTAAATTTTGAATATATTCTGCAAAGGGAATTCGGATAGAGTGTGATTTTCTTAATGAGTCACTTAGCGATGCCTGCGGTAAATGCTCGCCTACGCAAATCACATTTACAAAGCCGATATAATTAACGTTACCAGAGGAGGGAGCAATAGCGTACCTGCTACTAACATCGCTACGAAAGCAGAGACAAGCACTGCACCAGCCGCACAATCTTTAGCAATTTTTGCCAAATCATGGTATGTCTGCTTAACGGTTAAGTCCACAACGGACTCGATCGCTGTATTTAGTAACTCTAATGCCAAAACTAAACCACTAGTTATACCAATTACCGCTATTTCCACCGCTTGCAGATGCAAAAAAACGCTTAAAGCGATAGCCATTGCACAAACACTTATGTGGATGCGAAAATTACGTTGAGTTTGAAAACTATAGCTGATTCCAGCCCAGGCATATTTAAAACTAACAAATAAATTAGAGGCTACTTTCCAGGAGAATTCCCGTTCGTTAGACACTAGTGTTTGTAACGAGGTAGGCGTTGGTGATGGAGAAATTTTTTGGGACATAGACTTAAAAACACAAGAACAGAGTTGCTACAGTAGGAATATTCGCCGATCTTAATGGCAGAATTAACTTTGAGGCAATCTTTAGGCAACTTTTCCACAGAAGTATTATAAAAGTATTACCCAAAATTGACATTAAGAGATACATCAGCTACTGCTATTCCATGTCAATAGCAATACCTATTGCATTCAGCAATTTCACTTGCTGTTTTAACATTCGCTCCAAACTTTTTTCATCAGGATGATCCCAGCCCAACAGATGCAACAAACCGTGAGCAGCTAACCACGCTAGCTCGGTTGGTAAGCTATGTTCCTGTTGTTGAGCTTGGCGTTGTGCTGTATCTACAGACACAATAATATCACCTAAGTATAATGGTACAGAGGCAAGCATTTCTTTGCTTTGAGGAAAATCCACCTCCAAAGCAGCAAAGGCTAAAACGTCTGTCGGCTTATTTTGCTGACGATATTGAGCATTCAGTTCTTGAATTTGCGAGTCATCTGTCAAACGCAGCCCAATTTCATAACTTGGCGCTGGTGGAATCTGAGGGTGAAGTATTTCCAGCCAGTGATTAAACCAGTTTTCCCAAGTTTCAGGAGTAATTCGGGTATTAGTCTCGTCAATCTTTACAGATGTTGTCGGGGACAACTCATAAAAATACTCCTCCACATATAGTTCAACTCTCAGGGGCACACAGTCTCCTTGTCTGAGGTTTACGATTTATCGTTAGTGAGTGAGGTAAGCAAGACCAACAAGCAGAGCTAAAAGCCCTACAGCAGTCAACGCAAAATGCTTTAGGGAAGTTCCACCCTTGCGCACCATGTTTCGCATGGCGAGTTTGACGTAGCTAGGTTGAGGTTCTGTTGAAGGAGAGTTACTCATAGTTATTTGTCTATAGACTCTTTTATAACTGTAACAGTTGGTCTGGGATAGAATTGCGATCGCCCGTATATTGCTAAGGCGTTTCTCCGTGAAACGCTTTAGCAATCGAGGTGTTATGTAATGAGCAATTCTATGCCAGAGTGTTTTCTACTAGTTTATTTTCTTGGCGCAGATAAGCTTGGATGAATGTATCAAGTTCGCCATTCATCACATCACCAATTGCTGTTGTTTCCGTGTTTGTGCGTAAATCTTTCACCATTTGGTAAGGATGAAACACATAGTTACGGATTTGGTTTCCCCAAGAGGCTTCCACCATATCGCCACGAATTTCGGCAATTTCTTGGGCACGTTGCTCCTTGGCGATGACCAACAGCTTTGCTTTGAGGCGATTTAGGGCTTTTTCTTTATTTTGCAGCTGCGATCGCTCCTCTGTACAGCGCACAGCAAGACCCGTGGGAAGGTGAACAATCCGTACCGCAGTTTCTACTTTGTTGACATTTTGCCCACCTTTACCACCAGAGCGAGTTGTGGTGATTTCCAAATCCTTGTCTGGAATATCCAATTGCACAGAGTTATCTATCTGTGGCATCACTTCTATCCCTGCGAAACTGGTTTGTCGCTTACCGTTGGCATTAAAAGGTGAAATCCGCACTAAGCGATGTGTACCCATTTCTGAACGCAAGTAACCATAAGCATAGCGACCGGTAATTTCTAGGGTTGCCGATTTAATTCCGGCTTCATCACCCTCCGACTCTTCAGCTAAAGTTACCTTATAGCCGTGAGCTTCGCCCCAACGGGTGTACATCCGCATTAGCATAAATGCCCAGTCTTGAGCATCTGTGCCACCAGCACCAGCACTAATTGTCAGTACAGCACCTTCAGCATCATAGGGGCCTGAAAGTAACTGTTGTAATTCCCACTGATCCAGATCCCGATTGAGTTTAATGATGGTAGATTCTGCTTCTTGGAGTAGTGCCTCATCGGTTTCTAACTCCAACAACTCAACAACTGCTTTAGTATCTTCCAGATTGGCGTGCCAGCGATCATATTGCTGGAGGTGGGCTTTCAGGTCGTTGAGTTCTTGTAGCGTTTGTTGGGCTTGGGTTTGGTCATTCCAAAATTCTGGCTGTGCTGATATTTTTTCGAGGTCTTGAATTTTCGCTGTCAGTGCAGGTACGTCAAAGATAGTCCTGGGTTTTACCCAGGCGGCCAGACAACGTTTCGATTTCGCGTTTGAGTTCTAAGACTTCCATAGTGCTTGCTGAATGATAGATAGAGCGCTTTAAATTGGAAAATCGCTCTTTATTCTACTTGTATTTATTAATTTTAGCTGTAGTTGGGCAAATTCTCTCTGCACCTCTTGCCACAATTGCTCATCGGCTGATAATTCCAGCAATTCCAACGCAGCCTTTATATCTTCTAGAATCAAACACCAGTACTGATATTGCTGATGCTTGTAGAATATTGAGTATTCAATATCTTGAAGTGTCTCATAAGCAGGAGTTGGATTATTCCAAAAATCAGGTTGAGAAATTACTTGATCTAAATATTGAATTCTTGCAGCCAAATATTGAAGGTCAAAGACAGTCTTCTACTTTCCCCAAGATATTAGACAACTTTTATACTTCGATTTTGATATTTAAGAATTCAAGCATAGTTTTGCTCAATTGAGGCTTAACTTATCTACATATTCTACTATTAAAACAATGAAAAAACCGTGGTTGCTAAAAATTTAACCACGGTTTTTAATTTATAAAACTTTACTTTTGTTGGTGTCTACAGACAATTAATCACGACCATTGATAGCAATTAGCAACCGCAAGATAAAGACGAACAAGTTGATGTAAGTTAAGTACATCGACAAAGCAGCAGGTAAATATTGGTCATCGCTGTAAGTGCGGGGCAAGATGTAGAAATCGACAACAGAAACCCCAACAAACAAGAATACTCCTAAACCGGAGATGGCGATTTCTAACCAATTGGGCGTGTAAACACCAAACATGGCAAACCCAAATTGGGCAAGGCATACAACCACCAAGGCAATGACACCAAGATTGATGGTTTTCGTCAAAGCCATACCGTCTTGTTCAGAAAGATTTGAACCAATTTGACGGGCAGCAATAAAGGTAACGCCACAACCAAGGGCAGCCAATCCAATGCCTTGAATGCCAACACCTTGGGATCTCAAGGCGACAAATACCAAACCACTGAGGGTATATCCAGACAAGAGGCTGTAGGTTGCTAACAGGGGTAATGCAAGACCCTTATTACCTTTTTGAGCAACATTTTGGGCAACAAAGAACAAAATTAACTCGAAAATGACCGCACCAATGAAGGTGGGAAAGAATATTTCGGGGTTAGTACGGATAACTCCCAAACCACCGTAGGTTCCTAATGCCGTTAGCACTAATCCACCACCGACGTAGGGGAGGGCGTTGGCAATCACGTTTGGGCCAACGAGGGCGTGAGATTTAGCCTCACGGATAGCTTCACGAAAATTACTGGTGTTGCTCATATTGAAAAACTGTTTTTTAGGAAAACGTTCTGCTTATTCCTATTCTTACCAATCTTTGGGGTTAACAGCCAAGGATTAAATAGGGTTGCCAAATCTGAAGGGCGGCTTTGTTGTTAAAAATTAGAGTCCTCAGTCTCTGAAGATTCCAGAGGATCTTTAGTACTGACAGCATACTCTTTAGCCTTGATTGCAAAAGGAAAAGGCAATGGTAAAACAACGTTATTTGTAAAATAACGCCAGCGATTCCTTAGAGAATGAACAAACTGGGGTAGCTTGTCGCCTGCAATTTATGCAAGATGTCTATTGAATGGAAATGTCTCTCAATGCCGAATTAAGTACAAATCTCCATAAAAATGAGTCGAAATTCTGTTTTTTGTAGCTTGGGTTTTGTTCTTAAATCCAACTGCCAATTTTGATTTTTGACCTTTGTTAATGACGGTGCGTAGTAAGAGATAAAATTGCCTAGTCTATTTTGTGATTAATTCAGCACCGATCCACTTGCACTCAGTATGACTGATAGGTATTAGGTCAATTATGCATTTTTTAGCATAAATAGCTAGTTTTTGTTGCAAAAGCTAAAGATTATTTACCATTCAAGAGTTATGTAAAAAGCAAAAATCACCTGTAACGGAGAGGTTTGCAAAATCATGCGTACAAATACTGAATTGTGGAGTTCGACCCCTGATAAGTTCAGTGAAACGACGATGGCTTATTCTGCCTTGACTAACGAAAATAATTACAGCTTAGAAGAAAATATACGCAGCTCCATTTGCTCAGAAATAGGAGTTACAACAAAGGAATGTATATGGCAACAAGTGAGTCCTCTTTACGAACTGATGGTATAGAATTATTACACTTGTACCACCAGAATCCTTCTATTAAACTTCGTAATAAACTTGTACAGTTACATACTGGCTTAGTACGGAAGATGGCTCATAAATTCAGCCATCAATGTAATGAACCTTATGAAGATTTAGAACAAATCGGTTATTTTGGTTTGATTAGGGCAATTGAGCGCTTCGATCCTAGCCAGGGATATGCTTTTAGCTCCTTTGCAGTGCCATATATTCGCGGTGAGATGCTGCACTTTTTGCGCGATCGCAGTACTCTATTAAAAATTCCCCGTCGTTGGCAAGAATTATATAATGAAGGACAAAAGATTCGCAAGGACTTGTCAATCTCTTTAGGTCGCCCGCCCAAGGATGCTGAAATTGCCAGCCAACTTCGTGTATCTGTACAAGAGTGGCAAGAAACCAAGTTAGCTGCTCAAAACCGTATGCCCTTGAGTTTAGATGCAACCGCAGTTAACTATGTTGATTGCCAAATAACCTTGGGTGAGGCACTTCCTTGTCCTCGTTCTCATGTGCTTCTCCAACAAGAAGAAGAACGCCAACAACTCCAAGGCGCAATAAATATGTTGGAAGAAAAGCCCCGCATGGCAGTTGAAATGGTATTTTTGAAGGAACTTTCTCGCAAGGATGCTGCTAAAAATATTGGTACTAGTCCAATGACAGTAACGCGCTATCTCCAAAAGGGAATTCAAGATTTGATTTGTTATTTGCAACCACAGGTAATGCCCACTGGCTCGTAGTCATTAGTCAATGGTCAGTGGTTAGTAGAAAAGCAACTGACAAATGACAAATGACTAATAACTAATTATCTAGATTTTAAATCAGCGATCGCACCTTTGGTCATAGCGGCAATAGCTTGGTCTGTCGCTTTTGGCAAATGATAATATTTACCACCTGCTGTTTGCGATAATTCTTTAGCAAAGCCAGTAGACACAAATTTACTTTCTGTATCAATTACTAATAGTTGCATCCCCAAAGCACGGATTCTGGCAGCAATTTCTAATAGTTCTCCTTTGATATCTGGCTTTTCTCCTGGTTCTAGCTGTTCACCCAAAGAACGCGCTAAGGGAATATTACCCCTTCCATCGGTGATTGCAACAAGGACAACTTGCCCAATATCTCCACTCATCTGAGCATTTAAGCCGACGCGCACAGCTTGGGTTAAACCATGCGCTAAGGGCGAACCCCCACCACAGGGCAACCTTTCCAAACGGTTACGCGCCAAAGCAATAGAACGTGTTGGAGGCAATAATACCTCTGCCTGTTCTCCTCGGAAGGGAATTAATGCTATTTGGTCGCGGTTTTGATAAGCTTCTGTCAACAGTTGCATCACTGCACCTTTAGCCGATTGCATTCGATTCAAGGCCATTGAGCCAGAAGCATCTACCACAAACACTACCAACGCCCCTGCTTTACGTACCAGGCGTTTCGAGCGAATATCAGCCTGTTCGACAATAACTTTTCTATCTGGGTGTCTTTCTCTTCGTGCTTTTTGATAAGGAGCCGCAGCTCTCAAGGTGGCATCTACTGCAATGCGTCGGGCTTTCCCCTTGGGCAACATTGGCTTAATGTAGCGTCCCCTGTCGTCGGAAAAGATAACACTCCGACTACCAGATTTACCTTGCCGCTTCGCCGTTTGAGTAAAGTAAAGCACGCTGTCATCAAGAATTATCCCTTCCGGATCAAAAATGAATTCTTCCGGAATGCTAGGGGGTTCTTGCTCTTGATTTTCTTCCTGTTCTTCCTGTTCTTCTTGTTCTTCCTCTTCTGATTCGTCCTGGGGTTCTTCTTGATTCTGTTGCGGCGGCGGCGGAGGCGGTGGCGGTGCTTGTTCGGGTGGTGGTGTCTGCACAACTGTGGTGCGTGGTACAATCACCAGTTCCACAGCACGGCGCAAATCTTCGGCATTAACTGTTGTTCGTCCCTCCAAAGCCGCCGCAGCTTTAGCAACCCGTGTGGCGAATAACTCGGCGCGGTGTCCCTGAACTCCTCCCCGAATTGCCTCATCCACTAAGTAGGCAATTTGTTCGTGGGTGATGGTTACTTCTTTCAACCATTCCCGCGCCAAGATGATTTGGGTTTTGAGCGAGTCTAAATCTTCGTTGTACTGTTGGAGGAAGTCTTGGGGAGATTTAGAATAAGCGATCGCAACTTCAACTGCTTCTACTCTTTGATCTAAGCCTAGTACACCGTCAGCAGAAAGTGCGATCGCAATTCTATCAAGCAAATGCTCCCGTAATCCGCCTTCTTCTGGATTATAGGTTGCTATAAACAGGGATTTACACGGATGCTGAAAACTAATCCCTTCCCGTTCAATCTGGTTGCGTCCCTCAGATAATACTGTTAAAAGCTGATTTGATATTTGGTCATCTAATAAATTAATTTCATCTACGTACAGTACACCCCGGTTTGCTGTAGCGAGTAAACCGGGCTGAAAAATCGTATCACCTTGTTTTACCGACTTTTCAACATCCACTGAACCAAGGAGTCGATCTTCTGTAATACCTAGAGGAATTTGCAAAAAAGGCGCGGGGATAATTTCGACGGAAACATCTTGAATGTCTTTGTCTGCGTACTCCGCCAATAATTGATCGTCCCATTCTTCTGGGTGGTTGGGGTCACAGTTGCTAATTGAACCTTTGACAACTTCAATGGGCGGTAGTAGAGCGTGGATAGCACGAGCCATTACAGATTTTGCCGTACCGCGACGACCTGCGATCGCCACTCCTCCCAAACCAGGATCGACTGCGGCTAACAGCAAGGCTAATTTAATTGCTTCTTGACCGACTACGGCTGTCAAGGGAAAAGCAGTGATGGTGGGATTGATAGTAGGCGCAGGCATTGTTTGCTTTCATAGCGAGTCTCGGCCTTCAGCATACCAATTTCTGACACATTTAGAATATAAGTGCGATCGCCTGCTGTGGGCGGTTACGCCATCACATTTCCCTTGAGAGGAAGATTTATGAGTATTGCCCAGGCTAAACGCTTCACGCTGGATGAATACCACAGGCTTGGAGAATTGGGCTTTTTCCATGAAGATGACCACATTGAATTAATCAACGGGGAAATTATTGAAATGGCATCCAAAGGTACAGCCCATGAAACTTGTTTGCGAAACTTGTTGCGCGAACTTCCAAAAATTGTAGCTGATAGAACAACTTTGCAATCTCAAGCTCCGATTGCTTTGCCACCGAATAGTGAACCTGAACCGGATTTTGCTATTCTTCAAAACCGAGATGACAATTATCTTTCTGGTCATCCTCAACCTGCTGATGTGTTATTGGTGATGGAAGTTTCCAATTCTTCTTTGGATTATGACCAAGTTGTGAAAATACCTCTCTATGCTAATGCAGGTATTACTGATTATTGGATATTCAATTTATTCGATAATTATTTGGAAGTTTACAGTGAAGCATATCAGAATAATCAAGGTAAATATGGTTATTTAAATAAACGGATTATTTTATCAAATCAAGTAATAAATTTTCCTTGCTTCCCGGATTTATCTCTTGATTTAGTGAGGGTGTTTCCGCCCAAACTGAATTTTTAAACTTTGCTATAGCAATGAGATAAGATTCAGTCATAAGACTAAGGAGTAAGTTTTATGGCTTATAGTGATTTCAAACTTATTGAGGTTATTGATTCTTTTGGGTTAGTTATCCACGAGTCATCTGGACTATTTGCGACTGTGGAGGAGCAAGAAAGCAGTGATTTATTATCTACTATACTTAAAGAAAATGTTGATTTAGCGGTAGCGATAAGTTCAGAGAAAGCTCGAAGTGAAATGATAATTAGTCCAATTTTATTAGAAATTAGACGTAAATTTAATTATGAAATAAGTTTTTTTTCTGGAGTTGATTTTACTGTTGATAGCCAGCGAGGATTAAACGGCTTTTGTGATTTTATTTTGAGTCTTTCTTCGGAGCAGTTGCTTGTACGTAGTCCGGTAGTTGTCCTAGTAGAAAGCAAAAATGAGAACTTGAGGTCTGGTTTAGCGCAATGTATTGCTGAAATGGTAGCTGCTCAGTTATTTAACGAAAGAGGTGGAAATAATCAAATTAAAGCTATATATGGTGCTGTTACTATTGGTACAATCTGGCAATTTCTTAAACTTGAAGGTAATGTAGTTTCGATTGATTTGAGTGAATATTATATTAAGGATATTAAGAAAATTTTAGGTATTTTGTATGGTGCGATCGCGCAAAACAAACCCTAAATTATTTATTAACTAAAAAAAGGGTGGTTGTGAGAGAATACTATAGATGATTCTTAAAGTTTATGGATAACAGGTGATGTCTTATCACAAGCCACTACGCGTCTACGCTTTTACGAAATCTTCATAATAACTATATTGACAATGCGGCATTAGATATGAAAGTATGTACTTAAGACAGCAAAATAACCGCACTCTAAAGCGCAGGTTTTTGGTGTTGTCTCAGCAGCAGAATTCCTAGTTTCCTGCCGAGCTTCGTGTCGTTCCTTCGGCTGAATGTTCAGTCCAATGTCAGGTCAACTGATTGGCTAGACTTTCAATGGGAAGACAAGATGTTTGGATGAATCATTCAGGGGAAGGTATGACGCGAAACTTGCTAGGAAACTGGGAGTTCTACTGCTGAGACTTAAACCAAACAAAAGCGACTGTAGAGAGTTTTATTGCAAGGAAGTATTTTTTGAATATACATTCCTTGTGTAAAGTTCTGCTACTGCTAGATGTGTAATTTGTTGAAGCTGTCCAGTTCACTCAACAATAACTGGATACATTACAATGACACACGTTGATCAATCTTCCAAAAAACAAACACAAACAAGCCAGCAGAAAAATTCTATCGGTATTTTTGTCGATATTCAGAACGTCTCTTCAATTAAAGGCAAGGGTAATTTTTTGCTGGAATTTGCCCAATCAAAGGGGCGTATAGACTGCAAAAATGTCTACTATAATTCACACTACATCAACCAAGTTTATACCAAAAATGAGCTAGAAATTCTTGGGATGAAGGGTGTTGATGTTCCTGATAATTCAGAGAATAGTGCAGATTATAGATTGATAAATGACTGTATTAATTGGGTTGCTTTTAATCCTTCTGCTAATATGATTATCCTGATATTAGGAGACTGGGACTATGCTGGGTTAATTTGTATTTTAAAGGCTTTACGTAAAAAAGTGATAATCTTTGCTCAACGAGGTAGTGAGAGTTCACAGTTGATTAAACTAGTTGGTAATGAGAACTTTTACTTTGTAGATGAATTACCTCAGCTAGTTGGCAATAGCAATAAGATTCAACCTCAAAACACGGCTCTTATGTCTCAGATTAATTACAATGAGGCTATAAAGTATCTAACTGAAGCTATCAAAACTGCTTCAAGTCAAGGTAAGCCTACCGTATTTGGTCGCATTGATAAATTGATGCGTCAACGTTGTGCTAATTATCAAGGATACTCATCTATTTATACAGATGATGGCAAGAAATTTAAGAGTTTTAGCCAGTTTATTGATGTTGCTGTAAAGGATGGCAAAGTCCGAAAGCAAAATCAAGAGTTATTTTTAACTGAATTAGATATATTGGCTGCCTAAAATAGCTTTGAAAAACCCAGTTTTTTATTCAACTGGGTTTTCCCAAGACACCACAATTTGCGGTTTTTTCATGTCTGAAGACAATAGCCCTCGTAAACTTTCCCAACAATGAATTTTCGCAACAAGATACAAGATAAAAATGCACAAAATTCTAATATTCCATAATGAAAAACTTCTACGCCGTGCGCTTACCCACCGTTCTTATGTCCATGAAAACCCCGGAGAAGGCGAACATAATGAACGCCTAGAATTCCTCGGTGATGCTTTGCTGAATTTCTTAAGTGGCGAGTATCTATATAGTTGTCACCCAGAAATGGGAGAAGATGAATTAACACGGCGGCGTTCGGCGTTGGTAGATGAGAAGCAATTAGCAAAGTTCGCTGAAGAGGTGGGTTTAGACTTTAGAATGCGGTTAGGAAAAGGTGCAATTCGAGACGGAGGCTACCAAAATCCTAATTTGCTTAGTAGTACCTTTGAGGCAGTTCTTGGTGCTTACTATTTGGATAATGATTCCAATATTGAAACAGTTCGCGCAATTATAGAACCACTATTTGATTCTGTTGATTCTAAGCATATAATTGTGTCTCGTTCCAATGTAGACTCAAAAAATCGCTTTCAAGAATGGGTGCAACGCAATGTTACTCCAAATCCCCCCAAATATTTCACAGACCAAATAGGAGGCCCTTCTCATGCGCCAGAATTCATAGCCAAAGTATTGGTGGATGAAAAAATTTATGGAGAAGGTAAGGGACGCAATAAAAAAGATGCAGAAAAAGCTGCTGCGGAAGATGCGCTAGCTAAGTTAAAAAAACAAGGTTTGTTATAGAATTTATGGGTTTATAAATTTTGAGAATTTTAAAATTAGAATCTTCCTAATACTGAAAAATTACAAAAAAAATGAGGATGGTATACGCCATCCTCATTTTACTTTTTGTTACTTTACTCTTTTACTGATGGTATCCAGAAAAGAGTCCACTATTACAGTTGCGGTACGTACTGTTGCTTCTCAGGTACTTCAGCGTACTCAGCTACAATCTGGCGGAATTCTTCGCCATCAATGGTTTCCTTTTCGATGAGCAAATCTACTAAGCGATCGGTGACAGTGCGATGGTCACGGATGATCTTCTTAGCATTGTCGTAGCACTGCTCAACAATTTCCCTAACTTGTCCATCAATGCGGGAAGCAATGGATTCGGAATACTCAGATCGGGTCGTCCAGTCACGACCCAAGAATACTTCTCCCTGCTGGCTTTCTAACGACAGTGGGCCTAAGTCGGACATTCCGAACCGAGTCACCATTTGCCGAGCCATTCCCGATAGCTGCTGCAAGTCTCCACCAGCGCCAGTTGTGACTTCCGCAGCCCCAAAAATAACCTCTTCAGCGGCGCGACCACCCAAAGCACCAGTAATCCTAGCTTTCAACTGAGAACGGGAAATTAACCCCTGTTCTTCGTTGGGAGTGAACCAGGTCAAACCTTGCGCTTGTCCCCGTGGAATCAGGGTGACTTTCTGTACTGGGTCATGGTCTTTTAACAAAGTCCCAACTAAAGCGTGTCCGATTTCGTGGTATGCAATCAAGCGCTTGCTCTTGCTGTCTACCAAAGGAGTGCCTTCCATCCCAGCAACTACGCGATCGACTGCATCATCAATTTCGCGGAGGGTGATGGCTTCTTTGCGTCTTCTAGCAGTGAGAATTGCTGCTTCGTTGAGTAAGTTAGCTAAGTCAGCACCAGTGAATCCAGGAGTGCGACGAGCGATCGCATCTAAAGATACGCTAGGGTCTAGTTTCTTATTCCGCGCATGGACTTGCAAGATTTCCAAACGCCCTTTGATATCGGGTGCATCAACTGTTACTTGGCGGTCAAAGCGACCGGGACGCAATAAGGCTGAGTCTAGTACGTCGGGACGGTTGGTAGCAGCAATAATAATGATGCCTGTGTTACCTTCAAACCCGTCCATTTCGGTGAGTAATTGGTTGAGGGTTTGTTCTCTTTCGTCGTTACCACCACCGATACCAGCGCCCCGTTGCCGTCCTACGGCGTCAATTTCATCGATGAAGATGATACAGGGGGCGTTATCTTTAGCTTTCTTGAACAAATCACGGACGCGGGATGCACCTACACCAACGAACATTTCCACAAATTCCGAACCGGAAATGCTGAAGAAAGGTACGCCTGCTTCGCCTGCGATCGCTTTTGCTAATAAAGTTTTACCAGTTCCAGGAGGCCCAACTAACAGCACTCCCTTGGGAATCCGTGCGCCCACAGCCGTAAATCTTTCTGGCTGCTTCAGGAAGGTGACGACTTCTTGTAGTTCTTCCTTAGCTTCTTCGATTCCGGCTACGTCGTCAAATTTGACGCCGGTTTTTGCCTCCATTTGGAAACGCGCTTTGGATTTGCCGAAGTTCATTGCTTGACCTGGGCCGCCGGGGAGGTTGCTAGAACGCCGGAACAAAAAGAACAACCCAGTAATCAATAAAACTGGAAAGATGAGATTGCCCAACAATCCCCAAATTGCGCCATCATTCCGCATGGGGTGAGCATCAAAACTAATGGCTTTTTCTTTGAGCTTGCTAATTAACTCAGGAGCGTTAATAGGCAAATCCACACGCCACCTTTGGACACGATTTTCGATGTCTGGATCGCGGGCTTCTATAATTGCTGTCCTACCGCCTTCATACAGATCCACACTGCTGACGCGATCGCTGTTCAAGTATTCTAGAAAGCGACCGTAAGTCATGCGAGTATTGGCTGCATTCTTACTCATGTCGGCCGGCGCGCCTGCAAACGCCCCTTGCCAGAAGAAAAAGCCAATTACCAAAGCCGGCAACGTCCAGAGTGCTACCACTTTCCAAGAGAATTTCATTTTAATTTGCCTCTAGATGCTTATACAACTCATCAGCCTTAGCAACCGAATGTTCATCACTCTGTCACTTTAAGCTAGTTAAACGGATGTCTATAAATCCATTTTGTTTAATTTGATCTCTTACACGCACTGCCATAGAGCGATTGGCGCATTATGGCGATGCCAACAAGAATCTTAATCAAAGTTAACTTAATTTTAATACAGCTTGGATTAACTAGCAGAGAATTTGTAGAGAGCCATGAGAGAAAAGCTAGCTATTTAAGCAGCCGCTTGGCGTATAGGGTGAAACACGACAGAGTAAACTACCTACGATTTTCCCTGGTGAGCAAGGTGATTTTCTTACGACGTGCAACTTTTGAATTCTGAGATATGTCATAAAAAATACATCCTATTAATCAGGATAAAGTTTTTTATTGCAACAATTACATACCTCGTTGCTAGGAAAAAGAAAATTAATCAATGGAACTACAAAAATGACTTCCAAAAGTCTCAAACACTTGACTTTAGCTCTGGTTCTTCCAGTTATAAGTTTAGCGATATTAACTGCCTGTGTTCAAAGTAATAGTGAAACTGCAACAACTCTTACTCAAGCCCAGACAGAAACCTTCATTGGATCACCTGAGCGCCCCAACATGATACTCAATGTAAAAAGTGAGGCAGGGGCATGTCCTCAGACAGTCGGTATTTGGACTTTCTTGCTCCCTTTTGAAGGTGGTGCTGAACATACTGCTGTTGCTGATATTAGGAATGCTAAGTTGGTAGCCTCTAGTAAGAAATTTTTAGAATACGAAGCACCATTGCGGCAATCTTATGCATCTTGTGTTGGTAGTGCTAAGTCAGAAAGACCTCCTGTGTACAATTTCCAGTTTCGGAATGGAAAAGTTTATTTCCGCCTGGATTTGAGGCAAGAGACACTGAATACCACAATTACATATCAGGGGCTAGGAGGTTTCCGTCCTTACGTGCGCTGGATAGCCACGGAATAGCTAATGAATAACTGAATTTGCAATCTTTAAGGAACAAAAAAAGACCTAGTAAGTGCTAGGTCTTTTCAAATGATGCAATTGATTGTTACTGCCTAGTGTTTGTAAAATACTCAAACTGATTAGAAGTAGAACTGGGATTGAAGTCCGGTTGGGCAAATTTGGGGTTATGAAATGCCCAATAGTAATTTAATCCCGGCTCATTTTTGATATTTGAACGAACAACTCGTACCATCCAATCAACTTGTGTACCTACTGGATATATGCTACTTAAATCTGCATAGTATCTATTGACACCGCCACCAAAGGTTGCCGTTTTCATTGCCCAGGCATTAGTACCCGATTTTCGGTGGAAAACTACAGCATCACCATCATCAATTGCGTTGTAACCATATGTGTCATCATATGCATATGCATAAAAAGCTGCTATCTTACCACTATCCCAAGTTGAGTAGGAGATAAAGTCAAGCTTCTTACCATTATCATATTCAAATGGATATGTACGATAAAACGGTTCGTTACGTACCCAATAATCTGGACGACCAGTATTGGCAGAGTCTTGTTTCATAACACCAAAATGGAGATGTGCGCCTACTCGTTTACCTTCGTCTCCAGATTGTGCAATAGGCATTACTAAGCTGCTGATCACACTGCCTTGAGTTACATAAATATTGGAAAGATGGTCATAGCGCACATATGCATTGTCATTTTGTAGACCATCTCCATTAATATCCAGAAGAATATCAACTTCATGTTCACTATTACTGACATAAGTGACCCAACCTCTGCCGATTGGATAAACGTTTGTACCATAAGGTGTTATGAGATCAGTTCCTTGGTGTGGATTTGTAGCAGTACTGGCGACATTCCGTGGTTGATTATATTTACTGATTACGTCCCAAACGTCAGCTGTGGGAAGTGCCAAGTTCACTGTTCCAGAACCAGTTGTAGTCGGTGCAAATTTTTGTGTATAGTCAATTGCCATTGTTGGCAATGATGCCAAGAAACTCAGCCCCATTATCATTGCTGATGTTGCCTTTAGTAACTTATTCATAATTTACGTTTCTCTCCTTAAAAGGCTGACATCAAGAGCGTTTCTGATGTAGAGTCTGGCAAATTCAAATTCCGACTTTCAACAGGCACAGCTAATTCATCGCCAACCCATTTCACCGTCATCCGACCATAAAGTAATTTGCCTTGCGGTAGTTCTAAACGTTTTGCATTCTTAGTTTGCAAATTATACACCAGCAAACTTTCTGCACCTGTTTTCCCATTAGCTAGAGCAATGACAATACGTGCACCATCATCAGAGAAGTCTACTTGAGCAATACCCAGACTTTCCTGAGCAGCTGTTTGATAAAGTAATTGAGATGTCCCAGAGGAAAAAGACAGTGCATACAATTGAGCACCCGTGCCATTTCGTTTGATATATAGCACAGTTTTATTGTCATCACTTTGTGCAACAAAGTCACCACTTGCAAGTTCTTGTCTTTGCTTTGTTTTAGGATGAATAGAAACTAAAGTACCATTCCCGTCTGCATGGTTATACTCATTAATTAAAATTCGGTTATCTGGTGTCCAACCAAGGACATGAGAAGTAAAATTGTCTCTTTGATATACTTGGGAATCTTGACCAGTAGTCAAATCATAAATCCATACACCAATGCGGTTACTTTCAATTCGGTCACGGTTTGAAATGAAAGCGATCGCACTACCATCTGGTGACCATTTAGGCTGTTGCGCCCAGTAGAGAATGCGCCCATGCTCAATACCTAAATCAGGTAAATCTTTTTTCTTTTGAAAAGTAGAAGATCGTGCCTGCTCATCACTGATCGCTTTCACTTGCAGCGTTTTCGTGTCTAGTATGTATAAACCGTCGTTATATTGAAACAACTGTTGCGAAATATCGGTCGGTTTCGGAATTAAACGCGGAGTTTTAGAACCGGGTTCTGCAACAAAAATTTGTCCATTCTTACCTTGATACGAAATCAAGTCAAGTGTATATTCTTCACCATTAACCCTATCTTGAAATGTCACATCATGACGCTTGAATACTTTGGTAGATTGCTTCCTTCCCTGCTTGTCAAAACCAATTACTTCTGTTTTATAAACTCTACGTTGGACGTTTCTTTCTGAAGTTAACAGAGGGTTTTGCCCAAGTAATTCGCTCAATTGATTCTTTTGTTTCTGACTGGGTACTTCTAAGAAAATTGCTTCTTGTCCATCTTCCTCCACCAGAATTACTGGAGTGGTTGCTAAGACAGTAGTATTAGCAGCAGTGGTCGTTGCTTTTTGCCCCATAACGCCGAGAATTGCACCGGCTGTTAGCAGTGAACCGACGGAAATTAACAGTAATTTTTTGGATATCATGTATTTAGTTATTCCTGTCTGCAAAAACTTTAGCTTTTCCTCTACTTTATGTAGCTGAGGAATCTTACTGAAAAACTTGGCTCAATTTACTATTTAAATAAAATTGATTCAGTAAATATACGGTAGAATAGAAGAGGTTTCGTGTACCCTTGTCCTCCCTAACCCTATTTCCTATTTAACTTCTGTAATTTGTAGAGTGTAAGGAAGATACTTGCCTTTTTCGTAAGAACCAACCCAAATTTGGTAACTTCCAGGTAGCCATTCACCAACGATGCCAGGATTTTTGCCATCAAAATCGTCATTGCACCAAGTACCACCGGGCCCTTTGATAATCATGGTGGTGTCTTCAGGACTTTGCACTTGCAACTTCAGGTAGTCAAATTTACTTGTTAGTGCTAATGTGTGGTCTGGTGTTTCATCAACAAATCCAGTACAAGGCCCAGTGGCTGTTTCGCTTCTCCCACCTACTTGACTCCCAGATATTGAGCCACCACTCATCCCGCGAACTGTCAGCGGGTCTGGTGAAAACTGAGGGCTAATGGTGACATCTCCAAATATCGTTGGCGCTTCCTGAGCATCAACCGCAGCATTAACTGTTGATGTGATGAAGAGCGTAACTATCATGAACGATAATCTCATCCCTCTATTGAGCGCTTTTGTCGGCATTGTAATTACGTTCGCTTCTAAGTGTTTTTGAAGACATGAATTTTACACACCAAGTTCCCAACATGAGGAGAATTGACTAACTATTTTAGATGTGAAATTGAGAATAATTCATTAGTAATTAGTTAATGATTTCCTGTTTCCATTATTGCTTTACCTTATGAATAGGGGCACACATTTGATTTGTGCGCCCCTAAAATCTAAAATATTTCTAAAATCTGGAAGTAATCGCTACTTAGCTTCCGTTATAGCTCGACTCAAGCGCGGCTGATCTAAACCAATCTGATTTAGTAGTAACCAAGATTGGATTAAGTCAGGGCCATGAACATCTCCAGTTAAAGCTGCTCGGAGAGATCGCATCACTAAGCCTTTTTTGACTTTTTGCTCTTTCACTACTTGTTTAATAATGTCCTGGGCGGCGGCTTCTGACAGTTGCGGCTGATTTTCTAAAGCTGTGACAATCCCCTCAAGGACAGCAGTAGAACCTTCTTGCTTCAGTTGCGTACTGCCTTCGTCGCTAAATTCAACTGTATCGCTAAAAAACAGTTGGCTTTGAGCTACTCCATCTACCAGGCGAGTCAAACTCTGGCTAATTAAAGTTACTAGCTGTTCTAACCAGGGGCGTTCTCTTCCACCATGAAATTTATATCCAGCCGCTTGCCAAAAGGGGATGAGTAGATCTGTGAGTTTATCTACTGGCGTATTGTGGATATACTGACTGTTCAACCAATCCAGCTTGTCCCAGTCAAACTTTGCACCTGCTTTATTTACACGCTCAAAACCAAATTCTTTAGCTGCTGTTTCTAAGGTAAATATTTCTTGCGTCGAGTCTGGGGGCGACCAACCTAGCAATGTCATGTAATTCACCAAGCCTTCAGCAGTAAAGCCCATTTGCTTAAAGTCAGAAATGGAAGTGACGCCATCTCGCTTAGAAAGCTTGCGCCCTTCTATGTTCAAAATCAATGGCGTGTGAGAAAACTCTGGAATTTTTGCACCCATTGCTTCATACAGCAGAATTTGCTTGGCGGTGTTGGCGATGTGGTCTTCTCCGCGGATGACGTGGGTGATTTGCATATCGATGTCATCCACTACAACGACAAAGTTGTATAAAGGTTGACCGCTACCCTCATCTGAGGCGCGGGCGATGACCATATCACCACCTAAATCGCTACCTCGCCAAGACATTTTTCCCCTGACTAGATCGTTCCAGACAATTTCCCGCCCATCTTCGATTTTGAAGCGAATTACAGAAGAACGACCTTCTGCTTCAAAGGCGGCGCGTTGTTCTGGGGTGAGGTTGCGGTGACGGTTGTCATAGCGGGGTGCTTCGCCTCTAGCTTTTTGGGCTTCTCGGAGAGCTTCTAGTTCTTCGGAAGTGGTGTAGCAGCGATAGGCTAATCCTTGCTCTAGCAGTTTTTCTACTGCTTCTTTATAAAGATCCAGGCGTTGGGATTGCAAAAATGGCCCTTCATCCCAGTTAAGTCCTAGCCAGTGCAGTCCTTCAAGAATATTGTCGGTGTATTCGGGACGCGATCGCTCTAGGTCTGTGTCTTCTATTCGCAGTATAAATTTCCCGCCGTGGTGACGGGCAAATAACCAGTTAAATACAGCCGTTCTAGCTGTACCAATATGTAAATTTCCGGTTGGACTCGGCGCAATACGGACTCTAACAGTCACAGTTAATTCTCTCTTTTGCAAAGCATGATAAATGTAGCTTATATTTAAACCTTGAATCAGCCTGTTTAGGGAATTCAAAATCCGATATCACCTAAGTTTGGTGATTTCCTACTCATAAATGCAGAACGGGACTGACGGGGCTCGAACCCGCAACTTCCGCCGTGACAGGGCGGTGCTCTAACCAATTGAACTACAGTCCCTTGTTTGGCAACTTTGCTATTATCACTATTTTTTTTCTACTTGTCAAGTGTTTTGCAGTTAGGAATTAGGAATTATTTTTGTTCCGTATCTCTCAGGTGCGAATTATTTGTTAGACAGACCGTGATAATACAATCTGTGGCTCTGATTCCAGATGCTGCAATATTCGGGATTGCATTTGTTTATACTGCTGTTTCAATAGCTGTTTGCTCAATTGGGGTTGAGAAGCGGGTGGTAGACTATGGCTCTGTTGCACCCAGGTTTTCAACATTTGCCGCTGAGTTGACTCAATGCGACTGCTGAGAACCTTGATGCAAGAATGTGGTGCTTCCAGAGTAAAGAAAATCAAAGGATATTGTTCATTTTCAGCCAGGAAACTTACCATCATAAGATTTTGGGGATTTTGCATATCTAAGTAGCACGGTAGCCACTTAGGAGCGAATTGCCGATTATAGAGTACAGTTACCCACAACAACATTGGATGAGGGGATGTCACAAAGACAAACTGGTTATAACGGGTAGAAACCGCATAGTTTTTGATTTCTTGTTTAGACAACATCAACCATAGTGCTGTTATAGATCCTTGTGGAGTGTCTAAAAGCTGGGGAAAAACAATTTCTTGAATTGGTTTATTTTGAGGCCACAAAAGTTGCCGATAGCTTTGTTCTACAGTGATTGGTAATGCAGAGTTTAAGGGAGTGCCAAGGATTGAGTTAGAGGCAGAGTTTTTAGGCGGAGCGAGACAATTAGACTGTTCTAGACTGTTTAAAACTTGTAAAATTTCAGCAATATTTTGAGGGCGATCGCTTGCTTTTTTAGCCAGACAAGCCATAATTAAATTATTTAACTTGTGAGGTATTTTAAGAGTAGGTTTAACATCTGCGATCGTTTTTGGTGCTTCAAAGTGATGTGCTTTATACCAAGCACCAAAGTAATCAGTTTCTGGTTGCCAAGGTTTTTTGCCTGTAAGCATCTCAAACATCATCACACCCAGACTATAAATATCAGAGCGACTATCTAGTTTTTCCCCATCTAGCTGTTCTGGAGAACAGTAGGGTAAAGTGCCATTAAATCCACTACTTGTACTAGCTGTTGATGCATAATTCAAAAATCTAGCAATACCAAAATCGAGAATTTTAACTAACTGACCCAATATCGGATCGGGAATAACTAATATATTGGCAGGCTTGATATCTCGATGAACCAACGGACAAATTTTGCCATCAATGTTAATACCTTGATGGGCACACTGTAAGCCCAAACAAATTTGGCGAGAGAGAGTCAAAAACATGGGCAGAGGTAGCGGAATTAAATCCTTTAAACTCTTGCCACATAGATATTCCATGACGTAGTATGGTTTTCCTTTCTCATTCACACCATAATCATACGCCCGCACTATATGTACGCTCTTTTGACTCAAGGCTGCACTCATTAAAGCTTCACGAGCAAAGTCTTGTTGCATCTTGGTATTAACAACAGTTTGAGTCAAAAACTTGATAGCAACTGGTATACCTCCTAACAAAACATCATTTGATAAAAAAACTTCACCCATGCCACCGCTGCCAATTAATTGCTTGAGTTGATAACGATTGGCAAGCAAGCCCGTACTACTTGGAGATGTAAATAAGCTCTGATTGACTTTGTTCACTTGTGATACTGAGTCCATTTAAAGTTAGCAATAAATACATAAAAAATATTATTAGGTAATGGTGGCAAGCCTTTTGATTTTGATAGCAGACTTTCAATGACGTAATAGCAGTTTAAAAAATATTTCCAAGAATTTATTCATCCAAATTTTTAAACCTTCTGTATCAGATTTTTGATGTGTGACTAAGTTTCGTAATATATCTAACTTCAGCTTTTCGTACTCTTTTTTTAGAATACTTTTGGCTTGACTAGGCAAAATTAATTCATTTGACTGTTGAGTCATATTTAACCAATCTACAAGTTGTTGACGCTGTTTAGCCGTGAGATTTAAAGTCGTTACATGAGAGCAATGAGTTGGATCTTCTAAGGGGAAAAATAGTAAATGATAGTAGCCTACTTCTGCTAACCTACGTGCTATATTTTGACCTTTATTATCTTTTAGATCCAGAAAATAAGGTAGCCACTTAGTTGTAGAAGGTTGGGCATCATATAGTACTGTTAGCCACAGTAGCATTGGGTATACATTCATTTTACTAATAAATTCAGTACCATGTATTTTATCCAAAAATTTTGCAATCTCTTGTTTGGGTAACATTGCCCAAAAAGTTGGTATAGGTCTTTGAGGAGTCTGTAGTAAATGGGGAAACCCAATTGGCGCAATTGGTTTATTTTTAGGCCAATTTTTCTGCAAACACTCTTTTTCTGATAGTAAAGTTGCAGGTACTAATTGAACTGGAAGGGAAACTTTAATAATGTCAGTGCTATTGCTAGGAATAACATCATTAACTTGAGCATTAACTTTTTCTAAATTTTCTAATATTTTGTAGATATTCTGAGGGCGATCGCTTACTTCTTTAGCTAAACAACTCATCAATATTTTTGATAATATTTCTGGGATTTTAACTTGCGGATTTACTTCTTCAACTGTAGGTGGCATTTGAAAGCGATGGGCTTGATACCAAGTACCAAAGGAGTTACTTTTTGTTTGAAATGGATGTTTCCCTGTCAGCATCTCAAACATTAGTACTCCCAAACTATAAATATCAGAGCGGACATCTAGCAATTTACGCCCTTCCATGTGTTCTGGAGAACAGTAAGGCAAACTGCCAATAAAAGAATCTGTTAGGGTCATCCCACTTCGCTCTGTTAAAAACTTGGCAATACCAAAATCTAGTATTTTAACAATTTCACCTTTTTTACTATCTTCAGTAATAAATATATTTTCTGGTTTAATATCTCTGTGAACAATAGGATAAATCTCTCCTTTAAGGCTGATACCTTGGTGGGCACATTGTAAGCCTAAACAAATTTGATTACAAATTTCTAAAAACTTCGATATTGTTAAAGGCTGAATTTTCAGAATTTGCTTGAGATTTTTTCCTTGGAGGTATTCCATTACATAAAATGGAGTTTTATCCTCAGTAACTCCATAACTTAAAATACGAACAATATGTTTACTTTTGCGACCCAATTGAGCGCCAATAAAAATCTCTCTGGCAAAACGTTGGGACATTTGTTGGTTTGACAAACTAAGTGATAAGATTTTGATTGCGATCTGCATACCGCCTTTAGCAGTATCTTCCGCTAGATAAACTCTACCCATCCCCCCTTTGCCAATCAAATCTCTGATTAAATAGCGATTGTTTAAAAATTGTCCAATATAATCGTCTAATTCTGCTTTTTGCCCTACCATACTCTCAATTTTATTTTCTGGCATAAAAATCATTTATAAAAAATGTTATTGGCAAAATACTTTAATAAGTCTAGCTAATTATTAAATTTAAATTTAAGAAATATCCGAATTTTGAGAAAATTAATTATATGCTGTAAATATGCTTAAGCTCTCTACAAAAGCTACTAAACATTGTGTAACATATTTATTAATGAGTACGGTTGAGAAATTACACGTAAACTATAAATAAGCTAGATAAAGTTACTTAGTAGATTCCGTGAATACACAGGAATAATCAGAAATAACTAAATAGCAGTCAAGCCGCGATGTCTACGACAGGCGTAGCTGCGGCACTTTTACCTCTATACGGTTAAAGGTTAATATTCGGGAATAAACGGCGTAATAATCTAATTAGCGGAGTTTCAATTTTAATTTTAAAGGCTAGTATCTGGGTGCGTTGCAGGGAGTTAAAATTATTATCACTGATGAGAATTAATGATTGTTGACCATCCTGTAGTTTTGAGCCAAAAGTTAAGCCTTCAATGTTGTCTAGCAGTACATCTAGTTTTCTCAAATCTAACAGCAGTTTCTTCTTAACTGGTTTAATATTTTTGGAGTCAACTGCTAAAAGGCTATCAATATTATGAATATCATCGGCTCCTTCTAAAGAAACCTGAAACAGGGAAATAGCAAATCCTAAACCAGTAAAAGACCTTTCTAAACTTAAGAAGTGTCCTTGATTATCGAGAGCAAGTAAATCGGGTAATCCACTAGCGAATTTGCCAATTAGATTCAAAAATGGTGTAACTGGTTCAGTTTGGTAAAGAAATTCCTTTTCTGGCTGATTGTTGAGCAAGTTGTATTGCAAAATTCGGCAAGGACTACCGATATTAGGTTTAGCTGCGACACCATCTTGAATTAGAGCATTTTCGGTGGCTGTGAATAGATGCTTGTTATCGGGTGTGATGGTGAGGCTTTCAAAAGCCAAATTGTTGCGGATACCTTTTTGATTAGTTTTATCTGGTAAAAATTTGTTTGGGATGGGGAGTGTGAAAATTTCTCTCCCAGAAGATAGTGAGAACTCTTTAATAAAAGGATTAATTAATTTTGCATCGCCTTCAGAAGAAATCAATACAATTCCTTTATTAGTTAATGCAATACCTTCTGTATCAGTTTCACCAGGGCGAAATATTTGACCATTTTCATTTAATAATCTGGTAAAGCTGACTGGAATAACTCCATCTTTTTCTAGTAAACCTTTGCTCAAGTCTATTTTCAAGGTGTAGAAACGAACGGGAGCTTTTTGACCACGGTCGTCGGAAATAGCGTAATAAAGGTTATTTCTTGGATTATATGTAATTCCAGATAAACCTCCGACTTCAGTTTTTTGAAAGATTAAACCTTTCGGGAGGGTGGCTTCCCCGATAAATTTTATGGTACTGATTTCAACACCATTTGACGGAAAGTTTGTGAAGACAAGGATAATAATTATAATTGGAATCAAAAAGTAAATAATTCGTGGAAATACGAAGATATTTTTAATTATCTGCATAGTTTTTTATTAAATCAATATTTGTAGAGACAAAGACTTCTACGTCCCTAAAAATAATATCAATTAAATAAAGAATTTAACAGATCCAAGCCTGAAAATCCTGATAAATCATGCTTTTTTAACTTTGTGGTAAGTCTGAGCAGATGTTTCCTTTACTTAGACTTTCCAAGACGTATTTTTAATTTGAAAACCTTTAAAAAATAATAAATTACTTAAGCTAATCGTAAATCATATTCATCTTCATCTTGGAAAAAGTTGACAAGCCAATCTTTGACTTGATGAGTGGCGCGGCAGTCATCTTCGTTGTAGCGTTGGATAATTTCTAGTAAGGTGCGATCGCCTGTTTCTAACCATTGATCGTACCAGTAAATACACTTGGCACCACTGGCTTCTTTATCACGCCACTCAAATCCTATCCAACGAGCGATCGCTTTCAAGGCATAGCTTTCTACGGGCAATGCTACACTTTGGGTTAATTGTTCATACACATCGACAAACCGATTCAGTACAGGACGCACTAAGGAGTGTGGAGTGCCGTAAAGTTTTGCCAATCGTTTGACTGTATCAAACTCGTAGACACAAAAATGATAAATTGGCGCTTCGGGATATTGCCAAACCAAATCCAAAAATTGCTGCCAAACTAATTCTTCGTCTTCTGGTTTGTCTGCTAAAAAGGAATAAAATTGTTCTGTATTAGCTTGTCTATTAACAACCAAAACCCCTAAGAGATAATCTAAATCTAAGTCTGGCTGGGCTTCAATATCAAAATAAAGCTCTATAGGCGCTGTGAATGTAATATCTTCTGTTGGTAGCGGGTAGGGTAAAATTAACGGTCGTTTTTCTAGTGAAGATTGAGCTTGTACTACTAACTTGGGGGCTACTTCGCTGTCAAAACCAAGTAGGTTTTCTAAGCTGCTGGGACTGGTGTTAGCAAGAGATTCCAGTGTAGTAATGTCTAAGGCTTGAAGTTGAGTGTAGCGCAGGGGTGTTACACCTGGTAGCAGTGAGAGATGTTTTTCAGATTGAGCGATCGCATAACATTCACTGTACCAATGGCAAAAATTACACTTTTGGCGAGAAATAAACACCTCTGGCGGATTTGGTGACTCTAAAACTTGAATAAACTCCTCCAGAATCTGCTGCATCCGTGGTGTCCATTTGCACAAATCCACTGTATAATTAGTATTTTTGGTGCGCAAGATGAGCAAAGCTGTTTCAGGTGCAACTCCCTGCACTGTTGCCAACACTTGGGCATGAAATGCAGCGACAACCTGATATTCTTGTTTCGGGCGCTTACCCAGTTCAATACTAGCTGGGACGTAGAGCCAATCTCCAAAATGTGATTGTCCCGCTTGTTTCACGAGTAAATCTGGACGACTTAACAAGGTGTCTGCTTCAGAATAATTTGCTAACAGTACTCCTTTATAGATGTACTCAACCCCGCGCTGCATCAATTCTAAAGTTGCCTTCTCTGCCTTTTCCCAGTTTCCATAAGAATAATCTGGTTGATGATAAGTCATCTGTGCTAAAGCACTCAACTGATGAGCGATTTTGTCCTGTTGCAGTTTCCGTAGCAACTCATTGGGGGCATCGCGCTGACTTTTGTCACCGTGGATATCTAGAAAAGGTCGGCGTTTACAGCGTTGGTATTGCAGTAGGAGTTCAGCATTAATTAGCATCCTTTTAAGTTAACAAGAATTAGCAGAATCTGGGAGTAACTCTGGCAATTAAAATCTGGAAGTGGCGATACCTTCTCTGCGTTCGCGCAGCGTGTCGTAGACAGACGCTACGCGTAGCTTGCTTCCCCATAGGGATACGGTGGGCTACGCCAACGCGTCCACGCTTAATTTGCTGTTTATTTTATACTGTCAACAGCTAGCTATTGGCGTAAACAGCACAAGCGTTTGCTTTTCTGCCAAATTACAACTGAGAGAGAGTGGTAAAACCACAGTCCTCCTACTCCCACAAAGTGCAAATACTTCTGAATATCAATAGCCTGCAAACAGCAGATATCCCTTGTGAATTATGACTAGTATTTCTACATCATCAATCAAGCTGCATCGAGAGCAATTTCCCGCTTTAGCGAACAAGGCTTATTTTAACTATGGAGGACAAGGGCCGATGCCCCAAAGGGCAATGGATGCGATCGCCCAAACTCAAGCTTATGTTCAGGAAATAGGCCCCTTTGGTAATCAGGCGTTTAGCTGGATAGCACCTCAGACTCAAGCTGCTAGAGTTGCGATCGCTTCTGAGTTCCATGCACCATCTGAAACAATTACTCTCACCCAAAATGTCACTGTTGGCTGTAATATCGCCATCTGGGGCATCGAATGGCGTGCTGGCGACCATCTGCTACTCTCAGACTGCGAACATCCAGGCGTAATTGCTACAGCACAAGAAATCTCGCGGAGATTCGCTGTGGAAGTTACCACTTGTCCTCTAAAAGCAACTTTAAATGAGGGCGACCCTGTAACCATCATTGCCCAGCACTTACGCCCCAAAACCCGTCTTGTGATCTTGAGTCATGTTTTCTGGAATACTGGTCAAGTTTTACCTCTGGACAAAATTGCCGAAGTATGTAGGAATAATCATTCTGCACTATTAATAGATGCTGCTCAATCTGCTGGTTTATTGCCTTTAAACTTAACTGAATTGGGAGTAGATTTTTATGCTTTCACTGGTCATAAATGGTTATGTGGCCCTGCGGGTGCTGGTGGCTTGTATGTCCGACCAGAAGCACGAGAAAGCCTGAAACCTACGTTTATTGGCTTGAATGGCATTGTTGTAGATAGTCAATCTCAGCCTGTAGATTGGCTTCCAGATGGGCGACGATACGAAGTATCTACATTAGCTTATCCGTTGTATCTTGGGTTAAAGGAAGCGATCGCAATTCATCAACAATGGGGAACGCCACAGGAACGTTACGAGCAAATTTGTCATAACAGTGAGTACCTCTGGCGACAATTGACGGCGTTACCCAATATTAAATGTTTGCGAACTTCTCCACCTGAAAGTGGTATAGTCTCTTTTCAACTTGAAAATAATCAACCTCAAGCTCATTTGAAGTTGGTGCAATTTTTGGACTCACAAAAGATATTAACTCGGACAATTGCCGATCCTAGCTGTATACGTGCCAGCGTTCATTACTTTACTTTAGAATCAGAAATTGACTTATTGGTTGAGACAATTCAAAATTTTTGCAAAATTAGTTAAAAGTTATGAGTTGTAAGTTAGCTTGTATAAATTATGATTTTAACTCCTAACTCATAACTCCTAACTTCTAACTTAAAAATGCTACGCCCAATCTTATACTTAGCAATAACTAACCACGGCTTTGGTCATGCTACCCGCACGGCTTCTGTAGCTGCAACAATTCAAAAGTTATGTCCAGAAGTTCTGCTAATTGTGGTGAGTACTGCCCCACGCTGGTTGCTAGAATGTTACATAGAAGGCGATTTTATCTATCGTCCTCGTGCATTTGATTTGGGTGTGGTGCAAACGGATAGTTTGACAATGGATAAAGGAGCGACTTTAGAAAAGTTGTTGGATATTAAGAAGCATCAAAATTCACTGATTGCCTCAGAAGCGAATTTTATTCGCCAAAATCGCGTTAATCTTATCTTGGCAGATATTCCCTTCCTCGCTCCTGGGTTTGCCAAAGCTGCAAATATTCCCTGCTGGATGATGAGTAACTTTGGCTGGGACTTTATCTACCGAGATTGGGGAGGTGAATTTACCGCAGTTGCAGATTGGATTAGTGATTGGTATTCAAAGTGCGATCGCCTGTTTCGTCTTCCTTTCCACGAACCAATGCTAGCTTTTAACAATATCACAGATGTCGGCTTAACAGGCGGTTCCCCCCGTCACTTTACTGATGATTTACGTTCTCTTTGGGGAATAACTGCACCAGTCGAAAAAACTATTTTGTTGACCTTTGGTGGCTTGGGTTTACAGCAAATTCCTTATGATAACCTACAGCGATTTCCAGATTGGCAATTTATCGTATTCGATCAATCTGCCCCTGATTTACCTAATTTAGTGAAAATTAATGACCACAAATACCGTCCTGTAGATTTTATGCCTATTTGTGGGCGAGTCATCTCTAAACCTGGTTATAGTACTTTTTCGGAAGCCACAATACTAGGATTACCAATTGTCACTATACCGCGTGAAGACTTTGCCGAAGCAACTTTTATAGTAAAAGGTATAACTGATTATAATCAGCATCAAATTATCACCCCATCTGAGTTTTTTCAAGGAACTTGGAATTTTCTCCATGAGTTACCCCAACCTCCAAAGCAATCTCAACCAATTGCTAAGGATGGTAATGAAGCGATCGCTAAAGCTGTTCTCAATTATTTACAGACGAAATAAAGTTATTTAAAGCAACATCCATTAATAATTTACTAATCTGGATTTTGTTGCCACGTAAGTTGTTTGTCAGCCCTAATCTAGAAAAAAAGAAACAAAATGAATAAAAGAAGGAAAAGCTAAAGTTTCCAGAAGATTATTTGGTGTTTACGCCTCAAGAATACAATTTACACATGTTAGCTGAATTCAGATAGACTTATAATAATCAGTAGCATATTTCCCTAGTATTGAAATATGCTACTGGTGTTACTACTGGAATTTATCTGGTTGCCTTCTTACATCAAGTAACAGTTTATTTCATTACTGAACTACAAAAACTATGAATATCAACCAAGACAAGACAAGATATTCTAAAAAGAGTTTAGAACTGCCAAAGCCAAATCTAGATAAAATTACATTGTCTCACAATCGGCGTAACACATTTATTATCCCAGATTTCCTTAAACAGGCTGTAAATGAGGTGTTAAGCCTCTTGAGGATAAAATATACTCGATCTAGCGATCAACCAAATCAAGCCAATTAAACTACTACTTAGCTTTTACTGTCATCAATAATTACTGTTTTAAATGACTCAGTACCAAAAGTTACTAAAAATTTCCACCACTGGAAAATCTTTTTACAACATTACTGCAAAAATTGCAGCCGCAGTTGCAGAATCGGGTGTTGAAACTGGTCTTTGTACTTTATTTTTGCGCCATACTTCAGCCAGTTTAGTCATTCAAGAAAATGCCGATCCTGATGTTCTTATGGATCTAGCTAATTTTATGGCAAAACTCGTGCCAGAATCAGGCAAATACATCCATGATGCAGAAGGCCCCGATGATATGCCAGCACATATTCGTACTGCACTCACCCACACTTCTGAACATATCCCCATTAATCGTGGCCACTTAGTACTAGGAACTTGGCAAGGAATTTATATTTGGGAACACCGCCAGCGCAGTCATTCCAGAGAATTGGTTGTTCACATTTCTGGATAGCTAATTCTCAAGTTTTATTGAAGGTGTGGTTTTGTAGAGTTTAAATACTCTGGTTATACTCAATACCTTTTGGATATAATCTCCTAAAGTCAGGGTGATATGCATTAAATAAATATCGCCTTGATAACTTTCTCATCACAATTATTGATGCAAAACTAACCAGATATGCACTAAATAATTTGTGTATATTTGTAAATAAAAAAGTTAATTTTATTTGTAATTATTAAATAATCTACTTATACCGATATACACTAATATTTAGTGTAAGCTGCCTGGGCTATTACTATTACTATGAAGCAAAAACTAACACCAACTAATACATTTCAAGTTATTGATGAAATTCTTGCCCAGCAGTCTGTAAACTTATTATCACTTAGTCCCCAAAAAATATTAATTACCAGCTTTGCAGAATTGGAAAATTTGATCGCTGAACAAAATACTGACATTCCAATTCTCACAACTATTCAAGAAACTCTCGAAAGCATAGTCCGTACTCAATTGCAAAATTTTCCAGAAAATATTTTCTGGGATTTTGATTTTCTGGTGAGTAGTATGCTTAGACAGGCTTTAACCGCAGAAGAAGGAGCTATTCCTTTCTTAAAAGTTTTTGCTGAAAAGATGGTTTGTCTGACAGAGATGTTCGGAAATCATACGGAAATACGCTTCCGTTATGTTCATGATTTTATTTATGGATTTGATTGGGCAAGATGGGTACAAAAGGAACCACAAAAACGCGCACACATAGAGCCTTTTAGTCTGTTATTTTTGGATTATTTGCTTGTCAAAGGTAAGGAACTTTTACAACGTATTAAGCATGGTCAGGTCGTATCTTATAAACTGTGTGAGACAGGCTACCGCAACCCCTTCACCTTTTCTCGTGAACCAGAAGATGAGTACCGTCTGCTAACTTATCTTGCTGAAGAACAACTTATTCCAGTAGCAGTATGGGACTGGAATGCTAGCCCTGTATGGAACAAACCTTTTCAGGAAATGCGCCAGCAATTAGCATTAAAATTAAATATTCAACCACAGAGACGCTGATTAGCAATTAACAATTGCTGAAGAAAATAATTATGAAAATTGTTGATTTAATTACTTGGTTTGAAGCATGGGCGAATCCCGCTTGGTGTGAAAGCTGGGATAATTGTGGCTGGCAGATTGAGCCAGGAATTTTGCAGGAAGAAACACGGGTTTTGGTGTGTTTGACACCAACTTTAGCGGTAATGCAGGAAGCGATCGCAGAAAATGCTAATCTGATATTTGCCCATCATCCCTTGATTTTTAATCCTCTCAAATCTTTACGCACTGGTGAAGCGATCGCTGAAATGGTACGGTTAGCCTTTACCCATAATATTGGTATTTACACTGCCCACACGAATTTTGACCAAGTGCAAGACGGGACTGCTGACGTGTTAGCTGAGATTTTAGAACTCAAAGAAGTTACTCCCATAGAACTTACACAAGCAGGATTAGGATATGGTCGTGTTGGTTTACTAGAGCCATTTTTAACATTACAGGAATTACTTGCCACCATTCAAACCCGACTTGCTCCCCCTAATTTGATTTTTTCCCCAAGTGCTGATTTACAGCAAACAATTTCACGAGTTGCTGTTTTGGGTGGTTCGGGGGCTAGTTACATTTCAGCCGTCGCCAAAACAGGTGCTCAAGCTTATCTGACTTCTGACTGTAAATTCCATCAGTTTCAAGAAAGCCGCGATCGCAATCTCATTTTAATCGATGCTGGACATTACGCTACCGAACGTCCGGCTTGCGATCGCTTGGTGCAAAAATTCCAGTCTTTAAACTTAGACTGGGTGCAGTTAAGTCAAAAAGATGAAGATTTCCGCCAGTTTTTTGCTTGATTGCTGATGTTTGATTGTATTTTGTGGATGCTTGTCAAAAAAATTGATTGTTGTATTTTAATTTTGTTAAGATATTCAGCTTCTCAACATTGATGCTGAAAATTCCTATGCCCTTTTATCTCTGTATATTAATAGACGGAGTATCGAAAAATCATATTGTGATGTAAATCACTGATTGAGTGTAATACTAATCACACAGTATTAATGTTTCATATCAATTAGTAACAGAGAAAAATGTTCCACACTAGACCTAATAACTTGCTCACTCTGCCCTAATCAAGATGATTCGCACAATTATTGCATCTGCTTTCCAAACTGGATATCTTAGTGTTGAATCTGAGGGTTTACTCCAGCAAGTGCTAGCCACTAAATGCTATCAGTCAGAGGATTTGCCAGATCTTGCAGCCCTATACGATGCAGTTCGCGCCGGAAAAATTAAACGAGAAGCATCCTCATCGAATGTGCTTATAGAATTTCCCTTACCACATAAATCCTCCTGAGACTTCGGAGTAGAATTTTCTCATGGTCTTTCCCCTCTACCTCTTCCCTTACGCTGTTGCCTTTTTTCAGGCAAAAACCTAAAAAACTCAAAACTATTTGAGTGTTGTTGTTGAAAAGCATCAAGGTCAGCAAGAGAATGAGTTAAGATCAGATACAAGTGGGTAAAAGTAAAATCAAGTCCCCGGACTTCCCAGTAATGCCAATGATTAAAAGTAGGCAAGTTAAACAACCGCAATCAACGATTGGTTTGGAGTATTATTTATTACACAATGGTAAGAATGACTCACCAACAAATATAAACCTGGTTAGGACAGGTACCGAATTGTTTGACTTCTATAAAAGCAGACATTCCCTAGAATAAGCCAGAGGGAGATTGAGTTCATTGCTAAAGCAAGCATTGATTTATGACCCAACATTATCCTGATATTTTGACAACTAGAAGCAAATCTTGGGATTGGGTGATGAAGCGTACTTGTTATGAACAGTGAAATTAACCTCTTAAAGGTGTAATGTAATGGGGTAGAACCCAGATTTTGACAGGTTTAACTACGTTGTTTAAAAAGGCAGAAACAGTACATGCTACACCGCAAGATTTATCAACTGTGTTGCGATGGGCGCGAGGTATGTGTTTTCTTGCGGGACCAGCAACGCTGGATTGAACGCGCCCGCATCATAGACATAGAGGGAGATTTAGTGACCCTACGCTATGAAACAGAAGAAGAGGACGAAGTTTGTTCTTGGGAAGAAATGGTTCGCCTCGAGAGCATTGGTGCTGTAACGCAAAAATTGGCTTCAGTACCACGCGGTAATGTAGAACCTCTGATGACTGAAGATTGTCCCGAAGCAGAGCGCATTCACAACCGTTACACTGACTCGAATCCAGAATAATTCAGTGCTGAGTGCTGAGTGCTGAGTGCTGAGTAACAAATCCTAACTCAGCATTAAGCATTCAGGACTCAGGATTAGATAAGCCTTCAAAGGCAGGACAGTAACCTTCGAGAGTTACCTTAAAGTTATACAACGGGGAAGCTGGGTTCCAACACCGCTGCCCCCTTTGATGTCGGCAAGTACCACAACAGTCTACATCGGTCCATGTATAACGATCGCTGTTTTGGTTGAGCAGTTCTCGTTGAGACAATCCCCTTAATACTAATTCTTCCCCTTGCCAACGAGCTTCGATTAAACCAGTATCGGCAAATTGCCGCCAACGCTGATCGGCAGTAATCACATTGGGTAGGGTGATTGTGATTACTGTTCCTAACTCTGTGAGTTCGCCTTCATAGTTAGTCTCTGGTGCTGCCGGTTGTAAAAATGTGTCGCCGATGGGCAGTTCTACTAAGGTATCAGCCGCCGGAGAATGTACGTGGTAGCGGTTTTGCAACTCCTCTAAGCTAGTCAGGTCTGCCAAGTAGGCAGGGGAACCGTGGACAAAAATCACGTGCTGGGGTCGCAAATTATGAATTAGCTGCGTAGTACCAGGGCCATCGCTATGTTGAGCTAAGAGATAAGTTTCAAGAGTGGTAGGCGCTAAATATTCTTTGTTAACTTTTATATCAATTTTTTCTGGTAGGAGAATCAGCCAAGGCCCGGTGTCTAATTGGCAGTGTTCGCCTAAATCAGATGTCGAGTCGGTGAGGACAATACAAGGTGACTTACCTACACCGGGACGATGTTCTGGTTGTAGACGACGCACGCGGGGACGTACCCGTTCATCCCAAAACAAGGGTTGATGGCGGGCGAAGTTCTGTACTGATGGAGGAAGATGGGGTAGCAGTTCAAGATATGCATCACATCCAGTGGCGACAGCACCATCTACCCAAATATCTAAATCTCGGCCGGTGAAGTGGTGATGCGATCGCAAAAGCATTAATAATTCTTGACCTAATCCTAAAGCTGGGGTAGGAAGGATTACAGAACAATTGTCAGCGATCGCTCGATTAATTCGCTCGGCTAATTGATTTTCTTGGTTGCGGCGATGGGGATGACGGGATGTGCCATAACTACCTTCAATGATTAGCACATCCAAGTCTAAACCCCGCAGTTCCTCTAAACGCAAACCTTCTACTAGTCGGGAGTTTGATAAGAAAAAGTCCCCTGTATACAGTAGCTTGTAAGTCCGCTGCTGGGTGGTGTAGGTCAGGAGAATTGCTACTGCTCCTGGTAAATGCCCTGCGGGAAATAATTCTGCCACCAAACCATCTTTGAATTCCACAGGTGATCGCAGCGGCAAGGCATGACAAAATTGGGAAATTTTCTCAGGGTCTTCGTCTAGCCAATTCAGCGGCAGTAACTTGCTAGTCACCTCACTACCATAAATAGGTAATTTAGGAAAAGCTTTATGCAGTTCTAGTAAGCCTTTAGCGTGATCTGGGTGAGCGTGACTAATCAAAACTAAATCTGCTGGTAAGGGCGAACTAGTTCCACGTCCCGACTTAGTAAGCCCCTTAGCCAGCGATGAAATATCCTCCAAACCACAGTCCAAGAGAATGCGGTGTGGACCCATTTTCACCAATAAACACACGCCCTCATTGTCATGCTGGACACTATAGGGCAAACATTCTAATTCACTACCCGTTTCCGCAGCATCTACGCGAGAGGATGCCGACAGATTATCCCTCATGCTCTCCTCCCCTCAAACCTGATCATCATGGACATATCCCAAAAGCCAAAAGTTACACAAATCTTGCTTTTGTGACTTAGGGGTAAGTTTTATCGTGCGCCCCTACACCCTGAGAATACAGATTTTTGATTGGGGAGGACGCCTACACCGAACCCGCACTGGTTCTGAAAGGTGGGCTAATGAGAAGCTATCAAACTAGTAGCTCAAACAGTTTGCCTCTAGTTTCTTTTCCCTTTACAAGTTTTGTAGCGCTCTTAGCTAACTCACCCTCCGGGAAGTCTATTAAGCGTCTACAGATTTATCTCAATGTGCAGAGCCATTGCCATGATAGTTATCTGAATCATAGAATCCGTTTTTCGTGCCAAAAAATAAGCACGAAAGCGTAAATATAACTGTTAATCCAGCTAGAATCAGCTTTACATCCATTTGTCTGCTGCCCTTTACTTAAAGACTTTCCTATATTAATTTAGTGCTTCCGCAATCAAACGGAATCACTAGAAAATCTTTACTATGCTTATATGGATTGGGCAATAGGTAAATTTACCACAATCAGTCAGATTGTAGAACCTTTCGGTCAAGCTGTCTATCCATCTAGATGTAATGTCATGTCCGCATAAATAGTTATGATTCTCACAGTCATTGCACCCCACACGCCAGGTGCTTCAAGTCGGCAGAGCCGCCCAACGCACTGGCTCCCCTTAATCCCCTCCCCGCAAGCGGCGAGGGGAGACAAAGCGTAGCTTTGGCGGGGTGGGGTTCTTCGGGTTTGATAAGTAATCAAGCGGACATGATATAAAGCAATATGACAGCAGGAGCAATCCTCTACAGGCCGTAAAAATCCTCATCTAAAATCTGCTCAATTGAAAAAGGACAAACGGTGGGATACTCACTTTCTTCCGGTATCCGAATCCCAAACTTAGCCAGCTTACCTTCCTTAATCGCTAGCTTTCGAGCATCTGGGTAGGCTTTTTCCACTGCCTCTGTTAGAAAACTTTTTAGAGAAGGAGTATCTGCCAAATTATTCAGAACTCGCTGACGATGTTCCAGTATTGAGCTATACCAGCTGACTTTCATGCTATCAAGGACATCATGCTGAACTCGTAATTTGAGTAAATGCACTAATAAAATTGTCAGATTGCTTTTGAGCGCATTTTTCTCTGCCTTACCCAAATCAACTAGCTCCTCAATCAAATGCTCAATATCTAAAGCCTCAAATTCATGATTTTTTAACTGTTGAATGGTTTGCTCAATCCATAATTGTAAATCGCGATCGTATAGCGGGTTAGGCATTTCTCCGATTAACTCCTAACTATGGCGGTTCTCGTTTGAGTGCAGTACAGTTTTGACCTCTCTCCAAACCTCTCTCCTAAGAGGAGAGAGGCTTTGAATCTTACTCCCCTTCCCTGCTAGGGAAGGGGTTGGGGGTTAGGTCTGTATCGGACTCAACTGCAAACCGTTATATTCAACATTCCAGCTAGCCCGGAAGTTTATTCGATCATAGCGATGAAAGGGAGATTGCACTTAGAGCCAAGGCGAATGAATTGCTTGCGGTACACTACGTAAACGCGGCTACACAAACAAAGAAGACGCGAGAAATCGCGTCTCTACATGAGGGTTTTGTTGCTCATTTTGAACTGTATTGGGATTTAACTTTCTTACTCTGCTCTGAAATTACGAATTACAAATTACCTAGTCCGCAACAACTGCACAAAGGTATTACTCACCGTATTATCTTTAGTATCCGCCGCGTATTGAATCAATTCTTCCGGCAGTTTTTTGGCTGCATCTATCTCAAGTAAGGTTGCTAGCAAGAAATAAACACCACGAAATCGCGGGTTGCCCATTCTATCAACTAATAGTCCTTCAGCGGCATCAGTTTCGCCCAGAAAGTTTTGCACTAAGAAGAAATCCATGATTTTATCGTGGCGGAAATACCATTCTTTCTTGGCTTCGCCTTTTTCATCTTGCCACTGACGGCTGACTACCATTTTGTATTTCTCATCTGATAAAGACATAGCAACTTGGTAAAATTCATCGGCGGGTAAGGCTTGTTTGTCTTCGAGTCGCATTTCGTAGACGGCGGCTGAGAATTTCTTTAAGGGAAATTCTTGATTCCATTTTTTCAGGTATTCTGCCGCCATTAAATTGTATTGCTGTTGGCTTTTTGAGCAATTTCCTCTGGTTTGTTGCCCAAGGATTTTAAATCTTTGAGATTATATTTATCTAATTGCTTGAGAGCATATCCCTTAACTTTGTCGTATCCATCATCAAGGGCTGCTGATATACCGTTAATCTGCCAATCTTGGGGTTTGGGTTTAGGTTTTTCTTTGGCGCTTACCCCAGAGAGGGAGAGGAGGAAAGTCAGGAGTAGGGTGAAACAGAAAAGGAAAAAGAGCGAGAGCTTCCTGGTGTGACGGGGTATGGTGAGCATAATTGGGGGCAAGGCGGCAGATTACACGCGGTTATGGGTATAATAACAACCTTGCAATTCCTAATTCCTGATTGAGAAAGTCGGATGTTATGGGGTAAGCTCTCTAGTCTCCACAGTTCATAGGATGGGCGAGACGTCCATCCCACAAGAATAGTTAAATATTTTTTAGTTGGAAATGCCTTAATTTTGATTAACGAGTATTAAAGACTCGTCCATGAGTATCAAAGACTCTTGCGCGAGTATTAAAGACTCGTCCACGAGTATCAAAGACTCGTCCACGAGTGTTAAAGACTCTCCCGCGAGTATTAAAGACTCGCTTACGAGTATCAAAGACTCGTCCACGAGTATCAAAGACTCTTGCGCGAGTATCAAAGACTCATTCACCAGTTGACAAAATAAAAAGGGGAAAAGAAAAGGAATTAAATCTCCCTTTAACTTTTCCCCTTTGACTCTTCTGGTATCTTTGGCAAGATTTTCAGCCTATGAACCAGAGTTAGTTTTAGCAGGTTTATTTTTAATAGCCTTAAAACGATCGCCTAACTGTTCAGCAATAGTTTTTAACCCTGGAGTTTTCTTAGCAGCAGTCTTCACGTAATCGTAAACAGTCAAACTGCTACCCATTGCTTCGCTGCCGACTGCCATTAGGGTATCATCTACTTGTTCTGTCAGTTGTCGCAATCCAATCAACAGTTCGGTAAGCGTTGCTGCTAGTTGATAATCCCGGACAAATTCATCTACATTAAAGCTGGCTGGGAGAATTTCTCGGTTAGACTGGGCCGCAGTCAGGCTAGTGTTGACAAAGGCTAGGCTTTTATCGCCCATCTTAAATAACTTGCGTCGTTCTTCCACACTCAGGGTAACGAGAAAAGGCATCTTTGCTTGGATAGTCGCAAAGGCTGCTTTAATTTCTTGGATATCTACTGGGGAAAGGGACGCGGTAATGTTTTGGTAAGCCATTGGATATTTACCGTAATGAATCTGTTTGTTATGATTCCCACTGGTAAATGCGATGTCTACGACGGGCTACGCCTACGCACAGTCTTAAGGAATAGGGAAATTAACCTCTGTTCTAAAGGGCTACTATGTAGACACAAGTCGAATTACCCCCCTTAATCCCACGCCACTTGCTACAACGGAGGGAACCTCCGCAACGCAGTGGCTCCCCGATGTATTGGGGGGAAACATGAAATCTCCCTCCCCTTTGCAAGTTCTGGCGAGAAACTTGAAGTGCAACTTTTATCAAGGGGGAAACATGAAATCTAGTTCCCTCCCCAATACATACGGGGAGGGTTAGGGAGGGGTAAAACTTACGCTTAAAGCTAGATGAGTAAACTGTTTCAGACTTGTGTACTCTCCAACGCTACAAGGGTTAAGTCTGTATTGAACTCAGCCGATAAGCATTATAAAATCCAAAATTGATCGGGCATTATTGGCGCGGTGACTTCTTACCAAAGCCATAGCGCAATCTATCCATAATCCAAGTTTGGAAGTTGTCAATGTAGCTAAATATCACTGGCACTACTAGCAGTGTCAGCAGGGTGGAAGTTGTGAAACCGCCCATAATGGCTATTCCCATTGGTTGGCGAACTTCAGAACCGACGCCAATTCCTAATGCTAAAGGCAGAGTCCCGGCGATCGTTGCCAGAGAAGTCATTAAAATCGGGCGCAGACGTGACACACCTGATTCAATGAGTGCCTGACGCTGGGTTTTGCCTTCTTGCATGTTGATGATTGTATAGTCAACTAACAGAATCGAGTTTTTGGTGACTATCCCCAACAGCAGGATGATACCAATCAAGGCATAAAGCCCCAAGGGTTTTTGGACAACCATCAATGCTACCAATGCCCCGCCTAAACAAAAGGGCAAGGCTGCCATAATCGACAATGGATGGAGAAAGTTGTTATACAGCAGCACCAGAATTGCATAGATACACATTAATGCCAGCCCTAATGCACTGCCAAAGCGACCGAAAATATCTTGCATAATTTTGGCACTACCTGATGGTTGCTGTACTACTCCTGGCGGTAAGTTTTGCATCGCAGGTAGTTCGTTGATTGTCTGGACTGCCTGTCCTAAAGAAATCCCTTGCAAATTGGCTTCTATAGCTACTTGACGGGCGCGATCATAACGGTTGATGGTAGCAGGACCACTACCAAAGCGGATATCTGCCACTGCTATGAGGGGAATCAATCTACCATTTTGACTGGGGACTTGGAGATTTGCGATTGTGTTAATGTCAGCCCGCGCTTGCGGATCGATTTGCACACGAATGGGGATTTGGCGATCGCTTAAATTAAATTTTGCCAAGTTGGCCTCATTATCGCCGATGGTGGCAAGGGAAGCAGTCCGAGCGATCGCTTGCACTGTCACCCCCAAATCTGCTGCCCGTTGCGGGTTGGGAATTACCAAAATCTCTGGTTTTACCAAACTTGCAGTAGAAGACACTTCTACCAATCCGGCTAGCGATCGCATTTGCTTTTCTAAGGCATCAGCAGCTTGATTCAATGCTTGCGGATTTTCACTTCTGAGGACAATTGACAAACCTTTGCGGCTGTCACCCGGTGACTGACTTTGAAAACTAATTCTTGCTCCTGGTATTTGCTCAAAGTCAGGGCGTACTTGTTCCTCAAACTGTTTTTGGGAAATATTTCGTTCTTCTCTGGGTTTGAGATTAATGGTAAGGGTTGCAGAATTAATCTCTTCGGTTCCTAGTACACGTTCAACTACTGGGTTTTGGCGGATGATATCAGTGGCTTGGGTGACTACCTTATTAACGTCTGACAAAGTGGAACCAGGAGGTAATTCTATAGATACATTGGAAATTCCAAAGTCGCCATCATCAACAAAACCCTTGGGAATTAAGGGAACCAGCGTCAGACTTGCAATAAAAAAAGCTAAAGCGATCGCCATTGTTGTTAATCTATGGCGTAACGCCCACTGTAAAAGCGATCTATAAGGTTGAAAGCCTTGATGCTTTTTAGTTCTAAGTTTTTTACTTCCGTTTCCGCTACCTGGAAGTGTAAATTTAAAATTAAAGAATTTTATTACTCCCTTTGCTCCCCCGCTTTCCTCCTCCTGTAAAAGATACGCCCCCATCATCGGCGTAACCATCCGCGCTACAAGAGTTGAGAAAATTGTGGAAACAGCAACGGTAACGCCAAATGGTTGAAAAAATTGCCCCGGAATCCCACCCATAAAGGCAACGGGCATAAACACTGCAATAATCGTCGCTGAACTTGCGATTACTGCTAATCCTACTTCGTCGGAAGAGTCAAAAGCAGCTGACCAAGCTGACTTGCCCATAGCGATATGGCGTTCCATGTTTTCAATTTCTACAACGGCATCATCGACCAAATTGCCCACCGCCAGCGCTAATGCCAATAAAGTCATATTGTTGAGGGTGTAACCAAGGGCTTGCTGCACTGCGAAGGTGGGAATTATTGATAGGGGTAAGGCAACAGCCGTAATTAATGTTGCTCGCCAGCTCCGCAAAAACACTAAAATAACGATGACCGCCAGCACCGAAGCTTGAATCAATTCATCAATGGTGCTTTGGTAAGATTGGCGGACAATATCGGCTCTAGTAAAAATTAAATCCAGCTTGACATCTGGGGGAAGGGTTTTTTCCAGTTGTTTGACTGCTGCTTTCACTCCTTCTTCCACTGTCACCAGAACGCTGCCAGTACTACGCAAGACTTGAAAAGCCACCACGGGTTGATTATTCAAGCGGGCGGCTTGGCGTACGTCACCAAATTTATCTTCTATAGTTCCCAGGCTAGATAAAGGTACGGAACCACCTTGTGGTAAAACGATTTCGTAGGTTTTCAAAATATCCACACTGATGGCACTTCCTAAAGTACGGATACTTTGTTCGCTACCACCAACTTCGGCACGTCCGCCAGGTAAGTTAATGTTCAAAGCGCGGATTTGGTCGTTTACCTGAGTGGCGGTGATCGCTAAAGCTTGTAAGCGGTTTGGATTAAGATTAATGCGAATTTCTCGGTCAACTCCACCTACACGCTGAATTTGGGCTACGCCACGGACTCCCAACAAGGCACGGCTAATAATTTGGTCTACGAGATTGCTTAACTCTTCTACAGAACGCCGATCTGATTTAACTGCGTAAGTAATCACCGGTCCGCCGGAAAATTCTAGGCGTTCCACAATTGGATCGTTAATATCTTGGGGTAAATCTTGGCGAATTTGAGCGATCGCATTGCGAACATCATTAGTGGCGCGATCGCTATCTGTACCCAAAACAAAATTGATTGTCGTCTGAGAATTCCCATCGCTGACGGTGGAAATCATATAATCGATATTGCCCAACCCCGCCACAGCATCTTCAATTTTTTTCGTCACTTGGGATTCTAGTTCAGCCGGGCCTGCACCTGGTTGGGTGACTTTGATCGAAACTGTTGGCACATCAATATTTGGGTTAGTATCAATCCCCAAGGATATGAAAGAGAACCAACCCACTACTGTCAAAATTAAAAATAAAACTATCGTAGGAACAGGTTTTTTAATCGACCAGGCTGAGATATTAAAAGACATTGGGAAATTTTAGATTTTAGATTTTGGCTTAGTCATTTGTCATTTGTCATTGGTTATTTTTCCCCATTCCCGATTCCTTATTCCCATTCCCTTCAATCTACAACTCGAACCAGATCGCCATCTTTGAGATAGCCTGCACCATCAAGTACAACGCGATCGCCTAACTGTAACCCACTCTTGATTTCCACTGTGTCGCCATTCCCAGGATCTCCTAACTCGACTTTCTGGCTGCTGACTGTATTTTCACCCGATAAAATGAATACAATTACACTTGCGTCAGCTTGGGACTGCACTGCTTTTTGTGGCACTACCATTCTCATCCCTGAGTTAGTAGTAATTGCAGCACTAGCAAACATTCCTGGTTTAAGTAAAGTTGTTGGCGGTAAGTCAATTTTCACTGTCGCCTCACGTCTTTGATCGTTCAGCTGTGGTTGTATATCCCTGATTCGTCCCTGCGATCGCACGCGCTGATCGACATCAGAAGTAATTTGCACCGATGCGCCAATTTTCACCTGAGTTAGTTGAGTTTCGGGCACCTTCGCCTGAAGTTCTAACTTTTGATCTCGGATAATCGAAAATAGTTTTTGTGTGCCACCAATCACAGTTCCCACCTGGGTTTGCGGCGGTACACCAGTTACATCACCGACTCTAGCCAGTTTCTCGGCGATTACTCCCGAAACCGGCGCACGCACCACAGTTTGTCCCAACTGAGTTTGCAGTTGTTGCACTTTAGCAGCACTACTCTTGACATCGGCTTTGGCTTTGTTGACGATCGCTTTGGCGTTATTAATATTGGCTTGGGCACTGCCGATATTAGCCTGGGCACTACGTATATTTTCTTGGGACAGGTTCACAACTTCTATGGCAGTTTTTACAGCGTAAGAACGAGTATCAAGTTCTTGTTTGCTAATCGTCCCAGAGTCAGCGAGTTGTTGATAGCGCTGATAATTCTTGGCTGCTTCTTCTAGCCTTGCCTTAGCTTGAGCTAAATCGGCTTGTTTTTGCTGGACTATTGCTTTATTTGATGCCAAATCTGCCTGCTTGGATGCCAAATCGGCTTGTTTGGATGCCACATCTGCTTGTTTCGATTCCACATCTGCTTTTGCTTGGCTAATTTGGCTTTGCAGTATGGAACCATCTAACACCGCCAACACTTGACCTTGTTTGACAAAAGCTCCTTCTTTAACATTTGCGGGGATGCTTTTAATTTGTAAACCGTTTGTTTGCGGTAGCACCGGAATTAAATCACTCGCGGCTACAGTCCCAGTAGTTTTGAGTGTACGGACAACACGGGCGGTTTCTACTGTGGCGATAGTAACTGTCATCGCTGGGTTAACTTTTTTATCCGCTACCGCACTTTGTTGACGGGATGGAAAACGATTTAATACACTCATCCCCACCAAGGCGATCGCAATTCCTAAACCAGTACCCAAGAATAATGGCTTCAACCATGCCCTGGTTTGTTTTTGATCTGATTTGCTTAAAAAATTCCTATCTTCAGAGGTTAGAGCTTCTTCCACCTCAACTTCTGAAAGACTTTCATCGCTCACAGTTTCACCTCTACTTGCTGTCTATGCATACCAAATCTTGGTATTTTCTTAAGAAAACTTGAAGTTTATTTACTTCGATATCAACTATGACGCATTTCATAGTAAATGTCTTTGATCTGCAATAGTATATAATACAACTTTGTGACTAAGAGAAATTACTATTAAAAAATGATAATAAATTTTATGTAGATTATGATACAAAAAATTATCTCATCTCATACGGCTACTCTATGTCACACACCATCTGTATTTAGATCACTGTCAACCAATGCTTAGATATGAAAAACTGATATAGCTCATCTAGATTTATCTAATTAGAATTGAAAGTATTTATGTACCTTGGTACACCAGGAAATTATTTTTTACACGTAATCAATCATTTCTCTAAAGCCTTTGTGTTACCAGGAAGCCATGTATCCAGACATAGATAAAGCTAGCGTCTACAGCTACACGTGAGTTAAAAAGGAGCAAACTCCATTGCCTTAAATTCCAGCAAGGGTGGCCTTGATGATGGAATTTTGAAATCAATCAAATCAATAAAAAATTGGTATTTACCAGAGAAAGCAGATATGTTCAATGCCACTGAAATTTTAATTGATGCCTTCGTAAATGAAATTCGAGACGGCTACCGCCGCACTTATGGCTGCTTTAAAAATGATTATCAGGACATTATTGCCTGGGCAGGTAACATGGCTTTGGAAAACATTGCCAATAGCGATGCCCTTTACCACAATGTTGAACACACTGTCTTAGTCACTCTGGTAGGACAAGAAATTTTACGTGGCAAACATATCAGGGAAGGCGGTGTTTCGAGTGAAGACTGGTTGCATTGTATTATTTCTTTAGTCAGCCATGATATTGGCTACGTCAAGGGAGTTTGCCGACAAGACCGAGAAACAGCAAACTTATATGCCACAGGTAAAAATGGCAGAATGATTTCTGTGGCTGCTGGCGCTTCTGATGCCAGTCTGACGCCGTATCATGTTGATAGAGCCAAGCTGTTTATTGATGAGCGTTTTGGAGGTCACAAGTTAATAGATGCTGAGGCAATTAAGAGCAATATTGAATTAACTCGATTTCCCGTGCCTGCGGCAGAGGATCATCAAGATACAAAATGCTTTGCAGGATTAGTCCGTGCTGCTGATTTGATTGGTCAACTAAGCGACCCGCGTTACCTGAAGAAAATTACTTCTTTATTTTACGAATTTGAAGAAACTGGTGTAAATAAAGTTTTGGGCTATCAAACCCCTGCCGATTTGCGTAACAATTACGCTAAGTTTTACTGGAATGGCGTATATCCTTATATCCAAGAAGGACTGCATTACCTATCATTAACACAACAGGGAAAACAAATTCTCGCTAATCTCTACTCAAACGTGTTTGTTGTGGAACATGAAAAACAACAGGAAGAACAGCAGCGGTATTTAGACAAGTTAGCAGTTGAGAATTAGAAATTATTCAATTTTGGATTTTAGATTTTTTATTCAATCCAAAATTGGCAGAGTTGGGAGTTAAGAACTATTAATGATGAATTATGAATTAAGATAAAAGCTTAATAACTCATAACTCTTAACTTATAACTCCTAACTACTATGGATTGGTGGCGACGACTTAAAAAAAATCCTTTGGCACGATTTGGGGCAATTTTGCTGTTAATTTTCTATATAGGAGTAATTGCAGCTGATTTCGTAGCTCCTTATGACCCCTATGCTTCACAGCCTAATGGTTCACTGCTGCCACCAACGAAGATACACTGGGTTTCTCAATCAGGGCAGTTTATCGGGCCTTATGTTTATCCGACGACTCAGGGAGATACGAATTTAGATACGGGCGATCGCAAACTCATTGTAGACTCGACAAAGCCTTCACCCTTGCGTCTATTTGTCTCCGGGCCAGAATACCGATTGTTGCAGATGAGTTTGCCACTACCGCCGAAGTGGGATGAAGTCACAATCTTTGGTGGTATCCCCTTAAATTGGCATTTATTTGGCACAACAAGTGGTGTAAAAGTCAATATTTTGGGCACTGATGACCAAGGCCGCGACCAATTCAGTCGCTTGCTACATGGCGGTCGCATCAGTATGTTTATCGGGATTTTTGGCATCATCATTACCTATCCCCTCGGTTTGCTTATCGGGGGAATTTCCGGCTATTTCGGCGGTGTGACTGATAGCGTCATTATGCGGTTGGCAGAAGTGCTAATGACTTTCCCTAGTATTTATCTTTTGGTAACATTGGGCGCAGTCTTACCAGCGGGTTTAAGTAGTACCCAGCGCTTTTTGTTGATTGTGGTGATTACTTCGGTGATTAGCTGGGCTGGTTTAGCACGGGTCATTCGGGGACAGGTACTATCACTTAAAGAGCGAGAATTTGTGCAAGCAGCGCGTGCAATGGGCGGAAACCCAATTTATATCATCCTCCGCCACGTTTTACCGCAAACGGCTAGTTATGTAGTTATCTCTGCAACTCTTGCAATTCCCAGCTTTATTGGTGCAGAGGCGATATTGAGTCTCATCGGCTTGGGTATTCAACAACCAGACCCATCTTGGGGAAATATGCTTTCTCTGGCTAGTAATGCTTCAATTTTGGTGTTGCAACCTTGGTTAATTTGGCCGCCGGCTGTGCTGATTATCCTCACAGTGCTGGCATTCAACTTACTCGGTGATGGGCTGAGAGATGCACTTGACCCGCGCAGTTTAAGAAGATAAGCGCTCAGAATAGCAAATGCGAACGCCGAAGTAACAAATGCGAACACCGAAATAACAAATGCGATCGCCGAAATAACAAATGCGAACTCCGAAGTAGCAAATGCGAACGCCGAAATAACAAATGCGATCGCCAAAGTAACAAATGCGATCGCCAAAGTAACAAATGCGATCGCCAAAGTAACAAATGCGATCGCCAAAGTAGCAAATGCGAACTCCGAAGTAACAAATGCGAACTCCGAAGTAACAAATGCGAACTCCGAAGTAGCAAATGTGATCGCCGAAATAACAAATGCGTAGGCGTAGCCAGCCGTAGGTATCGCTCTACTTTACTGCTGTAAAACCCAACGGCGAAACAGTTCTACCATAATCCGCCAGCACCCCTGAGTTTCCTCATCTGGAATCATAGCTTGTACATTTGTAGCTTTGTATAGATACTATTTCTATAGAATCTGTATTATTTATGCATATCAGTATTGCAGATGACCAGAAGAAAAATTTTCACGCAGCCTGTGCTATCCGTGGGACAAAGATGAGTCAAGTGATAACTGAGCTAATAGAGCAATGGTTAAAAGCTAACGAAGTTTCTTTATTCAGTGAGCCAAAATCCTAATGAAGAAGATTTTGATTTTATCAGCAAATCCTATAAATACAAACAGGCTGCGGCTGGATGAAGAAGTGCGAGAAATTCGGGCAGCGTTGTCACGCGCTATTAGCAGAGAAGAATTTGAATTAATTAACACAGGGGCTGTTCGTATTGATGACTTGCGTCGTGCATTATTGGATAACGAACCACAGGTTGTACACTTCTCTGGTCACGGTGCTGGAACTGATGGCATATTGCTAGAGAATATCTCTGGTGAGGCGCAACTGGTTAGTACAGAATCATTAAGCAACCTGTTTAAGCTATTTAAAGATAAAGTTGAGTGTGTTTTGCTCAATGCCTGTTACTCAGAAACACAGGCTGAAACAATTTACCACCATATTGATTGTGTGATTGGTATGGAACATGCCATCACAGATAAGGCTGCAATTAATTTCTCACTAGCATTTTATGACGCTCTGGGTGCTGGAAGAAGTTATGCTGAAAGTTTTGAATTTGGTCGGAATAACATTGACCTTCATACCATACCAGAGTCTTCAACTCCAAAAATTAAAATCAGAAATAACTCTAAAACCTTATTCTCTAATAAGCAGACAAAATCTAATATGACTGAGAAACGCACTATTAGGATAGGCACTGGCAATTATAACGAGCGTATTGAAGGTGATTATATCCAAGGTAATTACTACGCTGCTAGCAAGCAACAAAACCTTGCTGAAGCTGCTGCTGAAATTCAAAAGCTTTTAGAACAGTTAGATCAATCTTATTCTACTGATACGACTTTGGGCAAGATGCAAGTAGCTGCCGAAACCATTAAGACTATTGAAAATAATCCAATGATAGCAGAACGGATAACTAGTGCTTTAAAGGCTGGTAGCATTCAGGCTTTGGCTCAACTGCTTAATCATCCTGCTGCTAGTTTTGTTATTGGTGCATTAGAAGATTGGCAGAAAACTAAGGGTAGTTAAATATAGTTCTACTTTTCTTACACGTTTACTTTCCTAGACATCAAATAGGCTAACAGAGATTAAATCATGACAAAGAATAACGAGTCTGAGAATCGCCGGAGCAATATTGAAGAAGGTAATTATAACGAGCGTATTGAGGGGAATTATGTCCAAGGGAATCGTAACTTCATATTCAATTTTAGACGCGAAGGTAATAGTGAAGCATTAACACCAGCAAAGCATTCTCAGATTCGACAGACTTTGTTAAAACAGGTAAACTTGGAAGTTGAAAGCCGGATAAATAGTTCTCTTCACAACCGAGTTTATATTGTTCTAGATGTAGAGCAAAACCCAGAACAGATTGAATTACCTTGGTCAAGTGAAATCAAAGTTGGTGACCAACCTAAAATTAGACTGGATAATACAAACATTATTAACGTTTTTGAGCAATCAGATATTGCTGGGAGATTATTAATTTTAGGACAACCTGGGTCAGGAAAAACTACTATGCTCCTTAAACTAGCCGAAGAGTTACTAAAACGGGCTAAAGATAATTCAACACATCCTGTTCCAGTACTATTTTCTTTATCTTCTTGGAAAAATGATAATCAGAATATTAAAGATTGGTTAGTTGACCAGCTTAAAGACAAATATGGTCTGCGAAAGGATATTGGTAAACAATGGATAAACAATCAAGAGATTATACCGCTTTTAGATGGTCTAGATGAACTAGTAGCAGAACGTCAAGAAAAGTGTGTTCTTAAAATTAATGACTTTCTACATCCTAGTAATTGGACTAATCCTCTAGTTGTTTGTAGTCGCATTCAAGAATATCAGCGTTATAAAACTTTACTACAGCTAAATAGTTCTCTGGAATTATATGCTTTTTCTCCTCAACAAGTTGAGCAATATTTACAAAACACTGAGAATATCAAATTATGGGACAGTATTAGCCATGATGCTGATTTAAGCGAATTAGCTAAAACACCACTTATTTTAAATATTATTGTACTCTCTGCTCAAGAAATATCAATACAAACATGGCAGCAGTTCAAATCTTCTAAAGAGCGTTTAAGTTATCTATTTAATGCTTATATCCGTAGGATGCTCAAACGTCCTTATAAAGATAAACAACCTAAGCAGGAAAATAATCAACGTTGGTTAAGTTGGATGGCATATCGATTAATTGAGGAGAGAAATACTGAGTTTTTGATTGAGAAAATGCAGCCTGATTATTTGAAAAATAGAGGACAAAAAATTATTTATAATTTAATTTTATGGGGAGTTATAGGAGCACTAATTTTTGGGCTGATTAATCTGATTATGTCTATTTTTGGGTTGTATTCTGCATTAGATCCAAAAATGTTTTCAAAAGAGACTATTTCAAAAATTAATTTATATTTATATAATAATTATAGATGGCGGATTTCTTCGTTGATTGATGGGCTGATTTATGGACTGATTTATGGGCTGATTTATGGGCTGATTTATGGGCTAATTGGTGATTATTTAGAAGAACAAATAGAAAAAATAATTATTTTAATTAATTCTCTAAAAATAGTTGGTAAAACTACTATAAGTGGACTGATTGTTGGGCTGATTATTGGGCTAGGATTTGTTCTGAGTGATGGGCAAGAGTATTGGCAGATTCTGACTAATTGGGATAATTATCATCAGGAGCAATTGCGGTATTATAAGCAGTTGTATGGGCAGAATTCTGATATGATTAAAGGTCTAAGTTCTTTGAACGTTACTTCATTGCTAGGAATATATCTAATTAGTGAGTTGATTGCTGGGTTGATTCCTGGGCTATTTTTTGGGCTAATTGGAAATAAAATTCAGACAGTTGAAACTCTAAAGTTAAAGTTTTATCCTAAGAAGTTTTTAAATTGGCTGAAAAATGTGTTGAAAAATTGGGCGATTTTAGGATTGATTTTAGGACTAATTTTTGGGATTTTTTATATTATTTATAAGCTAATTTTAGAGATTAAAAAAGATGACATTATTTTTAATGTAATTGGAAATGAGATTAAGAATGCGCTTGAGATTGCGATTGCTATTACGATTTGGATTCCAATTTTAGGGCTGTTTTTGAGTGTGATTTCTAAGCTTTTTTCTGGAATAGATGGACTGGAAATTGAAAATAAAACTTTTCCAAACCAAGGCATTTGGCAATCAGCTATTAATGCTATATTTGTATCAGCAGTAACTTTTTTAGTTATATGTTTAATAACATTTGGATTTCAAATACGTTTAAAATATAAAATTAATGGTCCGGTCTTAATTGATAGCTTAAGTTTAGAAATAGCCTTTGGAATACTTATTGGAATACTCACATGTGGAATACCAGCCATTAAGCATTTTATACTGCGTGTGATTCTTTGGTCTAGTGGCTCTATTCCTTGGAACTATGCCAAATTTCTCAACTACTGTACCGATCGCTTATTTTTGCAACGAGTCGGTGGTAGTTATCGATTTATGCATGACCTGTTACGTCAGCACTTTGCTAAGTCCTATACACAAATAAGTTTAGCACCTGTCCAAGCAATTCCAGTAGAAACCTCTCCCCCACCTGTTCAAAATGGCATTGTCTGTACCAATTGTGGTCATAATAATCTAGTAAGTTCCAACTTTTGTATTAAGTGTGGAACTCAATTAACTAAACCGCATATTTAATCCAAATGAGCAAGCTGCAACTGAGATTAAAACAATTCGCGGCGCAGTCACAACGGGCAGTATTTGGCAATTCCTCAAACTAGAAAAACAAACATTGAGCATTGATTTAAGCGAATACTATCTTAAAGATGTGAATAAAATTCTTGGTATTTTAGCCAGTGGTATTTCTCAAGAAGGTTAACAAAATGTCAAACAGCTTAATACCGAATTCGCGGATCTACATAAGCATTTAAAATATCAATTAAAATGCTGGCACTGACAACGATCGCACCAAAAAAGACTAGCACTCCCTGGACTGTGGGATAATCGCGATCAGCGATCGCTTGATACAATCGATTAGCTAACCCAGGCCAAGAAAATGTTACCTCTGTCAAAATCGCCCCACCCAACAGAGACGCAAAGGTTAATCCCAAGACTGTAATAACTGGGATTAGCGCATTTTTTAAAGCGTGGGAGGCTAAAATCTTATTTTCACCAATACCTCTGGCTCTAGCTGCTTCTACATAATCTGCTTGCAAGGTTTGCTTTAAATTCACTCGCACAATTCGCTCAAAAATTCCACTGAGCAAAATTCCTAGTGTGAGACTTGGTAGGGCAAGATGGTGCAAAGATGTGAAAAACTGGGTGAAGTTTCCACCGATTAAGCTATCAATTGTATACAATCCAGTGACAGGAGTGGGAGCAGGCAGATTGGGCGGAAAGCGATTGGAATTAGGAAACCAACCCAATTGGACTGAGAAAATCAACTGCAAAAGCATTCCCGCCCAAAACATCGGAAGTGCGTAGGTGATGATCCCAAATAAGCGCCCCCCAACATCAAAATATGTCCCAGGACGAGAAGCCGAAAGAGTCCCAACCGCAATTCCGACGATGAGTGCAACCGCCATACTACATACTGCTAACTCCACTGTCGCCGGGAAATATTGCCCAATTATGTCCCAAACATTTTGTCCGCGACTCATTAAAGATGTTCCCAAGTCAAAGTGCAGTATGCTTCCCAAATAATTTACGTACTGTAGCCACAGCGGAAGGTTTAAACCAAGTTGTTTTCGCAATTCTTCTTTAGCTGCTTCTGGCGCACGTCCACCAAGAATTGCATCTGCTGGATCTCCTGGTGTTGCTCTTAGTAAGAGAAATACAATGGTGATGATAGTTAATAGCTGAAGTGGTGCAAGAAGCAACCGAGAAACAATGTAATATTGTAGAGCTTTAGAGCGAGACATAAGCAATTCAAAATGCAGTTTTTGTAACTATCTTAGCTATTAACTAAATATATATTGATTGAAAATAAAATATTTTATTGAATAGTCATTAGTCAGCAGTTATTACTAATGACCAATGACTAATGACCAATGACTAATGACTACTTTTTAAGTGTCTGGTAAACCAGAATTTGGGTAGGGTTAAGTTGTACATTACTAACACCTTTTTGGGCAAATACATAGTCTTTGTTTTGCCATAAAGGAACGTAAGGTACATCAGTAGTTACTTGAGTTTGAATTTCTGTAAAAATTTTCTGACGCGCTTCGGGGTTTAGTTCTTTGCGTTGCCCATCAATCAGTTTATTTATGGCTTCGTTATAGTAGAACGAACCCTGAGTTTGACTGCCTCCATCTTCGCATCCTTTAGCAACTGAACCTTTGTCACAAGACAAAAACGGCTGGACGTAATTATCTGGATCTAAAAAGTCTGGATACCAATCAAGTAAAGCTGCCGGATACAAACCCTTGGCAATGTCTTTAAAGAAGGCAGGCCCTTCCGCTTGGGTAACTTCAAATTGCAGTATTCCATCCATTTTGACATCCACAAGAGATTTGAGTGTCTGGGCTGCCAAACTACGAGTAGGTGAACTAGAAGGATACCAAACTTGCACTTTTGCAGGATTTTCTTTGGAGAAACCAGCAGTAGTTAACAATTTTTTAGCTTGATCAAAGTTAGCATCGCCATATTTATCTTTGAATAATGGCAAAGAAACATTAAACGTTGTGGGAATCATACTATAAAGCGGATCTGCTTGACCAAGCAACACTCGTTCATTTAAAAGTGGACGGTCAATTATGGACGCGATCGCTTGTCTTACCTCTAATTTATCTAAAGGCTTTTGATTTCGGTTTAATACCAGATAACTTACTACACTACCTTCAGCCGCGATCGCTTGCCAATCCCCTTTTTTACCACCTTCTTCTAAGCTCCGATTTTGATCTGGTTGCAACGACAGATAAGCTACATCCACTGCACCTGTACGGAAAGCATTAAACAAATTAACCGGACTAGTTTGAATTTGGAGATTAACACCCTTGTTACCTGGTTTTTCTCCCCAATATTTATCAAACACATCAAATCGGATGGAATCAGTGCCATACTGTCCTAATTTGTAAGGGCCAGTTCCCACAAAAATATTCGGCTTGAATCTACCAGCGCCGACTTCATAAGCTTTTGGCGAAACTGCACAAATTCCAGGAAATGCCAACAGTGAGGGAAAAGCTGCAAAGGACTTTTTCAGCTTGATTGTCAACTCATACTCGCTTGTAGGTTTTATCGAATCTACTATATCAGCTAGTAAGAATGAGGGTTTTCCTTTATTTTCAATAAACCGCTGGATGGTAAAAGCCATTGCTTGAGCGTTGAAGGGAGTCCCATCGTGAAAAACTACTCCCTGACGTAAGGGGATGGTATAAGTTAAGCCGTCTTGACTGACTTTGGGTAATGCTGTAGCTAGTTGGGGCTTAATTTCCGTGCTTCCTGGTTCGTAGGTGTAGAGGCGATCGCTCATATTAAACACCAAACCTAAAGATGCTAACTCATAAGCATCAGCAGGATCAAGAGTTCTTGGCTTGGCTGTTGTACCGATAGTAATACGACCATCACCTGTAGGGGTATTTACAGAACCGGATGGTGGCGTAGTTGACTGTGGACGAGGAGCACAACTAACAACCAAAAATAAACATAAATAGAACAAAGATAGGAATTGTGTAATCCGACCCCACCGTTTCACGAACAAGGAAAACCAGGTCATAGCAATAATATATTTGATATCAGTAGCGGTCAGCAATTTTACTACATTTGTGACTCTTATGCTGAATCTTCACAATTTATAGTAGTTCTTGTTTCGATGGAACGCTCCGTAGCCATCTAAATCAAAAATTTGTGGCGGATAAGTTAAGTAGGTCAAATTAAATATAAAACCTCACCCTGCCTCCGGCTTGCCTCTCCTTGCTAAGGCTACAATGTACACACAAGTCGGAAGTAGCTGATAAATCTGGGTTTTACCCCACCCTAACCCTCCCCGATGCATTCGGGAGGGAACTGGATTTCCTGTTTCCCCCCTTTATAAGGGGGGATTAAGGGGGGTAATTTGACTTGTGTACACCGTAGCCTTAGCAACGAGAGGGATTGAGGGTGAGGTTTGATCTTATGTTTAATTACGCCTACCTACTTACTCAACTTCATAATTAAGTTTATTGTTACTGTGCGATGCCTACGACGGTCTACGCATATACACTATTTTGTTACAAAAATCATTGATAAAATACAGAATTTGACATTTAAGATTTGTTAAGTATTGAAAAGTTTTTATTTAATTAAAATTTTCAACCAACATTGGTTAAATTTATCGTAAATTCATAGTTACTACAAAAATAGGTCTTGTTAAACTTTGACACTTAGCCCAAGTAGTGTACGTTGAAATTTTACCTCTTGCTGCTTAGGAACAGACACTAATAAAGGGTTTTATCGTCAAGATCGGCTGTATTCTCAAAAAGAAGAGTGTTTGAACATCAGCGACTAAAGCGATCGCGATATCGTTAACAGCAGATTGAAAGTCTAATAGTGAGACTAAGACCGTGAAGTATTTCTTTCTATCTGAGGGATGGGCAGTTGCAAGAGTTTGGGCATCTGATGGACTTTGGCAAATAACTGCATGGCGACGCCAACCAGATATTCAGCGAATGAATATTTGTTTAGTCGAAGAAAATGAATTGCTCTGGCTTTATCGAGTTGAAGAAGCCGTTTTAACCGTAGAAGTGAAGCCAACAACACCAGTAATTGCCAGTCAGACCATCGGTCAAGTAGTACTCAAGCGTCTGATGAGCGCCGAACAGGTAATCGAACGCCTGGGTACAGCTGAGGCGAAGTGTAAACTGCAAAATATCCAGTTGGTGGTTCAGTAAAGATTGGGCATGGGGCATGGGGCTTGGGGTATGGGAAAGAAGAGAGAAATTTTTCCCCTGCTCCCTCTTCTTGGAGCCTTTTCTGCCCAATGCCCAATGCCCAATGCCCAATGCCCCACTTTTCGTAAAGAAAAGATAAGCAAATTTCATCCTCGACAGGTATTGGTAGCGAAAAAACTTGGACATGCTACGCGATCGCATCAATTTACACGCTTGCAAACAATTCCATCAATAGTTACACTTTTTAAAACATTCTGATTTTTGCTTGGCGATGGCTACCCTACATAGGTAAACCTCCCGAAGCGAGTAAGCATTGCCAAAGCACCACGCTGTCTGATTTATTAAGACTAAGCTGTGGTAAGACTCTGGCTCTGGCAATAACAAAAAACAAGAGAGAGTTTTATGAGTGGCGATTTTCGTCTCTCATAACCTCAGTAAGAAAATTGCTTTGTAAACTAACTCATCGAGGAGGAGCGTAGTCGATGGGACTACCCTGGTACCGAGTACATACAGTCGTTCTGAATGATCCAGGGCGACTGATTTCTGTACACCTAATGCACACAGCCTTAGTAGCAGGCTGGGCTGGTTCGATGGCACTCTACGAACTGGCTGTTTTTGACCCTAGCGATCCAGTTCTCAATCCGATGTGGCGTCAAGGAATGTACGTCCTGCCGTTCATGTCACGTTTGGGCGTCACTCAATCTTGGGGTGGTTGGAACGTTACTGGTGGGCCATCAACCGATCCTGGCTTCTGGTCATTTGAAGGCGTTGCTGCCGCTCATATTGTTCTTTCCGGTCTGCTATTTCTAGCCGCCGTATGGCACTGGGTTTACTGGGATTTGGAACTTTTTAGAGATCCCCGCACTGGTGAACCCGCCCTAGACTTGCCAAAAATGTTTGGCATTCACCTGTTCTTATCTGGTCTGCTTTGTTTTGGATTTGGTGCTTTTCACGTCACCGGACTATTTGGGCCGGGGATATGGGTTTCTGACGCTTATGGTGTAACTGGTGCGGCCCAGGCAGTAGCACCAGAATGGGGCCCAGATGGTTTTAACCCCTATAACCCTGGTGGCATTGCGGCTCACCACATTGCCGCTGGTGTTGTTGGTATTATTGCAGGCTTATTCCACCTCACAGTTAGACCCCCCGAACGGCTCTACAAAGCTCTGCGGATGGGGAACATTGAAACAGTACTTTCTAGCAGTATTGCAGCAGTCTTCTTTGCTGCTTTCGTGGTTGCTGGTACTATGTGGTACGGTAACGCCGCCACTCCCATCGAATTGTTTGGCCCTACCCGCTATCAATGGGATCAAGGCTACTTCCGTCAAGAAATTCAGCGCCGCGTCCAAACTAGCGTCGCTGAAGGTGCAAACCTTGATCAAGCTTGGTCGCAGATTCCCGAAAAGCTGGCTTTCTACGATTACGTCGGTAATAGCCCCGCTAAAGGCGGTCTATTCCGTACAGGACCAATGGTGAAGGGTGATGGCATTGCCCAATCTTGGCAAGGTCACGCCATATTCAAAGATTCTGAAGGACGAGAATTGACCGTGCGTCGTCTCCCCAACTTCTTTGAAACCTTCCCAGTGATTTTGACTGATGCAGATGGAATTGTCCGCGCTGACATTCCCTTCCGTCGGGCAGAATCTAAGTATAGCTTCGAGCAATCTGGTGTCACCGTTAGTTTCTACGGTGGCGATCTGAATGGTAAGACCTTTACAGAGCCAGCTGATGTGAAGAAGTATGCCCGTAAGGCTCAAGGCGGTGAAATCTTTGAATTTGACCGGGAAACCTTGAACTCTGATGGTGTATTCCGCACCAGTCCTAGAGGTTGGTTTACCTTTGGACACGCTGTATTTGCTCTCTTGTTCTTCTTTGGTCATCTCTGGCATGGCGCTCGGACAATCTACCGAGACGTATTTGCTGGTGTTGACGCGGATCTTGAAGAGCAAGTTGAGTGGGGTCTGTTCCAGAAAGTGGGTGACAAGTCAACCCGCCGGAACGAAGCCCTTTAATTTCAGTGCTGAGTTCTGAGTTAAGGCTCTGACTCAGCACTCAGATAACTCAGCATTAAAAACTTTAACTACTGGCTGGATAAAGAGGAAATCGTAATATGGAAAGCGTTGCGTACATCTTGATTTTTACTCTGTGTATAGGTACTCTCTTCTTTGCGATCGCATTTCGCGAACCTCCTCGCTTTGAGAAACCAAAAGATAAGTAGATCCTATTCCCAGACTTTTAAGCGGATTTAATCAATCTTAATATCCGTTGCTACTAAGCATAGTGGCAACGGATATTATTATGTTCGTCCTTTGTTGGTTTTCACTACTAAGTAAATGACAAATCATTTTTATATTGTGATATAATTTCCAATCTTGGGAGTAGATATGTGTTAATGCTAGCTTTTGTGCGCTAGGATGAAAAAGGATGTTTTGTGTAAGCTGCCATAGAACTGCTTGCGTAACGCATCGCGCTTGTCGCACCACCTTTACGGAGACTAGAACCAGGAACAAATCAGCATGGTCAATCAGAATTTAACCGCTACAGAAATTGGATTCACTCACGAAGATTTCGCTGCTCTACTTGACAAATACGATTATCATTTTAGCCCTGGCGATGTTGTGCCAGGAACAGTTTTCAGTATAGAGCCGCGCGGCGCTCTGATTGACATTGGTGCTAAAACCGCAGCATATATACCCATACAAGAAATGTCTATTAACCGGGTGGATAGCCCGGAAGAAGTATTACAGTCAAACGAAACGCGCGAATTTTTCATCCTTACCGATGAAAACGAAGATGGTCAATTAACCCTTTCCATTCGCCGTATTGAATATATGCGTGCTTGGGAACGCGTGCGACAGTTACAAGCAGAAGATGCTACTGTACGTTCTGGTGTATTTGCAACCAATCGCGGTGGAGCATTGGTACGGATTGAGGGATTACGTGGCTTTATCCCAGGTTCCCACATCAGTACCCGTAAACCTAAAGAAGAATTGGTAGGCGAGGATCTGCCGTTGAAATTCCTAGAGGTGGACGAAGAACGTAATCGCCTAGTTCTATCTCACCGTCGGGCGTTGGTTGAACGCAAGATGAACCGCCTAGAAGTCGGCGAAGTAGTAATTGGTACTGTTCGTGGGATCAAGCCCTACGGTGCTTTCATCGATATTGGCGGCGTCAGTGGTCTACTGCATATTTCTGAGATTTCTCACGAACATATTGATACACCTCATAGCGTGTTCAATGTCAATGATGAAGTTAAAGTTATGATCATTGACTTGGATGCGGAAAGGGGTCGCATTTCTCTATCTACCAAGCAGCTAGAACCCGAACCTGGCGATATGATTAAAAACCGGGATTTGGTTTACGATAAGGCGGAAGAAATGGCTGCTAAGTATCGCGAACAGCTATTAGCCAAGCAGCAAGGTGCTACTACTGCGGCTGCACCTGCGGAAGTTGTTGCAGACGAAGATATTCCAGCAGCAACAGAACTTGAAGAAGATATTCCAGCAGCAGCAGAACTTGAAGAAGATATTCCAGCAGCAGCAGAACTTGAAGAAGATATTCCAGCAGCAGCAGAACTTGAAGAAGATATTCCAGTAGTTGCGGCAATTGAAGAAGATATTCCAGTAGTTGCGGCAATTGAAACAGAGATTCCAGCAGCGACGGAAACTGAAGAGGAAATTCCAGCAGTTCCAGCAGCTATTGAAGAGTAATAAATTTTTTATAGTTTTACTTGTCTTTAAGTAAGAGTATTAAATCATTTTATAAAGAGGGTTTTTCCCTCTTTTTTTATGTAGAGAATCAGTGAAAGTGAAGAGTTGGGAGTAGTTAAAAGTTAAATATTATGACAACCATTAAATGTAGAAATATCACTTTTGATCATATCCAGGCAATTTTGTTTGACAAAAACGGTACTCTAGAAGATTCAGAAACGTATTTGCGATCGCTCGCACAAAAGGCAGCAAGATTAATAGATGCTCAAATTCCTGGAACTGGGGAACCCCTATTAATGGCATTTGGCATCAACGGCAATCTTCTAGATCCCGCAGGTTTAATATCAGTAGCAAGCCGCCGTGAAACAGAAGTTGCGGCTGCGGCATATATTGCTGAAACTGGAAGAGGATGGTTTGAGTGCTTAAAAATAGCCCGTCAAGCTTTGGATGAAGCGGAAAAATACATTGGACAAACTCCTTCACCATTGTTTGTAGGTAGCCTAGAAATTTTGAAGTACCTGCGGGAGGGTGGACTAAAACTTGGTATCCTCTCAGCTGCGACAACTGAAGAAGTACGTAATTTTGTAGCCAATCACCAGTTAAGCGATTATATCCAGTTAGAAATGGGAGTAGATGAAGGGCCGAGTAAACCAGATCCGGTGCTATTTTTGCAAGCTTGCCAAGCTTTGGGAGTTGAACCGAACGCTACTTTGATGGTGGGTGATTCAGTTGGTGATATGCAAATGGCGCGTAATGCTAAAGCCGCAGGTTGTATTGGTATCACTTGGGTAGGTAAGTCAGATCATGTCCGAGGTGCGGATGTGGTAATTAATCAACTTGATGAAATCCAGATTTTAGAGGATTAATTTAATGTGAGTTCGATGAACTCAAAAAACGGCAGTTGGGGCGTTTTCTGTGATTATATTTTTATCTAACAGGGTAGAGTTTATTGAATCAATTTTATTCTTCGTCTTTCTTCTCTTCTAAATTGGTTATTTTTGTATTTTGCAGAAAGATATGGTCTTCCTGATTATGTTTTTCTTCTTTCTTTTCTTGTACAACTTGAGTGGCATATATTTCCACATCTCGCTGAATAATATCTTCTACGTGACTTGCAAATAGATTAAATGCCTGTTCGTGGCTTGGATAAATACGATAAGGGCCTGTCAACTGCGAAAATTGCCATCCTTGGGTTTTCAAAGATTCAACTGTTCGGCGATAGTGTCGCCATCGTTCCCCATAGTGAAAAAACTCTTCGATGGCAGCACTAATAGCAACTATTTGGCTCAAACCAAAAGTTGACCACATAATGATATCCCTATTGTTAGGTTTGAAATTAGTGTTAATATTTAGACTTACCAATGCCGGGAGAATTACACCACCAATAATAGTTGTTATCCGTAAAAAATAATGGCGATCGCGCGATAAATTTGCTTTACTTTCCATCCAGAGTACTTGGTCTAACCAACGCGATCGCAAAAAATGTTTTTGCACATCACCTAAGTTAATACCTGCAAATAACTTGTTAAAATCTTCTTTTAAAAATTCGTGATAACTATCTTTTTTTGCCATTTTTTACTCCTAATTAGAAAGTAACCCCTTAATTACTTTTCCTAAATTCTCAACTCCTTTCTCTATGTCGATTAAGTCGATGTATTGTAATGTACCAGATTTAGCTAGCTTTTTGGCTCGTTCATCAGTAGCCTTTCCACGTAAAGCATCTATAAGTATATCTGCGGTTCTACCACTACCAGCAATTACAAGAACTACCCTGCCGCTATTAACGCTAGAAAAGGCATCCTTAAAGGTAATTTCACCACCGTTCAATAGTACTGTCATCGAAGGTGCATCATTAGCCAGCATAGTCGCAACACAAGATATCCAAGGAGACTCGTCGCCCCAATTCTTCCCAGGAACTAGTACAAAATGAGTATGGTTTGGCTCTAACGGTGTTAAATCAGCAGCAGTTTCCGAATGATTAGGTAAAGCCACTTTCCCTTCAGGTGTCACACCAACCAAAGTAAACTTACCACCTATTTGGGTACGAGCCGCACCCATCATTCGCATAATTCCTGCATCCGTACCCCCATCCACGACATAAGCCCCCAAAGTTTCGGCGATGGGGGCTAAAACTTCCACAAACAACCGTTGAATACGGAGAAAGTCAGCTTCACTGATGTTACTTGCACCCCCCACTACTACTAAAACAGGACGTGAACCGCACAGCCCTATTGTCTCAAGAGCATAAGGCAATTCTTCTGGCTGCTCAACTTGAGTAGCTAATGCTGTTTGCCCATTATTAAAGGTAAGTTTTAAACAACTTTTCATCTTTTCAAAATACTGACTGCTTAGGTTTTCTGGCGTAGAGCTTCGCAGTCATGTTCTGCAAGCGTTGTTTTCCATTATTCCCTTGACGTAAAGGAATTTTATGATACTTTTGTATGCGTTTATCATTGATTAATGTTTCGCCAGATTTTTGCTTGGATGTCAATAGCGATGCCTACGGCTATCTAAGCTTACGCTCCTGTTTTTTGTCATTATTTTTCTTTCTGGAAAATTATTGATCCATAAAGTAATAGCTTCTTGTTTTTTGACATCTTAAATTAGGATTTTGCAGTTTATTTGTGGACTATCGCACCAGTTTTTCAGTTAATCTGAATGATTGAATTTTAGCTATAAGTTCCTGCCCTCTCACTTTTTACCGTCACAGGTTCTGACTCTATATCCTCTATCTTATTAAACTCTCCAGCCTGCCAGCTATCTGTTATATCCTTGATAAAACTAGCAATTGGGATCGCAATTAACAAACCCAGTACTCCTCCCAACTTTGCACCCAGCAATAAAGAAATCACCACCCACACAGGATTTAAGCCAGTCAAATTACCGAGAATTCGAGGTGCAATAATATTAGAATTAACTTGGTCGATCGCAACAGCTACACCTAAGACTTCCACTCCTAACCAAAAATTTTGCAGCGCTACCAGCAAACTTACTATGGCAATACCGACTCCCGTACCAAAGGGGAAGAGTGAAAATAAGCCAATACCAATGCCAAACAGTAGAGCCAAAGGAACTTGCAGCGCCAAAAACACTAGTGTAATTGTCACGCCTAACACAGCTCCCAATGTTGCTTGGCCGATGAAATAATTGTGGAAATCCTCTCGCAGCAATTCCCGTACTCGTGACCCAATATTAGGGGAAAACCACTGAAAAATTCCGTCCCAAAGACGTTCACCATTCAATATTAGGTAGATAGTCAACACTACTGCCAGCAACACATTCAGGACACTACCAATGGTATCGACAGCAAAACCAAGAATTCTACCAGTGAAGGACTGAAGTTGGTTAGATAATTGTTCCAGAACTTGGGTAAATAAACCACTTAAATTAATCGGAAGTTGCTGTTGACTTAACGCCCAATCCTGAAAAGCTTGCAGCTGCTGAGTACCAGAATCAATCCAACTGGGCAAAATATTAGCCAGTTCAACCAGCTGTTGAATAATCAGGGGAACCAAGGTGATGCCCAAAGCTACTAAAACCACCAGAGTCAAAAGTAACACTCCTCCGATCGCTAAGTTGGGTTTCACTCCTTGTTCCTGGAGAAACTGGATTGGATAGTTCAAGACAAAAGCCAGCAGGATGGCGGCGGCAATAATGCTAACTAAGGGTTGAAAATACTGTATAACCTGGAGCAATAGCCAGCCGTTGAGAATGGCAATGGGAAATGCCAATCCTATAGTTAACCATCGTGGCAGTTTGTTTGCTGATTGCATTAGTGATAACCTCATAAGAGTTCGTTCTAACTTTATTTTGGCTTTTAGGGATGTGAAAAATGGGGAATGAGGGGGGACAAGATCATAACTATGCTCAATCCCCAAATTATGTTGGATTTTTCTCCATAAAATCCAACATAATTCTCTGATGCATTGTCCCTAAAGGTCGCACTTTACCAGCATTTTGTGAATAACAGTTACCTTGGCGAATATCTTCTGGCGTAAATAACGCCATATCCCAGCCCTCATTCAAAACTAGTTGATTTAATTCCACCAAGAGTGGTGCATGAAAGACATGACGGACAACCCTTTCGTTGGGATAACAGCGAAATTCAACAAAAGGTGGTAAATTATAGCCGATTTCTTCTAAAATTTCTCGTTTTACTGCTACATCTGGCGTTTCACCAGGTTCGATGTGACCGCCAAACAGCGCCCAGTAACCAGGGTAGAGAATACCGGGGATGTTGTCACGCAGTTGCATGAGAAACTTGTTTTTCTGGTAGAGAATTGCGATCGCTACGTGCACCTGTTGATTGTTCATATCTTTATTTTTAATTGCTGATTACTCTTCTTCTAAATAAACTTCCCCCAATTCTTTGCCAGCTAAGGGAATACTTCGGTAGCGAACTTTACCCTTAATTACAACTTCTGAACCTTCACCCAGATTTTTTTGATTGGTGACAACCCAAATTTTGCCAGTTGAGTCCTTAATTTTATAAGCCCACTGTTTGATCAGGGGAGCTTGCTTTTCTACCTGACCTTGGATGTAAACTATAGCCTGATTGTCTTGTTTTAGTTTAATTTCTCCAATTGGAGTGACATTTGTACCAATTTTTAAGCCAGCCCCACGCAAGCCAGGCGATGTCAATTTACCACAACTACAAAGTCCTGCTATCAGAAAAAAAGTTAACCCTAAGCGGTAAGGAAGAATACTGTGCCCGTATAAGAATGAAAGGGATAAATTTCTCATTTGTTGCATAAAAGCCACCGATTTATTTATTTTGGGCATGGGGCATGGGGGAGGCAGTGCGGTCTTCTCCCAAGGGGAGAGGCCAAGGGCGATGGGGTTTCCCCAAGTGGAGCAACTGCCGTCATGGGGCATTGAGCACAAGAGGCAGACGGGCACAGAGAAAAACTTACTGCAACTTCTCCCCTGCTCTCGTTGTCCCCTTGTCTCCCGTTCTACACTCCCCACTCCCCATTCCCTAGTTCTTTATTCTTCAGATGATGCCGTTGATCTGAGAAAATAAACATTATGGATTTACTGTGAGAGAAACGCTACGACATCAAACAGCAACACAATAATAGTCGAAAGTCAAGACTCAAGAATCAATATTTTCATTTTGGACTTTGGACAACAAGCGAACATAGCTGGGAATTTTCATGGAAACAAAAACTGCCAAAATCCTTGATGGGAAAGCAATAGCAGCAAAAATTCAGCAAGAACTTTCTGTTGCTATTACACAATTACAACCAAAAATTGGACGACCACCTGGTTTAGCAGTGTTGATGGTTGGTGATAACCCAGCGTCAGCCGCTTATGTACGCAATAAAGAAAAAGCCTGCGCTAAAGTTGGGATCGCTTCTTTTGGTAAGCATTTTCCTGCTCAAACTACCTTTGGAGAGTTAGAAGAGGTAATTGCTGCACTCAACCACGATGAAAGAGTTGATGGCATTCTTGTACAGTTGCCCTTACCTAACCACCTGGATGCTGTAACTCTTCTACATCAAATCGATCCCGATAAAGATGCTGATGGACTGCACCCAGTTAACTTGGGGCGACTAGTACGGGGAGAAAGCGGTTTACGTAGCTGTACTCCGGCTGGTGTGATGCGGCTTTTACAAGAATATGAGATTCCTTTGCAGGGAAAACAGGCAGTAGTCGTGGGGCGCAGTATTTTGGTGGGTAAACCGATGGCGCTGATGCTATTAGAAGCTGATGCCACAGTCACGATCGCTCACTCGCGATCGTATGACCTCAAAACCATCACCCAAAATGCTGATATTCTAATTGCAGCAGTAGGTCGTCCTGGACTTATTACTGCTGATATGGTGAAACCGGGCGCTGTTGTGGTAGATGTGGGAATGAATCGCGTCACCGATGCTAATGGCAAAAGTCGCCTCATTGGCGATGTCCATTTTGAATCAACCGCTGATGTAGCAGGATTTATCACCCCAGTTCCTGGTGGTGTTGGCCCGATGACTGTTGCCATATTGTTGGAAAATACATTTACCAGCTATTCCAGGGCGGTAAGAGAAACAAGAGAGTGAGGAATGATGAGTTAAAAGTTAAGAATTCTTATTGCTAACTCTTAACTCTTAACTCCTAACTCTTCATTTTTTTTAGCCCCACAGCACCTTAAAATTGTGACGTATAAGGCAAAAATCCCAAAATGTTAGGAATTAAAGAATGGTAGCAACTGATAACGTTCAAAAGACACCACCAGAGGAAGCCACATTTAACTTAGCAGCCTATTTAAAAGAGCGACAAAAGCTTTGTGATAATGCTTTGGATCAGGCTATCCCGATCGTTTATCCAGAAAAGATTTATGAGTCGATGCGCTACTCGTTATTAGCTGGAGGCAAGCGTATACGTCCCCTTCTTTGCCTTGCTACCTGTGAAATGATGGGTGGAACCATCGAGATGGCCATGCCAACGGCTTGTGCTGTAGAGATGATCCACACAATGTCGTTGATTCATGATGACCTCCCAGCGATGGATAATGACGATTACCGTCGTGGGAAGCTGACGAATCATAAGGTCTATGGCGAAGATGTGGCGATTTTGGCTGGAGATGGCTTGTTGGCTCTCGCCTTTGAGTTTGTTGCCATTCAAACCCCCCAAAGCGTTAAGAGAGAGGTAGTCTTGCAGGTCATTGCCCGTCTTGGTCGGGCATTGGGGGCAGGTGGTTTGGTTGGCGGTCAAGTTGTCGATTTAGAGTCGGAAGGTAAATCTGATATTTCCCTAGAAACCCTAAATTTCATTCATAAACACAAAACAGCTGCCCTTTTGGAAGCTTGCGTAGTTTGTGGCGGGCTGATAAGTAATGCATCACCTGAAGATGTGCAGCGACTAACCCGTTATGCTCAAAATATTGGGCTAGCATTCCAAATCATCGATGATATTCTGGATATCACTTCTACCCAAGAGCAATTAGGTAAAACAGCTGGCAAAGACCAAAGAGCTAAGAAAGTTACCTATCCTAGCCTTTGGGGACTTGAGGAATCGCGCTCAAAAGCCCAAGAGCTAGTTCAAGCTGCTTGTATGGAATTAGAACCATTTAGAGACAGAGCCAAACCACTCCAAGCGATCGCTCATTTTATTACCAGCCGTAATAACTAGTAACGCTTTGGGTAATTCGTAATTCGTAATACTCGCCCAAGGCGAGAAGCAAGTTACGTAATTCGTAATTCCTATACCGCAAGCGTTTCATTGATTGGGAATGGGTAGTTTATTTACACCATACTGTACTACTACTGCCCAGCGAAATTAAAAATTCACTGATTCAAAATTACAAAAGCTTATCAAGTAAGCTTTTAGGTTATTTTGAATCGTTGGTCTTTTTGCAACCTAATAAATTAATTTGGGAATTTTGGGTTGAATCTAAATGTTTCCTCAACCAACAACTGCTGCTAATATTTACTAACCTAACCAAAATACCATGCAGGACATAGGCAACATTTTAGACAACCGGGTGCTGCTGGTTGCTCTGGTAGCTTGTTTAATTGCTCAAGCATTAAAGCTCGTAGTCGAGATCATCAAAAATCGCAAGCTGAATGTGCGTGTTTTGGTAACAACCGGAGGTATGCCCAGTGCCCATTCGGCTCTGGTTACGGCTTTAGCCGCAGGTGTAGGGCAAACACTGGGCTGGGCATCTCCTGATTTTGCCGTTGCGATCGTTTTTGCCATCATTGTCATGTATGATGCAGCCGGAGTTCGTCAAGCAGCTGGTAAGCAAGCTCGTATTCTCAATCAAATGATTGATGAATTATTCCATGAAAAACCAGATTTTAGCCAAGACCGTCTGAAAGAATTACTCGGACATACACCAGTTCAGGTAATCGCTGGATCGGCTTTGGGTATAACCATCTATTGGTTAGCTAGGTCTGCTTATTGAATTAGGGCAATAAATCTTTGTTGGAGCGGCTATTGATAATTAGTAACTGGTAATTTGTCAATCAAATTTGAATTTTGGATTTTAGATTTGCCCCGTGAATAAATTCAGGGGATTAAGGATAGAAGGATTTGTTTCAAATAACTTGTTTCTTACAGAGCGAATATAAATACATTCGCTTAAAACCTTTTTAAATTTTGAATTTAAAATCCAAAATTTAAAATCTAAAATTCGGTCAATTGACAAATTACCACTCTGGTAGATCGCATCAGTATACCAGTGAACTTAATATCACTAAAACCGCACAGTCGAGCGCAGCAGAATCACTTTACGACTATCTACTAGGCTGGCAACGAAACCGCCATTGTTTAGCTTTTGCAATGTATTATACGCTTCACTTTGGTTAGTGGTATAAACTGCTAGCAAGTAAGGGCGTTGTCCATAAGAAACAAAACCGACGTTACCTCCGACCACTTGCTGCACGCTATTTACTAGTTCTGGACGGTTGTAATAATCTACCAGTACTGCATAACCTTCTCCTAATGCTTGAGGATTATAGCTGACTGTTTGCTGAGGTGGTCTTGGCTGTGACTGTGGCTGCACATCTGCCGTTGTTGTTGGTCGAGTGGTAATTATGGCAGACAAGCCAACAATATTGCTGACATATCTTGCCCAACGATTGGCATCGTCAATTTTGTTAAAGCCCCCGACTCGCGTCACGGTTTCGTTGAGATATTTGCAGGTGATAGTTTTAAGTTCAGGTGGTAAGGCGCTACGTAACTGCTTTTGATTATTTGCTGTGGGACTGACTACTAATAAAAGATACTCACCCGCATTTGGTGGTTGACAAGAGGGAATGGTTTTTTGAGCAAGTACAGAACTCATGCCACCAATCAACCCTGCAATCGCTAATCCTAAAACACTTGGTAAATTCTGAAATCTATGCACAAAAGTTAGATTATGTAAATTAAGGTGTCCTAGAAGATTTTATAAGAAAAAAGCTGAAAACCTAGCTACTTCAGTATGGTGATAAAATATGTATTAACATATACATTTGCTTACTCAAAAATAAAATTAGGGAATGGGGAGTGGGGAGCAGGACCGCAGGGGAGAAGTTGTAGTGAGTTTTTCCCCTCTGCACCTCTGCCTCTTGTGTCCATACCCCATATCCCATGCCCAATGCGCTATGTCTAAGATACAGTAGTAAGCCATGCCAAAGCATCTGGTATTGCCTCAGAAGGAGCCTGGAATTCTCCAGTGATAACGTACTCTAAACGCAGTTTTAACCAAGTAATAAATTGGGGATTTGTAGAAATAATTGCTACTGCTGGTTGGGGACACTTCGCTTTTAGCTCTTTAAACTGCGGTGTTTCCAAGAAAGCTGGTTGCTCAACCAACCAAAAATCTATTTGTTTTTCTTGTTCGTGGTAGTTACGGGTGCGTTCTTTGAGAACTTCGTGTATCGGTTCTTCTTGGAGAAGAAAGCGTTGACTTGCCAAAACGTAATGGTATGTTTGCATTTTCATCCTTTGGTTGCTATGTGAATAATTTCAGGGCACAGTGACTCTGTACCCTGACAAACTAACTAACTTTTGTGGGATTTCTTGAACCAAGAACTGAACGGACAAGCACTTTTCTGGTTTTCAGATTTTGTCTGTTTGCCACCAGATGTTAGCTTTTCCAAGAACAGATTATTGTCAAAGTAGTGTTCTAAGGAAATAAGTTTCAAGTCATCGGTAACTTTTGCAATAGTCATGCCGATAATTTCTAGCGTCTCTCCAGTAGGTGCATGGTCTTTGTATTCTCCGTTAAAATGTCCCCAATGCCGCCATTTAAATGTTACATTCGGTGGCCCTGAGAAAACTTCCACCACTTCCCAAGGAAATCCTTGGGGGAATGTTGTGTGAAAGACTTTTGCGGATGATTCAAAGCTTTCTTCTGAAGCCTTGTAATGTTCTGAATCAGCCATAAATAAATTGTAAGTACCTTGGGCTGATACATCTGCTGCGGTATACTCTACTCCGCCATTGGTACTGACGCGAAAGTTGTCATTCACAATAGATAACCACTCTTGCGGGTTAGCTTTGAAGGATACCTCCATCTCGAAGGTTCTCACCAAGTTTTGCACGATCGCTTCTAGTGTTCCTTCAAGATGATTGTAGATACTTTCTTTAGCAAGATTCTCATTTGAACGGGAATAATCAGGCGGTGTCTGATAGCGCCACTCGACATCAGTGCTTTCTGCTATCACCTTATCCCGATTCTGTACCCAAAGTGGCAGGTTGTTAGATTGTGTTGCGCTCATAGAAGTTTTTGCTGAAGATTTGATCCCAATTTCTAGATTTCGCAGTGACAACCCTCTTTTTAAGATACGGAGTGGGCGGGGAACAGTGAGCTAGGGAGCAGGGGAGCAGGGGAGAAGTTGCAGTAAGTTTTTCCCCTCTGCCCCTCTACCCCTGTGCCTCTTGTGCCTCTTGTGCCCTCTTGTGCCCAATGCCCCATTCCCTATCGCCCATTCCCTCTTATAGCTTGCTTCATCTCGCGGACTGCCCTTTCCATACCTACTAATGCTGCCCGACTGATGATGGTATGACCAATGTTCAGTTCTTCCATGCCTGGAAGCGCAGCCACCGGATAGACGTTCCAGTAGGTCAGTCCATGACCAGCGTTAACTCGTAATCCGGCTTGAATCGCTTGTTCACAACCTTTAGCTAATATGGCTAATTCTCGGTGGCGATTTGTTTCATCTTTAGCCTCAGCATATTGTCCGGTGTGCAATTCAATAAACTGCGCCTGGATCTTGACAGATGCTTCAATTTGTGCTAGTTCAGCATCGATAAATAAACTAACTGGAATGCTAGCGCTTTGCAATTTATCGACTATTTCACCTATTCTAGCAATTTGCCCGACAATATTTAGTCCGCCTTCTGTTGTAACTTCTTCACGCTTTTCGGGGACTAAAGTCACGTAATCTGGTTTGATATCGAGAGCGATCGCTAGCATTTCATCTGTAGCGGCCATTTCTAAATTCAGATGCGATCGCACTGTTTGCCGCAACAGTAGTACATCCCGATCTTGGATATGCCGCCGATCTTCGCGCAGATGCACCGTAATTCCATCTGCACCTGCTAATTCTGCCAGTACCGCCGCCGCTACGGGGTCTGGTTCCACCGTCCGCCGCGCTTGGCGAATGGTGGCGATGTGGTCAATGTTAACACCAAGTGTAGGCACCCCAAATTTCTCCCAAATCCACAGTCTTCAGAACTTGATTTTACCGGAAATAGCGGTAGTTTTGCTTAAGAAGCTACAGACAGATTACACAGGTAAAATGTGATGTCTACGACGGGCTTTTCGGTGTCGTCCAAAAGAAAACTGAGTTAGCAAAAGCTGATTTTTGGGCAAACTACTTTAAATAAGTAGCTGATTTAACAAGAGTTGATGAAGGATGAATACAGCAGTTGAGCCGATAGACAAGTTTTTGAACTATCGAATTAGCGAACAACTTTATGCAGGCTCTAGAACCTTAGTGTATCGTGCAATTCGAGAGGCTGATCAACTTGCGGTTGTGATCAAACTGCTCCACCAGGACTATCCCACCTTCAATGAACTGCTGCTGTTTCGTAATCAGTACACTATTGCTAAAAATCTTGACCTACCCGGTATTGTTCGTCCCTACAGCCTGGAACCTTACCGCAACAGCTATGCTTTGGTGATGGAGGATTTTGGTGGCATTTCCCTCAGAGATTGGCTCAACCAAAAAATGGCAAGCAACCAATATACTCTGACAGAGTTCTTGGATATTGCGATCGCTCTGAGCAATAGGCGTTGCTGAGTGCGGTATAAATTAATTTAACACCAGGATAAAACGATACTTCAAGTAATGAAGTAATAATCGAATAGAGTATTTCAGCATTTCTACGGACTTAGAATAACATAGTGTTTTGCGATGCAGTTGTGCTAAATAATCACGTAAAGGGGTGTTTTCACCTTCTACTCTAGTCATGTAAATCTTACTCACAATCTGATCACCTGGGTCAATAAACTGAGGGTAAACTTTCCATCCGTCAGTAACATAAAAATAACAATTCCAGCAGCACACTATATCCCATAAAGGCTTGAAAGTTTCTGCACTGTGGTCTCCCAACACCCAAGCCCAAATCCCTTCATTATCTTCTATTAGATTTATCTTTTTACATAATATCTACACTTATACTCAGAGGCGATATACTTTAAGAAAGTTAATTTGTAAATTCTATCGGCTACATAAATTACTACATCAACTCTCTGAGGTAATATGCTTTTAAAACTGCAACAAATTATTGTTAAAGCTGGTCAACAAATGTTGCTCAAAGATATTAGTTGGCAGCAGTTAGAAAGTATTTTAGAAGAAATGGGAGAAAGGCGTGCCTCACGCATTTCTTATAGTCATGGCTGGTTAGAAATTATGGTTCCCCTACCAGAACACGAAAAAGATAAAGAACTTATTGGTGATTTAGTCAAAATCTTGTTAGAAATCCTGCAAATAGATTTTGAACCTTTTGGTTCCACAACACTTAAAAATGAGCGATCACGGCAAGCAGTAGAACCAGATACCAGTTTTTATATTCAAAATCAAGCTGCTGTAATTGGAAAAAATCGCATTGATTTAAATGTAGATCCACCACCAGATTTAGCAATCGAAATTGATATTACTTCTCGCACTCGATTTGATAATTATGAAATTTTGGGAGTTCCTGAACTTTGGCGAAATACACAACAAGGTTTAGAAATTTACTTGCTACAAGAAGGTAAATATATAAAATCTGAATCTAGTCCTAATTTTCCTGGTATCCCAATTGTTGAATTAGTCAATAAATATGTTCAGCAGTGTTTAACAATTGGGAGAAGTCAAGCTATGCGTAATTTTCGAGATTGGGTAAAGAATAATTTATAGTTGAGTATTTCCGAGATAAAGTAATATCAATTGGAAAAATGATTACAATAGATGGATTAATAGAACTACTGCGATCGCATAACTTCTAGCTTCCAATATTCTGCACTTTCTATGAATTAGGAAGCCTACACTGTACTGTCAGGTCAGTGTAGGTGCTTCAAATAATATCAGGTTAACTAAAACAAATCTAAATCTGTCACAGCACCAATACTGCTAGAAGATACTAATTTGGCATATTTCGCCAGCACGCCTTTAGTGTAACGCGGAGCCGGAGGTTGCCAGTTGGCACGACGACGGGCCAATTCTTCTTCGGATATGTTCAACTGCAATAAACGAGCGGGTGCATCAATAGTAATACTATCGCCTTCTTCTACAAGCGCGATCGCACCACCAACTGCGGCTTCTGGAGCAACATGACCAACCACCATGCCGTAAGTACCGCCAGAAAAACGTCCGTCGGTAATTAATGCCACCGCATCACCTAAACCAGCACCAATAATTGCTGAGGTGGGAGCCAACATTTCTCGCATTCCAGGGCCGCCTTTAGGTCCTTCGTAGCGAATGACTAGAATATCACCAGCTTGAATCTTACCGGCTAAAATTGCATCTAAAGAGGCTTCTTCCGATTCAAACACCCGTGCGGGGCCAGTAATGACTGGTTTTTTCACCCCAGTAATTTTGGCGACAGCCCCTTCCGTTGCCAGATTACCTCTGAGGATGGCTAAATGTCCTTGAGGATACATCGGGTTATTCCAAGGACGAATCACATCTTGATTGGCAGATGGTTCTTCTGGGATGTCTGCTAATATCTCTGCAATGGTTTGACCACTAATGGTGAGGCTATCACCATGTAATAAATGATGCACAAGTAACATTTTCATTACTTGCGGAATACCACCAGCTTTGTGCAAATCTGTAGCGACATATTTACCACTTGGTTTCAAATCACACAAAACGGGAACGCGGGCGCGGATAGTTTCAAAGTCGTCTATAGTTAACTCTACATCAGCGGCGCGGGCGATCGCTAAAAAATGCAGTACTGCATTGGTCGAACCACCGACTGCCATAATTACAGAGATGGCATTTTCTATAGATTTGCGGGTGATAATTTGGCGGGGTAAGATTTGTTTGCGAATCGCTTCGACTAACACATAAGCTGATTTTTCCGTGCTGTCGGCTTTTTCAGCATCTTCTGCCGCCATTGTCGAAGAATAGGGTAAACTCATCCCCAGCGCTTCAAATGCTGAAGACATGGTGTTAGCTGTGAACATTCCCCCACAGGAACCAGCACCAGGACAAGCTCGACCTTCAACCTCTAATAATTCCTTTTCGTCAATTTTTCCCGCACTGTATTGACCAACAGCTTCAAAAGAACTGACAACAGTTAAATCGCGTCCGTTGTAGTGACCTGGTTTAATTGTGCCACCGTAAACAAAGATAGCAGGGATATTCATCCGAGCGATCGCCAGCATTGCCCCTGGCATATTTTTATCACAACCGCCAATCGCCAGCACACCATCCATACTTTGTCCAGTACAGGCGGTTTCAATGGAATCGGCGATGACTTCTCGCGACACTAGGGAATATTTCATCCCTTCAGTTCCCATCGAAATCCCATCGCTAATGGTAATTGTGCCGAACACTTGCGGCATCGCCCCGGCGGTTTTAATCCCAACCTCTGCTATGAGCGCCAGTTGATTTATCCCCATATTACAGGGAGTGATCGTGCTATAGCCATTGGCAATGCCCACAATGGCTTTATTGAAATCTTCATCTTTAAAACCAACTGCACGCAGCATAGCTCGATTAGGCGATCGCTGCACCCCTTGGGTTACAATTTGGCTTCTCAAATTCTCCGACATCTTTTTTCCTTCCGTGCCATCATCGCAACAGTTGCGATTGTATTACCTGATTTTCTCATGCCTGGGCAGTGCGATCGAATATGAGTAATTCTCTATGTTTCACCGTGTCTTTTGGTCAGCCCTAATGAGAATAAATCTTCATCTAAGCGTTTGTATAAAATAGGGATGATTCTTGTGTGTTAGGTATCTATAGTGCCGGAAATACTAGGGATAGCAATACGAATTTAAATATGAAAAAAAGCCATTGCCGCAACTTGAGGCTCTGACTTTCTACGTTTATAGCTCAGTATATTGATATTGATTCCGGTGCAAAGCTGGAGACATTCTAACTTTGCACCAGAGTTTTTCTTCAAAATTATATCTGCCTTGAAAATAGTGACTAGGGACTGAGGACTAGAAAGAGATATTTTCATTCTCTAGTGCCTTCTGCCTTCTGCCTCCTGCCTTATTTTCAAGGCAGGAATATTAAATTAAAGGATGAGGTCACTTGACACTACTTGTGGTGCTCCTATAAGCCGAATTTCAAAATTAGCTGACAGATTCCCATCAGTGTTACCTTGCAGAATACCTCCGGAATAACGGATTTGACTGGGTGCGGAGAATTGACCACTTCCAATGAAAGTGAAAGCTTGGTTGCCCCCAATAGTAGAGTTGGCATCGATAGTAGATACATCGATTTGATCGCCTGGCAAACTACCGTTTCCACGAAAGTCAGTGATTAAGTCACGTGACGAAAGTAGACTATCAGAAGTTGAGTTGTACTTGAAAATATCATTACCCGATCCTCCAGTGAGAATGTCTTTGCCAGTACCGCCAGTCAGGCTATCGTTGCCAGCACCACCGATAAGAGTATCGTTGCCACCATTACCAAAGATGTTATCGTTGCCACTACCACCGTTAAGGAGACTGTTGCCACTACCACCTATAAGGGTACTGTTATTACCACTAACGCTACCGCTATCGCTCTGACCATTATTGCTACTACTGCTATGACTACTAGAACTGCTACTAACACTGCCGCTACCCTGGGAAATTGATATTGAAGTTGCCATTGAGAAGTTTCTCCTAAACTTAGAGGAAAAAAAATTACGTCTTTACTTCCCCATTATAAAACGGCATTGCTGATTAAGAGTATAAATTTGGTTTCCTTCAAAGGCATAAAACAAACAATTTTAAACATAGAATTTTGGAATTTCACACTTTCATTTAGCAATACCGACAAAACAAGGTGAAAAGATTGCAAGTGGCAATATATTTTTGAACCAAACCTAATTGGAACAGATATTTATTATTAAGTTTGAATATTTGAGAATATTTGAGAATATTTAAGAAGTACTAGATGTATTTGATGATGTTTATATCAATATTGTACCAAAACTCCTTTGTCGTCTTAATAACTTATGTTCTCAGTCGTTCCAGTTGAAAAATACTAATGAATAAGTAGATTTTATTCTAGGTAATTATATAGATTTCAGGAAAGGATTACTGTATTTATAATAACAATCCTATTGTATTAGCTTACAGCATCTTTTTTTCTATTTATAAATAAAAATTAGCTTTATTTTTCTCTCTTCATAAGAAAATCAGAAACCTTTGTTTAGATAAGGTTGGTTTTGCATATTGATATTTGTTTAGTGGTTTATGTAGTTATATAAAAATAATTGCTAATAAGTCAAAAGCTTTGTTACACGCATGACACTAAGATAAGCCTAAAGATTTGTGTAACTTGAATTCGTTCCCGCCTTAAGACTGGAAATGTATTTCAAGAGGGCTGCTGCCTATGGTAAAGTCACTGGAGCCTCCCAGAATCAGGGCTGTATTTTAACTTAGTGCCATTCCCTTGTTAGACTAGTGCGATCGCTACACCCTTGGCGTTACAATTTGGCTATTATGGCATCATCGCAACTGTTGCGATTGTATTAACTGATTTTCTGATGCATAAGCAGCACGATCGAACCTTGGCAAGCATTGGTAATTTATGGCTTTTGTGTTCATATTGCTGCCAAAATTGCTTCTCACACACTATATTTATTGCTTCGTCGTTTTGGTATTAATATTCATATTCTTACTTTCCAGTCTTAACTTATTTACAGCTATTTTGAGTTAAATAGACCACGCAGTAGGGGCGCAAGGACTTGCGCTCCTACGACAGGTGTGGTTCCAATACATGAAAACTGCTGTAATTCACATTAAGCATAAATCATAAATAAGAACCCCACTCCTAAGCGCTTGCTCTTAGAAGTAGGGTGTGAAGCGCTTTTGCAAGAGGTCTATTAGATTAGAGGATGATGTCGCTTGCCACTAGTGGTGGTGCTCCTGTCAGTCCAATCTCAAACTCAGCCGACAGATCCCCATCAATGTTAGCTTGAAGAATACCTCCTGAATAACGAACCTGACGGGCTGCTGAGAATGCGCCAGCCCCGATGAAAGTGAAGGCTTGGTTGCCCGCTACACTGGAGTTAGCATCAATGGTAGATAGATTGATTTGATCGCCTGCAAAGATACCGTTTCCAACGAAGTCAGTGATAACATCCCGTAACAAACCAGTAGGACTATCTGAAACTGAGTTGAAATCGAAAACATCGTTGCCGGCACCGCCAGTAAGAGAATCAGTCCCAGCACCGCCAGTAAGGACATCGCTGCCAGCATCCCCATTTAGGGTATCATCGCCTGCATTGCCGTTAAGGATATCGCTGCCAGCACCGCCAGTAAGAATATCGTCGCCAGCACCGCCAGTAAGGATATCGCTGCCAGCACCGCCAGTAAGGATATCGTCGCCGGCATTGCCAGTAAGGATATCATCGCCAGCATTGCCGTTAAGGATATCATCGCCAGCATTGCCGTTAAGGATATCATCGTCGGCATTGCCGTTAAGGATATCGCTGCCAGCATTGCCAGTAAGGATATCGTCGCCGGCATCGCCGTTAAGGATATCGCTGCCAGCACCCCCATTTAAGGCAGGGCGAAAGATAAGTGGGGAACCGTTGATGGTATTGTTGTCATTAAAAATGGTACCGTTGATAATTGCCATTAGTAAGTTTCTCCTGAACTTAGAGGGTAAAAAATAACCTCGTCACTTTCCCATCAGAAAACAGTGTTGCTGATTAAGAGTATGAATTTGGTTTCCCCCAAAGGTGTAAAGGAAACAGTTTCAAATATTAGACCTCTTGCAAAAGTCCCTAACACCCCACCCCCAACCCCTCCCCGCAAGCGGGGAGGGGAGACAAAGCGTAGCTTTGGCGGGGTGGGGTTCTTATTTTGGATTTATGCAAGAGGTCTATTGAATGAATTTTTAAATTTCAGACTGTCATTCAGCAACACCAAGAAAGCAAGGCAAAGTAATAACGAGTGGGAAGAGATAACTGAACCACACCTGATTGGAACAGGTCTTTGCTGTTAAGTTTGAAGATTTGAGAAGCACTAGATGTATTGATGATGTTGGCATTAAAATTATGCCAAGAGTTATGTGATATCCTTAATGTCTTTACTGGTTGCAGTAGTAGGCTGCTATAAAATAGGCAAACTTCCTTCTACATAAGCGCATAGCTTTTAGAACATTTTGATTTTATTCACGATCACAACACTATAGTATTACTTTCAAGCCTACTTTTTTCTATTTATAAGAAAGAGTAATTAACTCTCTTTTATTCCTCTCGCTAAAACAAAATCTGAAACCTTTGTTCAGATAGGGTTGGTTTTGCTTTTTGAGATTTATTTGGTGATTTATCTAGTTATGTATAAGGAAGTAATTGCCAATAACTTAAAAGCCTTGTTAATCAGTGCGATCGCTACATCTCTTGCGTCACAACTTGCCTTCTCAAATTCTCTGACATCTTTTTCATTAAGTGGCATCATCGCAACAGTTGTAATTGTATTACCTGATTTTCTGATGTATACGCAGCGCAATTTAATAACTATAAACTATAACAGAGGCAAGCTAAACTTATCTTTATTTGCGACTATTCAATTATCAAAATTCTGCATTCTGCCTTATTTTCAAGGCAGATAATATTAAATTAAAGGATAATGTCGCTTGCTACTAGTTGTGGCGCTCCTACAAGCCGAATTTCAAACTCAGTCGACAGATCCCCATCAGTGCTACCTTGGAGAATACCTCCTGAATAACGGATTTGACCGGTTGCAGAGAATGCACGACTCCCGATGAAAGTGAAGGCTTGGTTGCCCTCTTTAATGGAGTTGGCGTCGATGGTAGATAGATCGATTTGCTCGCCTGCAAGGATACCGTTTCCAACAAAATCAGTGATCGCATCCCGTAACAAACCAGGTTGACTCTCGGAAACGAAGTTGAAATCGAAAACATCGTTACCCGATCCTCCAGTGAGAACATCAGTTCCACCAACACCAGTGAGGATACCACCGTTACCAAAATCACCGCTAATCGTATCATTGCCAGATCCGCCAACCAGGCTATCGTTGCCAAATCCCCCTACAAGGCTATCGTCGCCAGAACCGCCGTTAATCTTATCGTTGCCAGATACGCCGTCAATCGCATCGTTCCCTTCAAATCCGTTGATCAGATTAGGGAGAACAGAAAAAGAATTACCAAGATTGTCAGGGCGATTAGTACCGTTAATGGTTGGCATAGTGAATTTCTCCTGAATTTAGAGGGTAAAAAATTACCTCGTCACTTCCCCATTAGAAAATGGCGTTGCTGATTAAGAGGAGAAATTTGCTTTCCGCTAAAGGCAGAAAGAAAATAATTTTAAATATGAAATTTTTGAATTTCACACTTTTATTCAGCAATGCCGAGAAAACAAAGTGGAGAAATAACAAGTGGAAATATAGCAATAGCCAAATGAGTTAGGACGCTAAACGCAAAACAGATTTCATCGTTTCTCGAAGAGAATCAAACTGCTGGATTTATTTGCGAATTCGACTTTTCAGCCAAGACCAGCATTTCTCAATTCGGTTGAGGTCTGGGGAATAAGGTGGCAAATACAAAACTTCACAGCCAGCATCTCGAATCAATTGTTCAATACATCCACCTTTATGAAAGGTAGCATTGTCCATCGTCACAACCTGACAAAAGTTTGAGTACAGGGATTAAGCAAGTTTTTAGCCAGGTTTCAAACACATCTCGATTACAAGAACCTTCAATAGTGAAAACTGTATTCAGAATAACAAGAGTATGATACTACCTCAAACGTACTTTTTTCTATCTATAAGAAATAATAATTAACTCTGTTTTATTACTCTTGCCATAACAAAATATAAAATCTTTGTTCAGATAGGATTTCTTAATAAATATTGGAATAACAAGGTCATGGTAGTACAGACAATGGTACTTTTTTTTATTTTTAAAAAAAAGTGGCATTCATTTATAAAGACTGAATGCCACTTTCTATTTCTTACAATTCCTGATGACGAAGATATTTTACCCAGGTAAAGTTATCCCAGTCACAGCGATCGCGCCTGCGATCGCACTGGCGCAAAGGGAAGTAATCGCTGTCCCAAATATCCACCACGCAGCATTTGCAACGGTTTTCTTGGTTTCTTCAGCTTGCTTTTTAGCTTGCTGTTGAATCGCTTTCAAGCGTTTTTGAGTTTCTTTCTGGATGCGTTCGGCTCGTTGCAATACGCCATCCCGCGCTGATTCTATTTGGTTAATGATGCGGTTAGCATCCGCCTCGGAAATATCTTCACGAGAACTTAATACAGCAACTAAGGTGTCACGATCGAATTCGCTAAGGCGATCGCGCAATGCTTCAAATCCGGCTTGCGGATCGTCAAACACTTTCGCAAAATCTTGCTTAATCCCTTCATAGTTGAGTTCGGAACGATCTAGGGAGTTGAGATAGTTGCGAACTTTGGCAAAAACTCCATCTAGCACTGATTGCACTCTTTGCTGAATCTGTTGGAATTGTTCAACAATCGAGCTGCGAACAGAATCAATTTGATCCACAATTCGGTTAGCTTCCTCTTCTGAGATATCCTCACGTTGGGATAATAGCGCCACAATTGTCGAACGATCAAATTTCGCAGCGCGATCGCTTAGATTCCCAATTCCAGCGCGGGGAGAAGACAGCAGCAATTGTAAATCGCGTTTGATTCCTTCAGGGTTGAGTTCTTCTTTATTGGTATTACGCAGATATTCTTCGAGATTGGCTTCAAAATCTAAAGCTTGTTGAGTGGTACGCTTGGCTAAACGTCGTGGCGCTCTCAGGATATCACCAATGGCATCTTGAGCGCGATCGATGAGCTGATTAACTTGCTCTTGGCTCAAGTCGCCGCCTTGACTCACGAGTTTAACCAAGGTTTCTCGATCGACGTTAGATAAGCGATCGCGCAGTGCTAAGGCTCCGGCTTTGGGATCGTCGAGTAATTTTTCCAAATCGCCTCTGATACCTTCTGGATCGAGTTCTTCCAAGTTAGTATTGCGGAGATATTCGGCGATCGCTTTTGTAGTTTTTTCGTATTGTTCTTTCGCCTGTTGCGGTACTTGCAAAATACTATCTCGGACTGCTTCAAGTTGATCGAGAGTTTCGTTTACCTGTTCTTCGCTCAAATCTTGACGCTGACTGAGCAATTGTACTAGGGTATCGCGGTCAAATTGCGATAAGCGCGAAGTCAAAAGGCTAATTCCAGCTTGAGGATCGTCTAATAAAACTTTAAACTCGCGTTTGATAGCTTCGGGATTGAGTTCGTCTTTATTAGTATTCCGCAGATATTCTTCAACTTTTTGGCGCAGTTCATCAGCTTTTGCTTTTGCTTGTTCTTGCAATTCTCTGGCACGATTCAAGAGATTGTCGCGGTTGCGTTCGAGTTGACTAACAATATTATTAGCTTCCTCTTCGCTGATATCTTGACGCTGTTGGAGCAATTGTACAAAAGTATCGCGGTCAAATTGCCCGAAGCGGCTACTTAAATCTTCAAACCCAGCTTGTGGATCGTCCAGCAACTTGCCAAAGTCCCGTTCAATACCTTCGGGATTAAGTTCGTCTTTACCCGTTGAACGCAGATAATCTTCGATGCGGCTGCGGAAATCTTGCCCTTTTTCTCGTGCTTGAGCCTGTTTGACAGTTTCTAAAACTTCCAGGCGATCGCTTTCCATTTGTTCAGAAATTTCTTTCACCCTGGCTTCGCTAATATCACCCCGCTGCTTTAGTAAATTGGTGAAATATTCTTGATTGATTTCTTCCAACTCTCGTCTCACAGTTGTCGGTTCTGCATTTACGTCATAGATGACTTCTTTAAATTCATCTACTAGGGTAATTCGATTGAAGTGCCAAGGGAACGAATGCAATATGTACTCTTCTACATCTGCCTTAATCGCATTTTCCAGTGATATTGGTAATTTTGCAGATACTTGCTCAGTTGCTTGCTCTCTAAACTTTTGAAATTGTTCTGTGACTCGATCGACATCGATATCTTGAACTTTTTCTTTCAGCTTTTGCAACTGAGTTGTAATTTTGTTCACATCGATATTAGAAAGGTTTACCCGTTCCAAAACTGCTGGTGCAGCGGCACTTAAGCCATATCGAATAGCTTGCTTGATTACACCACTGCCATTACCACCTCCGATTGTCACCAGTTCTTGAAGCCGTTCACCCAATTGCTCAGAATTAAGTTCTTCAGGAGTAGCAGACTTGAGTAAATTAATTACTTGTTCTGTGGGATTTTTGCGATTTAAAGCTTGTTGCCACGCACCTTCAAACTGGTCAGCAATGCTATTGATGTCTTCTTTTGATAAATCACCACGGCTGCTGATTAAATCAACAAATGTTTGGCGATCAATGTTTTGCAAAAGGTCGCTGTTAGCAACAGATTGTAAGTCTGTATTCTTAAGAAGCTGGTCAAATTGACTCCGAATTTCTTTAATATCCAGCTTTGGTAATTGTAGAGAACCTAAAGAACTTTGGAGGGTATTTTTAATCCCTTCAGAATCAAAACCTGAAGTGAATTCTCGCCGGACTGCGGCTGTAATATCTTCAGCAGTAGAAACTAACTGTTTTTTCGCACTATTAGCACCGATGCCAGCAGTTGCTGTGCCCATCAGAGTTTGAAAACCAGAAGTGACAGTATTAGATATAGAACCAATTAAAGAACCTACCGCCGATGAACCCAACCAAATTACTAGTGAAAAATAGGTAGACCAAATGACTACACCAATAATTGCTCCTAAAAATGCACTTTCGATTAGGCTGAGTTTTACTGCTAAAAAACAAGCAATAAATAATGCGATGCTAACGGTTATTAACGCCCAAGCACCAACTTTAGCTTGACCTTTACGAATTTTCTTGCCCAAACTTTCCGACTCATCATCAGAATCTGAGTCAATTTCCCAAGATGAAATTCCGACAGCGACTGAAAAGTTTGTCAATAACAATTGAAAGGCAAATGCCATCAAAACCCCAGCTAGCAGTGCCACCAACAATTTAGGCCCAGAAAAAACAACTGACGCTTCTTCTGGAGTTAGTACTTCCTGAGCTAAAGTTATCGGCGCTAATCCAAAAGGTAGGCGATTCCCTTCCAAAATAGTTAAAACACCTTGAAACATAGGATTTTCTCACTTCTACTCAATTAAATACCCATTTATAAAATAGCTTATTTATCAGCTTAATTATCATTTATTGTAAGCTGGCACTTTTTTAGGTAATAGGTTAGTTTGCCAAAAGTTGTATTTAACAAAATAAACATTTCTTTTATCTCTTATCAAATAAAGTTATGTATTATTTAGGATTTATTTAATATTTTCTCAAAGAAAATTTATAAAGTAAATCTTATCAAACTGTATCTACTGATATAGCAGGTTCCAAGCAGGTGAGTTATAGTAGCAAACGGTAGAAAATAATGTTTGTTAATATCAATTTTATTGGAAAATTGGAATAATTTTTATAGAAACTTTAGAAAATAAAATATATTTTCTAATTGAGATTTAGTTACTAACTTTAGATAAAGCTACCTCTGTCTAATGATAGAGATAAAATTTCTCCCAACGATTGATGACAAATAAATAGAAACATGTATTAATAAGGGTTGTTATGAGCTATGAATTAGTAAATAATTGATTTTTGCTGAGGAGAAACAATAATGGTAGTAGGTGTAAATAAACGTGCTGTAGGTGTATTTTCTCATCGTCGAGATGTTGAAAAGGCCCTACATGAATTAAAAAAAGTTGGCTTTGACATGGACAGAGTTTCTGTCATTACCCAAGATGGAGACAGAGATGATATTGCTGGCGCGGATGTGAGCGATCGCGTTGGCGATAAATCTGACGACGGTGCTAAAGTCGGAGCAGCTACAGGCGGTGCTTTGGGCGGATTGGCTGGCTTATTAGTCGGTCTTGGCACTTTAGCAATTCCTGGAATCGGGCCAATTATGTTGGCTGGAGCCGCAGCAACTACCCTAGCTACAACTCTGGCTGGCGCTGGTATTGGTGCAGTGGCTGGTAGTTTGCTTGGTGCATTAATTGGTTTAGGAATTCCTGAAGAACGAGCTAGAGTTTACGACGAACGTGTTAAACGAGGACACTATTTAGTCATTATTGATGGTACAGATTCAGAAATACTTAGAGCAGAAGCAATTTTAAATCATCAGGGTGTGGAAGAGTTTGGCATTTACGACCACCCAGATGCGACAAATGCAACCACTGGTTATGTGACTCCAACTCCGGCTGGGGGTTATAGTGGTGTTGCAAAACGTGCGATCGGGGTATTTTCTCATCGTCGAGATGCTGAAGTAGCAATTACAGAATTGCGAGATGCAGGTTTTTCGTTGAATCAAGTCTCCATCATTGCCAAGCATACAAACGGTCAAGGGATCGCTGGTGTAGATGTAGATAGAAATGTTGGTGCTGCTAATAAAGCAGACGATGGTGCAAAAGCTGGAGCTGCTACAGGCGGTGTTCTAGGCGGCTTGACTGGCTTATTAGTTGGACTTGGAACTCTAGCAATTCCTGGAATCGGGCCAGTAATTGCAGGTGGCGCAGTTGCAACAACTTTGGCGACAACATTAACTGGTGGTGCGATCGGTGCAGCAGCGGGGAGTATTGTAGGCGCACTAGTTGGCTTGGGAATTCCTGAAGCCAAGGCGCGAGTATATAGCGATCGCTTTCAAAGAGGCGACTACTTAGTAATTATCGATGGTACGGAAGCTGAAATCCACCAAGCTGAAGCGATTCTCAAACATCGAGGTATTGAAGAATTTGCAATCTATGATGCCACAGAGATTAGTGAACATCGCCCAGGTTCCGACCGAATAACCGATCGTGATGCAGCAGTAGTCGATCCCATTCGTCCCAATTACTCAACAGAGCCTCATAAAAACGATCCTACTGTAGTCATTGTTGATCGTCGTGATGAAGTACTTTAACCCAAAGTAGTTGTCACTCACACTAATTCGACAAAATTGTAGGAGCAATAATTTGAAAGCTTTGCTCCTGACAAAAGAACTTGCTCCTCCCTTGCCGTAAATATCAACAAATTTCACTTTTCGATTGCGAATTAAACCTATGCAAAAGTTAACCCCCTTCTTAATTAGCGGCTTATTAATCTTCGGTGTTGCTGCTTGTGATAACGCTTCTAAAACAAGTGAATCTGCACCCAATAATCCTAATGAAGCTCCCCAAACACCGACTGCAAAAACAACACAAGCTTCTCAACAAGACGCACAAAGTGAAGTTCGCAGAAACCAAGCTAATTCTGATATCCGCGCCCGCGAACAGCGCAATAATACTACGGGTGGCGATACACAGCGAGCCAAAGGTGACTTAGCAAGTGAAGTTCGCTCTAAGTTGGAGGTTAACATACCAAAGAGCCAACTAACAGTTAATGCCGCAGATGGTGGAATTGTGACTGTCTCAGGAACTGTCAGCAATCAGCAGGAGTTGGCTAAAATTGAAAAATTAGCTAAGGAAATTAAAGGTGTCACCAGTGTAGTTGTGAAAGCAACAGTTGCCACAACAAAGAACTAAGGCATAACAACAAATCCAAGTGAGTAGGTAGGCGTAAAGATATTTAAATGCTCCTGCTCGGTCTGAGTGGTCAGTTAAAATTATTACTGACCACTAATAATTGACAACTGACGACCTTGAATAACTATATTTATTGATGCTCAGTTCAGTTATACAAAGTCTTGTAGTTACCAAACATAAAAACTATGGAAACCGAACAACAGCAACGTGAATCCATCAATGCTTCCTTATCACAAGATACGCTAGCACTTGAAGGTACTGATACGGCAAACTTGCCTAAGTTACCGCCAGCGCGTGAACCTGAATCTCAATGGCAGCAAATTAGCAGACAAATTTCTCAATTTTTAGAGCAACTGCCCCAATACCTAAGTGACTTTTTTCAGGACTACAAGCAGCCTTTAATAACTGTTGCTTTAATTTTGGCGGCAATTGTTACAGCACGGCTAGTACTAGCCGTGCTAGCTGCAATCCATGATATTCCACTACTAGCACCACTTTTTGAGTTAGTTGGAATTAGTTACACTAGTTGGTTTATTTTCCGTTATCTACTGAAATCTTCAAATCGGCAAGAATTAGTGGATGAAATTCAATTACTGAAAAACCAATTCGTGGGCGAGTAAATTTACTCACTATTAAACTAGGATTTCCACGGGCAAATAGAACTCGCAGCTACACAAACTATCGTCCGTCTCTACGGAATTGGGTAAAGCCTTGTATAGTTGCAGTTTCTAATTGCCCTTTTAATGTTAAGTTGACCTCAACTAAAACCCTTGTTCTACCGAATAAATGTAAATCAACAGTATTTAACCGGATTCCATTTTAGTCTTTTGGATACATCAAAAGATAGAGAACATAACATTATTTTTAAATTAAGTCACTTCTCAAGATAGTAGCTCAGAGATCAGAAACAGCCTAATCTAGTTTTTGAAGTTATTTAATACATTCTTTAACAGAGGACATAAATTATGGCTAATGAAGCAGTTAAGAGAGATACAGATTCATCTGATAGAGCGGAAGTCGATACATACGATCGCGGTATTATCCCCGCCGAAACCGCTGCTCGAATGGAAAGAGAAGGAGATAAGTACAAAACACGTCCCACGGAAGAACAGGAAGCAGATGCACCTACTGACGATCAAACCGATTCAGAAAGTATACGCACCACTGACGGCTATACCGTGGACAGAGAAGGTTTGTCTAATAACTATGCAATTGAACCGGAAATGTATTACGAAGAACCGGGTGATGCACGCCAGCAAGCGGCAGAAGATAGGCAACAACGTATCGAAGAACTTGGAGAAGTTAATCAGGATGAGGAAGGCAAGTTGACAGAAAAGGGTGACAGCCGCGGTAGGGGCCCAGGAATAATTTAATTAACAACTATCCTTTTGCTGGGTGCAATTACACGTAATAAGGCTAAATAGGTGGTTTCTAGAGACGCAATTATTGCGTCTCTAATTTTTTATATTGTGTCCGGTTAAAGACTTACCATTAAGACCACAGAGGGGCAGGGTTTTTGGGCTTTCTGCATAGATTTGGGAATTATACGAAGTTACCAGATACTATATTACATATAATACAATACAGTTCAGTTAAGCCTAAAACTCAACTTATACGTAAGTTGGGGAGCCACTGCGTTGCGGGGGTTCCCCCCGTTGTTCGCGCAGCGTCTCCCCTTCTCCCAAAGGGAGAGGCTAGCGCCAAGGGAGAAGCAAGTGGCGTTTGAGGAACGAAACCCAACACTTGCATGACTTTGTTGGATTTCACTTCGTTCTACCCAACCTACAATTTTCTTAACTACATTTATTATGAGTCGAAACAATCGCATTGTCAGTCGAAACAATTGCATTGTCAGTCAAAACAATTGCATTGTCAGTCGAAACAATTGCATTGTCAGTCAAAACAATCGCATTGTCAGCCGAAACAATCGCATTGTCAGTCGAAACAATCGCATTGTCAGGCGAAACACTTGTGTGTACACCGTAAGCAAACTCTTAGGAAGTTTAACCCAGCAGAATTAATGCCATAGACCACTAGATAATCAGTGGCTCAAGTTCACGATTATGCCATTGCCGCTGATACCATTCGGTAACTAAAGGACGGACAATAAACTTGGGCTGTCCATCGCCTTTAACGTCAATACGTAAACCTGAATAAGGTCGTCGCTTTTGAAAACCTTGACCGTTGCGACCGATGAACAGATGCGATCGCGCCACTAATCTATTTTCATTCCCAAAAGTCTCCATCAAATCTGCTCCCTCAATCCGTTGGCGTCGCAAACTAAATCCGCTACCGCCACAAACAATCCAGTGAATATGAGAATCAGCGTGTCCCGTATCCATTGTTTCCAGGTGTTCTAAGCAGTGTGCGTGACCGTTTAATACCAAATCGACCAAAGGACGACCCTGAGTTAAGGAACCGATTTCTTTAGCTACCGCATCCAGCACGCCACGCAGGCGATCGCGAACAATTAGAGTTTGTGCTTGTTGCCACTTCGTCGCCTCAGTTACATAAGGTGGATGATGGAAATAAATTATCCTTCCCCGAACTTCAGAATTATTCCAAGATTCAATTAATCTTTGCTTGAGCCAATCCAGTTGTTCAGTGTCAGTCAGCGTTGTTTTATTAGTAGCTAGTTGCTTATCGATATCAACAATAATTTCTTCAATTTGTGACAGCTTGGCATGGAAGTCGTCTAATTGATCGGCTTCATTAGGGTTTTCGGGACGAAGTTTGGCTGAAGTTTCAATGATTTGCTGCTTTTCTTGCTCGTAATCTTCACGGCGTTTTTCTAAGAGTTTGCGATCGGCATCACCTTTTTTTGTTTTCGGTAGCGGTGGTGGATCGTTAAATGTATTAGAATCCAAAGCAAAGAAATCAATACCGCCATAACGAAAAGTGTAATAGCGATTGGGAAGACGGGTAAAGTGCCCAGGTTGATATGAAAGACAACGACCTGTATCTGTCTTGGCTGTGTAGTGCCGATCTAAGTGACTAGCTAACTCTCCTGGAAGCTGAAACGCCTTCAGATAGTCGAGAAATGCCTTTGCGTAAGCGTCACCGCATCCTGAGCCATGCAAGCCCACATCTAGGTCTAACCGCGATCGCAACAGGTGACGAATGGGTAATGTTGTTAGGGATGCCAGAGTCAATAAAATCGGCAAGTTATAGTAATCGTGATTTCCCGGCACAGGTAAAATGGGCAGCTTAAAAACCATCTGGTCGTAAGCAATCTGTTTGCAATGCTCTGTGCCCAAGAGAAACTCTCGGTAAGGCTGGATGAAGTTTTGCTGGTAGTATTCACTCGATCCCACTAAATAAATCACATCCCCCGTATGCAGCATAAACCGGGATTCCTTGTGATGGGGCAGCATAAGTTCAGCCACCTGTCGCTGGGGATTGTGTCCCCGGTGACTGCCGGAACCACTATCACCGACAACTAAAAATGAGAACTCAGAATTGTCTGTTTGACCATCTTCCAAAACCAGCCGAGTTTGGTCAATATCCCGTTCCACAATTAACGGATCTTGCCAGCGTACCCGCTGATTCATTTTACGAATTTTGTTAGCGATCGTTGGATCAGATACAAGTTTCAATGCAACCTACTCCTGAGTTTTCAATTGAAGGGGAGCAGGGGAACAGGGGTAGTTGCAGTAAATTTTTACCCTTTACCCCTTTGCACCTCTGCCTCTTGTGCCCAATGACAGCAGTTGCTCCACTTGGGGAAACCCCAAGACCGCACTGCCTCCCCCATGCTCCCTGCCCTCATTCTCCTGCTGTATCTTTCATCTCAATAGTCAGATTAGGAAGTCCCTCTAGTTTTTCGGTAGGCTCAACTTCTTCTACTAATGGCACAAAAATTCTTAAGCCTGCTGGTACACACTTAATTTCTACAGGTGTTGTGCCTACTATTTCACCATCTAGAACAACTTTTTGTGGTGGGTTAGTCGTAATTTTAAATTGTTTAGCTCGCAGGAAGCCAATATCATCCCGGTCTACGGCGTTACCTGTAGAAGCCGTTTGAAATAAATGAAATGTGGCTGCGATCGCTCCTGCCTTGTTAGCTGGAGCTACAATCGTTAAATCTAGTAACCCATCATCATAAATCAAACCTGCTGGGCCTTGAGCCAAAACTGAAGTGGGAGGTGCGGCATTTGCTACCGTTACTGCACAGGCACTAGTTTTAATTATCCTGTCTTCAGTTTCAATTTCAACATCAAAGTTATGTAAGCTTCTTAATTGCTGGATTCCTGCCAAAACGTAGGCCATCATCCCAAAGCGATTCTTGGCGTTTCGGTCTGCCAATTCTACAGTTTCAGCTTCAAAGCCAATACCTGCCAAGAGTACCATTGGCCGATCGTTGCAATAGGCTACGTCTACATGGGTGGTTGCTCCCTGCAAAATTGCCTGACACGCACCTGGGATCGTGTCAGGAATTCCTAAAGCTGTGGCAAAAGCGTTCGCAGTTCCTCTGGAAATGATCCCAAATGGGATATCAGTTCCCACTACAGCCGCCGCCGCTATTGAGAGAGTACCATCCCCCCCGGAAGCAATGATTGCATCTACTCCTCGCTCTACAGCTTGATATGCCAGTTGGTCAGCATCGATTTCTTCAGTTGTAAAATAAATATCTAGAGCGATATCTGGCTCTAATATTGCCCGAATTTCTGCTAGCTCTGTATCTGGGTCGCCCTGACCCGCAACAGGATTGAAGATGAGACAGGCGGAACGATTCATAAGGTAAATAATTAGGCTTGGATAACTAATGAAGATAGCAAATTATTCTTAGCATTCCTGTAAATTTTCAACTTCCCTTTTGGGGCTGAGTTTTTTAGATATAATATTGACCAAGTTGAGCGCGATGTGCCATCGCATTACACACTGCTAACTAGATTTGGTTATTTCCCAAAATTTGGTGGCTGAAACTTGAGATGTTGCGATCGCCATTGTGAGAGATCGCAACATCTTTTAGTTATAAAAAAGGCAGAAAGTTGATTAATACGATTATCTATATATGATTTCATCGGCTATATTTAATTTATCGAGTCGCCCTTCATCAAACATTTAAAGTTTTCGCTTGATTATTTGAGACAGTAAGAGTAGCTCCTCTAAGCTTCTACTGCATTCCAAGTGAATCAACTGACCAAGCCAAAGCGTAACTTATATCGCCATTGACCTTTGGAACAGCTATTTGAAAGTGAGGATCACCAATTTGAAATCTGACTCCTTGACACATCCTTACTCAAATCTTTCTTGCGATTAGGGTTGCGTTTATCTAGGGATTCACATCTTTTATACTCTAGGGTAAGGCTTTCTTGCACCCCGTTTTGAATAAGTAACTCAATATCCTCCTCTTCCCAATCCCAAGCATCTTTCATTACTAAATACTTTCGTAAGGATTCAAATTCACTTTAGCAGCCTGATTGCGCGAACAGCCCAACTAGATAGCAAAACACCTGCTTTTACCTCTAATCTTTGGGACTTATTGATTGCTCATCAGTGCTATCGCCCGCGTGTATGGGAATCCTGGGAAGCTGAGTTGTATGAAGCAACTTGCAACCCAGGTTGCGATCGCCATCCAACAGTCAGAACTTTACAAATAGCTACAAATACTCAACGCTGAATTAAAACACTGCGTTCAAGAACGGACTCAAGAGTTAGCTAAAGTGCGCTCACAAGGAGCAATGAAAATTCCTTTTCCCCATTCCCCATTACCCCTTATCCCCAGAGAGGACCCCACCTTCCCCACTCCCTTTTATTATTTGAGATTACTCAAACAAGCTTTTGGTAAAGAATTGTAATCCAAAATCCCAAATCCAAAACCCAAAATTCGTATGAGTCCCTGACTACGGTAGTCTAGATGAGAGTGAATTTATCGCCTCCTTTGATATATTGTTTTATGACTTCAATTATTTCTAGTCCCCCACGCACTATTCGGATTGGTTCGCGCAAAAGCCAACTTGCTCTGGTTCAAACCTACTGGGTACAAGAGCAACTCAAGAATCGCTATCCAGATATCACTTTTGAAGTCCACACCATGTCTACCCAAGGCGATAAAATCTTGGATGTAGCATTAGCTAAGATTGGCGATAAAGGACTTTTCACTAAAGAACTTGAAGTTGGAATGCTCAATCAAGAGATTGACTTTGCCGTACATTCTCTCAAGGATCTGCCGACTCACTTACCAGAAGGGTTAACGTTAGCAGCAATTACTGAACGAGAAAACCCAGCAGATGCATTAGTGGTGCATGAAAAGCACAAAGATAAACAAATCGATACGTTGCCAGAAGGAGCGGTAATTGGTACATCTTCGCTGCGGCGGTTAGCACAGTTACGCCATCACTTCCCCCACTTTGCCTTTAAGGATGTGCGGGGAAACTTAATTACACGGTTGGCAAAACTGGATACAGGCGAATACGATGCTTTGATTTTAGCAGCAGCAGGGTTAGAGAGATTGGGAATGGGCGATCGCATTCATCAAGTCCTACCCAAAGAAATTTCCCTCCACGCTGTTGGACAAGGAGCTTTGGGGATAGAATGCCGTGCTGATGATAGTGAAGTGCTATCTCTACTCAAAGCAATTGAACATACCGAAACACGCGATCGCTGTCTCGCCGAACGATCTTTTCTCCGCTCTCTAGAGGGCGGATGTCAAGTACCTATCGGTGTAAATACAGAAATATCTGGTGATAATTTGACCTTAACCGGGATAGTCGCCAGTGTAGATGGTCAAAAATTCGTCAAAGATACCGTCACCGGAATTGCTAACAACGCCGAAGCACTAGGCATAGAACTAGCAGAACTGTTGCGACAACAGGGCGCGCAAGAAATTTTATCAGAAATTTTTGCGGTGATTCAGCGCGGTTCCTAAGCAATTGGGCAAGCCGATGTGATTAGATAATAATTGATCGCCGTTGCACTGATGTGCCAGACGCGACTTGTCGCGTTGGTCGGGATTTCAGAAAGTTAATTTGACAATATAGACTCAGGGAAGCAAAAATTACCATGCGGATTCTATTTGTTGCAGCAGAAGCAGCACCCGTTGCGAAAGTAGGAGGAATGGGTGATGTTGTCGGGGCATTACCCAAAGTCCTGAGAGAAATGGGGCATGATGTGCGGATATTCTTGCCTTACTACGGCTTCCTGCCAGACAAAATGGAAATTCCCCAAGAACCGATCTGGTGGGGAGATGCCATGTTCCAGCACTTTGCAGTATACGAAAGTGTTCTGCCTGGTACTGATGTTCCCTTGTACTTATTTGGACATCCGTCCTTCATGCCCCGCCGCATCTATTCTGGAGATGATGAAGATTGGCGGTTCACATTGTTTGCTAATGGTGCAGCCGAGTTTGCCTGGAATTACTGGAAGCCAGAAATTATCCATTGCCACGATTGGCATACGGGGATGATTCCGGTGTGGATGCACCAAGATCCTGATATCAGCACAGTGTTTACCATCCATAATCTGGCTTATCAAGGACCGTGGCGTTGGTATTTAGAGAAAATTACTTGGTGTCCCTGGTACATGCAAGGACACAACGTGATGGCGGCGGCGGTACAATTTGCCAACAAGGTAAATACAGTTTCGCCCACTTATGCCGAGCAAATCAAGACACCTACTTACGGTGAAACATTAGAAGGTTTGCTGTCCTTTATTAGCGGTAAATTATCTGGGATTATCAACGGTATTGATACTGAGGTATATAACCCAGAAAATGACAAATATATTGCCCAAACCTTCACTGCTGATACTTTAGATAAACGCAAAGCCAACAAAATTGCTTTGCAAGAAGAACTAGGGTTAGAAGTCAACTCCAAAGCCTTCTTCATTGGGATTGTGACACGATTAGTGGAACAAAAAGGCATTGATTTGATATTACAAATCCTCGATCGCTTCCTATCTTATACAGATGCACAGTTTGTGCTGTTAGGAACAGGCGAACGCTACTATGAAACTCAGATGTGGCAATTAGCATCCCGCTTCCCCGGACGCATGGCAACTTACTTACTGTATAACGATGCCCTGTCTCGCCGCATCTACGCTGGTACTGATGCCTTCTTAATGCCTAGTCGTTTTGAACCTTGCGGTATCAGCCAAATGATGGCTTTGCGCTACGGTTCTGTACCCATTGTCCGCCGCACAGGTGGATTAGTTGACACCGTAACCCATCACGACCCCGAAAATGCCGCAGGCACCGGTTATTGCTTTGATCGCTATGAACCGCTAGACCTTTTCACCTCTATGATCCGGGCTTGGGAAGGCTTCCGTTTCAAACCGCAATGGCAAGAACTACAAAAACGGGGCATGAGTCAAAATTTTAGTTGGTATCAATCTGCCAAGCAGTACGTGAACTTGTACAAGTCAATTTACGGTTTGCCAGAAGAAGAAGAGAAGACACCAGAACCAGAGTTAGTTTTAAACGAAGCAGTCACCAGTAGCAAGTCCTGAACCGCCAATAGAGGCGTACATCTGTACGCCTCTACTCCTAACTCCTAACTCCTAACTCCTAATATCATGTCCGCTTGATTTACTAATTAAATCCGAAGAACCCCACCCCTTAATCCCCTAAAAGCTTGCGGAGCTACGGTGGTGTCCACAAGTCTCTTGACCTGCAATGCCAATGCATCGACTGACAATGCCATTGCATCGACTGACAATGCCAATGCATCGGCTGACAATCCATTGCATCGACTGACAATGCCATTGCATCGGCTAACAATGCCATTGCATAATTATCTAGACTTAATATAACTCCTAACTTCTAACTCCTAACTATTGAGTACTTGTTGCTTTCGCCCTAATTAACCAATCACGATCGCGATCGCAAATTTCCCGACCGGATGAGTCTCCTAAGCGTTCTAGTGCTAATAAACAAGCGTATTTTAAATCCCAAATTGGCGTATTGAGGCAAATTTTAATTTCAGGAATTGCTCGTGAATCACCCAATTCACCAAGAGCGATTGCACACGCCGCACGAGATTTCTGAAACTGGGGTTCGCGGTTGTGCAGGTTTTCTACTAACAAATTGTAGGCGGGAGCATATTTGAGCCAGCCGAAAAGTTTCATCACATGATAATGGGCACCATAATCGTTATATGCCTTGTCCGAATAAGTTGCTAAAAGCGCTGCTGGTGCTTCTTGTGCATAGATATCCAATAAAGTTTTTGTCGCTAAATAGCAACGTCCAAAATCGGTTTCGTAGAGTTCGTTAATCACAAAATCTAGAACAGGGGTAGCATCATACTCATGTACTAGATCGAGGTCGTTGGGATGATCGTAGAGTACTTGCTCTAAGTAAGGTTGAATTTCTGTAAAGGTAATTTCACCACTGGGAACGCCTGCATCCAATAGCATCCGCAATCCTCGCAACCGAAACACCAGAGATACAGGACAACGGGCAATTTCTGGGATGGCTTTGTAGTAGCGGGAATCAATCAGGTCTTGAATACAACCACGTCGTGCATTGACACTGGAACTTTGTAGTAGCGCTATCACCTCAGTAATTTGGGAATAGTCACCCGTGAACCGACAAACTGTAGCGATCGCTGCACTACGGGTAGGTTCATCCTCAACTTGGGTAAACTTCCGTACACGTTCTAGGGACGGCTGATAGTCAGCGTTAGCTAAAGTGTGAATAATGACTCGATAGATTTGACCTGGTTTATCCAGCAGTTGCGCTACCTCTTCGAGAATTTCTGGATCTTTAGTCCCAATTTCTCCAATTGCCCACACAGTATTTTCAACAGTATAAATATCATCATCTTTAAGGCACTGCCGAATTACAGGTAAAGCTGATTGGACCTGCAATCGCCCCAGACTTTCCACAGCTTTGCGTCGGACAATGCGGTGGTCTAACTCATCAGGGTTACTGGTTTCAATCGCCCGCACCAAAGCCGCGATCGATTGCTCAGTCGAGAAGTTAATTAAATGGGAAACAGCAATATACTTATCAGAAGCGTCTTCGAGTTGTTCTAATGGTGTATCAATAATTGCGATCGCTTCTTCTTCTGTTAGCCCAAACATTTTAAAAAAACGTTTATCCATTAATCTATAAATTGCTCTTGGATAATTGCTTAGAGATTACTTTTACTATCGTACTAGGGACTGGCTACTAGTGATTGGGGACTGGGAAGATAAAGCCTTGACGGGGCGAGTACAAAATACAAATGTTTGGCTGAGGTAGAGCCAAACAAACCAAAAGAGCGCATCATTGCCCTCAAAAAAGCTGTACAAAAAAGCTATTCATCTTCATCTCCTGATGGTCGTTCGCTGTCGCTTTGTTGGATGTTCCACTCTAAAACAATACGCTCTAGCATTTCAGCCTGTGTACAGTGATTTACAGCAGCGTATTGCTTAATTAGCTTTGTTACTTTAGGACTAATGTGGCGTATATCTAGTGCGTTGTTTCTTGTCGTTTCCACGATCTTTTTCCAGAATATTTAGGCAGTTTTGCTGTTTTTATTCCCATTGCAGCCGCTACGTTGGTTAGGACATACAGCAAAATTCAGAATTCACAATTCAGGAGTCAGAAGTAAAACAGGCTTTATATCTGGCTTTGAGACGAATCTTTGTGTACTTCATTAACTTGACATCTGCTGTAACTGTAAGGGTTTGCTATAGGAATGCCCAAATCAATCACTTCCTTATATTCTAAATCCTAACTAAGATAGCGACTGCTTATACTTGTGGGAGACATTTTCCCACTGGAGGAAACATCTTGAGCAGTTTTTGCAAAGTGCTAAACTATGCTACGCCTACACACTTGCAATCTAAAAATCTTAAAAGACTTATCAGAAATGTAATTGGGTTCAACTTTTGAAGATTTACGTCAAAAAGCTTTACCAGTGGTAACGCGATCTGAGAAGATCGTAATATATGCATTTGTCAACTATTAGTTCAGTTGCCTCTTGCTAATTGTTCAGTTTTATGTAACAGCTAAGTGTTAGTCTTTAGCGAGTAACCAAATACAAACATTTTTGGGAACACTGACTACATATCATTCATATAAACACGCATTTAGGAAACAAAACTTATGGATGAAACCTCAGAACTCACAACAACCAATAACGTAACCGCTCAAGATGTAGCAGAAGTGATTGCAGAACTTGAGCAATATCGGGAACGTCTAGTTCAAGAAACTACGGAAACGGCAAAACGGGCTAAGTTGATGAGAGTAAGCGTTGTGGCAAAACTGGAGCCTGAGCTTGCCAAGATTGATTCTGCCCTCCAGGAACTCCGTAATCAACAGGCTGCCCTGAGTGGCAGCAACTAGTCATTTGTCTTGATAATTTAGCTAGAAGTTAATATGCTCAACTCCGAAACTCAATCCGGGGCAGATTCGTTAAACCTGTTCCATGCAGAAACTGATGCTTTATTTGCAGTAGTGAGCGAGCAATTAAGCTTAAATACCTTCAACTCGGATGACCAAGAGCTACTAAAGCGGATGGTTGAGAGTATGGGAGACTCACGGGGCATGGTTAGGTTGAGTTTTGCAGAGGCTTTGGGTAAAATCGGCAAACCAGCGACCCCTTTATTGATGGAAGCTGTGGCAAGTCATCCAAACCCAGTTGTGCGGAGAGCTAGCGCTAAAACCTTGACACTTATTGCTGACCCGATCACAGTTCCCACTTTGGTCAATGCCCTCTTAAATGATGAAGATATGGTGGTCAAAACCTCGTCGGTGGGGGGGCTTGCCAAAATAGGTGAGGCAGCTGTACCAGCATTGCTGAAAATCTTAGCGTCAACTGAGTATCCAGAAAGTGCCAAAGGTCATGCGGTATGGGCGTTGGGATTTATTGGGGCAGAAGCGAAGGAGCATTTATATCGCGAGATTAATTCCGACTCGGCTGAAGTTCGGGCTGCGGTGGTGGGTGCGATCGCTAAAATTGCTCAAGAAGGCACTGAAGAAGGAGCATTTAATATTTTAATTAACGCCCTCAACGATCCATCTGAAATTGTCCGGTGTGAAGCAGCAGCAGCTTTGGGTAGCCTGACCTATAGATCGGCAATTCCTAGCCTTGTTGAATTACTGCATCATCCCGATTGGGAAACTCGAAAAGCAGCAGCTTTGGCATTGATGAAGATTGGCGACGGTGCTGCTTTAGAACCCCTGCAAGCCGCATTAACTCAGGAAGAAGAAGCAGGGGTTCAGGCAGTCTTTAAGTTGGCGATTTCTCAAATAGAGAGGCAGTTAGAGGAAGAAGCTTGGGAATAAGGCTATGGACATTTCTGACTTGAGCGAATAATTAGCGATCGCTACTATCTGTTATATTTAATCACTTGATCTAATCGCGGCAAAGCACTCACCGCTGACTCTCGAACATACGGATCGACAGATTCATTATTTGTCAATTCTGTCAGTACTTCCACCCCTCGGATATCGCCCATCGAACCGAGTGCATTGACGATCGCCACAGCCACCGCAACATTATCTATTTTTTTCAGAGCTTCAGTCAAAATCTCAAAGGCAGGAGAACCAATCTCACCCAGTGCCATTACTGATGCAATATAAACAACTGGATTTGGGTCATTGAGCGCTGTTTGCAATCCCTGTAAGCCCTCAGATGGGAAGGGAACATCGGGATGATTAGCAGCAACCTGTGCTAAAGCCTTAGCACAACTACCCCGAATGGTCGCATTATCACTATTTACTAATGACTCTACCAGTAGCGGTACAGCATCTGTACCAATAGCACCCAGTGCTTTTACCGCAGCTCGACGATAGGTGACATCTTCTTCATCTAAAATACCCATCAGCCGAGGAATCGTATTTTCATCACGGACATCAGCCAGTTCCCACATGGCTCGTTCCCGCAAATTGGGGTTGGGGTGTTTTAACTGTGCAAATAGAGTATCTATTGTCATAAAAGAAAATTTCCCTGTTTAAATCCCCCAAGTTCAATCATTAATTACGAATTACGAATTTATACTGAGCCAAGTCGAAGTATTACGAATTACGAATTACGAATTAGTAATAACAGAGGGACTCTTGGTCAATCACTCAACCTGATACAGGCAAAGCAACGGACTGAGAGTCCCTGAGTTTTAGAGTATGACGATCGCTCGTCTACGTCTAGTCAATCCCTATGACTATGAAAGGGAGTTGATTACGTAGTCGAGGAGATTGCGGAACTCAACCAACGCTTGAGGAGAGAAGTCGCGAGGAGCGCAAGCGCGATCGCGAGTATAAGTCAACGCGGTAACGTAAGGAGCAGTGGGCAGATTCAAAGAGCGATAAACTTCGCGAGCACCTGCAATACCCCACTCATCTAGAGGCCCAGTACCGCCCACAACTAAGCTGTAGTTGATCAAGCGTAGGTAGTGCTTGATGTCGCGCAGGCACTTGTCTTTCTTAACTTGAGTGTCGCCAGCTTCACCTTCTTGGCTCAGGAAAGGATATTTCTTGAACGCAGCATCATAACCTTCTTTAGCTACGTTATCGATACCAGAAGCTAGCTTTTCAGCAGCTTCTAGACGAGCATTAGCACGCTGAATGCTACCTTGAACGGATTCTAGATCGGAGGTGGTTGGAAAACGACCTGCTGCATCAGCAGATCCAATAACTGTAGTGATAACTGATTTCATTGCTTTTTATACTCCAGATTAGATTTGATCGAGTTTTAATTTCAGTTTGCTTGGCTAACAGCCTTTAGCCATGAGCGATTAGCTCAAAGCAGAAATAACGCGATCGAAGTAGCTAGCAGCTTCAGCAGCTAGAGCAGAGCAGTCGCCTTGAACAACTTCTTGTTTACGAAATTTTTTACCAGCGTTAGCTTCAGTATTGGTGTTGGTGATGTGAGCGACACTGATAGCCTTCAGGATTTGGAAAGCCCGTACAGAAGAGCCAGTGGGTACGCCCAAAGCTGTGTAGGTTTCTTTCAAACCGTTCAAAGCACGATCGTCCAATACGGAAGAATCACCAGCCAACAGCGCATAAGTTACATAGCGCAGAACGATTTCAGCATCACGCAAGCAAGCAGCCATCCGACGAGTCGGATACAAGTTACCACCAGCTTGAATCAAACCTGTGTTTTCACAAGCAATCCCAGCAATGGCATCAGAAACCGCACAGCTAGCGTTGCTGGCGATCGCATTCACTGCATCAAGGCGCTTGTTGCCTTCAGCGATGAAAGACTTCAGGGCTGCCAAGTCAGCACCACCGATAGGAGCGGTTTTGGCATCAGCCGCAATTACAGCTCTGGAAAAAGCATCAAGAACCATGAGTTCTCCTTAATATTCACAAATGGCGGATATTATTTTTGGCGTGTTCTCGATCAGGTTAACTGTGAGTAGCCAAACAAAAACATAGGTGATCAACAGTACCCTAGTCTTTACTATGAGAGACAAAGTAATAATCTGTAATATTTACTTATATTTGGCTTTCCCGATCAAAAAATCAAAATTTAGCAGAAATTGGGCAAAAAAATTAAGACTTACGCATTTTGATGGAACTCTGCCATTGCGTAAGTCTTAAGGAAAAAATCTTATTTTTTGCTGGATCAAGCTTGTTTCAGTAGATGTTTGACCAAATTATCTTTCACCATCATCTGCCGTAAAACTTCTAGTAAAAATTCTTGAGCCTCTTGTTGACTCAAACTTTTTACCTGGTCTTTCAAATTTTGTAAGCGAAATTGTTGTTCTAAAGTTAATTCGACTGGAAAGTCCATCATTCACTCCTGTGATTGACTGATTTGAAGGGTATTTGTTGTTAATGGAAGACAATCGTTTTTTACTAGGTTAGCACTTGAGTAGTAAAATGTCTATATTGTCAAGCCATAAAGAATCAAGCTCATAAAAGTTTACAATTACATAACAATCACCTCCGTCTCTCCCTTTCTAGGGTGTTTGTTAAAGCTGACCACTAATCGCTGTAATGTTTAGAATGTTTATATACCAACTACTCTAAAAACAAAGAACAAGGTAAACATCATCCGCAGGAGCAATAAGTAGGAGTCAGAAGATTGATAGACGCAATGGAATTTTTTCAGCTAAGTGCTGGTAAATGGCGATCGCAACGTGCAACTCATCATCTGGCGTTTAAGCGCTCAGAGACGGGAGAATCGGATATACAGGTAGAAACTCTAGATGCTGATCATCCAGAAATCATTGAACTGTGCCGATATCATGAGATTGACCCCAGCCTTTCAGTCGGTGGCTCGCGTGTGCGTTGGCTAGGGACAATGGCTTGGGATCGAGAGGATGAGGAGAATCATCAGGGGAAAACCATATTTGCGATCGTGCCTGATGGGGATAACCCAAGGCAAGGCAAATTACTCCGTGAAAGAGGTTACGCCGAAATAGTGCCTGTAGTCGGTCTTTTTCACATGGATGATGAAGATGGACTGGTGTTGACAACCGAATATGAAACAATGAGTTCCATTGAGCGATTCTGGTTCGCTAGCCCAAATATGCGAATGCGAACCAGTACAGTCAAACGGTTTGGCGGCTTTAGCACCGCATCGTTTTGTACCGAAAGCCGCATTGAAACTTCTGGTGAGGCTTCCAGCACAGAAGAAGTAACAGAAAGACAAGGAGCGGATGTTTTGGAAAAGAGACAGTTTTATTCAGTTTTGGGCTGGTGAATTATCTCAAGCAGAGCGATGCTTTGACTCGTGGGCAAGATTATCTGCGTCTGGTACAGGGACTTGCCCTAGAACCGGGTATGGTGGATATGTTTGATAACCTGCGCGATCGCATCCCCATTTGCACTTGGATCGGCGAGAATATTAACACTGTAAACGCTCAGATCAACGCCTATCTAGAAGTTTGTCATGAGTGCTTTCATCCCCAAGAGCGTCGCCAAATCCAAATTTTTGCAGTTCCCATAGCTCAATCCTTCGGGATAGATGGGCTGTGCAATATTCTCACAAACCCAATCACTATTCTGGTAGATGTTGGTCGAGTTGCACCTAGAGATTGGTTTGGTGTAGTTGTCCATGAATACGCTCATGCCCATCTAGGAGAGTTTGGTCACAATGAGCAGTTTGCTAGCATCCTATCTCATCTATGCTTAGGACTGGGATTGGAACCACCCTACTGGCAGGCAGGAATGGAAGCAACTTTGCGTAGCTGGCCTCACTGTAAATCAACTATAGATCCCCTGGAATTTTGGATAGGTCGCTGAGTCGCCGAGGAGGCAGGAGGCAGGAGGCAGGAGGCAGGAGGCAGAGGGTATAGATGAGGGAGAATAACTAATGCAATGCCCAATGCCCAATGCCCCATTAATTTGTTTTGCTAAATGTTAAAAATTATTGCTTCAGTTCAAAAAGGTGAAACTGAATCTCCTAATCTAAAATATGTGAATAAAGTTTTTTTAGTCATTTTAGTCATTTACGTAGTTATTAAGCTGAAAGCCCAACTCCCTATTTATTGATTAGCTATGGGTTGAATCCAGCAGGCTAATCATTTATCCTATGAATACTTAAATTCCCTTAGTTAAGTTTCGTGAAATTTTATCAGAATCTGAAGTTATGATACAACTACTCCCTTAATATGTGATTAAAAGTTGTTAACTTTAATTAAGAACATGGAGGCTTTAGAGTGGCAATTCCTCTGTTAGAATATGACCCTTCAAGTCAAAATCAGCGTGTAGCTGCATACGAAGTACCGGGTGATGAACAGCCCAGGATTTTTAATACCGACAATATACTTTCTCCGTCAGATTTAGGTGATTTGATCGAAGCAGCATATCGTCAAATTTTCTTTTATGCTTTTGCTGCCGATCGCGAAACATATTTAGAGTCTCAACTCCGTAATGGACAAATTACAGTACGGGACTTTATTCGGGGTTTGGTGCTTTCTAATACCTTTAAGAAAAGCTTCTACGACCTCAACAATAATTATCGCTTTGTTGAGCAAGTAATTCAGCGGGTTCTAGGACGCGATCCCTACAATGAGCGGGAAAAAATCGCCTGGTCAATTGTAGTCGCTACCAAGGGTATTGTAGGCTTTATTGATGAAGTGCTCAACACCGAAGAGTACCTGAGCAATTTTGGATACTCCACAGTGCCTTATCAACGCCGTCGGATACTGCCATCCCAATCTCAGGGTGAGTTACCATTCAACATCAAATCTCCGCGATACGAAGATTACCACCGTGCCAAACTGGGTTTCCCCCAAATCATTTGGCAGGTCGAAGTACGCAGATTCCTCCCACAAGAGCAAAAAGTAAAGGCTGGAGATCCATCTCTATTCCTGAGTATGGCACAAAATATCAATGCAACTGGCAATGCTCCACAACGGATCTCGCCATACAACATCGATATCGAAAAGTCTGTACCTTATCGGCAACTGTCGGGAATTAAATAACGATTTTTGGTCGGTGGCTGGCTAGTACATCCATTTGATAATTTTATAGCGTGCATAAGTCTTGGGTTATGTAGGAGTTTTATTTAGATATAACTAAGTGAAACAGACTCTATCCCATGTCTAATGCACGCTAGTTGTTAATTGGTAATTGGGCATTGTGCATTAGGTATGGTTTTTTTCAATGCTCGATGTGTTTAAAACGGGGATAGTTTCAGGCGTGGATGAACTTAAAGTGTAGTTCGTCTTTTTAGCATCTCTAAAAGTTTCGTAAAGTGGGCGGGAGGAGTAGCTGTCACCTCAATCAACTCCTCAGATAGGGGATGCTGCAATTTGAGTCGCCAAGCATGTAGTGCTTGACCAGGCAAATTTACTCCCACTGAATGGCCAGAACTATAAACTGGGTCGCCGACAATGGGATGACCTATTTTGCTGCTGTGGACACGAATTTGATGAGTGCGTCCAGTTTCTAATTGAAAGTGAATTAAGGTGAAGTTACCAAGGCGTTCTAATACTTTCCAGTGAGTGACGGCGACTCGTCCGCCTTGTTCAACAGGCATAACAGCCATTTTTTTGCGGTCTTGGGGATGGCGACCAATGGGCAAGTCTATGGTGCCACTTTCAGTTTTTGGCGCACCGTAAATTATGCCCAAGTATTCTCGTCGTGCAGTTTTTGCTTTGAGTTGTGCTTGTAGATGATGATGAGCAATATCTGTTTTAGCGATCGCGATCGCGCCCGTAGTATCCTTATCCAATCGATGGACGATTCCTGGACGTTGGACTCCGCCAATTCCTGGTAAATTGGGACAGTGAGCCAGCAGGGCATTTACTAAAGTACCATCTGGATGACCGGGCGCAGGATGGACAACTAAGCCTGCGGGTTTGTTGAGAATAAGTAACTGGTTATCTTCATAAAGGATATCTAAGGGGATATCTTCTGCTTGCAGTTCTAAAGGTTGAACTTCTGGTATTTCGAGAATGATGCGATCGCCTACCTTGACATTGATCTTCTTAGATGTGCAAACTTGATCGTTAAGTTGGACATTACCCTGTTCGATTAACTGTTGGATGCGGGAACGAGATAAGTCTGGTAATTCTTGGGAAAGGTAACGGTCGAGGCGATCGCCTTTGGTGTTGACGCAGTGTATCGTACTCTTAAGGGGAAGCAAGCTAGGTGTAGCATCCTCTAGATGAGAAGACAAGCGTTCGCCCTTGGCGTTGGCGTTCGCGTAGCGTGTCGCAGACAAGCCATCACTATTTTCTTGGATTTGTAAATTAAATTCGGTCACAATTGCTCTAGATTAATTCCCGTTCTTTAAGTAAAGCGCGGAATCCTTTTAGTTGGCTTCAAAATTGGCTATCCTGGGGATGCGATCGCTTAAATTCTCTCAAAATTTGCCATTACAACATTACGATACTCATCTCTTAGCTGCAAATCCTTGACTTCTCATCCTCTTCCTTCGTGTTCTCTGTGCTTCTGTGGTAGCCTGCGGCAAGCCGAAGCGTCTACGTTATTCTAAATTTATAACTTCTTGCGGCAACTCAAATAAACCATCTTCCCCAGCTTCAAAATCAATCACCTGATACACAGCATCAATATTTAATTCACCATAAACATGAGGAAATAATTCCCCTATTTCAGCAGGTTGATAGCGAATTTCAGCTTGGACTTTTTCAGAATCAATAAAAAGTAGTACCAATTCTTTTTGATTATCAAAAAATCTATTTGCAACTTTGAGTATTTGCGTTGATTTTGAACAATGTATAAAACCTTGACTGTCTAACGAATCAGCGCGATATCTACCAATATTTTTTGCTTGTTCCCATTGTTGGCGTTTGGTAATGTGGAGAATGGTGTTCATAGAAAATTTTGGAATTACTGCGGATTGTAATATTTTTAGGAAATCTTCTAAATGTGTAAAGTCTCTAATTACTTTGGTAGCGCCTAAATTTGTTAATTTATTATCACCTATTCCAATAAAAGCAATATTCAAACGATAGGCTGCTTTTACATCCCAAACACCATCACCTACAAAAATAACTTTCTGGAATTTTTCAACTTGATAAACATTCTCCGCTTTGATAATAGCTGTCTTAATAATATCTTCTCGCGAAAGTGCATCATTCGCTGAAGCCAACGGAATGCCTTCTATTTGTAAATTAGCTTTTTGAAGTTTTAATTTAGCAGATTCACGCCAACCACCAGTTGCGATCGCAACACACCAATCAGGGTCTAGCTGTAATTTAGCTAACACATTTGTAGAACCAGGAATTTCGCTGAATAAATCTTGGTTATTAATAAACGCTTCCTGGAGTAGACCAATAAAACGTGCTTTAAGTCTGACTAACTCTTCATCTGAAGGAAGACGTTCTAATTTTTCCTTGAAAATTTGCTGGGTAATTCCAGAATCTGTGGTGTATGCGTATTCAGACCAATTTGTATTTATACCAAAAATACCAAATTCCAATGCAAAAGCACGTACAAAACAATTTTCATCAATTTGGTTAGTATTTGTTAGTGTACCATCAATATCAAAAACGACTAATTTCATACAAGCGATCGCTCTACAACATTATTATTTAAAAGTTCACGTACAGACGCTCCAGATTCAGAATTGTTTTGTGCCTTTGCGTAAGATTATTATTCTATAAATTCGGCGGAACACAAACATCTGGCGCACATAAATCAGGAAATTGAAGCGTTATTACTTTAAAATTATTCAAATCTGCGCGGCGGATGGCATGATTATTGGTATCAGCAATATATAGATATGAATTTATAGCACTTAATCCTGAAGGTTCAAAAAAACGAGTGTTCTTACCCTGACCATCTTGTAAACCAGCAGAACCATCTCCCAAAACTGTTTGACAATTGCCACTGGGACTTACTAATTTAATTTTATGATTATAGGTATCTGCCACCCACAAAAAATTCTGAGCAAATTCAACTCCTAAACAGTGTTGTAAACGAACATCTTCACCTTGTCCATCTACATCGCCAAAACCAAATAAACCGCCACTACCACAAACAGTTTGTACTTGGTACGGTTCGACAATTCCAACACCACGAATTGAACTAACTTCACTGTCAGCAATATATAATTCCTGCCCATTGTTAGTAATACCGCTAGGTTGGGCAAAGGCAGATTCAGTAAGTGAACCATCAATACACGCTTCTGCACCAGTACCAGCATAAGTTTTGATGATGCCAGTTTCTAAATCCATTTGCCAAATTTGATGCGGCCCAGCCATTGCAATAAATAGAGTATTTCCTACTTTCACTAAATCCCAAGGGGAATTCAGTGCGGTTTCTAACCCAGCACCGCCATGAGGATGGATATTACGGCTTTGTTCACCAGTTCCCGCAATAGTTTTGACTACTTGGCGCTTTAAATCAACTCGCCGCAGCAGATGATTTTCTGTATCAGCAACGTAAAGAACCTGATTTTCGGCATCAAATGCTATTCCTTGCGGTGCAAAAAATTGCGCTTCGTTAAAAGCACCATCGGTTAAGCCAGATTTTCCAGTCCCAATCAACTGCAAAATTTCTCCGTCGAAACTACTCATAACTAGGCGATGATGTCCAGAATCAGCAATGAATAAACCCATTAGAGTAGCTAGAACTTTACCAGGAAAAGCTAAAGGTGTGATTACTGGTTGGCGCTGTTTTTCTAAAGTTAAGCTGATTTCTTGGAAATTAATTGTGCCTTTGTTTTGGTGTTGCTGAATTAATTTTTGAATCAACTCGTCTAAAGTGTCACGATTTCCTTCACCAGAAATCTGGCCAATCACATAACCTTCTGGATCGATAATTATTAACGTAGGCCAAGCACGCACAGCATACTCTTCCCAAATCCGAAAACCGCTGTCAACTACAACAGGATGTTCAATGTCATAGCGCAGGATAGCTTGGCGGATGTTTTCTGTTTCTTTTTCGTTGTCAAATTTGGCAGAATGCACGCCGATAACGATAAGACTATCTTTATATTTTTGTTCTAAATATTTCAGGTTTGGCAAAATATGCAGACAATTAATACAGCAGTATGTCCAAAAATCCAAAATTACGACTCTAGCTTTGAACTGTTTAAGAGACAAAGGTTTATCGGTATTAAGCCAGCAGTAATTTTGTGGTAATTCTGGCGCTCTGACACGGGGAATCATAAAGTATACTTTGCTCTTAAAGGATGTTTATACCAATTTTCTAAAATAGACTGATGAAAAATAATGATATATTACCATGTGTTGCTACTAGAGACTTAGACAAAACTAAACCGAAGTTTAATTCCAGGAGAATTAGATATTTAAACAGTAAATATGAAGTCAGAAACACGAAATGTATTATTATGAGCTTCGTACAATTACAAAAATTTATTGATAAGTTATACGAAGCTGATGACAGAGCAATAGCAAACAATGATTTTGATGATGCTAGCTTGCTGGCTAGTAGAGCAGATAGACTTTATGAAGAAGCAGAAAATTTGGAAATTGTGATTTCAGAACAGGAGCAAAGATGAAAACAATTGAAGAATTAAAGACTCGTATTAAGGAACTCAGTAAACAAGCTGTTGAACTCAGACAAAAAGCATCTGAAGTGTATTTAACTAACCAAGAGCAAGCCAAACAGTTTAGGCAACAGGCAAGAGAAGCTAGCAAGCGCTGCCAAGTATTGATACAAGAAGTAAAACGCCAACAAGTTTAAAGTTAAAAACTGGCACTTCTCAAAGCTAGCCAGTTTTTAATTTTACATATAAAATGTTCTCGCTAGTTGGGGTATTGTTGATTTTACCTATACTTTTATGTTACCAAAAATACTTTTAAAACACCTTCTTAGAGAGAAACTTTTCCTATGGCCGCGGCTACGGAAACGGTAAGTATGCAGAGATTTGATAAGTAGTAACTTTTTCGCTACGCATTTACGAAATCCTGTACTTTAGCTGTGGACTATTGATCCGATTTCATTCAAGCAGTATTCCTAAAAACTTGGTTGCCACCGCCACCTTTGATCTGAGCTTTTACCAGAACTGCTAAATCCAGATATTTCACAATCAGAAAGTACCAATGGCGTACCATTAGCTGTGCCAGGATCTCCAGATACATCGATGCATTTATTGGATAATCCATTTCTAATAAATCCTGCACCAATGTATTCCCACCTCTGATCTGTGGTTTTACCAGAAGCGTTAAATCCAGATAGTTCGCAATCAAAAAGTTGCAATGGCGCACCATTCGCTGTACCAGGATCTCCAGCTACATCAATGCACTTGTTTGATAATTTATTTCTGATAAATCCCCCACGAATAAATTCCCATTTCTGATCTGTGGTACTACCGGAATCGTTAAATCCAGATAGTTCGCAATCAAAAAGTGCCAATGGCGTACCATTAGCTGTGCCAGGATCTCCAGCTACATCAATGCACTTGTTTGATAGTTCGTTTATTATAAAGATTCCCCCTACTTGTGCAATAGCATTTTGATTTTCTAGAACGCAAGTTGCTCCCCATAACAGCGAACTGACGAAGCCAACTGCGATCGCTGTATGCTTTTTTAAATTAGGTTTCACAACTTTTTCCCTTAATTTCGTGTTTCTACGGTATTAAAAAACCTTGGTAAGCTTCAGAATATACTGTTAGTTACTATCTAAATAAATGAACTTTTAGAAAATTTACACTTTGAAAAGACTTGACAAACTAACTACTACGGACTTGTCAGCCTGGGTGCAACTAGCTAAAATTCAGGCTAAACAGGGAAGAGTTGCTGATCGCATTCCGCAATTGGCTTTAGCCGATCTAGGTTGGTTTGCAGTTTATATCTGCTGTAAATCGGGGAAAATTATCAGCTTTGGAGATACCGCTTGTGTCTTTCCGCTAATGAGCGTTATTAAGACATTTTCTCTACTTTATCTGCTAGAACATCTAGGAGCAGAAACGGTTTTCGGCTGGGTTGGGGTGGAACCATCAGATACACCCTTCAATTCCTTAGAACAATTAATTAGCGATCGCGGCCATCCCCGCAACCCGATGATTAATAGTGGGGCAATTACCCTGTCTGATAAGTTACCAGGAAAGGACGCTAATCAACGCACTCTTTTATTTTGTCAATGGCTCAACCAATTAGCAGGTTGTCAACTAAGCTTAGATGAGGTGATGCTGGCTTCAGTGCGATTAACCCGCTCAAAAGCCAATGAAGCGATCGCTAATTATCTCGCCCAAGCCGGTCATCTCGAAAATATTGAAACAGCACTTGACACTTATGAGCAAATATGCTGTATTTCTGGGCGAGTTGAAGATTTAGCTTTGTTGGGAAAACTGCTAGCTTGTGAAAATAGCTGTTTATCCCCACAAAACCGCCGGATTGTCAATGCTGTAATGTCAACTTGTGGACTGTACGAAGCTTCTGCGGAGTTTGCAGTCAGGATTGGTCTACCGATGAAATCAGGGATTGGTGGTGGGCTTGTAGCAATAGTACCAGGTGAGGGAGCGATCGCTTGTTATAGTCCAGCTTTAGATAAAATAGGAAATCCGGTAGCGGGACTTGTTTTTGTTGAGGCTTTAGCACAAGAGTTACAGTTGAGTATCTTTGGGTAAATACTGCTTTTGGATGGGGAGAGAAATGATAAATTCTGTACCACTACCCACCTCAGATTTACAAATTAGTCGTCCTCCATGTTTTTCGACGACAATCTAATGAGTAGCGTACTCTCAATACATTCGTGCAAATCGACTGCATGGGTTTCTGCTTCATCTAGACGAGAGAAGTTTTTCAAACTCAAGACAATTTGGCGCACGCGATCGGTGCCGAGCTTCATTGACTGCAAAACTTTAGGTAAATCTTCTTCCACAAATTCTGCATCAATTTCGGTGGCGTGGTCTTGTACCGTTAGAGGTGGATTAGGTATTTTTTGGCGATAGGTTTGTAATAATGCTAATAAATCATCTACATGCTGAATAGCAGGATCTAAATTGCCGTAGATAAAATTTACCGGATTATTAATTTCGTGGGCAATGCCAGCTACCATTCGTCCTAAACTAGACATTTTCTCACTTTGAAGCAATGGCGCTTCTTGCATTTGCTGCTGACGAAAGGCAGATGCTTGCTGTTCTTCCAGTAAGCATTTAACCCTGTGCAAAACTTGGTTAAATGCAGTAGCAAGTATGCCAATTTCATCTGTAGTTATGACGGGTGCTTGCAGGTCAAAGTTAGATTCTTTGGTGATTCGCTGCGCTACATTCGTCAGCACTTCGACGGGATGGGTAATGGTTCGACTTGTCAAAAAAGCTAAAGCTGATAGTGGTCTCCTAAGACCAATCCAATTGTGGTTCCGACAATTCCCACACCAAGGGCAAGACTATAGCCAAATTTAATTTTGTTGCCAATACTCAGACCGTCAGACCGTTGGTAATATTTTGAGAACCACCCTTTTTGGCTCGATTGGACGACGGCGATATCACCGGAAACTGATGGAAAATCTGAATCTGGAGTCTGGAAAGCCATATTAATCCTAAGTAAGCAATAAGAGTCAATCCTTACTTAGAATTCCCTAGTTATTCAGCAAAAGCAAAAATTTTGAAACTTTTTACCGCATATTGCTGAGTCCGATGACGCAGAAGAAAAGTGATTTATTTCACTTCTCTGCTGCCTCTACCAGCCTTCAAGGTATAACTAAATCCTGTTTTTTATGGCTGTTGGACTTGTTTTTCGGGTAATTCAGCAGAAGGAGGTGTTGGCGTTACCTCTGGCTGTGATTCTAGTGTTGGCGTAATAATTTCTGGTGTCGGAGACTCAATAATCTCTGGCAGCGTTGGTGGCAAACTAGGAGATGGGGCAACTGTTACTTGGGGAGTAGGTGTCTTAGCCGTTCGACGATTAAAAAACCCACCAAATCTAGAAGATTTTTTGGGCTGAGGCGTTACTTTTTCGGGTAAAGGCGTTGATTCAGGAGTTGGCGTTACCTTTGGCTGTGGTTCTGGTGTTGGCGTAATAATTTCTGGTGTCGGAGACTCAATAATCTCTGGCAGTGTGGGTGGCAAACTAGGAGATGGTGCAACTGGTGCTTCTGGGGTGGGAACTTTACCAGCCCCACGGTTAAAAAATCCACCAAATCTAGGTTTTGTTGGCTGAGGCGCAACTTTTTCAGGTAACGGCGTTGATTCGGGAGTTGGTGTTACCTCCGGCTGTAGTTCTGGTGCTGGAGACTCAATAATTTCTGGTGGCGTTGGGGACAAGCTGGGAGATGGTGCAGCCGTTGGAACTTCTAATTTTGGTTTTTCTGGCTGTGTTTTGGATTGTTCTGGAATTTCAGTTTCAGGAATAGGCTGTATTTGGGGTGTTTTTTCAACAGAAGGTGTGGATGTGGGTTTAGGTGCAAGTTTATAATTCGGGTCTACAATCGGGTGCACCTCAGCTGCTGTGAGTTCTCCTCTGACAATTCTCGACAGAGTGTCTTTACCCTTTGGCTGGTAGTCAATCAATCTAACTGTAGTATTAAAAGCATTTTTGACAGGATTTCCCTGATTATCGAGAAATTCTAACTTTACCCAGTTTTTCCCTGGACGGAAGCCTTTAAGGTAAACTGCCTGCCAGCGATCAAAAATAAAGCTTTCACCATTAATAGTGGAGCGGATGCGCCAATCACTGAACTCGTCATTGGCCTTTTCTTTGCCGACGAGGTGGAGAGGAGCATTAGTTAGGTAGAAGTCCAGTAAGATTGGTTCTGCTCCATAACTGCTTTGAGGGCGGCTGTAAGTTAGCAGGGGTAATTTAGGATCTGGGGTGTTGTCGTCGGTTTTGATGAAGACGTGAAATGTTGTTTGGGCATAAGCGCCTTCATTCTTAAAGCTTTCATGCCAAGGACGAGAAGCAAAAACGCGCAGGGTATGACTACCTGGAGACAAGTCTGGCAAAACCAAGGGCTGATTCAGGTCGTAAACAGGTATATAAGGTTGATTATCCAGAATGACGTGTAGATGTGGCCCCAGTTGTAATTGTGGGTCTTTAAATATTGGTAAATCCTTAACCTGAAAACTGGCTGTAACTTTGTTGTCTTGAAGAACTTCATCAATTTTTGGAGTAACAATTGTCACTTGTGGCTGATAAACTTCCAAAATTGTCCGCAGTTCTTGAATAACAGATGGAGGGGAAACTTCCGAAAATTGCTTTGAAATTTGAGAAATCTGTGGGGAGTTTTCTTTATAGCCAGTAGATACTTCCTGGCTGTCGGCTTTCTCGCCGCAACTGGTCAAGTGTAATACCAGCACCAATGTCATTACCCACCTGAGAATCAGGAACCTCTGAGGGAGGAGCTTCTCTAACACCCTTTTCTGCCACGAGTTCATGCGTTACACCCAGTGATAGTCTTCGACAATTGACAGATTATTTTGGCTCAAACTGTCCATCTGGAACTATAGCCCAAAAGGTGAAATCTACCTCACATCCCATAAGTTTTCCTTTGTATCTCATAAAATTTTAAAATAAGTCATATTCTTTACAGCGTTTTACTTGCAAAAATTGAAATATGACATAAATGTTCATGAGTAATAGCAGTAAAAGTTGGGACATCGGCTACATACAGACAAACTATAAATTTTACGAATTGTTATTGTTTGTAAATTAAATAGATAAACTATTGACTTTTGGACAAAAAGTTTGGAGTTAAAAGCCAGTTAAGGCATGAATTCCAGCAATATTTGAGCAAGTTTGAATTATTGTTAAAATATCTCTAACAATGTACAAGTGAAGACTCTATAATTCAACGAGAAACAACTCTCCACATCGGGTCTTGATCGCGGCTTCAGTAAAATTCTGGAGTATGCGGTAATGGTTCATTTTGTGGTATACATGATTCCTCATTCCTTATCAAGAGAGGAGGTCGAATGACAATAAGTCCTCCGGAGCGAGAGGAAAAAAAGGCAAGAGTAATCGTCGATAACGATCCAGTTCCAACCTCATTCGAGAGATGGGCGCAACCTGGACACTTTGACAGATCCTTGGCCAGAGGTCCCAAAACCACCACATGGATTTGGAACCTGCACGCACTCGCCCATGATTTTGATACACATACAAGCGATTTAGAAGATATATCCCGCAAGATATTCTCAGCCCACTTCGGCCACTTAGCCGTAATAATGGTTTGGTTGAGCGGGATGATTTTCCACGGCGCGAAGTTTTCTAACTACGAAGCTTGGTTAAGCGATCCGTTGAACGTTAGACCAAGTGCTCAGGTTGTTTGGCCCATTGTGGGACAAGACATTTTAAACGGTGATGTTGGCGGTGGTTTCCACGGTATTCAAATCACCTCTGGCTTGTTCCAAGTATGGCGTGGCTGGGGTATCACAAACTCCTTCCAGCTTTACGTGACTGCGATCGGTGGCTTGGTATTAGCAGGCTTATTACTATTTGCAGGCTGGTTCCATTACCACAAACGCGCTCCCAAACTGGAATGGTTCCAGAATGTGGAGTCAATGCTGAATCACCACTTGCAAATATTGCTAGGTTGTGGTTCCTTGGGATGGGCAGGTCACATAATCCACGTATCCGCACCGACCAACAAGCTTTTGGATGCAGGGGTTGCTCTCAAAGACATACCCTTGCCCCACGAGTTCATCTTGAACAAAGACTTGTTGACCGAGCTGTACCCTGGCTTTGCTGCTGGTTTAGCACCTTTCTTCACCTTGAACTGGGGTCAGTATGCTGACTTCCTGACCTTCAAGGGCGGTCTAAACCCAGTAACAGGCGGCTTGTGGATGACTGATATTGCTCATCACCACTTAGCGATCGCGGTTGTCTTTATCATTGCTGGTCACCAGTACCGTACCAACTGGGGTATTGGTCACAGCATTAAAGAGATCCTAGAAAACCATAAAGGTCCTTTCACCGGTGAAGGTCATAAAGGTCTCTACGAAAACCTGACCACATCTTGGCACGCTCAGTTGGCTACTAACCTGGCCTTCTTGGGTTCGCTGACCATCATCATCGCGCATCACATGTACGCGATGCCCCCCTATCCATATTTGGCAACTGACTATGCTACGCAGTTGTGCATTTTCACCCACCACATGTGGATTGGTGCATTCTGTATAGTCGGCGGTGCGGCTCACGCTGCCATATTCATGGTGCGGGATTACGATCCGGTTGTGAACCAAAACAACTTACTGGATCGGGTGATTCGTCACCGAGATGCGATTATTTCTCACCTCAACTGGGTATGTATTTTCCTCGGCTTCCATAGCTTTGGACTTTACATCCACAACGACACAATGCGTGCATTAGGTCGTCCTCAAGACATGTTCTCTGATAGTGCAATTCAGTTGCAGCCAGTGTTTGCTCAGTGGGTACAAAACATCCACACTCTAGCTCCTGGTGGCACTGCTCCCAATGCGCTAGAACCCGTTAGCTATGCTTTCGGCGGTGGGATTTTGGCTGTAGGCGGTAAAGTAGCAATGATGCCCATTGCTTTGGGTACGGCGGACTTCTTAATCCACCATATTCACGCATTCCAAATACACGTTACTGTCCTAATTCTGCTCAAAGGTGTGCTATATGCCCGTAGCTCTCGTCTGATTCCAGACAAGGCAAACCTGGGCTTCCGCTTTCCCTGCGATGGTCCTGGTCGTGGCGGTACCTGTCAAGTATCTGGTTGGGATCATGTGTTCCTCGGACTTTTCTGGATGTACAACACAATATCCATCGCAATTTTCCACTTCAGCTGGAAGATGCAATCAGATGTCTGGGGAACCGTAGATGCAGATGGTACTGTGACTCACATCACTGGTGGTAACTTTGCCCAAAGTGCAATCACCATCAACGGTTGGTTACGGGACTTCTTGTGGGCACAAGCTACACAAGTCATCAATTCCTATGGCAGCGCGCTATCTGCCTATGGTCTACTCTTCTTAGGCGCTCACTTTGTCTGGGCATTCAGCTTAATGTTCCTGTTCAGTGGTCGCGGCTACTGGCAAGAATTAATTGAGTCCATAGTTTGGGCGCATAATAAACTGAAGGTAGCACCAGCAATTCAGCCTCGCGCTTTGAGCATTATTCAGGGTCGGGCTGTAGGGGTAGCTCACTACCTCTTGGGAGGAATTGTCACAACTTGGGCATTCTTCCATGCACACATCCTTTCAGTAGGGTAGCAATCAGTTATTGAGTGCTGAGTACTGAGTGCTGAGTCAAAACTCAGAACTCAGGACTCAGAACTCAGGACTCTAAACGCTGATATTTGATGGCTAAAGGTCAGAGGATTTATTAAACCTATGGCGACAAAATTTCCGAAATTTAGCCAGGATCTCGCACAGGACCCGACGACTCGTCGGATATGGTATGCGATCGCGACAGGCAACGATTTTGAAACCCATGATGGCATGACGGAAGAAAATCTTTACCAAAAGATTTTCGCAACTCACTTCGGTCACTTGGCAATCATCTTCCTGTGGGCATCGAGCCTCCTGTTCCACGTAGCCTGGCAAGGTAACTTTGAACAGTGGATTAAAGATCCCCTTCACATCCGTCCCATCGCCCATGCGATTTGGGACCCCCACTTTGGTAAACCAGCGATCGAAGCTTTTACCCAAGCTGGTGCTAGCAATCCGGTAAACATTACCTACTCTGGTCTTTACCATTGGTGGTATACCATCGGAATGCGGACAAACAGCGAACTGTACAACGGTTCAGTGTTCTTGCTGTTATTCGCGGCTGTATTCTTGTTCGCTGGTTGGCTGCACTTGCAACCCAAGTACCGTCCCAGCTTGGCATGGTTTAAGAGCGCTGAACATCGACTAAACCACCACTTAGCAGGTTTGTTTGGTGTTAGTTCTTTGGCTTGGGCTGGTCACTTAATTCACGTTGCTGTCCCCGAAGCTCGCGGTCAGCACGTAGGTTGGGATAACTTCCTATCCACCCTACCCCACCCAGCCGGTTTAACACCATTCTTTACAGGCAATTGGTCTGTTTACGCTCAAAATCCTGACACTCCTGGACATGTATTTGGTACATCCCAAGGTGCAGGAACTGCAATCCTGACTTTCTTGGGTGGTTTCCATCCTCAGACAGAAGCTTTGTGGCTGACTGACATAGCTCATCACCACCTAGCGATCGCAGTCCTATTTATTGTCGCTGGTCACATGTATCGGACTAACTTCGGAATTGGTCACAGCATTAAAGAAATGCTGAACTCCAAATCCGGTTTAGTACCCAATACCAAGAGTGAAGGTCAGTTCAACCTGCCTCACCAAGGGTTGTACGACACCTATAACAATTCGCTGCACTTCCAGTTGGGTATTCACCTAGCTGCTCTGGGAACCGTCACCTCTCTGGTAGCGCAACACATGTACGCCATGCCTTCCTACGCATTTATTGCGAAGGACTATACGACTCAGGCAGCGCTGTACACACACCATCAATACATTGCTGGTTTCTTGATACTTGGTGCTTTTGCACACGGGGCAATATTCTGGGTACGGGATTACGATCCAGAGCAAAATAAAGGCAACGTCCTTGAGCGCGTGTTGAAACACAAAGAAGCGATTATCTCCCACCTTAGCTGGGTATCGCTTTTCTTAGGCTTCCACACCCTCAGCTTGTACGTACACAACGACGTAGTAGTTGCTTTCGGTACTCCTGAAAAGCAAATCTTGATTGAGCCAGTGTTTGCTCAATTTGTTCAAGCTGCTAACGGTAAGGTACTGTACGGTTTAGACACCTTGCTATCTAACCCAGATAGTATTGCTTACACAGCATGGCCCAACTACGCTAACGTTTGGTTGCCAGGCTGGTTAGATGCCATCAATGCTGGTACTAACTCCCTGTTCTTGACCATTGGCCCTGGCGACTTCTTGGTACACCATGCGATCGCTTTAGGTCTGCACACCACCACCTTGATCTTGGTCAAAGGTGCTTTGGATGCCCGTGGTTCTAAGCTGATGCCCGATAAAAAGGACTTCGGCTATGCCTTCCCTTGTGACGGCCCCGGTCGTGGCGGTACTTGCGACATCTCCGCTTGGGATTCCTTCTACCTCGCTACATTCTGGATGCTCAATACCCTTGGTTGGGTTACCTTCTACTGGCATTGGAAGCATCTAGGTATTTGGCAAGGCAACGTAGCTCAGTTCAATGAGAACTCTACATATCTCATGGGCTGGTTCCGCGATTACCTCTGGGCTAACTCCGCTCAGTTGATTAACGGTTACAACCCTTATGGTGTGAATAACCTGTCTGTCTGGGCTTGGATGTTCCTGTTTGGACACCTAGTTTGGGCTACTGGCTTCATGTTCTTAATCTCCTGGAGAGGTTACTGGCAAGAGTTGATTGAAACCCTTGTTTGGGCACACGAACGCACTCCTCTAGCTAACCTAGTTCGCTGGAAGGACAAGCCCGTGGCTCTGTCCATTGTTCAAGCTCGTGTAGTTGGTCTAGCTCACTTCACTGTTGGCTACATCGTAACTTACGCTGCATTCTTGATTGCTTCTACTGCTGGTAAGTTCGGTTAATTCGGCTGCTAGTTTTGTAGGTAAGTAATAAAAATCCCCTGCCGCAAGGTGGGGGATTTTTGTGGAATTAGTTAAGTTTAAAATTACAGTAATAGAAGTTGAACGTGCTATAAAAATAAATGGAAATAAAATGCAATTCCAACAAAAATCTATTATCAAAGAAAATTGGTGGCTGATATCCTGTAGTTTTCCTAACTTAAATTGGGCAAGGTTAAGAACTTACGATGATTTATCCGCTGAAATATTAGATTGTGATGGTTCTAAATACACATTTACTAATGAAGAAGAAGCACGTTACTTCTTAATGGAGGATGAATTCACGCAAGCAAGTTGAATCACTTGATCGAGAAGATGAACAAGAACTCGGTATCTCGTTGTCTCTCATACAGATCCCAAAAGGAAAAAATGAAAAGGAATTAATAGAAAAAATGTATATAAAACAAACCGAAATACTAAACGAAGACTAAACTTGTTGAATCACTGTTGCAAATTATCATATATCTCTTTAATTAAGAGCGATTTATAAGCGATCGCTTTTGGAAGAAAAACTACTTTTCCATGCGTAAGAGCCTTCAACCTGTGACTTAATACAACTTGCTCAGAGTGGTGGAGTCTTTGAGTTTCTTAACTATAAATCAAACATATACTCTTTAAAAGATGGAGAACCTATCTAAAAAGAAAGCGATGTTTACGACGGGCTACGCCTACGCCTAACCATGACAAACTAGCAAAAGCGCATTACAGGAACCCCAAATATATGTCACCGTAAACCGTGCATCAGGGTGTCCAAAGTTAATATACTCCTCTGCTTTACTTTGCGCTTCCCTCTGCGTCCCTCTGCGTTAAAAAAATAACTTTTAAAATTAAATCCTTAAACAATACCAAAACAAGTTATAACTATAAAAAACTAGATAATTTTATAACTCTTGCAAGAAGAATCAATAAGGCCACAAAAAGAAATAAGTTTTAATCCCTGTTATATTCAGCAAAACGGAGCCGCATATTTAGGCGATAGCCTTAAACTTATTAAATTCATTGATGATAATAGTATTAATTTAATTATCACCTCGCCTCCATTCGCACTCACCCGAAAAAAAGAATACGGTAACGAAACTGCTGAAAAATATATTGAGTGGTTCCTACCTTTTGCATCCGAATTTAAAAGAGTACTGGCAGATAATGGCTCATTCGTACTAGATTTAGGTGGCGCTTACCTACCTGGTAATCCCGTGCGGAGTATCTACCAATACGAACTTTTAGTAAGATTATGCAAAGAAGTTGGTTTCTTTCTTGCTCAAGAATTCTATCACTATAATCCGGCTCGACTGCCAAGCCCTGCTGAGTGGGTGACAATCAGGCGGATTCGTGTGAAAGATTCTGTAAATACAGTTTGGTGGTTGTCTAAAACACCGCATCCTAAAGCAGATAACAGAAGAGTATTAAAGCCCTATAGCCAAAGTATGAAACAGTTATTAAAAAATGGTTATAAAGCAAAAATACGTCCTAGTGGACATGATATTTCTAATAAATTTCAAAAAGATAACCAAGGTGCAATTCCGCCGAATTTGCTAGAAATTGCTAATACTGAATCGAATAGTGCTTATTTACGACGCTGCAAAACAGCAGAAATTAGACCCCATCCAGCACGTTTTCCTCAAGGGTTCGCCGAGTTCTTCATCAAATTTTTAACTGATGAAGGTGATATGGTATTAGATCCATTTGCAGGTTCTAATACAACCGGCTTTGTTGCTGAAACTCTGCAACGCCGATGGATATCTTTTGAAATTAATGAAAGTTATGTAATTGGAAGTCGTTATCGATTTAGCCAATAACCAAATTAAGTAAAGAGTCAGGAGTGAGAAGTTAAAATTTATAACTAATAGCTCTTAACTCATAACTACTCAATTAAATTTCTCCATTCACCTGCATTTGATGAACTTGATCTGCTAGCTCTTGACGACCTCGATCATCTAGTTTATCAATAGCTAACATCCCCATGAGAATAACTTCTTTCAGGGTCAAACGTGTGGAATGTGCCTGTTTTTGCACAATCTCTTTAATAATGGGACTGACACCAATCGCTGTACTAGCTCTAGCCACAGAAGAAAAGGAAACACTAATGATTCAGCCTAAATCTTAGCACTTTCAATGAGGTTATTCTCTAGAGTTAAAACTTAATTTAAATGTGTTTCAACTCATACTTCAATTAGTAAACATAAATTTTAAATTACGTATAGTGAGTTATTAAATTCTCAGTATGGCAAACGCTATACTTGCTCATTGAGTACACATCATCGTATGATATCAATATTCTCAACAATTATAATTTTGCCTATTTATCCAAAATTTCCACCAAGTCCTCAATCGTCAGATTAAAGGCACAAGCTAATTTGTATATAGCACGAAAGTCAACTGTTGTCATTTCGTGACTACGCGCATAACTTATAACTGTGCTGGAAATTATCCCAGAACGGCCAGAAACTTCTTTTATTGACCATACTTTCACTTGTGCTAGTTCTCAAATCTTTAATCTGAACTAGTCACATCTTTAATAACTGGTGCATTTGCACTGCAAAATTTAACATGACAAAGTGAAAAATGTAGAAGTGTACTCCTGCAAAGAAGCAAGCTATGCGTAGCGTCTCGTAGAGAAACTGCTTGTCGTCAGATATAGCCTCTCGCCCTAGCAAACTCTCAGGCGATCGCAACAATTGACTGAAATCTAGAAACCTAAAATCTGATGGTTATTTCACATACTAGCAACATCAAAAGCAAAAACCTCTGTCCTGATCTCCTCAAAAATCACTCACTAATTGCCGAGTTTGCAAACACTAGTAATATTTGTGATAACTGAGTTAGAAAAAGTGGTCGCCTGATGAAAACAGTGCTTTCAGTAGAAGTATTCTCACAAATAAGACTTGTATACCACGGGGAAAACCGTACTTTAAAGAGATCGTAAATTGTCAAATATAATCTCATGAACACGCTTTACAGAACTATACAGCGTAAATAAGAATAATAACTTAACCGAAGTAAAATTTTCCTGAATACAGGCAACTAATGCCGTGATCAGGAAAAGCAGTGAGTAGAGGAGAGAGAAAGCGATGAGGGACCCTTATCTGTTGGCAGCAGGCTTGTTAACAGGATTAGCAATACCAGCATCGGCTCTTCCACATCTGTCAATTGTCCTGCCAGAAAGTTCTAGATTCCTGTGGGATTTAAAACAGGGTTCGCAGACGATAGTCAGTACAAAAATTATCAAGAGCGTTGATCTCTCTTTACCCGAACTCAGCGGCCAAGCGTTCCAACCCCTAAAAAGTTCGCAGCCAATAGTAAGTGAGAAAAATGTCTCTAGCGTACCAGAATTCAGCAGTCAGGGATTAGCAGCCCCAACAGAGTCATTAATCAACGCCAGCGCCCAAGCAACTAGCCTTTTATTGACATCTGGAAATCAACTTTACTACCAAAGATTGGCGGCTCTGAAAACAGGTCAGATTTATACACGCGTAGATAGTGATAATTTGCAATCATTGTGGGAGTCGATCAAGAAACGTCAACTAACTTACGACGACTGGAAAAGTTTACTAGCTTTAGAAGCTAGAGCGATCGCTCAAGGTCAAGGTGCCAATCATCTAAGTATTTTAGTTGGTGATTCTTTGAGTATGTGGTTTCCGAGAGAAAAACTGCCTGCTGGGAAATTGTGGCTGAATCAAGGCATATCTGGAGATACTTCTAGTGGCGTTTTAAAAAGATTGGGGGCATTTTCGGCAACGCGGCCAGATGTTATTTACATCATGGCTGGGATTAACGACCTACGAAAAGGCGCTACTGATGAAACAATTTTGCGTAATTATCGCCGGATTGTCCGGCGTTTACGGCAGGCTCACCCCCAAGCTCAAATCATTGTCCAATCAATTTTGCCTACTCGTCTACCAAAAATTTCCAATAGCCGCATTCGTCACATCAACATCCAACTAACTGTGATTGCCAAACAAGAAGGCGCTAATTATCTCAATATTTATAGCTGGTTTACGGATATGGAAGGCAATTTGCGTCCAGAGTTGACCACAGATGGATTGCATCTGTCTCAAGAAGGATATGATGTGTGGCGAACGGCACTACAGCAGATAGAATACAAACTCACTCAGCGTGAGAATTGAGCGATCGCTTTGCCAATACTTGGAGCGATGTCTACGACGGGCTGCGCCTCCGCAATTTTTAAATTTATGGAAGTTCCTGATATCGATGCCATCAACATACGTTCTGTAATTGAATACCAATTGGCAGCTTTTAAAAAAGATGATGCCCAAGGCGCTTTTGCCTTTGCTAGTCCGGCGATTCAGGCGCAATTCGGAACCCCAGAAAATTTTATGCAGATGGTAAAGACAAGCTACCCAGCAGTATACCGTCCTCGTTCTGTCTTTTTTGAGAAAATAACAACCATCCAGGGAAATATAACTCAACCAGTGCTGCTACTTGCTCCTGATGGAGTTCCCTTGAGGGCTTTATATTTTATGGAAAAACAGCCCAATAATATCTGGAGGATTAACGGTTGCTTCCTAGTTTCTCTAGACGGTAAATAAACTCTATATTTATAGAACTAAAATCCTATACTTTAACGCCCAAGCCTTCCCTATTTAAAACCTGATTTAACTTACCGCTACGATAACCTTCTAAATCTAAGGTTACGTAGATAAATCCAAAATCTTGAAATGCCGAAACTAACTTTTGTAAATCGTTAGTCAACACAAACTCTTTGATTTGTTCTGGTGGTAATTCAATACGGGCTGTATCGCCTTCCGATCGCACACGCAAATTCTGCCAACCTAGTTTTCGCAGATAAATTTCTCCTCTACCAACTCGTTGCAACTTAGCCACAGTAATCTCTTCACCGTAAGGAAACCGGGAACTGAGACAAGGTTGGGCCGGTTTATCCCACCAAGGTAAGCCGAGTTGTTGCGAAAGTTGGCGAACTTCAACTTTGGTGACACCCACTTCTGCTAAAGGCGATCGCGCACCTCTTTCTTTAGCCGCCTGAATTCCTGGGCGATAATCATGCAAATCATCAGCATTCACCCCATCCACCACATAAGGATAACCCAGCTGTAAAGCTAAAGGTTTGAGAGTGTCGTGCAACTCACTTTTACAGAAATAACAGCGGTTAACAGGGTTAGAGGTGTAATTGGGATTTTCCATCTCGTGAGTCTGGACGATTTTATGAGGAATCCCAATAGTTGCAGCTTGAATTTTGGCATCTTCTAACTCTTCTGGCAAAAGCGAAGGAGAAACAGCCGTGACAGCCAAAGCGCGATCGCCCAACACATCATAAGCAATTTTGGCAACCAAAGTGCTATCAACGCCCCCAGAGTAGGCAATCAACGCCTGCTCCATTTCTCTAAATAAGGCTCTTAATTGCTCAAATTTTTCTGTCAGCATCATTTCCCAATCCTGCCAAAACCCTACAGCACCCAATCATTTATATTGTAGTCATTAGTTATGGGGCATTGGGCATTGAGCATGGGGCATTGGGCATGGTTTCTTCTTGTCTCCCTCACTCCCCACTCCCCAATTCCTACTCCCCATCAACCAAGGTTGGTGCTTGACTGTACTTGGCCACCAGACTGGCTAAAAGCGGTAAATCAATCGGTTTAGAAATATAGTCATTTGCTCCATCTGCTAGACAGGTTTCGCGATCGCCTCTCATTGCCATTGCTGTTTGAACAATTACCGGAATCGTTTGATATTGCCCATGTTTTCGCAGTTGTTGCACCAAGTTCAGACCATTTCCATCTGGCAGATAAACATCCATTAAAATCACAGCTGGGTCTAACTGTCTTAGAGCTTCCCACATCTGGGCAGCATTCTCAACCCAAGTCACCTGATAGCCCAATTTACTTAGATAAATTTGTATCAAATCAGCATTGGGTAAATCATTTTCTACCAGCAAAATTTCTCTAGAAGAACTAGGAGTCAAAGGCAGAAAAGATGAGGGAAATCTTGCTTCCCCTGCTTCCTCTGCTTCCCCTGCTCCCTCTGCTCCCCCCACTCCCGCCTCTTGGTTAAGGGGAAGTATCAGGGTAAAACGGGAGCCGCGATCTACTTCAGATTCCACTTTCACAGAACCACCGTGAATTTGGGCGAGTTTTTGAGTCAGTGCTAAACCCAAACCAGTACCTTCAACACCATCAGCCCTGGCAATTTGAAAATAGCGTTGAAACAGTTGAACTTGGTCTTCTTGGGAAATGCCAGTGCCAGTATCCCAAACTGTAAAATGCACAAATACACCTTCAATAACAACCTCTAAGCCAACACTTCCTTCGCTGGTGAACTTTAGGGCATTCAAAAGTAAATTCAAGAGCATTTGCTTGAGTCGCAAATCATCAGCTTCTAGGGTTGTGATATCGAGGTCAATTTCTAGACGTAGGTTTAAACTCTTATCAGCAGCTTTCTCTTTCACCAGTGCGAAAACACTGTCACATACGAATTGTACATCTAGTGTTTCCCACTTCACTACTAACTGATTTGCTTCAATTTTAGAAAGATCCAAAATATCATTAATCAGATTTAGCAAGTTCTTGCCACTAGACTGAATGATATTTAAATAGTATCGCTCGCTTTCTATAGTTGCTTCAAACCCTGGGGTTAAAAGCATGGAAACCGGCATAGTAATACAACTAAGCAGTGTGCGAATTTCGTGGCTGGTGTTTGCCAGAAACTGATTTTTCAGTTGATTGGTGCGCTCCAATTCTTGATTAGAGTTACTTAACTGTTGACATTGTTGCTGCAAAGATAGGATATGTCTAAGTTGTAATAAGGCTTTAGTACAGTACCTAGCAGACCTTGCCATCAATTGCGATCTGAGTTGAGCTTGTGATTCTATGAGCGACTCACGATCGGAGCTTAGGGGCGCTGTGGCGATAATTAGCCAGCCCATAACGCTGCCAGAATGATCAGCTAACCGCCAAGCGCTTGGTAGTTGTTGATTCTCAAGCTGTTGCAAATCTTCAAGTTTTATCACCTCTTGCAATCTCAACAGCAGCTTTTTTTCTGCTGTCAGCACTTCTAGAAATAAAGATTGTGAATTTGGGGATGGAGAACGAGAAATATAACAAACTGTGGCAACAGTTTCTTGTGGTTGACACATAGCGATGCCTACGGCACATTCTGTAAGTGCCAGATTACTGCTGTGAACAGCACTATTAATCTCGTTAACCACGGTTTGGAAAAATTCCGCTTGTGCGGCTTCTGTCTGTGGGACAGTGTTACAAGCAGAAAGCAAGCAATCATCAAGGCGACTTTGTAACTGATTTAAGCTGCTCTCCAGCCGCAGCTCGGCGCGAAGTTGCTCAATCTCAATTGTTGTCAAAAGTTTTGGCGTTGCATCTATCAGTGAGTTCTGGTCTGGTAAGCTTGAGTACTGCTGCATAGTCAACTAGACCGCTGAACAAGTTTAGCTTTGCATAAAAATCCCGACAGGATTTTATGTATATTAGTGGACAACTCTTTTTTATTTATAAACGATAACTTATGTTGTTATAAACCATAACTTATGATGTCGAATTTAGCAGCTAGATCAAAAAAAAATTATTGTATAAACCACTAACCTAAAATTTTTTAAACGCAACTTAAGACTTATGGATACACAATTCCCCCAACTAATCGTTAATGGGATTGCGGTGGGGAGCATTATTGCTCTAGCCGCAGTCGGACTGACTCTTACTTATGGAATTTTACGGCTATCTAACTTTGCTCATGGTGACTTTCTCACTTTAGGAGCCTATCTGACTTGGCTGATAAACACTATTGGAGTCAATATTTGGCTGTCGATGATCCTAGCGGCGGCGGGAACAGTAGCAGCAATGCTGTTATCGGAAAAGTTACTGTGGTCAAAGATGCGCTCTATCCGTGCTACTTCCACTACGCTGATTATTATTTCTATCGGGCTTGCCTTATTTATTCGCAATGGGATTATTTTTATCTGGGGTGGTAAGAACCAAAATTATAATTTACCTGTTACTCCGGCTTTAGATATTTTGGGTTTAAAGATACCGCAAAATCAATTATTGGTATTAGGGTTGGCGGTGCTAGCAATTTTGGCGCTGCATTACCTGCTGCAAAATACCAAAATTGGTAAGGCGATGCGAGCAGTTGCTGACGATCTGGATTTAGCCAGGGTTTCAGGTATCAATGTTGACCGAGTAATTTTCTGGACTTGGCTAATTGCTGGCACTCTTACCTCATTGGGCGGCAGTATGTATGGGTTAATTACAGCTGTGCGCCCGAATATGGGATGGTTCTTAATATTACCATTATTTGCCTCAGTAATTCTTGGTGGGATTGGCAACCCCTACGGTGCGATCGCAGCAGCTTTTATCATTGGCATCGTCCAGGAAATCAGCACTCCTTGGCTGGGTTCACAGTATAAACAAGGTGTCGCACTGTTCATCATGATTTTGGTGCTGCTCATTCGTCCCAAAGGTTTATTCAAAGGAACGATTTGAGCAGCACCACTCCACTTCTAACTACTCAATAATGTGGAAATAGTAGGCTGCTACCAGGAAATTGATAGCTAACAAGAACAGTGCCCAGCCTGTGCGAAAGGCGTAGGGAGGTTTAGCTCCACTGTCGGCAACTGGGGAATTGTTCGTTTTAGCAGTCATAATGCGATTCTCCTTATGTCATGACTTTTTAAGAAATACCAAACTGGCGTACCAAATACTCAAATTCTTTAAGAATATTTGTGTGAAGTTGGGAATTAAGCATGGGGCATTGGGAATTGGGCATTGGGTATTGGGAAGATATTCCCCCTTGTCCCCCTTGTCTCCCTCATCCCCCTACTCCCTCCTCTCCAGCATGATAGGAACTGCGAACCAGTGGCCCAGAACGAACATGGTTGAATCCCATTTCCCATGCTAATCTGCCAAGCTGATCGAATTCCTCTAGAGTCCAATATTTTTTGACTGGCAAATGTTCTAGAGAAGGACGCATATACTGCCCGATAGTTAAGCGATCGCATCCCACAGCCCTTAAATCAGCCATTGCTTCAATGACTTCATCAAGTGTTTCTCCGTGTCCCAGCATCAAACCTGATTTGGTGGGAATTGTCGAATCGATTTCTTTAACTGTAGCCAGCACCAAGAGCGAGCGATCGTACTTGGCTCCCCGGCGCACTGGGCCAGTTAATCGTTGCACTGTCTCGATATTGTGATTAAAACAAGCTGGTTTGGCTTTGACAATCATCGCTATCCGCTGGCGTTGACCTAACTCCCCAACACCAGCACCACCCCAAAAATCTGGGGTCAGCACTTCAATTTGAGTCTCTGGGTTCAATTGGCGGATAGTAGCGATCGTCTCTACAAAGTGCCCTGCACCCTGATCGGGCAAGTCATCACGGGCTACAGAAGTCAGCACCACATAACGCAATCCCAAAAGCAGCACCGCCTGGGCGACCTTTTCAGGTTCCTCTAAATCAAGAGGCATTGGTGCATGACCTTTATCTACTTGACAGAAAGCACAAGACCGGGTACATGTTGGCCCCATTAGCAAAAAAGTTGCGGTTTTTTGGGCATAGCACTCTCCGCGGTTAGGGCAGCGTCCTTCTTCGCAAATCGTGTGAATTTGGCGCTGCTTAATAATGCGTTGTACGGTAGAGATTTCACTGGCTTTACCAATCGGGCGACGTAACCAGCTAGGCATTGCCATAATTTCAGACTTTAGTTCGGCTTGTTGTGACGAAATCATAGACATCCAAGCAAGATGCGGATATAGATGTAGTGGTCTGTTGATTAAATATCACCATGACACAAATTGAAAAGAGCGTGAGCAAAAGTTTTGCAAAACACCTCTAACAATGTCATTTATACCGAAATATACTATCCCCCAATTGCTAGAAATTATGTATATAGTGGGAGGATTCTCAAGGACAATCGGCAAAGCCGCTATTTACACTTATAGTTTCTGTTAGAGCAAACAGTCGTGGCAAGCAACAAGATTTTAGTTATCGATGACACTACAGTTGTCAGGGTAAAAGTACGAGAAATGTTGCCTCCGGGCAATTTTGAGGTACTAGAAGCAAAAGACGGTGTGGAAGGACTAAATTTCATCCTTCAGGAAAAACTCAGCCTGATTATGCTGGATTTCCTGTTGCCTAAAATGAGTGGCTGGGAAGTTTTCCAGCAAGTTCAAGCCCACCCAGAATTAAGGAAAATTCCTTTAGTGATCATGTCAGGTCGCAAGGAAGAGGTGACTGAGAAAATCACAGAACCATTTGAATATTTTGAATTTCTGGGCAAGCCTTTTGATCAGAAACAACTAATTGGCGCGATTAAGTTAGCTATGGCTAAGGCGAAACAGCCACGCCCAGAATTAGTTTCAGTAGGAGCAGCAGTTTCTATAAAAAATAGTACATTACCGACCTCTGGTGTCGCCAATAGTACGGTAGTAGCCCCTAGCGTTGCAATTCCTAGTGTCGCAACCCCTAGCGTCGCAACCCCCAGTACTGGAGGAGTCTCCGAGGCAGAAATTAATGTATTGAATGAGAAAATTGTCAAAATGCAAGCAGAAATTGATGGTTTGAAGAAACAGCTAACTCAGGTTGTGACTTTTATTAAACAAAAAATCAAGTAGTATTTGTGCTCATTATTATTATCGCAGCCAAAAATACACCATCTATACTGGTGTCCGATTAAAAGCGGATAAAGATAGTTAGTTCAAAAACACTTATATTGACAAATCATCATTATTTAGTGAGGTACAGCTTTACCTTAGCCCGGTAAAGCTGTACTTTATCTTCCCTCTTTGTAAGTTCAAAGAGGGGTTGTGGTTGAAGTTTTTATATGTACTTAACTTGATGAGGAAACGCTACAGTTCAAGATTCAAATATTAAGTAAAAAAAATATATTTAAAGTCATATTTTGTAATATAAATTAAACAAAAAAATTCTATTCTTTCGGTAAATGATGAATCCAATACAATCCCCAAGCCATTGATTTTTTCTAGCTCGCAGTAAGGATAAGCACCTGCTACTAGCTTAAAAAAAATTTGAATTGATGAAACGTTGGTAAACTGATTTATTCACCAGTAGGTTAAAGCGAGTTACCAATTCAAGAGCATACTCTTCTAAAACGTCAACATGGTTATTGATATAAAAGAAAAATGGACAATATAAATCGGAGGAAAGTAGTTCTTTCATAAAAATAGATTAGTTAGAAATAACAAATATTAATTACAGGAGAACAAAATCAAGAGACTCAAAGAGAGCCTATGACAATTTTTTGAAAAAATTCAACTCACTAAAATACAATATGTTATACAGTGACGTAAATTATATTTACGTCACTGTCGTGGTGTGTAAATCTATATGAATATTTTCAAACTTAACCAATATTGTTGAATGTTTAAAAAAACTAACCATAATTATCTGTAACTATATTTTTTATAAAATTTTGATAAAAAATATAGTTACATCTAGGAATATTCATGATAAATACTGTTGACTAACTGAAAAGATTAACTTAAGGCATCAAGAATATTGTTCTTAGTTAGCGCTAATTTTCTAAAAAACAAGGGTAATAGTAAGTAATTTAAGAGCGATCGCCTTCATAAAAGATGATTTTCAACTTTGGTGAAAATTTAAATTGGTGATTGATGTCCATTAGCGATCGCTTCTGCAAAAAGCTGTAGGCAATTTAGTGTGAGAATGTTGCTGTTATCAGAGTTTTTGGGAACTATAGGGTTGTCAGACGAGAAATTTGCAGTCAGTCTGCCAATAAAATAGAGGTGACTTAGCTGCGATCGCAGGGCAAATAGGGAATAACTAACAATGAAGAAAATTAATTTAAATATATGAATGAAAAACCAGATATGAAAATGCTTTATACCCCAGAAGATAGTTTGATATTAGTAGTAGATGATACTAATACTAATTTAGAAATTGTCTTTAATACATTAACTAATGTAGGGTTTAAAGTTATCACAGAAAATAATGGAGAAAGAGCACTTAAGCAGGTTGAATTCCAACTTCCTGATTTAATTTTATTAGATTTGATAATGCCAGGAATAGATGGATTTGAAACTTGTAAAAGACTGAAAGAAAATTCAGCTACTTGTGATATACCCGTAATTTTTATGACAGCAAATTCTGATACTCACAGTAAGGTAAAGGGTCTAAACATAGGAGCAGTTGATTACATCACAAAACCCTTTCATGAAGAAGAGTTATTAGCTAGAATTAAAACCCATCTTCAATTACGAAATCTTGCAAAAACTTTAGAAAAACGAGTTTTAGAAAGGACATCAGCATTATCTAGGGCATTAAAAGACCTACAAGAGTCTCAACTTCAGCTTGTACAGACAGAAAAAATGTCTGCCCTTGGTCAATTAGTAGCAGGAGTTGCTCATGAAATTAATAATCCAGTTGGTTTCATTCATGGCAATCTTGGCCACGCTTCAGTATATTTCCAAGACATGATTAACATTATTGACCTTTATAATCAGCACTATCCTAATCCAGTTCCAGAAATTAAAGAGGAAATTGCAGCGATAGATTTGAAGTATATACTTGCCGATCTACCTAATTTAATTTCCTCAATGAAAGAGGGAGTTCAGCGCATTCGCAACATTAGTACCAGCTTGAGAACCTTTTCTCGAGCAGATAGCGATCGCAAAGTTTATTGCAATATTCATGATGGCATAGACAGTACAATTATGATTCTCAAACACCGTTTAAAAGCATCTGAAGTTCGACCCGATATTCAAGTAATTAAAGATTACGATATATTGCCAGAATTAGAATGTTTTATCGGACAACTAAATCAGGTATTTATGAATTTATTAGCTAATGCTATTGATGCTTTAGAGGAGTCTAATGTAGGACTTACCTATATTGAGATTGAAGCAAATCCTAATCAAATTTTGATTCAAACCACTCTCACTGAAGATAAAAATTATATCTTGATTAGGATTAAAGATAATGGCGTGGGAATGTCGGCTGATGTCCAACAAAAAATCTTTGACTATTTATTCACCACTAAGCCTGTGGGTCAAGGTACAGGATTAGGATTATCAATTGCCCGTCAAATTGTTGTCGAAAAACATGGAGGAACTCTAGAGGTAAATTCATCAATAGGGCAAGGTTCAGAGTTTATCATTAAACTTCCCATTTAATAATTATAGTAAGTTCCGTTTATAAACATAATAAATAAATTTATGTTAAAGGCAGTAGTAGGTCACAGTAACGATCCAGATTCTCTCTCAGCAGTTGAAGAAGTTCTTCAGCAATGTACCAGTTCTCTTGCAGGAGATATACCAAAAGCTGGGATTATTTTTGCTGCAATTGACTTCGATCATTCTCTCATTTTGCAGCAAATCGATCGGGCTTTTCCGGGGATTGAGTTGATTGGTGGAACAACAGATGGAGAAATTTCTTCAGTCTTAGAGTTTCAGCAAGATTCAATCACCTTGATGTTGTTTTGCTCAGACGAAATTGAAATTCATGCAGGAGTTGGACGCAAAGTTTCAGACGATCCAATTACTGCAACTAAACAAGCTGTGGAGCAAGCCAAAGCAAAAAGTACTGCACCTCCAAAGCTATGCCTAACTCATCCAGAGAGCCTGACAACTAGTGGTGTCTCTATATTGAATGGCTTAAAGCTAGCTCTTGGTCAATATATGCCAATATTCGGTGGTTTAGCAGGCGATCAATCAAGATATCTAAGTACATATCAATTTTTTCAAACAGAAGTATTAAGTGATTCTGTACCAATTCTGCTTTTTTCCGGCACAATATTGTTTTCCCATGCTGTTGCAAGTGGTTGGCATCCTATTGGTCAAACAAGCAAAGTGACTAAAGTAGATAAAAACATAGTCTATGAAATAGATGGTAAACCAGCTTTAGATTTTTATCATCATTATTTAGGTTTGCTTCCTCCTTCAATGGAATATCCACTAGCAGTCTTTGATGAAAATGAAGACAATTTTTATATAAGAGCACCTATTACTTACAATCAAGAATCTAGTAGCATAACCTTTTTTGGAGATATTCCCGATCGAGCAATTATTCAAATTTCCGAAGCAGGTTATGAAGATATTTTGGCAGCTTCCAAAGCATCATTTATGACTGCTTTAGATAATTATCCTGGTACAGAACCAAGTGCTGTTTTATTTTTTTCCTGTGTAGCTCGTCGGCAAATACTTGGTACTAGGGCACAAGAAGAGTATCAGAATACGAAACTTTGTCTGACTGACTATTTACCTGCCTGTGGATTTTATTCTTATGGAGAAATTGCTCCTATAGATGGAATTAGCCAAACGCAATTCCATAATGAAACTTTTGTAACTTTAATTTTGGGAAGTCATTAAAAGTTAATGGGAATATTAGATTATCAACAAGAAATTAAAGAATTAAAAAAAGCCAATCGAATTCTCCAAAAGAAATTAGAGCGCTCTGAATCAGACCGGATAAAACTTGAAGAAACAAACCGAAAAAAAGAATGTTTGCTCAGAAGAGTAATTGATGAATTAAAAGAATATCAAAATAAGTTAGAAGAAAGAAGCCATGAGCTAGAAATAATGCTTCTTAATCTTCAGATAATGGAGAATAAAATGTCTACTTTGGGAAGCATGGTAGCAGATGTAGCTCATGAAATTAACAACCCAGTTGGCTTTATTGCAGCTAATCTGACTCCAGCTAAAGAGTATATTGATAATTTATTATATCTAATTGACCTCTATCAGCAGACCTATCCTAAAACATCTCAGCAAATTCAAGAAACAATCGAAATGATTGACTTAGAATACGTGCGCGAGGATCTACCTAAACTCATTTCCTCAATGAGAGAAGGTACAGATCGTATTTTCAATATTAGCCATAGCCTACGAATTTTCTCTAGAGCAGATACAGAACAAAAAATTCTCTTTAATATTCATGAAGGTATTAACAGTACTCTCGTCATTCTCAAGCACCGTTTACAAGTGAATAAGATTCGTCCTGCTATTCAAGTAGTTCAATATTACGAAGAATTTCCCCTAGTAGAATGCTTTCCAGGACAATTGAATCAGGTATTTATGAATCTCTTGGCAAATGCCATTGATGCTTTAGATGAGTCTAATGCTGGACTGAGTTTTAATGATATTAAGCTAAATCCCAATCAAATTACAATTCATACTGCCCTCACTGAAGATAAGAATCATGTCTTGATTCGGATTCAAGATAATGGGGTGGGAATATCGGCTGATATTCAGCAAAAAATATTTGATCATTTATTCACAACAAAACCTGTGGGAAAAGGAACAGGATTAGGGTTATCAATTGCTTATCAAATAATTGTCCAAAAACATAAAGGAACTCTAGAAGTAAATTCTGTGTTAGGAAAAGGTTCTGATTTTATCATGACTATACCTATTTATTAAAGTAGCAAATTTAGAATTTTTTTAAACTATTTAAAAAATAGATGTTCAATATATTAGCAATTTATAGTGACCAAATTATTCATACTTCATCCCTCGTAATTAGTTACGTTTTTAAAGGAACGAAGTTTATTTATAAAAAACATAAAAATTGTATCCTGATTGCGAATAAGTGCATTTCTGCACGAGTTAATAATAAAATATGTTTAGTGTTAACGATATTTTTACCTAGAAGATTCTCGCAATCCAAGCCCACTGCTCATGGGAAAACACTTAATATTTTGCTGGCTAACCTTTTTAAGACTTAATCTAATTCTCTACTTTGGAATGAGGGTTAGAAAGGATAATGGGGACGTAACATAGAAGAGACTATGCAAAACGGTAAACTGTCACAATGATAAGGCTCAGAATTTGTTATGGACATTTTTTTCATTAGAACCAAAAGCAAACATCAAATTTTCAGAATAAAAAGATTAAGTAGTTACTTTAGAGACATTTTGGGGAACTCTATAACTGTACTTCCAAGATGGTATCCTCAAAATTTATGATCAATGCACCCAAGCACTCAACAGCCACACTTAATCTTTCTTTAGAACGCGATATATTTTTACGTACACTAATCAGAGAATTATCTGGTACTTTGCAGGATGTAGTTGGTTTAGAAGAAGCTTCGGGATTTATTAGCGTTGTTGGTGAAAAGATGGGAAGGCAGATTAACCAAGATTATAAATCTGCCCTGGAGATATCTAAGCTTTCTCGTAAGCAGGTAGCTGATGTTTTGATTGATTTAAAAAAACGAATCCAGGGCGATTTTTATATTATTGAGCAGAATGATGAAAAAATTGTCTTTGGCAACCGTGTTTGCCCATTTGGCGACAAAGTACTTAATCGCCCTGCCATGTGCATGATGACTTCAAACGTTTTTGGAACGATCGCAGCTAATAATCTAGGATATGCGAAAGTAGAATTGCAAGAGACGATAGCACAAGGTTATTCTGGATGTAAAATTATTGTTTACTTAAAACTTACAGAAGAGGCAGAAGATGCAGAAGGTCGAGAATACTTTAGGGGAATAGAATCTGTGTAAATCCTTCAGCATCAAACAAAATAAGTCCAGTATATAAGTTTAGTGCAGATATGTAAAGTAGAGTCAAACCGTGAAAGTTAAAGCCCCATGACTCCTGAACAATTTCTTGAATTTGCCAGAGTTTTACCAGAACCTTTACTTCTGGTGAGTGGAGAGGGTCAGTTGTTAGCTACCAATAAACCAGTAGCAGATATGTTGGGGTTACGCCGTCAGGAACTCCGGGGAAAAATGCTTGTTGAAATTGTAACTGAGCCTGCCAACGATATTTTAAAGTATCTGCAAGCTTGTTCAAGTAGCAGGGCAATGGTGATTGGCTCTTTGACTTTACGAAAGAATGATGGGCAAACGTTAATATGTCGTAGCCAAGGAGCCGTTATTCAACCTTGGTCTCCTGGATGTTCAGCTTTAATTCTCTTACGCTTGGAAAATAGAACTCTGACCAGCAGTAATTTCGTTCTCTTGAACGAAAAAATCGATGAGTTAGCAAAAGAAGTTCACAGACGTAAACAGGCAGAGGAAGCGCTCAAGAAAGCGAATCAAGAGTTAGAAATTCGGGTTGAAGAACGTACAACTGCTTTACAAGAAACACTAAACGAACTACAACTTACCCAAACTCAGCTTATCCAAGCTGAGAAAATGTCTAGTTTAGGTCAGATGGTTGCTGGTATTGCCCATGAAATTAACAACCCTGTAAGTTTTATTTATGGGAATCTTCACCACGCTCATAAATACACTCAGGATTTACTTAAATTGGTGCAAATTTATCAACAATTTTGTCCAAGTAGTCCTCCAGAAATCCAAGAACAAATAGAAGAAATAGATTTGGATTTTCTAATTCAAGATATAACTAAACTCTTCCAATCAATGACAGTGGGAACAGAGCGCATTCAGGAAATTGTTAAATCACTACGTAATTTTTCCAGACTTGATGAAGCAGAACTTAAGCAAGTTAATATCCATGAAGGAATTGATAGTACTTTAATGATTTTCGAGCATCGCCTGCAAGCTACACATGAGTACCCAGAAATCAAAGTCATTAAAAAATATAGTCAACTGCCGAATATAACTTGCTACCCTGGTCAACTCAATCAAGTGTTTATGAATATTCTTGCTAATGCGATCGATGCACTGGAGGTGTCAGCGAATAATGGTCAGTGGTCAGCAGTCAATTCACAAACTACTGACAATCAGAAACTGACAAAAAATAATCCCGAAATTCAAATTAAAACTGAGGTAATTGATAAAAATTGGATAGCGGTTAGTATTGCTGATAATGCTTTGGGGATAAATGAACAAGTTCGCTCAAAACTATTTGATCCGTTTTTTACCACTAAAACTGTGGGCAAAGGTACTGGACTAGGGCTATATATAAGCTATCAGATTATAGTCGAAAAACATAACGGGCAACTTAACTGTTTTTCTGTTCCAGGAAAAGGTGCAGAATTTGTAATTAAAATACCTATTCAATCAGCCTCATAAAATTTCAGTTAAAAGATATGACAACGCCTGTCTGCTAATTAGCAAACAGGCGTGTTTTTGGGTACAAAGTTTGGTTGAGACTCGGTTAAATCTTAGCAGTAGAATCAACTGAGGGTTGAGACTGACTAACCGAATCTAATTTTGGTAAAAGCGAGAGTTTTTTTGCTTTTACACTACTGTTGATTGTTGCTTGCAAAAATGGGGTATGGGAGATGGAATTGTTAGCCAATGTAAACAGTGGATTTGACAAAATCCCTGCTATGGAAGTGGCAATTAATGTTACCACCAAACCGACCTGCAAAGGTCTTAGCCCAGGTAAATCCCAACGCACTTGTGGATAATTCTTCACCGCGTCGGACATTTCATGGGGTTCTTTGACTACCATCATCTTAACTACGCGAATGTAGTAGTAAATGGAGACGACGCTGGTGACTAAGCCCAACAAAACTAACCAATAAAGTCCTGCTTGCCAACCAGCCCAGAATAAGTAAATCTTGCCGAAAAACCCAGCTAATGGTGGAATACCACCCAAGGAAAGCAGGGAGATACTCAAGGCCAGTGTTAGCAGTGGGTCTTTTTGATATAAGCCAGAGTATTCGGCAATCTGGTCGGTTCCTGTCCGTAGTGAGAATAGGATGATGCAGGTAAAACCACACAGGTTCATGAACAGGTAAACCAGTAGGTAAAATATCATACTGGCATATCCTGCCTGTGTACTAGCAATCAACCCAATCATCACAAACCCAGCTTGGGCAATGGATGAATAAGCTAGCATCCGTTTCATGCTGGTTTGAGCTAGGGCGACTACGTTACCCAAAATCATGCTGAGAACGGCTAGAGCTGTGAAGACAAACCTCCACTCGTCAGCAACAAGGGGGAAGGCTGTTGTCAGCAAGCGGATGGCTAGGGCAAACCCAGCTGCTTTGGAACCGACAGATAAAAAGGCGATGACTGGGGTGGGAGCGCCTTCGTAAACGTCTGGTGTCCACTGGTGAAAGGGTGCAGCGGAGATTTTGAAGCCAATACCTGCGATCGCAAAAACCAACGCAATCACTAAACCTAAAGATTGTCCCACTTTCGCTGTGGCAATGCCATTAGCGATCGCACTTAGTTCCGTTTGTCCTCCAGATAGTCCATACAACAGTGATACACCGTACAAAAATATTGCCGTACTGGAAGCTCCAATTAACAAGTATTTCAACGCCGCTTCATTGGAGCGGGGGTCACGCTTGGTATAACCTGTCAATAGATAAGAGGAGATACTCAGGGTTTCTAGGGAGATGAAAATCATCACCAACTCACTAGCCCCGGATAAAAACATCCCTCCTAAAGTAGCACTTAGCAAAATAGCGATAAATTCGGCTAAAGCGGTGCCGCTCTGCTCAACGTAGCGAATTGACATCAGTATAGTGGCGATCGCAGACAAGGCAATAATACCGCGAAAGACGATACTCAGGTCGTCACTATTAAAGCTACCGGTAAAACCGATGGGATTAGGAGCGTCCCATTGAAAATATAGGGCGACAATCGAAGCAAATAAACCTGCGATCGCTAGATATCCAATCCAGCGTGCGGATGTACGCCCCAAAATCAAATCAACAATCAAAACCCCCAAGAGGGTGAGAATAACAATCCCCTCTGGTAAAATCGTTCCAGCGTTTAGCTGGGATGCAATATTAGCAAAATCCATGAGATGTATAGGTTTTGGCGATTAGACATTAAGGCTAACTCTGTTCACTCTAGCAAGTTTTCTAATCCCCGGACTAGCTCTTTTAACAAGAGCTTAACAGCTTGGGTGCAGATGGCGAACGTACCAACTTCACTGGCTTACCAGCAGCTTTCTCAGTATCCAGGGATTCACTTAACAACTTTCCTACTTCGTTTTTTAGGCGTGACTTTTAGCGAATATCATAAATAATTATGCTGCAACCAGTGCGATAGTTACGTATAAAAAGCTTATAAAATTAATAAGGGCACAGCAATGCTGTGCCCCAACAATATTCATAACTCCTAACTTTATTAAAAACCGACTGATGGCAGCTTGCCTTGTAGCGACTGAAATTTAGACTGAACACAGTTGGCACAATTGCAACCAAGTTGATCAATAATCGGATTGGATGTTTGAGTCAACTTTGGTGTTGCTAAATCAGAAATTTGTTGTGTAGATGCTACCGTCATAATTTGTGTAGCATAAGCAGATTTCAGACTTGATGCCTGTGCTGGATTGGCTACCAGTATCATAGATACCAGAAATGCGGGACAGGCAAGTAAAATTAGTTTGACAATGTTCATAATTCACACAAATATACCTTTGTTGATACAGCATAGCCAATAAATTGCCAAGGTTCAACTTTAATAATTCGTAATGACGCTCGTGACGCTCGATGACTCGCTAACGCTACGCTATCGCCCTTGGCGTCTCCCCTTCTGCCAAAGGGAGAGGCTAACGCCAAGGGGACTCGCTAACGCTACGCTAACGTAGTTCGTAATTTTTGGGTTTAATTACCCTTCTCCCAAAGGGAGAGTCTAACGCCAACGTCTATAAAGTGGCGCTTTTTTCAGTCTGCGTATAAATACTTTGATGTAACAGTCTTTAATTACAAATTACGAATTACGAATTCTTTTAACTACGCCCGAATCCCTGACCCCGCAAAACCTTTGACCATACAAGTAATTCGCCCTGTTCACCGCCTGCGGCCAGTAACTTGCCTTGGGGATGCCAAGCTAGGCTGGAAAATCCTGCTGAGACACCTGTGATAATTTGGGATACTTCCTTGGCTTTGTTCCACAAACATAACCAGCCGTCAGCAGCAGCAGAAGCGAGAAGAAAGCTTTTAGGTGCAAAGGCGATCGCATTGATTACACCCACATGATTAGTTAATACTCGTGCTTCCCAACCTAATGAATCATCCTCTAGCTTTTCCCAGACTACAATACCTTCAACGCTAGAAGATGCCAGTATTGGCGCACCCACTTTGGTAGTAGCTTCTGACCATGCCAATTGGCGAATTTTACCAGGGAAGCCACGCATCACCCAAGGATCGGGGTTGTTCCATTCCAAAACGGTGACACTACGATCCATGTTGCCAGAAGCCAGGAATTTGCCATCGGGCGACCAAGCCATCGCTAAACTGACAGTAGTCATATCTAAGCTGTATGGTTCTTCATCCCAGTTTTGACTATGCCAAATCTTCACTCCCTTATAACCACTAATGGCTAAGTATTGTCCGTCAATGCGCCAATCTATACCCAATACTGAAGAGTTGTCGAAATTCAGCGTCACAACAATTTCACGAGTATCTGCATCCCAGACTTGGACGTAACGCCCCAAACTAAAAGCTAGTTGGTTACTGGTGTAATTCCAAGCTAGTTTGTCAACCCATGCAGGAGCATTTCCCAACGTGGCAATTAATTCAGTATCGCGCCAAATTTTCACCTGTCCATCTTGTCCGCCAACAGCTAAAAATTTTCCATCTGGCGAAAAGGCAAGACAGTCTACCGATTTACCGTTACCAGTTTGTAAGGTTGTGAGTTCGCCATCATTCCACAGAACTACTTCTCCGGCGGCGGAAGTTGCTGCTAAAGTTTGACCTTGTGGCGACCAAGCGATCACAGTTACATAATCTGAAAGTATCCCCGAATAATGTTGTTCAAATTCCTTAGATTTGCTGGTTGTGGTGTTCATATTTGTAAAGAGGGCAGGGGCATTGGGCATGGGGCATTGGGCATTAGGCATTAGGTATTTCCCCTCTGCCCTCTGCTCAAGAACAGCTTGTTTTAAGCTAGACAGGCGAGAAAATCTTGCTTGAGTTGAGCTGCATCAAGATTACGACCGATAAAAACTAGTTCGTTTTTGGGGGTTTCGCTGGGTTTCCAGGGGCGATCGGGTTTGCCATCGAATATCATGTGTACTCCTTGGAATACAAATCGATTATCTTCTCCAGCAATATTTAAAATGCCTTTCATCCGAAAAATATCTGGCCCTTGGGTACGCAGTAACTCCGAAAGCCAAGTGTTTAATTTTTCTCCATCGACTGCGCCTGCTTCTACTAAAGCTACAGAAAAGACAGTTTCATCGTGTACGTGGGCATCTTCGCCTAAGAAATCTGGATCAATTTCTAATGCGCGGTCTAAATCAAAGGCTTTTACACCTAATAAAGCATCCATTCCTAGTTCAGAATTTTGGGTACGGTAGATTTTTGCGATCGCATTCATCGCCCGAATCCGTTTTTCTAATTCATCTAACTCTTCTGGCGCTACCAAATCAGTTTTATTAAGTAAAATTACATCGGCAAAAGCTATCTGTTCTTGTGCTTCGTCGGCATCCCAGTGCTGCCAAATATGCTTGGCATCTACAACTGTCACCACTGCATCTAGAGATAGTTGGCTTTGCAAATCTTCATCAACAAAAAATGTCTGAATCACTGGTGCAGGATCGGCTAATCCAGTCGTTTCAATTACTAAATGGTCAAATTTATCGCGCCGCTTCATCAAGTTGCCAATAATGCGAATTAAATCGCCGCGCACTGTACAACAGATACAGCCATTGTTCATTTCAAATATTTCTTCATCTGTATCGATAATCAACTGATTATCAATACCCACTTCCCCAAATTCATTGACAATCACAGCAACTTTTTTGCCGTGTTCGTAGGTGAGGATGTGATTGAGTAGAGTCGTTTTACCTGCTCCCAAATAGCCTGTAAGAACAGTAACGGGAACTGAATTGTTGATTACGTCAGCCACCATACTCTAAATTCCTCTTGTCTCACCTTATGGATAATCATTATCGCCTATGATAAATCTTTTTATATTTTTGTGCGAACTTCCTGTTCTTTTGGGTTTCAGCAAAATCATCACATAATTTAATCAAGAAATATTTTATTTTTATGCATCTGTAATATGACGATTCTCATTTAAATAAGTAGGGGCGCACATCTGTGCGCCCCTAGAATGGGATCTATGTTCATCTCTGGTTATTATTTTTGAGATAACAAAAAATCTTGAATTACTTCTAAAACAACTGCTGGGTATTCTTCATGCAGCCCCAAAGAACCAGGAATAAAAACGCTTTTCACTCCTGGTAAGGCTACCAAAGCGTTCATTTCTTCTCGTGATTTCGGTGGGCTAGATTCCCCAATTACTACCATGAGCGGTACGCTTAAAGACTGCACAAGTTCCAAAAAATCTGATTGTTCGCGTACAGCATCAAGATTACCAGTTACAAAGGCAGCAGATGCAAATCGCGCTCCTGGTTGTTGAGTCGTGTGCCACTTCTTCTCGATGAAACTGGGTGTAATTTTAGCCGCGTCAGTAAAAACATGACGACGGTACATAAAACTTAAGAAAGATTGGGTAGTATTGAGTTTGTAGAGAGCTTGACCAAGTATAGGCGATCGCACTAATCCTCTCACCATACCAGCTATTTGCTGACTTGCCCCCATTGTCGGCAAAGGACCACGCCAAGTAGGAGCTAACAATACAATTTTTGAGAAAGCAGCCTGCTTCACAGCTAATTGTAAAACGTAACTAGCTGCATGACCAGCTGCGACTACAGTAATGGGAGTATCAAAAATAGCTTTGACAAAATCTTCCAGAAATTGCTGATATATTTCCGGTCGGTAATTCAAGCTAGGACGAGAAGATTCGCCAAATCCAGGCCAATCTATGGCTACAACCTGAAAATTGCAAGCTAATAACTTGGCAAGTTCGCCTATTTCCGAACGTGTCGAAACACTGCTGAAAGATGGTAGTAGCAATAGCGGTGAACCTTTACCGAGGGTTTCATAAACAACGCGCAATTGCTGATTTTCCCAATTCCAGAGATATTCTTGAACTACTCCACCAAAGCCAGTAGCAGCAGAGGTAGATAATAAATTTGTTGACATTAGACTAAATTTTGGTAGTTGTACCTTATTTGTCAGTTGTCCTTTGTCATTTGTCCTTTGCTAATGACCAATACTTCGGCTTTGCTCAGTACAAGTGACTAATGACCAAGTTTAGTTAGGTAAATCTAACTTACATTCCAATGCTTTTTTTTGCATGGTTTTGAAAATGTTGTAAAATCCATTAGCACGCGAAGGTGTCAGGCTAATATTTAAACCTGTTTCTTGAATAAAATCTGGAGTAAGTTGCAATATTTCTGTGGAAGTTAGTCCATTTAATCCTTCAATTAAAAGACCAACCATTCCTTTACTTATGAAGGCATCAGAATCAGCCCGGAATACCACCTTACCATCATTAAGTGAAGCGGTGATGTAAACTTGAGAAACGCAACCAGGAACTTTATTTTCCGGTACTTTGTCAGCTTCTGGGAAATCCTTCAGCTTGTTACCGTAGCCAATTAGCTGTTCAGTACGTCTTCTTTGGTCGGTTGACCGTTGAAAGCGCTCGACAATTTTAGCGAGCGCAGGTGGCAAAGAATCTAGAGTTGAGGACATAACAGAAGCTGCAAACGATCGGTCTTACCTTGAGTGTAAATTATCTTTAGAGCGATCGCGCCTCTGATTCTCTTGGCAGTCTGAAGCTAGCCATTATTGACTATAAGTTGTCAAATCCAGATGATGAATGCGATCGCATTCATCTTCAGTTAGGTTTTTAATGCGATTAATCACAAAAACTTAATTTTTTTATAAACAGGCTTTAACAGCAACTCTATACAATTTACGTTGTATAAGTATACACTTACAAAAATAGCTGCAAGTAGCTTTTAACTAAGCAGCTAGGCAATCGTCAACAATTAAAAATTAAAAATCAAGAAATAATTCTGACTTTTAATTTTTAATGTCTCTCCCTTGAGGATTAATTTGTAGTTTGTGCAGCTAGCATCTGCTTCAGCTTTTCTAATTCCGAAGCCCAACGAGGATCTGGACGAATAGCGTCTGAATCGGTGGTTGTAGTGCTGCTTTCACGAGAACCTCCGCCACCGCCGCCACGACGAGGCTTCTTAGAGCTTTTCTCACGACGGCTACCTTCTCTGTTGGGGCTAGGAGTCGGGGTACTATTACTAGCAAGAGTAACTGGTTTAGGAGCTTGCTCGTCGCCCTCTTCACCCTTTGTCCGAGGTAATGCCTTCTCTAGCTTAATGGGAGTATCTTTGAACATCTGACCATTATACTTTTCAATAATTTCGTCAGCTTGTTCATCATTGTTGACTGTAAGAAAACCGAAACCACGGCATTTGCCAGTTTTGCGGTCTTTAATTAATTTAGTAGTTACAGCATCACCTTCTGCTGCAAAAACGGCTTGCAGATCTTGACGATCTATTTCATCTTTAGGCAAATTACCTATATATAGGCGAACAGACATGAACTATACCTCCAGAGTTGAATGAACATGGCAAGGCAAGAAAACAATCACTTAGCTTTAGCTTTTAAATAGATGCTATTGACCAAGACTGCCATAAACCAATTTTTTTGCTCGAAACTGTCAACCTATACAACAATACAGTTTTTCGTCGGGATCAAGCTTATTTAATCCAAAGGCTCACACTATGGTGAGCTAATAACACCTTAATTCTAAGAATTGTAAATTTAATAGTCTATTGCCTGCTAAAGTACACGCTTTCTTTTATGCCCTTATTCGCAGAATCAAATACCATTCCTTACATTACCACGGTATTTTCTACGTAGCTAGTTTAGCGCATACATTTCCGACATTAGTATTACTGCATCGTAACATAAAACACATTTTTTTATTCAGGTGAGATAGTTTGAAACAAAAACCAGCCACTGGCTGGTTAATTTGCTGCTGTATTGGGAGGATAAAAAGGTATAGAGCGGGGAAAAAGCACCTAAATCCACAACTAAGCGGTGATGCTGAGTTATGTCGGTTGCTCTTGTTTGTGTAAATAAATGTAACACTTGTTAAGGAAACCTGCAACTTTTGTTTACATTCCGATTTGTCCTTTGTCCTTTGTCCTTTGCTAATGACTAATGACTAATGACTAATGGCTAATGACCAATGACTAACCAGTGAGAAAGACGTATGCGCCCCAAGCCTGTGCTGCAACAGCCAAAAAAGTAGACCAAATAGGATGAGGGCTATGAATGGTTTTACCACTTTGAGTTTCTAGGGTTTGGATATCAATCCAAGGTGTTGCTCCTCGCCGGAACCAACCTGTGACGATAATTTGCCGACCGATTAGATCCTGGTGATTGACTGACTGTCCTAGCCAAGAAATGTGATGTAATTTCACCAAACCCGTGCTGGATTGCAAGATTAAATCTTGCGCTAGGGTGTTACTAGTGCCTTGACGACCTAATAATTTACCCACAAGACGCACGCTGACGCTATCAATAGGTAAGGCAGAAGGGTCAGATAACAGATTGGGTAAGCTGTCATCAGTTTGCACGGTGGCAGGTTTAATATCGGGAAAGAAAGAATTAATCCGCATCACAGTACCAATGCTAAAGCCAATCAGAAGGCAGCCTGTAATGAAAGACCAATCTTCATATATCCACTTTAGATTTAAAAACTTGAGTGTGAATGCTAGTTGCCAGGTTAGCCAGACGAAAGCTGCAAACAGAACCCCTAGAGGAATTCCCAACCAGGGAGCGACTTGTAATAGAAAAGACTGACGCTTAACCTTTGATGGAACGCTTGCAAAATGTAGTTCGGTGTCTAGATGCCAGTGACGGGCTATTTGGCAGAGGCGTTCGAGGCGATCGCCCATTAAAGGATGGCTATTATTAATCGTAAACCATCGGCGATAGGGATTGGCAATATCCCACTTCAAAAAGGATTCAAAAGATAGATTACTGGCAATAGTGCCCAAAGACAAACTCTGTTGGTAGCTGATTGGTGTTAAAAGATTTAAGCTTTCCAGTTGCCAACTGGTGTGTTCTTGTTTTTGGATATCAGCAGCAATACCAATGGCGATTTTGAGTAAAGCGCGAATCAGGGCATTGGGATTACCAGTAATTTCAGCGGCGACGCGATCGCTATAATAAAGCCGCAATCGCGACAACCACAATGCAGTCCCAGTCAGCAAACACCAAACTCCATAAATTAGACTCGCCAAAATTGTCACTGGCCAGCGCCAAATTTTCGCTGATATTTTGTCTCCCAACTCCGACACTTGTTGATATAGCTTATGAGTTGGTAGTGTCACCAGCAGCAACAAAGACATTACAGCAAAATCCCAGTGAGCAATATGCCCTAGCTGCGTGGCGTAAATAATGGCGATTTCATCATCTGCCAACTGCTCTAATAAGCCTTGACTCACAACAATCCTGGCATTACGTGGTAAACTACCATAAGTCAGGATAATTGGTGCAGCCGTTGGTAAAATCCGCAGTTTGGGTAACGGCCAGTGCCGCTGTTGGCAACAACGTTGTAGCACCCGAACAGCTTCGCGGCTATGGGTATTCAATACATCTTTCGGAAATTCTCGCTGACCATACAAGTTCGCTAGTAGCAGATCCAGCAGCCAAGGTGATACTCCGATTAAAATCACCAATACTATTAGCAAAAGTTGAGTAGGGTCGCGGTATAAAAGCTGTATCGGCTCCAGATAAGGTAGTTTGACTAAAGTCTGGTTGATAAATCCCAATGCTAACTTGAGGATTTCTCGGATGACCCAAAACAGGGCGATGAATGTCCCGGCGGACAGTAGCCGCAGTGGAATTAATTTTGGTTTACGTAGTGGTTGCCATGCTCTGGCGCGTTGTGCTTGTCGCCAGTAAATAACACCAAATAATTTGGCTTGGGTGCGGGTAACGGAACCCATGAAGCCGTTTAGGGGTGCAGCCGATGGTGGTACCGGTGTCGCTAATGTAGCTTTGAGTCTAGCTAGTGGCACCATCGGCGGGATGTCGTCGCTTTTGGTTTCTATTACTTGATCGTTGTTCGGCTTTTCCTCTAATGTAGGAGTTTCCGGGGGAGTAACGGAGGTTGAATCTGGGGTTGAATCTGGGGTTGAATTCTCAAAAGCAACAAATCCAGTTTCGACTTTTTTTGATTCTTGATCGGATTTTTTACGTTTTGTCAGGTGTTCGAGAGCGCGTGTTGCCCACTCTTGAACTTGCGGATTGTTAATCTCAATCAGATTCTGGGAAATAGCGATCGCTTTGGGAACTTCGCCAGTGCGAGCATAAGCCATCACTAAACCAACCTGGGCTTGTAAGCTAGCAGTCCCATTATTTTGGCTGCTAGCAATAGGTTCTAGTTGAGCGATCGCTGTTTGGTAATTTCCTTGCTTGAGGGCAACTAAACCAGCCTCCAAAGACGGTTTGGTATGTGAAGGCATACAAATTCTGGCACTCCAATCTCTTCTAAATGATCCACGTTTGTGCGAAAGCGCGAACCTCGGATGCCGTGGAAATCAACCGCGCTCAAGTTTTGTTTGTCAAGTGAACGATAAAGATTGAATAAAGGCGTCAGTCGTCAGAATTCAGTTGGATCTCCTGTAAGAATAATTCTGAATTCTGAATTCTGGATTCTGTATTCTTCTTCACTCCTCCACTGGTTGTTGACTAGAAAATACTGGGGCGATCGCGCTTAATTTTAACTCTGGATGGTCGCCCAATAACTGTTGACAATTCCATTCATTACGGAATAGCAACACTGGCCGTCCCATACTGTCTTTAACTGTAGTGGTATTGAATATTCGTCCCACCTTTTCTAATGCTTCCCAACCACCCTCAACCCAACGGGCGACACTGTAGGGCAATAAATCTAATATGGTTTCTACACCATACTCATTTTGTAAGCGAAACTGCACTACCTCGAATTGCAACTGACCCACCGCCGCCAAAATTGGATCGCGCTTGGCTTCATCAGTTGAATACATAATTTGTACAGCACCTTCTTCTCGCAATTCCGCAACGCCTTTTTGGAATTGTTTAGACTTTGAGGGGTTGGGATTCCTCAAAGATGCAAACAGTTCCGGCGAAAAATACGGAATCCCCTCATATTCGAGCTTTTGTCCCGTGTAAATTGTATCTCCGATCGCAAAAACACCGGGATTATTCAAACCGATAACATCGCCAGGATAAGCCACATCAATCGATTCTCGCTCTTGAGCAAAAAGTTTTTGCGGGCGAGATAGACGGATAAGTTTACCAATGCGGGCGTGATTCACCATCATATCTTTTTCAAACTTACCAGTGCAGACCCGGATAAATGCGACGCGATCGCGGTGCTTCGGGTCCATATTCGCTTGCAGTTTGAAGACAAACCCCGAAAACTCCGGGTATGTAGGCGCAACTTCGCCAACACTGCTGACATGAGAACCGGGTTTGAGGGCATAGTCGAGGAAATATTTGAGGAATAACTCTACCCCGAAGTTAGTCATGGCGCTACCAAAGAACACAGGCGTCATTTTGCCTTCGTGTATCAACTGTAAATCTAGCTCTGGTCCAACTCCTTCTAACAGTTCTAGATCGTTTTTCAGTTGGTAGTACAGGTTTTGTTCTAGCTGTTCTTCTATTTTCGGATCGCCTAATTCTACTATCGTATCACGGGCTTCTCGGCTACCGTGGGCGCTGCGTTCAAATAGGTGTATTTGTTGCTTGTGTCGGTCAAAAACACCTTTAAAGCGATCGCCCATCCCAATCGGCCAGTTTACCGCATAGGTTTGCAATCCCAATTCTTGCTCAATTTCATCTAACAGTTCCAGAGGTTCCCTACCTGGGCGATCGAGTTTGTTGATAAATGTAAAAATTGGGATACCCCGCAACTTACACACTTCAAACAATTTACGGGTTTGGGGTTCCAAACCTTTTGCTGCATCAATCAGCATCACGGCATTATCCGCGGCGGCGAGGGTGCGATAAGTATCTTCACTGAAATCTTGGTGTCCAGGAGTGTCTAATAAATTAATTTGACAATTCCGGTATTCAAATTGCAACACTGTAGAGGTAATAGAAATACCCCGTTGTTGCTCCATCGCCATCCAGTCAGAAGTAGCCTTACGCTGTGCCCGTCGCGCTTTGACTGCCCCAGCTTCGTGAATTGCACCCCCATACAGGAGTAGCTTTTCAGTTAGTGTAGTTTTACCTGCATCCGGGTGAGATATAATCGCAAAGTTGCGGCGAAGTTCAACTGCTTGAATAAGTTCAGACTGAAGTTCAGTAGACATAAATGTATTTGTTTGTTAGCTAGCTTAATTTTTTTTGACTCTGGTAAGTCTTTTAATCTTAAGACAACGATGCTCATGATAGGGTCGTAGTATAACCAACAATCTGACTAAATAGGAGAAAGCAATGTACGACACAGACAAGCGAAAGCTTCTATCTGCCTTGTCTCATGGATCGATTTTTTTCAGCACAACATTGGTATCTGTAGGCATACCTATCGCCATACTGCTTGTATCTGACGATCCTGTTGTTAAAGAAAACGCCAAAGAATCTATCAATTTCCACTTTAATGTCTGGTTTTATGGTGCAATTCTGGGAGCGCTGTTTTTTATATTCGGCTGGTTAGTGTTACCTCTATTATTGTTGGGGCCACTAGCTGGTCTGGGATATCTATTACACTGGGGATTAACAATTTGGGCGCTGATCGGAGTTTTCAACAATCCTGATATACCCTTCCGTTATCCCTATATTTTCCGAGTTTTCTAACACAGATTTCTCAGGATTGGGCATTGAGCATTGGTAATTGCCAATATTTTGCCAACAGATGGTCTTATCATTTTGAATTTTGAATTGCTTCATAATGTTGTTTTTTTTCCAGTCCGTCGGATGGGTACAACCAAGCTGTAGAATACAAAATTGCCCTACAACTTGATTAAGAGTAGGGCAAAGGACAGTTAAGCACTGTTTGTAGTCTGTCTGACGGCAGGAAAATTTTAGCCTGCTTTTGTGACGCTTTGTTTTGTGTCCATTTGCGTTGTTTTTCTTCATAAAATTTTATGTTTCCTATACATCGCCCCCGTCGTCTTCGTACTCATCCTCAACTACGCCGGATGGTTCGTGAAACTGTTTTAACAACAAGCGATTTAATCTACCCACTATTTGCTGTACCAGGTGAGGGAATCGCTAATGAGGTGAAATCGATGCCTGGAGTCTACCAACTTTCGGTAGATAAAATTGTTGAAGAAGCAAAAGAAGTTTACGACTTAGGAATTCCTTCTATTATTCTATTTGGGATTCCGGCTGATAAAGATGTGGATGCCACTGGCGCTTGGCATGATTGCGGTATCGTCCAAAAAGCAGCGACGGCGGTAAAAGCAGCAGTGCCAGATTTGATTGTAATTGCTGATACTTGTTTGTGTGAGTACACAAGTCACGGTCATTGTGGTTATCTGCAAGTTGGTGATTTAACAGGACGAGTTTTAAATGACCCAACTCTGGAATTGTTGAAGAAAACAGCGGTTTCCCAAGCAAAAGCTGGTGCCGATATCATCGCGCCTTCGGGGATGATGGATGGGTTTGTGCAGGCAATTCGTCAGGGTTTGGATGAAGCAGGATTTCAAGATACGCCGATTTTGTCTTATGCTGCTAAGTATGCTTCGGGTTATTATGGTCCATTCCGGGATGCAGCAGACTCGACACCACAATTTGGGGACAGAAGAACTTACCAAATGGACCCAGGTAACGCCCGCGAAGCGATTAAAGAGATTGAATTAGATATCGCTGAAGGTGCTGATATCCTCATGGTTAAGCCAGCCTTGGCATACATGGATATTATATGGCGCGTCAAGGAAGCGAGTAACTTGCCAGTTGCGGCTTACAATGTTTCTGGTGAGTATGCGATGGTGAAAGCTGCGGCTCTCAATGGTTGGATTGATGAGGAGCGCGTGGTTTTGGAAACTTTAACTGGGTTTAAACGCGCTGGTGCAGACTTAATTTTGACTTATCATGCCAAAGATGCGGCGCGATGGTTAAAGTAGGCTAGGCTTATTGAATAATAATTTAGTGGGAAATCTCACGCAGACAGAAGTCTAAGCGCCGACTTCCGGCGCTCAGAACTTCGGTGAGTGCAAAGATGCAAAGTTGTGTTTTGGTGTTTGGGCGTGAGATTCTTTGTATTTTGGCTATTGCAATGCTTGTGGTTTTTGCTAGCCTACGCAAGTTCAATATAAGGCTAAAAAGACTTTTTCGGTTTACAGCAGTTTTCATGTATTTGAAAATAGCTGTAAGTAACTTCAAATAAAACACGAGGTAATCCTGACTGACGAATAATAGATCGCAAAGTACCGATGCGTAACTCTTCGTAATTAGGGACAGGAACAGTAATTGTTGAGTCTTCGGTTTGCATCTGCATAATAATGTGAATACCACACTGGCGCACTTGTACAAAGCCGTTCTCTTCCAGAATGCGGCAGACTTCTCTAGCAGAAAGAACACGAGGTTTACCCAATATTTACCTCTAAGCGTGTAACAAAAACTTCTGTGTGCAGCCTTTGCTGAATTTCAGAAGGATCTGCTGTCTCAAAGAATAATTCTAATGCCTCAATTAGGTTATTCCGTGCTTCTTCAATTGTGTCACCTTGGCTGGCAATATCGAGTTCGGGACAGAGGGATACATAGCCATCCCTTTCGCGCTCAATGATCGCAGTGAATTGTGTTGTTTGCTTCATTTTTGTCTTTAGTACAGTAGGTCTATGAATTTTGATAGTAACTGCGATGCTTGCGGTTTTTGCTAGCCTACGCAACTTTGGACAGTATATCGTCAAAAACCTTTCGAGTGGGTGTTCTGGGGATGCGATCGCTAGATTTTTGGATAATTCGATGACTTGTGTGTACACCGTAGCCTCCCGTTAGGAAGCGCGAGAACGAGAAAATCAAGGTTTGGCGAGGAAGTTTGTTGCAAAAACAGAAACCACGACCGTAAACTTTGACCGCACCCATAAAATAAACATAAAGTTTCAGCAATATCCCTGAGGACAATTAAATAATTTACTAATAAGCAGGATTGGTTCCGGCAGGAATAGGGCTGTCAATAATCACTGATTGAGGCTAAAAATGATGGGGAGTGCAAAATCTCAGTGGGTTTTCTGGTGCTTGCTACCAAAATTTACCCGCTACAGTTTAACTTTGTTGCTGAGTACGGTAATGCTTGCTGATGCTGTGGGGGCGACACCGAGAAACCGAGGGTTGCAGATAGCACAGCGGCCAGGAACCACTCAACAAAATGCCACTCGCGCTGCTGCAGAACGGGTTTATCAAGAGGGGATGCAGCTTTATAAACAAGGGACAGCAGAATCACTGCGACAGGCAATTGAGAAAGTTTAAATTGAATGCCAAAGATAAGTTTTTATCAGACTTATTCAGTCGAAAAGAACCACACACCGAACTAATCGCAAAAACCAAACAAGAAATTAAAAATATTATTCAAGAATCACAAAAAATTACCGACGAAATCCGCGCAGCTAACCCAGAACGTGCAGAATTGACTGATCCAAAAGACGTTCTGGAATTGTCAGGGATTCAACAACAACTAGATAAAGATACTCTAATGTTGCAATATTCCTTGGGTGAAAAACGTAGCTATCTATGGGTAGTCACTCCTAATTCTCTACAAAGCTATGAACTCCCCGGACAAGAAAAGATAGCTAAAGCAGCAAATTATTTCAAAAGCCTTTTACAGCAACAGCTAATTCAGGGAGCATCGGCAGAAGAGAATGCTGAAGCTGTTGCAGATGTAGGGAAAGCAGCAGACGCATTCAGTCAAATTATCCTCGAACCTGTAGCAGGAAAGTTGGGGAACAAACGTTTAGTAATCGTTGGTGATGGAATTTTGCATCAAGTCCCATTCGCAGCCTTAAACGAATCAAGAAAATCGTCAGCCAGCGCCTGATGATCTCCAACAGTCGGAAAAACCCTATGATAGCGATCGCGGTATCCCTGGAGGTATAGATAACCGTACCCCTATATTGAGTAGAAATTATCCGTGGTCAACTATCGGACGAGTACAAGGCACAGCAGCCGATGCCCAAAGCTATCATTGCACAGGCACACTGATTAGTTCTGATATAGTTTTGACCAACGCCCATTGTGTAATTGACTCTGAGACTCATCAACTTAGTAAAGAACTGTGGAAGGCGATCGCTCATAAAGCTCATAAAACCTCTAAAATCAAAATTGAATAGCTTTGATATAGTTATGGCAATCACTCGCTCTATGCTTGGAGCGGTTCGTTTAAAAAACCCAATCTCTAACTAGTGCGATCGCTCACTGTATTTGCGACAGCAGCACGATAAAATTCTAAAACCATAATCGTACTAAAAGGTCTAAATGGCAGAAACACTATTCTTCAACGCCTTACGGGAAGCCATCGATGAAGAAATGGCGCGTGATTCCAGCGTATTCGTTCTCGGTGAAGATGTTGGACATTACGGCGGTTCCTATAAAGTTACCAAAGACCTGTACCAAAAATATGGCGAACTCCGCATTCTAGATACCCCCATCGCTGAAAATAGCTTTACTGGGATGGCTGTGGGAGCCGCAATGACTGGGTTGCGTCCGATCATTGAAGGCATGAACATGGGCTTTTTACTGCTTGCCTTCAATCAAATATCCAACAACGCTGGGATGCTGCGCTATACTTCTGGCGGTAACTTTAAAATCCCGATGGTAATTCGCGGCCCTGGAGGTGTGGGACGGCAGCTAGGCGCAGAACATTCCCAGCGACTAGAAACTTACTTCCAAGCTGTGCCAGGGTTGAAGATTGTTGCCTGCTCCACACCAAGAAACGCTAAAGGACTGCTGAAATCCGCTATCCGCGATGATAATCCAGTGTTGTTCTTTGAACACGTTCTGCTTTACAACTTGAAAGAAGATTTACCAGAAGAAGAATACCTACTCCCCTTAGATAAAGCAGAAATTGTGCGTCCAGGAAAAGACGTAACAATTATTACTTACTCGCGGATGCGCCATCATGTAGTGCAAGCCGTAAAAACTCTTGAAAAACAAGGATACGATCCAGAAGTTATCGATTTAATATCTCTCAAACCATTAGATTTTGATACCATTGGCGCATCAATACGTAAAACCCATAAAGTCATTGTTGTGGAAGAATCGATGCGAACTGCGGGTATTGGAGCAGAAGTCATCGCCTCAATAAACGATCGCTTATTCGATGAATTGGATGCGCCAGTACTGCGACTTTCTTCCCAAGATATTCCCACACCTTACAACGGCAATCTGGAACGATTAACAATCATCCAACCAGAGCAAATAGTAGAAGCTGTGGAAAAAATGGTAGCGTTGCGAGTCTAGGGACTAAAGACTGACGAGGCAGAGGGGCAAAGGGGCAGAGGGGCAAGAGAAGAATAACAATGCCCAATGCCCCATCCCCAAACTCCCAACTCATAACTCCTCAAAAGAGCGCTATTATAGCGTTTGTCAGTTGCGAGTTATGGTATGCAAAGACAGCGATCGCTATTCATTTTGATTTTAGTCCTGATAATCGCCGCTATTACGGTGATTGCCACAATTCCGATACCTCTTGGGCTAGACTTGCGCGGAGGTTCACAGCTCACAATTCAGGTAAAACCATCAGCAGAAATTCCCAAAATCACCGACCGAGAATTGGAAGGTGTGAAAAAAGTTGTCGAAGGTCGGATTAATGGTCTGGGTGTTTCTGAGCCAGTAATCCAAACAGTCAGCTCAGATAAAATCTTGGTGCAACTACCAGGAGTCAACGATCCAGAGCAAGCTGAACGGGTGTTAGGGGGTACGGCGCAGTTAGAATTTCGTACCCAAAAACCGAATACAGAAACTCAACTACTTGCTTTTCAAGCATCAAGAGCCGAATTGAAATTCAAGCAAGAAGAGTTGCGCAAGAGTACCGACAAAGCGGCAATTGTCAAGAATCAAGAAAATTTACAGAAAAATAATCAAGCGATCGCAGAATTGTTTGAAAGCACCAATCCACCGCTAATTGGCAAATACCTCAAGGATGCCTATGGTGAACCCACTCAAGGTAACAACTGGAATGTTGCCATTCGCTTCGACGAAAAGGGTGGTGAACTGTTTGCCAATTTGACGAAAAATCTCGCTGGTACTGGGCGTAGTATTGGTGTTTTTCTAGACAATGAAGTTATTAGCGCTCCTACCGTGGGTATAGAATTTGCCGCCACTGGCATTACTGGTGGCTCTGCTGTGATTACAGGACGGTTTACCGCCCAACAAGCCAATGACTTAGGCGTGCAACTACGCGGTGGGGCATTACCTGTACCAGTAGAAATAGTTGAAAACCGTACCGTTGGGGCAAGTTTAGGTAAAGATAGTATTCAACGCAGTATTTACGCTGGTATTGGCGGATTGCTGTTAGTATTAATTTTCATGTTAGTTTACTACCGACTACCAGGGTTAATTGCCGACTTTTCTTTGATTATCTATGCGCTATTGACCTATGCCACCTTCGCATTGCTAGGCATTACATTAACTCTCCCCGGTATTGCTGGGTTTATCCTCAGTATCGGTATGGCAGTTGATGCTAACGTATTGATTTTTGAGCGCACCCGTGAAGAACTACGTGCTGGTAAAACTTTATATCGTTCTGTAGAGTCTGGATTCTACCGAGCTTGGTCTAGCATTTTAGATAGTCATGTCACATCATTAATTTCTTGTGCAGCACTGTTTTTCTTAGGAGCAGGTTTAGTTAAAGGCTTTGCTTTGACATTGGCGCTAGGGTTAGGGGTGAATTTGTTTACTGCCATTACTTGTAGTCGCACATTGCTGTTCCTAACATTGGGATTTCCCAACTTACGTAAGCCAGAGTTGTTTTGTCCCAATCTCTCAACGTCAATTAAGTCTGGTGCGGAGGTACAGTCATGAAATTTAGTGTCATCAAACGTCGGAGACTTTGGTGGACAATTTCTGCCACCCTGATGATCGTAAGCATCGTGGCGATGGTGATTTCTTGGCAACAACTAGGCGCACCACTACGTCCCAGTTTAGATTTTGTTGGTGGTACGCGACTACAATTTGAACGCGATTGTACACAAGCAAACAGCTGTACTCAACCGATTGAAATTTCTGATGTTAGGGAAGTAGTTGACACTCAGAAGCTAAATAATAGTAGCATCCAAGTTGTTGGTCAAAAACAACAGGGAATATCCATTCGCACAAAGACATTAAATGTCGAGCAACGCACCCAGTTGCAAACAGCTTTGAGTGAAAAAATTGGAGTCTTTAACCCGAAAGTAACTCAAATTGACACTGTTGGGCCAACACTTGGTCGTCAGCTATTTTCTCAAGGGTTATTAGCTCTGGTTGTCTCCTTTGCTGGGATCGTTATTTATTTAAGTGTGCGGTTCCAGGTGGACTATGCCGTAATCGCAATTCTTGCCTTGTTCCATGATGTTTTGATTACGCTGGGTGTTTTCTCCATCTTAGGATTAGTAGTAGGTATTGAAGTTGATAGCCTTTTCGTCGTTGCTATTTTGACTATTACTGGTTTCTCGGTGACAGATACCGTGGTCATCTACGATCGCATTCGGGAAATACTGAATCAACATCCTAACGATCGCATTGACAAAGTTGTTGATGATGCAACCAATCAAACTTTAACGCGATCGATTAATACCACGTTAACCGTTTTGCTAACATTATTTTCCCTATTCCTATTTGGCGGCGAAACCCTGAGAAACTTCGCCCTGGCCTTAATTATTGGATTTACAATGGGTGCATATTCAAGTATTTTCATCGCCAGTACTCTCCTTGCTTGGTGGCGAGAGCGCAGGGGTGAATCCCAGGTGGTAGAAAGTGCTGAGTCGATTGATACATCTCCCAGTTCTCAAGATAGTTAAACTTGTGTATATTTCACAATTGGGTGAAAGCATTTTGAATTGCTTACCCACGCCTTGCAATCTTATTCCCCTATGGATCAACCGGAAGAACGATTAAATACTGTCCCAGACTTTGATAAATCTGACCCATCGTTTGCTCAACAAGTACAAAGACTACATCAGCTAACAGTATATGGCAGGTGGCTGTTTGTCGGCTGTTTATGGCTGACCATTGCGCCTGTTTCCTTGTGGGGTCTACGTGCAGAAATTGCTCTGTGGCAACAATATTTTACCTGGGTGGCAGTGAGATTTGGATTGTTCTACCATCCACTGTCTACCTTTGGTCTAGCCTTTTGTCTGGGGATGACTGCTGCTGTTTTAGTTTGGCAAAGTCGGAATATTCTACTCGGACTACCACAGCAGGAAAAACAACGTTTAGAAAAACAAGTTTATCGGATACGTCAACAGGGAGCAACTCATCCTCTATGGAAGTGGATTTGTCATTAAATTTTCTTTCTCTACACGTACAGCAATTTATAGCAAAATATGACTTAACCCTACTAGACATCTGCTGAAAAAGAATGTAGAGACGTAGCACTGCTAAGTCTCTACAAGATTTCTGGATAATATATATTTAATTTCACCAAATGTCTGCTCAAAGATACTGCCAAAAGTGGATGCCATACATGAACCATCTTCAGATTAAATTTAGCGAACAGCTGCGCTGCGCCGGAGGCGAACGCAAGTCTGAAATTGACCTTTATCAACTCCAAGAACTGTTAAACGTTTCTGCTTTCTGGGCAAAGGGACGCAGTATTGAAGATTTAGGTATAGCCATTGCCAACAGTGAGCCAGTGATTTCTGTTTGCGATCGCGATCGGCTCATTGGCTTTGCCAGAGCAACATCTGATGGCATCTATCGCGCCACAATTTGGGATGTTGTGATTCATCCAGAGTATCAACATAATGGGTTGGGAAGCAATTTAGTAGAAACCGTTTTGAGACATCCCCGCATGAGGTCGGTTGAGCGCGTTTATCTGATGACTACTTACCAACAGGGTTTCTACGAAAAGATTGGTTTTCAACCCAACACTACCACTACGATGGTACTACATAATCGGGCTAACCATGCTTTCGTTGCTGCTACAGAAGTTCAGCTTCAGGAATCACCGAAACAGTTCCGAGCAATGAGTGCTGAGTGCTGAGTATAAGAACTGTTGTAGTAGGGTAGTCAAAAAGCAAGATTTGGTCTCTACTACTCAGGATTCAGGACTCAGCACTACTTACTAGAGGGATAGAGATTTGTAGTCTGGTAAGCTGCTGAAGTGGTTCCTTCACAGTGGTCGAGGGCAAGATCTCTAACTTTCCTCCCATAACTTCCAGCAGAGTCTGATTGATTAATAGCCTCATTCCTGGGGAAAGAGCAGTCTTCTTTTGGTCAATCTGGGTCAACCGATCTTCAATTTTGAGCAAATCAATCGGCTCGCTCCAGGATATAGCATGGGTTGGTAAATCCAGCCAAATATTTACAAAATTGTTTGTAGATAGGGTGCTACTGGAAATACAAATGCTGCCTTCCTCCATCTGAGTAATGGCAGTGTCTATTAAACTTATCAATACTTGGCGGAGCCAGAGGTGATCTGTCAAAACATAAATTTCTGAGTCGGCAGGTAATAACTGTAAGGGAAAATTGCGATTTGCCGCCAGCATATAAGTTAAGTCATGAACCTCCTCTAAAATTGAAGCTAAGGGTCTGGGCTGAATATCTAATTTATTGGTGCCGTGTTCAGCTCTAGCAACGTTGAGAATTTCATCCATTAGCTTCAGCAGTTTCAGTGTTCGCTCATGAGCTTGGGCAATAAATTCTCGCTCTTCAGCTGGATTTTCACACAAATCTGACAAAATTAATTGATGTAAGCCAATCAAACCATTAAAAGGCGATCGTAACTCATGGGTAGTCCGCGCCAAAAAACCAGCTTTAAACTGGCTCATCTCCCTTGCCATCAGGTATGCCAACTGCGTTTGCTGTAGCTGTTGCGATATTGATGGCATATCCTGTTCAGCTAATGGGGCTACTGGGGATGAGCTAGATGAAACATTTGACGATGCCTGCGGCGGGCGTAGCCATCGCCCAAATAACTGACGGAAAACCATACCTAGTACTATTCCTGCTCCTAGATATATCCAGTTGCTCCAATTCATATCTGGCAATTATTAATTTGCTAATTAACTACAACAGCGCAAACTAAAGTTTCAGATTTCTCTGTTGTTAAAACCACGAAAACAACATTATAGCTACCTAGATCTGGTTATCACTCGAAATATCTAACTTGATTGCACCTTGCCGCAATATCTGCCAATTTATCCCTGTCCATTTAGCAACCGTGGAAGGTATACCCATCCCTAGTATTTCAACCTGGCATTCTGTCGTTGCTAAAGTCAGAACCTGGGGAAACTGAACCTCAATTTCTGTCATTGTTTGCAAAGGCGCTTGACCAGAAAAATTGGCGCTAGTGGTGGCAAGAGGGCCTGTTTGCGCCAAAATAGTTTGAGCGATCGCACTGTTTGGAACTCGAATGCCTATTGTTGTGGGATCGATGGGATTCATAACTTTTGGTAGGCGTTCACTCGCTGGCAAAACTAATGTCAGCCCTCCTGGCCAATATTTATCTGCTACTTCTTGCCAAACTTTATACTCGTTCTCACTACCTTTGACATACGGCCACAAATCTTCAGCACTAGCCGCCATCAAAATCAAAGGTTTGTCTTGACTGCGTTGTTTCGCCGCAAAAATTAATGCTGCTTTTTCTGGTATCGCTGCAAGTGCCGGAACAGTATCCGTAGGAAAGCTCACCAAAAGACCAGCGCGTGCGCCACTAATTAGATTTGTTAGAGAAACTTGGGTCATGTTTACAAAGTTAGGAGTTAGAAGTTAGGAGTAAGGAATTTCATAACTCATAACTCATAACTCATAACTCCTAACTTTTATAGGCCAGGGCAAAGCGTTCAATTCCAGCTAAATCAGCGTGAATTTGAATCTTACAATAGCTACCTTGATTTTGCAAAAGTTCTCGCACCGCATCCGCCTGTCCTGTCATCATCTCAATCAGCCACACGCCGCCTGATTGCAAATAACTGGGGGAGATTTCGATCAAATGGCGAATGCAATCTAAGCCATCAGTGCCACCATCCAAAGCTAGATGTGGTTCGTGGTTAACTACTTCTGGTTGCAAAGTAGGTAAAGTGCTGGTGGGTATGTAAGGGGGGTTCGACACCAAACCACTGAACTGACCTTTTAAGAATCTCAGTGGCTCCCACCAGGAACCTTGATAAAATTGAATCCGGTCAGCAAGACCCAAATTATCAGCGTTGGATCGAGCGATCGCTAGAGCTTCTAAACTGTAATCAACTGCATGAATTGTTGCTTTTGGCAAGACATCTGCTAATCCCAGTGCGATCGCTCCACTTCCAGTACCCAAATCTGCCCAGTGTCCTGAAACATTGCTAGCAGATGCTTCAGCTAAATCGATTAAACACTCTGTCTCTGGTCTAGGAATCAAAACCGCACTTGACACCGCAATTTGAAACTGACGCCAAGTTGTAACTCCGGCAATATACTGCACTGGTAAGCGGTCATTTAATCGCCTCTGCCACAGTTGGTCTAACTCTTCTAGCGGTAATTGCAGTTGAATTTGCGGCCAGTTTTTAAAAGACTCCAAACGCAGTGCCAAGCGGTCTAATCCAGCAACTTCCAGGAGCAGCCAATCTACCTCCATTGGTGGGACATCAGTGGCTCCTGCTGCTTTCAGAGCTGCATTTCGCCACTGCCAAAGTTGTAAACCAGAGACTATCAGATGTTTCTCCCCCATACCTCAACCTTGGAGCGCATATCCGTTATTTTTTCGGAGCGGGGGCAGCAGCTGGCTTGGCCGCTGGTGATTGATTTGGCGCCAGGGAGCGAATAAAATTGATCGACTCCCGTGATGGATACAGAACAATTTTATTGATACTAGGATCGCTGCTGCTATTGAGAGCTTCCATAACACCGTACAAATCCACCACCTGAATTTCAGTATTGGCTGCTTCCTTTGGCACGGCTTTTTTGAATTCCTCTAACAGAGCCACTGCTTGTTCTTTCTCAAAAAAGAAAGGGATGTATCGTTCATTACCTTTAGCAAGAGGAATAGTCAGATAGCTATTATCTTTCTTAAATTTAGGTACAAATAAGGGAATACCATTGAATTGCTCTACCTTTTTACCATTTTGATTGAGCATACTTGTTGCCGAGGCTACCTGCTGTTGCGTCGGCACTAAAGTATAAATCACGGAATCTGATTTCTTTTTGCTTTCTTGGACTATTTTATAGTAGTCTGCCAAAGACAAAGGTCTAACCTGTAGAGTGCCCGCCAACTGGGGATTTTCTTTTTTGAGTCGATTGTCAAGGAATTTTTGAGCATCTTGCTTGCTAATAAAAAATCCCACTTGTGACACCGGCTTGGATGCGTTGTTTCTTGAAAGAACTACAAATTCGCCTTTAGGATTGGTAAGCGTGAATACAGGTACTTCTTGGAGCTTTTTCACGACCTGATCTTGTGGCAATGCGATCGCCTCTAGATTGCCTAGTCCTGGCATATTGCCTATTCCTGAAAGCCCTGTTAAAAATACACTGCCAGCTATACCCAATGTCGCACCTAAGCGAATAAATGATTTCATGACTGCTCCTCGCATCAATAGTCCAATTAAATTAAACAAATGGTTGGATTTGCACAGCACCAACTAGCTTTAGTTATATAGCAATTCATTTTAGTTTTGAAAAATTCATTGTGCACGTTGAAGTTGAGTGTTAAGCCTCAACGGTCAAAATCCAATGTTCCCTAACTATTTAGAGTTGCTATAGTATCGTTTTCCCAAATTGGCTGTGCTAACGTTGTGTTTTTCCAGGTTTCTCTTCGCTATTTACCGCGAAATGCCGTAGATGCCTATTATATGTCTTCTCAAACAGCAAAAAGTCTCTCGCTCTCTCCAACCTTGGAGATGATAAATGCTATTTTATCGGCTTTTTCTAATATTGGTTGACGCTATTACTTAATCAATCGTTCCATCTGCGATTGGTTTAATATCTTCTCAAATATATATAAAGCTCAGTGTCAAAAATCACCTTACTACTTAATGACGAAATTTGCCTGTTAGGCTTCAACAGCAGAACAGCCTAATTGGTATTCTCCGTAAAAATATCCAATTAAATTGCAGATTTAGCAAAGGAAACCTAGCTAATTACCTTGACTGTTAACTATATTAATTAAATCGGGATGACAGGATTTGAACCTGCGGCATCCTGCTCCCAAAGCAGGCGCGCTACCAAGCTGCGCTACATCCCGTTATACTTAATCTACTTTTTTGGGTTTGCTTTTAGTTTCCCATCAAAGCGATCGCGCTTTCACAAAAGCGTTAAGGCAATCATATCACATAACACCGCTCATGCCTAATATATTTATATCTTCTGCAAATACTAGCTAGATTAGATATCTAGATTAGATATTTAGACTGATAAAGGTTTGTCTGCCGACTTAGTTTTACAAGAGATATTACTTGTGCGTTCGTCGGCTAAACCTTGTCAAACCAAATTAAAACAATAGATTTGTACTACTATACCTGATTTTATTGTGCGAATCGGGTTTTATTTGGGTTGAGCATTAGTGAGGATACCAGAACATGCCTTTGATGCCTTCTGGATCAGCCATAAACCCCATAGTTCGGTAGAAATCTACAACGTGGGGGTCAGCGAAAAGAGTGACATTACTAATTTCTTCACTCCTAAGTTTTTTGAGAACGTATTTCATCAGCGCCTTGCCCAGTCCTTGACTTTGAAAGTCTGGGTGAACCACTACATCCCAGATAGTGGCATTAAACGCGTGATCTGAGGTAGCACGGGCAAAACCAATGAGCCGCTTTTGGTTTCCTCTCACTTGCCACATTGAGGCAACGAGAAAACTATGCTCAATAGCTTTTTTTACTTTTCTTAAAGGACGACGCGACCAACCAACTGCATCACAGAGTTCTTCTAGTTCATATAGGTCAATATCTCGTTCCGTGCTAAAGACGATCCGAGCCTCCTTTGAAGCAGCTTCGCTAATACTACTGGGGCTATTGCCCGCAGTTTCTGCTGTATGCTCTTCAAAGAGGTTTGTCCTAGTTGTCCCTACAGATTCAGGAGTACTAAACCAAGTTTTCCAAAAACCCATGCCAACGCGGTTCGGGTAGTATAACTGAATTGGTTTCCACTCTCAGGAGTGTTGATTCACTTTTAACATCGCTACCCCCATTTACTACCCTTTACACTCAAAGTTTTTCGGTTGTTTTCGGGATTTGCAATGGTAACAGCCAGTTAGAGCGTGTTTCACACCAATCATTTTCAACTTTAGCATTTTGTTGTAAAGGCTAGGAGAAATTCACCAAAAGGGTAAAGATATAAACAATTAAAAATTAAAAATTAAAAATTCATAATGGAAAAACCTAATCCTGGCAATTGCTCGTATAGAGCTTAAATGCAAGTTAGCTTAGGAGTGAATTGTATACACAGGATTGGGCATTGGGAATTGGGAATTGGACATTGGGTATCGAGAACACTCTTTTGTTGTCCCCTTGTCCTCCCAGTCCTCAATCTCCAGTCCCCAGTCCCAAACACCCAGCCCCCAGATGACGAAAGCAAGCGAGTTTTACCCTTAACAATGGCTTCTGGTTTAAAATCTTCGACACTGGAACTCCTAAAGCGCTTTAACCGAGCGTTTCCCCAGTTTTATGAGCAATTCGTCAGTAGTGAAATTCAACTGCAAAATTTGCGGCTAGCCTACCGTCTCTATAAAACTAGACGCGCTGTTATTGAACTGAAACCGGAAGGTAGCAAAAGTGCCCTGCATTTTGCTTACCGCAACCAGTCTTTTCTCCTCAGCGATATTTTTGGTGTACTAGCAGCTTATGGATTAACTATCCACGGTCTAAGTCTATACGGTCAGATCCGTCCGCCAATGTTAGTTTTTATCAAACTGTTGGTATCTCGTGGTAGTAAAGCCTTGACGGAGAAAACCGCAGAAAATGTCTGTCGCGCCATTCGCGAGGCTTTAGGAGGTCGGTTTGAGGTAGAAGAGATGCTGGCAGTAGAATTTAATCTTGACACTGGCTTAGAGCAGGTACAAACTGAGTTCTATGTCGATCCGGTCTTTCATCTCCCTGCTCTAGTGATTGAAGCTGATAATCAACCAGGATTATTCTACAAAGTGATGTACGCTATCTGGCAAGAAGACCTTTTGGTAGTCAATGCCAATTTACTGGTTTGGCGCGGACGTACACGGCTAATTCTCTACTTGTTAGGGCCGAATGAAAGCCTCATTCCTGAATATCTGGGTCACAAAATTGCTGAAGGAGTGCGACAAAGGTTGCTGGGTAAATAAAAAAGTGAAAAGTGAGGAGCTATAAGTTATGAGTTAAAAATTCCTCACTCTTAACTTCTAACTCTTTCCACTTTAGTATTTAGTCGCACCCGTCCTTAAGGGTACGATATAAGTATGGCAACTATCGAAATCTTGGGCGTTCCACACGCATACGAGCTAACGGCTCCCACTTCCTGCCCCCATGCTTTAGTATTTATCCACGGTTGGCTCAATAGCCGTGGATATTGGCAACCTGTGATTTCCCGCCTATCAGATGATTTGCAGTGCCTGTCCTATGATTTGCGGGGTTTTGGTGAATCCCAATCCCAGGTAAAAACCGATTTTAGTCGAGCACAAATGTCTTTGAGTTTGATGCCCATCTCCAGTAGTGCGGTTGGCTCATCTTTTGATTCTCTTTATACTCCTGCTGCGTATACTCAGGATTTAGCAGCTCTCCTGAAACAGCTAAATATTACGAGTGCTTGGCTAATTGGTCACTCATTAGGCGGGACGATCGCTCTTTGGGGAGCAGATCAAATACCTGAGTGTGTTAAGGGAGTTATCTGTATCAACGCTGGCGGTGGTATTTACCTCAAAGAAGCCTTTGAGCAGTTTCGCTCGGCGGGTCAGAAATTTTTGCAAGTCCGTCCGCGCTGGCTGTCCCAAGTGCCTTTGATTGATTTGCTGTTTACTAGAGCTAGTGTGGCTCGTCCTTTGGAGCGCTATTGGGCACGTCAGCGAGTAATAGATTTCGTTGTGGCTGATCCAGAAGCGGCTCTGGGAACTCTGTTAGACTCCACAACTGAAGAAGAAATCAATCGTTTACCTGAGCTAGTATCCCAACTGAAGCAGCCAGTTTATTTTTTGGCTGGCGCGGAAGACAAGGTTATGGAACCCAAGTATGTGCGCCATTTAGCTAGCTTTCACAGGCTTTTTCAATATTGTGGTGACAATGTTCTGGAAATTCCTAATTGCGGACATCTGGCTATGTTAGAACAGCCGGATGCAGTGGCCGATCACATCCGAGCGATAGTCAGTAGTTATAGAGTATAGGGCATTGGGCATTGGTAGTTACAAATGACAAATGACAAATGACTACTCAATAGGTTGATACAACTTCATTACCTGAGTAAGCCCTAACCTAGACTCAACGCCCAGTGTGAGGGGGGATGTATGACCACGAGATAAATGGTCAGCGGCGGCACAGCCAATCATGGCGGCGTTATCGGTACAGAATTTTAGAGGTGGGAATAAGACGCGTAGGTTATGTTTAACGGCGGCGGCTTGGAGTTTTTTTCTCAACCCGCTGTTTGCAGCTACACCGCCACCAATAGCAATTGTATCTAGACCATAGTCAAGGGCACAGGCGATCGCTCTTTTGGTTAGCGATCGCGCTACCGCATCCTGAAAGCTAGCTGCTACATCTGCCACTGGTACTTGTCCATTATCTTTCTCTAACTGCTGCACTAAACGTAATACAGCCGTTTTTAACCCACTAAAACTCGCATCATAACGATGAAATCCCCCACCCGGTAGAGAAACTCTTCCTTCTGGTAAAGCAAAGGCTTGAGGATTCCCCTCTTGTGCCAACTTGTCAATCACTGGCCCACCCGGATAACCCAGCTTTAACAATCGCGCCACTTTATCAAAGGCTTCACCCGCAGCATCATCACGGGTTTGTCCCAGGGTTTCGTAGATACCACAATCTTTGACATAAATCAAGCTTGTATGTCCGCCTGAAACCAGTAAGCTAAGAAAAGGGGGATTTAAAGTTGATTCGCTCAAGTAAGTTGCGTAAATGTGACCTTCGAGGTGATGAACTCCCAAAAATGGCTTGTTGTGTACCATTGCCAAGGTTTTGGCAGCAGTTAACCCCACCAACAGCGCTCCTACAAGTCCAGGGGCACAAGTGGCGGCAATTGCATCGATTTTTCCCCAGTCTAATTGGGCTTGCTCTAAGGCTTGTGCGATCGCAACATTTATCGTTTCCAAGTGCTGGCGAGACGCTACTTCTGGTACTACTCCGCCATACTGCTGATGGACTGGAATTTGCGAGGCTACGATACTGCTGCAAACTTTACGATTTTTAACAATTGCGACGGCTGTTTCATCACAACTGGTTTCTATTGCTAAAACGGTTGTCATTGAGAGTAATTAGTGCTGTTAGCGGATAGCTAGGGTTGAGCCAGTGCTGAGTCTGGAGTCTTGAGTAATAGAGAGAAAATCTTGCTTCTTTACTACCCTACAACAACAATTCTTATACTCGGCGCTCTAACTGGGCACTCAACACTCTATTTTGGTTGAGAAGCTTTAACTTTTATTTACTTAAACTTTACTCGGTTCCCACCCAAGAGTATGATGACTTCCTAGTTATGCAAATAAACAACTGTACAAGCCGCTTCGTTTTGTACAAAGAACTTCTTGTTTTGTAATAAAAGGAAACAACTCTATGCGACGATTGTTTGCTTTGATGTTAGCGATTAGTCTTTGGTTCAACTTTGCCCCCCCAGCACAAGCTTTAGGGGCTAATTTGACACCGTGCAAGGATAATCCCGCTTTTCAACAGCTAGCAGCTAATGCCCGTAATACCACAGGTGACCCGGAATCAGGGATAAAGCGATTTGAGCGTTATTCTCAAGAGCTGTGTGGTCCTGAGGGTTACCCCCACTTGATTGTTGATGGTCGTCTAGATCATGCTGGTGACTTCCTGATCCCTAGTATTCTCTTCCTCTATATTGCTGGTTGGATTGGTTGGGTAGGTCGTGCTTACCTGCAAGCGATCAAGAAACAAGGCAGCAACGTGGAATTGAAAGAAGTAATCATTGAAGTGCCTTTGGCACTGCCAATTATGCTCTCAGGCTTTACTTGGCCTGTAGCAGCTGTAAAAGAATTTCTGTCTGGCGAATTAGTAGCTAAAGATACAGAAATTCCCATTTCGCCACGCTAACCCTTCCTGCAACTTTTGATTTATTTGGGAGAATGATTCATGCAACAGAATTATTTCGTGAAATATCTATCCTTGGGACCAGTTTTACTTTTTGTCAATTTGGTTTTTACAGCCGTTTTGTTGATTTTATTTAACAACTGGTTTCCTGACCTACTTTTCCACCCACTACCATAAGTTTAAGACAGGATTTAAAAATTTTGTTAGCTGTTAGTTGACAATTAACTAGTAACTACTAACTACTAACAAAATAGTTCTTTGAAACTCGTGATGCTGGGAACAGCTTACGAGTTTCATCCTTTTGAAAGCAGCTAAATTAACTTTTCTAAACTTCCCAGTCAAAAAGCATCTTTAGCCTCAATTATTATTAATATAAAAATGCCACCATTTTAAAATTAGAGGCGAACATAAAATATGGCGCAAGCAGTAGATGCATCAAAAAATCTCCCCAGCGATCCCAGAAATCGGGAAGTTGTTTTTCCCGCATTTGGCGATCCACAGCTAGGCAACCTAGAAACCCCGATTAATGCTTCTCCCTTGAGCAAGTGGTTCATTAATTATTTACCTGCCTATCGCCCAGGTCTGGCTCCTGCTAGACGCGGTTTAGAAGTTGGTATGGCTCATGGTTACTGGCTATTTGGCCCCTTTGCCAAATTGGGCCCACTGCGGGATACAAGTGATGCTAACTTAGCTGGGTTGCTGTCAGCGATTGGGCTGGTTGTAATTCTCACAGGCTCTCTGTCGCTGTATGCTAGTAGCAATCCACCCAAAGCACTTCCTAGTGTTACCGTACCCAAGCTTCCAGCAGATGCTTTTAACTCTAAAGAAAGCTGGAACAACTTCGCCAGTTCTTTCTTAATTGGTGGTATTGGTGGTGCAGTAGTTGCTTACTTTTTGACTAGTAATTTGGCACTAATTCAAGGTCTGTTTGGTTAATTACTAGGAGTTAGGAGTTAGGAGTTTAAATAATTCATAACTTCTAACTCTTAACTCCTAATTTATTTAAACAAAACTGCTTCAATATCATTTAAAGCAGTTTCAAAATCGTCATTAACGATTTGCATATCAAATTCATCTGCGGCTTGAATTTCTTCTTTGGCGCGGAGTAGACGGCGGGCGATCGCTTCTTCAGAGTCTTGGGCACGAGAGCGTATTCGTTTTTCTAATTCATCAAAGGAAGGCGGTAAAATAAAAATGCTGAGGGCACTGGGGAAGGAAGCACGAATTTGTCTTGCCCCTTCTAGTTCAATTTCCAGCACCACTAACTTACCGGCATGAATTTGGTTAAGTACAGCTTCACGGGGTGTGCCGTAATAGTTACCAGCAAATTCTGCCGATTCTAAAAATTCACCTTCAGCAACTAATTGTTCAAACTTACTGCGGCTGATGAAGTAATAACTTTTGCCATCAATTTCCCCTGAACGGGGAGAACGAGTCGTCACAGATACGGAATAATAGAGTTCTGGATGACGCTCTAGGAGCGATCGCATTAAAGTACCTTTACCGACCCCACTGGGGCCAGTTAAAACAATTAACCTGCCTAAATGTAAGCATTCTTCGGTAGTCGCACTACTGTGGATGGGTAAAACTGGCATCATCCCTTCAACCTGTGAATCAATCAATACATATTATTCATTAGTCTTGTGTTCCTGGTATAGTCCACTAATGACTAAAGAATTTGTAGCAAGAGTGACATAAAATTTGTCTAATTCACATGGTACTACCGATCCGGCACAAAGAGGAGTGGGAAAAATCCACTGCTAGTCAATTATCTACAGTTTGATGATCGCGAGAAATTACGAAGCGATTCGCTACCGTTTCCGGCTGAATCGCTGACAGAATTACGTGGCTGGAATCGGTGATAATTACAGCTCTAGTGCGACGACCGTAAGTTGCATCAATCAGTTGACCTCTATCCCGTGCATCGGTAATAATCCGCTTAATCGGGGCAGACTCTGGACTGACAATGGCAACTACTCGGTTGGCAGACACGATGTTACCAAACCCGATGTTAATTAACTGAATGTCCATAAAAAAACTGACGCTAAAGGCGGTTTGATAAAGCTTGAAATAAACTTCTTTCCATGTTATCGCCAAAAAACAGGAGTTACAACGCTTAAATTCAAGCCAATCTGCGTTTTTAAATAATGTCTGCTTCTTTTAGCTATTTATTAGCTATTTTTCCTAAAAATATTCCTAAAGATACAGGCAAAATCATACTGATACGAGCTAGTTAGGTGATGTATTTTCTATGAAAATAACTAGTACCGCAAGAGGCGAATTCAAAATTCACAATGACGCTTGCGGACTCGCGAACAAAATTCAAACAGGTATACAGCGTAAGCATTTTACTGATTTGAAATGGGTAGTTTATTTACGCCGTGCTGTAAAAAGTTAGCTTACCTTTAACAAGGGTTTAGGCCGCGCAAGAGCATTTCAAAGGAAGTAAATAACTTTCAAACTTGTGTTATTGTTCATTACCCAATCTTTCAATCTCCTCAATCAAACGAGCCTAATCAAGATGTTCTAAATCTCGTTCTTGCAATTATTTCAATGTAGTTTTTAATCACAAGTGATAATCCTGTTTATAGAGAATTTGAGTAAGTATTTTTAGACATTGCTTAATATTTTCCTAATTTACGAAGATTGGGAATTAGGTTTTATTGACGTAAACTTCCAGCTTCACAATCGCGCAACCAACCTTTAACCCCTTGGGCAACAGTACCGTTACTACTATCGCGTGGTGAAGATAGTGGCTGCTGTTGTGAATAGGAGCCAGCTTGAGAAAACATCATCACTAGTTGCCAACCACTTTTAGTTTTAGTCAATAACAGCCAGTGAAATTCTTGCAATTCTACAGCTTTCTTATCTATGTACTGCCGCTCCAAGGTAGTAAAGAAAACTTGCTCAACTCCTGATGCAGCACTTTTAGACGCATCTGCACTATATTGTTCAAGGTTAAGGGGCAGAGGAGTAAATTCAGGTCTTCCTGCCACTAACATATAACTGTAAACCTGACTGCTTCTACTGAGGCGGCGGGCGCGTTGACTAGCGCGATTGGTATAACTAGGTAATTTTTGCAGTAGCTGTACAGTTAATGTTTCTAAATTTTGCTCAGAACACAAAGACCTCGCATCACTGTTGACATTTTCCTTTTCTGCTAGCACCGAGGGTTTAGGGGTGGGGTTTATTGAGAAGGCTGGGTAAGCAAAGCTATTTGAAACTACAACCCAGAAGCCACAAGCAAACAGGAAACTATAATTTTTCTGACTGAGCGAAGAGGCAAGATTGTTCTCCCCTACACCCTGCACTCTGAGTTTCTCACTGACTCTTAGCTTCATGCCACCGTGGTTAACTCCTCAGAAATCCTCTTCCAGGCTAACTCAGGCTCAGTAGCAGCGGTGATGGGACGACCAATCACTAGATAATCTGCACCGGCTTTAATGGCTTGTGCTGGAGTGAGCGATCGCTTTTGATCGCCTTTATCTGCCCAAGTTGGTCTAACCCCCGGACAAACTAGCAAAAAGTCATTTCCACAAGTTTGTCGTAGCTGTGCCACCTCTTGAGGCGAACAAACTACCCCATCCAAACCAGATTCTTGAGCCAGCAGGGCCATTTCTAGAGCATATTCTGGCAATTCTAGGGGTATTTTTAAATCAAATGCCAACTGCCGAGCAGAAATGCTCGTTAACAGGGTAATAGCAATTAACTTTGGTGGCTGTACGCCTGCTTTTGCAGCCCCTTCCTGTGCCGCCTCAGTTGCAACTTTCAGGGCATCTCTACCAGCAGTAGCATGAATTGTCAGTAAATCCACTCCGTATCTAGCTGCACTCCGGCAAGCACCAGCAACGGTATTGGGAATATCATCAAACTTTAAATCCAAGAAAATGCGCTTTTGGCGAGACTTTAATACTTCTAGAATTTTCGGGCCAGTGCTGGTAAACAACTCTAAACCGACTTTCCAGAAACTAACTTGTGGTAGCTGATCTATAAGAGCGATCGCAGCTTGTTCATCTGGCACATCCAAAGCCACAATAACTCGTTGTCCTACCTGTTCTCCATTCCCCATTCCCGACTCCCCATTCCCCATTTAAGGCACTAAGCGCACAAACTTATTTTTTCCAACTTGTAAAACTTTACCTTGTAATTCACTAAGAGCATCGAAAGTGGTATCAGCATCAATGATGCGATCGCCATCTAAGCGCACTCCACCCTCTTGAATTTTCCGCTTTCCTTCCCCTGTACTTTTGCACAAGCCAGTGACATTGAGAATATACGCTAACTTAGTAGGGAACTGCTGCACGCTAGCTAGAGAGAATTCTGGAACAGCACCTTCTTTGCCGCCACTTTGCGCTGCTTCTTTTGCCTCTTGGGCTGCTTGTTCACCGTGGTACTGTTTGACAATATCCCATGCTAAGAGTGTTTGGCGATCGCGGGGATTTTCTGGCAGTTTGTCCAAAGGTAAATCCGTCAACAGTTCAAAATACTGTGACAGCAGATTATCAGGAACTCCTTGCAACTTTTGATACTTTTCTCCTGGGTGTTCTGACAATCCGATATAATTACCTAAAGACTTAGACATTTTTTGCACGCCATCCGTGCCAATCAAAATTGGCAGCAGCATACCAAATTGCGGCTTTTGACCAAAATGGCGCTGCAAATCTCTACCTACAGCAATGTTAAATTTCTGGTCAGTGCCACCTAATTCCACATCTGCCTCAACTGCAACCGAATCGAAACCTTGCATTAACGGGTACAGGAACTCATGGATAAAAATCGGATTCTCTTTTTTATAGCGATCGGCAAATCCTTCTTTCGCTAACATCTGCCCCACCGTCATCGTGGAGAGTAACTCCAAAATTTTCTCTAAGTTTAGCCCAGAGAGCCATTCGGAGTTATAGCGCACTTCTAACCTTCCTGGTGTGTCAAAATCCAAGATAGGACGTACTTGATCAAGATAAGTCTGAGCATTTTTAGCTACATCTGCTTCTGTAAGCTGACGACGCACTTCAGATTTGCCAGTTGGATCGCCAATACGTGCTGTAAAATCACCAATAATTAAAACTGCTGTATGACCTGCATCTTGAAATCCTCGCAGTTTTCGTACTGGTATGCTATGACCAAGATGAATATCAGTACCTGTGGGGTCAATCCCGAATTTGACCCTTAAAGGTTGGTCTGTAGTTAGTAAGAGGCTTTCTAGACTTTCGCTGTTAATATCAACTGATTGTGGGAATACTTCTACTACACCACGACGCAACCAAGCGAAATCTGGCGTCATTCTCAGAGATTCATTATTAACTATGTTTTGCACACTAGAAGTTAAGTTGATTATATTCACTGGCAATTTATCCACTTTCTCATCTGCCAAACTACTATAATTGCAAAAAACTAACCGCCTTGCTTCACCCAATCAATTACAGTTAAATTTACAAATGAGGAAGTGAAATAGCCGTGTCGTCGTCTAGGACTTTTGAAGATAAACAGCCACAGCGTCGGGCTTCATCAGGTTTTGAGTTTTTGAAAGGAGTCGGTCAGGTAACTGGCGGTACTCTCCTCTCAATCACCATGCTGGCAAGTTCCATTGTAGCCGGAGGACTGGTTGGTTTAGCCATCAGTTTCCGTAATTTGCCAGATGTGAGACAGCTACGTAACTTCTTTCCCTCAGAAACGACTTACATTTATGACGTTAAGGGCAAACTCTTAACGAGTATTCACGGGGAAGCCAATCGGGAAGTCGTACCCCTAGATAGAATTTCCCCGAATTTAAAACGGGCAGTGTTGGCAAGTGAAGATAGCCACTTCTACGATCACCACGGTATCAACCCTACTGGTGTTGGACGTGCCGTAGTAGTTAACGCTGTAGCAGGTGGAGTCAAAGAGGGTGGCTCTACTGTTACTATGCAATTGGTAAAAAACCTATTTTTGTCTCGTAAGCGCGCCTTTACCCGGAAGTTAGCAGAGGGGGTGCTAGCAATCCGGTTAGAGCAAATTCTTACTAAAGACCAAATATTAGAAATGTACCTCAATCAAGTTTATTGGGGTCATAACAATTATGGTGTACAAACGGCAGCCCGCAGTTACTTTAATAAATCATCAGAATATTTAAGCTTGGGTGAGTCGGCAATGATGGCAGGTTTGATCCAAGCACCAGAAGAATTCAGCCCGTTTGTGAGCATGAAGCTGGCAAAACAGAAACAAAAAGAAGTGCTTGGACGGATGCTGGAATTGAACTGGATCAACCAGTCAGAATACGACAATGCCCTCAAGCAAGAAATCAAACTTGGTAGAATCAAATCCTTTCAAGGTAGTGCCCTACCCTATGTAACCAATACCGTAGCGCAGGAGTTGGCAAAAAAGTTTGGGCGGGAGACACTACTCAAAGGTGGGATGCGGGTGCAAACTACAGTTGATGCCAACTTCCAAATCATGGCAGAGGAAACCGTTATTAAGTGGCATAAAACACTTTTGGGGCAAGGATTATCTAAGAATCAAATGGCCCTAGTGGCAATTGATCCGCGCACACATTTTATCAAAGCACTGGTGGGTGGTATAGATCCTAAAACCAGTGAATTCAATCGTGCAACTCAATCTCAGCGCCAGCCTGGATCTTCTTTTAAACCGTTTGTATACTACACTGCTTTTGCTACTGGTAAATATGGGCCAGACTCAACGGTGGTAGATGCTCCAGTTAGCTATCGAGATGGTAACGGTTGGTACTTTCCCAGAAATTATGATGGCGGTTTTAGCGGAGCTATGCCAATCCGCAGAGCTTTAGCCCAATCGCGCAACATTCCGGTGATCAAGATTGGTAAGGCTGTAGGGATGAATAGAGTCATAGAAACGTGTCGTACCTTGGGGATTACGAGTCCGATGGAACCTGTGACTTCCTTACCACTTGGGGCAATTGGTGTCACACCTCTGGAAATGGCTAGTGCCTATGCTACTTTTGCTAATTATGGCTGGCAATCTCCACCAACTGTAATTGCTCGTGTTACCGATAGCAGTGGTAACGTGTTGCTAGATAATACCCCTAAACCACAGCTAGTTCTCGATCCTTGGGCATCAGCAGCAATTATAGATGTGATGCGATCAGTAATCACTGAAGGTACAGGTAAAGGTGCTGCTCTCGGTCGCCCAGCCGCAGGGAAAACGGGAACAACATCATCAGAAAAAGATATTTGGTTTGTTGGTACTGTGCCACAGTTGACAACTGCTGTCTGGGTAGGGAGAGATGACAACAGACAATTAGCTGACCATGCCACAGGTGGTGTCATGGTTGCTCCCATTTGGAAAGATTTTATGGAGAAGGCACTTAAGAAGGTACCAGTAGAAAACTTCAAGCCACCTTCGCAGTTTTCTCGTCCCAAGTCACAATAATTTAATTTGAGATTTTGAATTTTGGATTGCCAATGAATCCAAAATCTGTCTTGGAAAGTTGGAGCGCCGACTTCCGGCGATCTGACTTTCCGCAAAATCTAAAATTGACTAGGGCTGTTTTTCTAGCTCGGCTTTCATCCGTTCTAAAGTTAGGTGCATTTGGTCAAACATTTGTTGCGGGGTGACACCGAACTGACCTAATTGCGTTTTCAGTTGTTCTACTGTCATTTGTGCCATAAAATCTTCTGATAGCTCGAAGCGCTTCATAAAGACGCGGTATCGATCCATCATGGTTTCCATTTGCTCAATAAACAGCTTTTTGCCATCGCGGTCAAATTTGCCGTAGCCATTGCCAAGCTTGATCAGCGCTTGATAATCCTCAAACAGCTGTTTTGCTTCTTGCTGAACTATTTCAGAATCGAAGAATCCCATATTGCTTATATTAAACTGAGCGCCCGGACTCAGTAGCTTAATAGTTTTACTTCTATTTATTATTTTAGTCTAGGGGAGTAATCTAGTCACGAAGCTTCGGTTTTAGTACGGTTTGTTAGCGAAATTTCAACACTTGACTTGAGAAGGTTTCGCCTTGTTAAATCGACTTAATAAAGCCGCAATACTCAGAGCTTTAGCCATTGATTTAGGATTTGTGTTTTCACCCGGTTCAATTTTCAGTCTGGTAGCGTATTTCAAAGCTAGTGAATCTTGCGGGTTAAGTTTTAATGCTTGACGGATGTAAACCCTGGCCATCCCAATAAATTTCTGTTTGAGATGTACTAAACCTAATAAGGCATAATAGTCGCTATTATTTGGCTCTAACTTGATGGCATCGCGCAGTTCTTGCACGGCTAGGGGCCAATTAGCTAGCCTGACGTACTCAATAGCTCGCTGGTAGTGACGTTGAGCGTAGTTTGTCAAAACTGGTTTGACATTAGTTTTTTCATTTAATGTCAATTCAACTGGCTTGACTTCTACTTCAGGGATGATGCGAACAGCTTTTTGCGGTAGAAACAAGTCAGGTTTATGCAAGTGTAAGTAAACTAAATTCAGTATGCTAATTTGTTGTGTAATTTCATAGAACTGATGGAGTGATTTGTATTGAGCTTCTGCATAGGAGGCGATCACTTCTTTATAAAACAATTCTGCTTGGGGTGCAGACATTTCTATAATTTCTTTAGCTATGGCACTTTGCCCACACAAAGGTTGCTGTTGCAATACTCTTGCGTCCGATCGCAATATGGCTATAGCAATCAAGCGCTTGTGTCGATGTTTGAGTTGTTCATAAGCTGGATTGATTAAATAGCTAAGTATTGCCGTTGCTAATTCTTGGTCTGGATTGCAGCTTTTAGCATAGCGATCGGGATGTAGCTGTTTCGCTAAAGTGTGATAGCGTTTAAAAATCTGGCGATCGTCAGCACTCACAGAAATTCCTAGCACAGCGTAAGGATCACAAAGCTGTTTAAACCATTCTGGCGGTAGGAAGGTCTGTGACATCGTAGTAGTCTAGATCCGTTAAAAACTTCAAATTAGCATCAAAGCTCAATGCACAGTCATGTGAAACTTACTCAAATTTCTTCAAGTATTAAATTGTGTGGCTTACCACCCAAAAGTCGGAAGGGCAAAACAGGGTAGTTGACTAAAATGAGTAAGTTTTGAATTATTTCTGTGCCTTTTGACTGTCTTATTGTAGGAACTGTGGTATTCGTATATTTATTAGAAATATGTTGACTAAGCGTAAAAGTCGAAGTGTTGCCGCTGTTTTAGCTTTTTCTGGCACGCTGACAATTTCAGGATTACATAAATTCTACCTGGGACAGCCGCTGTGGGGTGTTTTGTATGTGTTGCTTTCTTGGACACCTATCCCCAAGGTAGCTAGTGCGATTGAGGGAGTTTGGTATTTAGCCCAAGACGAAGAAGCTTTTGATCGTAATTTTAATCTCGGCAAGTCAGCGGCAAGAAACTCACAAAAGGTGATTAATCAGGTAGGAGCGATCGCTGACGCAATGCGGGAATTAGATGCTCTGCGCCAGGATGGACTGATTTCAGAGTATGAATTTGAACAAAAGCGCCGCCAATTGCTAGACCAGATTTCTTGAGGTAAGCGACAATCATGAATAACTGGCTACCTTTAAATTCTAGACTGCAAAAACTCCGCGCCAAACTCCTCAACGATCCCTACTATCGCCTACAATCTGGGGAAGAAATTCAGATAGCGGCTCAATTAGGTATCCGCATTGATGCTAATCAAGCCACTGTAGATGATTGGTTACGTCTGCCAGGTTTGTCAATTCACCAAGCGCGATCGCTTGTGGAACTTTCACATTCGGGTGTGAAATTTTACTGTATTGAAGATATCGCTGCGGCTTTGGGTATACCAGCGCCGCGCCTGGAGCCATTAAAGCCTCTGCTGAATTTTATTTACTATGACCACGAATCTTTAGAAAATCCGACGCATTTGGTTAACCCAAACACAGCAACAGTTGAAAAGTTAGCACAAATTCCATTTATAGATTTGTCTGTGGCGCAAGCAGTGGTGCAAAATCGCCAATCAGCCGGGCCTTACCGTAACCTGGCTGATTTCCAGCGACGGCTAGAGTTAACTGGTGATGCGATCGCCCAGATAATGTATTATTTGAGGTTTTAAGTTAAAAGTTAGAAGTCTTAAAATAACTCCTAACTCTGGCAATTTTGGATTGAAAGAAAAATCCAAAATCTAAAACTGATTAAATGAACCCAATGCGATCGAGAGGCCAAAAGCGGAACGTTGCCCGACCGATGACATTTTTTCTGGGTAAAAAGCCCCAATAGCGAGAATCATTACTATCGTTGCGATTATCTCCCATGACGAAAAATTCGTCTTCTGGGACTTTCACTGGTCGATATGGCTGATTTGGAGGTTCAGCGATGTAATCTTCTGCCAAGGGTTGACCGTTGAGGTAGACTTTGCCAGAAGCAACACTAATTACCTCACGTGGCTGGCCAATAACTCGCTTGATAAACGCTTGGTCTTTGGGATATCCTCGACGTTGTAGTTCTGCGGGTGGCTGAAAAACAATAATATCTCCAGTTATGGGAGGGTGAAAATGGTAGGAGATTTTTTCAACTACCAAGCGATCGCCAGTATGTAAGGTGGGTAACATCGAGTCAGATGGTATATAGCGCGGTTCGGCGATAAAAGTCCTGATTAAGAATGCCAAACACAGTGCGATCGCAATTAAAATCAGATTTTCTTGCCAACTACGCCATACTTTTAACGACGCACGCTCTTCTTTTGCATCACTTTCGTGAGGAATCATAAAAGTTTCTAGCCAGTTTTAGAAGTGAGACAAATACCTTGATTATTTTGACTCAAAAGGTATATTAATAGGAAAACAGGGTTTAGGGTCAACCTATACAGACATGAAATAATACACTTATCCATTTGCCAAAGATAAGCAAAAGTACTGTAAATAAACTATGACTTGTCTAAGGTAATATAAGCTAATAATTAGGATTGCTAAATAGATAATTAAAAATAAAAATTCTAATTGCTGTAATTATAAGGCAAGTTATGAGATAATTGTGAGTTTTGTTTCTTCCTGCAAAAGAAGCTAGTTACAGACTGCTAGAGCGATACAACCAGTAGGTTTTTTCTTTAAACAGAAAATTGGTCGTAGAGTTGCAAAATAGTCTACCCCATGTTTGACAGTATCTACCTCACTTTACTGAAAAAAGGCAGAGGGCAGTCTTGCTGGAGGTTGAGTTGCAAAAAAATATATTTTGGTCTATATTATTAAGTGATATTACATAAAATTAGTCAAAATGTAAATGTATTTTTAAATGCAGAAATTTAGTTTGAATAAGTGTTTTTAGTAAAAAATACTACTTTTCAATATTAAATACAGACTTTAATGCTTTAATGCTTTAATGGATAGATGTCATACTATTGTAATTTTAATAACTTGCCTATATATACGAAATTAATTTCCGTAATTACACGGTGACAGTGCATATTAAACTGTACTATTAATTAAGATATAAACATACTTAATTATCGAGAAAAACATTCACAGACAGAAAGCTACTAGCAATTTCGGCTAAACTATCAGCGTCCGAAAGAGAAGTAAGCTGCTGATAGAATTATTTTTGCTGAATGACTTAAAAGTGACTAGATTTAAAGAATAAATGCCCCTTGGCAATGAGAAACTATATTGAATCAATTTTCGTCTGGTCTATTTCATAGAAAGTACAAGGTAACATTCTGTCAGTTGAAAATTTAACTTTTTCTTAAAAAGGAAACAATGGCAACAGGCAGTAAAATATATCCTATCAAGAATAGAACTAATAGTTTACCAGACTCTTTTTTTAAAGATGACCCGCCCTTGTAAGTAGTTTTGTATGTTAATCAAACAATTCACTTAAGTTGTAAATTATACAGTTTTACTGTCAGAAAGTCTGGCTAAAAAAACTTCAGTCTGCTAAAAGTGCAAATTGTCGGGATGACAGCTTAGTTCATCTTATTTGAAAATCTATAAAACTTGAAAGGATAATGCTGCCTTAGCGGTGAACTGAAAAACAGCAACTAATTCATAACTCCTATTTAAGAGGATTTTGGGGTGTGGTTAATTATCTGATTTTGTTCCTCTCCTTCTTAGAGCTAGCGGTAAGAATGTGGAAATGCAGAGCTTACCTTTTATGACTGGGTTGAAATTAAACAGTACCAATTATTGTATATTCAACGCTGTCCAAATCTAGTGCATATAGATTTCAGTTAAAACAATATAGTTTGTCTTATCAATTCGGAATTCCCGTTAGTACCAATTCCAATTTTCATGATTACCAGAAAGCAACTGGTATCTAAATATCTAATAAAAATGTGCTATAACGTACCGTCATAACCGTGGTGATGGTTCGATCTTTGAAGGAGCTATGAGGTGGAAAACAATAAGTCGTTTCTGTGGCCAGAAGGAATATTAATTGCGCTACTTGCTTTAGGTGGTGTTTTTAGTCTTGCTTTTATGATGCTTCTAAGGCCAAATGCTTCGGAGGTTCAGAGTAGACCAAGTATAAATGTCAAGGATGTATCTGCAAACGTAGGAACTCAGCAGCGCATTGAGAAATTAAAGGCGGCGATGCTTACAAGTTGGCAGCAAGAAGCACAAACAAAGGGCCTAGCCTACCCCATACCATCACGTTTTCAAGGGGAAATCATTAAAGCTGCAAAACTTACTCAGGGTGAGAAAGTGATTGCTCTCACCTTTGATGATGGCCCTTGGCCTCAGACTACAGAGCAAGTGCTAAGTATTCTGAAATCAAATAATATCAAAGGAACGTTTTTTGTAGTCGGGCAGAACCTAAAAAATTATCCAGAGTTAGGAAAGCAGATTGTCGCTCAAGGTCACGTCATTGCCAACCATACTTGGCATCACTGGTATCACTTCTTTAATCAACAAGCAGCTGCTTTTGAAATTGATCGCACAACAGACTTAATTTATCAAGTTACAGGTGTCAAAACAAATCTATTCCGACCGCCTGGTGGCATCATGCACAACGGATTAGCTGGTTATGCTAAAGGACAAAAGTATGCTGTGGTGATGTGGTCAGCTGACTCCACTGACTACAAGTTACCAGCTGTACCAAAGTTAATCGATAACGTGATTAAAGATTCAAAACCTGGTGGAATTGTGCTAATGCATGATGGTGGTGGTAATCGTTCCAGAACTGTGCAAGCTTTACCAGTAATTATTAACAACTTTAAAAAGCAAGGCTATCGCTTTGTGACTATTCCAGAACTTTTAGAAATAGAAGATACAGATCAAAAGTTGCTTGCTAACAAAAAGTAATAATTATTAATTATAAATAATTAGTCAATAGTAATTGGCTAAAAACTAAAATTCATTATTATGAATAATTTAGATTATGGGGGAACCAGACGATCTAACATTATCAATATTTTTCACAATAATATTTGGAGCGCCTTTTTTGGAACAACCAAGGACTCTAGAGTTCTTAATACTTCTCGCAATATTACTTGGACTACCTTTTTTTGGAGGAGTATTTGCTGGAATAGCTACTCTAATTATCACAAGGAAAACCAATTTTTTTATTGAGAATAAATAACGAACAAATAAGGTTTATAAAAAATACGAGAACCATTGTTACAGAAAACAGGGTTTAGCGTTATTACATGAATACTACGAAAGTTTTTTGGCGCTGAAAATCTTGTTTTATTGAAAGGCAGGCCGGAAAGCCCGCCTCACAAGATTGAATTTATTTGTTGTCAGTCTCTTAATGACTGCTGACTAAACTGAACTCAGTTGTTTTTTCAGGATTGGCTTCTGGACTATCAGCTTCAGAAGGCGGAACTAACTGCCAGAATTTCGGCAAAAATTCTTGCCAGTTTTGCAGAATTTTCTTCGCCTTTGGTGAACCAGTGCGTTCTGCATGAGTTTGGATTAACTCTTGCAGTTGCTTTGCACCTACTTCGGTAATCACCCGCTGTATTTTGACAATTTCTGGGTTGACTAACTCACGAAATGAGTCGTCTTCATCCAAAAAGTATGCCAGTCCACCAGTCATTCCCGCTGCTACGTTACGTCCTACTTTGCCAAGGACGACAATCACACCACCAGTCATGTATTCACAGCAGTGATCCCCAGCGCCTTCAATCACTGCGATGCCTTTGGAGTTTCTCACAGCAAAGCGCTCTCCTGCTAGCCCGTTGGCAAATAATATGCCACCAGTAGCACCATACAGGCAGGTATTGCCAACTATCACGTTTTGTGATCCGTTATAGGTAGCATCAGTTGGAGGTTTGATGATGATTTCACCACCATGCATCCCTTTACCTACATAGTCGTTTGCTTCACCTTGCAGGGTCAAAATTATACCAGGGAGGTTGAAAGCACCAAAGCTTTGCCCAACACTACCTGTAAAGTTGAGATTAATTTGTCCTTCAAAGCCACTATCACCGTATTGAGAAGCGATCGCACCCGCTAATCTTGTGCCCACTGTTCTGTCAGTATTGATAATTGGGTAAGTTTTGGTGACAGTAGATTGATCCCTAACAGCAGCCAGAATGTCGGGATCGGCAAGGAACTTGTCATCCAAAACCACGCCGTTGCTGTGAACTTCTTCATGCACCAACCAGCTACGATTGTCTCTGCTATTTGGTAGCTGAAGTAAACAGTCGAGATTTAGCGATCGCGTTTTGGTGAGTTTTGCCTCTTGGCGCAGTTTTAACAAATCTGCACGTCCAATGATTTCTGACAAAGAACGGTAGCCAAGTCGGGCTAACAAACTACGCACTTCTTCGGCAATGAAGTAGAAGAAGTTGACAACCTGCTCCGGTATTCCCGTAAACCGCTTACGGAGTTCTTCTTTCTGAGTAGCAACACCCACAGGGCAGGTATTCATGTGGCAAACTCGCGCCATGATACAGCCTTCAGCAATCATGGCGATAGAGCCGAAACCAAATTCTTCACCGCCCATCAATGCACCTATTACCACATCCCAGCCACTCTTGAGTCCGCCATCTACGCGTAAAATCACGCGATCGCGCAAGCCATTTTCCATCAAAACGCGATGCACTTCACTTAAACCCAGTTCCCACGGTGAACCCGCATGTTTAATTGAACTGAGTGGCGATGCACCTGTACCACCATCATGTCCAGAAATCTGGATAATATCAGCGTTTGCCTTCGCTACACCAGCGGCGATCGTGCCAATGCCAACTTCTGCAACTAGCTTCACCGACACTTTTGCTTTCGGATTTATTTGATGGAGATCAAAAATCAGTTGTGCTAGGTCTTCAATAGAATAAATATCGTGGTGCGGTGGTGGCGATATCAGCGTCACACCTGGCTTGGAGCGCCTTAACATCGCAATGTATTGGCTCACCTTGGGCCCTGGCAGTTGCCCACCTTCCCCAGGCTTGGCACCTTGGGCAATTTTGATTTCAATTTGTTTGGCGTTGACTAGGTACTCTGGTGTGACACCAAAGCGTCCCGATGCAACTTGCTTAATGGCACTATAAGCTCGATCGCCATTCCGCAATCCTTTTAAATGAGGTAGGGTTTGCGAGTGACCAAACTCGTCTACATCATCTAAAACTGTGTAGCGCACTGGATCTTCGCCGCCTTCTCCAGAATTTGATTTACCGCCAATCCGGTTCATGGCGATCGCTAAAGTTTCATGGGCTTCTCTTGACAAAGCGCCTAAAGACATGCCACCGGTACAGAAGCGCTTGACTATTTCATATACCGATTCCACTTCTTCTAGAGGAACCGATGTGCGGTCGCCTTGGAAGTCCAGCAAGTCCCGCAAGGCTGTTACTGGTCTGCCTTGGAGGTGCTTTTTGTAAACTTCGTAGTGGTCGTAGTTTTTGCCATCTAGAGCCTTATGCAGCGCCTTAACCATTTCTGGGCTATTCATGTGGTACTCGCCGTTAGGACGGTATTGCACAAAGCCCAGGTTTTCTAACTTATTAGTCGTCAGTTCTGGGAAAGCCTTGCTGTGGAAGGAAAGCACTTCATCAGCAAGTTCGGTAACACTCAAACCACCGATGCGGGAAGTCGTACCACGGAATCCCAGGTCGATTAAATCTCCACCGATGCCAATAGCTTCAAAGATTTGGGCTGCTTGATAGCTGGAGAGCAGAGAAATTCCCATTTTGGAGAGAATTTTTAGCAAACCTGACTCTACTGCTTTGCGATAGTTTCCTAAAGCTTGTTCTAGGGTGAGGGTAGGAATTTTTTGCACACCCATTAACTTTTGAGTTTTGGGATCAGACCACCAATCACGCACCGTATCTAAAGCCATATACGGGCAAACTGCGCCAGCACCATAGCCAATCAGACAAGCAAAGTGATGGGTACTCCAGCATTGAGCAGTATTCACAATCAGGGATGTTTTCATTCGCAACCCCTCACGAATCAGATGGTGATGCACTGCACCCACTGCTAATAAGGGAGGAATGTAGGTATATTCTGTGTTGATACTGTCATTCACCCGATCCCGATCGCTTAATATTAAAATCTTTGTACCTGCCCGGACTGACTCAGCTGCTTGTGCTTGTAAAGACTGCACAGCGGCTTTTAATCCTTCTGGACCGCTGGCGATCGCAAATAGGGTTGACAACTCAGCCGTGGCAAATCCTGACAGCTTAATCGCCTCTAATTCTGCATCCGTTAACACTGGCGATTCGAGTTTCAATCTCCGAGCATATTCTGGCTTAGGTTCTAATAAGTTACCTCGTTCACCCAGTTCAACTTTTAGAGACATTACTAGCTTTTCCCGCAGGGGATCGATCGCTGGGTTCGTCACCTGAGCAAAGCGCTGTTTGAAATAGTCATAAAGCAGGTGGGGCTTTTGTGACAGAACCGCTAAGGGAATATCATCACCCATGCAGAAAGTCGGTTCTGAACCTGCGATCGCCATTGGATGAATCACCATTTCCACATCTTCTGTGGTGTAGCCAAAGGCAGTTTGACGCTGAAGTAAGGTTTGCTTGTCAATTTTGCCAGTTGTAGTATGCCCGTTACCATTCTCAGCAGCCAGATTTCCATTTCCATTCACATCTGACGACTGACTACTGACAATTTGTTTGAGTTCTTGACGGTGCTGTTGCAGCCATTCTCCATAAGGGTGCTGTTTGGCGATGCGCCCCTTTATATCCCAATTCTTCAGCACTTCATTATTTTCTAAATCCACGGCAATCATTTGCCCTGGGCCGAGCCTACCTTTCTCGACAATATCGGCTTCTGGGAAGTTTACTACACCAGCTTCCGAAGCTACAACAATGTAATCATCTTTGGTGATCGCGTAGCGAGCTGGTCTTAAACCATTACGATCTAGTGTTGCACCAACTTTTTTGCCATCGCTGAATACTAAAAGTGCTGGCCCGTCCCAAGCTTCTTGCAGACCACTGTAATATTCGTAAAAATCAACAATTTCTGGAGATTCACGTAAAGAAGGCTGATTTTGGTAAGCTTCTGGAACCATAATCATTAAAGCTTCTAAGGGGCTGCGTCCAGAGCAAACCAGCAATTCCACTACGTTGTCTAGGGTAGCTGAGTCGCTGTTATCAATATGAACTAATGGCTTAAGTTCATTGATGCGATCGCCCCATACAGGATGATTCAGGCTAGCTTCTCGTGCCATCATCCAGTTGATGTTACCCAATAAGGTATTGATTTCGCCGTTGTGACCCAAAAGCCTCATCGGTTGGGCTAGAGGCCATTTGGGCATCGTATTCGTACTAAAACGGCGGTGATAAACAGCAAAGGCGCTTTTGTAAGCTGGATTTTTTAAATCGTCATAAAAGCTGCCCAAGACAGCGGAACGCACCATGCCTTTGTAGACAATTGTGCGACTTGACAACGAACAGATATAAAATTCTTCTGAGATGTTAGTTGCAGCTTTACTAATTCGGCGGCGGGTAATGTACAACTGCCGTTCTAATTCATCACCACTTTTGTCAACAGAGGCTAACAAAACTTGTTCAATCTGGGGTTGATTTTCTTTTGCTTGTATCCCCAGTAAATCAGGTTGTACTGGCACTACTCGCCAACCCAGTACAATCAATTTTTCTTCAGCAGCTACTTGCTCAACAGTCGCCCTAGCTTTTTGTGCTGCTTCTTGGTCTTGTGGTAGAAATATCATCCCCACAGCTATATTATTGGTGGATGGAAATTCCTTCTCCCCTTGGGCAAAGTCTTGTTGGAACAACTCCCAAGGTATTGCTGTCAATACTCCAGCACCATCACCAGAGTCGCGATCGGCGCTACAACCTCCCCGGTGTTCTAAACAGGTTAAAGCAGCTAAGGCTTTTTCGACAATTTCGTGGCTGATATGATTCTGGCGATGAGCAATAAAACCTACACCACAGGCATCTCGTTCCTCTACTAACCACTTTTGCCCCTGATAGGTATCTCTTGAGTTGATATCCGCTGTGATTTTCTGGCCTTGATTCATCGGTTTATTATTCATACCCTGTTCCTGAAGTATTGAGTTACCAATTTTGCCACTACATTGTGGGAAAAAATTTCTAAATTCAGCGATGGAAAAATATATAAGCACCGAAATTTAGGGAAAAAAAATTTTAACTTCGGTTTTACTTTATTAGTTCCCCCGTGTTAAAATAGTTGCGTGTTTTTTATGTATTTATGCGGTGTTAGACAAGTTACCTCAGCCAAGACATTATTTTTGCCCTGACAGTTTCTTTTTTATATTTTGAAGTTAAGTATTTTCTCAATCCCTTTTTTCCAGATGCACACTAGCTACTCATAGAGCCTATTTTTTGGCTCACCTGAAACAAACAAAACCAAAACTAAACGCTGTACTATGTTCTAAAGCCAAAGTCATCCCGATCCAGCAATAAAATCAGCGTATTACAATATATACCCATTTGACAATTCCCAAATATTTTTGTTGTTGTCTATAATTTTGCCGCTTACCAGTTGCCGTATGTCTTACTATTAACTAGACATTACTGAAGTAATAACAGTAGCAACGTTCAGCTAGGATTAAATATCTTAATCCAGTTTTGATAACCAAAACTACCGTATATAGTGTGGTTAGAATTAGTTGGGAGTTAAAAAACTTGATCGCAGTGGCTTTAGCGTCTAAATCAATTAATGTGCGTCTAAAAGAGATAACTAGCCAATATATAGATTACCATATTTATTCAAAAATAAAGTCATGTTTCCTTTATATTTCCAAATAATTGGTTAGTTTAGACCTTGGGTAATAGTTTTCAAAAGTACCTAGTAAATTATGGTAAAAATGCCGAATTGTTGCCAATCAGAGATTAGCGTTCGCAGATTTTTCCGGGCTACTGTGTCACCAATACTTTTAACAGTACTGTACTTAACTACTACCTGTGCTACCAACGCCCAAGAGTCCCTAAAAACCACCAAATCAATACCCAGGTTAATCTCACAATCACCTGCACCTCCTTTAACAGGTGTAGCATCCTCTGGTAATCAAATTTCCCTCAATGGTCGTACTTTAGCAGGAACTTGGTTACAGCGGCCTGAAAAATCTGGCCAGGTGACAACCAATATCAGTGATGGGGCATTTAGGCAGTTAATTGGAGTAAATTTCTTAAACAGTAGTAATTCAGCGAAGCAACCAATACAGTGGTTTTCGTCGTTGACACAGCCATTAGTATTAGCTACCAGGCTAGTAGGGGCATATCGCTATCTGGATATCACTAATTTTGCTCAAACATCTGGATGGCAAATTCAAGCTAATGGCAACACTTTGCTGATTTCTACCCCAAAAACACAAATCACAAATATTGTTCAGAGTCAGGAACCTCCAGAAGCGAGTACTCCTTTGCAACAGGCTCGGATTCTTGTCGATTTAGATCGTCCCACTCCCTGGCAAGTTGCACAAGGGTCAGCGATCGCAAAACTGCAAACTCCATCTTCCGATCCAGATACGCCAACTCCCAAATCCACTGCACCGCCAAATAGACAGTGGACAATTACCCTGGATGGAATAGCCGACCCTGTTTTGATAGAACGCTATACTCCCCAGCTACCAGTAGCACCACCAACATTGCTGCCAAACCTGCTCAAACAACTATCACCAGCTACACCAACAGAACCAATACCACCAGCCCCTGAACCACTAATTCAAAAAGTGGAGGTGGTGAAAAACCAAACGATTATTAGTTTGGGCGTTCCCTTTGGTCTATCGCCTCAAGTTACTACTGTAGCTAACCCCAATCGCCTGATTATCGATATTCGACCCGATCCCTTAGAAGAACGAGATATTACTTGGGTCCCAGGATTGCGCTGGCGACAGCATTATGTCAACTTAGGCACAGAACGCTTTCCGATGGTCTGGTTAGAAGTTAATCCCCGCAAATTTGGGCTAACGTTTAAACCTATGTGGGCTAGTCCATCAGGGCTAGCCGGTACTGCTCCCTTAATTCAAACAGCACAACGTTACTTAGCAGTGGCTGGAATTAATGGTGGTTATTTTAACCGTAATAACAGATTGCCATTGGGTGCGATTCGTCGGGATAGTCAGTGGTTATCAGGCCCGATTCTTAACCGGGGTGCGATCGCTTGGAATGATTCAGGCCAATTTTACTTCGGTCGTCTTACCTTGGAAGAAACTTTAATTACGGCAAATGACCAGCGCCTACCAATTCTGTTTTTCAACAGTGGCTACGTCCAGAGCGGCATTGCTCGTTATACCACAGCTTGGGGATCAACTTACACACCTCTGACAGATAACGAAATTATCTTAGTGGTAGAAAAAGACCAAATTACTAATCAGTTACCAGGTGGTAAAGTTGGTGCGACAGCGGTTCCCATTCCCCAGGATGGCTACCTGCTAACTTTACGCGCTAACGCTACTAGTGCTGCCTCCCAGCTACCTATTGGAAGCGCAGTAAGTATTTCCAGCGCCACTATTCCAGCTGATTTTAGTCGTTATCCCTACATTATCGGTGCTGGGCCGCTATTAGTCCAAAATCGTCAAATTGTCCTTGATGCCAAAGGCGAAAAATTCAGTAATGCCTTTATTGCCGAAAAGGCTATTCGTAGCGGTATTTGCACAACGACAACAGGCACACTGATAATTACTGCCACACATAATCGTGTCGGCGGTTATGGGCCTAATTTGGCAGAACATGCCCAATTGATGCAACTAATGGGCTGTGTGGATGCTTTAAATTTGGATGGGGGTAGTTCTACCAGCCTTTATTTAGGAGGTCAACTACTCGATCGATCGCCCAGTACCGCTGCTCGTGTTCATAACGGAATTGGTATTTTCCTGCAACCACGAAAATCAGGGAATAGGGAATAGAGAAAAAACTCAATTACCAATCCCCAATCCCTAATCCCCAGTCACTTTTTAAAGTTTAGAACAAGCTGTCATTTTGCTTGATGAAGACTTGGTGTTGACATCAGAATTTTAGTAGTGATAGTTTACACCATAAGGTTTGATTTTGCTATGTTTATCAAAGTGCGACAAAATTGCTGATTTTTAAGGTTGCAAGATAGCGCCAGGTTTTTTTATCAATAATTAAGAGTACCAACGGTTTGTTATGTCTTCAAATGAGGTAACTATGGCTCGATATCAAGAAACTACACAGACTGAAACTCTACACCTCCCTCCAAACATAACTTCCAGGGGCGTTGCTGCAACTGAATTACGTCCTTGGGGTGCTTTTACAGTTTTGGAAGAAGGGCGCGGATACAAAATTAAGCGCATCGAAGTTAAGCCTGGACACCGCCTCAGTCTACAAATGCACCATCACCGCAGTGAACATTGGATTGTCGTCTCTGGTACAGCTAGAGTAGTTTGTGGTGAGAAAGAAGTACTACTGAGCAATAATGAGTCAACCTATGTACCCCAATGTACATCTCATCGTTTAGAGAATCCTGGCGTGATCCCCTTGGTATTGATTGAAGTCCAAAATGGCGAATACTTGGGAGAAGATGATATTATCCGCTACCAAGATGACTATGCCCGTACCAAAGATTAAAACCAAAAGAATGCTATTAAAGCTCTAATCCCAAAGCTGAATACATTTTTATGTAAACCGTCTTTGTAAACGAACTATTGCACCCCAGAAGTCCCTACCTTATTAAGGTGGGGACTGAAACATATTAGTGTTATAAATGTAGTAATAGCGATCGCGCTCATAGCTTCGGTGATTTGGAATTTTGCACAAGCAAAGGTCAACCCATCTGTAAAATGGAAGATGGGGTATTCAATTGCAAAAAACGAGTTCCATGATTCATCTGAGTCAAGCAGCCATAAGTGAGATTGGGCGAATTAAGTCCAAGCAGCCAAATGTCTTGTTTCGATTGGCAGTAAAACCAGGTGGTTGTTCCGGGTTCTTTTATGATATGTCCTTCGATGAAGCAATAAAAGTTGACGACCAGGTTTTCGACTTGGATGAGATTCAAGTAGTCATCGATGCCACAAGCTTAAATTACCTCAACGGTTTGAGAGTTGATTATTCAGAAGACCTAATGGGTGGTGGTTTTCGCTTCCACAATCCCCAGGCGATCGCTACCTGTGGCTGTGGCAATTCCTTCTCCTTGAGTCCTTAGTGATTGAACAATTAGTCAAAAAACAGATGTTCAATCACTAAGGAAAAATAACAATTGACATAAAGCCGTAAAAAAAGATATAATCAGGATTTGTTAAAACTTAGACCATAAGCAGCTTTACGCGCTGTAACTCATGCCAACAATACAGCAGCTAATACGAAATGAGCGCGAACAAGCGCGTCAGAAAACCAAGTCCCCTGCTCTGAAACAATGTCCCCAACGTCGGGGAGTTTGTACCAGAGTATACACGACCACACCAAAAAAGCCGAACTCAGCCCTACGCAAAGTAGCAAGAGTCAGACTTACCTCTGGATTTGAAGTCACAGCTTACATTCCAGGCATTGGTCACAACTTACAAGAACACTCAGTTGTGATGATTCGTGGCGGTCGGGTTAAGGATCTACCAGGCGTGAGATACCACATTATTCGTGGCACCCTAGATACAGCCGGAGTCAAAGACCGTAAGCAAGGCCGTTCCAAGTATGGAACCAAGCGTCCTAAAGAAGCGAAAAAATAGGATTAGGCGATTAATCGCATCCAACACGATTAATCGTCTACCTTAAAAACGCCCAAGGGCAAAAAAAGGATCGCCGTCTGTGTTTTAACAGTAGTTATGAAGGCTGCGAAAGTCTGTTTCAAAAAATCAAGCAAGCTACATCTACACTAAGCGAGCAAGTGTAGAAGTTCTGAGGAGGAGAATGCTGTAATCTACAGCTAATTTCTCATCTGAACATTAAAGTTTATAATCTTGTCGCCTTGAGTATTTCGTTGCAGGTAGCAAGTCAAACAAACAATTTTAGATTTTAGATTTGCGATAGCGTAGCGTTAGCGAGTTATCGAGCGTCTTTTGGATTGGTCGAACCCACAAGGGAATTAGGCTTACAGACTTTTGATTTGTTCAGATCCTTTGGATCGGAATATATACCGAAAACTTTTAATCCAAAATTCAAAATCCAAAATCAAGAATTGACATTAAATAAGTCAGCCTTGCTGCAACAGTCGAAAAAATTGAGGAAGTCTGAGGGTTGGGTTCTACCGCTTTTAGTTTCCGGTGTCTGATAGCATATAATTTCGTTGCCAATTCCGAATTAAAGGTGAAGTATGTCTCGTCGTGGTGTTATTCAAAGGCGCCCAGTTCCGTCTGACTCCGTATATAATAGTCGCCTTGTGAGCATGATTATCAGACGGATCATGCGTCATGGCAAAAAATCACTTGCTGCACGCATTGTTTATGATGCATTAAAAACTATTGAAGAACGCACTGGTGCTGGTGCCTTAGAAACCTTTGAAAGAGCAGTGCGAAATGCCACGCCTTTAGTAGAAGTCAAGGCTCGGCGAGTTGGTGGAGCAACCTACCAAGTACCAATGGAAGTGCGTACAGAACGGGGCACTACTTTAGCACTGCGTTGGTTAGTGCAATATTCCCGTTCAAGACCAGGTCGGACAATGGCCAGCAAATTGGCAAATGAGTTAATGGATGCTGCCAACGAAACTGGCAATGCCATTCGCAAACGCGAAGAAACGCACCGGATGGCGGAAGCTAACAAAGCATTCGCACACTATCGTTACTAAGTAAAAAAGCGATATACCGCTTTGGCAAGGCGATATATCGTGGATTTACAAAAGAAAGACGGTTTTCCGTAAAAGTATAGAATCTTAACAAAGAGTAATATACAAGATATCATGAGGCAAAAACTATAGGAGGTAGCTGTGGCACGCACGATCCCGCTAGAGAAAGTACGCAACATTGGTATTGCGGCGCATATAGATGCGGGCAAAACAACAACAACAGAGAGAATATTATTTTACTCTGGGATAATTCATAAAATTGGCGAAGTTCATGAAGGAACTGCCGTCACAGACTGGATGGAGCAGGAGCGGGAACGGGGAATTACCATTACTGCTGCTGCTATCAGTACCAGTTGGAAAGATCATCAAATTAACATTATCGATACTCCGGGTCACGTAGACTTCACAATTGAAGTTGAGCGTTCCATGCGCGTGTTAGATGGTGTAATCGCAGTATTTTGTTCTGTGGGCGGCGTGCAACCGCAGTCTGAGACAGTGTGGCGGCAAGCAGAACGCTACAAAGTTCCTCGGATAGCCTTTATCAACAAGATGGATCGCACCGGAGCGAACTTTTATAAGGTTCACGAGCAAATCCGCGATCGCTTGCGGGCGAATGCGATCGCCATTCAACTACCAATTGGTAGTGAAAACGACTTCCAAGGTATCGTTGACCTAGTACGGCAACGTGCGTATATTTACGCTAATGACCAAGGAACTGATATCCAGGAAACTGATATCCCGGAAGCATTGCAAGCGCAGGTAGACGAATTCCGCACCAAGCTAATAGAAGCTGCAGCAGAAACTGATGATGCTCTGATGACTAAGTACTTCGAGGGCGAAGAACTTACAGAACAGGAAGTTCGGACTGCCCTGCGTAAAGGCACAATTGCGGGGACAATTGTACCAGTACTTTGCGGTTCGGCATTCAAAAACAAAGGCGTACAGTTGATGCTGGATGCCGTTGTCGATTACTTGCCAGCGCCAAGTGAAGTACCGCCAATTCAAGGCTTACTGCCGAATGGCGATACTGTTGAGCGGCGGGCTGATGACAACGAACCCCTAGCAGCTCTGGCATTCAAGATTATGGCTGACCCTTACGGTCGCCTCACATTTGTTCGTGTTTATTCTGGTGTCCTGAAAAAGGGCAGCTACGTTCTCAACGCTAGTAAGAATAAAAAAGAACGGATTTCCCGCTTAGTTCTAATGAAAGCAGACGATCGGCAAGATGTCGATGAGCTGCGAGCGGGTGATTTGGGAGCAGCTTTGGGATTGAAAGACACCTTGACAGGTGACACGCTCTGTGATGATGGATCGCCAGTAATTCTGGAATCCCTATTCATTCCTGAGCCTGTGATCTCGGTGGCGGTTGAACCCAAAACTAAGAACGACATGGACAAGCTGTCCAAGGCTCTGCAATCTCTCTCAGAAGAAGACCCCACCTTCCGTGTCCGCGTCGATCCGGAAACAAACCAAACCGTGATCGCGGGAATGGGAGAACTACACCTAGAAATTCTAGTAGACCGGATGTTACGAGAATTCAAGGTGGAAGCGAATGTAGGTGCGCCGCAAGTAGCTTACCGGGAAACAATTCGGAAAGCTGTGAGCAAAATTGAGGGCAAATTCATCCGCCAAAGTGGTGGTAAAGGTCAATACGGTCACGTTGTGATCAATCTGGAGCCTGGAGAACCCGGTACTGGCTTTGAATTCGTCTCCAAAATTGCCGGCGGTACAGTACCTAAAGAGTACGTTGGCCCCGCAGAACAAGGAATGAAAGAAAGCTGTGAATCCGGTGTTCTAGCTGGATATCCGTTGATTGACGTGAAAGCGACGCTAATTGATGGGTCATACCACGATGTAGACTCTTCGGAAATGGCTTTCAAAATCGCCGGCTCAATGGCGATGAAAGAGGCTGTGCTGAAAGCTTCACCCGTCCTCTTAGAGCCTATGATGAAAGTTGAGGTTGAAGTTCCTGAAGACTATATCGGGAACGTTATTGGCGACCTCATCTCCCGCCGAGGGCAGATTGAAAGCCAAAGCACTGAACAGGGACTCGCTAAGGTCGCATCCAAAGTTCCACTAGCGACCATGTTTGGCTACGCCACTGATATCCGTTCAAAGACGCAAGGTCGGGGTATCTTCACGATGGAGTTCAGCCACTACGAAGAGGTGCCTCGCAGCGTAGCTGAAACTATCATTGCAAAAAGCAAAGGGAACGCTTAGTTAAAATAAGGAAATGAGCATTCATGGCACGCGCAAAGTTTGAAAGGAATAAACCCCACATTAATATCGGTACAGTTGGCCACGTTGACCACGGTAAAACTACCTTGACAGCAGCCATCACCATGACCTTGGCCGCTATGGGTCAGGCTGTAGCTAAGGGCTACGACCAAATTGATAATGCGCCAGAAGAAAAGGCACGGGGTATTACCATCAATACTGCTCACGTAGAGTATGAAACTACAAGTCGGCACTATGCTCACGTAGACTGTCCAGGACACGCTGACTATGTGAAGAACATGATCACCGGTGCTGCCCAGATGGACGGAGGTATCCTCGTAGTTGCTGCTACCGATGGTCCTATGCCCCAAACCCGTGAACACATTCTGTTGGCAAAACAGGTTGGTGTTCCCAGTCTGGTTGTCTTCTTGAACAAAGAAGACTTGATGGATGACCCAGAACTCCTGGAACTAGTGGAACTAGAACTGAGAGAACTGTTAAGCAGCTATGATTTCCCTGGTGATGATATCCCTATTATCAAAGGCTCTGGTCTGCAAGCTCTGGAAGCAATGACTAAGAACCCCAAGACCCAACGAGGAGAAAATCCTTGGGTAGACAAAATCTATGAACTGATGGATGCTGTAGATTCTTACATTCCAACTCCTGAGCGGGATGTTGATAAACCCTTCCTGATGGCTGTAGAAGACGTGTTCTCAATCACAGGTCGTGGTACTGTAGCCACTGGTCGGATTGAACGGGGTGTAGTCAAAGTTGGCGATAACGTTGAACTAGTGGGTATCAGAGATACTCGCGCTACTACCGTAACTGGTATTGAAATGTTCAAGAAGAGTCTTGAGCAAGGGATGGCTGGAGATAACGCTGGCGTACTACTCCGGGGTATCCAGAAGGCTGATATTGAACGGGGTATGGTAATTGCCAAACCAGGTTCAATTAAACCTCATAATGAATTTGAAGGTGAAGTGTACGTCCTAACAGAAAAAGAAGGTGGTCGTAAGACTCCATTTTTCGCTGGCTACCGTCCCCAATTCTACGTGCGGACAACTGATGTAACTGGTACCATCAAAGCCTACACTTCCGATGATGGCAAAGAAGTAGAAATGGTGATGCCAGGCGATCGCATCAAGATGACAGTAGAATTGATCAACGCGATCGCGATTGAACAAGGAATGCGCTTCGCTATTCGCGAAGGTGGTCGCACCATCGGTGCTGGTGTCGTCTCCAAAATTATCAAGTAGCACCTTTTTGCTCATAACAAAGGAGCAGAGATGGTATTTATTTTGCCTCTCTGCTCCTTTCTCTTCCCTCTATAAATAAGGTAATAGGTTACAGGGGACAGGTGATAGTTTTCTGTAACCGATAACTTGTAACCTTTAACCTGTAAATATTCCCCTAACTACGCAGAACCTGGAAAATTAAAGATGGCAACTCTACAGCAGCAGAAGATTAGAATCCGGTTACAAGCCTTTGACAGGCGCTTATTAGATACATCTTGCGAGAAGATTGTAGACACGGCTAACCGCACCAACGCTACAGCTATAGGCCCAATTCCTTTACCAACAAAACGCCGGATCTATTGTGTGCTGCGATCGCCCCACGTAGATAAAGATTCACGGGAGCACTTTGAAACCCGTACTCATCGCCGGATTATTGACATTTACCAGCCCTCTTCTAAGACTATTGATGCCCTGATGAAATTGGATCTACCATCGGGCGTAGATATTGAAGTCAAACTTTAATTTAGTCATTAGTCATTAGTCATTTGTCATTAACAAAGCACGAAGGACAAAAGACAAATGACATTAGTATGAATATTTACACAGCCCTGAAGAAATATATCTCAGGGCTTTTATTTAGCTAGAAAACAAATGATAGAATGTAGATAAAGTACGGGAAAAGCAGAGAAAAAGAAATTTTAAAGATTAAGTTTATACCAAAGTAACAATGACATCATCTTCTAAAATTGCAGTTCGCGAACTACCTCTGTTCCCGTTACCCGAAGTAGTTCTGTTTCCTACCAGGCCATTACCCCTGCACATCTTTGAATTTCGCTACCGAATCATGATGAACACGATTTTGGAGAGCGATCGCAGGTTCGGTGTTTTGATGTTTGATCCAGTCAAAGGTACAATTGCAAACACTGGTTGCTGTGCCGAAATCATTCATCACCAACGGCTGCCAGACGATCGGATTAAGATGATGACTTTAGGGCAGCAAAGATTTCGTGTCTTAGAGTATGTTCGTGAAAAGCCATACCGCGTTGGCTTAGTTGAATGGATTGAAGACCAACCACCCACTAAAGATTTGCGACCTTTATCAACTGAAGTAGAACAACTACTGCGAGATGTTGTACGTCTATCAGCCAAATTAACCGAACAAAATATCGAACTGCCAGAAGATTTGCCCGATCTACCAACAGAGTTATCTTATTGGGTAGCCAGTAATCTTTATGGTGTCGCCGCAGAGCAGCAATTATTGTTAGAAATGCAAGATACTGTAACTCGTCTAGAGCGGGAAGCAGAAATTTTAACTTCTACTCGGAATCACTTGGCAGCTCGCGCTGTTCTCAAAGACACATTTAATCAAAAGTAAGGAGTTAAGACTCAAGTAAGAGCGCTGATCGGCAAAACATTGTAAGCGCCAAGAATTTTTAAAATCTCTGTGTGGATAGTTAATTCTGCTAAAGCAGATTGCATTCGTGCATCCTTGGCATCTGCTTCTAAATCCATGAAAAACAAGTATTCGCCTAGCGATCGCTTCGTCGGACGAGATTCAATCCGACTGAGGTTAATTCCTAGTTGAGCAAATATTTGCAAAGGTTTTACCAATGCTCCGGGTGTGTTGGCAGGCATACTAAAAGCCAGTGATGTGTGACTAGCAGGTGCTTTTGTTGCCTGGTATGCAGCGTCCATTTCACCCTGACTTACCACCCAAAAACGAGTAAAGTTTTCTGGATTGTCGTTGATACCACTAGCAAGTATCGGCAGGTTGTAGAGTTGAGCTGCTCTACTAGAAGCGATCGCTGCCGTTGTTGTATCTTGCTCCAATCGCTGTAGTGCTTCGGTTGTGGAATTGCTGGGAATAATCTGTACTGTTGAGAGAAACCGCTCTAACCATCCCTGACATTGTGCCAAAGCTTGCGGGTGGGAGTAAACAGTTTTAATCGCATCTAAATTAGACGCGCAGGAAATTAACGTATGGGCAATGGGTAATACCAAAGCCAACTGAATTCGCAAATTGTCCAACTGCCATAGTGTATCCATTGTTGTAGTTACACTTCCTTCAATAGAATTTTCTACTGGCACAACAGCCAACTGCGCTTGACCATTCGCAACGGCGTGCAGTGATTGGGAAATGCTGGGATAGGGGCATAATCTAGCTTCAATTCCCGTACTTTTGCTCAACCAGTTGACATAAAAAATAGTTGCTTGTTCTGCATAAGTGCCGGGAGGCCCTAAATGTGCGATCGATAAAGTCATGCTTTTAGCCTTGAGTTGCGAGTTTAATGCGTAAACAGAGATTATGATATTTTGGTTTGGCAAATATATCCAACATCCACTCTTACTAAACACTGTTATCTCTAAAATTTATGCACTAAAGCGATAGAACGAAATATGTATCTAGAAAAACAAGTTATGGAAATCAGTCTTCTAGCAGATAAATTTCCTTGCAGTTTTTTTGCTAAATCTCTCTGAAGATTTAAGAGCAATGATATTGGTTTCCACCCAAATAAATAAGCATATTCTTGATTTTGTGTCAAGAGTTAAATACTAATCTATATTTATTGAACTAAAGATAGAATGAGCCTACCAATTTTTTGCTAATGATGTATAGCTGATAAGCAACAATCGTTTTTAGAGTCAATAAATTTTCTACTTTTCTAATAACCAGAACTAAGTTGTTAAAAAATATTAAAATTAAGAAACAGATATTTTTATCAGCTCATGGCTACCCGGTTTACTGCCTCTCAATCGGTTGAAATCGCTGTTCCAGAGCAGCCTATTCCCATTCAGCACTACTTGCGTCAGCCTCAACGTCTGGTTAAGGCTTTGGTTGACAATAGCCGGATTCAGCAACTTTCTGAAGAAGTATTTCGCTTGAAAATGCGTCCGCTGATTTTTATGTCACTGAGTATTCAACCAACTGTAGACATGAGAGTCTGGGCTGAATCAAATGGAATAATTTATTTGCGATCGCTAAACTGTGAAATTTTAGGTTTCGAGTATATTAACCAGCGCTTTGCTCTCAATTTAAAAGGGTATTTGTCTCCCAAAGAGTTTAGCACTGGCACTCGCCTGCAAGGAAAAGCTGATTTAGAAGTGCTGGTGGATTTCCCACCGCCATTTTCCTTCACTCCTAAGCCGATTTTAGAAGCTACTGGCAATGGTTTGCTCAAAAGCGTGCTGTTGTCGGTCAAGCAACGTTTATTAAATCAACTTTTGACGGATTATCGTTACTGGGTAATATCACAAACCAAAGATAAAGGACTTGACAGTGATACTACTGAATTCCCAATCCTGAATGCTGAGTAATTATTTAATCACTCACTACTCAGACCTTTGATTTGGCAAGGACGAAAAGACTGACGGTGTAGGGGCGAGGGCCCGTATTGTTGCAAAGCCAGCAAATGCCGCTGGCTACCATAACCCTTGTTACACTCCAGATTGTACATAGGGTATTTTAGTGCTAAACGCATTATCAATTCGTCACGCCAAACTTTAGCAACAATACTAGCAGAGGCAATAGCGAGCGATCGCTCGTCCCCTTTAAGTATTGTTTGTTGCGGCAATCGCAAATCTTTGATTGACTGATTGCCATCAACCAAGCAAAGTGCAGGCTGTTCCTTTAACTTCAGCACAGCCCGCCTCATTGCTAACAGCGTTGCTTGCAAAATATTTATCTTGTCAATTTCGGCAGTAGAAGCAAACCCAATTTTCCAGTCTATAGCTAGCTCACAAATTTGCTGCGCTAGCTGAGTTCTCCGAGAACTAGACAACTTTTTACTGTCTTTAATTTTGGCTGCTATCAGTATTGGCAAAGCGCAATCTGGTAGGATCACTGCTGCCGCCACCACAGGGCCAAACAGAGCGCCTCGCCCTACTTCATCCACACCTGCAACCAACCCTGGAATCCCTGACAAGGTAGAAAACTCCAGCCAAGTGGATTGTTCCAAAGGCGTTGGCGATGTTTCTACCATAAAGTAAATTAATTATCCTCGATCGCTGAAGAACGACGGCGGCGGCGACGGCTGGCAGTGGCGCTGCTACTAGCTTCGCTTTCATCTGCGATTTCGTTCGCGGCTGCGGCTTTCGCAGACAAGCGTCCCGAAGGATTCACAGTCAACTCCGATGGTTCAGTGGTCTCTTCGATCAAAGATTTTTGTTCTGGCTCAATAACTTTTGGTGTCGGTATTTTGCTTGCAGTTATTTCAGGTGTTGCCTTTTGGGCAATAGTAATTATTTCAGGTGTTGCTTTTTGGACAATAGTTGATTCTGAGGTTGATTCAATTGGGGTCGTTGGCTGTTGACCGGGCTGAATCACATTAATAATCACAGACTTGGTATTTTTAACCTCTTGCTCTAACTTCACCAAGGGAGATATTCCCATCAAGGCAAATATATCCTGTTCTTGGAGGCTCATTTCTACAGTTCTAATCTCCGGTGGTTCTACCACTGGCTTAACTGGTTCTGCCTTGATAATTTTAGTGCGCTCTACTCTTTCACTCCAGCCTGGTTTACCAAGGGTGGGTGAGGGAATTTCTGGCGCAACTCCTAGTTCTGGTTCTATATCCAGGTCTAAATCTGGCTCGTTAACAAAAGCCAGGGGGTTGGGAACAATTCGAGATTCATCTTTCCCGTTTAACCCATTAACACCAATTCGACTACGGCGAGTCCGGGTACGACGCTTATCATTAAGTTCTTGATAACTAGGATGATTGATCAGATTGAGGTTGCTCAATTCTGAGTCGCCGTCAAATGCTTCCCCAAATCCATCATAGGTTTCTCGTGGTTCTGGGATGCGGGCAGATGGCTGACGTGGTTCTCGGTGAGGCAAGGATACAAAACGCTCGCGCTCTGGTGTCTCTGCCGGTATCGGTAATCGGTTTTCGATTTCTCCAGGCAGACGCACGGTATGTCCTAAACCGCCACAGGTGGGGCAAGTTTCACCAAACAATTCGTAAATATTTTGACCCTGACGCTTGCGGGTCAGTTCTACTAAACCCAGTTCGGTAAGTTGGGCAATCTGAGGACGAGCTTTATCTGCTTTGAGTGCTTTATTAAAGTGTTCGAGAACTTGTAGTTGGTCGCGTCGCAATTCCATATCGATAAAATCAACGACGATCACCCCGGCGATATTTCGCAGACGCAACTGGCGAGCAATTTCTGTTGCGGCTTCGCAGTTTGTCCACAAAACTGTTTCTCTAGCTGTTGCCGATCGCGTGAAGGAACCTGAGTTAACATCGATTACGGTTAATGCCTCCGTCGGCTCAATGATAATGTAACCGCCAGAAGGTAGGTCTACTCTCGGTTTCAGAGCTTCTCGAATCGCAGCAGTGATGCGGAAGTACTCTAAAATTGGGGAGCGATCGCGATGATGATCAATCAACAATCCCTGCGGTGTTTGACCGCCACTCCAATTCTGCAAGTACTGTTTGACGCGCTTTAAACCAGTACTAGAATCTACGACAATCCGATTGACATCCGCACCGTACATATCCCGCAATACGCGCTGGATAAAGTCATCATCTCGGTTGAGTAGTGCTGGAGCACGGGTGGAATGGGCTTCCTGCTGAATCGCCTCCCATTGCTTTTGCAGCAACTCCAAATCTTCCATAATCGCTTCTTCGGGTTTGCCTTCTGCTTCTGTACGCACAAGCAAACCCATTCCCGCAGGCTTGACCAAAATCGCCAGCGCTCGTAAGCGGTTGCGCTCACTTTCACTTTTAATCCGTCGGGATAAATTTACGCCCCGACCATAGGGCATCAGTACTACGTAGCGTCCGGGTAAGGTAATATTACCCGTGAGTCTAGGTCCTTTCGTCCCCGTTGGCTCTTTCATTACTTGCACCAAAACTTTCTGTTGTGGTGCTAGTAGTTCTGTAATTGCCGCGGCGGTACGCTTGAGCTTCAATGGCCCCAAGTCGGTGACGTGAATAAAACCGTTGCGCTCTGGATCGCCAATATTGACAAAAGCCGCATCTATCCCAGGTAATACGTTTTCTACTACTCCTAAGTAGATATCACCTATTTGATGATGACCTGTAGCAACAACAAGTTCCTGTATTTGATCTTCAGAAAAAACCGCAGCAATTTGGTGCTGCTCCGCGATGATAATTTGTTTTGGCATTCAATTTCCTCAAAAATTGGCAGCACTTACAGGTTTGAGGTTTGTTGTATCAAGTCCGGTTAATTACTTAATAATTCAAAACTACCTGCGTCTCCGCGTCAGTTTTAATTACCAGTGCTTCTCGGTTTGATATTATACTTTCGCTGCCCTCGCAACCCTCAAAAGGCGCTACTGAATAATAAAAATCGCAAATCTGAGCTTCTAAGTTAAATAGCTATTGGCGCTCTTAAGAGCGCTTATACAGCTGATTATTCCAGAACTGCTGCATATCGTTTAAGCAATTAAATCAACCGTCCGTGGTTGATTTGTGATCCAATACCCTCAATCAAGAGAGTTCTGAGTTGAAAGTTCTAAATCCTGAGTGAGCATTTTAACTCAGGATGCTTTATTTGAGAGTAACCTACTGAATTCGTTAAGAAAAAGAAACTATTTCTATTTTCCATTCCCCGGATTTATCTTAGGGTTATACTTAGCTGCGCCAGTTGCTAACCTGCCTTGAGCCGCTCTAGCCTAAGACAAGCAGCGCTTTGCGCGTCTCGTAAACGTCTACAAGTCGGCATAACCGACAGAGGTTGCTTTAACTCTAAAAAAGTAATGCACTAGCTCTTGGGCACTACCTGGATTAGACATTCAGCAGTTGTTTAAAAGCATGGATTTAGAGAAGCTAACCGAGCCTGCTGTTAGTTACTGATTCACAAGGTAGCTATAGAGAGAGTGTGCATTCTTTAATCTGCTTTTTGTTTGTCTAGGATAAAATCCTAGAAGTTGCACTCTAATATCTTTGCTTTCGCCCCCTGAATACCAGGGTCGTGAACCAGCTAATTCAATGCAGCGCCAGAAAATTTCTCTTCACCCTATTCTAACGCAACCTTGCTAAAAATCTAATTCCTGTGAGCTGCCATCTTAGGACAACTACTAGCAAGTTGCCCTACAGGGATTATACCCCTAAAATTAACCGATTGCGGTGGATGTGCAGGAGTTGAAATTCTACACCAGCCACTGTCTCTAGCATAAACAGGATTTGTTCGGGACGCAACAGCAAACCGTCCTGGCGATAGCTACCTAGATAACGGATTACAGATGACATAGATTCTGCAACGCTTTTGTGGGTTTCTACTAATTCCAGTTCAAATAAGCGATCGCGCAGATTTATTAACTGGCTCTTGCCTGATTTAGTTATTTGCTCGTACCAAAGTTCCTCTTTTGCTTTGATTGTATCAATCCAGTTTTGCCATTGTATGGGTGTTGTTTCTGTAAGTGCTGCTACAGTAATCAAATACTCTGCGGTCTCTAGCAGTTGGGTAGCGGCACTAGCTTTTAAATCTATTTGCTCCACATTATATATAGGTATGTCTGTGGGCATTTCATCAGCCAACTTTTCTCGGAAAGTATCAACTTCCACTGGTACAGTTAACTCAAAATCTGCAATTTCACCAGTGCTAGTAGCCCCCAGAGCCAAAGCAGTTGCTAGGGAAATCCGCGGCATTGGGTGAAAACCACCAGTAAAAGCAATTGGTAAGCCTGCTCGCCGCACAACTCGGTCAAATAGACGGATTAAATCAAGATGGCTCATCAAAGCCATATTACCTTGTTTCCCAAACCAAACTCGCAGTCTTTGCCCCTTAGTTGTGTTGGGGACAAACTCGCCAGCAAATTTTGGGATGGCAGGTGATTCAATCACGATATTATGCCCAAAGTCAGTGCCACAGACGCCACAATGAGAACAACCTTCAAAAGAGCAGTCGGGTACAATTGCAGCTTCTAGAGCGCGTTGCAAGTCTTCTTGGAGCCACTTTTTGTCAATCCCGGTATCAATATGATCCCAAGGTAGGGGAATATCAAGGGAATGAGTGCTGTTAGCGGATAGCTCAGGTTTAGCCCGTGCTGTTAGCGGATAGCTAAAGTTTAGCCCGTGCTGAGTGCTGAGTGAGGAGTTAGGAGTTAGAAGTTGGGTATTCTCCTCTGCTTCTCTGCCCTTTTGCGCTTCTGCGTGAAACAAATTCCATTCGCCATTTTCTACTTGGCGGTATTTCCAATCTAAATCGGCTTGGGCGATCGCAGTCTCCCAAGCAATAAAAGCCCGATCTAAATTTTCATACCAGGAATCCATACCTGCACCCAATTCCCAGGCACGGCGGACTACTTTGCTCAAATTGCGATCGCCTCGTCCCACAAAATCTTCCATTGCCGAAATGCGGACATCGGTAAAATTTACCTTTACTGCCTTTATTCGACGGAATTCTTGCCGCAACAGGTTTTGTTTGCGCTTAAATTCAGTGGTAGAAACTGAGTGCCACTGGAATGGTGTATGTGGCTTGGGCGTAAAGTTAGAAATTGTCAGGTTAAAGTTTAGGGGTTTTCTACCCTTACCCCGACATTCTCGCTGTAGCCAGCTTACTGTTTCCGCAATGCCCACAACGTCAGCATCCGTTTCACCCGGCAAGCCAATCATAAAATACAACTTTATTTTATCCCAGCCTTGCTCCCAAGCGGTTTTTACTCCCCGCAACAATTCTTCATTCGTCAACCCCTTATTCACAATGTCTCGCATCCGCTGAGTTCCAGCTTCTGGAGCAAAAGTTAGTCCACCTTGCCGCGTACCTCCCAGGATATTGGCAATATTTTCATCAAATCTGTCTACCCGTTGGCTTGGTAAAGTCAGAGAAATGTTTTCATTTTTTAAGCGATTTTTGATTTCCATCCCCACTGCTGGTAAGGATAAATAATCAGAACAACTTAGAGATAGTAGGGAAAACTCATTGTAACCAGTTGCCCGCATTCCCTGTTCAATTGCTTCTACAACCTTATCAGGCTCTACATCCCGTGCTGGTCTAGTCAGCATTCCTGGTTGACAGAAGCGACAGCCACGAGTGCAACCACGCCGAATCTCAATGGTCAAGCGGTCATGAACCGTTTCCACATAGGGAACTAACCCGATGGAATATGCTGGTATAGGAGTTGCAACCCGTCGCAGAATTCGTTTTGGCACGTCAGGGCGACGAGGGTGAACTGAGCCATCCTCTGCCATGTCGTAAAACTGAGGGACATATACGCCTGGTATCTGTGCTAAATCCAGTAACAGATGTTCCCGACTCAATCCTGCTTGTTTGCCTTCTTCCAACACCAAACCAATTTCTGGCAGAAGTTCCTCTCCATCTCCAAGGGCGATAAAGTCAAAGAAGTCAGCATAAGGCTCAGGATTTGATGTCGCTGTTTGCCCACCAGCAAAAATCAACGGAAAGGATGACTGGGTATCGCTAGATTTCCTGCCTCCCTGCCCCTCTGCTTCTCGGTCATTGAGCGTAGCCGTTCGCGCAGCGTCTCGTAGAGAAGTGCTGTTTCCCTGCCTTTCTCGCCATGTCAAGGGAATTCCTGCCAAATCCAACATTTCGAGGATATTAGTTGCACCCAGTTCGTAACTAAGGCTAAAGCCTAAAATGTCGAATTCAGTCAGCGATCGCTTTGACTCTACCGCAAACAATGGCGTATCAGTTTCGCGTAGTTTGGCTGCCAGGTCTTTTCCTGGGAGGTAGGCGCGATCGCACAATTGACGCGGTTGGGCATTCAAGATGTTATAAAGGATGATGTGCCCTAAATTAGATGCACCGACTTCATATACTTCTGGGTAGGTTAAAACCCAGCGTATTGCTGCCGTCTCCCAAGGTTTGTGTACTGCTAACAGCTCGTTACCCAGGTAACGGGCTGGTTTTAAAATATCCGACGTTATTAATCTTTCAACTGCAACAACCACTGTGCTATCTTCTAGCTACCTTAATTACAGCTACCCAACCCCAACCTTAGCATTGAATTAGGTCTTATAACAGAATTTATCATTGCAACTTACAACTCCTTTACATAAAGTCCACTTATTGCCCAAACCTTTGTGCTTTTACATAAAGTTATGTTTGGGCCAATTCGGCTTCAGCGTCTAATATTTCAAATACCTTATCGAGTTGCGTCAGTTCAAAAATAATTCTAATTTGTGGAGCAACAGCGCAAAGTCGGCAAGTTCTTCCTAAAGTAAGAGCCAGCTTGTGTGTCGATAACAATGCCATCAAGCCCGCGCTGTCTAACGATTCTACTGCTGCGAGGTCTACTACCAAGATAGAAATACCATTTTGTGCCAACGCTGTAGTCATATCTCGTTCAAATTCCAAGGCGTTTGCAGCATTTAAACACCCTTGGGGGCGAATGACTGCAATCTTGGGATAGTTAAGCACTGCCTGCATAGTTACATCCTATTAAGAATTTTGAAGCGTCAAGCTAAGGATTATTTGAACATAAACTCTATTTTGTTGCATCGACCATACGTCTTAGCTATCTTTGCTGAATCTTTATTTCTTTAGTATGTCTGTTTAAAGATTGTTATAATTCCAGGCTAAAATGTGTTTATATATACTTTTTTTTTATGTCACTTCAAAAACAATCAACTATAGACGGCCATAGAGCAGACAAATTATCAGTAACTATGCTGAGAAACCTTGCTTAGTCTATAACTAAAGCTAATTTAGCCAAGTCTTAACGTGAGGTTAAATCTCTCACTTTAGCGTTGCTGATGGCATACGGCAAAGTCATAGTGAATTATCTATCTAACTAATTAAATTGTGATATATATCACTACTAAGTTAGTATTTGGATCACTCTTTATACTGAGGCTGATCTGGGATGATTAGTGTCATATTACAGTTGGATTATTACTTATGAGAACTCAATACGCTATTCGTAAATTGGTAGAAAAAGCTCTTGACATTAAAAAACTAACTCCTGAGATAGAGAATGAAATCAACTCAGAGTTGACGGAACTGGGTTATATTTCTGATGTTGATTACGAAGCCCTAGAATTATTAATGGCAGAGATGGATGCTGGACGAATTCAGTTGGTTCCTAGCCTGGGATTTTAAAATAATTCATAATGACGCTTTCTTCGTTCGTGCAGCGTGTCGCAGACAGAAGTTGCGTGTAGCTTGCTTCTCTGTAAGAGTACGCGAACTCCTAACGTAATTCTTAATTAAATTTAGTGGGAGGATACAAGGGCGATATCATTGCTAGTATTTTTCTATGAGGTTGATTATTTAAATACTTCAGGTGGCGTAAACTGTGCTAACGAACCTCTACATTGTGCATTCGTAGTAAATCTTCATACAGTTCGCTAAATGCCTAAAAAAATTCCTCCCAATCTGTTTGCTGAATTTGTTCACAAGCAGAATGAACTCGTTGCTAAGGGAGTTGATATCATCAATATGGCTGCTGGCGATCCAGATAAACTGACTTCTAGTCATATCCTTCAGGTAATGCATGAGGCGATTGACGACGCTGCTAACCACAATTATCCACCTTACCAAGGAACGAAAAAATTTCGGGTGTGAAGGATGCAGCAATCGAATTTCACAGTCTTCAACGCATGAAAAATGCTGGTATTCGCTAAAGTTGAGGAAGAGGCTGGGAATTAAGGACACTTCGACAGTTCAGTGCATCGCTGGGACTGGGAAGATAAGGGAGACAAGGAAGACAAAGAAGAATTATTCAAGAAGTCTCTATGTTGTCTATTACCCAATGCCCACTTGCCTTGAGCATACCCCTGCTCTTAAGCAAGCTACGCGTAGCGTCTCGTAGAGAAGCTGGAGAGATGCCCAATCCCTAATCCCCAATCACCAATCCCTCTTGATATGCTTGCCAAAGTTGGTGAATAAATTGATTGAGTTGCTGTTTGGTGGCTGAGTCAGGTTCAGTTTTTGGTTCTTTCGCTAAAACTTGGCTCAAGAAGGTAATTACTTCTGTGTCTAAAGCTGGCCGAAATAAATTGGCAGGCCAAAGTAAGTCAGACGCATCTCGTAAATCGGTAATTAGCGGCGATTCTTCTATGAAAGTAACCATTAAGAGAGGACGCACCCAACACAACTGGCGGGAAACTACAAATTGAATGACTTCTGCATACAGGTTCCTGTCGCCATACTCTAAAGACACAATTTGTCCCGGTTGAAGAAAATCTAGGCTCATGTCCATCTTGGGCAGGGGCAAGGATTATTTTGCTTGCAACTTCCTTAATCTTAAAAGGGAAAATGCGCTACGTTTAAGGAAAGCTTCTGTAAGATTAGGGTAGCACTCTTACGGCAGCGATGTCTTAGACGTGTGCTTTATCAAGTGGCTATCCAAAACTAATATAACCAATCCCTGCCAGCAAAGGGTTTTCCTAGCATAGTATCTGAGCAGAAATACTATAGAATAGGTAAATAACTGTTGAGCGATCGCAAAACAGAGACTTTGTTGTAGTGAAGTAACGAGAAAAGAGCAAAGAGCCGTGTCAGTTGAAACCATTGAAAAGCCTTCCACAACCCGCAAGCTCGCGCCTCGGTATCGCGTTTTGCTCCATAACGACGACTACAACTCTATGGAGCATGTTGTACAGTCGCTAATAGCCACTGTACCAAGCCTTACCCAACCCCAAGCTGTGAGCATCATGATGGAAGCCCATACTAACGGGCTAGCTTTAGTCATTGCTTGCGCCCTGGAACACGCTGAGTTTTATTGCGAAACATTGATAAGTCATGGTTTAAGTAGCACGATTGAACCTGATGAATAGTCATTAGTCATTGGTCATTAGTCGAAGTATGGAGTATTGGCTGGTGACTTAACATTGGTATGAAAGAAAACCTTGTCCGTTTAGCTGAACGCCCTGCCCCTATTAGGCTGGGTGCTTTTATTTTGACTTTACTATTGCTATGGTTGCCATTGGCTACACCAATATACTTACTAGTGCATGATTCAAACTTAGAAAGTATATTGACATTGGTATTGTTATATGCAATATTTATTTTTCTCCTGAGACTATGGGGTAAATATGTCTATCAGCAGCCCCAAATTCTGTGGCATTATGGCTTAGAATTCACGCGGCAAAACGGTGTGGATTTACTGCGTGGCTTGGCTTTGGGGATAATTAATATTCTGATACTTTTTGGGGTAGAAAGTTTATTGGGTTGGTTGGTGTGGCAACAACCGAAAGTTTTTTTGTTGAAAGTGGTTTTAGAGGGTTTACTTGTTGGCTTAGGTGTTGGATTTGCGGAGGAATTGTTATTCCGAGGCTGGTTGCTAGATGAATTACAACGAGATTACAGTCTGCGTGTGGCACTGTGGACAGATGCAACTGCGTTTGCTACATTGCACTTTATTAAACCCTTGGAGGCAATTATTCATACACTGCCGCAATTTCCAGCTTTAGTACTGCTGGGATTAACGCAAGTATGGGGAAAGCGTTGGCGGAGGGGACGCTTGGGTTTTCCAATTGGTTTGCATGGTGGTTTAGTTTGGGGTTACTACATTATTAATGTAGGTAAATTAGTGACATATTCTGGTCAAGTTCCTGATTGGGTAACTGGTGTGAATAATAATCCCCTACAAGGAGTGATGGGGGTGTTGTTAATGAGTGTACTAGCTTTGTGGATACGAGGAAGGACTGAGCGATCGCCTCTCTGATAACATAAGCACTGGCTGACATACACACTTACCATTTGTGGAACCCACGGAAGAGCAATACTTAGTAATAAATGCCCTAGAAGCTCTAAATTTACTTGTTTGGAGATTATATGATCGAAGACACAGGGTATTGGCATATTCAAACTCCTAGCACTGTTTTACCCTTGGCAACGATATTACAAAACGGTGAAGTAGTGACCTTCGGATGGGAATAAAACGATGACGCAATCTAACACCATTAAACAGCAGCAAGCGCAAAGAATATTAGAATTATTTGCGATCGCACGTCAGCGATATTTAGATGCAGGAGGAAATCCTCGACGCACCCCAAAGGGACTCAAGGGAGATGATTATATGACAGATGAGGAAAGGCAAGAAGCGCTGGTATTAGGAAGGCAAATTTTTCCACAAGAATATATTGATAATACAACAGTACGCAGCATCAAATATCCTCCAGTGGAAAGCTAGCCCGTTTAGTTTGGGGCTACTACATTATTAATGTTGGGAATTAGTGAAATATTCCAGTCAAGTTCCTGATTAGGTAACTGGTGTGAATAATAATCTCCTGCAAGGAGTGATGGGGGGGGTTGTTAATGAGTTTACTAGCTTTGTGGGTACGAGGGCGAATAGTGAAAAATTAAAAATGGGTAATGAACTTGTGGAAAAATAAAATATCGGCTAAAAAGGAACTACATTAATATTCCATTTAGACAAAGCGTCAGAGTTTAGCCAAAAGGCTTTTAGAGATTCAACATTAAATAAAGATTTAGGATCACAAATAATGGATTGTAGTCGTCTGGAATATATCAAAAATGTCAATGATGATGGTGATTGGGCGTATGAAAGCTATCCTATTGGAGCTTACTTTCCGTTAAATTTTAAAAAGAATAACGATGGAGGTGTAGATAATCACGCCTTTAACTTACCAAAAGGATCTCTTATCATCCTTTCTCAAAAACGATCTGGGTACGAGCGATTATTGACACACGTAGTTGAACTGGTTAATGAGGGAAGTGAAGATAAGCCTCAATGGGAAACAGATACATGGGGTATTTTCCGATGGGTTAAGGTTCATTGGATTGCTGATTTCAACAATCCCAGCCGTATTCCTCTTGATAAGAAGGAAATGAGAGCCAACTGGGGTTGGTTTGACACTAAAGCTAAATTGCTGTCTAGTCCAAGCTTGATGGAGCAGTGGGTTAGTATCGATAAATTAAAAGCGCACTTAGAAGAAGTCTTTAATTAATACCTAAACAAGCTGCCTGAAATTAGCACCTATAGCAGAATTATTAAATCTAAAAATTATGTTATTGCAGTAGTAGCGAATCCACAAGCATCATTACGAATTAGTAATTAGTTAAATATCCTCCCGTGGAAAACTAGTCCATTCTTCACTATGGGCTACATCAATCTCCTCTGTGGAAGGTGCGTTTCCTAAATCAGCACATAGTCCGCACAAGGATTGGCGGGGAAGGGTAGACACTTTATCTGTTGAATCGCGTTCTATATCAGGAGCAATTTGCTAGATCAAACGTACTTTGTCCCCAGTTGAAAGCTGCTTTGCTAGTTTGATAACTTCTTGTAGATTCACAAATTTTCACCTGCTTCATCTGCAAAAATTTTAACAATAGCCAATGATACTGGGCTTTTTGGTACAATCTTTACGCAAGCGTCTCAACCACTGTCCCCACCAAACACGCTTTATTCAAATTAACGCCGCTCAAATTTGCACCTTCTAACTCTGCACAAAGCAAATTCGCCCCTGAAAAATTTGCCCCTGCCAAATTCGCCCCCCGCAAGTCAGCTTCTTCCAGGTTTGCTTCACTCAACAATGCCCCTTGCAAATCGGCGCGACTCAAGTCTGCACCTTTAAGATTTGCCCCAGTCAGGTTTGCACCGCGCAAATCAGCACCGCGCAAGTCTACGCTTTGTAAGTTCACATTCATCAAATTGGCACCACTCAAGAAAGCACCTACCAATGACACATCACTGAGTCTGGCTCCCATCAAGTTAGCGCCACGCAAGTTACTACCCCGCAAGTCAGCGCTTGTTAAATCTGCTTGCATCAGGTTTGCTCCCATCAAATTCGCCCGCAAGTCAGTTTCTTGGAGGTTGGCTCCCATCAAATTTGCCCCCTCCAAATGCCCACCTTCGAGTTTAGAACCAGCAAAATTAGTGCCGACAAGGGTAGCACCAGCAAGATTAATCCGGCTTAAATCCAGTCGGGAGAGTTCCTCGTCTTCTAAATTTGCCCCTGGAAGTTGTTTGAGTTTTCCTAATCTAATGGCTTCAATATTCATGTAAAGTAACTACCAATCTCCTCACTTATCTTGCTGTGGTTATCCCATTGGGAATCAAGTATCCAGATGCCGGCGCTGAATTTGGGTGTCATCAAGGGTAAGTCAAGTCCCTGTTGTAAACCCATTACTAATAAAGCTAGAGTATCTACAAGTTTAGGGTCAAAGCGGGTAGATTGTTGCTGTTTGCACTCATCTAAAGCTTGAGTAAATATCTGTTCCCGGCTTTGATTTGACGATTTTCGCTGATTGAGTCGCCACTGAAAGTCTGCCAATAATGCCAAAATTCTCGACTCTAGGGGTATTTCATCTCCAGCTAAACCTGCTGGTTCCCCTGTGCCATTCCACCACTCGGTTTGGTGAGTAATAATTTGGGCAACTGCTCGCAGTCGTGGCATGGTTCGCAATACTTGCGCCCCCGGTACTAAGGGACAAGTTAAGGGAGAACTGGGGGCATCTTCTTGGTAGCGTGTGGATATACCGTCTGTGAGAACGCTTTCTGCTTTTTGTAATGGATCTATGCGATGCAACAAAGCCGCTAGCCGCAATCTTTTAATCTGCCATGCGGGAAGATTCAAAAGCTGGGCGATCGCTTCAGCAAGTACTACTACTTCCGCAGCTGCCATTGGATTGTTGACATCTGCCATATCCATCAGTTGCGCCATTCGCAAAAAGGCTTGGATTTCGTTAGAAACCAAGTTGCGATCTAGGGTTTGTTTCTGAAGCGCTGTGGGGATGGATAAATTCTCTTGCCCAGTCTGGAGGTAATCTACTACACGGGAGACAACTGCACCTAAATTTTGGGATCTGTCCATTGACGGTACAATTTGTTCTTTATCGGCTGTGAGTTTTTCCGCCAATTCTGGGTTGTATTTTTTAATGTGAGCGATCGCTATTTCTGCTGTCTCTTGCACTAACTCTGGCTCAAATGTCCACAAACCATAGAATTTGCGCTCTAAGTCTGATGTCGGTACTCCAGTGCTGCCATAATCAGCCTCAGATAATTCTTGACAAATTACCATTGCTGTATACTTAGGCGATAAAATAATTAAGTGCCACTCCTGCGCTACTGGATCGACTGCATCTAATGGCACTAAGTCTACATTGGGTCGCTGGCTGGTAGGATGTTCAGCAAAGCCAGATTCAGAGGCAGCCATGATGGCAATTTGGCGGCTACGCTGGGCGATGTCTGCATATCGTTGAGCTTCTTGTAGATACCATTTCCCTTGTTGGAAGGCTGTGATCACTAAGGGTGTACCGTCATCAGTTAAGATATGGTCTTCAAGAGCGTGGCACAGGGCAACTAAGGTATTTTTGTAGTAAACACCGAATCGAATTGGCCTGGTGGTGTGGCGATGAGCTGCTTCGAGCTGTTGTAGGATTGAACCTTCTAACATGGATGGGATTTGGTAAAAATAACCGCAGAGGCACTGAGAAAGAGAGAGGGAGAAATTCAGAATTCTGAATATTCCCACATCCTGGTGTTTTCTAGGATACACCTGCTAACTGTTTTTCTTTCGTTTCTAATGGTGCTGTCAGTGCTGCTTCTAAGTCAGCACAACCCAGCTTTTCTTCTAAGATTTTCATGACTTCGCGCCCGAAGTCGTTGGGGTTTTGTTGCCAAGCTTGCAAGCAGACTTCGCCGAAGAATGAACCAAGGGGTTCGGGATTCCAGAGAAGTTTTTTGGCTGTCCACGGCATCAAACTCATTGGATCATACCCTGGTTTGAGGATGCCTTCTTTGAAAGCATATTCTTCTAAATGGGTATGGGGTTGTAGTCCAATAAAGAAGATGGCAGGTTCGACTTTATCAGCGCCAAAAATCCGTTCTAGTTCGCGGTGGTAAGCGATGGTTTGGCGGATGGTTTCGGGACGTTCGTCAATGACGTTAAAGGAGTAGTTGACGGAAACTAAGTCGTTGAAACCAGCGGCTTTTAAGTCACGGCAGTTTTGCAAGACGGTTCGTAGGTTATACCCCATCCGCATTTTCCGCACAAGTTCTTGAGAACCACTGGTAATCCCAATTTCAAAATAGTTCATCCCGGTTTTCGCCATCAAGTCACACAATTCTGGTGTCAAATTGTCGGCTCTGATATATGCTGCCCAATGGATATCTGTCATACCAGAATCGACGATTTTTTGCAATAATTCTACAGCATCGGCGATAAATTTTTTCGCGGGGATGAATTGGGCATCGGTAAACCAAAAGTTGCGAATGCCGCGATCGTATAATTGGCGCATCTCAGCAACTACCTCATCTGCTGGGTTGATGCGTACTTGTTTGCCTTCGACGACGGTGTAGACGCAATAACAACAGTTGTGAGGACAACCACGTTTAGTTTGTACACCTATATAAAAGTCTTGCTCTTGCAGGTAATAGTTAAATTCCGGCCAGATGCTTTCGATATAATCGTAGTTACAAGCTGTTTTTTCTATTGGGGTGGGTTGTTCGTGAATTAGCCGTTGACGTGGTTGAGTTTCTCCGGAAACGTAACAGCGTTCATCTCGAAAATCTCTGCCACTTAAAAGTTTTTCCAGCAGGGTTTCGCCTTCACCCACAGAAATAATTGTCCCTTGGGGTAAACTTTTACCCAATTGTTCGTAAAATACGCTGACTGCACCACCACCGACAACTACACGAGCATCAGAATTATATTTTTGGGCACGTTTCAAACCACGTTTGATTAAGCTCTGATTTTGCCACAATTCTACATAGTAAGCAATGAAGATTCGCAAACCGCCCAATCCGCCGCGTAGTTTCAATAGAGGATTTTTGGCGTAGTAAAATTCAAAAGCGTTTTGCAGCGGGTTGCCACCACGTCCACCAACTGGGGCATAAATTTGAATATCCCGCCAAGAAAATACTAGTAGTGTCGGTTTAAATTCATCAATACAGCGATCCAAAGCCGAACTGTAATCTAAAGGTGGCACTGTTCCCAAATCAAAGATGCGCTGTTCAATATTAGGAAACTGCTTGTGTACATGATCGCTCAGGTAGACAACCCCAATAGGAAAGATGGGGTTACAAGGAAGGCGAACGTAAAGAATTCGATTTTCCATCATCTGTGTTTTAACTTCCATCTTGCCAATCTGTGGAGAAAGCGAGAGAAACATCTAGTTTTAAAGTGTGGGCTTGTTTTATTTGGTTTTATTTATTACAATCGTGCTTGACATTTCAGCCGATTAGTGATAATAGCTACCCTGCTGTTAGCAACTGCGGAAAACACTAAAATTTCTATGCATAAAATATACATAGAATCTATAGAGAGCTTTATGAAGACATTTTTTCATATAGCTTTACCATAACATCGAGTTTATTCATTAAGCGATGATCCCTGCCGATTAATCCTGGGATAGATGAAACAGCAAAACTCACTTCCTCGCTACGCTAAAAGCAAGGGGATCATCGTTATGTCAACTCCCTAATGATCAACTTTAAGAAAATTAAAGCTTTTATATCAGGAAAAATATCAAAAAATTTTATTTATAGTGTATAATTGCGAAAAAGGTGTGAATAATTACAAAATTTTCATAACTGAATATATATCTTTAGACAGAAATAATCTACAACTACTCAGTTGGTATTCGCAGTTACAGCAACTGGGGATCAGTGGGTGCTAGGCTTGGCTAGTGTAATTTAAAATTGTGGCGTAAAGCTCCTCAGCAGTTATGGCTCAAATATTAGATCCTCTACCACCTGAGCAATCGGGAAAAATTCTCTGCTGCTACATTAATGCCACGAGCAAAATACAGGTAGCTCGCATTTCCAATATTCCCAATTGGTATTTTGAAAGGGTTGTTTTCCCTGGACAACGTTTAGTTTTTGAAGCTCCGCGAAAAGGTCAAGTGGAGATTCATACAGGGATGATGGCAAGTGCAATTTTATCCGATAAGATTCCGTGCGATCGTCTGATGCTCGAAGAACCCAGTACTTATGAGTTTGATACAGACTCATCAGATGGAAAAGATCCTATTAATACCAAATTAATGGTGCAGCAAATTAATACAAAACCCTTGCAAATCCTTGGTTTAGCCTCGGTTGATTAAAAAAAACAATTTTATCTAAATTTAAGGGTTGCTAATTCAGCAGCCCTTTTTGTTTATTATTTATTGGGAATTGGGCATGGGGGATGGGGCATTGGGCATTGGTTATTCTCCTTGTCCCCCTCATCTCATCTACAATCAATCTTATGAATCTGCCTTCATTTCTTTGGTTGTGGAAAATAGCCGCCTGGTCAATGGGATTATCCCTGCTGGCATATCTGATGTTAGCAATTACCGGCGTTTTGATGTTTCGGGCGAGAACTTCGCAGCAATTTCCTTTTATTAGCCCATTTATAGGCGGTAATAAAGGGGTGCGATCGCTCCACTATACAATGGGCATCAGCATGGTAAGTTTAGTGCTACTCTTGCTAGCGATCGGTATTGTTGGCACTTTCGGGCACTTTGGCTCTTTAGGGCACTCGTCACACCTAATCGCTGGGTTGATAGTGGTAGCACTAGTTTTACTGTCTGCTTTCAGTGCGACGCAAATTAGTGCCAGACGACCTTGGGCTAGACCCTTACACATCGGCGTAAATATTATTTTGTTTATAGGATTTGCCTGGGTATCCCTTACTGGTTGGATTGTAGTGCAAAAGTATTTACCGTGAACTACCACACGCCAACTAACAGAGACATAGACCTACCCTACAATGAAGAAAAGCATTGTAATTGAGCCGTGACAGCAAACTCAGCCAATATCTCAGCTTCTGTTTTTCGTCTGTCTCCTTTGATTCGGATAACGTTGCTGAGTCTATACATAGCACTCACAGTCCCATTACCTTTTTTATCACAGGTAACAGCTGCACCCGTACCTCCAGAATTATTGTGGATAGGGATTGTCATCGGTTTAGTTGCCTTGTATGCGGTATTAACTGAACAAGTAATGGTAGATGACGAGGGAATTCAGGTTACTTACCCCGCCTGGGTGCCTGGCTTTTTTCGTAAAGGCTGGTCTTTACCTTGGTCACAAGTCAAAGAGTTAAAACCCCGCACCACAGGACAAGGAGGGCTAGTTTATTACTTCCTCAGCCAGGATGGGAAAGCTTATTTACTACCGATGCGTGTAGCTGGATTTGCTCGTTTGGTGCAAATTGTTCAAGCAAAGACGAGCATTGACACCACAGATGTTCGCCCTTTAGCGCAGCCCTGGATGTACCTGATTTTACTAGGATTCACTCTGCTGCTACTATTAGTCGATGGCTGGGCGATCGCTACAGCCTTAACTACTGCACAATTAACTTAAAATTGGGTATGGGCATTGATTTCTCCCAAGTCCCCAGTCTCCATCTCCCCACTTCCCTTGAATACAGCAAAAGCCACACTCAGGCTAGAGCAAGTTAATCTGTTTACAAAGCTGAAAACCCAACTCCCTGGCAATCAGCAGGGATACCCCATATTGCAGGATATTTCCTTAGAGGTATTCCAGAGCGAACGCATTGCCATTGTAGGCCCAGTAGGCGTTGGGAAAACTTCGTTATTACGCCTCCTCAACCGCCTAATTGAACCCACGAGTGGTAAACTCTATCTAGAAAATCAAGAATATCGCCAAATTCCCATCATCCAGCTACGGCAGATGCTTGTACTTGTATTGCAAGAATCAAAGCTGTTGGGGATGACAGTTGGGCAATCCTTGGCTTATCCTTTAGTTTTGCGTGGTTTGCCCAAACTGACAATTCAGGAACGAGTTAATCATTGGACAGACCAACTGCACATTCCCAATGAATGGTTAGAGCGAACAGAGGTGCAACTTTCTGCAGGACAACGACAACTAGTAGCGATCGCTCGTGCCTTAGTCATCCAGCCTAAAATATTATTATTAGACGAGCCAACCTCTGCCCTCGATACTGGTACGGCTTCTCATCTAATGCATGTCTTAACCCAGTTGAGTCAAACTCATCAAACCACGATTCTGATGGTAAATCACCAACTGGAACTAGCTCAGGTGTTTTGCACTCGGTTATTACACCTACAACAAGGTTATTTATTCGCAAATCAAAGAGCCTCAGAGATAGACTGGATTGAATTACGAAAAAGCCTGATTCAAGCAGCAGCTCAAGACGATTTTGGATTTTAAATTTTGGATGAGACAGGAATCAGGAATCGTTTTCTTACTCCCCATCACCCCAATGCCCAATGCGCCATTCACACTTGACTACTAGTAAGTGTTGAACGTTGATTATTAAATCTCTCTCTAGCTAACTTTGTTGTCTGTGACTGTGAAATATTGGTATTCAAAATTTCCATGTTAAAACGGTATCCAACATTGCGGATAGTTTGAATCAAATTGGGTTGCCGGGGATCGAGTTCAACTTTTTTCCGCAGCGATAAAACGTGAGTATCAATGGTACGAGGGTTATCGATAGCGTCAGGCCAAGCACGACGCAGCAATTCCGATCTACTTAGAGGTACTCCTCCAGCTTGTGCTAAAACGTACAGTAAACTGAATTCCTGGGGCGTTAAGTCAATAAACTCCCCTTGAAAGCGGACACGACGCTGAACTAAATCGATTTGCAAAGTGCCATAATCCAAATAAGCTGGTGCAGTAGGTGTGCGCTTCCGACGAATCAGTGCCTCTACCCGTGCCAAAAACTCTTGCATCCCAAAAGGTTTGCTCAGATAATCATCTGCACCCGCCTTTAAACCTGCGACTATATCAGCTTCACTATTACGGGCAGATAGCATTAAGATTAGAGGCTGCTGCTGACGATGCAACCAACGACAAAACTCAATGCCATCACCATCAGGCAGGTCTGCATCCAAAACTACCAGTGTTGGTTGATGGCTTAAAAATACTTCCCTTGCTTGATAAATACTGGCAGCTTGATGCACGCGGTATTCCAGTTGTTGCAAGTGCCAACCCAACAACGACCTCAGATGGGGATTCCCCTCAATGATTTCTATACAAACCGAACCCACGGTGGCAAGACCCCTTAGCGTCGATGACTTTCAAAGTAACAAGCCCATCTCTAAGGTTTTGTAGCCTTTGTTACTTCAATTGCGATTAACTTTACATTTCCTAATAAAATGAGTGGCAATATCTTTAATTTATGCCTTGCCGATAGGCGATTAGAAATATTATTAAATTTTTATTAAATTTCTCGAAAGTGTTGTTATACTTATGAAAAGTTATTTTAACTTAACATTTTGCTTTTAGATGGGTGTAATGTGGCAAATATCTATAACCCAACCAGATTACAACAACAATAGCTTTTCAACCTGATTCAAGCTGATGGTAAAAGTGGATTTTTTCGCAAAAATTTAGTGCTCCCATCCAGGAATATAACATCAATACAATTGGGCTGTTGATTGTGAAAATCAAAAAAAATAACTTAGTAACTGGCTAGAATCGATGTTTTCTGGAATAGGATTAAAATAGCTTGTAGCTGCTATGAGGGTACTACCCAAAGTAGATGTGTTGACTTTGAGTTAATGCCAAAGTGAAATTACACTTCACTTTTTAGCGTGAATCATTTACAATTCTCATTCCAAAGAGATTAATACAGCAGTTATGCTCCAAGACACACAAACCATCCGCTATTACCAAAGACTCACCGACGCCTTCGTCGAGCTATGGAATCGCGGTTATCGCACGGATGATATGCGGATGTATTTGGATGGATATCTAGCCGCACTGCGACATAGCAATGTCATTGAACCTTTTCTGATTCATCGCCTAGAAGAGGAAGCCAGCCGCTACTTGTACGATGGATCGAACTTTGCAGTCCCGCAACCACAGCCACAACCAGATTACTACTAAGTACCATTTACCTGGTCATTGATAGTAACCGTTTATTACCGCAGATAATTATAGCATATTATTTGTATTAGTCAACGGGTTGTCGTGGTGTGAAATTTTGGAGATATTGTATTGATTAAACGCATCCCCTCAGTCCTATATTGGTTTTGCCAATGCGACTGAGGGGATTGTTGGCTAGCTATGAAATCAAGCCCAATATACAGCTGTTTTCTTTTGCATGAAGTACAAAGCCACGGGTATTGAGGCAGGAGGCAGGAGTTAGAAACATCTTTATATCTGATGTGTGAGTCCTGGACCTTGTACCTCACTTACTTGCAAACTGCTGTAGATAAAGTATTTTTGTCAAAAACCGATTAAAAAACCCTTGAAAGGGGAAAGAATATATTATCTCGCCTTTCAAGGATATTAAAAACGGCACATTACCTTGATTGCGAAGCGCAAATTCAGCAGTATACCCTTTAGTTTGGGTAAAGAAAGATTAAGAAGCTAATGCTACTTCTACCTTTTGCTGCAATTCACCTTTTTGGTACATTTCAATTAAGATGTCAGAACCACCAAGGAATTCACCATTGAGATACACTTGGGGAATTGTGGGCCAGCTAGAGTATTCTTTAATACCTTGACGAATTTCCGGATCTGATAGAACGTCAACCGTCTCAAAGGGAACTCCCAAGGTATTCAGAATCTGCACAACGTTGTTGGAGAAACCACATTGGGGCATTAACTTGTTTCCCTTCATGAAAACTAAAATCTTGTTTTCTTGTAGCAAGCTATCAATTTTGTCTTTGAGTTCTGGTGTCATGGTATTTATGTTTCCTATGTTGGATTCAACAGTGAGGAGTCAGGAGTGAGGAGTCAAAATTCATAACTCCTAACTTCTAACTCTTATTTACGAAGCTGCTGTTGCTTGCCAAGCTTCGGGAGTGTATGTTTTCACCGCCAAGGCATGAATCGCTTCAGTTGACATAGCTTGACCCAACGCACCATAAACTAACTGGTGCTGTTGCACTAGTCCTTTACCTGCAAAGTGCGATGAAACTACTGTCACCTGATAGTGGTCGCCGCCACCAGTCAAGTCTTGCACCTGAATCTGTGCGTCTGGCAGTTCCGCCTTGATCATTTCCTCAACCTGTTGCGGACTAATCATCGCAATTCCTGAAAAAACTTACTTTTCTATTATTAACAGATATAGAGCAAATGCCTGTGCCAACTTCAGGCTTTGGCAAGGCTGTAGACAAAGGCGCCTCTGGGGTGTATTGCTTGAGAACGCTGGGTCAAGGTTACGGCGGATAGCTCTATCCTAGCACTGGTGCATTCCCAAGCGACTGGTTAGAGAAATGTGGGTAGGGAAAAACAGGCAACAAAAATTTAATTTATTTTTTTGGGGATGAGGAGGATGAATTACCACCTTCTCTGGGATAGGGAGAATCAACAAAACCCAACTCAAACAACTGTTTATAGGCTTTCTTGCCTAAATCCCGCGTTGGGTTTTGACTCTTAATTATTTGAATCAACAATGGTACAGCTAATTCTGGCTGATTTTGTGCCCGATGTACCAATGCTAGCTGAAAAGTAGCTTCATCTCGCTTTTGGGCTGTTAATAGAGCTTTTTGACGCTGAGAATCAGAAACTCTGTTGTCAATTCCCGAAAAGCTAGAATTTAACTCTTGATAAAAATTAGATAGCTGATTATAAACTTGACGTGCTTCTTGGAGTTTTTTGGCAGCTAAGGGGTAGTTTTGAGCAGAAACAGCTTGTTCTGCATCTTTTACTAAGCGATCGCCACCTGCAATGCTCAAAAGGCTGTTACTTTCGGTTATGGGGCGGAGGTTATTAGGAGCGTTGGGGTCAATGGGTTGTGGTTGGCTGGTAGTGCCTGGTGACTGTGATACCTGAGCATTCACAGGTGATAGCAGGCTGAGGACTGCTATAACTGATAAAACAGTACGGTGCATCAAGGTAACAGCGACAGCAGTGTTCATGGGATCAATTAGTGCGACAACTATATAAAAGAGTTACGGAAACTTCGGGTATCTTAACTCTGTTTTGGTCTTGGACAAAGCAAAGTTACATCCTAAGTATCTCTGATTTAGACTAAAAATCAGTTTAATAGAGTTCCCATGACCCCTGTATACCAACTAACTTATGTCGCTGTAATGAGCGATACCTACAGTGGAGTGCGTTACCATCTGTCTGACTACCGACTTTCTTCCCCAATAATTATCTCAGCTTAACTGGAATATTTGGCAGGATAATTTTCCCAAAGCACTGCTTGAAGTATTTGCGTAGGCGTAGCCCGCCGTAGGCATCGCACCAAACTAGTTAAGAATAACGATGTCTTCAGTCGGCGCTTTCCAACTTTTATTTAACTATCTGACCAAATAATCAAAATCTTTATCATCAAGTAATTCAGTAGTTTTCAGACAATTAATTAGCTATTGGCTCAAAAAAATGCCAAATTGGCTGAATATATCATCAATAGAGGGTAATCTATATATGTATACATCCTCAAGGGTTGCAAAATACCACTAATCTTTTGTGACTTACTCAGGATGAATATAGCAGTTAGTAATTAGTGTCAAATATTGAAAAAGTGCAGTTTCTGAATTATGCACGGTCAATGATTATCAGGTTTAACTACATCAAGAATTAGTAATTTCTGCAAATGCGTGGTTAGTAATTTTTGTTTCTTGATGGCTTAACTGTTGCAGTGCCTTTGCTAAATCAGTTGTAATGCTTTTGGCATCTTGTTTTATAGAGCCATTCATGTAATCCACGACTTTGATTGGAGAGCCAATGTCAATACTCACATCTGTACCCCAATTGGGATAAGGTTGGCTGTAGTTAATGCCTACGGGTATAATTTTCACTCCCAGCCCGGAATGACTAGATTCAGCACTCAAAGCAAGACGAGCAATTCCTGGCTTCAACTGATGAACTTGCCCATCACGAAAAATGTTACCTTCTGGAAAGATTACCAGGGTTTTTTGCTGCTGAAGTAGTTCTACTCCATGTCGCAGCGTGCGGATTGACGGATGCTTAGAATTTACAGCAAACCCCCCCAAACGTTGGACAAACCAGCCTTGCAAACCTTGGCATTCGTCAATAGTCACCATAAACCGCAAGTCTTGTTCTCTGCGACAATCAGAGGTAGCGTAAGGTACGAGCAAGGCATCCCAACGCGCCCGATGAGTAGGCGCAAGGATCACAGGCCCAGTTGTAGGGATATTTTTTTGTCCGGTTATTCTAATTTGTCTAAAGAATAATGGTAATAGGCAGTGACGCCCTAATAAATATGCCAGGGGACTTAACCAAGGAGAAACCCTTGAGGTAGTGCTATCTACCTGAGGATTTGCTGAGGTGTGCTGGCAGGTATCGGATGAAGAGTAAAATTCCATCATGACGGATGCAGCTGATTGACGGGTAAAATTTAATGAAATGCCTGATTAGTTACACCGTAGATTCTCTTGTGTGACTTGTGTCGTACTAGATGGACAGTTTTACCTCTGTCCGTTATTTTACCCGACGCCGCTTAGTGGCAAACCAAGCCTGTAATTGCTGACGACAAGCTGACTCTAGTATGCCTCCGATTACCTGTAAGCGGTGATTAGAAGCAGCGCTATCGGGTATGTTAATAACTGTACGAATTGCGCCAGTTTTTGTATCGTCTACTCCATATACAAGTAATCCTAATCGTGATTGGACGATCGCACCTGCACACATCGGGCAAGGTTCGAGAGTTACATAGAGGGTGCATTCATTAAAATGCCAATTTTGTAAAGTTGTTGCCGCTGTCTTGAGAGCGAGAATTTCCGCATGAGCGGTAGGATCTTTGTCGCGCTCTTTTCTGTTTTCTCCTTGCGCTAGCAATTTGCCTGTCGAATCAATGATAACAGCACCTACAGGGATTTCACCTGCTTCACCTGCTGTTTTTGCTAATTCTAGGGCATAACTCATCCATTGTTGATGTATAAGATATTCTGTATACTTAGTTAGCATATTCTTATCAATTCGATATTCCTTGCCCTACAGTTTACTGGCACTTTGTCAAGCTAGTTTTGAGGGTTTAGGGTTTGTAGTAAGCACTTTAGTGCTTAGAAAATTAACCCTCTTTTGTCAGAGTGGGAGAACCCAATGGCTGAAAGCCTTTTGGTGCTTTGGTTTCCGATTTTTTACTAGAGATTTTAGTTATTGTTAGAAAATAAAGCCTCAAAGCTTTATTAATTCACAATCTCAAAATCTGGGTTCAATTATTGTTTTCCGAGAGTGACAAAACAGGGTTAAGGACTAAAGTCCTTACTACGAACTTGTTTACCGAGCAATTTAAAATCCAAAATTGCCCAACATCGCATCACCAAAGAAATTGTTGGGGGCTAATTTAATTTCTAAATAGCGGCTTGGGCTAAAAGGGGATCGAGTTGACTTTGTGTGTCTAGCTGATAGAGGTCATCGCAGCCGCCAATGTGCTGGTTATTGATAAAAATTTGTGGTACGGTACGGCGGCCGTTAGCGCGTTCTGCCATTTTCGCTCTGGCTGCTTCGTCACCGTCGATTTTATATTCAGTAAAATTTACACCTTTCCACCACAGCAGTATTTTGGCACGAATGCAGTAAGGACAAGTTTGCCAGGTGTAAAGTTCGACATTGGCTTTGACTCGCTCTGGATGCCGATTTAAAAGGGGATTAAGAAAGTCCAGCATATTGATCTTAAGCAAGGTTTTAACTATGTCTCTAGCCTAGATCATTGCTTACCGCATCGGCGCTGGAACCCACTTTTGGAAACTCTCTAAATGATTCCAGTAAGATAAATATCCAGTCAATGCCCAAATTAGAGCGGCTACTATCAGCACTGCTACGCCAATTAGCCGCCAAGTTCGGTTGGTTTTCCAATAGAGAGTTGGCGCTGCAAAAACACCACCTAATCCAGTTAAAATAAAGCCGATTCCTGATAAAAGCGGTTGCTTTGTCAAATTCAAGTTGATGATCCGGATACCGACTACGATCGCAACTGCACCAGCAAAGAAGCCGTAAACTGCGATTGTCAATAAATCCCAACCTTGAGCTAGGGCGATTGCGGCTGCCACAAACAAGATTCCAAATAGAACACTTGTTTCACCAAAGGCAATATTAAAGCTACCCATTACTGGCCAGGTGAAGCTCATGTGTAAACCAGTTGTGAGTGCGATCGCACCCGTAATTCCAAATCCCGGAATCCACGGTCTTTGATTAGAACTATCTATACCACGATATACATAGTCAGCCAGGAGAAATAATCCAGCTACCATGTTGATTAACATGAGGGTGATGTAGTCGATAAACACGATTAACCTCTTAATTTAACAACCTCTTTACTCTGCGTCTCATTTTTCAGTTTTTGGTGAATCTACCAGCTTTTTTATTTATTATTTTATACCTAAAGATAGATAATGAAGAAAAGCAATGTTCTAGATATCTAGATATATACTGCTACCCATTTGTGCAAGTTTTTAACTTAGTTACTTGTGAACAGGTTTTATACTGGAGTAATTATGAGTAAAAAATCAGGATGTGTTAACTGGCACTTTTCTAACGAGTTAGCAGTAAAACTTAACTTTCTTCCACGTGTATCCGCCCTTTGGTAGACTTGAAAACTGAAATAGGCAGATGAAACGACGCAAATTCAAGCAGCTGAGAGGGCAAATTCTGTGGAAAATACACTTGGGTTAGAGATTATTGAAGTAGTAGAGCAAGCCGCGATCGCATCCGCAAAGTGGATGGGTAAAGGCGAAAAAAACATCGCTGACCAGGTAGCTGTGGAAGCTATGCGGGAGCGGATGAATAAAATCTATATGCGCGGTCGCATTGTGATTGGGGAAGGCGAACGCGACGATGCGCCTATGTTATACATCGGGGAAGAAGTTGGTATTTGTACCCAACCAAATGCCAGTAGTTTGTGTAACCCTGATGAACTAATTGAAATTGATATCGCCGTTGACCCTTGTGAAGGTACGAACTTGGTAGCTTATGGACAACCTGGTTCGATGGCTGTGTTGGCAATTTCTGAAAAGGGTGGATTATTTGCTGCTCCTGACTTTTACATGAAGAAGTTAGCAGCACCTCCCGCAGCTAAGGGCAAGGTAGACATCAACAAGTCAGCCACGGAAAACCTGAAGATTCTCTCTGAGGTTTTAGACCGGGGTATTGATGAACTTGTAGTAGTAGTCATGAAGCGCGAACGCCATAACGATTTAATTAAAGAAATCCGTGAGGCTGGAGCGAGAGTCGCCCTAATTTCAGATGGTGATGTGGGTGCAGCTATAAGCTGTGGTTTTGCTGGAACTAATATCCACGCACTGATGGGTATCGGTGCGGCTCCTGAAGGTGTAATCTCGGCAGCAGCAATGCGTGCTTTGGGTGGACATTTCCAAGGTCAACTGATTTACGATCCAGCAGTCGTAAAAACAGGTCTGATTGGAGAAAGCAGAGAAGCCAATATCGATCGCTTAAAGTCTATGAATATCAATGACCCCGATAAGGTATATGATGCTCATGAACTAGCATCTGGTAAAACTATTCTGTTTGCTGCTAGCGGCATTACCAGTGGTAATCTCATGCAAGGTGTACGTTTCTTCAAGGACGGGGCAAGAACTCAAAGCTTGGTTATTTCCAACCAGTCGAAAACTGCTCGATTTGTTGACACAATTCACTTGTTTGGTGAACCAAAAGTTCTCCAACTGAACTAATTTTTAGGGAATGGGGAATGGTAAAAGTAGGGGTAAAGCATTTGGAAATAAATCTTTCTATAAAATGGAAAAATATTCACCCAAATGCTTCATTCTTACACTAGTTAGTAGTTAGTATTTAGTGATTAGTTATTGTTTGTTGGTTGAAAAAACTATCAACCAATAAATAATAATTCCCCATTCCCTATTCTCACTCAATGCCCGATTGCCAACTACCAATTAGTAACTACGATTTAGCAAATGAATATAGCAGTGGTGGGGTTAAGCCATAAAACAGCCCCAGTAGAAGTTCGGGAAAAACTGAGCATTCCAGAACCACAAATTGAAAGTGCGATCGCTCAACTAGCCAGCTATTCCCATATTGACGAAGTTGCAATTATTAGTACTTGTAACCGCCTGGAAATTTACATTGTTACCAGTGAAGCAGACCAAGGTATCCGGGAAATAACGCAGTTTCTTGCAGAATACAGTAAATTACCCGTGCTTTCTCTGCGACAACACTTGTTTATACTGCTACATGATGATGCAGTCATGCACGTGATGCGGGTAGCAGGTGGTTTAGATAGTCTGGTACTCGGAGAAGGTCAAATTCTGGCTCAGGTGAAAACTACTCACAAACTGGGACAGCAATATAACGGTATAAAAACCATTTTGAATCGATTATTTAAACAAGCGCTGACAGCTGGTAAGCGGGTTCGTACTGAAACTAGTATTGGTACTGGCGCTGTCTCTATCAGTTCGGCTGCTGTAGAGTTAGCGCAGCTAAAAGTGGCAAATTTAGCTGCTTGCCGAGTGGTAATTCTGGGTGCTGGTAAAATGTCGCGGCTGCTGGTGCAACACCTACTTTCTAAAGGTGCTGTGGAAATTAGTATTGTAAATCGCTCTCGTGATCGCGCCCAAGAATTAGCGAAGCAGTTCCCTCAACAACTTATTCAAATTCATCCGCTATCAGAAATGATGGCAGTAATTGCCGATAGCGATTTAGTCTTTACAAGCACTTCGGCAACAGAGCCAATACTTGACCGTGCCAAATTGGAAATGGTTTTAGAAGTTCAGCGCTCTCTAATGTTATTTGATATTTCTGTGCCGCGTAATGTTCATGCGGATGTAAATGAATTGGAAAATGTGCAAGCGTTTAATGTGGATGATTTAAAGGCAGTAGTAGCACAAAACTACGAAAGCCGTAGGAAGATTGCACAGGAAGCAGAAAGACTTTTAGAGGAAGAAGTGGAAGCCTTTGATATTTGGTGGCGCAGTTTAGAAACTGTTACCACTATTAGCTGTCTGCGAAACAAAGTCGAAACCATCCGCGAACAAGAGTTAGAAAAAGCTTTGTCGAGATTGGGTTCGGAATTCGCCGAAAAACATCAAGAGGTGATTGAAGCATTAACACGGGGAATTGTCAATAAAATTTTACATGACCCGATGGTGCAATTGCGATCGCAGCAAGATGTTGAAGCTAGACGGCGCTGTATGCAAACTCTGCAAATGCTGTTCAACCTCGATGCAGAGGAACAGTTTAGTTAAATTAAGCAACAACCCCGACTTTTGGTGAGAAGTTGGGGTTCTGAGCCAATCAGTTTGAAATTAGATATACTTCTAATTAGATAGATGTCTAATTAGAAGTAAGTTATGCAACCAGAGCAATTTAATATCTTACTGCGCTTTTTCAAGGCATTAGCGGATGATAGCCGATTGAAGATTGTAGGTATCCTGGCGAATCAGGAGTGCAGTGTTGAAGAATTGGCGGTGCTACTGCAACTCAAGGAACCGACGGTATCTCATCATTTAGCGAAACTTAAAGAGCTAAATTTGGTGACAATGCGTCCCAAAGGCAATAGCCGTCTATATCAATTGGATAGTGAGGCTTTGCAAAGCATTAGTAAGGAAATTTTCACACCTGAGAAAATAGCATCTTTGATAGAGGATGTGGATACTGAGGCTTGGGAAAGCAAAGTGTTGAAAAACTATTTCGAGGGCGATGTCTCCGACAAGGACTCCGTCCAACGCCTCAAAGAAATTCCTGCTAGTCGCAAAAAGCGCCTAGTAATTCTCAAGTGGTTAGCAAACCAATTTGAAGTGGGAATCAACTACCCTGAACGCCTGGTAAATGACATTCTCAAACGCTACCATCCTGACTGCGCCACCCTGCGGCGAGAGTTGATTGGTTATCAGTTAATGCAGCGAGAGAATGGGGTTTATTGCAGGGCTATTTCATTCTAAAAAGCTGCTTGAGTGTGTCTAGTCCAACAACAAGCAAAATCCCCGATTTCTGTAAGAAGTCGGAGATCGAAACTTTTCGATTTTCACAATAATTGTTCTGGATCAATTCCCCGCTCTTGCAGTCGTGTCAATAAATCTTGATATCGTTGGCGTTCTTCCTCCAGTTGTTGGAGAGCTGCTTCTTTGGCTTGACGTTCTTGTGTACGTATTTGGTCAAGCTCAACGGGTGTAAGAAATTTATATCCATCAAGGCGATATATTTCTAGAGTTTGTGGGGTGAGTTCAAAGCGGATTCCCAAACGGGGACTTATCCACCCGTAAATCTGGTTAATTTCTTGCAACCAATCTTCTGAGCGCAGAAAACCTGTTAATTCATTTCGGTCTGGGTCGTAAATGTAATATTCTTCAACTCCATAGCGTTGATAAAACAGGAGTTTCTTTGCCATTTCTTTAGTTGTATTACCAGGAGATAATATTTCAAACACCACCTGTGGCGGAATATTCTCTTCTTCAAATTGCTTGTAAGAACCCCTATCTCCCTTGGGTCTACCAAACACTACCAGAGTATCAGGTGCTTGTTTGATGTTAGGATTATCTTTAACTGGATACCAAAATAAATCTCCAGCAATGAATACATCTGATTGCGATGCAAATAAAATTTCTAAATTTTCTTTAATAGTTACTATCCAACGAAATTGCTTGGTATTATCCGCCATTGGTTTTCCATCGCTTTCGAGGTAGATGACCTCAGATGCGGTATTAGGAGTGATTACCATAATGCTACGCCTCCACTCTTCGAGTTTCTCATAGTTTGGGACAGTTCTAAGTGATAGGTTCAGTCGCTACCAAAATTATTCACTAAATTTGTGTTTCTTCCTCGGTAAAGATAGGAGGCCACAATTCAGTAATGGGCAATTCCCAACCGGGAAAAAGTTCTGGTATCGTTAAAATATCGCTATTTTCTAAAACTGTCGGTTCGCCTGTAGAGCGATAAATTGTAACTGTCTCTTCATCAGGGTCAATCAGAATCCCGACGATCGCTCCTAGTTCTATAAATTTCAGAATTTTGGCTACTATAAGTTTAATTTTATCGCTCTGAGATTTAATTTCTACTACCAAGTCAGGGACAAGTTCTCCAAAGTAACGAGGACTTTGGAGAAGTCGGGAAGCTCGAACAAAGGAAACATCGGGTGCTTTGAGGTTTGTATCTGGCATGATGAAACCGCCAGCGGAATCAAATACTCTTCCCCAGCGACGAGGATTTATCCAAGTAAAGAGAAAGGCGATGAGACGACTACTGATTTCGCTGGATACAATATCTGACGGCCCCATAATTGAAATTTTCCCATTTTCGAGTTCCAGCTGGTAATCTAAACCTGCTTCGGTAAAAGCGGTTTGAACTTGCTCTAAATCTCTGACTGTCATCATTGACATAAAAAGCTTTTTCCACTGAGATATACAACTCGATTTTAACAAGAGCCAAATTTCCGAAGATTTGACACCGTGTGCGACTTTCTCTCAAACCTAAGCCTTAAACCGTTGCCTAGCAGCGAATCAGAGCAAGAATAAAAGCCTCTCTCCCACACAGGGAGAGCTTTGGAGGAGAAAGCTAATCGCACTCTATTTCCCCAAATAAGCTTCTAGAACTTTTGGATTGGTTTGAATTTCTGCGGGTGTACCGTCAGCTAAATTTTGCCCTTCGGCAAGTACCCAAACACGATCGCACAAGGACATAACCACATCCATATTGTGTTCAATAATCAGAAAGGTCATTCCGTCTTTACGGTTCCAAGTAATAATGCGATCGCAAATATCATCAATCAGTTTCGGATTCACCCCAGCAGCCGGTTCATCCAACAAAATTAACTTGGGATTAGTCATCAGCGCTCGTCCCATTTCCAACAGCTTACGTTGTCCACCAGACAAACCACCAGCATAATCGTGTGCTTTTTTGGCCAAGCCCACTGATTCTAATAAAAACATTGCTCGTTCTTCGAGTTGCTTTTCTTCCTTAGCGACAACGTGCGGTTGCAACTGCACCTGCCAAAAATTTTCACCCGTTTGTTTTTGTGCCGCCAGCAGCATATTTTCTAACACCGACAAACGCGAGAGAGTTCGTGCAACCTGAAAGGTGCGGATTACCCCCTGCTGGGCGATTTGATATGGTTGCAGATTGTGAATCGGTTCGCCGTCAAAAATCACTCGTCCCTTATCAGGGCGAATGAAGTTTGAGAGTAAGTTAAATAAAGTAGTTTTGCCAGCACCATTGGGGCCAATCAAGCCCGTAATACTGCCTTTAGCAACTTCGATTTTCGCTTCATTAACTGCTTTGACACCACCAAAGCTTTTAGAAAGTCCAGTGGCTACCAAAAGGGGAAGCCGGGATGAATAGTTATTTACCAAGGGTGAGTTCCTCCTTTTTCCCTAAGATACCTTGAGGACGCCAAATCATCAGTACCATCAAAATTAGTCCGATTACCATGATGCGAAATGCGCCCAAACGTGCTTCATCAAGGGAAACGATTCTGGGTAAGACTTCTCGCGTCAGCGCATCGTAAGCAAAGAAAATTACCGCACCTACGATTGTGCCGACATTTTTCCCAGAACCGCCTAAAATCACCATAATCCAAGTGTCAAAAGTGATCTGCGGTTGGAAATTATCAGGGTAAATAGCGCTAAGTTGCCAAGCGAAGAAAGCACCAGCGATACCCGCGATCGCACCTCCAAGCATGAGAGATTGTAATTTATACCAAAAGACATTTTTTCCCAATGCCTTGGGAATTTCTTCATCTTCGCGGATGGCTTTGAGAATTCTACCCCAAGGCGAGCGCACCAAAATTTCTAACCGCCAGTATACAAATGCTAAAACCAGCAGTAACACCAGCATTAAAGCCGCTTTTGGGTTGTAGTTATACAGTCCGATTACCCCAGAAATATAAATCGCTGCCGCCAAAATTGCTAACACAATTCCCACACCCAAGCGTGATACAAATTCTTGTTTGCTAGTTGTCCTTTTGCCCAAATCAGTAGTCCGAGATATTTGAGTGGTACGAATCCATTGCCACAACGTAAAGAAAGTTACAGCAGCCAGCAGCGTCAAAAGCCCAATCATTACTAATCTGACAAACAAACTTGGCTCTGTGGATAGGGGTATAGGATAACTTTGTACACCAAACGCCCCAGAAATCCAGGTGTCACCCACAGGTAATTCCTGATTATTTACCACCAAACGAATTAATTCGCCCGTACCAATGGTGACAATTCCTAAATAATCTTCCCGTAAGCGGAGAGTTACAAAACCAATTATTAAACCCAACAAGGCAGCGACAATTGCCCCAGCCAGTGCCGATACCAGTAGGGGTACGCCTTTTAAGCTTAACAATACCGTTGTATATGCTCCCAGGGTCATGAAAGCAATATGACCAAAGTTAATTAACCCTGTAAAGCCCCACTGTAAATTCAGTCCTAGTGCGAATAGAGCAAAAAGTGCTGTAGAAATTGCTAAGAAAATGAGATAGTCAACCATATTAAATAGTTATTTGGGCATTGGGCATTGGGTATTGGGCATTGGGTATTGGGTATGGTTATTTTCCTTGTCTCCCCTGCTCCCTGCCCCCTACCCCTCTGCCCTGTTCGCCGGGCGAATAAATTTTAGCGTAGCTTGAGCGGAGCTAATTTTATGGGAATACTATTTATTGTTGATGTTTGGTGGTAGGGAATAATTGACGTATGAATTTGCTGCGACTTAGAATGCATCACTTAATCGAGCAGTTAGGCGATGACGATTTGCAAGACATTTGGAACGTTCTCGAAGCTTTACATTATGACTTTTATATGCTCAAAGCCATACAAAAAGTCAAGCGATCGCAGCAACCGTGGGATATCTTAACCCATGAAGAAGCGGTAAGACTGTTGATGTTTTTCTGATTCAGCAGCGCTTTCTTCTCTTGTACCAGTGGCCCCTCAAGTTTTGGTGAAGGTAACGCCCAGTGAGTCTGGAAATGCGCTATGCCAGGTCTTTTTTGCTAGACCTGAAGAATTTAGAACCTGCCGCCTACGAGCGGGTGCATGATTTTGTTTTTATTGAGTTAGCCCAAAAGTGGCAATTGAGTGATTTAAAAGAACTGCGACAGCTTGATAGTGAAGGCATTTTTCACCGCTTCACCCTAGACAATTATCTGATTGGTATAGAAATTCGGGGTGAAATTGTGAAATTTCTGCGTGTCATCCCTATGCCAGATGTTTAAAGTCAAGAGTCAAGGGAACACTGAAAGCTGTAAACTGTATAAGGCTAGGCAGGGATCGCTATAACCTTACATTAAACTGGTTTTTGAAAAACACTTTATTTGAGATTTCCCTATGGATGCTAGGGCACTTTGGCAACGATACCAAAACTGGTTATATTTCCACGAGGGATTGGGACTGTACTTAGACGTGAGTCGGATACGGTTCGATGATGCCTTTGTGGAATCGTTGCAGCCGAAGTTTGACAAGGCGTTTGCGGATATGGCTCAACTAGAGAAGGGTGCGATCGCAAATCCTGACGAGAAGCGCATGGTTGGACACTACTGGCTGCGAAATCCTGATTTAGCGCCAGCTCCAGAACTTACACAAGAAATAGTCCAAACTCTAGAACAAATCGAAGCCTTTGCGGAAAAAGTCCAAACAGGTGCTATTCATCCTCCCAGAGCAAGCCGCTTCACGGATATTATCTCCATCGGCATTGGTGGTTCTGCTCTCGGCCCCCAATTCGTCGCGGAAGCTCTCGCTCCTGATTTCCCGCCCCTGAAACTTCACTTTATCGATAACAACGATCCCGCAGGTATTGATCGCGTTATCAATTATCTGCGAAATAGCCTCGCCAGCACTTTGGTATTGGTGATCTCCAAATCTGGAGGAACACCGGAACCCCGGAACGGCATGATTGAAGTTAAAAAAGCTTATGCCGGACACAATTTGGAGTTTGCCCAATATGCGGTAGCTATTACTAGCGTTGATAGCAACCTCGATAAGCTGGCCAAAGATGAAGGCTGGCTGGCGAGATTTCCGATGTATGACTGGGTAGGAGGACGCACCTCAGAAATGTCTGCTGTGGGGCTAGTACCAGCCGCATTGCAGGGCATTGATGTTCGCGCCATGCTAGATGGTGCAAAAGAAATGGATGACGCTACCCGCGTCCCAGATGTGAAAAATAACCCAGCAGCCTTGCTTGCTTTGTCTTGGTACTTTGCAGGCAATGGAAAGGGTGAAAAAGATATGGTTGTTCTACCTTACAAGGACAGCTTATTTTTATTCAGTCGCTATTTACAACAGCTAGTGATGGAATCCTTGGGCAAGGAAAAAGACTTAGACGGCAACGTTGTCCATCAAGGTATCGCCGTTTATGGCAACAAAGGCTCAACAGATCAACACGCTTACGTCCAGCAGTTACGCGAGGGTGTAGCGAATTTCTTTGCTACCTTCATCGAAGTGTTAGAAGATCGTCAAGGCCCATCGACTGAAATAGATCCGGGAGTTACATCAGGCGATTATCTTTCCGGTTTTCTCCAAGGAACCCGACAAGCGCTTTATGAAAATCACCGCGATTCAATTACAGTCACGATTCCCCAAGTTAACCCCCGAATTGTAGGGGCATTAATTGCTTTGTACGAACGTGCTGTTGGTTTGTATGCTAGCTTGGTCAACGTCAACGCCTACCATCAACCAGGTGTAGAAGCTGGCAAAAAAGCTGCCGCCTCGATTCTCGATTTACAAACACGAGTGGTAGCAGTGCTACAAAAAGAAAAAACTCCCCTTTCTCTTGAAGAACTCGCCGAGAAGGCAGGCGCATCAGACCAAGTTGAGGCAATTTACAAGATTTTGCGTCATATCCATGCCAATCAGCGGGGTGTAGTTTTACAAGGTGATCTTCAGAAACCCGGTAATTTGACCGTTTCTGCTAGCTGATAACTCTAGTCTAAATATCACATTTTGTCCATAATTGTTGTCTCAGCAACAATTTTTTATTGTGAAGCATCCTAAATAGAAGATATATCTTCCGTCTAGGATGCTTCACTGTATAATTCGTAATTCGTAATTAAGTTTCATAACTCAGGACCATTGAGTTAAGCATTTCTTTCTTCTCTTCCTTTGCTTAATTACGATTTATTTTAATTATGAATTGCCATAAGGCGTTGATTAAAGTAACTCTTGGGTAAAAAACAGCGATCGCCTTTATCTTTCTGTAAAATAAAGTTAAGACAGCATTAACAAATAGGGTTAATTACTATGACCGAATCAACTGCAAAACAACCTGCACCTCGAGGCAGAATCTTTCCGCAACGCACTTTACCACCAGAAGAACTTGCTAGACGCAAAGCTGAAGATGAAGTATTTTATCATCGCTGTCGGGAAATTTTTGACCGTGTACGTCCCGATTTTATTCAGGAACACTATGGTTGGTATATTGCAGTAGAGCCAAATAGTGGTGATTATTTGATCGATGTAGATAAAATGCAGGCTCATAAAAAAGCCCTTGAAAAATACCCAAATACTGATCACTGTGTTTTTTGTTTAAATGAAACTGGAACAACTGGCACAATATGATTCAGGGTAAATTTTGGGAAAAAGGGCAACTATTTTTTGAAATTGAGTTAATAACTTATGATGGATTAAATTTGCCTGTAGATGCCATGTTAGATACGGGTTTCACAGGCTTTCTGGCTATTAACAAACAAGATTTAGAGAGTCTGAACTGGGCTTATATTGGTAAGGAAACTTTGCGAACTGCACAGAGTGAAACCTTATTTAAAATATATTCAGGTAAGTTGATATTAAACGAACAAGAGTATGAAATTCCTGTTTATGCAGGGGATGAAATTACTGAGGTTTTGTTAGGTTCAGAGTGGCTAAAAATTCTGCCGTTGATGGTGAATTATCAGGCTGGTATATTAACTTTTGGTTAACTGCAATACCTACGGCTGCCTACGCCTACGCACTTCAGTTATTTTTAACAAACTACAGAATTGCAGAGAACGTAAAGATAAGAAAATAAATATATTTTGCTATCTTTAGTTAATAGGTAAATTACGGAGAAAGTAAAAGCGATCGCTATTCCAATTACTACCTTTAATTCGCCCTAAATAGCCTGTTAAGGGTGAGGAAAGTTCTATCAGTAAATCGTGAACTGCTTCATCATTTAGTCGGGGATTATGAGTAGCATTGTAATGAACACGAATTTCTGTAATAGTGAAACTCGGATGTCTAGCTTTTGAAGTTTCGTTGTCTTGTTCAGAAAGTTCTTTGACTGCTGTGATAATCTGCGATCGCAACTTAATATCTTTCTCAGTTTTCTCAATATATTCATCAATTTTATAGTCAATTTGCCCAGGTTCTAGATATTGCTGTAATTCGACTAAATTAATAGCACCTGGATATTTTGCTTTAAATTCAACTAACTTTTGTAAAGTCATAGCATTAATAATACTTACTTTCCATTTTTGCGCGGCTTTTAGTATATCCGTAGATGGATTACCTGGGCCAATTACTAATTTTGCTGAATCAAGAAATTGATTACCACCTAAATGCATTCCGCCTAGCTTAATTAATTCCTCAACCGTACCGCTAGGAATAAGCCTACCCGCTTTACACTCGCAAACAATAGGGTAAGGTTTTGAACAAAATAAATCTAAGCCTCCAGCGCCACCTTTGTAAGCATTTTCAACCTTAAATCCTAAAAACTCCAGACTTTGACGTGCGATGTTTTCAAAATCTGTACCAGCTTGGTAGTTGCTTTTTTTCTGCTCTAGCTCGATGCTGCGATCGCCCAATTTTGCAATATTATTTATCCAAGCTAAATCTAGAGTGGGTTGCTTAATTAGCTTGTCACTACTCCAACCCAAAAATACTTTGATATCGTCGTCTAATTGTTTAGCTGCTGGTTGGCTAATGGTTAGGGATGCGATCGCACTCTGCAATTCTTCTAGTTCAGGATGCAGCAGTGGCTGTCGATTTTCTAATTGGTGTTTGCGTTGGGCGAAGCTGCGATCGTTTAATACGGGTTTTGCTTCAGAAATAGTTAAAGGCTCATTTAAATAAATAAACTGGCTGTTTGCATTGATAGAGAGTGTAATTAGTTTGGGCAACTGATAAACGCGCAAGTATAACAAAAAAATATTATGTCGTTGCCTTAATATTTCTTTTAAGGCTTCTGTAGTCCAAATTGTTAGCGGTGATAAAGCAGACAATGATTCAGTATTATGCAAAGGTTCACACTTTTCACACCTTACCCAAGCTTTAATTGATATAGTTTCAACACCTACTTGGGTAAGAGCAGTTTTGGCATTAGCCAAGAAATTTGTGTGATAGTACTGCTCAACTGGCAACACATTAATTGAAGAATCCATTGGATAAAGCGCAAATTGACGCTCTGGAACGATATAATTTTTGGACATCGCCACAATCGTTCGTCCTTGAATTAATGCCTCAATATCTGGCGCAGGCAAGCAAATAGCAGTATTAATTACAGCAGAATTATTCATAATTGCTAAAAAATCCAAATCTTGCCGCTAAAGAAACCAAGTCCACCTATACGGACTTCATTTCTTTAGCCTGAAACTTCTAGCTTGAGGGAAATTTATTGCAACAATATACACCTGTTTTAAGTATCTTCATCAATAGCATCTTCAGGAATTTGTCCAGATGGATTGCTGAGAATTTCATGGATGAGATTATTATCAATTATTATCCTATTTTTTAGAGCAAAATCAGTTATTTGTAATTCAGATAATTCATAATCATGTCGGGCTTGAATAACAGAATTAATTGCTAAAATAGGCTTAATTTCTTCAGCTTTTAACAATACCCACTCCCCGCCTAGATGAGGTGACAAAAGTATATCTAAATACTGTTTTGCTTTAGTGCCACTACTAATCTTTTTAGAACGAATTAAGCAACCACGAGTTAAATCAAATTCTTTATATTCGATTAAGCGTTTTAATCCAGCCTGTAGGAACCTACCACTGACTCCTTGAAGAACTGATACTCCAATTTTTACAACATTGCCATTTTCCTGACCAACAATTTTAAAATTAATATATCCTTGGTCTACGCTACGAGCTTTAATATCTGCAATTTCTGTAATTTGGACATTTTCTAAAATTTGTCCAACTAACGTGGAAAAGCTGAATCGCAGAGCATTAGCGAGTTTAGTTTTATCCTCTATATCATCTTGTATCTTACTTTCAACGGCTGCAAGTTCTTTCTTGTAAGCAGATTCTACTGGGTGTAGTGGTGGTGTCAACTCAGTAGTCCAGTTTTCCTTACACCACTGTAATACTTTTCTTACCATTGGTCTTTCCTTTCCCAGTTCTTTCAGCTTCTCTTCGTCAAAAGGATAAACTGAATTAGGTGACTTTACTCCTTGTTGATCGTAAAAGTCTCTCAACCACTGGGAAACTAAGACAATAACATCTTCCGATTTGAGATAAGTTAACTCAATAGTCTTTTGAGCAATCCGATCTGTAACTGATTCAGCCTCTTTCAATGCTCTTATTTGATCAGTCCAGGTTTGAGGAAACATCGCCGTTATAAAAACACCCCGTTTAATCTTGTCGTATAAGTCTTTGGCTAAAATAGCAGTAACTTGTGATGCTGTGAATCCTGCGTCATTACACATTAGGATACTTTCCAATTCGTCAAAACAAATGACTATTGGTTTGTAATCACTAATTAAGTCTAGAATTTGACGAACTGTGCTGAAGGCTTGCGCTTCTCTATCCTGGGCGCTGGAATTTGCTAGACCTAGTGCATCAGCTTTTGACTGTGGTAATTCTTGACCCGCAAGCCAGTTTATAGCGTAACGCTCCTCAGATGGATTAGAGGAGAGTGTCCATAAAATTGCAGCGATAATGTCAGGATTTTCAATGTCGTGCTTAATTCCCAGGACTCTATCCGTCCAATGCTCCACTACTTTGGAATTTACTTTTAAGACTTCAGAAAAGTGACGAACCATCTCATCAGGTGTGAAAGTCTTGTTGTAAGCTTCATTGAAAACAGCAGTTGCTAATTCCCGCCACTGGCTCATCCCTTGGCTACCGATTTGTTTGAGGCTATTTGCTACATTTCGTAAAAATTCCCCTTTAATTCGATTCAAATCGTTAATCTCGCTCGTATAGACAAATAAAGCACTACCATCAGTTTGAAGTCGGCGGCGAATTCGACTGATAAGATGGCTTTTGCCTAGTCCTCTTTCAGCCTTGATGGTAATACCTATAACTGGTTGTTGTTTGGTGCGAACTATCTCAATGGCATCAAAAATAGCATCTGAGGCATGAGCATTTAAGGACGGAACATCAGGAAAACCTGTTACCCAAATATCTTGACTTCTAACTACTAAAGGTCTGTCAAATGGGTTGTGATTTTTGATAGCATCGATTAGGCCGTTGTCGTTAGACATGGATCTAAAGTAAGGTGAATTTTGGATTTTGGATACTAGATTTTTGATTGCTCACTATTTGCATCTGCACTGGTGTTTCAGTGGGTGTGAGGAGCAATCTAAGAATAGGTTTATGAGTTTAAATGCTTTGCATAGCAGCGTAACCCACTTACTGGGGTAGTTATAGAGTCTTCAAGTTTGTCTGGATCGCTGTCTGACAAGCTACCGCCTTGGAGTTGCAAAATGTCCTTTTCTTGCATTTCCAGTAGCCACTCATTGAAATCTTCACGACTTACCCGATCGCCTATTTCTCTCCTGATACGATAAATTGGCACCAGATCATCTAGGTTATAGTTTTGGTTCAACTTGTCGTAGACATTCAGCGCCACTGATTTAAACTCGTCATAAGATGCGATCGCACGCTTCCCATTAACTGGTACATCTGCACCAGTCACCGCAACATCAATCTGACTAATCCACTTCACCAACGCATTCGCCGCCCAAGTACCGACAATCGTCCCTTCAAACTTAAAATCGCCACTTCTCAAACCTTCACCCAATACCTCTAAACCCTTGCCAGATGTCAGAGAATATCCCTTTTTGGAAATTGCGATCGCACCCTGATTCTGTAACTCCTCAAATAAACCCTGATAATCTGCTACCTTCTGGCTTTTGGATACAATTCGCTTAGTCAGTTGACCCTTCTTAACTTCCTGCTGCGTTCCTCCCAAATCCCACAAAGCCAAAAGGAGACGAGTTCTAGTTGGGGCTGTATTTTTTGATGTTATATTGAGTGTATTTTTTGACAATCTTTATTGTAGTGGCTGTATCTTTGTAAGTAATTTAGCACAAAAAAATAACCGAGAAATTGCTGAATATTTCGGCGTTTGGGCTAAATTGATTAATCAAAAATCAACAATATATTTCCTTGGGATGAATGCAGTTTCTCTCAAAGGCGGGATGGAATGCTTGAGAAAATCGACGATCATGGCAGAGAAACGCTGTAGCTGTGCAGTTGTAAATTGAGTGGTATGTGTTTTTTCAATTCCCAGCGAAATAACAGGAATTCCAACTTTGTTTTTGCAACAGCAAGGCTTTTAGCAAATACAGGTGAGAACGAAATCCAATGAATACAATATATAAAGAACGTAAAATAGTTTCGCGTCTATTTGCAGTGCTGCTTTCGGCATTGCTAATGGTGCCCTTGCTGAGTAGCTGCGGAGGCGGTTCTAAAAACGCTTCAGTTCCACCACCTGTTGATGATAGTGTTGGTAGAACAGTGAGCGATCGCCAAACCGAAGCGAAGAAGGGATTGGGTACAGGACAAAAAGTGGCTCTTTTGGCAGGTGCTGCGGGACTTTATTACCTCTACAACCAACATAAGAATGCTTCACAAGAAGGAGCGCAAGGTAAATACTATCTTTCTAAGAATGGGCGTGTATACTACCGTGATGCTGAACACCGCGCTCACTGGGTAACAGCACCAGCAGAAGGAATTCGAGTACCGGAATCTGAAGCACAAAAGTATCGGGAATTCCAAGGTTATAACCGAAGTGCTACAGGTCGCGATCTCTCTGGTCTAACTTCATCGGCAGCACCAGCACTCTAGATCAGCGAAGCGTGTGTAAATAAGAAAGCGGGTTTCCCGGAGGATAACGCCGATCGCGCACGTCGGAAACATGAACTTAAATCAGGAGACAGATTATGGTAGATGAATTTTTCCGAAAGGCGAAGGAGTTACTTTTGGGGTCGAACAACGATCAAGCCGATCAAGATGCCGAATTCCGCGATCGCAATGTACGTCCAGCCAGCGAAGATCCCTACGGTGATCCCGCAGATCCGGCATCTTACGGCGATGTTCGCCCAGCTAGTGAAGACCCCTACGGCGACCCCGCAGATATCGCGTCTTACGGCAATGTTCGCCCAGCTAGCGAAGACCCTTACGGCGACCCCGGAGACACAGGGGAGTTTGGTGACGTCCGCCCAGCCAGCGAAGATCCCTACGGCGACCCCGCAGATCAGGATTTCCGCCGTTAACGCAAAACCTGACCTCCCAACCTCCTTCGCTACCAGAAAATGGACACAATTCAAAGCCTCTTCTCTTCTAGAGGAGAGGTTTGGAAAGGGATTTACAGATTTGATTTATAGGGTGATAAATTTCGGAATAAAAAATAAGGCAGTGGGATTATAACCTACTGCCTTTTATTTTTGCTACTATTTCTACAAATTACGAATTATTTTATTAGCCAAAACTTCCTGCGATCGCTCAATATTTTGACGCACAGTTCGAGCAGAAGTATGCAAACCCTCTCTTTCTTTATCGGTAAGCGTCAATTCCAAAATACTCTCAATTCCACCGCATCCCAACCGACAGGAAACCGCCTCCTGCCTCCTGCCCGACGGAACAACTCGCGGACTCGCTCTAAGCATTGGCGCAGCCTCTGTAATAGTTGCCATGCCGTTGGCGAACGAGAAGCGTGTCCCAGACAAGCTTCTCGAACCCGAGTGCGTCCCGCAGAGAAGAAAAGGCTTTACGCTGCACTATCTGCCTCCTGCCTTCCTTGATAAATTCTGAATTCTGACTTCTGAATTCTTTTTGCTTATTTAAACTCTTCGAGTTGATCCACACGTAACCAAATATTAGGTGTTGGCACTTTCCCAAACTTAATCAGGGCGTAATCACCTTTGATATCGACAATTTCGCCCTTGGTTTCAAACAAATAAGGAGGAAAGCGAGTATCACTGGCTTTAGCCTCCAGACTGTTTTCTAGTTTTTCGCGCACAGCGCGAACCATATCTCCTTTTTTGACTGCCATGAGTTCCTCTCTCAAATTTGTAACGTCTTTCACCTGCATTTTAAAAGAGTTTTGAGTTAGAACTCCTAACTCTTGTAAAGACGCGATTAATCGCGTCTCCCAACTCCCCGTAACGTTTGACACTCGGAGCAAAAATGACTAGATCGCCCAGCTAACCTAATTCGTTGAATTGCTGTACCACAAACTCGACAGGGTTCTCCAGCGCGGTTATAAACCCAGGCTACACCACCATAATTGCCATTAGTACCTTTAACATTTAAGAAATTACTAAATGTCGTACCACCAGCCTCAATGCTGGTTTCTAACACTTGAATTATGGCTGTTCGCAAACGTTCAATTTGCTTTAGCTGTAAATCTATACATAAGGTTTCAGGTAAAATTCCACTCTTAAATAATGCTTCATCAGCATAGATGTTACCTAATCCCGCCACCACCGATTGATCTAGTAGCGCAGTCTTAATCGGACGGCGGCGGTTTTGGAGTTTGCTTGCTAGATATTCAACAGTGAATTCGGGTGAGAATGGATCTGCTGCCAGTTTTGCCAAACCAGTCATAATACTTTCTACAGCAACACCAGGCGGAACCCACCATATTTTACCGAAGGTACGCTGATCGACAAAACGCAATTCCTGCTGATCCCCAAAGAATAATCTAACTCGCGTGTGCTTATGTAATGGTTCATCTCGATGCAGCCATAGTAGTTGACCGGTCATTCGCAGATGAACTCCTAGCCAGCCAGCTGATGAAGGGGAAGATGAGTGAGTGAGTTCGGCGAGGAGATATTTACCGCGACGATGCCAAGTAGCGATGGCATTTTTTTCAATTCCATCAACAAACTCACCAACAGAAAACGGGTAGGCGATGGTGCGATCGAGCAACACATCTCCTCCCGTGATTTCTTGGTTGAGGGTCAATTGATTTAGACCCCTTCGGACTGTTTCAACTTCAGGCAGTTCAGGCATTCAAGCTGAGTTAAGCAGGCAATTATGATTTATTTGAGGGATCGAGGAAGAAGAGATGGGGTAGTAACTTACATAGCCCTAGATGGCTCATATTACCACCCAAAAGAAACCGTAAATACCCGCAGGGCAGCTCTCGTAGATTAGGGTAGGCTAAGACGAAGTATGAATGAACTGAAATTTTCAGACTTCATACTTCAGACTTCAAGACTACCCTTCATCATCGCATCAAACAACCCCCTTGTAGCTTTGCTGCTATTTTTTCGGTGCTTTAGCCTTTGGTGCTTCAACCTCGACTAATTCATCCTGGGCAAAGTTGTTGGTATTGATACCAGCGTAATTGACCTTGTCAAAGCGGACAATTACAGGGTATTTGATGCCACTTTGGTCGATGGAAGCCACAGTTCCTAGATCCTGAAACCAGTAGGATTCAGGGCGGAGAATACGTACTTTAGAACCACGTTGAACCATGATTATTTTCCCTTTTAGTTATCAATCGCCAATCTAGAGGGCTAATTGATTTCACTCTACAACCTCAAGGTCGCAGCAAGAGTCTTTGTTAAGTTATTTGTCTGAATTGAGGAGTAGGGATCGGGGACTGGGGACTGGGGAATGAGAAATGGGGAAATGGGGAGAGCATTGAATATTAGTTATTCTTTCTCCCTTATCTCCCCAACCCAAATTTAAAACTGTATTAGACACTACTTGACAAGGCACACGTTATAGCGTACCTTCGTTCGCAAACAGTTATTTTGTAGAAGCTTATGTTTTAGTTAAGACAAACACACTTCCCTCATTACCTCTGCCGATCCGCAGATCGTTATCTATATAAGTGATATCTAACCAGCCTTGCTGTTTGTCACTGTTTATGGCAACATCAATTCCGGGAAATTTTCTACCTGCTTCAATTTGTTGGATAAAAGTTACCGGAGAATTGTATTCTATTAAACGTTGTAAGCCGATAATAGAACGCTCAAATTTTACTTGGACACGCCGACCTGAAACTGGCTCAAATTTAGCAGCAATGCTGACTAATCCTTCTAAATAAGGTAAGCCATAAATCTCAGCTATGTTGTAAACACTGGTAGTCTCTACCCGGATACACTGATAGATTTGACCTAGTTTACATAAGGGTAGACGATCTAAGTTTAAAAGAGCTTTGCTAGTGGTGTATAGTAATCGCCAATTGCCATCTAGCAAATTACTAGCTTCCACCGGACGGGGTGTAGGATTAAAGTCTTCTAAATTGGCGATCGCTATTAAGATAGCCTGTTTCTGTTCTTCGGTCGCTAGTAGACCGCGATTAGTAAGTGCGATCGCATCCATAAGAGCCGCTTTTGGCATCATCGCCTGTCACCTCAAAAATCACTCACTTTCCATCAGCATAAACAAGATATTCATGACATATATGTAGAGCCATAAAAATTACTAAGAATCGCTTGACTTAAGCCTTATGCTTATTAAATAAAAAAATTCTATCTGAATGCGGATTTATCAACTAAAGGGTTGAAAAGATAACTAAATTAATCCGTGTCAAGTGATAGACTCTAAATGTCAACTTACGTAAACCTTTTCTTGTCCTGACTCGATATGTTGAACTCTCCATTACGTGAAGCAGCTCGTAACCAGCGAGCCGATGTCATCCCCCTAAAGCCAGAGTCCTCTTTGTTGGACTGGTTACAAAACAACAGTCGCATCATCGCGCGTGACGTTCACGAACCGGATTTTCAAGCTGACGAAGAAGGAATAGACTCCCTAATGGGTGTAGACGATGGAATTGGCTACGACCTCGATGATGATGATGATATAGGAATCGCTGAGAATTAGCCTTTTCAGGCTAGGGACTTGGTAGTATCCCTAGTTACTGGTATTCAATTTTATAAGTGTGGAGTGAAGGGAAACTTCTGTGGACGCTAAATTATCTCCTGAGCAAGGATTAAATATTTCTGGAATCGCTCTAGCCTCTTTATTAGCTGTAGGGCTAGGTACAACAGCATTCTTCTTCGATTCGATCGCCAATCGGCTACCTTGGCAAAGTATGTCGTTAACCCTGCCACTAGTGTTGTGTGCGTTGGGTTCAGGTGTGGTGGGCTATTGGGTAATACCTTTACTTCAAGAACTTAAAACTGGACAAATAATTCGCGAAGATGGGCCCCAAGCTCATCTAAAAAAGGCAGGCACTCCCACAATGGGCGGTATATTTTTTATACCTGTATCTGTGCTGCTTGCTTGTATATTGTCTAACTTTTCTAAAGAGGTGCTTGCAGTTTCGGCTTTGACAATCAGCTACGGATTGATTGGCTGGCTCGACGATTGGCAAATCCTGCGCCGGAAATCAAATAAAGGTATATCTCCACAAACAAAACTGGCTTTGCAGGTGAGTTTTGCGGCTATGTTTTGTCTATGGCTGATGTTTAATCAACCTTCTAATATTACAAATATTGCTTTGCCTTGGGTAAGCTTCACACTACCCTTAGGATTTCTATTTTGGCCTATAGCAGGTTTTGTGCTAGTTGCAGAAAGTAATGCGACTAATTTAACAGATGGTATTGATGGCTTGGCAGCAGGAACAGTTGCGATCGCACTTTTGGCATTAGGTGTTTTAGTCGCACCAACAGCACCAGGATTGATGGTTTTCTGTGCTGCTTTAAGTGGCGGGTGCTTAGGTTTCTTAGCCCATAATCGTAACCCAGCCCGCGTTTTCATGGGAGATACTGGTTCCCTTGCACTGGGAGGAGCTTTAGCTGCTGTAGCACTCTTGACAAACACCTTAGTAGGTCTGTTTATTCTCAGTGGTATCTTCTTTGTAGAAACCCTTTCGGTGATGGCACAGGTAAGTTATTACAAAGCCACGAAGGGCCCCGATGGCAAAGGCAAACGTCTGTTCAAAATGGCACCCTTACACCATCATTTGGAACTTACTGGCTGGTCAGAATTGCAAGTGGTTGGAGTGTTTTATATAATCGCAGCGATTTTGGCTACCATCTGTTTAGCGATCGCTCCATTCTGAATGTTTTAAAAACTGCTTGAATATAAAAAACAACTCCTACATCTTCAGGGAGTTTTTTTTTATACGGTAAATTTTATGAGTTTCTGATTTCTATGTTGGAAAGTCTGATACTTGATGCCAACTTAAAAATTGCTTATTTCACTGCTTACAGTATTATGAATTTTGAATTAATTATAGGTATTTACATATTCCCTAACGCGATTCTTCCCTGTTCGCTTTGCTTCAAGCATCGCTTGATTTGCTCGATTCAGCAAATCCTTAACTGTAATTCCTGGTTCTGATACAGCTATTCCAAAAGAAGCGGTGATAGTTTCAAGGATCTGATCGCCGTCTTTCAATTGCATTTGTTCAATATTTAGCCTTAATTGTTCTACTCGCTTCTTGAGCGTTTCCAGTGTTATGTTAGGCATCACAATCACAAATTCTTCACCACCCCATCTGCAAGCAATATCAAAAGAGCGAATGGATTTTAACAGTAACTTTGCTAATCCCTGGAGAACAATGTTGGCAGTCAGATGCCCATAGCGCGAGTTGTAAGATTTGAAGTTATCGATATCAAGGAAAATAATACTAAGAGGTTGTCCCGATCGTTCAGCTTCAGCTAGCCTTTGTTCCGTTATACTTTGCATATAGTTTTGATTGAATAGTTGGGTCATCCCATCCCGCAAATTATCATGGATTAGACGCTGTTTTATCGATAAATTATTCAGTGCAAAGCCTAATGTTCTAGCAATAATCTCAGTAATTTGTTTAGCTTCTGGACTGATTTCTTCAAGTGCATTGATGTGTAAGATCCCAATTACTTCACCTTGTGCGAAAAATGGAACACACAAATGTGTGCCGCTAACAGGCTGTATTAAGTGACTGCACATTAGTCCTGAATTACGAGGCGATAAAAGGTTTAGTTTTCCTCTCCGCAATGCCCAACAATCAGATAGTGAAAATATTTCTTTACTGCTTCTTTCACCTCCCCAAAAACTATTCATCTGAACATAATTCTTAGAATTTGCAATTATATAGATATAACCACTCATATTAGGAAATAGCTGGGAAAAACTTAAAGCAACTATTTGATATACCTCATCTTTAGACTCGCAGGAATAAAGCATATCCGTCATATCTGAGAGATATATAAGTTGTCGTTTTTTTGCCTCTAATTCCAATGTTTTTTCTTCTAGCTGCTGATTTAGCTCAGTGAGCGATCGCTGTGCTTCTATGGATTCTGTAATATCGATACTGATCCCACCAATGCGGTAAGCGCCCGTTGCGTAATCGCTAAACGGAAACTTAAACGATAGCCAGTAACACGGCTGATCGTTACCAGGTATCTTTACCTCTTCAATCAGCTTCAAGGGGCGTAGAGTTTTCAAAACGACTTGCTCGTTTTCCATTACCCGCCGCCCCTCTTCTGGATCTGGCAAGAATTCACTAGTCGTTTTCCCCAACCATTGTTGTGGATCTACCGAAAATCTAGACTGTACTTCCTGATTGTAGTAGAGCATTCTAGATTGCTCATCTTTGATATAGGCTGCAAACGGGCCCTGATCTAGGAATAGCTGTTGTATCTGCTGGCTGTGTTGAAGTTCACGGGTATCTTCTTGAGATTTGGCGATCGCCCCTACAATTTGATAACCGGTTGGCATCAGGTAGACTAAAGCAGCCAAGGAAATAAACGCTATTAAGTCGAGTACAGCTAAGTGCAGCAGGGATACTGGCACATGTGGCTTAAAAATCGCCAAAAGATGATGAAATCCGCGAAATAGTACGAATCCACTCAATGAGAAAAAAGCTAGCTTATACTTAGAAGGGATCGTTGCCTTAATTTTCGCAAAGAAAATCCCTATTACTATAGAGATGCCAAAGTAGGAAAATGCAGTGATGCTGTGAGCAATGATGCAATTCCAGTAAATAGGCTGCATTGATAACCTGATATTAACATTTCATCTGCTTCACTATAATTCTGGATAGTCTCAAGATGTAAGTATAGAAAGGATGAGTTGCAATTCCTCAAGCTTTAGTTTTATCTTACTCAATGCTGAGTGAGGAAATAGTATTCAGTACTGATGTACTTGGTAACAAGCTAATAATCATTCAAATTGCATCCTTACGTCTTTTGCAACTTCCGTGTAAAAGCATCTTTCTAAAGCTAAGGATTATGCAACTTCAAGGCGGATTAGTTTAACAACTCCCTTTGTGGGCGGTCTTTTAACTCAGCATTCTTCATAAAAGTTCTTATGGTAACTTTCGGAACGACTGCTTATTTCACCGCTTACAAACCTGACTTACCAAGTGAGTGAGTTCAGGTAAAATAAGTTTTTCCATTGCCAGGCGCACAGCATTACTGGAACCAGGAAGCGAGAAGATTAATTTATCTTGATAAACACCAGCAACAGCGCGAGAAGCGATCGCCCGCGAACCAATTTCTTGATAACTTAAAAAACGAAATAACTCACCAAATCCCGGCAAAGTTTTCTCCAGTAACTTCTCAATGGCATCGTAGGTGGTATCTCTTGGTGCAATGCCTGTACCACCATTGAAAATTACAGCATCCAAATTTGAGCTTTTACCCAGATTTTCTATCTGCCCTTGAATTTGTGTTGGCTCATCTTTGATAATCGTGTAGGCTCCTACAGCATGGTTAGCACCAAAGAGTAACTGCTGAATTAGCTGGCCACTTTTGTCTGTTTCAAAAGTGCGTGTATCGCTGACAGTAATTACAGCACAAGTTACTAAAACTCTAGGCGAATCTGGATGAGGTTGTGGCATTAGTATGTCACTCATGTACTTTTAATAATGGATAATTGGGCATGGTAAATGGCGCATTGACAATTACCGATGCCCCATGCCCTATGACCTATGCCTCATTTTTGCTCAGTCCCAGATCGTTTTCTTCAGCATACCGCTCCATGAAGCGCATAAAGCGATCCCATTCTTGGGCAGATTTCATTACGTAAAGTGCTTCTAATGCTTCCGGTTTCCCGTTAATAAATTTAGCCTTAACTTCACGGGTAATTATCTCGCCTTCTTCGTCAATCAAGTACATCCCGGTAATATCTTCGGTAGTACCTTGATCTAAAATTTTCGGATTCGTAAAAATAAACGTCGCTGTACCACTCTCGCCAGTACGCGATCGCGTCAGACGCACATCTGGAGTTACCTCTTCGTCAAGACCTCTAGAAAACTGGATTTTCGTCATGATCGGTGAATTTAAACTTTTGTGATGGTTAATTTAATATTCTCTCATCAATTAGAACACCACGGTCTAGAGGCCACTGTGATTCATTTTTGAGTATATACACTTAAATTGCTTCTTTCTCAAGTAACAAAGTTACGGGGCCATCGTTTTCAATTGTAACTTGCATCATTGCACCAAATTGACCTGTTTCTACTTGCAACCCGCTAGCTCTTAATTTGGTGACAAAACGATTATACAAATCCGCTGCTGATTGGGGAGCAGCTGAACGGTCAAAAGAAGGACGACGACCTTTGCGACAGTCACCGTAAAGCGTAAACTGACTGACTACTAACAAATCGCCGCCAATTTCTTGTACAGATTTTTGCCAACGGTCGTCTCCTCCTTCGTCAGGAAACAGCCGCAACTCTAAGCACTTACGCACCATCCAGTCGATTTCAGCATCAGTATCGGTATTGGCTATACCTACGAGCAAATTTAGCCCCCGCCCAACAAAACCTACAATTTCACCATTAACTGTAACTTGAGATGATTTGACTCGCTGGATAACAACGCGCATTTTAACTAATTCGTAATTCGTAATTATTGGTCAAACACTCGCACGTAATTTACAGCAGTTAGCAAGTTAAGAAGCTGATAATGCAGGGGAGTGAAAAATGCGATGTCTACGACGGGCTACGCCTACGCTATTCTCTTATTTTCATTGCTCAAAATCGATGGCGGAGCCATTGAGAATGCATTCCCAGGTGGAACCTGGGAACGAGTAGTAAAAACTCCTAACTCCTAACTTTTATTTGCCAAACCCTTTACCACGAGAGGTTGAAGGTAGACAAATGCACTTTTCGAGTTGACTAATTAAAGCCTCACGATCCAAATTTTGACCAATCAGCACTAGTTGGTTTTTTAATTGACCTTTCCATTCATCATCATCCAAAGTGAAGCGTTTACCGCAAAGGTGAAAAATATGACGCTTCGGACTTTCATCAAACCACATAATCCCCTTGGCTCGGAAGATATTTGAGGGTAGCTGGTTATCTAAGAAATACTGAAACTTCCTAATAGAAAAAGGCTTGTCACTTTGGAAAGATATGGAAGTAAAACCATCATTTTCTAAGTGGTCAGAATGATGATGGTGATGATCGTGATGGTCATGGTCGTGATGGTCATGACCGCATGTTGAGTGGTCATGATCGTCATGATCGTCATGATGATCGTGATGTTCGTGTTCATCCACCACTGTGTCAAAATATTTATCAGACTCAAACAGACCAACACTTAGAATTAAAGGAAGTGGCACTTGCGATCGCGTAGTGCGGATAATTCTTGCTCCTTCCTTAACTTCGTTAATTTTTATTTCTAACTCATTCAAAGTGGCTTCATCAACCAAATCAGCCTTGTTCAGCACAATGACATCGCCATAGGCAATTTGGCTGTATGCTGCCTCAGAGTTAAATAAATCTAGGCTGTAATTAGCCGCGTCTACCACGGTAATAATCGAATCTAAGCGGGTTAAATCCCGCAATTCTGTGCCCAGAAATGTTAAAGCTACTGGTAGCGGATCTGCTAATCCAGTTGTTTCCACTACTAGATAATCTAGATTTTCTTGGCGTTCTAAAACTTTGTAAACTGCATCTACTAAATCATTATTAATAGTACAGCAGATACAACCATTATTTAGCTCCACCATGTTCTCACCAGTGGAAACAATTAGCTCGTTGTCGATGCCAATTTCGCCAAATTCATTTACGAGAACAGCGGTTTTTAAACCCTGTTGGTTGTTGAGGATATGATTGAGTAAAGTCGTCTTGCCACTACCGAGGAAACCCGTAATAATTGTTACTGGCATTCCTTGTTTGGGCGTATCCATTGCGGAAGATTCGGGTGTAACTGCTGATTGCATAGCGCTGTTATCAAATAGTCAAAAAGTAGTAATGTAGCGCAGATAGTCCAGAAAACACTAGCATAGGGATGCTGGACTGTCATCCCAGCTGCTTTACCCTATTATTACGTATCTCTCTATTTCAGCATTACTCTGTTATGACCCTAACCCTTTACAATACCCTCACCCGTCGTCAAGAACCGTTTAAAACAGTCGAACCAGGCAAGGTTAAGATGTATTACTGCGGCGTGACGGTGTACGACTACTGCCATTTGGGTCATGCGAGAGCTTGCATTGTTTGGGATGTAGTGCGCCGATACCTCCAGTTTATCGGCTATGAAGTCCGATATATCCAAAATTTTACCGATATTGATGACAAGATTCTCAATCGAGCCTGTCTTGAACATTCCTCAATGGAAGCTATAGCCGATCGCTTTATCAAAGCATATTTTCAGGATATGGCGCGACTCTTAATCAAAGAAGCCGATGAGTATCCTCGCGCTACCCACACGATGAATGGCATTTTGCGGTTAATTCATGAGTTGGAAAATAAGGGTTTTGCATACCCTGCTGACGGCGATGTGTATTATGCAGTACGACAGTTTTCTGAGTATGGTAAGCTTTCTGGACGCAGGTTAGAAGATATGCAAGCGGGGAAAAGCGATCGCGTCAATGTAGAAGATCCAGAGTACCAGAAAAAGAAAGACCCCTTTGATTTTGCTTTATGGAAGGCAGCAAAACCGGGAGAACCTGCTTGGGAATCACCTTGGGGCGCAGGTCGTCCAGGGTGGCATATAGAATGCTCGGCAATGGTGCGCGATCGCTTGGGTGATACCATAGATATTCATGCTGGTGGTGCTGACTTAATTTTTCCCCACCATGAAAACGAAATTGCCCAATCTGAAGCCGTGACAGGAAAACCCCTAGCGCGTTACTGGTTACATAACGGCATGGTGAAGGTAGATGGTGAAAAAATGTCCAAATCTTTGGGCAACTTCACCACTATTCGAGAATTGCTGGATCGAGGAGTTGACCCGATGGCAGTGCGGTTGTTCGTTCTGACTGCTCAATATCGTACACCCATAGATTTTACCGACGAAGCGATCGCCGCAGCAACCAACGGTTGGCACACCCTTAAAGAAGGTTTACTCTTCGGCTATAAGTATGGCAAAGAACTGGGTTGGTCATTGGATGCAGTAAATAACCCCGTACTTCGTCCCAACGGTCAACTCTTTAAGGGACACGCTGAACAACTTGGTTGGCCATTGGATACGAAAATGAATTCCAATCTCCACACCAGCGCTGAAGGTTTTTGCGAAGCTCTCAACAAAGACTTTAATTTCCCTGGTGGATTAGCATGGCTATTTTTCGTGGCTAAGGAACTAATTGGTGAAGGAAATATCCTGATACATGAAGGGAAAACAAAGCTACCAGCAGATGAATTACTTCAGGAATGGCAAACACTTGTGACATTGGCTGGAGTGTTGGGTTTAGAAGCCAACCCAGAAGTGGAAACGCCTGTGAATGATGGTTTAAGCGATGCGGAAATTGAGGTGCGAATTCAGCAAAGGCAAGAAGCACGTATTGCCAAAAATTTTGCTGAAAGCGATCGCATTCGTGACCAACTCCAAGCAGAAGGTATTACGCTAATTGATAGCCGTGATGGCACACGCTGGCACCGGAATTAGAGGGTACTGGGAACTGGGGACTAGGAATTGAATTCTTCCCAATGCCCAATTCCCAATGCCCAATTTCCAATGCCCAATTCCCAATTCCCAATTCCTTAAATTATGTGGTCTGAACTTAAAAAAGCGATCGCTAGTTTCGATATTCCCGCTGATTGGATCGGTATTAGAGCCGTAAAGGAGACTTCTACTACCCGTTTAGTCCGTGATGCCTTACCCCAACTAAACGGCAAATCCTTTACTGTCGGAGCTATGCTGGAAGTTTTGGTCAATGGCTGTCTGGGTTATGCAGCTACTAACTCTCTAGAACTGTCTTCCCTACAAGCTGCTGCTCAAACAGCCTATAAACAGGCACTAGCAGCCAGTGAATGGTGGATACATCCCTTCCGTGAAAGTGAGCGCCCTAAAGTCGTTGGTGAATATAAATCTCCATTTCTTGAACCATTGGATGCTCTGAGTCCAGGAGAAATCAACGATTTACTGGTTCGTATTTGCCAAACGCTCAAAGTTGACGACAAAATTGTGCAAACCATAGCTAGTGCCAGCACAATCGAGAGAGAATCTTGGTTTGTTAGCAGCAACGGCTCAGAAGTCTATCAAAAAATACTATCTATAGGCACCAATTACGGAGCCACTGCCCAAGATGGAGCAGTTGTACAGCAGCGCAGCAACAACGGCTCGCAAGCAAACTGTTACCAAGGCGGACTCGAACTATTAAAACAAGAAGACTTATGGCATCGGGTGCGGCAAATAGGCGAACAAGCAATAGAACTCTTGACAGCAGAAGAATGCCCAACGACCCGTACCAATTTAGTTTTAGCCCCAGATCAAATGATGCTGCAAATCCATGAAAGTGTCGGGCATCCCCTAGAAATTGACCGAATTTTGGGAGATGAGCGTAATTATGCTGGGGGCAGCTTTGTGAATAAAAGTGATTTTGGCAACCTAGTATATGGTTCGCCGCTGATGAACATTACCTTTGATCCCACCGTGCCTGGTGAATATGCCAGTTATGGCTTTGATGATACAGGTGCTGTAGCAACACGGGAGTATTTGGTTAAAGAAGGTGTACTGCAACGGGGTTTAGGCAGTCTGGAGAGTCAAGCCAGAGCAGGTGTAGCAGGAGTTGCCTGTGCCCGTGCTTCCTCATGGAATCGACCAGCGATCGATCGCATGGGTAACTTGAATTTAGAGCCTTTAAACGGGACTTTTGAAGACATTATTGGCGGGATAGAACACGGCGTTTACATGGAATCTAACCGTTCCTGGTCAATTGACGATCGCCGCTACAAATTCCAATTTGGTTGTGAGTACGCTAAATTAATTGAAAACGGTAAACTTACCAAAACCCTCCGTAATCCCAACTACCGCGCCACAACACCAGAGTTTTGGCATAGTTTAATTAAAGTCGGAGATGCCACAAACTGGCAAATGTACGGTACTCCTTATTGTGGCAAAGGAGAACCAAATCAGGCTATTTGGGTAGGACACGGTTCACCTGTCTGTGTCTTTGCTAATGTTGAAGTTTTTGGTGGAGGAACTTGAAAAATACAATAGTTAGGAGTTGGTAGTTAGGAGTTTTGAATTAAGTAGGTAGGTATAATTCAACATCAAATAAAATCCTAGCTTGTAGTGAGCGATCCATCGCTCAAAAAAAGGATTATCAGGACTAAAGTCCTTAGCCTTCAGGTTCGTTAGTCGCTCATGGGGGAAACCCCCTTGGTGCTAGCCTCTCCCTTTGGGAGAAGACCGCGTTAACTCACTACAAACTTTAACTTATTTACGCCAGCTACTTACAAAAATTCTTTTAACTCCTAACTCCTAACTCCTAACTTTCTCTTTCTCACTATTCCCTATTAATATTTAATATCTATGAAAATTGAGGAATTATCTGCGTTAGAAGTCAGCTTTAATCGACTGATTGAAAATTTGCTGATTAAAAAAGTAGAAGATGAACAATTCACTGTGAGACTTAGCAGTGAAATAAGTCAATTTACTCGTTTTAATCATGCGAAAGTGCGACAAACTGGTTGTGTTGCTGATGGTTGGATAGAACTGACTTTGATGAAAGAGCAGCGCAACAGTGTTCGGCAGTTTCCCTTTACTGGAAATTGGGAGGTAGACTGGCAATTTGCATATACTGCTTTGCAAGAACTACGTGGCGAACTTATTCTACTACCCATCGACCCATATCTAGTTTTGCCATCAGGAAATAATATCAGTAGAGAAATACATTATGGAAATTTATTGGCGGCTGAGACAGTAGTCCCAACTGTGCTAGAATTAGTTGCTGAATTGGATTTTACAGGGATATACGCAGGGGGAGTGGTAATTAAAGCTTATGGTGATTCTAGCGGTCAAAAACACTGGTTTACTACTGATTCTTTTACCTTAGATTATTCTCTATTTTCCCCATCTGGACAAGCAGTTAAGGGTACGTTTGCTGGGAGTGATTGGAATGAATCTAAATATATAGCCAAAATTAGCGAAGCTAAAAAACAACTAGAATTGCTTGCTCACCCAACTAAAGAACTGCCACGGGGACAGTACAAAACTTATTTTGCACCTGCTGCTGTTGCAGATTTATTAGTAATGCTTTCTTGGGGAGCGGTAAGCGAAGCTGATATCCAACAAGGAAACAGTGCTTTAGCTGCTTTATCGCGTCAAGAAAAACAACTTTCTCTAAGATTTAGTTTGAAAGAAAATTTTCAGAGGGGATTAGTGCCGCGATTTAATGAATTGGGAGAAATGGCAGCACCGGAGTTACCTGTAATAAAAAAAGGATATTTGGTAAATACTTTGGTAAATTCTCGCACTGCTAAAGAATATCAAAAAATTGCCAACGGTGCTAATGGTTCAGAGACTTTACGAGCGCCAGAAGTCAGTACTGGGAATTTAGTCTTTGAGCAGATTCTTCCGAGTTTAGATACAGGATTATATGTATCGAATTTACATTACTTGAATTGGAGCGATCGCCACACTGGTAGAATCACAGGTATGACTCGTTATGCTTGTTTTTGGGTAGAAAAGGGAGAAATTATTGCCCCAATTGAAAACTTACGTTTTGATGAAAGTCTTTATCACTTCTGGGGAGAAAACTTAGTAGATTTGACCACTTTTCAAGAATTCATTCCTGAAGTAGGTACATACGAAAGTCGTCAACTTGGAGGTAGTTTAGTTCCCGGTATGTTGGTGGAAGATTTTACTTATACTTTGTAAGTACATCGTGCAAAGATACATATAAATTATTAGCTTATTTGCCTCTTGGCATGAGATTAACTTAATAATTTTGATTTGATGATTTTAATTTTACTATTTTTGAATATAATGCAAATGTTAGAATCATTTAATATTAATTATTATAGTGAATTATCTTTTAACTCAAAACACCAACCTTGTATTTCTATAACTTCTTTAATTTCAGTTTCCAATATTTGAAAAGCAGACAAAGCCCGTAACGCTGAAAAATCATTGATGATTTCTGCTAGTCTGTGAACACATCCGTTAAGCTTATCCGACGAGAATTGCTTGAGCCGCCGACCTCTTAACCCACTAGCTTTGCATAGAAGTTCATGAAGAATATCTTTAGGATCAGCTAATTGTTCAAGTTTATGAATATTTGGCAATTCTAATGGCTCACGCCCACGAGGATTACCCGCAGCTTTCCGTAGAGCAGCTTCGTCAAATAAAAGCCATGCTTCCTGCATACGTATAGGAATAACACAAACATGAGGTGGTACTGTCAGTGATTGTTTAACTACTTCTACTGCTTCTCGAATTTCAGCCACACGATTTTCGCGTGGTTCTTTTTCTGCATCTCGATGAATAAATAAAAGATCACAAGGATAGAGTTCTACGCTCTTGATAATACGTGGCAATAACTTTTTAGGTGGTTTAGGTAAGCGTCGCAGATCAGCCCAATTAGATTGAATAGCACACTCAATCTGATTTACCCGTAATAACCAATTGAGAATAGGCATCAGTGCTTTGTCTGAGCTACCGTCAGACAGAAAGGTGTAGCAAAGTTCTTTCATGTCAATTGAGTAGGGAAACCAGGAATTAGTGGTTGAAGATCATTTCTATCCACAACTCGGCGTTTTGGGGTTGGTATTAGTTTTGATTTTTGGGAGCTTTTTACCTCTCCATTGCTATCAGGCTCTAATTTCTCAATTACTACCGGATTTAGATAAGCAAGAAGTTTCCCTTTAGGGACAACATTTGTTCCTTCTGGCTCTTGCTCTCGCCAAGTATCAGGAAGACAACCAAAAGATACACTCTTAAACCGTTTCCCTGAATGTACTGTTTCCTTTAATTCAGCAACTAATAAGCTATCATCAGGTACTTGCATCACTACAGATGGTGAGTGAGTGTTAATAATCACTTGGCGGAGTGGGTTATCTATACCAATAGCTTCATTAACATCAGTGGCGATGTCTTGAAGCAATTTCAATATTTTGGGAATACGCTCAGGATGAATGCCGTTTTCCGGTTCCTCTAAACACAAAAGACCTTGTGCTTGTGAGTCTAATTCCAAAACTGCCAAAGCCAAAAATCGTAGGGTTCCATCTGATAACGCCCTGGCTGGATGTGAAGTACCATCTCTACCAATCACTATTAATGTGAGGAGTTCCCTACGTTCATCTCGATCAATCCCTACTTCACCCACATCATCAATTAATTCTGCTAAAAGATTAGCAACTTGGCTGTAAACTTGTGCTTCGGCCTCATCCTCAGAAATTCCATCTAGAGAATAATTTTTATTTAACCTTGCTAGGTGATAGAGTGTTGCAGCCAAGTGAGAACCATCCATGTCTAATTTTGTAGGCGCTGTAAATTCGTCTGGTTGACGTAGTGCTGAAGGTTCTAATTGAAGTAATCGCCAAGATTGCATTTCTCTTCGCGCTAGTAAGGCTGTTGGACTTTCAGCAGCATTAGCAACAGAAAGTACTGTTCGAGGAAGATTTGCAGCTAGTCGAGATAGAGGTTTTCCTTTGATACCATCTTGATGTAGCTTAATCACAGTCTTATCTTTATCAGTCTCAGTTGAAATAAATGGTGAAGTTCTTTTTCCCTTGACTGCCGATTTACGCCACTCAACACTGTGAGGAAACAATAAGTTTTTTCTTGCATCACCAAGGTTGATGTGAACTAACTCTTCTTTGATAATTTCCAACGACCCTAAAGACCGTAAACTATCATCCCAACGATAAGCTAGAGTCAGAGAGTAACGAAGAAAGGTAATACTAGCTTTTGCCTGTTGTCCTAAATCATCTACGCCTTCCTCTGGTACGATCATTTCTGCCTCAAAAGACATTTTATCTGTATATTCATGACTAACTCGGTGAAATAGACTACGCACATCCGCTGTTCGACCTTCTTCATCTCGCACAGATAAGGCAGCGTCAATTAGGGTTCGATCAGCGATCGCACTCAAAAACCTAATAGCATCAAATAAGTTAGATTTCCCGACCCCATTAGCCCCGGCTACACAAGTAAATGGCCCAAAGCGCACATCAACATCGACGAGGTTCTTAAAACCAGAAACTTTCAACCTAGTTAGCATAATATTCCTCTGTTGGCAGAAAACATTGCAAAAGTGCCAAGCAGACGTGGCTCACAAACAGAGTAGACCTTCTTCTTCTAGTTTGACTGTACAACCTGAGAAATTTTGGGTCTGGTTGGATAAAACCTGCTTATATTCTGATACTTGCAACAAGCTCAATCAGCTGTTGCGCCTCTAGCAAAGCATCTTTTGTACAAACGCGATGTGTACATTGCCTCTCTATGAGAAAAATGCATCAAACCATCTTTTTACAATCCCGTCAGTCCAAACTGGTAAATGCTAGGACTACAGTTTATCTTTTCTTACCAGGAGGTGAATTACGCTGGGTGAGGTTATCAATTTGCAATTGTTGCCGGCCGTTGGTGATAATTCGCAACATATCTTTGAGATCCTGCTCGATATTTCCCAAAATGCCATCAGCATAAGCATCAGCACCATCTTCAATTTCTTGAGCCTGAGCGATCGCAGTTTGTCGCATCAGCTCTAACTCTTGCTGACAAGCATACCGCTTGCGGTCAATCTCAGCGAGGGTTTCTTGCATTATTCCCTCACACTCTTGTTGCACTTGTCGCCGCAGTTGTTCAGCTTCTTGTTCCGCCTGGCGAATAATATCGCTTTCAGCTAAAATTTGCGCTCTTTTTGCTTGTGCAGCTTCAACAACCTGCTGTCCATACTCTTCCGCCTCCAGCAGAATTTCGTCCTTTTGGTTGAGAACTGTTGCTGCTTCTTGAAAAAGCGATGGTAAAGCAAGGCGGATGTAATCAAGCTGATCTAACAGCTTTTCTTCATCTATGAGTGTGCGTCCCGTCAGCGGAATCCTGAGACTAGAGAGAACCATTTCCTCTATACGGTTGAGTTCCTGCTGAATATCTATGCTTCCCTCTCCACCGAGATATTCTTGAGAGGAGGGATTGCTTCCGTTGAGATTGGGTTCAACATTGGAGATTTCTGATTGTAGCATTGGTATATATCTAGGGCAACGTGTGGGGGAACGAGATGATCGATAGAGCCACCAAACCTTGCAATCTCTTTTACCACACTACTACTTAAAAAACTATACTCATTTGAGGTTGCGAGAAAAACTGTTTCTATTTGGGTAGAAAGAGTTTTATTGGTGTGAGCCATTTGCAGTTCCACTTCAAAATCTGACACAGCCCGTAAACCCCGGATCAAAACTTGTGCCTGTTGCATTTGAGCATAATTGACGGTAAGACCATCAAAGCTGTCTACTTCTACATTAGGTAGATGTTCTGTAGAAAGACGGATCTGATCTAGCCGTTGCTCCACACTAAAAAGTGGCATCTTGTTAGGGTTCCGTAGTACAGCGACAATCACCCGCTCAAACAGCCGACTACCGCGCCCGATGAGATCGAGGTGTCCCAAGGTAATGGGGTCGAAGCTACCAGGATAAATAGCAATCACAATTTTAAATATATCAAAGTTGTTTAGGTGATTATATCGAAACCATTTTGTGTAACTTACTCAAATCTACCATCTTGCGCTCTCAGTAAGGATGGTAAACTCAATTGTTTTAGTGGCATAAGTTATGCTCAACTAGGCGTTAGGAACTAGACTCCTAAATATGAATACTGGATTTTTACCTACGTCCCCACAATGTCTTGTGGAAGATTCAAGTGTAGTTACAGTATTCGAGACACAAGAAACTCCGTACTTAGCAAAGTGCGCGGGTAGTTAACGAACTTTTCTAGGTAATTTTTCATGGCACTGGATTTTCCCACTTTGCCCTTAGCGTTTCAATTTACTTCTCCAGGACCGATTCTGGTGAAAATAGGGCCACTAAGTATTCGTTGGTACGGCTTGTTAATTGCCACAGCAGTGTTAATTGGCGTCATCCTTTCCCAGAATTTGGCAAAGCGCCGTAACGTTAATCCTGAGTTACTAGGCGATTTGTTCTTTTGGTTGTTGATTGGGGCTATTCCTGGCGCACGACTATATTACGTTTTTTTTGAATGGTCAAAATATGCCCCAACTCCAGGAAAAATTTTTGCGATCTGGGAAGGAGGTATTGCCATTCATGGAGCGATTCTTGGGGGCGTTGTGGCTGCGTTAATCTTTGCCAGAATCAAGCAGGTTTCTTTCTGGCAACTGGCAGATTTAGTAGCACCTTCGCTGATTTTAGGGCAGGCGATCGGACGTTGGGGCAATTTCTTTAATTCTGAAGCTTTTGGCGCTCCGACTAATTTACCCTGGAAGCTCTATATTCCAGCAGACCATCGTCCTTTAGAATATGTTAGTTTCGATTACTTTCATCCCACCTTTTTCTACGAATCTCTGTGGGATTTAATGGTTTTTACGCTACTAATAACGTTGTTTTTCCGATCTTTATCTGGTAAGCCACGTCTGAAGGTAGGCACACTGTTTCTAATTTACTGGCCAGCCTACAGCTTAGGACGCTTGTGGATTGAAGGCTTTCGCACTGATAGCTTGATGCTGGGACCATTACGGATGGCACAAGTAGTCAGTAGTTTAGGAATTTTATTGGGATTAGTTGGATTAGCTTGGCTTTACTTACTCAAACGCCCTTTACCCGATCTAGTTTCTACTCCTAAGGGAAATGGGGAGAGGGGGGCATGAGGGGGACAAAGGGACAAGGAGAATAACTATGCCCTATGCCCAATGCTCAATTCCCAATGACTAAAAAATAAAAAATGCCCCAGAGTATTCTCTAGGGCTTAACCAGGGTGCATCTACCATTACTCTCTACTAGGGAAAGAGGGTGAATCCGGAAAGATACTGAAGAATTTGCCAAAAAATTTTTTTGAGGGATTGCCGTGTGTTCTTATAAAAGTGAATATACAGAAAGCCTAAGCTATAAAAAAACACTATATGCTGTAGAACCATCTGTGTATATTGTCGGAGCAGGCCCTGGAGATCCTGACTTATTAACGGTGAAGGCGCAGAAACTGCTGGCTGTTGCTGATGTGATTTTATTTGCTGATTCTTTAATACCCGAACAAATTTTAGAACTTTGCCGAAAAGATGCGGAGATAATTAAAACTGCTAATCAAACTTTAGAAGAGATTTTGGTGATTATGATCGATAGGGTGCGATCGCAGCACAAATCTCTAGTCCGTCTTCATTCTGGCGATCCTAGTCTCTACAGCGCCATCCACGAGCAAATGCACCTCCTAAGAGAAGCAAATATTCCTTTTGAAGTCATACCTGGTATCAGCGCCTTTCAAGCTGCTGCTGCCAAACTCAAACTAGAACTGACTGTCCCCGGTTTAGTCCAAACCATCATTTTGACACGCATCAGCGGACGTACAGAAGTCCCCGTCGCCGAAGAATTAGCCACTCTTGCAGCACATCAGGCTAGCCTCTGCCTGTATTTGAGTGCGCGTCACGTCGAAAATGCCCAAGCTAAATTACTCGAACACTATCCGGCCGAAACCCTCATTGCCATTTGCTTTCGTATTGGCTGGCCCGATGAAAAAATTAAGGTTGTCCCTCTAAATCAAATGGCAGACTGCACTCATAAAGAAAAACTAATTCGCACTACACTTTATATCATCAGTCCAGCACTTTCGTCAGCGACAGGGCGATCGCGTTTATATCATCCCGAACATAGTCATCTATTTCGCTCATCTCATAACTGAAATATAAGATACAGCATAAATCCAAGGGGATCGCTTAATAATTAGCTGGCTAAAAACGCCAGTTTTTTTATAAGTAATGCCAAATTAAAATCCATCTGCTAAACTTACAAAATCATTTAAAGGTGCTAATCATGACTAACGATATCAAAGAAAAACGAAAATCAATTATCGAAAACTATGGCAAATGGACAGCACACAATATCAAACTTGCTGATGATGTATACACAATCGATAAAGATTTTAGTGGTGACAGAAAAGCCATAAATTGCATTTTACAAATAATTGCAGATAACGCAAAAAGGAAAATTTCTGATGCTCGAATTCTTGACTTAGGTTGTCTGGAAGGAATGTACTCAATTGAATTAGGATTACATGGGGCAGAAGTAGTAGGAATCGAAGGAAGACAAGCAAACATAGTAAAAGCCAGATTTGCAAGAGAATGTTTAGACTTAGAAAATATTACTTTCATCCAAGACGATGTACTTAATATAAGTCCTGAAAAATATGGATACTTCGACATAATTTTATGTTGTGGAATTCTTTACCATTTAAACACACCAGATATTTTTAAATTTATAGAAAATATGGGCGAAATGTGTACAGGATTCACCATTATAGATACACACTATGGAGAAGCCGAAGAATATAGAAAATATAATACAAAGCAATATTGGGGCAGAACTTTTCAAGAATTCAACGAAGAAACAAAACCAGAAGATAAAGAAAAATCATTATGGGCAGCACTGCATAATAATCAAAGTTTTTGGTTTACCCCATACTCATTATTTAATTTGTTAAAAGCCTCAAAATATACGTCTGTGTATCAATGCTTTATACCAATAGTACCAGGACAACATGATGACAGATTTATGCTATTAGCACACAAAAACAAAGGAATAAATACTAAGTTAACAACATCGAATGAAACAATTGAAGAGTATCCATTCTAAAAAATGGTGGGCATTGGGCATGGTGCAAGGGTGAGAATGAAAAGTCACTCCCCATCTTTCTAATCTTTGGAGACTTCCAATTAAAAAAACATATCACCATAGGGGCGCAAGACCTTGCGCCCCTATAAATGTACAAATAATTTTAGATAATTTATTTTTTGTCAGTCCCTTATACTCTATACCTCTGCGTTTTGATAAACTTAACAATGTAAATGAAATCCAAAATTCCAATTCGTTACTATGCCTTTAATTAAAGTGCAAACTTCTGCATCTGCTCCTCAAAAAGCTGAAATTGAGTCAATGCTTTTAAACCTATCAGCCAAGTTAGCGAAACATTTGGGAAAACCAGAATCTTATGTAATGACTGCTTTTGAGCCAGAAATTCCTATGACTTTTGCGGGAAATACAGACCCGGTTTGCTACATTGAGATTAAGAGCATTGGCACGATGAAGCCAGATCAAACCGCAGCAATGAGTCAAGACTTTTGCCAGCAGATTAACCAAACTCTAGGTGTGCCGAAAAATCGCATTTACATAGAGTTTGCAGACGCTAAGGGTGCAATGTGGGGCTGGAACGGCACAACTTTTGGTTAATTCCTCGTCTTATTTGGTCAAGACTAACTCGATCTAGCAGGTGTAGGATAGAGATCCAACATCAACTCGTGATTTTTTTATGTCTGCTACGCCTCTTGTATCTCAGGTTGACTTCAACTCAGAAAAATCAGAATTAATCCCTCCCCTTCTAGGCGCTTCTCTGGCGGAGTTAAGCACTTGGGTGCAGCAACAAGGACAACCTGCTTACAGAGGAAAGCAACTGCATGAATGGATCTATGACAAGGGGGTGCGATCGCTAGCTGATATTTCAGTCTTCTCCAAGCAATGGCGTACAGAACTAGCAGAAGTTCCGATTGGGCGCTCAATTTTACATTACCGCTCTGAGGCTCCCGATGGTACGGTCAAATATCTTTTACGATTAACAGACGGGCAGATTATAGAAACTGTAGGCATCCCCACCTTCGCAGAAAGGGGAGAAGGCCCAAAAGCCCGTCTGACAGTTTGCGTCTCTACTCAGGTGGGTTGCCCAATGGCGTGTGATTTCTGCGCTACTGGTAAGGGAGGCTACAAACGCAACCTAGCACGGCACGAAATTGTCGATCAGGTGTTGACTGTGCAAGAAGATTTTCAGCAACGGGTTAGCAATGTGGTGTTTATGGGACTGGGTGAACCGTTGTTGAATACTGAGAATGTCCTAGCAGCCCTAAAATCCCTGAATCAAGATGTCGGTATTGGGCAGCGATCGCTTACAGTTTCTACAGTGGGTATTCGCGATCGCATCCGTCAGTTCGCGCAAAACAATTTGCAAATCACTATGGCTGTGAGTCTCCACGCCCCCAACCAAGCACTACGAGAAAAACTCATCCCCAGCGCCCGCGCCTATCCTCTAGAAGATTTACTGGCTGAATGTCGGGAATATGTGGAAATCACTGGACGCCGCGTTACTTTTGAATATGTTCTCCTTGCTGGTATTAACGATTTACCAGAACACGCATTGGAACTCTCAAAATGCCTGCGAGGATTTCAAAGTCATGTGAATTTGATTCCCTACAACCCCATCCAAGAAGTAGACTACAAACGCCCCAACCGCGATCGCATTCAAGCATTTGTCAACGTCCTCAAGCAGCAAAATACTGCTGTTAGTGTCCGTTATTCCCGTGGCTTAGAAGCCGATGCTGCTTGCGGGCAATTAAGAGCAAGTAAGAATTAAATCTGTTGCAGCCAGTAAATTTAATTACTTTTATCTTACAGATATCTGCACGTTAATCGCAATTGCTACAACAAGGCGGCGGTAGAAATTGTTATATTAAGGTTAAGCGATCGCTCAACCCAACCGATAACAAATAACTGTATGTTGAATCGATCATTGACGCTTAAACTATGGCTACTAGCGATTGTTCTTGCAAAAGCTTTGCCGATGAATTCTCCTGCTTATGGACAAATAATTCAACCGATTCCTCAGCAACCTGAGTCTTTTCAAGAAAGAATGAGACAACAACAAGAGGGGCGAACTCAGCAAACACAAGAGCAATTGAAGGATACATGGCTACGGCTAAACCTTCAACAACCACAACAACTACAACAACAACAGAAAATACAACAGCAAGAATTTACACAACAACGGGAAGAACTCATACGTCAGCAACAATTTAGACTACAACAGCAAGAAACAAGACTACAACAGCAACAATTTACACAACAGCAACAGCTGAGAATACAAGATCAACAACTCAGACAAGATCAACAAATTAGACAACAGCAACAATTTAGATTACAAGAACAGAGACGACAGCAAGAACTTAGATAATAGAAAGAAAACCTGTGAAGTGTTCAAAATTTCTGTTGAAGAAAAGTTTAGAATCCAAAATCCATAATTCTGAATAAGAAAGTGGAGAATTACCTTGTAAAAAGCAAGCTACTGACTCACCTACTAAATGTAAACCGCTAAATCTTCTTTTTCAGAAACGTGCAAAGGACGACTTAGCGTATTTATTAAAGATATTTCTTCAGAAGTTCTTTACAAGACGATGCGCGTAGCTTGCTTCCCCGTAGAGGTACGCGGACTCACTACTGCTGCGCGCCAGTCAGACTCCAATTCCCACTGAATTCTGTTTTGATAAATAACTTTTTTATTAAAAATTAGAGAAAATCTTCTCCAATTTTTAATTTTTTCTTATTAGCTCGCGGTGTGCATGAATGCCAGGGGCATACGCTTCAATTACTTTGCCAGTGCGAGTGCAACTAATCATCAAATAATCACAGCTTGGGCATTGTGTCCGAGTTAATTGACTATCATAAATATAATAACGCTCTGCATGGCTACCACAATTTGGGCAGTAAATTTTTTGTACTGTCTGCATTTTAAAACCCCTATTTGTAATTATTTTTTATTTGGTAAAGCTACTAGTTAAACCAGGAAAAAATCTGGTTCGATCCAACTTAACAAACTGCTGTAATATTGGCTGATTATTTTAAACAAAACTTCAGGTTTGATAACTTTCTCATATCTTTATCTATTATTCTAGAACTTCAGTGATTTTACCCTCCTACTTTAGATACATAAATTCTTTTTCATTTAAATGCTGTTTAGAGATTTACTGATCCCTATGATTAATGCCTTGAGAGAGCCTTGTTTATAGTCATTTCAGACGAATACAAAAAAAGCCGTTCTTGTATTCAAAAATGAAATAACGTAAATTACTGTATATTTAGTAACAAAATATCTATCTTAAGATTTAGTTAATATTTGCTGACAAAATTTATGAGATGAAATTCTAATGAGATAATTTAAATAAAACTACCAAACTCTATGGGGAACGGCTTTCTTTGGTCGAAACTTCGGGAGCCGCTTAAAGTTCTCTCCAATGGCAGTAATTAAACCCGAATCTTAGTAGAGCAAAATCTAGCATCCTTTTGATAACTGGTCTGTTTTTGACATCTTAGAGAGAACTTATGGGAATATATCCGTTTAGTACGCACTAAAGTTGTCGCTTGTAGTAATTCTCGTTTACGAATAGTACCTCACGTAAACGAGAACCGCTATAAAGGCTCACTACCTTCCCATTACTCAGTCCCTAGTACAACATGGCGTAAATAAATCACCCCTCCGGGTGACGCTCGCAAGCTCGCTAACGCTGCGCTAACGGCAGTTCCTCATGGGGGGAACCCCCAAGACCGGACTGCCTCACCATTCAAAATCAATGAAACGCTTACGGTGTATTCATTTTTAATTTTTAATTCCGCCTTGCGCTACTAGTCCCCAATCCCCACTTCAAGGTGACAACTCCCATTGTCACTTCAAGCAGGATGAAAATAATCGTAAATTTCTTGAGCCAAACGCGGTCCAATTCCTGCTACTTCAGTGAGTTGCGTGGTTGTCGCTTGCCGAATGTAGTCAACTGAGCGAAAATGCCCTAGTAGCTGCTTTTGGCGATGATGTCCTAAGCCAGGAATTTCATCTAAACGCGATCGCTTCAATTTATCACTGCGCTGCTGACGATGGAAACTCACTGCAAACCGATGCGCTTCATCCCGCAGCCGCCGCAATAGCTGTACCCCTGGTTGTTCTGCATCAGTTGTCAAGGGTTTAGATTCTCCCGGTAAAAAAATCTCTTCTCGCTGCTTTGCTAAACTCACAACTCGCAAGTCTTCTAATAAATTCATCTCTTGCAAAACGGCGACAACCGACGATAACTGACCTTTACCACCATCGATCATGATTAAATCAGGCCAGTCAGGATTACCCAAACGTGTTAATTGCTGATCTTCCGCATATTTACGGAACCGCCGCTGGATGACTTCAGCAAGACTAGCAAAATCATCTGAGTGTCCTGCTGTCACCGTGGGATTTTTAATTTTGTAGTGGCGATAGTGCTGTTTTGCGGGTAATCCGTCGATAAACACAACTTGCGAAGCTACTGCATTTGACCCTTGAATATGGGAAATGTCATAACCTTCAATGCGGTGAGGTACATCTGGTAAATCGAGAATGGCGGCTAAATCTTGCATTGCTTGGTGATTGCGATCGCCAAATTTCTGCATTCTTTGCAATTCATACTGAGCATTTCGCTCTACCATCTCAATTAATTCTGCTTTAGTTTGGCGCAAAGGAGTCAATATTGTGACTTTTTTGCCTTTACGTTGAGTTAAGACATCTGCCAATATCTCCGCATCTGGTAAATCATGCTGTACCAAAATCTCTAAAGGTATTTCTACGGAATCAGCAGTTTGGTAATGTTCCTCTAAAGCTCGTTGTAAAATAGCTCCTGGTTCTGCGTGAGCATCCGCCACAAAGGCTAAACGTCCAACCAATTGCCCAGCGCGAATCTGAAATAGTTGAATGCAGGCGTGCTGTTCGTCGCCTGCCAGTGCGATCGCATCCCGCGAGACTGTATCATCTGGTAAGGAAACTTTTTGGTCGGCTGTCAGCGACTTTAACCCAGAAATTTGATCTCGAATCCGCGCCGCTGACTCAAAATTCAAGTTCTCAGCGGCTGCGTTCATCTGTTGGGTCAAAATATCAATTAGTTCCTGAGTTCGACCTTGAAAAACCATCGCTATTTTTTGGACAATTTTGCGATATTCTTCTGGTGAAATCATCTGTTGACACACACCCGGACAACGCCCTAAATCAAAATTCAAGCAAGGGCGGTCTTTAAAAAGTGGTTGAGGTCGTTGTCGCTGTGGGAAGATGCGCTTGCAAATACGGACGATTTCTCGCAATAAACCAGCATCAGTATAAGGCCCGTAAAATTTATCCTTTTCTTTACCGAATTGGCGTTTACGGGTAATAAAAATTCGCGGATAATCTTCTGACCAAGTAATGCAGAGATAGGGATATTTTTTATCATCTTTGAGCAGCACGTTAAAGTATGGTTGGTGCTGCTTGATCAAATTGGCTTCTAGTGCTAAAGCTTCGGCTTCAGTATCAGTGACGATAAATTCAATTTCTGTCACCAACTTGACCATCGTGGCGATACGTTCACTTTTGTTGTAGCCATCCCGGAAATAGGAACGGACACGCGAGCGCAACTTACGTGATTTACCTATATATATAATGCGATCGCTCCTGTCCCGCATGAAATAAACCCCCGGTTCCGGTGGAATTTCAGCTAGACGGTTTTCTAGTCGTTCTGGCTCTTTAACCAGTGGTAATATTTGAGTAGATATTGTCACAACCAAAATTAGGTAATCTTTCTCTATTTTAAGAAAAATAATTTTTTCGTGCCGATTTAACAAATTATTTATCAAGTAAATATAAAGTAGCAGTCATGAGTGGCATATACCAGAACAGATGAAAGCGGGGCTGAGGACTGGGGGAGAATAATAACTCCTAACTCAGGACTGGCTCAACGCCCCGCTATCCATGTACAGCACGGGCCAAGCCCTAGCTATCCGCTAACAGCATCAATCCAGGTAGGCTTTTAGTCCGCACAAAGAGAAGTCTGCTGTAGATACTTCTTGGGCTTCTCGCAGGGTGGGTCGGCTTCCAAGCTACAGGCTTGCCAGAAAACTTACTGCAAGCATTAAAACTTTGGAGCAGACGAGAGTTTGTCTAGTTGCAACTTTAGTCATTGGTTTCTACTGTCAGAATAAAAACTTTGCTTTTTGAATCTATAATTAATATTTTTAAATTAATAATACTTGATTATCTGAAACTTTATATTTTAGATGAGATAATAATATTTTTGTATTGACTTATAATTTTTATTAATAAATAATATACTTGTATATTGCTTGTATAAATCTCACGTAATATTTTTAGTTCTTGATACTATTTATATTAATTTATTGAAGTTTATAATATTAAGCAAATTAACGGATTTAGTTAGTTAAATTTACGATTATGATTGAGAATATATTTATTATGATGATTTCAGACGAGAGCTAAATTATGAATTTACGAGATTTTGAAATTCAGTATCGTGAGGCTATGGCTGAAACTCTCAATGAACTGCAAACAGCAGTTTTGTTATTAGCGCAAGTTCAACAGAAAATTTCAACAATTGGCAGTTCTGTACAAACTCTTAGCGAGTGTGTTGAAGAGTTTATTGCTGACCAAAAAGCGGAATAAATACACGCCTAGCAAAAAATCTTATCTGTGGCGATAAGTAAACTGTTCTTCAATTGCAAGGATGAGATCCTTGAGTTTTAAAGGTTTAACAAAATAGCTACATGCACCCAAACTCAGAGCTAGTTCTTGATCTGCTTTAAAAGCAAAGGCTGAAACCACAATAATAGGTATTTTTGACACATCAGGTTTTTGCTGGACTTGTTTTAAGAGTGAATAACCGTCAATATCTGGCAATTTCAAGTCTAATAACATTAAATCTGGCTCGAATTTCTCTATGGTTGAGAAAAAAGCAGAGCCTTCTGATAAACTTTGGACTTCGTACCCACAGTAACTTAGATAGTCACTAAGTAACATCCGATTGAGGTCATGGTCTTCAACTAGTAAAATTCGTCTAACTTTGTGTGACTGCAATGGCTGAGTTATATTGAGTAATTGTACTGTCATTACTACCTATTATCTGATGATCTTAATTAAAAGCCAACAATTATTACCATAAACTAAAACAGTAGTGCATTTAAACAGTGAAACAAATAGAAATTGTACTTATATAATCTAATCAAAGATATGAATAAATCAAATTTAGCTGCACTCCAAAACTAAAATAATCGGATCATTAAATATAATTAAATCAAAAACTAAGCTTTTCTTTAGGAATTTTTTATAATTTAGAGTATTCAGTTAACATCTGTTTTTACAAATTTAATTGCCTAAAATTTATAAGTAAAACTACTTAAGTAATCCTGGAACTAATATTATGGTAATTGCCCTTCTTAAAGATGTGAGAGTAAGTAATACCATTGTACGAAATCTATATTAAAAACAAATCAAGTTGGTAGAGGTATACAGATGTAAACTCTTGCAACCGATTTATTTTTAGCAAGTGTTTTTAGAACTAATATAACCTAGAAGATTAAATTTCTTATAGCTGCAAGGAATTATTCATCAAAAAAGGGAGCTGTTAGCTCCCTTACTTATTTTTTGGAATGGAAACCGGAGTTTCAACCAGATACTTTTTTTAGCTTGCGTTGTGTAACAAAGATACCAGCAACACCTAAAATACCAAATACTACTGAGGGTTCCGGTACTGAGGATGGAGAGACATACTTAGGTGTTGTCCAAGTATAAATCGCACTGTAGGATACACCATCATCAGAAGCGGTAATACCAGATGCAGTGGGGTTAAAGCTATAGGCATAGTAAGTTTGACCACCAGTAACTACCTTAGCAATTTCACTAGCCGCAATTTCACCTTGATATCCATTTAATGCAGCTTGCAGAGTCAGTACATCTTTAAATGATGTGAGTTGAGAAATTTGACTTGGTAGCTGATTTTTGAGAGTATTCAGTTGAGAAATTTGACCTGGCAGTGTCTGATTTTTGAGAGTATTCAGTTGAGAAATTTGACCTGGCAGTGTCTGATTTTTGAGAGTATTCAGTTGAGAGATTTGACTTGTCAGTTGTTGCCTTTTTGCTTGATTGGCTGGAATGTTAGGAATTGCGTTGAGTTGTGTTTGCAGTGTGGTAATCTGTCCTGGAATTGCGTTGAGTTGTGTTTGCAGTGTGGTAATTTGTCCCGGAATTGCGTTGAGTTGTGTTTGCAGCGTTGTAATTTGTGCTGGAATTGCGTTGAGTTGTGTTTGTAGTTGTGGAATTGAACTTTCAAGTTGTGAAAGGGTTGGTTGAGTTGTTTGTTGAGGAAACTGTGATTTAATTGCATTCCACTTTTCATCAACCTTAGTAGAAATAGTTGTTGCAAGTTTAGTCTTTACATCCAAGTGACCAACTAACTTCAGTTCCACACCGCCATTTTGACCGAATTGGAAACCACCAATGTTAGGATCTCCCATTCCCAAGGAAGGAAAATAACTAGTTACTAGTGATTTGCTGTCGGCTGAAAACCCGTTCCAAACTGATTGAAATGGTGTGTAGCTACTCAATAAATCGCCTAGCCATTGCGAACCAAAATTATTCCAGTCATTAGCAGTGACACTGCTAACGGTGGCTTTATAGGTTCCTTTTGTGGCGGTGAAGCCAACGTTAGAATCTGGGGTTTCACTACTATACCAAAGCTCGACGTTAGAACTGGGGTCCTTATCTGTCAAAGCTTTGATGGCAGCTTTAGTACCACCTTGTGCATTCCCGTTAATGAAGGTACCATTTGAGCCACCAGTGTAAGTGTTAATTTCTCCTGTATTATTGAAGTCAAAGGATGTAGCGTGTGCTGGGGCAGTGGCAAGAGCGCTCACACCAATGGCCATTGAGGCACCAATTACAAGTTTCTGAAAAGTCATTTTCATTGTTTTCAAGTCTCTGTCAGTTTGGAAGTTAAGTTTTAAACTACTGTCGTTTTTAGGCTTGGGCTTTCTTGACCACAGGCTTTTTGGCAATACAGATGCTTACCTGCATTGTTAGCCGTCTTTGGTATCTGAGCGTACAAACCCAGTTTAAGAAACGAGGAGACCTGATTGGGTAAAGTTACCGCTGATTATCAATAAAAAGATGAAGAATGTTTTGATAGTTTTCTACGTTTAATTACACATTTAGACTAAAATATATAGTTAGAAAAAATACGATACTTTGTTTTTTAGTTCAGTACAATACGGTGATTAGTAGGGACGCACAAATGTCATTGGTGTCAACTTAAGCTGAAACTCCTTTAAAACCTCGTTTCCAGCCTCTGGCTGGAAATGCTGCTCCTGGCGGCTCTGCCACCAGCAAGGGAGGCGGAGCCTCTAGGACGGCATTCCCAGTCTCCGACTGGGAACGAGACAATATCTAAAAGCTTGTTCTAGGCTGGTTTTCACGTTAAGTTGACACCAATGCACAAATGTGAATCCCTACCGGGTGTTCCATTGGTAGACTTTGCCACCAAAAATCTTTGGCGTTCAGCTTGAGAAGAAATTTAATGAAGAAACTCAGCCATTCTTTCTACAGCAATTTCTAACAAAGGTGGCTCATGCACCAAGGCAAAACGGACATACCCTTCTCCAGATTTGCCAAAGCCAGCACCTGGAGAAACTGCTACACCAGTTTGTTTGACTAGCTGGGTACAAAATTCTACAGAGTTTTCACTCCAAGGTGAGGGCAATTTTGCCCAGATGTACATTGTGGCTTGGGGAGTGGGAACATTCCAGCCAATGCGGTGTAAAGCATTGATGAAAGCATCACGCCGCCCCTGGAAGGTGGTAACAGCAGATTTTACGCCAGCTTGAGGGCCAGTTAGGGCAGCGATCGCACCATTCAAAATTCCCCGATACTGGTTAAAATCAACTGCGGCTTTGACCTGGCGTAAGGCGTTAATTAACTGGGCATTACCGATGGCATAACCAATACGGAAGCCGCCCATATTATAGGACTTGGAAAGGGTGAAAAATTCAATTGAGACGCTTTTCTCTGGATCGGCTTGCAGAATTGAAGGGACTAGGCATGGGGCATGGGGCATTAGTGATTCTCCTCTGCTCCCTTTTCCCCACTCCCCAGTTTCTTTAAATACCAAATCTACGTAGGGGAAATCGTGAACCAGCACGAGATTGTGTTTTTGACAGAAGGCGACAGCTTCTTGGAAGAAAGATAAAGGTGCGATCGCAGCAGTAGGATTATGAGGATAACTTAAGACCATCATCCGCGACTGGGCCAAGACTGGGGCGGGAATATCAGCAAACACTGGTAAAAAACCGTTTTCTGCCAGTAGTGGCATTGGGTAGATTTGACCACTGGCTAGGTAGACTCCCCCGGCATGGGAGGGATAGCCTGGATCGAGCAACAGGGCAAAATCTCCTGGATTGAGTATTGCTAGGGGTAAATGGGCAGTGCCTTCTTGAGAACCAATTAGAGGTAGTACCTCAGTTTGAGGATCGACTTTGATGCCAAATTTTTGTTCGTACCAGTTGGCCGCGGCTTCGCGGAATCCGTGGGTACCGTTAAACAACAGATAGCCGTGGGTACTGCGATCATGGAGAGATTGGGCGATCGCCTCAATAACATGGGCCTCGGCTGGTAAATCAGAAGACCCCAACGACAAATCAATTACCTCTCGTCCAGCGGCCAAAGCGACTGCCTTGGCTCTGTCCATATCAGCAAATACATTCGATTTTAGGGCTTGTAAACGTTTTGCAAACTGTATGTTAGTCATTAGTCATTAGTCATTGGTCATTGGTCATTTGCTATAAACTATGAACTATTGACTAATTACTATTTAAGTGAGTATCTAGGAGAGCAAATAATTTCTCTTTGCCGATGACTCCCTCGGTGGATATCAAAACTTCCTGGCCTTGAAATAGTCTGAGGGCGGGTACGCCTTCGACTTGATACTGCTTAACAGTCAGTGGGTTGGGGTCAATTTCCATTTTAACGACTTTGAGGCGATCGCTATATTTGGTAGCAGCTGAGTTAATCAGGGGCGACATCAATTGACAAGGCCCACACCAGGAAGCCCAAAAATAAACTAATACAGGCTGCTCGGCTTTTAACACTTCGGTTTCAAACTCAGCATCGGTTATGGTGATTACAGCCTTACTCATTGCAGTCTCCATCAGGTGGCGATCAAAGTTGGCACACACAATACTTTATCCCAAAGTCGTCAATAGTCGATAATCAATAATTCATAGTTATTAGGATTGTTGACTGTTAATTATTGACTAATGACGTAAAATCCCACAGCCAACAGGTGTGGGACTAGCTCAAATAAGTTTTCTGTCAATTTTACAGTTGATCCAATTGCTTGCGTAAGGAATCTAACTCGGCATCAACCACCTCATTAGATTTAGGAGCAGTGGTTTCTTGTTGCGGTGGCAGTTTGGCTTGACTTTGTGGAGTTGCGGGTGGTAGCATTTGTGCTTTCAAAGCTGCTAATTCATCATCAACATCGCTACTACCTTCCAACCGAGCAAATTGGCTTTCTAAATCTGCTCCTGCTAACTCTCCTGCTGACTGGGCGCGGGCTTCTTGCATCAAGACCTTTTCTTCCATCCGCTCGAAGGCAGCCATTGCACTGCTGGTATTCATCCCACTCACCATACCTTGGAGTTGCTCTTGGGCTTTGGCAGTAGTGATTCTAGCTCTGAGCATTTCTTTCTTGGTTTTAGCCTCAGAAATTTTGCTTTCCAGCTGGATTAAGTTGCGCTTGAGGGTTTCAACTTGGGTGCTTTGAGTATCTAAACTAGCTTTGAGGGCAGCACTGGTGTCAGTATAAGTCTTCTTGCGCTCTAGAGCTTGTCGTGCTAAGTTCTCATCACCTTTTTGCAGCGCTAGTTGGGCATTGCGTTGCCACTTATTGATTTCATTTTGGGCATCATTGTACTGTTTCTCACTGCGTTTTTGTGAGGCGATCGTCTGGGCTACTCCCTGACGCAGCTGCACCAAGTCTTCCTGCATTTCCAGGATGGCTTGCTCTAGCATTTTTTCGGGGTCTTCGGCTTTGTTAACCAGGTCGTTGAGGTTAGAACTAACTACTCGCTTAATGCGATCAAATAATCCCATAACTTTGTTTTTCCTTGTGTGATTTACGCTTTTTGTTGGACAGTTAGCTTTTTTACTTTTTTATAGCTACCTATTTCAATGTAATCTTTCCAGTTTGAATCAGTACCTCCTAACAACTCTTAATTGTTAAGATATCGCCAAACTGGGGTAATTAGTAGAACTTCAAGAATCCTGAGTTTTGGGTAACTGCTGTTGGGGAGGCTGCTCTGCCTTTTGGCTCTCCTCAGTTAGGATTTTGGGCTGTGTGTTTTCTGACTGTTTGAAAACCTGCACCTTCATTGCTGCCAATTCGGTATCTACATCATTAGATTCCAAAGAAGTAAATTGTGTTTCCAAGTCGTCGCTACTAAGTTGAGCTATGGCTTCTGATTGAGCTTCTATCTGCAAAACTTTTTCTTCCATGCGCTCAAAGGCACTCAGACTGCTAGTGGCAGAAACTCCGCCGAGCATTTCTTGGAGGCGATAAGACGCTTCAGCAGAACGGGCGCGAGCAATATACATATCTTTTTTTGTTTTCGCCTCGGAAATTTTTAACTCTAGCGATCGCATATCCTTTTTTAGCCTAGCAACTATCTCGTTTTGCTGCTCTATCTGCGAAAAGAGGGCTGTAGTGGTTTCTTTATAGGCTTGGCGCTTAGTCAAAGCTTCACGTGCTAGAGGCTCATTGCCTTGTTGCAGCGCCAATTGGGCGCGGCGATACCATTCTTCCGTTTGAGACTGAGCAGCCGCTGCTTGTCGTTGGGTGCGTTTCTGGGTAGCGATCGCTTGTGCTACACCCTGCCGCAACTGCACCAGATTTTCCTGCATCTCTAGGACAGCTTGCTCCAAAATCTTTTCTGGATCTTCTGCACCACCGATCAAACTATTGAGATTAGCGCGAATCACCCGCAGGATACGCTTGATTAATTCCATGTCGGCTCTCCATTCACGAAATCCAGTTCTGAGTGCTGTTAGCGGATAGCTAAGGTTTAGCCCGTGCTGAGTAATGAATTTAGTTATAGAGTGCTGAGTGCCTAGTTAAAGTCCTAAGTATAATAATATTTTTTGTCATAAAGCAGTTATGGAGTGCTGAGTGCCTAATTAAAGTTTTGAGTATAATATTTTTTGTTGTGGGGTCGTAAACAAACAATATTTTGTCTCTACCACTCAGCACGGGCTAAACCTTAGCTATCCGCTAACGCAACTCAGCACTTAGCACTTATTGACTCAGGACTGTTATCTCATAGTATCGTAGATTTTTGCAATTCATGGCTACTGAACTCGTGCCTTGATTCCCTTCGCTTCTAACAGTTTCATCTGTTGTTTTACTTGCTCTTTAGTTTTAAAAGCACCCAGATAAATCAATTCTTTGTTAGGCGATAAATAAGCATCAGGAATTACTTGCCGTGCTGAGGCAAAAGCTGCGCCTTTATTATCTATCACGACATGATAAAACCCATCTGTTCCTAGTTTGATTTCTGCATTTGGCTGTGGTGAGGTTGTGATTGGCTTGGGCGAGGTTTTTGTCGGTGAAGTGGGAGGTAAATTTAGGGGAGGCAAGGATTGTAGTGTCGGTACTGGTGCTAAGGCGATCGGGTTGGTTGGTTTTAGGGCTGTATTGGGGTCAGACAATGGCGCTTGAGGATTTGCGGCGTTTTGGGGAACAACTGGATTAGGCACTACTGCGGGGGTTGGTTGGACTTTGGGTTTTAAGCCAACGACATCATTGGGATCTCTTACTTCAGGGAACTCTTCAGTAGCTAGATTGGGATATTTGGGTATAGATGTGCTTGGTGGCTGCATTTGAGGTTGGACATTACTCCCAACTTCCTCAGTATTTTCTGGTGTGGGAGAGGAGTTGCCGTTAAACAAATTGCCTAAATTCCATTGTGGCAAGCTTTTAGGATTGAAGATTACATAACCCAACGTAAGACTCGCCACTAATAGCAGCAACATGGAGCCAATACCCAAAGGTGATAGCAGACTGTCGCTAGAATTGCTTGGTTTTTTGGTTTCTGGTTGTTCTTCTGTCAGACTTCGCAGCAGTGCTTCACTAGATTCTAAATAGTCATCTGGGTGCTTGGGGCTATCATCTGGCTGCAAGTGATTTTCGCTTTTAGTATTTTTAACGATTGCTGGCACGATGCTGCTATTAAAGTTGGGTGGGGGTGGTGGAAGTTGAGTTTGTGTTTTAGCTGCATTGGAGGTGGAGGACACATTAAGATTATTCAGTTCCTCAATTTTTGCCGTAGCTGGTGCTGGGTTCATCTCAGGATTCACAGCTACAGATGCGGGTGGTAGATCAATTTTTGCTGTAGCTGGCGCTGAGTTCATCTCAAGATTCACAGGTACAGATCCAGGCGGTACATTAGTTTTAATTTCTGTTGCTGATGACTGAGTTGTGCCCAATGTTGTCGGAATAGCAGTTAACGGTTGGGGTTGGCCGCTGATGTAACTTGCAACACGGGATTGGTTCGATGACACCAAACCAGTTCGCGTGCGTCGGTATCGAGCTAACTCTTGATCTAGCGGCACTTCTAAACTCGCTAGTGCTGCTGCTAGTACTGGTTTCAACCCAGGTGTTTTAGACGATTGATGAGTACCGGAGTCGTTTATGGGGTTTTGAGTCATTGCTTTTGTGCCTCAAACGTAGATTACTGGAATCAACTTTTAGATATATTTTGTGACAATAGTAGCGGAAATTATTTAAATAGATAGATTGGGCGTTGGACATTGAAGAGAGGCAGAGGGGCAGGGTGCTGTTCTTGCAGAGGGGAAAACTCCTCTCCACTGCTCCATACTTCCTACCCTTCCCCACTCTCCACTCCCCACTTTGAATAATGTCGTTGAAATCAATTAATGATCTTTTAAGGATTCTGGAAAAGCAGGCTAAATGGCAGGAGCAACCACTTCAACGCCTGCTCAAGTGTTGGGCAGAAGTTGTTGGCCCAGTGGTTGCTGCAAATACTCAACCATTGTCGATTCAGCGCGATGTTTTGTCGGTAGCAACTTCTAGTGCTGCTTGGGCGCAAAACCTGACTTTTGGTCGCACATCTCTACTTTTAAAGTTGAATAAAAACCTGCCAACACCTTTGGTTGATATTCGCTTCTCTACTGCTGGCTGGCAGAATCCGTCGGTGGAGAGAAAACAGCAACAATCGGTTTCGCCCCATGAGCATCCCAGTTACCTTGGTGATGAGATTAACCGCCCTGATGCTACACCCACTAAAGATGTAAATGCGGCTTTTGGACATTGGACGAAGATTGTGCGATCGCGATCGCATGGCTTACCCCTTTGTCCCCAGTGTCAATCTCCCACCCCACCCGGTGAACTCCAGCGCTGGCAAGTCTGTTCTGTCTGTGCTGCTAAACAGTTTTCAAAGCAAAATAGTTGAGCGATTATTTCGTTGAGCATAGTTTATCCTGAAGTAACTTTCTCCAATTACATCAAATATTTCTAATTCTTAAGAAAAAATATAGTTTGACGCTAAAATCTGCCAAATGTGATAACTCAAGCAGACTATTTGTCTGAAAATCTATGCCTTAAGCCATTCTTAAGGAGGAAGTTAAAAAGCTGGATAAATCAAAAGCTTTAGTTTTATTCTTGATCCCTAATAAGTTTTGGACGATATTTATATGTAATCGCTCTACTAATTATTTAAATATATAACAAGATTATAAAAATATTCTGAAGTTTATTTTTTACTTGGGATCGCTGAAACCTATAGAAAATAATGACTTTTTGGCTTTTCTCCGTCTTTATATATAGAAGCAGAATATAAAGATGAAATTCAGCCAGAAACGACACTAAAGATGAATCCTAATGAAACCTATTAAAGTTTTAGCATCTGCCTGTAGATATTGCCGTCATTACCAGCCAGAAGGTCGCCGTGGTGGAACGTGCCAGCAGTTGGGAGCACCAGTTCAAGCGACTTGGAAGGCTTGCTCTTTGGCGCTCCCACCTTTTGCACCTTCTTGGGAAACCTTGGAAGATGCTTGGGGTTTACCAGATGCAGCCCCAGTTTTAACATCTTGTCAATCTCTAGCCTCAGATTTAGACAATGCTGCTCTTGCCCCTCTAGAAGAAATAACGGCCTCTATATCTGAACAGGTAAAGACTAAAGCAGTGGTTATTTAGTCATCCATTATTACTGGACTGAGTTTGTAGTCTACTTAAAATAAGATTTGTTTTTAAGATTTTTAATGCTGTAAAAGTTGATATTTACAAAAATCGCACCCTTTAGTGAGGTGCGATTTTTGCAATTCTAAGGCAACCAAGGAAAAGAGCGAAAATCTGGTGGACGCTTTTCGAGAAAGGCTTGTTTTCCCTCAGACCCTTCTTCTGTCATGTAATAAAGTAGGGTGGCATTACCAGCGAGTTCTTGTAAACCAGCTTGTCCATCACAATCAGCATTAAAGGCGGCTTTGAGACATCGAATTGCGATCGGACTTTTTTCTAAAATCTCTTGCGCCCATTGAATCCCTTCAGTTTCTAGTTGTTCCACTGGGACGACGCAATTAATTAAGCCCATTTCTAGCGCTTGTTGTGCATCATATTGGCGGCAGAGAAACCAAATTTCTCTAGCTTTTTTTTGCCCCACAACACGGGCAAGATAGCTGGCTCCAAAGCCACCGTCGAAACTGCCGACTTTCGGGCCAGTCTGTCCGAAAATGGCGTTATCAGCAGCGATAGTAAGGTCACAAATTAAATGTAGGACATGTCCACCACCGATCGCATATCCAGCCACTAAAGCAATCACCACTTTCGGCATCGAACGAATCAGGCGTTGTAAGTCCAGCACATTCAAGCGAGGGATGCCAGTATCATCCACATAACCCGCATGTCCGCGCACGCTTTGATCGCCACCAGAACAGAAGGCATATTTGCCATCAGTGTGTGGGCCATATCCAGTAAAGAGGACAACACCAATAGTAGTATCTTCACGAGCATTAGAAAAAGCGTCGTACAGTTCAAAGACTGTTTCAGGACGGAAGGCATTGCGTTTGTGAGGACGGTTGATGGTGATTTTTGCAATGCCATCAGTTTTTTGATACAGAATGTCTTCGTAGGTTTTGGCAGTTTGCCAGTTAATTTGCATTGGTATGGAGTGCGCTGTTGTGCTTGAGAATTTTATCGCGGACGTAGGGACATGCGATACCTGCGGTGAGCTACGCCTACGCTAAAATTGGTATCTCAAGCCTTTACAATCTGGTAATCGTCTGGGTGTTGAGGAATAAAAATGCGACGTGACACCATCTTCTACAAATTGTTCAAGCAATTTCCCGGTTTGCTGTTTGAATTAGTAGATGAACCACCTCCAGAAGCGGAAAACTACCAGTTTGAATCAGTTGAGGTGAAAGAAACGGCGTTTCGGATTGATGGAGTATTTTTACCTCCCGCTGATGCAGTTTCCAAAACCGTCTTTTTTGCTGAAGTGCAGTTTCAGAAGGACGAAGACTTATATCACCGCTTCTTTAGCGAATTGTTTTTGTTTCTCTACCGCAACTCTATCCGTTACGATGATTGGTTTGGGGTAATAATTTTTGCTTCTCGTAGTCTTGAACCTTCTTCCTCTTCGATTCACCGCGCTTTGTTGGAAAGTGGTCAAGTCAAGCGGGTTTATCTGGATGAGTTGGGGGATTTGCGACAACAACCTTTGGGATTAGGTTTGATGTTACTGACAAATGTTACTTCTGAAACGGAAGCAGTGGAAGGGGCGCGGTTTTTGTTGGAGCAAGCACAGCAACAATCGGAACAAGCGATAATTGATTTAGTTACAACGATTATTGTTTACAAGTTTTCTACCTTAAGTCGAGAGGAGATTGCAACAATGTTGGGACTGAATTTGGAAGAACCACGGGCGATTCGGGAAGCAAAGGAAGAAGGACGAGAGGAAGAAGCGCGATCGCTCATTTTACGACAGTTAAACCGACGGGTGGGTGCGGTTCCTGAACAGCTTCAGCGCCAGATTCAAGAATTATCGGTGGAAGAATTAGAAGCTTTAGGTGATGCTTTGTTGGATTTCTCTACTCTTGCTGATTTGGAACGATGGTTACAAGGTGAAGTAAGGGGGTAAGTTTCACCCACAGACAGGTTGAGAGGAGATTGCAACGATGTTGGGACTGAATTTGGAAGAACCACGGGCGATTCGGGAAGCGAAGGAAGAAGGAGAAAGAAAGGTCGTTTTACGACAGTTAAACCGACTTGTGGGTGCAATTACTGATGCGCTTCTGTCTCAGATTCAAGGGTTATCGGTGGAACAGTTGGAAGCTTTAAGTGATGCTTTGTTGGATTTCTCTACTCTTGCTGATTTGGAACGATGGTTACAAGGTGAAGTAAGCGGGTAAGTTTTACCCAGAGACGCAGAGGAGGAGGGCGATCGCACTCCGTAAAATAATTATGGCTACAAATAAAGTTTCCCGAACTGAAGAAGCATAGGAAGCGGTGGAAGAAAAAGTGCGATCGCTCGTCCTGCGGCTGTTAAAACGACTATTTGGTGAAATTACTGAGGAACGTTGGAAGGGTTAGCTTTGCTGTTGTTGAAATTGAGATTGCGATCGCGGACTTGGAAGGATGGTTACAAGGTCAATTAAAAGGGGAAATTTTACACAGAGACGCTGAAGTTAAATTTAAAGTTTTAATAAACAAGGCTATTTTAGCTTGCACTTAATTTTAAATGGCCTTATTATTTATTTATTGGGCAACGCCCCGGGGTTTTCGTATGAAAGCCGAAATTTTAAAGACTCGGACAAATTCCGAGTCTTTAGTTTTATATATCGTCAAAACAGCTATATTTGATACCCATCTGAGGTATTTTGTCCGGCTCTAGAACGCAATCAACAAGTTTTAACTTACTTTTAAGGGACTCATAAGTTCGGTAGCTTGGGTCATAACGTCCCTTTATTATTGGATATAAGACTAGATCAGCAAGCTGTATCATTGGTGATTTTTTAGTTTTACGCTGTGGTTCTCCTAACCAATTTATTTTAAATTTCTCTGCTGTTAGTCCCATATAAGCTGCTGAACTATGTGGGTCAAAATACATTCCTTGAGTTTTAAGTTCTTTCGCATATTCTAGAATTGCTCTATCCGCATCTTTCCCACTTTCTTCAAAAAAAATGCGTAGCTTGCGTTCTTTGTAAATCGCATATTTTACTGAACGTTCAGCTAAAATAGTGAAGGCAGTTTTACACATCATCCAAATATCGTTACTGTATTTGTTTTTATAACGAGCATTGTAACCTGGTCGGTGGATAGCACATGCAATGATAGTAAACGGTAAATCGAGCATCAGCATTTCTAAGTCGCTTAAAAAATCCTGAGATTTCTCTTTATTCTCTTCCTTACCTAACCAAGCAAAAGCTTTCTGTCGAGAACGAATTTTAGTAGAATGCAATGGTTCAGTAACATTCCATTTATTACAGAATTCTCGATGCGTTATTATAATATTTTCTATATTCTCTTCCTCCACTAAAATTCCACCTAAAGCAAAGCAATCAATACCATCACGCCGCGGTATTGCTTCTGAATCTGGATTACGGCTACCAGAGTCATCAAAATAAAGATGAAGTTCATTTGTCATATTTTAAACAATCTTGTGAACGCGCACTATTTTAATGTACTACATAGAGTAATAAAAAATATTCAGTAAATTTAAGCTAAGGCATTTGTTGAAGCTATAACTGAGCCAGATTGCTTATCGTTATTAGCAATTAAAATAGTTTTAGTAAATAATTATTAACTTTAATTCCACAAGCATTCTATTTAATCAGCAGATTCAATCCTGCGATTCCAAAGCACCTAACACAATAGTTAAATTGCAATAACTGCGGCAAACCTACTCAAATGATCCTGTCGCCATTTCGCATCTGCTTTGCGATTTGTCTGCAATTCTAAAACCCGAATCCCTGTAGTTGGAAGTGAGTTTAATCTTTGCTGCAACTGCTGCCAAGAAGTAATCAATTCATGCTGCACATTATAAGTAGCGCACAACTGAGCAAAATCAATATCCTGGGGAGTACCAAAAAATTCTTCAAATGGTGGGTCAAATTTGGCAATGGGTAACATTCCAAAAATACCACCGCCATTGTTATTGATTAATACAATCGTCAGATGTCCAACAAACTTATTGCGGATTAAAAAACCATTGGTGTCATGTAACAGCGCTAAATCTCCCGTTAACATCACACTACTTTGCTGGCGATGGGCAATTCCTAAAGCGGTGGATAATGTGCCATCTATACCATTTGCACCCCGGTTAAAGTGCGATCGCACTCCTAAATTATTCGGTTTCCAGAAATATTCCACATCTCGCACAGGCATACTATTGGCAATAAATAGAGGCGTTCCGGGCGGTAAAATCTGAGAAATTAACCAAGCTGCTTTACTCTCAATTACTTCATCTATTTTCCCCATCGTCTGGTCAACAACTAACCTGACCTTAGCTTCCGCATTACACCATTTATGCACATAGTTTGAGGAGAAAGATAAATTTCTCTCCTCTACCTTTATGTCTTCTACAGATATCCGTAAATGCGTCGTTCTCCCGTGCAAAGGGTCGAGGTTTTGGTCACTGGGATCAATTACCCAGCGTTGCGGTTGGGTTGCATTTATCCAGGTACGTAGTTCTTTACTCGTAGGCATTTCTCCCACTTGAATCACCATTTCGGGCGCTAACTGCTTTGCTAGTTGCTGATTTCGCAAAATCAGGTCATAAGTGGAAATCAAATAAGGGTTGAGTTCGGCATAATTTCTGACTGGGGAGAGTCCCTCAGCTAGCACAGGCCATTTGAGAGTTTGAGAAAGGTGCGCGATCGCTCTACAATATTCCTGTGGTTGCTGCGGTTGGGCAACACCTGCGATAATAATGCCGCGATCGCATTCTTTCCACTCTTGGGGAATGGGGAATAGGGAATGGGGAATGGGGAATTGGGTAGTACTTGCTATTCCTGCGAAAAAGTTTTCTGGGTGAAACTGTGATTGCAAATAGCTCAAATCAGTTCCATCAGGCAGAGGCGCTAAGGGATCGCGAAAGGGAATATTCAAATGTACTGGCCCCTTTGTAGGAGTTTGCGCCCTTTCCCAGCTATGAATTACCGTTTGTCGCAGATAAGCTAGCATTCCCAGATCGGCGGAGGGTAAGGCTAACTCTGTTTGCCAATTTGGGTAGTTTCCATATAATCTCAACTGATCTATAGTTTGCCCAGAGTGACAATCTCGCAATTCTGGAGGTCTATCGGTGGTTAATATCAACAGTGGTACGCGACTATATGAAGCTTCTATGACTGCTGAATAAAAATTTGCTCCTGCTGTACCAGAGGTGCAAAGTAGTACCACCGGGCGACCGGTTGCTTTAGCTTGTCCCAAGGCAAAAAAGGCGGCGGAACGTTCATCGAGAATGGAAATTGCTTCAATCTCAGGTACTTGTTGAGCAAAGGCGATCGCTAGGGGTGTAGAGCGTGATCCAGGACAAATGATCGCACAAGTCAATCCCAACCGCTTTAGCGTCTCTGTTAAAATGTAAGCCCAAAGTTGATTAACATTCCTATAAGCGATCGGCATTAAATCAAACATAGCGATAAAACAATCTTAAATTTTAGATTTTGTCTAGGGAAATTCAATTTAAAATCCATCAATGCGGTGATGGAACCCAACACCGCCACGCGAGTTTCTGGGAAAGAAAATCTCCAAGCAAACTTGCTCCACTTTCTACAAAATGCACAATTTGCTCTCAAACTTTTATGGACTGCATTCATTTAACGGGAATTCGCGGCTATGGCTACACTGGGTATCTACCAGAAGAACAGGTGCTAGGGCAATGGTTTGAGGTGGATGTGAGGTTATGGTTGGATATCTCCACAGCCGCCAAGACTGACGCGATCGAAGATACTTTAGATTATCGCAGCGTCATTAGCTTGATACAACATCTGATCAAAACGTCTAAATTTGTTTTGGTGGAGAAATTGGTAACAACGATCGCAGATTCTATCCTCCAAGAGTGCGATCGTGTAACAAAAGTCCAAGTCACTCTCAGCAAACCTGCCGCACCTATTCCAGACTTTGGTGGCAAAATTAGCATTGAACTGACTAAAATCAAGTCCAATATTTAATTCACAAAATGTGTTTTTTTTCAATATCTATCAGCTAGCAAAGAACAGGGGGTTTACGTGGAGCTTGGGAGTGTCTCACAATGAGAATCTTTCGTGCTATTGCCCCCAGCACCCACTCATTATCAAAAAACTGAAAATACCACGATCTGCTAATGAGCATTTAACTTGCATATTTTCAGATCGCAGGATTTGTGATTAAGTATTAAGCAGAGGCTATAGGACTATTATTTGATTTTTTAAATACGCGTAGGGTGTGTTAGCGATAGCGTAACGTACTACAACCTTGGAATGGTGCATTATACTCCGCTAAGACACTTTATAAGACTACTAAGATTTTTTCAAAAACAATTTACAACTCCTATATGAATGGTTCTAAGTAATACGATTTCACTCATTATTCAAGATTTAAGACAGTTTCAGACGGTGATTTAGATCCTGACTGAGACAAAAACTATTTGTAAGTAAAGCAGTATTAAACTCTTTAATTTTAGATAAAGATTAATTTTCAGTAATAATTTCGTGAATGTATATTGTTATATTAGATACAATACACTCTAGCTTTTTTTAACTTATATTAAAGTACGATCCTATGATTTTATTAAATTTTATTCTTGATTAATCTTTATATAGATACTATACTCAGTGTTTATACTTTTCCGAAAAAAAATATTGTATACATTTTAAAATCAGTTTTTGAGTGCTGGTAATTACATGGTAATTTGGAACTGGTGTTAATAGCATGATATTAACCGTATGATTAATAAAAACTAGCTTTGACAAGTATAGAACATTGTTGGAGGTTAATAACACGATCCTATGTACTCATTAGTAAGTATTAATATCAACCAAGAAAACATGGTAGTTAGAGATTGTTTATGATATAAATAATTACTTTTCGCTTGAGTTGACACTGACAACAAAAATCTGAACCTTAGCAAACAGGTTATTGTAATATGTTCGACCGCAAAATCCTAGTTGTTGAGGATGAAAAAATTCTCGCCTCAAATATTAGAAAAAGTTTAGAAAAATTAGGTTATTTAGTATCAGAAATAACTGAGTCTGGTGAAGAGGCAATAAAAAAGGTAGCAGAAACTCATCCACATTTAGTATTAATTGATATGTGTCTAGCTGGGGAAATAGACGGTCTACACGTAGCGGATATTATCCAGAATCACTTTCATGTACCTGTAGTATATCTAACAGAGTATTCGGAATATAAAACATTACAGAAAAATCAGCTAACTGAGCCTTTTAGTTATATAGTCAAACCATTTATTGAAAGTGATTTACATTTTGTAATTGAAATGACCCTGTACAAACATCAGATCGAAAAAATATTATACGAAGAAAAACAGAGGTTGACGGCAATTATTAATAGTATGGGAAGTGCAGTGATTGTGACCTATGCAAATGGTTGTATTGAAATGATGAATCCCATAGCAGAAGTAATCACTGGTTGGAAGCAAAATGAAGCATTTGGGAAAAATTTAATAGAAGTCGTTAACTTAGTTAATAAAGATGTAGGAGAAAAAATTGAAAATTTGGCCACTTATGTAATCGAAGCAGGTGAAGTTTTCAATTTACCAGAAAACTGTACGCTAATTACCAAAGATGGCAAAGAAATAGCGATTGGGGATAATATTGCGCCTATCCGCGATCGAGATGGCAATATTACTGGCGCGGTTTTAGTTTTTCAAGACATCACTAAACGTAAGCAGACAGAGGCGCAACTGATCCGCAATGCATTTTATGATGGGCTAACAGAATTACCGAATCGTATTTTATTTTTAGATCGGCTCAGACAAACCATTGAACGTAGCAAACGCAGAAGCGATTATTATTTTGCAGTTTTATTTTTGGATTTAGATGGCTTCAAAGAGATTAACGATCGCTTTGGGCATGCAATAGGGGATGATTTTTTAGTAGCGATCGCTAGACGTTTAGAGTCATGCTTACGTAGTGGCGATACTGTAGCACGATTTGGTGGTGATGAGTTTACTGTTCTTTTAGAGGATATTAAAGACATTACCGACGCTACCAACGTTGCCAAACGTATTCAAGACTCCTTAAAATTGCCAGTTAACCTGAATGGATATCAATTATCTACTACAGCTAGCATTGGTATTACTTGGAATTTTAGTAATTATGAGGAGCCTGCAACTTTGCTGCGGGATGCTGATATTGCGATGTACCAAGCTAAACAGCAGGGAAAAGCTACTTATGCCATATTTAGTTAAGAATGGAATATGCTACTCTAGCCGCTACTAACGTTATCATACACAACCGAGAAGCCCTATAAATATGTCATGGAAAAAACCGAGAAACAGAAAATGCTCGTAGGCGAATTATATCTGGCGGAAGATCCAGAATTGGCTGTCGAAAAGAAGCTAGCCAGTCGTCTGTTGCGAAAGTACAATTCTACAACTGAAGAACAGCAAGAGCAGCGACAGCAAATTTTACAAGAATTATTTGGAAAAATCGGTCAAAAAATAGCAATTGTGCCACCCTTTTACTGTGACTATGGCAGTAATATTTTCGCTGGCGACAAATTGTATATAAACTATGGCTGTGTAATTTTAGACTGTAATACAGTTAACATTGGTGAAAATGTTTTGTGCGCTCCTTATGTACAAATTTATACTGCTTATCACCCAACAGAGCCAGAAATTCGTCTTTCTGGTAGAGAATTAGCTGCCCCAGTTAACATTGGTAATAATGTCTGGATTGGTGGCAATGCAATTATTTGTCCAGGTGTAACTATTGGTGATAACACAACCATTGGTGCTGGTAGTGTAGTTGTCAAAGATATACCTGAGAATGTTGTCGCTGCGGGTAATCCCTGCCGCGTCATTCGGTATTTGTCGTAGAATTTAAAATTTATAACCTCTAGCAATCCAATAGAGCCAGTCTGCGATCGCTTCTTGAGTTTCACTGTCAGCATCAATGGCTGCTATTTCAGATAATTTAGCAGAATATACATCATCATCCTTACCATTAATATAAGCCACTTCGACAAACATATCTTTTAAGCACTCATCGTCTGGGGCCATTCCCAATACTTCCACTTGTTTCTCCTCGACAGAACCTGATTTGCGTCCCTTCTTAGTCCATTTAGCCAAAAAGGGATAATTTAGAGTCTCTTCGAGGTAGTAGTACCAACCCATAGCCCGGTCTTCTTTGTCTTCAGCATCTACAATAATCTCTGTTTTAATACGATGCTCTCGGTTTTCGTCGGCTTCAATACTAGGCATAAGATAACACTTTGCGTATAATTCATTTTGATAATATTACCAAAATGTTTCTAAAATTATAGTTAAATATATCTATTATGTCCGCTTAATTACTTATTCACCTCCAAGAACCCCACACGCCAGATGCTCCACTTGGGGAGACCCCAGACGCTCGCGGACTCGCTAACGCTGCGCTATCGCCCTTGGCGTCTCCCCTTGGGAGAAGACCGCACTGGCTCCCCTTAATCCCCTCTTTGCAAACTTTTAGGGGAGGGTAGGGTGCAATGACTGTGGGAATCATAACTAATTATCTGGAAATAATATAAACTCTACAAAAAACCGCTTGTCATTGACAAGCGGTTTTCTAGTTATTGTTCTTAAGGGGAACTTATTCGTTGCACTAAGATGCAAAATTTTTCAGAGATTAAACAAGTCTCAAATCAGGATAATTTGCCAACAGATCATCAGATGTCAGAGTATCATTTTCAGCTTGCGGAGTCCAAAGAACTTCAATTGCTAGAAGCTTGTCGCTAGGGATACTACCAATTTGCCGCAAAGCTTGACGCAAATCATCAGCACTATTAATCGCTGTGGGGATGTCAAACTTACCTAGTGTCGCCGCCAGCAAGGTGACGATAATGTATTCACCAGCGCCTTCGGTAAATAGGCGGGTGGGGTTGTCGAGTTCACCAGCCGGAGGTAAAGCATCTTTGGCAAGGGCTGCTCTTAGCTGATTGTTGACGTTAGAAAGAGTTTCTTCGCTAAACTTGCTGCGTTCTGCCAATGAGAGCCGATTAAACTGACCTTCAGCTGAATTTAAACTAGCTTGTTGAGTGCCACCACCTGCATATACAAAGTATTCAGGATGGCGGAGTAAAGCTAGGCTGGCTTCTTGTAAAATTTCTGCTCTGCCTTCTGGGGTGTTAGTATCAGCAGTTTCAGCAATGTGGTTGAGTTCATTTTGCAATTCACGGGCTTGAGCTAACAAACCTACTTGCAAACGAGTTACAGAAACAGGAGAGTTACTGCTGTAATCTACTTCTCCAGTTTCACCGCTAGAGACGCGGCGGAAAGTTTGCAATAAGAAATTAGCGATCGCCAAGAAAATTAAGATGGTAAATATACCACCGAATCCTCCTCCAATACCCCAGAAGGGAAGTAGGAAGGGAAAGCCAAAGCCACCACCAAAACCACCACCAGGATAGTATCCGCCCCCACCAGGAGGTGCATAAGTGCGTGGTGTATAGGTGCGGCTGCTGGAAGGCATTCTAAAGGAGCCACCACCGATACGACCCCCACTGCGGGCTGCTAATGCACCGTCAGCGTGACCAAGAGCCAAAGCTAACACTAGGCTTAGGGCTAAGAAGGCTTTTAACAGAGGTTTGATGGTTTGTTGTAGTTTTTTACGCATAAGACTATCGCTTGAAAAACGGAATTATTATTTATGATTTCTTCCCATGTTGGGACTAGTGTTGCAGGATGTCGCTAACGCTAGCCCGTAACAAGCAAGTTTGTAGCATTCACGTAGCATTCCCTTTTCGAGGCTACATATTTAATTTACCGCGTCTTCTCTTGGGTAAGTAGCGATCGCAGGAGGGATTTCTCGACTGGGGAACCGTACCTGAAGACATGTTTATCCTTACAGAAATTTGCGATGTCTACAACGGGCTACGCCTACGGGCAATTGTTTGCTATGCCTTGGACTAGGAGTTTCAGACTACAGTTTTGAATTATACAGATGATTTTAATTTTTAGTGATTATTTTGACTAATTTTTCACTGGAACAGTGTTGAGTAAAAAATAGGACTTATGTAAACATCCGAGTAGCGAGTGAATTTGACTTTTCACGGAATTTGGAAAATCTCTCTTTTTTATATCTCTCTCTTCTAGCAGAGAGACTTTAAATTTTCTCTCTTCCCGACACAGCAAGGAGGTTAGGTTTTTTTCTGGGCTTTTCCACATCACGTCAAAAGTCAGGAATATTTATTTATTATAAATACTCCTTTTTAACTGATTACTCATGATTTAGCACTGGCTCAACGACCTGCCCCCATTAATAGCATTATTTAGTACATCTGCAAGCTTTAAAATTACGCATACATAGAATAACAAAAAGTATCTGTGATGCTTGTCATTCATTCCAGACAGACACTATATTGCTGCTAAAAAGTTATAAAAATTTTTAGCATTTTGGCACAATAGTTCAGGTATTTAGGATATTCTATTGAACGTAGCTAAATTTGGGAATTTTCGCAACAGTTGTTCACTGAGCAATTTCGCTACAAGTGCTAGCTTTGATTTATTGTTCATCATGCACATAAATTCTCAAGTAATGAGAAATTTGCAACAAAAATAAAATCAACACAATTAAAAAACAATCTTCCCGGCTAATCTTCTAAAATAGGCTTCAAATTTGTCTACCAAATTCGTTTTAAAAGAAATAAAATAATAATGATGGCTTTGAAAGTAATCCTAATTGTAAATATTAAAAACTATTTGAAATATAGTCATCAACTTTATTATGGAACATATTTCTCAACTAACAGCCGAAATCAGAGACAAAGCTGCATACCCAGATATCCTAGTCATATCCCGGATCTTTCTGCCGAAAGAAGCTGTAATTGGGGAATATATCTACAATCGTTGTCTGCAAGATCCAGAACGAATAATTGTGCTGGCAGCTAGTTGCTCAGGAGATCGAGTATTTGATGAAGGTCAACAGTTTCCTGTGTATCGCTGGTATTATCCTAAATATTGGCGTAGTGGCTATGTGGGAAATATCCTGAAGCCTTTGGTCAATATCGTCTGCTCATTTGTCCTAGCAATTAAACTCTATTTTCGCTATCACTATCGTTACATAGAGTGGGGCCACGGCTATGATTTTCCTTCACTGTTGCTATTGAGCTATTTGTTACCTATTCGCTTTTTTATCTATCTGCACGGCAACGATCTTCTTAGTACTTTACACAATCCCGTGCTGCGATCGCTATTTAAATTAACACTTAAACGCGCTGAAGGTATTGTTTGTAACAGTTCTTATACAAGAGACTACCTTAGAACTGCTTTCCGATTAGATACTCCAACCCACGTCATTAACCCAGTAATCAGACCAGAAAAATTTGGTAATAATGTAGCCAGTCCCAGTAGCCTTGATGATTTACGGGTTCGGGTGCGTCAGACGTACAACATTCCCGAAACAGCAATAGTTATTCTCTCCATCGGCAGGCTAGTAAAACATAAAGGTTTCGACCGAGTAATTGATAATATCCCAATACTGCTAACTTTTGGGGTTGATGTCCACTATATACTCTGTGGTCAAGGCCGAAGTGAGTCGGAACTGAAATCTCTGGCGCATCGTTTGCGAGTAGATAAGCGCGTCCACTTTGCTGGATATGTGCCAGAGCGAGAATTAGCAGGTTATTATGCAGCTTGCGACATATTTGCCATGCTGACTTTATCGGATACTAAACCTAATAATATGGAGGGTTTTGGTATGGCTTATTTAGAAGCAAGTTACTTCGGTAAGCCTATAATTGCCCCTCGTTTAGGCGGTGTTCTAGACACAGTTGAGCATGAAGAAAATGGCATACTGGTCAATCCCAATTCGGGTTATGAAGTTTTTCAAGCTTTCAATCGGTTGTGCCAAGACCAGCAACTACGCGAGCAACTCGGTCGTAAAGGTAAAGAATTAGCCAAGCGTAGAATTCTTCATCGATCGCTTTATAAATCAGAGGGGAAAAATGCAATTTTGTGAAATGAATGCACATTGAGAAATCACTAAAATCTAATTCCAGTCATCTACAGCAATCCTAAATCATTCGCGCTCAACAAGATTCCCAACATATTTAATAAGTCGGGGATCTGTGGTTTGCAATTCTTGCTATAGCAGTCCTAAATCAGAAAATTCAAAAAATACTAACAATGGTAATTTCCTATAAGTTCTATTTATAAAAAACCTCTAACAAATTGCTTCACAAATGAGCAAGATTGCAATGTAAAATCTCGCTTGTGATCTGATTAAATGTGCAATGAAAAATATCTGGTTTCGTATAGAGCAATACCTTCAGCGTTACGCAAAGCGCCGAATGCAATCTTTTGTGTTTACAGTGATTGGATGTATTACTGTAGTTAGTTTGATTACCTTTGGGGCAATGTATGTTGTGGCTCAACCTGCTTCAACTTCATCTGAACGTCTGGCTGTTAAAGCACCAAATTTTGGGCGACACTTTCAAGAATTTGGGCGTGAAGGCTCTATCTTGATTTACGACTCAAAAAACAACCGCACCTATGAACACAATCCTCAACGTAATGCAACTGCGATTGCTCCAGCTTCAACATTCAAAATTTTTAACGCGCTGGTGGCATTAGAAACAGGTGTAGTTCTTGATGATGTGGCAGTTCTCACTTGGGATGGAATTCACCGAGAGATTGATGCCTGGAATTATGATACAAATTTGCGTCAAGCCTTTAAGGATTCAACTGTTTGGTTCTATCAAGTATTGGCACGTAGGGCTGGATATGAACAGATGCAGCAATTTATTAATAAAGTAGGCTACGGGAACCGTCAGATTGGCACTGTTGCAGACATTGATCGTTTTTGGCTACAACCGCAGCTATTGCAAATTACACCCAAAGAACAAATTAAGTTTTTGCAACGGTTATATCAAGGCGATTTGCCTTTCTCGCAACGGACAATAAATCTTGTCAAAGACATTATGGTACGCGAACAAACTCCAGACTACACACTGCGAGGAAAGACAGGATGGTTAACGAGTACCAAACCAAACGTTGGTTGGTTTGTGGGTTATTTAGAGCAAAACAAAAACGTCTACTTTTTCGCGACAACCCTTGATATGCAAAAATCGGAAGATGCACCCGCCCGCATTGAGATTACACGACGTAGCCTCAAGGATTTGGGCTTGCTGGCTCAAATCAACTAACCACCACCGACAATAGTTACTACTTCTAAGCGATCGCCTGGTTGCACTTTTGTTTGCGCCCAAAACTGGCGGTGTAAAATTTCGCCATTATACTCTACAGCCACCAAGCGGGGGTTAAAACCCAACTGTTGGAGTAAGTCGGGTAAAGAAGTTTGAAACGAACAGCTATGGGGTTCCCCATTTACCTGAATCGTAATCTCGTTAGACATAATAAATGTGGGGAATTGGAAATTGGGAATTGGTTACTCACTTTGGGCTAATGACAAATACTTCGGCTTACCTCGGCTTACTTCGACTACGCTCAGTACAAGTCGCTCGGCACAAGTCGCTCAGTACAAGTGACAAATGACTCTTTTAGAGTTCTGGTTTAATGCGATTGAGTTGAGATAGGAAATATTGCGTTACTAGGGTAGGCTGTTCGGCTTGCATGAGCGATCGCACCACCGCTACACGTTCGGCTCCGGCATCGATCACATCATTGACATTATTGGCATCTATTCCCCCAATCGCAAACCAGGGAATTGAACAATTTTTGGCAGCATAGCTGACATATTCTAAACCTGTTGCTACCTTACCTACTTTCGTGGGAGTTTCATAAACTGGCCCCACGCCAATATAATCTACACCTTCAGCAATTGCTGCTTGCATTTCTTCTTTATTTGTGGTAGAAAGCCCTATCAGACGTTGCGAACCCAGTAATTGCCGAGCAACAGTAATAGGCATATCTTGTTGTCCCAGATGCACCCCATCGGCATCGACAGCTAAAGCTACATCCACGCGATCGTTAACAATAAACAAAGCACCGTAGATGTGACATAACTGCCGTAATTTTCTCGCTTGTTCCAGACGCAAAGAATCATCGGCGGTTTTGTCGCGGTATTGTAATAGCGTTAATCCTCCTTTGAGTGCAGCCTCGACATTGTTCAACAAACTTTCACTAGGAGAAGTCACAAGATACAAATGCGATCGCCACAACAATTGATGGCGCTGATGACCCATTAAACTACTTTCTAGGGTATAAACCTGATAGCGCATCTGCTTACAAGCTTTAGCCATATTTGGCTGGTAAAGCTTGCTGTATTCTTCCAACACCCGTAATGCTTCTTCTATCCGGCAAAAGTTAGCCTGCAACACCGATTTTATACTAGCTCGTTGTTCTTCTTGAGGATGGGTTAACTCAGTCCCCGGATCGCCTGGTGTATCTCGCGCCGCCCGTAATTCTGAGGTATGCCACTTGGCTACCTCTTGTCGCAGCCGCTTGCATTCAAGAGCCAACTGGGCATTATTCAACCCAAACCGACACCATTCCTCAATAATTCGCAAGCCCTCACGAGCGCGGTCTAAATTGGCATCTAAAATGCGGTAAACAACTTGCTGTATTTGCGCTTTTTGGCTGTATGGCTCGACCATTACAACAACCCCATTAGTGCTTTCATCGAAGTGTGAATTATCATAAGTCCTAGTAACCATAAGTTAATTAATTTGCTTTTTTTTACTAATTTTTGCGGAATCTACGCAAAACAACGCAGTAGTGAGGGTTACGGTAAATTATCCCATGTTCCTATAAACAGTGATAAGGGTAGTTTGAGGCTACAGTTTCGCACTGAGCTTAGTCAAGTATTTTACGTTAAACAACAAGCTTGCAAAGGACTGCCAAAAGGGAATACACCAGAAAATCCACAATAGATATATTAGTGAAAATAATGTAGAGACTAGCAGTGTTACGTCTCTACAAGGGTTTTGGATAACGCATATTTAATTTCGCTCTTATATCTATTTAGATATAAGAGCGAAAATAACGTAGGCACAATTCATGAATTGTGCCTACAAATGATTTTGGGTAACGCACAATTAATTTCTGGAGATGTCTAATATCATTTATTACTATGTATTAAATATCGCCAATCGGTCAATATATGAGTAATATTATCGAGATAATATTCTCTAAAGAGTATAAGAATTTATGATTACTTATAAGGAGTTGTGTTAAATATGATTCTCCCTCGTGTGTTTCCTGAGTACCGTAGAGTAGATGTTCTGTTTGCAAAGCTGAAGTTTCTGAAATCAGCAAGGCTTTTATTTTTTAGTTTTTCAGTATTATCTTTTACTGTATGTATGGGGGCGGCAAGTATAGTGTTCCTGGGTATAAGCCTGGATAGTGCAAGCGCTCAGATTCCATCGACACCAAATTCAGCGCCTCTGAATCAGAAAACACCTTCTCAGGCTAATGTGCTATTTGTCAATCCTGGTGTTGGAGATGACAAGGCAGGCAATGGCAGCGAATCCGCTCCTGTAAAGACGATTACCCAAGCATTGCGATTAGCTAACGCCAATACTGTAATTATGCTTTCCACTGGCACTTATAGCGCCGAGACAGGAGAGGAATTTCCCTTAATACTGAAACCAGGTATTTCAATTCAAGGCAACCCCAGCAATCAAGGTAAAGACATTATCATTCAAGGAGGCGGTGATTACCTGAGTCGGAGCTTTGGCGGTCAAAATGTCACAATTGTTGGGGCAAATCAAGTCTTGCTCACTGGGGTAACGGTGACGAACCCTAATCGCCGTGGTTACGGTTTATGGATTGAATCTAGCAATCCGGTAGTCGCGGAAAATACATTTACTGGCAGTACTCAAGATGGGATTTCCGTCAGTGGTAATGCTGCACCCACCATTAGCAAAAATTACTTCGATCGCAATGGAGCCAATGGCATCACAATTGCTGGTAACTCTAGTCCTCAAGTCAAGGAAAATGTCTTTCACCAAACAGGTTTTGGCATTAATATTGCCCAAAACGCCGCTCCTATACTTATAGGTAATCAAATTCAGAACAATAGATCGGGAATTGTCGTACAAGCAAATGCCCGCCCGATTTTGCGGAATAATATTATTCAAGATAATAAAGAAGATGGTTTAGTTGCGATCGCTCAAGCAATACCAGATTTGGGTAGTGCATCGGAACCTGGGGGTAATACATTTCAAAATAATGCCCGCTACGACATTAACGCCAGCGCTGCTAAACAGGTGATTCCTGCTGCTGGTAACAACCTTGTGAGCGATCGCATCACTGGCAAGGTAGATATTAACGGTACAACAGCACTAGCAACCCAAAATTCTCAACCAGCTCCCAACAACGTATTACGACAAATACCACCAACTGGAGAAATCACCTTCTCGGCTCCCGAAATCTCTGAAACTACGAATGGGCACAGTAACAGCATTTCAGCAAATAATCCTGTTTCTGGGCAATTAAACAGTCAACTGCTGCCATTAATGCCAGCCAATAATGTACCGCTTTCCCCGCCTATATCCAATCAACAACCACCCACTTCTAGCGTCGCCGGATTTCCTACTCCTAGCAGCTTGTTAGGTAAACAAATACCAACTAACACTTCAAGAGTTACAACTTCCAGTCCAGCACAGCCACCTGATACACCACAGTTAAATTATGTGCGGATCGATCCTAATACCATTGAATTTACTACCCCTGAGTCCCCATCCAATTCAGTTGCACAGCCACCAGTTCCAAGTATGAGGGAGCAAACACAGCAGCCATTACCAATACTAGAAACTGCTGCTCCAGGTGCTTCAGAACTTTTACCACTTCCCGATCGCAATATCCCCATTGTTAATACTCGCAATCTGCAAACAAGTTCTGCAAGTATTCCCGATAGTGGTAACTCTGCAAGACAATTTGGTGTGCGTTATCGCGTAGTAGTGCCACTTGCAACTGATAAGGATCGAGATTTGGTAAAATTGCTTGCTCCTGGTGCGTTTCCTACAGTTTGGCAAGGTCAAAGAGTTATGCAAGCAGGAGTATTTAGTAGTGAATATAACGCTAAAGAAATGCTCAAAATACTCTCTAGTAAAGGTTTAAGAGTCATTATGGAGCCGTTGAATTAATTGGGCATTGGGCACTTGTACTGAGCGACTTGTGCCGAGCGACTTGTACTGAGCGTAGTCGAAGTAAGCCGAGGTAAGCCGAAGTATTGGGCATGGGGCAAAAGATATGGAATTAGCGAGAAAAGCACCTCAAAATGAATATTGATCCACTTGAGAGAGCGATCGCTTTCCTACTGTGGGGAGGCATCGCTCTTTTAGTCAAGGGGGTGATCGTATTTTGGGAAGTCGGTCAAAAGGCGATCGCGGTTAGGCATAAGTTGAATTAGCGATCGCGTTTTTGTTTTAGGGAGCGATCGGGGAAAGCATCCTTTATCCATCACCTTCATCTAAATATTTCAGGAAAGAATGAACACCCAGTAACTGAATGCCATAGCTTGCCATTACCCCTCTCAAGTCATCATCAGCCCGCAAGTCATCATCCCCAGATACGATAATCTCTGCTTTGCCATCAATCGCTGTAGCCAACACAGGTAAATCTTTGGAATCTCGACAATTAGGCGGAACAGTTTTCAACTCAACCCATAAGGCGCGGTACTGCAACTGTTGTTCTAGGCGAATCGCCTGACTAGAGTCAATCCGCTCTCTTAAACGGGGGCGATTCCAAACAAGATGGAGTTCTTCCATAAGGGGTTGACTCATTACCAACTGGAATTTATCCTCATTAAATGCTGCCAAAATCGGCAATGTAACTCGCCCTTTCAGCAAAATGCTCTCTCCAAATGTTGGTGTCGATGACCACTCGCAACATCAGACCTGTTGCGATTGCTGACGCACAGCTTTAATTTCAGCCCTGATTTCATCGTCTGTAATCTCATTCACGGGGGGTTCGGCATAAAGTTCTTGAATTAAAGCCGTCAAATCTGAACGTAAATCTATTTGAATCAAGGCTCTAGCGACTTTTGCTCGTTCGTCTGGCTGCAACTGTTGTACCGCCGTAATGAGTTGTTCCAAAGTAATTGGGATCGATACCATGTCAGTACCCATCATGATGGTTTCTTAAATTTTAGTGCGTTTGTGCGATCGCTATCAGTCCCAAAGAGAATTGACGACTTGTATTTATTCGTTATTCACTTTTCTGCTTAAGCTAAGTACTAAGCTTAATTTGATACTTTATTCTCTCTTCACTTTTCAGCGGAATTTATAATTGACAAAAGCAATGTTATCCTAACTTGTCACGAATGAACCGATTTAATTTTATTCAATGGTAAAAGGTATGGAACCGACCATCGAGCAACTTAAAGCATTCTTTGACTTTTGCGTTCGGGCTAGTAATTTGTTTAGAGATATAGCATTGGTTAGATTTGATGAGAGGACAAGCCGAATCGTGATTTTGATAGGCGAAACCATCCAAGTAGAAATTCTTAGTAATGGGGAGAACATTATCCGATGACAGACTATTTAACTCTTAATGAGCAAGAATTAAGACAATATGTGATATCAAACCCCCAGGATGAGGAGGCATTTCAGCATTACCTCAGCATCATGAGAGCGAAACCGGGGGTAGTGGTCAGCACTCCAGAACAATTAGAGGCTGAGTTAAAACGGCGTATTAATCAAGCTAGTTAACATAGAACCCCTTACTGACATTCCAGTAACGGGGTTTTTCAATTTAGCAGCTTGACTCAATGTGAATTTTGGGACTTGCCTTCAGCCATCATCTTCTTGGATATTCCCGCGATCGCACACCCTTATATCTGCGCTGATTTAGCGACTTGTGTCTGGATACAGCAGGCTTAGTTTTTTCCGTTTTACCAACTTTCGGTGATTAGCGATCGGCTAAGATATCCAGGGCAGACAAATGACGAAACTCGACGGAACAAGGGGTAGCGTTACCGTCAGTATGCCAGATTTTTCTCGTTTTACCAGCTTTCGGTTATTTATTGGTTTTTACAAAATCTTTTTAAGGGCGTTTATTTTAGTTGCCTTCATGATAGCGGGTTATTTTTGACAAGCGAGGTGCGCTCACCGTCAAAAATAACTCGTTATTGGGGTGTGTTCCACCTAATGGCTCTTTTGTTCAATCTGAGCGTGGCACTAAAGATATTGTTTTTTAGTGCCACCAGCGGGACACATCTTGAATGGCATTAGCTATATCTTTCACTGCAAGTTTATCACCTAAAATAAATATAACAGGAGTTAATGCGTTTATATCCTTGAGTAAGTCTGTGCGAGTATGAACAGATAAGATGTGAAGTGTTTCTCGCCAGTACTCAAAAAGTGGAGTTTTTTGTATTTGTGAAAGTTTACCAGCCAAACTTCTTAGGACAATGACGCGATTATCCTGAGGCTGAATCTCCCTAGCAGCAGCCAGTGCTTCAGGTAACAATTCTGGCAGAATAGCCGCCAAACTACTTAGGGCTTTTGCGCGATACTCATCAAACTGAATCTCCCTAGCAGCAGCCAGTGCTTCTTGTAACAACTCAGGAGACAGTTTAACAACCAAACTACTTAGGGCATCGGCGCGATCCATCTCAGATTGAATCTTCCTAGCAGCAGTCAATGCCTCTAGTAACAATTCTGGCAGAATACCCGCCAAACTATTTAGGGCATCGGCGCGCTCCTTTTCATCCGGAATCTCCCTAGCAGCAGCCAGTGCTTCTTGTAACAACTCAGGAGGCAGTTTAACAACCAAACCACTTAGGGCTGAGGCGCGATGCCAATCATCCAGAATCTCCCTAATAGCAGCTAGTACTTCTGGTAACAATTCTGGCAGAATAGCCGCCAAACTACCTAGGGCTATTGCACGAGACAACTTATCCTGAATCTCTCTAGCAGCAGCCAGTACTTCAAGTAACAACTCAGGAGGCAGAATAGCCGCCAAACTACTTAGGGCTTCTGCGCGAGAATACTTATCCTGAATCTCCTTAGCAGTAGCCAGTGCTAGAGGTGACAACTCAGGAGACAGTTTATCAGCCAAACTACTTATGACATGGACGCGATACCACTCTTCCTGAATCTCCCTAGCAGCAGCCAGTAACTCTGGTAACAATTCTGGCAATTTATCAGCCAAACTAATTAGGGTATGGGTACGATTTCTCTCATGCGGAATCTCCCTAGCAGCAGCCAGTGCTTCAGGTAACAATTCTGGCAATTTATCAGCCAAACTAATTAGGGCTCTTGCGCGATTCTGCTCATCCGGAATCTCCCTAGCAGCAGCTAGTGCTTCAGGTAACAATTCTGGCAATTTATCAGCCAAACAAATTAGGGCATAGGCGCGATTCGACTGAGACTGAATCTCCCAAGCAACAGTCAGTGCTTTTGAGAGTCCTAATTCTTTTAAGTTTGGTGGTAAAAGATTGGCTAGCTTAGTAAGCGAGTATACTTTCTGTATTGGATTCGGGCTTTGTAGAACGTAAGCAAGTCCTTGTTCGGGAGTCCATACATTTTTTTCGATCAACGCCAGAAGCAATTCAATTGGTAAATTAGCTGCCAGACTATTAAGGGATGCAATAATCAAAGCATAGCGACACTGCAATCCAATAACTTGAGGTAGGGTTGCGAGAGTCCAAGTGTCTTCTGCCAATTGCCAAGCACGAGCAACATCAGTTACAAAATTGGCAGTTTGTCCCAAGCGATCGCACGCCTCATACCAACCATTAGCTCCTGTTTTTGACTCCTCCCGCAATAATGAATGAATTTCTTCTACCTTTTCAGCTTTTTCCAAATGCCAAACTAGATGCTGATGGATATAACCATCATTGGGCAGGGTATGCCACAAACTATCTTGGGTTTTTTGTCGGTATTTCTCTATAAAGGTGGCATGAGCATTAGTAAGAGTTATACCTAACCCTGGGAAATCGCCTTCGGACTTTGGGTTTGGTGGAGCGGTTAACAAATTACGTGCAAGGTCATGAAATAAGTCATGTAAACGGTAGGTTGGTGTGCCATCTGCCAAAGTAACTCCAGACAATAACAGTGCTTTATTTTGCAAATATTGCAATGTCTTGGCAGTATCACGTACATCCATTTTCCACAAAGTCGTTGCCATCATCTTAGTTATGGTGACATCTTCCGGTAATACTCCCAACCAAGAGAAATGCTCCTGCTTTTTTTTAGGCATTCTCTTGACACTCAAATTTAATGATGCTGTTAAGCTGAAGCGTTTTAAAATGGCTTCATCAGTAATTTCTTCTGCTTCTGGTCGGTCAAGAGTTTTTAATCGGGCTATCTCTTGCTGAAAATCTTCTAACAATTGAGTCCAAGTTGTACCACTAGCCACTTCAGCAGCTACCAATTCTAATGCTAGTGGGAGATAACCAATGGCTTTGGCTAAATCGGACGCTGACTGATGTTCTGCACCAGTAATCGCGCGTCCTAACTTCTTAGTTAGCAGTTCTATAGCCTGCTCTGGTGTCATGACATCTAGGCTATAAGTGCTTGCTCTTAATACATGAGCGATCGCAGCGTCACGGGTTGTTACTAAAACTTGACAACGCGCTCCACCAACATTAAATACTTGTGCATCCTCTGGATTCCAAGCATCATCTACTACTAGCAGCACAGCTTTGTCATACAGCAGTGTACGCAGTTGATTGGAAGCAGCTTCTGTGCTGGTGGCTTTAAAGTTGTAGTCCCCCAATGCCTGTACCCAACCACTAAGCAGGGTTAGAAGATTAGGCTGTTGACCTAAAGTTGCCCAGAGAATACCGTCACAAAAATGAGCTTGTACCTCTTGATCTCGTGCTAAAGCCGTTGCGAGGGTAGATTTACCAACCGAACCTAAGCCGTGAATGGCAGTTACTACTAAGGTACGTACATCTGATGAATCTGTGAGTAGACGAGCTTTTAGGTCTTGGCTGTATTCGGGACGATTTACATAGTAAGTTGGTAATGGTGGTGCTTGGAACGGACGTAACTGCTTTTGCCCTTCAATATTTTGAGTGCCGATGAAAGCTTGACCAGCAGGTGCAACATAAACACCAATTTTCTCAGCGAAATTCCCGACATCGTTAGACATTTATACAGTTAAGAGTCACGCTCGTTTAAAAGGACATGTTATCGATCTTGCCTGTTCCACCAGGCATAACCACCTGACCAATTTTTTCTGCCAATTTTTGTAAATTAGGCATGGCAAGAATTTCATTAAGTCTGGGATTGGGTTCTGCTTTCGCTGCTGCTGCTAATTCCTGCATGGCTTGATTAACTTCAGGATTAGCTTTTGCTGCTGATTCTACCTCTAGTACAGCTTTACCATAATTAAGTGGTTGAGACGGTGCTTTTTCAATAGCAACTACAGTATCGGGAGAGTGTTTTTTGAGGGTGACGAGAAACTGACCAGTCTTATCCCATAACGCTTCGCCTACCTTTTCGCCAGTTTTTTCCAAAGCTTTAGTCGCAATCACAGTTCCAATAGCGATCGCACCAGCAGTTAATGGCTCCATCTACTACCTCTTAAGCGCGGCATCATATTTTACTTTTACCACATAGTTTCTCTTTTAGATTTCGCAATTAATGAAGAAAATATCTAGTTAGCTTATGATTTAGGCTCCTAATTTAGACTGCATTCCACTTTTGGGCTATTAAGTAGAATGGGTGGCTGAAAGTATTCATTACTCATGCTCGTGAGCGGTGTCACCACATAAGTGTGTTTTACCAACTTAGGGTTATAAGTTGGTATTTGAGTTCTGACTGGATTAGTTAGTAACTATGTACTAAAAAAGTGTCTGCTTGTAGCCTTATTATATTTGGTTAAAACAGAGAAGTAAAAAGTTGAATTATATTTATGATACTTTTGGGCGCGATCGCCTTCGCCGTAAATCGGGTTAAGGCAAGAAAACTCATCATCTAATACTTCAACACGATGTTGAAGTACCTCAACACGACTTTGAAGTACCTCAACACGATGTTGAAGTACCTCAACACGATGTTGAAGTACCTCAACACGACTTTGAAGTACCTCAACACGACTTTGAAGTACCTCAACACGACTTTGAAGTACCTCAACACGACTTTGAAGTACCTCAAAACGACTTTGAAGTACCTCAACACGACTTTGAAGTACCTCAACACGATGTTGAAGTACCTCAATACGATGTTGAAGTACCTGTTGCTTATTTGATGTTACTTTTTTGACAAATTTAATAAATCCCTCAGTACAATCCACTAAAAATAATTAGGTCGATCTTAATTTGCTTTAATTTTTCCGAATTATTTCTCAGAGAAGTTTATGGTTGCATTGGCTAGAGTACATGCAGTAATCCTACAACTTCCTTCAGGAGCGCATTTTATGGCACGACTAAAACGCAGTTCACCGACTCTAGAAAAGGCTCTCCGTCGAATTGCAGGAATGCGATCGATTAGCCCGACGCTAGAATTTGGCAACGGATTAAATTTGACAGACTACGACAGCCACATCCAAAACTTGCAAACCCAGCTATCAACCTACAACACTTTACTCTCTAGCATAGATGAAATGGCAGGTCGCCTCTCTCTAATTGAAGAAGAATTGGGCGGCTATTCTGAAAAGATGTTAATGAGTGTGGCAACGCATTATGGCAAAGACAGTTTGCAATATGTCCAGGCGGGAGGCAAGTCACGCAAGAAATTATCACGCCGTTCGAGTAACACCCAATCCCCATCTGATGCCGTTTCACTTTAAGACTGATACAGATGGCAGGCAGGGGAGGCAGGGAAAGTAATTTGTATCAATAATTTAGTCAAATGGTATGAGAGTACAGCTAATCTCCCCACTCCTTATCCCGGTTTATGATCCAAACGAGTCGCTTGCTCTAGGGCGGCTTTTTCTTTGGCTCGGCGGACATAGGGTTGTAATTGGGTGCGATCGCAAGCTGTGAAAATACTCAGGTTTTCTAAGGCGATCCCCCGCATTAACATTTCTACGCGCCAGGTTTGTTGTGCTTGGGCGATCGCTGGCGTTTGTCCTTGGGGAGTTAATAGCCCTTCACTCCATACTTGCCAACGTGTCTCAAGTTCTGATTCTGAGATGGGTGTACCTGTATCATTCAGAAACATCGCTGTTTGAGCATCTTTACGACTTTTCAGCCATTTGATTAAAGGATTATTGGTAAAAGAGCCGTAGCGTTTGCCCAAAATCCACTGATTCACAGGCACTTGACGGACGAATCCGGGGATTATGATTTGCAGGAAGTGCCCTTGAGTATCGTAGATTTGGTGCGATCGCTCTAAGCTAGTTATTTCTGTAGCGGATAACCCAGCCCCAAATAATACATAAGCCAAGGCATAATCTCGTACTCCAAATTTCCTGGCTTGTTGCAGAATTTCGTGAACTAAACTAGCTGGTAAATCAGCTACTTCTGTGGTAGTGAACCCTCCTTGTAAGCAGTTTGTTGCTGATTCTGCTGAGGGTGACATGGCTCCATGTAAAAACAACTCCACCAAATTTTCCAGAAAATCATCCCGATCCTCCCAAAGTTCGTGAAATTCGCTGGTGAACTCAATTACGGCATATCCCAAAATCATCCCATTCAGCAAACTTGCTAATTTTTCTGCGGGTAAATAGGTATTTAGGTGTCCTTGCTGGATTACAGTAGCTAAATACTGAGCTACATAACGGTTTGCCTCAGTTACTCCCCTGCCTAGTGCGCGGCGATTTTCTGCCGGGAATTGGTCGGCTTCACCTACCACAGATCGGACAAACTCTGGTACTCTTTCTAATGCATGTAAGCTATCACTTGCATAATCTTTAAGAGCTTGGTAAACATTGCCAGGAGGTGTTGCCCGCCGCACCAGCGACTCACCTAAATCCTTGAAGGCTGCGGATTCTTCCAGCACAGCCAAAAGCAGTCCATGCTTATTGCCAAAATTCCGAAATAGAGTCACTTCGTTGACTTCGGCTTTTTCAGCAATTTGGCGGGTTGTGGTAGCGCTTACTCCCTGAGCAGAAAACAATTCAAGTGCAGCTTGAATCAGGCGTTGACGAGTGGAAATGATTTGAGACGACATAGAAAAATGCAAGTGGCACTTGCAGAAAGTATCAGAGTTTTGCTAGCATAACAAATGTAAGTGATACTTGCTTTACTCTACTGTAACGAACTAGTATACAGGGCGGGTAAATCTCAGTGGGATTATGCCCAAGAAAAAGCAAATCGCTTTCTCATCCATCAACAGGAATTTTTATGACTGCAAATTTTGGGGCGATCGCCCCTGAGAGAGGCAACTCACCTCAACTCAGTTGGACGAATGTAGTATTTTTTGCTACATTTCATGCTTTAGCACTTCTGGCTCCTTGGTTTTTCTCCTGGCCAGCATTAGGTTTGCTAGTGTTTTTGCACTGGTTATTCGGGAGTATTGGTATTTGCCTGGGATATCACCGACTACTGAGCCATCGGAGTTTCCAAGTTCCGAAGTGGTTAGAGTATGCGATCGCCCTGATTGGAGCGTTGGCTTTGCAAGGAGGGCCAATTTTTTGGGTAGGTGGACACCGCCAGCATCACGCTCACACAGAAGATATCAATTTAGATCCTTATTCTGCTCAAAGAGGATTTTGGTGGAGCCATATATTGTGGATTTTTTACCCACGTCCAGAATTTTTTGACTATGAAACCTATAAAAAATATGCCCCTGATTTAGCCAGACAACCCTATTATTGTTGGCTAGATCGCTACTTTTTGCTGTTGCAAATACCCTTCGGTTTGCTGCTTTATGCTTTAGGAGGATGGTCTTTTGTATTCTACGGAGTGTTTCTCAGATGTGTCTTGCTTTGGCACTCAACCTGGTTTGTGAACTCAGCATCACACCTGTGGGGTTATCGCACCTTTGATGCTAATGATGGCGCTCGTAATCTGTGGTGGGTATCCCTCGTCACTTATGGAGAAGGATGGCACAACAACCATCATACTTATCCTCACATGGCAAAATCTGGGTTTTCTTGGTGGGAGATTGATGTTACTTGGTGGAGCATCCTAGTTTTGCAGACTTTGGGTTTAGCTAAAAAAGTTGTCTCGCGTCCTCCTCAAGGTGCAACTCACGGCTAAATTGCAACTAAATTATCATGAATTTGTTATGCCGATTGCTTCTTGCAGTCGGCTTACTAATTTTTATCAGTAGTGTTTCACGGTAAAATCTAACAGATTAAATCACCGTAGTGCATTAAGTGTGAAAACTGACAGCATTTTTTATCGCCTTTTTCAAGAACTTCCTGGCATCTTTTTTGAATTAATTGGCAATCCACCCCAAACGGCAGAGACTTATAAATTCTCCTCAATTGAAATCAAGCAAACTGCATTCCGTATAGATGGTGTTTTTCTCCCAATACAAGGGGAAGAAAATCCGATTTATTTTGTTGAAGTCCAGTTTCAAACTGACACAGAAATTTATTCACGCCTATTTTCAGAAATTTATTTATACTTACGCCAAAATAAACCGAAAAATTCTTGGCGAGGAGTAGTTATCTATCCTAATCGCAGTTTAGATACAGCAGATATCAAGAATTACAGTGAATTTTTCGCTAGCCAGCGCATCAGTCGCATTTATCTTAATGAATTAGGTGAAACTGCATCATTGCCAGTTGGAATTGCTACGATGAAATTAGTGGTCGATGAAGAGGAGACAGCAATTACATCTGCTAGGCAGTTAATAGAGAGAACCCAGCAAGAAATCAACATTGAACCACAACGGCGGCAGTTACTAGAATTAATAGAGACTATTTTGGTTTATAAGTTTCCGACGATGAGTCCAGAGGAGATTGAAGGTATGTTTGGGTTAAGTGATTTGAAAAAAACACGAGTTTATCAAGAAGGCAAACAAGAAGGTAAACAAGAAGGCAAACAAGAGGGAAAACAAGAAGGAGCGCGTGAAGAAAAGTTTAGAATGATACCTTTGTTGTTGAGATTGGGATTGAGTTTTGAAGAAACTGCCAAAGAGTTAGATTTGAGTCTAGAAGAGATTCAGCAAGAAATGCAAAAACAGCCTCCAAGTCAGGATACGTAACCTACAATTAGCACCGATCGCAGATACTCCTAAATATTTTTGCTATTTTCCATTCGCACAATTTTTAATTTTTTCTATGATTTCGCTCTCTCCTATTCTTCAAGCTAGACTTTCCCAACCCTTAAAGATTGGCTCCTTCGAGGTAAAAAGTCGGGTTCTCCAGTCGCCTCTATCTGGGGTGACGGATCTGGTGTTTCGCCGTCTTGTGCGTCGCTATGCGCCAGATTCGATGATGTATACCGAAATGGTGAATGCCACGGGTTTGCATTATGTCAAGCAGTTACCCAAAATCATGGAGGTAGACCCCAATGAACGCCCAATTAGTGTTCAACTATTTGATTGTCGTCCAGATTTCTTAGCAGAAGCAGCAATAAAAGCAGTTGCAGAAGGTGCTGATACTGTTGATATTAATATGGGTTGTCCAGTTAATAAAATCACTAAAAATGGTGGTGGTTCTTCGTTGTTGCGGCAACCAGAAGTAGCAGAAGCAATTGTGCGGGAAGTGGTAAAAGCTGTTGATGTACCTGTGACAGTAAAAACCCGTATTGGCTGGAATGACAACGAAATTACGATTCTCGACTTTGCCAAGCGGATGGAAGATGCCGGGGCGAAAATGATTACGGTACATGGACGCACCCGCGCCCAAGGGTACAATGGCAATGCGCGTTGGGAATGGATTACCCGTGTAAAAGAAGTGCTTTCTATACCAGTGATTGCGAACGGAGATATTTTTTCCGTTGAAGCTGCGGTGAAATGTTTAGAACAAACTGGCGCTGATGGTGTAATGTGTTCCCGTGGAACTTTGGGTTATCCCTTTTTGGTGGGAGAAATTGATCACTTCCTAAAAACTGGGGAGATATTACCACCACCTACCCCAATTGGGCGTTTGGAATGTGCAAGAGATCATTTACAAGCCTTGTGGGAATATAAAGGCGATCGCGGTGTCCGTCAAGCCCGTAAACACATGACTTGGTATGCTAAAGGTTTCGTTGGTGCTGCCGAACTCCGAGGACAGCTAAGTTTAGTTGAAAAAGTAGATCAGGGTTTGGCAATGATTGACCAAGCAATTGAAAAATTGGCTAATGGTTATGAACTAGAGGAAGAAGCACAAGGTAGTTTGGTAATGCTTTAAAAAGTTGATTTTATCACTAGCTTGGGGTGATATTGCTGGTTGCAAAAAGTGACGCGATCGCTTGGATACTACTATTTCAGCTAGAGTTGAAATCTCCTTATGTAAGTCTTTTGAATTTTTAATGTTTAACTAGCCAAAATGGAGGCTCACAATGTTAGTTTCCAAACACAATGATGTTGTAATCGTCCCCGAAATCCTCTCATTAGAAGACTTCATGGCAAATCCTCCAGAAGGGATGGAGTGGGTAGACGAGCAACTAGTAGAAAAAACAGGGATGACATTAAAACATAGCGAAATTCAAGGCAACATCTACTTTTACTGGAGAAGTTACATTAACTCCAATCAACAAGGTGGGAAAGTTTACACTGAAGTACCTTGTCGTACATATAAACAGGGTCGTCGTCCTGATGTCGCTTATCTAACGCCTGAGTTGGTAACTGAGTTTGGTGATGTTCCCACTTTGCCACAGAGTTTCCCGTTGATTGCTGAGATAGTTTCACCCACTGATTTAGCTGAAGAATTATTTCTCAAAGCGCAGGAGTATTTACAGTCCGGTTGTGAGGAAGTTTGGCTAGTATTTCCTGAAAGTCGGTTAGTTTTTGTCATGACTGATAATCAAGTTTGCGGGTTTAAAGCTGGCGATCTGGTTAGGTTTTCAAAAGTATTACTGGGTTTTAGTGTGGTTGTAGACGAATTGTTGGGTTGAGAAGGCGATCCATCTAATAGATATTTTAGTTAATTGCAATTGCAGTAAATTGTCCTCACGCTCAGAAAGTTTTTTCGTTTCAATCCCTAATAGGGATTTTGGTTAATTGCAATCTGGATAGATGATACTGTGTAGGGCAATTTATTGAAGTTTCAATCCCTAATAGGGATTTTAGTTAATTGCAATCTAACTTACCTTTCAATACTTTGGCTGCATCAATGTTTCAATCCCTAATAGGAATTTTAGTTAATTGCAATGTAGCAGTTTTCCTCCTGAGATGTATGAGGAGCAAGGTTTCAATCCCTAATAGGGATTTTAGTTAATTGCAATAAGGAATCGTTGCTGAATATACTTTTACTACTACCGGTTTCAATCCCTAATAGGGATTTTAGTTAATTGCAATACTAATGAGATGACTAGAACTTTACAGCTAGGGATAGAGTTTCAATCCCTAATAGGGATTTTAGTTAATTGCAATGGTACGGCTCTTGGCGCTATACCCATCTCTGTTATTGTTTCAATCCCTAATAGGGATTTTAGTTAATTGCAATTTGCGGAAGTAATATCAATAGGAATTTGAGCGTTTCAATCCCTAATAGGGATTTTAGTTAATTGCAATTTCTTCTATCAAAGAGAATCTTGGTGGCGGCTATGGTTTCAATCCCTAATAGGGATTTTAGTTAATTGCAATTGTAGATTGGTTTTTGCCTTTTGCTTTAGAGTTTAGTTTCAATCCCTAATAGGGATTTTAGTTAATTGCAATACTCCCTAGAAACAGGGGGCGGGTGCTTTGGACACGTTTCAATCCCTAATAGGGATTTTAGTTAATTGCAATTTTAAGGTCAAGTTTTGCAGCCTTGGCAGTACTGTTTCAATCCCTAATAGGGATTTTAGTTAATTGCAATGAGGCAATCCGCTAGCCACTGGGGATTCACTCTAGTTTCAATCCCTAATAGGGATTTTAGTTAATTGCAATTCTAAAATGATGAATCTGTCTCATCTTTTAGAAAGTTTCAATCCCTAATAGGGATTTTAGTTAATTGCAATCTTTCATTTCAATGAGTAATTCACGAAGATGGTCTGTTTCAATCCCTAATAGGGATTTTAGTTAATTGCAATTCCAGGGTTTACCAGATGCGATCGCAAAATCTCCGTTTCAATCCCTAATAGGGATTTTAGTTAATTGCAATGAGAAATATTTAAATCTAAATCATTCATAAATGTTTCAATCCCTAATAGGGATTTTAGTTAATTGCAATTTCTGTAATATTCTGGATTCTAATTTTAGTATCAGTTTCAATCCCTAATAGGGATTTTAGTTAATTGCAATCGCTGCCTTCTGAAAGCGCTGCTGTATTTGGTTTTCAAGGTTCAGTTGCGCGAATGGACGAATCATAACACAGGGAATAGTGATATTACAAGATGCTAAACGCTGAAAACCAGTTCCCATAAGGTGCGCGGATGGTTTGAAAGTACGATTGCCCTCAAAGTATTGTCTAGAAGGAGCGTACAGCCTTTTTCGCTCCATCTCATTTTGTACATCTACCCAGCCGCGCATTTGGCAAGAAAATTAGTCTGATTGGCGATCGCTACCACCATTAAAATAAGCGATCGCCTAATCCTTGCACACCTTAATTTACCAAATCAGCGAACACCTCTTGCACAGCAGGATGCACTAAGCGATGGTTCTGCACGTTTACACCCTTAGCTAATGCTGGGTTAACCTCCAGTGCCAAAATTCCCAAATTCGCCAACTGGACAACATAAGGTAATGTACTATTATTAAGTGCCTGAGTTGCTGTCCAAGGTACTGCTCCTGGCATATTGGGAACGCCATAATGCACTACACCTTCTTCAACGTATACCGGATTTGTGTGAGACGTCGGGTGTAAGGTTTCTATGCAACCGCCTTGGTCAACGGCTACATCAACTATTACTGAACCAGGACGCATTTTTTTGACCAATTCGCGGGATACTAGTATTGGTGCTCTACGTCCTAACACTAAAACTGCACCGATGAGCAAATCCGCTTCTTTAACGGCGGCTTCAATATGAGCAGAGTTGCTGTAAAGCAATTCGACTCTAGAGCCAAAGAGTGTTTCTAAGTAAGATAAGCGCTCCACACTCACATCTAAAATCTGCACGATCGCACCCATGCCTACGGCAATTTTAGCTGCTTCTGTGCCGACAACGCCGCCACCTAAAATTACTACTTTGCCTGGTTTAACTCCAGGGACACCGCCCAAAAGTACACCTCTACCACCTTGCTGACGTTCTAAGAATCTGGCCCCAAATTGTACTGCTAGCCGACCAGCAATTACGCTCATGGGGGTGAGCAAGGGTAGTCTGTTAGCACCAGGTTGTTCTACAGTTTCGTAAGCGATCGCAGTTGTGCCACAATCAATTAAATGCTCTGTCAATTTGCGATCGGCTGCTAAATGTAAATAAGTAAATAATATCTGCCCTTTTTGCAAAAATTTATACTCAGATGTCAGCGGCTCTTTGACTTTAACAACCAATTCCCGATTCCAAGCCGTTTCTGATGTAGGGACAATTTCGGCTCCAGCACTTCTGTAGTCATCATCGGAGAATCCAGCACCATTACCTGCTTGCGTCTCGACGAAGATACTATGACCATTTTCTCGCAGCACCCGCACGCTAGAAGGACTTAACCCTACCCGAAACTCTTGATCCTTATTTTCCTTGGGAACGCCGATTTCCATATATCGCCTCTGATAATTTTTTTGTTTAACTGTAGCCTGGCAATCTCAAGCTTGCTACTTCTATCTTTCTAGTTCCGTATTAGAGATAGCTGGATTAGAGATACCTAATTTCTGTTCTAACTTTCTTAATTCAATCTGAGTAGCTCAAACTCTTACCCTTGACTATTGCCCCAGTATTTATACAATATATAAAGAATAGTAACAATTTATTAAAAAAGCGATTGTATAGCTCCCTACTAAGAAGCTATTGCAGAATTTATCAAGTCATCTTGGCATTCCAGCATTGCAATCAGCTTTTAAGTTAACCTGACTTTTCAACGTCATCTGAAAAATTCAAAGTCTTTTTCCTTCTAAGAGAGAGATTTAGAGAAAGGTTTTCCAGATACCATGAAAAGCAAGTAGCGATTATCCCCACTTTCTGCGACTTTTACCAGAAGTCTGATATCAAGTCCCATCTGCCAAAAATAAGGTTTCTTAAAAGATGACACAAACACAACCAACAATTACACCTAAACTAGCAGAGCCTAAATTTGGCTTTAACGAATACGCCGAACGCTTGAATGGTCGAGCTGCAATGATTGGCTTTGGTTTACTGCTGGTGATTGAATATACAAGCAATCAAGGGGTACTATCATGGCTGGGTCTGAAGTAGTGCCATCAACAAGCACAATCTGGAAGTTGTAAGCTAGTAATTAAAAGAGTTTCAACCAGCTGGAACAACCAGTTGGTTTTGACTTCAATAATTGATAGCGGAGTACTTCCCCCTAGATAGATTAATTATACTTAATTCATAAATAACTGCCCTAGAATGTAAGCAAGAGAGAAATCGAAATACCTATTAGCGATCGAAATATCATAGACTTGCAACTAGTATATGCAAGGCGATTAATGAGTAAATTTCCTCCCCCTACTAAAAAAATCATAAATTAGTGTCTGCCTTGAATGAGAAAGGCAAATTATGGGTGAGGTATTCTTGGTAAATATACACAAAAGGTGAACTGGAACCAACCAAGCTGTGATGAATGCTGTATTACCTCGTTTTTTGAAGTCAACCTACCGAAAAGAGCCACTAATCAGTGTATTGATGACAATGGGTGTTATGGATGCCCTGATTGGCGGATTGAATGATAGCTGGTCGTTGTTTGCTTTTGGTTTGGGAACGGCAGGGATAGCGCTAGGCTTTAAGTTGTGGCGTTTCCAGCAGCGTCGTTCTTTACCAGAGGAGCCTGTAGTGCAACATTATTTGCCCTCTCGTTCTTCTAGTGCGCCTTTACCAATGTTAAGCGTTTCTAAGAAAAAACCACCTCTTTAAAATGTGCAGAGTTATTACTGAAATAACTCTGCAAAATTTATTGGGTTTAATTGTATCTATAAAAGTGAGGAAAAAGAGTGAGTAGTGAGGGAAGAGGTGGCGGTAATTTTTTGCGGCCGTATATTATCCTGGCATTTATGGCAGCTGTTGCCCTTCCAGTGATTACCTGGGAAGGGTTTTATATTCATCAAGCTCATGCTGCCATTGAAGTAACGCCAAACTCCCCAGCTAATACTAACTTTGCTAATGCTCAACTACTTTACACACTCATAGGACATAACGGAACCATTAAATCCCTCGCTTTCACTCCAGATAACAGAATTCTTGTGAGTGGAGGTTCAGAAAACGAGGGTGTTATTCGCCTGTGGAATTTAGCAAACGGCAAAAAGTTGGCGACTATTAATAAAGCACACAAAGCAGCCGTAGAATCTTTAGTGATTTCGCCAGATGGGCAAACCCTCGCTAGCTGTAGCGATGACGATACAATTAACCTCTGGAGTCTGAAAAATTTAAAATTTAGCCGCTCTTTTGTCGGACATACCAGTAACGTATTATCTTTAGCGGTGTCTCCTGATAGTAAAGTTCTCGTCAGTGGAGCTTTGGATGGGATTCGTCTCTGGGATTTGCTACAGCAGCGTCCTCTAGGGACTATAGTGCGCTTTGATAATTCGATTTATACCCTAGCTATTAGTCCTGATGGACAGACCTTGGCTAGTGGTGATAATAAGGGTGTAATCAAGCTGTGGAATTTGAGTACTGGTAAATTAATCAGTGAATTGGTAGCTCATTCTAGTGCTGTTAGCGCTGTGATCTTTACACCAGATGGACAAACATTAGTTAGTGCTAGCCACGATCGCACCATAAAACTGTGGAATATTAATACTGGAGAATTAGTCCGCACCCTTACAGGACATAATAACTGGGTAAATGCGATCGCCCTTAATCCCGATGGACAAACCCTTGCTAGTGCCGGCAGAGATGGAATTAAATTGTGGGATTTAACTACAGGCGAGTTAATAAATACACTGAGTGGACATACAGACTGGGTAAGTGCGATCGCTTTTAGTCCAAATGGTAAAATTCTTGCCAGTGGTGGATTCGATCAAAAAATCAAGATTTGGGGCATTCCAACAAAACGTAATTAACAGCGATCTCACAAAATAATCGTCAAAGAGTAGACTATATCCCCGACTTTTGAAAAGAAATCGGGGATATCATGTTGACACTCCTTTCAAGGCTTTGTGACTCGCCATAGCTCAACTTTTCACGTCATATAGAAAGTCAGGCTATCGCTAACGCCGAAAGATTCCCCCAATCATTTCCTCTATCTGCTAAACTTTGGTCTTGCCTTTTTAGAGTTTTTGTAGTAAAAAATCAACCAAAGCTCAGATCAAATTTTTCTATAACTAGTCAAAATCAATGATGGTAGCAACCAATAGACCTCTTGCATAAATCAAAAATAAAGAACCCCACCCCGCATTTGAGTAAAGCAAACGCTCCCCTCACCTTGGCATCGGGGAGGGGTTGGGGGTGGGGTGTTAGGGACTTTTGCAAGAGTTATAATAGCGATCCCCAAATGTTGAAGAACTGTGAATACTTGATGAAAATACAGCCGAACTAATATCTTATCCAGCAAATTACTGTAAGTATAAACATAGGTAATTTCAAATCATCTGTGCAGTTACTTGCCCTCTAGATTGGAACAATTTCTGAACTTAGACAATCTTAGAAATGGTCATCGTCAGTAAATGCACTGGGTTAAAAATCACGAACTCGTTGGAGACCAAGGTTTGTAGCACTTAACAGCTATTTTGAAGTAGGATAACTTGCTACTTAAATGATGTTTAATTTTCCCGAACTGCTTTTGATCCCCATTTCGATAAAATGACTAGGCAGAATCCTAAAACTAAAAACCGCTTTTGACTGCGACGCTCATGAATCAACTGAACAATGGTTTTACGCTATTTTTAAGTCTGCTAGTCGAGGCGATGCCTTTTTTGCTTCTTGGGGTTTTATTCTCCAGTTTGCTGCTGTTTTTTGTTGATGAGCGCAAACTAGTAGAAAAAATGCCTAAAAATCCGCTCTTGGGTGCTTTAGTTGGCAGCATGATCGGCTTTTTGTTTCCGGTGTGTGAGTGCGGGAATGTACCGGTAGCGCGGCGATTCCTGATTCAAGGAGTACCCACACCAGTGGCAATTGGTTTTTTGCTAGCAGCACCAACAATTAACCCAGTTGTAATTTGGGCCACTTGGACAGCATTTCGAGATCAGCCAGAAATAGTAGTCTTACGAGTCGTATTTTCTCTAACAATTGCCACAATTATCGGGTTTGTTTTCAGTTTTCAAAAGGACTTAGATCCCATAGTCCAACCTGCGATCGCTCGTTATCTGAAGTTTAATCCACCCGCACAGCCTGAAACCAAACGCCGTGGTAAGGCTTACCAACCACAAGAGGAAGTAACGACACCGAATATCTTGCAATCCGGGACTTATATCTTAGGAGGAAAAACAGGTATACCTCTACGGATAGATGCTAATTTCGTAGTCCCGCCTACCTCAGTCTCTACTTCCAATAAACCACTGGCAGCGAAACTGCGCTTAGTTGTGGATAATAGCATCCAAGAATTCCGAGAACTCGGCGGAGTCATGGTTCTAGGAAGTGCGATCGCTGCTGCTATTCAAGTCCTAGCTCCCCGTGAATTAATTCTCAGTTTGGGTGCTGGGCCGATTACCTCAATTGTGGTGATGCTGATATTAGCGGTAGTCGTGTCAATTTGTTCTACAGTTGATTCTTTCTTTGCCCTATCTTTTGCCTCAACCTTTAGCAGTGGTTCATTGTTGGCATTTCTAGTGTTTGGCCCAATGATTGACATCAAAGGTATTGGTTTGATGTTATCCATTTTTAAACCCAAAACGGTTTTTTACTTATTTGCTTTAGCAGCACAATTAACATTTGTGTTCACCCTTTTCTTGAACTTGCACGTCTTTTAAAAAATTATTTGTCATTTGTCATCTGTCCTTTGTCCTGCTTAATGACCAATACTTCGACTACGCTCAGTACAAGTGACCAATGACCAATACTTCGACTACGCTCAGTACAAGTGACTAATGACTAATGACCAATGACTAATGACCAACAAAAATCCCAAATCTAAAATTCCAAATCTATTACTCCCTTGGCTGGATGCTATAGCAATTACAGCTTGGGGCACTTTGATGTTGAGATATTGGCTAACTAACAAGCTGAACCTGTTGATTCATCCAAATTACATTTGGTTCGTAGTTGTAACTGGTATCAGCTTGATTGTTATTGGTTTCTTCAAAATGCAGGAACTTTGGCAACGTCGTCGCCGTGATGTGACACCAAACGCCCCGCATATTAGTTTATTTCCTCCTGGTTGGGGCAGTGCTTTGTTGTTGACTACAGCAATTCTAGGTTTTATCATTACACCGCAAGTTTTTGCTAGTGACAAAGCACTCCAAAGGGGGGTGACGGCTGATTTATTGGGAAGCACACGTGTCAAACCTCAAGCCTTTCGGGCTACTGTTCGTCCAGAGGAGCGATCGCTTGTAGACTGGGTACGCACTGTCAATGTCTATCCTGAGCCAGATACATATACAGGACAAAAAGTCAAGGTGCAGGGATTTGTGATTCACCCGCCCGATATAGGAAAAGAATATTTGTTTTTAGCACGATTTGTCTTAAGTTGCTGTGCAGCAGATGCTTACCCTGTGGGATTGCCCGTCAAACTACAAAATAATCAAGAGCTTTACTCTGCTGATACATGGCTGGAAGTAGAAGGACAAATGGTGACAGAAAATTTGGCAGGTAAACGCCAACTTACCATTGCCGCTACCTCTCTCGAAAAGATTCCTCAACCCCAGAATCCTTATAGTTATTAGTCATTTGTCCTTTGTCATTAGTCATTTGTAGATGCCCCATGCCCAATGCCCAATGCCCAATGCCCAATGCTCCATAACCAATGACTAAATCTAAAGCATTCCAACCACTGGATCGTATAGTGATCGCACTAATGCTACTGCTGAGTGTGCTGATTGGGTTAATCATCTTGCAAGGTGATGTGGTAACTGCTCGTGTCCGGGAATTTACCTGGCAAAATCAACAAATTGGGGCAGAAGATAATTCCTTCACCCTCACCTTCAGCCGCCCAATGGAAGTAAAAAGCGTCGAGGATAACTTGAAAATCGAGCCACCCCTAGCAGGTAAATTCAGTTGGGCAGGGCGGCGGATGGTTTATACACTGGTAACACCAGCACCTTATGGCACAAATTATAAAGTGCAGTTACAAGGAGCTAAAGATAAATTTGCGGAGCAAGAGGGCAAAAATCGGCTGATACAGCCCTTTACAGGTAGCTTTCGTACACGCGATCGCGTCATCCTTTACATCGGAACCGATCGAGAAGAACAGGGACGGTTAGTTCTTTACAACTTAACCCAAGAGCAAAAAAGAGTACTTACCCCCAAAGACCTGATAGTAATCGACTTTGAGTCATTTCCTGATGGAGAGAAAATTTTATTTTCTGCTCGCGCCGCAAACAATCAAGACTTACTTTCAGCCCAACTGTATACCGTGACAACAGGCGTTTCTGCTAAATCTGGACAAAAAGCAGAACCAGAAGGCAAAGTTGACCTGACTTTAGATAGTAAAGATTATCAAAACCTGAAATTTGACTTATCACCTGATGGGCAAACTATTGTTATCCAGCGGGGAAATAAAACTAATCCTGGCGACTTTGGACTATGGTTTATGCCAGCAACCAGTGATGGTTCAGTAGAAAAATCTACCCCAAAACGCCTAAAAAGTCAACCGGGGGGAGACTTTATGGTGACACCAGATAGTAAAGCCGTAGCGGTTGCTCAAGGACAGGGAGCAGCGATTTTACCACTGCAAGGTGATGCCAGTAAACCTTTGGATTTCCTGCCGCAGTTTGGTTTGGTACAAGCTTTTTCCAAAGATGGCTCTCAAGCAGCGATGGTAAAGTTTAATACAGATTATACGCGGGATTTATTTTTGGTGACAAACCAAGGTGTGCAGAAACAACTATTAAAAACAACAGGTTCAATTCTTAGTTGCCAATTTGACATCGCCTCACCCACCCTCTACTGCTTGCTGACACAGCTAGTATCCAAGGAACAATACATAGAACAGCCCTATGTGGTGGCAATTGATCTGAAAACTGGGCAACAGAAACCACTGTTAGTACTGCCTCCCGCTCAACGGAATGTGCAAATGAGTTTATCTGCCGACGGTTTGGGGTTGTTATTTGACCAAGTAGTACCGCAGACAAACACGACAGCATCATTACCCACAAATACTTTGAAAACTGATGATGGGGATGTTATTGCTACCAGTAGCCTGTGGTTAATGCCTCTGTTGCCCATCGCTGATGCTGCGACTGTTGAAATTAGACCAGAACAACTTCCCTTAGCCGGATTTCATCCCCGATGGCTACCTTGAAAAAGCTTAGATTCCCGACTTTTTAGAGAAGTCGGGAATCTTGTTGATACCAAGCTGACAATTCCTCATTTATTGGATTTGAAACTATGAATTGATAATTTGTCCAAGCTTCCCAAAAAATATAAATTGATAGTATTCCTAAGAAAATGCGAAGTACTAAACTCACAGTAGAATCTGGTAGTTTTGGCAATGTGCGAGTACTCATTTGAACGCCTAAAAGACCGCCACATCCCAAAACTATACCTTGAACAAACAGAATATTTCCCTCTAACGTGTGTCCTGTGCAGGCAGCTAAACCAGTGATGACAATCACGCCCAAACTAGTCTGAATTGCTACTTTAATTTCTTCTCCCAGTAGCAGCATTTGCAGTGGCACCATAATCGTACCGCCACCTAAGCCGAATAAACCTGCTAAAATTCCTGCTGCTCCCCCAGTGCCAATTTTAGAAACTAATGGGTTAAATACTGGGGCTGTATTCTCTATTTCTTTGAAGGATAATTGCTTGCGAAGCTCAATCAGATAAATATTAGCAAGTAGTATGATGCCAAATGTAAAGAGTATTATATAAGATGGAATTTTATTGGCAAAATATACACCTATTCCAGTAGTTAAGAAGGCTGGAATTCCTAAATAAATTACTCGTTTAAAGTCAAAGTAGCCCATCCACCAATTTTGCAAACTTCCAGAAATTGAAGTAATTACAATAGCAAGGCTACTAGTAGCGATCGCCTGAACGGGAGTATAACCTAGTGTGACTAAAAGAGGAATTGTGATAATACCGCCACCTATTCCTAAAAGTCCAGCGATGACTCCAGATATTAAACCCCCACTCACTAAAATCAACCAACTAATATCAATCATAAATAATTATTTTTCTAGAGAACTGATAGTGCTGAGTGGGCATTGGGCATCCCTTCGGCTTCGCTCAGGGCAAGTGGGCATTGGGCATAGATTATTCTTCTTGTACCCCTCATCTCCCTTATTTTCCTCATGCCTGTACTGTCACCGGATGGCTAACAACACCTCCATAGAGCAATCCAGAGTCATTCCACGGAACTGTACTCGGTTGTGTATTACCTAAATTGTCAGTAGCACGAGCCTGGAGAAAGTATTCCCCAGGAAGTGGGTTCCATTCAATGTCCCAGCGTACCCATGCAAATGGAAAATTTGGTTCTCTCAGTCGTGCAAATTGCCAAGTTTTGCCACCATCTAGGCTGACTTCCACACGGACAATTTTTCCTTTCCCAGACCAAGAACGTCCACGCAGTAAGTGGGTTCGAGCCGAAAGCGTAGCGGGCCAAGCTAACTCGAAAGCGCTCTTAACATTTTGATAGGTAATCAGCTTACCTTTATACGGAGCGATCGCTGGGTAATCTGCACCAACTAGCACCATCTGCTCCGTTACCCACTGGGTATATATCGGTGTTTCAGAAACCTCAATTCGCTCAATCCATTTAACGTTGGCGTTTCCTCCCCAACCAGGGAATAGGGCACGGCACGGCTGGCCATGATCTGGAGGTAATGGTTCTCCGTTCATGGCATAGACGACGAGCGAGTTATCTGCTAATGCCTTGCTAATTGGAACTACACTGCTGAACTTGGATTTATTTGTCTCCTTAGAGTCCAGCGAATCCACATCTGCACCCTCAACGAGTACGTCTTTCGCTGTGGATTTCAGTCCAGCTCGCTCTAATAACATCCCAAGTGGTACACCAGTCCACTCAGCCACACCAATAGCCCCAAGTCTCCACCGTGTTCCAGGGAGTGGGGTGTTGTAAGCCTCTTCAAAGAAGCGCCGACCATTGGCAGCACACTCAATGGCACAAGTGACTGAGATGGATGGCATAGCGATGATTTCATCGTAGGTAAATTCGCAAGGTGCAGAAACGCCAGTTCCATGAATTTGCAAACGCCATGTAGATAGGTCAAAGGTCGGAGGTGTACTGCGGTTGTGAACATAAAACCAATCATTTGGTACTAAATAGCCACGCCCATACATCGCTTCCCAGTTCATCTCTAATGTGCCTTTGCTATGAGAGATATACCCTGGTGGCAATGGCTTAAGTATTTTGCTGCCTTTAGTTTTAATAGCTGCCTGACTGTAAGCCGGTGCAGGTTTCGCTAACCCCGCGATGGCTGTGGCGCTAACCATAGTAGCTAGTATTTTCAGAAAGCGCTGGCGCGAAATACCCGCATCTGTACTTTTTTGCCAGATGCACTGTTCAACCCGTGCCTGTAAATAATCCTCCTGGTCAAAGAGGTTTTCATCGCTCAAGCTATTACCCCCTTGTAATTATTTTTAATTTTCAGTAGGGGCACGGCATTACCCATACGTGTCAACTTAAGCTGAAAACTATATTGGGTAGGTGTTTTACACATCACCTCACGCCCTCATCCCCTAACCCCTTCTCCCAAGGGAGAAAGGGAATTAAATCTCTGGCTCCCCTCTCACGGATGGGAGAGGGGCTGGGGGTGAGGGCAAAACGTTCTCACCAAGCGGGTTTCACGTTAAGTTGACACCAATGGGCATTGCCGTGCCCCTACTGCCATATATTTTTTGGCGAGACAAAGAGCGAGACTAGCTGTTTATAGCTGTCCAAAAACCAGTTATCTGATCTTGTGTGTAATTGGGCAAATAGTGAAACAATCCGTTTTTAGCTATTTGAGCGATCGCATCTATAAAGCGATCGCAATCTTCTAATGTATTATATACAGCAAAGCTGGCTCGGATAATACTAGGAATATTACGTGTAATTCCTCTGTCTACTTCCCGAGCAATCTCACAGTCTTGCTCGTCTGAAACATTCTTGAGTTTGCGAATATATTCATAAGTGCAGAAAGCCCCAGCCCGAACGCCAATGCCATATTCTTGTGCCAGAATTTCTGCTACTAAGCGTCCGTCAAATCCATCAATATCAAAGGGAATAACATGGGCTAAATTATCTCCGGGAATATGTATTTTGACACCAGGAATCAGCCCAAGCCGTGTATATGTAAATTCAACTAGAGAGTGTTCATACTGAGCAATGCGATCGCGCCCTACTGCTTCGATAATTTCAATCGCCTTGGCAATAGCGATCGCACCCATTGCGTTTGGTGTTCCGGGGTCATGGGCCCGTTCTGTATAAAAACGTTTAATCTCCAGGTTTCTGGTGATATAAGGCAGGTTTCCACCCCCAATTTGATAAGGGTAGGAACTATCAAAAAATTCCTTTGGCCCCAGCAAAACCCCGGTTCCATAAGGGGCATACATCTTGTGTCCAGAGAAAGCTACAAAATCTAAATGACATGGGTCATCATCTGCACGCATATCGACTCGTTCATGCTGAATTAACTGACACACGTCGGCAAATATCTTCGCACCATAACGATGTGCTAAAGCTGCAATTTCGTAAATTGGGGGTCTGTAACCTGTAATTGTGGAAGCACCTGTAATAGTTACTAACTTAATTTGCTCGGCTTCGGGGAGATTTTGGTGTGCCTTGAAGATATCTTCAATTTCTGCAACGCTTACACTTCCATCTGGCTGCGTTCTGTACTGCACAACTTCGTCTCTAGTAACCCAAGGCAGCAGGTTAGATGAATGCTCGATATCAGAAACTAGAATTTTTCCAGGTTTTTTTGCCCAAAGTGTGGCAGCTCCATTAATTGCTTCTGTTGTATTCTTCGCAAAGATTACATAGTTGTCTAAAGATGACCCCACAAAGTCGCGAATGATGTTTCGACTGGCGTCATATTCTCGTGTAGTGATGATAGACTTTTGCCCAGAACCTCGATGTACGCTGCCATAGGTGTCAAGCATTTCATCCACGTACTGCTTGAGGGTTACAAAGGGTGTGGTTGTAGCTCCATTATCCAAGTTCACGTACTTGACATAGTTTCCGTTAAGAGTTTTAACCTTGAAAGATAGAGACTCATCTGTAAATAACGGTCTAATTTCTTTGTCCCAAAAGCTGTCACAATTTTCTACAAACAGCGGTAATTTAGCAGTCTCTTGCTTGATATTTGCGCCCATTGCAAGTACATCAGTCATCTTTGGCACCCCTATTTCAAATTTGGATTTTTTTGAAAAAGCCTAACTGCCACAACACTTTATTTCGCGTTGCAATCGGATTAATTGCCAGTAACTATGGTCTTTATAATTACTTTATTTCTAGTAGAAAATGCGGTTAATACAATTATTCTTTAATAAAATAATTAAAAATGATATCCGTGTTTACACTTAATTAAGGTATTTATGTCGTTAATAAATACACGATGTAAAGAATGTTCGTAAGCAGTCAAGTATACTTTAAACAATTTTCTTGTAGTCATTAAACAAACTTGACGCATTGAAGACAAGTTGATAGAAAAAGCCTCTCACTAACTAAGCCTATAATTGCTTACTGGGACTGTATTTAAGGATAAAAAAGCCCCTACTAAGTTGAGATTGCTCTTTAAAAAAGCTTTATTAATTAACCTAGACTCATTGTTACTTCTTCAACATTGCTTTATACGTATTTATTCGTATTTGTCATGCTTTACTAATATTGCAGCCATCGCAAAAGCTCTTAGTTGTTTGCTGACATTAAATAGCGATCGCCCAGGAGCACAGAATTATCATCAAATAGTAGATACTTATACGGATATCTATCCTAAGTAATAAATAAGTCAGTATAAAAATGTATTGAAGGAGACATTTTATATTTATATCTTAAGACGGATGCGGTTAGAAGAAATAACATATAACGTAAGGCAGTTTTTTGATGTAGAAAAACTTCATCAGCCAATAGTTAATACAGTTTAGTTTTTAACGTATTGGGTTTTTCCACTCTCTTGCCTATCCTCAAAGGCGGATCGAGTTCCCCTTCTAGCTTGCCTCTTCTTGACGGGAAAGAGCATCATAGTGTTATAACGGCATCAGTCTAGATACAAAATGGGGAACACCAATTGATGATTAATTGCTGGTGCTTGGAGAGAGTTAAACTTAGCTTCTAGAGCAAACCCTGATTAGACACAGTTGATAAGCAATGCTAATGCCAGCACTGCTGAATATTTTTAAGCAGGTGAGTCAAGAGTGATGAATGAAGCTGACACCTCAAACAAGGGGGCTGTGATAGAATCCCTAAATTCTGTCAATTCGCCACAATCAGAGCAGGCGAGTTGTCCCTTTTACTCAGTTGTGCCTAATGACAATATGACAGTTAGAAAACTGCCACTCCTCATGCCAGCTGAAGATACACAATTATTACAAGATACTGTCCGGCAGGACTGGGTTGCAGAGCCTGAAAGCGGCAAACAAGCACTTATTGACTCGGAATTTCAAAACCTGCTGGCATTGAACGAAGAATTACGTGCGGCTAACAATAAATTGTATGAACAAGTAGAGCAGCTAAAAGACAACCTAGCTGAGTCAGAAAAGGTTTTGCAGTGGCAGAAAACGCGTTCTAGTGTTAGTGAGTCGATGCTCAACCAACACACTCAGGAACTAGCTGCGGCTCAAGAACAGATAAAATCTTTATTTCAACAATTAGAAACTGCTGTACAAACTGTTCAACGTCAGGAAATTTTCACTGATACTTATAAAGCACAGCTACAAATTAGCCAACAACGCCTTGCCCAGTTAGAGCGAGAATGTACGTTGCTACACACTAATAACAACGAACAATCTCAGCAGCTATTGCAATCAGAAAATGTTTGTCGGGAATTACGTACTAGACTGATGCGACAACAACGCCAGACGCTGCAATTCAAAGCAGCTTTGGAAAAATGTCTAGATACATCGGTTCCTAGCTATGACTCCTTAGAAGATGCTGCAAAACATCCTAAAGATATAACTAGTAGCCAAGGAAGATTTTCTAGAAAAGCTCGGTCTTTGTTTCCTAACGCACAGCCAATTCAACCTTGGTCAGCAGAAGAAGAATCCTTAAGTAACGATCTAGATAATTCTTGGGGTGAACCCTCAGCACCAATCCCATTCCAAAGAAATGAAGCCCCTGCGACACCACCATCATCTTCTTGGAACTGGACAGTTAAGAAAGACACGCCAACACCAACACAACCTGCGCCATCTCCAGAAGTTGATGATTCTCCAGATACAACTGAAGCGGTTTCACCTTCGGGTTCATCAAATTTAGATCAGCAATTAGATAGTCTAATCCAAATGTTTTTCACCTCCCAGCCTGCATCTACATCACCACCACCACCTGCTGCGAAAACGGATGTTAGTGATGCTCCTATTTGGGAGACTTTAGCAACAATCTTAGAAGACGATGAGGAATTAGAAAATCCACAAGAGGAATATTTGGAAGCAGAAATTAATCCTCCTGCAACTACCTCTACTTCTTGGACTACAGATTCTGTGCTTTCACCAGCCAATAACTTACTGGTTTCCTCTACTCCATCTCACACCGAAACACCTGTTGGAGAAACTGAAGACTACTGGTCAGAAGTTTCACAATTGACACAGTTGGAATTGTCAGCAAGTAATTTGTCCTCAGAGTCATTAGGTGATAACACCAATGATGACAATTCACCCTCACCAGTAGTTTATCCGCAGCGTCCACCCAAGGGGCGTAAGTCATTGGCATCTGTAGAACTGCCGAATTTCCGCCCCAAGAGTTAGGAGTTAGTTGTCATTAGTCATTTGTCTAATACTAATGACTAATGACTAATTCAGAATTCTTGCTTCTGACTTCGGAATTATGGCTTCTGGGTTGGATTTTGCCACCTGACTTGGCGATCGCGGTTTGCCTGTGGCGATCGCATAATTAATCGCCAACAGCCACAGCCATAATGCCGGATTTCGGGGTTCCAGCCAAAAACCTACCCGGTTCAAGAAATGCGGGAACCACGGACTTAGTAAAGCACTAATCAGAGCATGACGACCGAAGTTGAAATAACTACCAAGCCATCGCCCTAAATCCCTTGGCCCAGCAAGTTCCCAAATCCATAAAAGCAAGGCAGGATTTTTCCTAGCTGCTTTCAGTGCTAAACGGTTAAAGGTTAACCAATCACACCGATCTTTGATGAAGTTATCTGCCACCTCTGGCGGTTCATCTGCTAACAGTCCAAAAAAGGTGTTGAGCATGGAGTTAATCCGCTGGGGTGGTAAAAATTTCCCTGTGGGCACCATCATGCCTTTGGAAAATAGCCAAGTTACGGAAACGTTGCTTTGATAGGCGCGAATTTGGTTCAAGTGTCGCAAACTCAATAAGTCATGTTTGAGGGCAGTATCCAACAGCGTTGTTAAACGCTCTAAGTTGCGAACTAGGGAACCAAAACCGGTGAAGACGAGGGGAGATTGGAGTGATGCTGCATCACCGATCGCAATCAATCGATCGAAGGCAACTGTGCGATCGCGACTTCCCACACTAAAATGCCCTGGTATATACCCAAATGTCGGCTTCTTCCACACCAATTTGTCCATATCGCACCTGCGATACTCTGGCAAAATCGTGAAAAAGTCTTCGTACATCTCCAGCAAGGAACCAGGATTTTCAGCATTGACTTCGTGGTAATGAAATAAATAAATCGTCAGTTCATCATCTGCTGCGGGAAACAATTCCCAAATTAACTGCCTTCCCCGCGAAATATCCCCATGACTGTAAAGAACGTCCCCATATTGGGAATCCCATACTCCTGGCTCAAATCCGCTTTCAATTGCCGCTCCCACTGTCGGACAGACACTATCAAAGGCACGACCACCATTTAATTGCCAAGCGATGGGGGACGCGGTTCCCATTGCATCTATTAGCAGTCGTCCACTTACTTGCTTCTCAATCTGACTGGGCAAGTGCTTGACTTGCAAAACTACCTGTGATATATCAATATCTGCACGGATAAACTCTGTTTCATCCCAAATTTCACCGCCTGCCGCTTGCAGTTTTTGCCCACACATTTGGAGCCATTTTTCGGAATCCAAGCCTAAATTTAGGACTGTGGGTGTGTGGAGGACGGGCGATCGCAGTTTGGCTGGATTATTAGCATCAAAAAACTTATTGAATCCGTCTTTGTATTCCCTGGCAATGATGGTTTCTAACTCAGCGGGGGTGACTAAACCCAAGTTAACCAAGCTTTGAATCTCGTCGCGCGAAATATTCCATTCTCGGTTCATCCGCCCAAAGGGCATTCGTTCCACCAGCAAGACTTTATATCCGAGTTTTGCCATCAGTGCTGCATGGATTGCGCCTAGTGCGCCACCGATGTAGATGATGTCGTACTGGGCATGGGGTATGGGGGCATTAGTTGTTTCGCCCCTGCTCCCCTGCTCCCCTGCTCCTCTGCTCCCCTGCGAAAACACCACTTGACGCGGCTGCTGCGGATTCTGCACCCCTTCGCGCCATCGTTTTTCCCACCAATAGGCACGAGTTAGGTCATATTGACCGTTGGGCATTTTCTGAAAATACTTGACGGTAAGGGGGTAAGTAGAGCCTAGTGCGGCAAATATTGATTGCTGGGATAAATCAATTGCTGGCGGTTCTGGGTAATGATGCGGAAAACGGCTTCTGATTTCCTTGCTCAAGCGTTGCAGAATTTGTCCTTCACTGGGAAAAGGTTGTTCTGCCCAGCGAAACACTTTCAGATAGGTAGTTCGTTGCACCGACCAGACAAATACCGAAAGTTCTGTAGGCAAGTTTTCGGAAAGACTCACTCCAGCAGGTGTAGTAGCACTGGGTATTTGAAGGCGAAAACCTTCCGAGGTAAGCACTTTTTCTCCATTTCCAGGTTCAAAATCTGTTTGTAACCAACTACGCACAGTTTCTGTTTCTGGAGTTGGAACTTCTAAATAAAGGATTTCTTTCATCTTTTTCTGACATTTCCCATCAATCTACTCACTTAGACAGATTTTCTTAAGGCACAAAGTAAGGTAAACTCCGCCCTATTAGTTTCGTAAAGATTTAGTGAAGAAATTTTAAGAGTTTGTCAAATTTATTGTTCATTTTGTATTTCTGTAAACCCACGCCATGAATTATCCCATTCCAGACAGTCCCCAAGAAATTATTGCCCTACGACAACAGCCGATTGATGAAGAACTAGTTGCCAGTGCGATCGCTGGAGTAATTAAAATTGTCCGCGCTCAGGGTCAATCTTTGGAAGAATTGACCGCTCAGTTGCTAGCAGACGATCCACTGCTGGATCAGCAACAACGCCGTTGGTTAAGCCAATTAGTTGCCCAATCCTGGGAAAAGTTCTCCTAAAACCTTGTGTATGATGAAGTTTTGGTCGCAGCATTAGATATCTAGGTCTGTACCTAAATATTGGCGATGCCTGCGGCGGGCTGCGCCTACGTATTTTTGGTATAGGAGTAATAATAATGGTCAGTATGGGATTGGCAATTGGGTTGATATTTTTGCGTTCATGGCACAGAAGGCACTAAATTAACCATATCAGCGTTTTACGTTGCTTATGAATTTTACAACGTTCTGAAACGGAAAGACCTCTGCTTTGCGCCAGAGGTCTTTTTTTGGGAGCAATCTTCATGCTATTTGAACAAAGCTTCGGCACATAACTTAAGTTGAGCGATCGCTAACTAAGTGAGTAAAAATAAATACAACTATGCTACAAATCCATTTGAAAGCCTTGACAATGAATAATCGTAGTCAGCGACTCTAGCCATTTAAAATCTTATGCAGAGCGCTAAATCGCTGACTACGAACAAAAGTTTTATCTTAGATTTAATTATGTCTACCTACTTATCCACTGACGATCGCTTTCAACCCATCAACCTTTTTGAGTACGAAAAGCTAGCAAAAAAACATCTGTCTCAAACGACACTTGATTACTATAGCAGTGGTGCTTGGGACGAAATCACATTGCGAGATAATCGTGCTGCCTTTGAACGAGTCAAGCTGCGACCTCGGATATTAGTCGATGTGAGCGATCGCAATCTAAGTACCTCTATTTTAGGACAACCCCTGCAACTACCTTTGTTAATTGCACCAATGGCTTTTCAATGTCTAGCCCATCCAGACGGAGAAATTGCCACGGCTTTAGCTGCTGCATCAGCTGGCGTGGGTATGGTGTTAAGTACAATGGCAACAAAAAGCATTGAAGAAGTGGCGACTGCATGTCATCAGTTTCCAGATTCTCTAAGATGGTTCCAGCTTTACATCCATAAAGACCGAGGATTAACTCGTGCTTTGGTAGAAAAAGCCTATAAAGCAGGCTACAAAGCACTTTGTCTAACTGTAGATGCACCTGTTCTCGGACAGCGTGAGAGAGATAGACGTAATGAGTTTGCCTTACCCCAAGACTTACATCTGGCTAATCTTGCTAGTATCTCAGGGCTAGATATTTCCCATGAAAAAGGCGAATCTGGGTTATTTACCTATTTTGCCCAACAGCTAAACCCAGCAGTCACTTGGGACGATTTGGAGTGGTTGCAGTCTTTATCTGGGCTACCTTTAGTCATTAAAGGAGTTTTACGCCCAGATGATGCTGTGCGGGCTGTAGAATATGGAGCCAAAGCAATTGTTGTTTCTAATCATGGTGGCAGACAACTCGATGGTGCGATCGCTTCTTTAGATGCCCTCGCTGAAATAGTAACCGCAGTGGATAGTAAAGTAGAAGTGGTGTTGGATGGAGGCATTCGTAGGGGCACAGACATTCTCAAAGCTCTGGCATTAGGAGCAAAAGCAGTACTGATCGGACGACCCATATTGTGGGGACTAGCGGTAGCAGGACAAATCGGCGTATCTCATATCATCTCACTGCTGCAAGATGAGTTAAATGTGGGAATGGCCCTTAGCGGCTGTGCCAAAATACAGGATATTGACCCTAGTTTATTGAACCTGCCACGCCTTTAAGTTGGAGATTCTTAAGATTGTTATTCCAGCAAAACTTTGAGAAATAATTTTCAGACTTGTTACAAAATCTCTTAATTTAGAGTATACTAGTTAAGGTTAGATACAAGGGCGGGTGGCGGAATTGGTAGACGCACCACACTCAAAATGTGGCGGCCTTACGGTCATAGGAGTTCGATTCTCCTCCTGCCCACTACCAAACAAGTGCTAAAGAGGTTAAAAACTTATGCGCCTGAAAAGATGGGAATCTCCCCGTAAAGAAGGCAGAAATGATAAAGGTAGAGGCGGTTCTGCTAGGAAGCGTCAACTGAAAAAACAAAGGCAAATGTTACGCCAAAGACTTAAAGAAAGTAACAAGCAAGACAATAACAAAAACGAGAGAGCAGGGAAAGATAAGTTTATCTTTCCCTTATTTTTTGGGCTTTTATTTCAGAAAAAAATAAAATTTAGAGATTTTTCATCAATACAGAGACTAAATTAAATCTGTAATAGATTTGTAAATCATAATAAAAAGTTATTAGCCATTCTTTAAAACATACTAATTTTAATTCAACCTCTTAAGCGCATATTTACGTATAAAATCGGCAGACTAAGTGGCTAGAATTTTACTTTTATACTTAAGCAATTAAGTCCTGTATACTACTTAATATACAGCATCTCTCTAGGAATTTATCGCAATTATAATGCTTGGATGAACTAACCAAAAACTAATTATGAAGGAAGTATGAATTTTGTCAAGCAGTGTCTGAAATCCTTAACATAAAACAGTAAGCTAAGACACAGCAGCAAATAATTCTAGTATTACCGATTAAGCCAAAAGTATACTAAAAAGGCAATTGCACCTCCATGTGTTAACTTCCAACAATGACACAAACCTACAAAAAGTCAGGAGTCATCCAATCCGAATATTAAATAATTTGGATTGGTCTAGGTAATCTATGAATTGTTTTCTTGGATACAGGAGTTATTGATGGTGGCGAGAGTGCTTCTACCTACTAAAAAAGTGCTTGATTTTCCTATTACTGCTTTACGGTTTGACGAGCAGATACAAACAATACTGAAGTGGGCGAGTAGGCGTGAGAGTAAAACTGTATATGTAGCCAATGTACACATGCTCATTGAAGCCCATTGGAATCCAGAGTTTGCCACCGTATTGCGAAATGCAGATATAGTTACTCCTGATGGTATGCCTCTGGTATGGATGATGCGAAAAATGGGAGCGCTTTACCAAGACCGTGTAGCAGGGATGGATATTTTTCTCGCATTGTGTCAGCTAACTCAAACCCAAAATCTGAGCATTTTCTTTGTAGGTTCCCAAACAGAAATTCTGTCTAGGATGCAAAACAGGTTAGAGAAGGAATTTCCGCAGATAAAGATTGCGGCAATGGAACCTCTACCCTTTCGTCCCCTAACTGAAATTGAGGACGAAGCCTTGGTTCAAAAGATTAACTCTAGTGGTGCTAGCGCTGTTTTAGTTTCTCTGGGATGTCCCAAACAAGAAAATTGGATAGCTCAACATAAGGGCAAAATACAAGCTGTAATGATTGGACTGGGTGGAGTTTTCCCAGTTTATGCCGGAATTCATAAGCGGGCACCCCGCATAGTTCGAGACTTAGGACTTGAATGGCTATATCGATGGATTCAAGAACCACGCCGACTTTGCGGCCGCTATGCGAAGACTATTCCACTCTTTATATGGCTGGCTACTAAACAACTACTATCATCAAGTCGGATTGCAGGGGTCTTCCTTCACGAGACTGGGGATTAAAGAAAAAGAAATAGGGTAAGACTGACTCTAAGCGGTTCATCATCAAGGGAACCAGATTTTAGATGCTAAGGAAAGAATTTTATGCCTGAAGCCCGAAGATTCAAGGGTTCACCTCAAAATCATGAAAGAAGCAAAGTGCAAAGATTCCCACCAATCAATGTCCTGCTGTAAAAAACCATTATTTGAAATCAACTATTAAAGTACTTGACATTAACCCAAGACTAAGTGTTATATTAATCATAGTGAAATTGTTGGGGCGTCGCCAAGTGGTAAGGCAGCGGGTTTTGGTCTCGCCATCCCTGGGTTCGAATCCTAGCGCCCCAGTTAATCTAAAGACAGGCATAACAGCCTGTCTTTAGATTTTTTAATTGCATTTTTAAGATGTGTCTCAATGCATATAATTCTGTAAATGTTACTTGTCAGGAGATTTGAGAGCTTGATCTAGAGTCTTCCGAGCCAGTTCTGCTTTAGCTCGCGCTTCCTGGTAACGCACATTAGCTTGGGCAAAATTTTTGAGAACTTTAAAACCTTCCTTGAGTCGAGTAATTTCCTCTTCTGTCACCGACTCATCAGTGAACAGAATATCAACAGCTTTGCGAATTTCCAACGCTTCAGCTCGTGACTCCTGAACTTTCAGCTTGAGCGTGGCCAGGTTACTCAGAATCTGGACAGCTTGTGTAATAGTATCCTCACCACTAGCAGTATCAATAGTTGACTCTTTTACCTCAATTAATTGTTGAGGACCAAATCCTTCTTCCAGTTCCGTGGGTAGCTTACCTGCATCCATCAGTTCCATTAGCTGATCCATTGCTTTATCACGGGCTTTAGCTGAATCTTTTCCAGAAACAGTAAGGATAATTTCTGGGCTTTGAGCGAGAGTATATTGAACCATATTTGAGCAGAAAATTTGCTGGTTAACCAAGCTGAGGAAAACAATTATAACATGTTGCGTCTCTGGTCATTTGTTGGTTTATCAACTTTAGTATCAGTTTGCTAAATTCATGTGACTTATATATTTTTTAATGATTTAATTCTTTATTCCTACCTTTACCAAGTCCCTCAAAATAAAACTTTATACTTAAGAAAAGGGAATAAGTTTTAATAGGAGGGGAGAGCAATGGCTCCCAGTCCCACCATCATGCAAGCTGTGGAACAACTGGGCTACCGTGTTACCGTTGGTGATGTGGCAACTCAGGCAGGATTGAACGTCGCTGAAGCTAATCAAAGTTTGTTAGCCCTGGCATCTGATGCTGGCGGACATTTACAGGTAGCGGATTCCGGTGATATAGTTTTCCTTTTTCCACAAAATTTTCGAGCAATTTTGCGTAATAAATACTTCCGGCTACGATTGCAGGAATGGTGGAAAAAGGTCTGGAGTGTTCTGTTTTACCTGATTCGCATTTCTTTTGGAATTTTCTTAACTGTTTCCATCGCCCTGATAACTGTTACCATCTTCATTATCATTACCTCTATCAATTCAGACCGTGACGGCGACAATCGAGGCAGTAATTCCGGCGGTGGGGGCTTCTTCTATTTTCCAAATTTATTTTGGTATCTTAGCCCAAATTATGACACCCACTACCAGGAACCGCGACGTGGAAGCCGGGAAGAAAGCAATCTGAATTTCTTTGAAGCTGTTTTTTCGTTTTTGTTTGGCGATGGTAATCCGAACGCCAACTTAGAAGAACGCCGCTGGCAAGAAATTGCTACGGTGATTCGGAGTAATCGTGGTGCAGTGGTAGCAGAACAAATTGCCCCATACTTAGATGATATTGGTGAGGGATACACAAGAGAGTACGAAGATTATATGTTGCCCGTTCTAACGCGGTTTAATGGGCAACCGGGGGTAAGCCCAGAAGGGCAAATTGTTTATTACTTCCCAGAGTTGCAGGTGAGTGCAGTTAAAAAGCGCCGTCATGCAATATCAGATCACTTGGAGGAATTTCTCTGGCGTTTTAGCGCCGCAAGTTCCGGGCAAATTATGCTGAGTGCTGGGTTAGGTGTACTAAATTTTGTTGGTGCTTTAGTACTGGGAAATTTGTTGAGCGATGGAACTGTTGCCGTCCAGTTAGGTGGACTGGTAGCTTTTGTACAAGGAATTTATTGGCTGCTATTGGCTTACGGAGCAGGTTTTTTAGGTATACCGTTATTGCGTTATTTCTGGATTCGGTGGCGTAATCGCAAAATAGGCGATCGCAACCGCGATCGCCTTTCCAGAGCAAGGCTATTGGCAAGTCCTGATACACTTTTGCAACAAAAAATCAACTATGCCCAACAATTTGCAACAGAAAAAGTCATTGGCAACGAAGATTTAGTGTATTCTAGCGAAACTGACTTACTCGACCAAGAAGTTGAACGTTCTGCAAAAATTGATGCTGAATGGCAACGGCGCTTAGAACGTGGGAGTGGGGAATAGGAAGCAGAGGGGCAGAGGAGCAGGGGAGCAGGGGACAAGGGAAATAATCAATGCCCAATGCCCAATCCCTGATTATTTCGCCTGAATTGGTGTTAGAGCTACACCTTGATAATAATGTCCCAAAATTTGCAGGTGGTTCACTCCTTGCCGAGCCAGATTGTACGCCCCCCACTGACTCATGCCTAAAGCATGACCGTAGCCAAGCCCTTGCAGTACAAAACTACCATCAGCCCCCTTATTGACGCTAAATTTGGTACTTTTTAACTTGAGGGCTGTTCGCACTTCCTCGCCCTGTAGCACCTTCGTGCCCTTGTTACCGACAATTTTTAAAACTTTAACACTGCGGAAAGGTGAGTATGTCTCTGGAATCATCGCCGTCACACTGCCCACATCAGGAAATTTAGCGCTAATTTCACTGGGCGAGAAGGTTTTCACCCAATTACACTCGCGGATATTTTGATCGTAGTCTTGAACAGCACGTAGATAAGGTTCGCTGCTTCCCCAAACATCTTCGACGTTTTCAGTGTGTCCCCCAGAACAAGCGTGGAAGACTGAGAGAATAATCCGATTTTTGTAAGTTAGTACCTGCCCTAGAGTAGAATCCACTGCGGCATAAGTAGCAGGAGATTCACTGATGACACCTTTGTAAATTTGCCAGCGATCGGGAGTATTGCCTAAATCGTAAACGGGATTATTCCGTTGTTTTTCTCGTTCGTAGAGGGCATAAGTGCGGGCTGCGATCGCTTGAGCTTTTAAAGCTTCTTGGGGCCAGCTAGCATCCATTTCGCCACCAAGAACGCTGTAGAGATATTCTTGGTCATCAACCCAATTAACAGCCGTTAAGCCTTTGTCTGTGGGGACAACCAGAGTTCTGCCCCGATACCAGCGATCGCCAATATAAACAAATCCCTTGCCAGTTGGCTCAATCCAAAATAAACCAGACTGCCACTTGTCTAAAGCAACACCGCCAGGAACGGCTTGGGCATAATATGCACTCATTGCTGGCAACTGTCCAAGAGTCCGGCCAGTACTATCCTTAACGATGCCAGTGGTGGAACTACCCACTTTTACCTGATTAACGCCCCTCGCAATTGCCACGCGTAAAATTACAGACGCTTGGGCTGGGGCAACCAAAGCTATCCACAAAAAGATACTTACCCACCAATAACGTATTTTTATCTGAGAAAATAAAGAGCCTAAGTCAAGTTGGAATTTCATGCTGATCATCTAATCACACTAGTATCTAATTGACGCTCTGGATTATGGCGTCTACTACTTTAAGATGAGACAGTTCTCCAACGCTGGAGGTTGCCACCTCCTACTAATTATGCATTTTGCTTTAAATATAAGGTAGAAATCAGTAATTAGGGAAAGTGAATCGTCCAAATCTGACTGCTGTGGAAGAGAAACTTTTATTCTCCGATTTACGATGCCAATACCTTTTGAGAATTGCTCACTTCATTAGCGATAATTCCAATTAAATTCAACTTACTCAAAATTTCTGTTGCTTGAGTCAGTTCAGTTCGAGTCACTTTTCCCATACGCTCTACCATTACAATACCACTGCAAAAAGATGCCACAATCCTGGCATCAACTGTGCCTAAAATAGATGGAGCATCTATTAATACTAGGTCATAACTTTGCTCAAACACCTCTATTAGTTCTTTCATCCGTTGAGAACTGAGCAACTTCACTGTATCTTCTGGTTCTGGCCCAGCAGTCAAAATATCAATGGAGGGGTGAATCGGCTGGATATAATCTTGAAAATGAGTAGTTGTCTCATCAACTAATAACAGAGATAGTCCCCAGTCATTGGATAGTTCCAGGATTTTATGCAGGCTAGGATTATGTAGGTTAGCATCAATTACTAATACCCGTCGATGCATCCGGGTAGCACTAGCTACAAGACCTAACACTAAGGTTGTCTTCCCTTCCCCTGGTAGTGCTGAAGTAAACATCAGCGACTTGAACGGTAAAGGGTATTTTAATATTTGAATATTTTGGTAGATCATGTCCAAAGTTTCATGGACGGGCAATTTATTACTAGCTTCTATTACAGAAAAATCTGAGCTTCTTCGGCCATTCCAAGGCAAGCCAAGCCGCCGTTTTTTGACACCAATTGATGGTAGTTTTGGTACCGATCCCAGTATACGTAGGTTCGTTAGTTTCTTTAAATCTCCGGCACAATAAATAGCGTCATTAAACTTTTCCAAAATTAGGGCTGCTAAGATACCTAAAATCGGGCCAATTACTGCTCCTCCAAGCAAGAGTAATAATCTGTTGTTACCCATATAAATACCGGGAGAAGGTTCTGCCAAAACTTGCCAGTTATATCCTTCCTGAGCAATTTTCAGTCCCAATGACTGTTGCGCCTGGAGTAGTTGTTCAAGGTTTTTGCGACTAGTTTGTACCTTTGGCAGCAAACGATTATACTCTGCTATTAAACTTGGGTATTTGTTTAGCTCAGAGCGTAGTTGCTGTTCTGACTCGACTAAATTTTTTTCATTGGCAGTTAGCCCTAAAACACTTGTTTGTACCAAAACAAACTCATCTACTAGCGTTGGATCAACCCCTAGCATTTGTCCTTTGAATAAGGGTTTTTCCTTACTGCTATTAGTAATATTTTTCACCTCTTCTCGTAATAGAGAAAGTTGACTTTGGCGTTGCTGTTTTAATTTTTGTACTGATGGGTAATCGTCTGTATAGCGGAGCCGCTCTTTAGCCAATGCTAGTTCAGTCTTTTGAATTTCACTTAATAATGCTTGATAGCGGCTTGACTGATTTAATTGAGAAGAAAGTAATGTATTCTGCTGGGACGAAGACGCTATTAGTTGCTCTAGATTATCGTAGCGAGCGTTTACATCTTGAAGGTTGGCACGAGTAGTTTGTAGCTGTTGTTGAATATCGGCTAGAGATTCTAGCAGAATTTTACTTTGGACTTCGGGATCGAGTAATTTATATTTTTTGCGAAACTGTTCTAAATTTTTATCAGCTTTACTCACCTCTTTTTTTATCTCAGGTAGGCGAGTATTTACAAAAGCTAATCCCTGATTCAGACGTTCTTTTTGCTGCTGTTTATTGTAGTTTTGATAGACTTTCTGTAGAGCTTGAAGTACTCTTTGTGTTTTTACTGGATCTTTATCATTAAAAGAAACTTTAAATGCCTGATTAAAAACTTTATTTGCCCCGATGCCTCCCGCTTCGGGAGTTACTTCTAAAGGTGCTTTATTGTTATGTTCTTTTTGACCATTGATGTCTTGTAAGGTAATATGAGGATAATCAGAATGGAGTAAATCTACAGCTTTCTGAAGCAACTTAGAACTCAGCATGAGTTTCATCTGAGTAGTGGAATCAACAACTTGAGAATTTGAATCAGTAACCTGAGTATTTGAATGTGCTCCTTCAGATAAATTGGAATTCACCAATATCTGCATATTGCTCTGGTAAGTAGGTTTGGCAATGACAGCCAAGAGGCTAGCAGCTGACATAACTACACAAGAAACCCCAAAGATTAGAAAGCGTCGGCGAAGCAAAATAGTAGATAGTTGTCTGATGTCAACTGTGCCTTTTGCTGAAGTAGTAACCTGTTGCTCTTGATTCAGACTAATCTTAGCCACTATTAAACTCCTCTAATATCGAAACACTATATTTATTTGGAAGATTTATGAGAAATATGAAATGATTTTTTACACCTAATAGCTGCGATCGCATACTTAATTCTTCTTCCAACAATGACAAGCTAATTTGGCACAATATTATGCAAACTGGCGCTTTCATGTTCATCAATTCATGCATATAAATTCTTAATCAGTGTTGGAAGGATAAATTTTTAATAAATATTTTATTTAAAGAAGAAAAATCTTGACAAAAAATTAATTATTTTTCCTAAGTATTTGAGTATAAAATTATTCGAGTCACAACATTACTATATATATTAAAGTTATTTTGATAACTTGTAATAGAAAAAACACATTGATAAAAATATTTTAACCATATTATTTGTATATTCTTGATACACTTAGTTAACCGTAAATTGTTAGTTAAATAGTTGACTTACTCAGAAAAGTAAACTGCTGTTTGTTTGCTGGATGTTATGATTGTAACTATTAAAATCTAAGATAGAGCCTGGTTAATTTTAGATTTTAGATTAGAAGGGTTCAATAGGAAATCTAAAATCTAAAATCGTTCGACTGAGCGTAGCCGAAGTCCAAAATTTAAACGCCTACCTTGGTTAACTCTACTTCCCGTCGTCTGGGTACTTCATGAATCATAAAATCGTAAGCCATATCAGTACGGGGAAAAATAGCACGAGCTTCTTTAAGGAGATCCTTCAACTCCAAAGTATTTCCGGGAGCATAGCGGGGACTGAAATGACTCATAATCAGTCGATGCGCCCCAGCAGCTAAGGCTGTTTGCGCTGCCATTGTGGTTGTGGAATGCAATCGCTGGAAAGCCATATCTGCATCTTGATGGGCAAAGGTAGCTTCGTGAATTAATACATCAACATCATGAGCTAATTCCACCGCACCATCACAATAAATTGTGTCTGTACAATAGGCAATTTTTCGACCAATTTCTGTAGGGCCGCACAATTGGGTGCCATCAATCACCCGTCCGTCCGTAAGGGTAACTGTTTCACCGCGCTTGAGTTGACCGTAAACCCGACCAGGAGGAATTTGCAACGCCTTGGCTTTTTCGACATCAAAGCGTCCGGCTCGGTCTTTTTCGGTTACGCGGTAGCCGAAAGCTGTAATCCGATGATGCAAATTACCGCAGCTAACGGTGAAGTCATCGTCTTCATAAATTATCCCTGGACGGATGGCGTGAACTTTGATTGGGTAAGAAAAGTGCGTGTAAGAATAACGTGAGGCGGATTGAATGTAATCATTTAATCCAGGTGGGCCATAGATATCAATTCGTTGCACATTACCAGCCAAGCCGCAAGTAGCAAGAAGTCCCATCAAGCCAAAGATGTGGTCGCCGTGCATGTGGGTGATAAAAATTCGGGAGAGTTGACTGATTTTCAGTTCACTCCGCATAATTTGATGCTGAGTACCTTCGCCACAGTCGAATAACCACAGTTCTGCCCTTTGGGGTAATCTCAGAGCGACACTGGAAACATTGCGCGATCGCGTGGGTACACCGGAACTCGTCCCTAAGAATGTTATCTGCACAGTGTTCTTTAGTCTTCCTATTGCTCAATTTGCAGCTCTATTTTCTATAGTGGCACGGTTAACGAGCAAAATATTTAGCATTTTGGGGATTGGGCATCCCTTCCCTGCGGGACGCTACGCGAACGGCAACTATTGGAGACGCTACGCGATCGCTCAGGCCAAGTATTAGGCATAGTTAGCGATCGCTCTTTTGACTGAATTCAGGTGTCAGTGCGATGGCTTCTTTTCTTTGCCATTTCTTTTGTGACAGTTCCAGGTGCGGAATATGGGTTGTATGCAAAAGTGAAGCTCTATAAACTTTGATAAAAAATAAAAAACTGATTACCGATTTTGATGTATATTGCTTCAAATTACTAAAACTTTGCTAGCTGTACAGCAACTGTCACTTCTTTAAAAAGGTGGGATATCAAGTATGAGCAATCTTTTGTACTGGGTTAAAGGTCTAGGAATTGCAATAAGTGGTGCAGTAGTTTTGTCTACAAACTCTGCTATTGCTCAAATTAGCCAGGATGCTACTCTACAGGATAATCTGAATACATCTAACTTCAGTAGCACGGTGCTTGAAAAGCATAATATATCAGGAAATGCGCTGAAATTTAATAACACTATCGACCAAACTGCAATTCCAGATAGAGATTCTGTAGAGAAGAAAAAACTTAATAGCTTTACACAAGTAATTCCAGACAAAAAAAATGTTTTACTAGCGGAATGTGACTGGTGTCCTTGTTGTGGTTGCTGCGAAAGGTAACTGGTGTGATTGTTGTAGTTGCTGCTGAAGGGGCGACACGCCCACCATAGCTCCTAGCTCACCCCTACATCTTGCGCTGCTAATTAGAATTTGAGATAAGTTAAGCAGTCTTTAGATTAATGTTTAATTCTCATAACTTTTGTCGGCGCGATCGCTCCTTGTAAGCGATTTCTAACAAATAAGTCCCTAATAAACTCATCTGTCGGTGCGATCGCTCCTTCGCTATAAGTTTCACACAAGCGATCGCTTCTTCGCAATCACCTTTATATAAGCGATCGCTCCTCCTACTAAACTCAGGTGTTAGTGCGATCGCTTCCTTGTTATGAACTTTATACAAGCGATCGCCCCTTCTACAAAACTAAGCTGTGGGTGCGATCGCTTCTTCACTATGACCTTCACACAAGCGATCACCCCTTGTACTCAAATCAGGTGTAGTGCTTTGGCGTAGCTCACCATAGACATCGCTGCTTTGCAATGAACTTTTTTATATAAGCGATCGCCTTAATAAAGCCTGTGGGTTTATCCAAACCGTAAGCAGAGTGTGAGACTTGAGGAGATATCAATTACTCAATTCTCTTGAGTAATCAATGGTGAGTAGCCAGATTCATGAATCCTTGAAACAAATCCGGCAGAAATATATGAAGTTCTGTAACACAATGCGTAATTATAACTAGTCAAGCTGAATTCATAATTATCGGAGTTCACAAGAACGTTAGAAACCTAATGCTTTCGTACCACTCTAGACTTTGTATTATTGATTTCTTCATTGCCAAACTGTACTAATCGAACTCACGTTAATTTAGTACATCACAAGATAAGTTCACACATTTAACAGTCTACAAGGAGAGTAAAATTCATGGAATCTCAAACTTCACAGCAAACAGTCATTGATCCTCAAAAATTACAGCAATTAGAAGAGGAGATTAAAAACGAATTGAATAATATATTGAATAACTCTAATTTTGGCAAGATAGTGAAAAAATATGGCATATCAGGGCAAGAAATTCTCAAGGTTCAGTGTATTCTTGACTTAACCGAGATTAAATTGAGTGATGCTGTTGGCGACCAAAAAGTTAATGAATTATTGTTAGCAATTCCAGACCAGAAAAAGAAACTAATGGGATGTGTATGGTATGACAAATTACCTTGCTGTCCAAATGGTGGATGGATATGTCCCTAAGCTCGACTTTATCCATTTTTTTCCCAACGCGCTCACTTCAACTGAAACCTTTATGGGACATTAGTTTTACTTTTTTAACTTCATCGATAATCTGTGAGGTGGAAAAAGTATTTGCCAAAAAGCTAGGGTTTTTGCCGATAAAGAAAACCGAGTCTTAATTTTGGATAAAGTCGAGCTAAGAGGATGTCTGAGAAGTCAAAAATGTCATGCTGAACGTAGCGCCAGCAAAGTGAACCATCTCACAACTTAACGAAAAATCGAGATTATGAGTGAAGCGAAGCTTCACTCATAATGACAAAATATACCTTGTCAAAACTTTTCAGACATCCTCTAAATAAACTTTTCTCTAGTGGGTTGTAATATTTCGGTATGAGTAATTTTATGATCTGGAATCGATGGCTAAGAGTCATAATAAGTAGTGCAATAACTTTCTATGCAAACTCTGCTGTAGCTCAAATTATTGGAGATAATACTCTACCTACTAATTCTCAAGTTACAGAAAGTAACAATATCACAAGTATTGAAGGTGGCACCTTAGTAGGAAACAACTTGTTTCACAGTTTTAAAGAGTTTTCTGTAAGGAATGGAACTACTGCTGATTTTAGAAATACTGAGGGTGTTCAGAATATTATTAGCAGAGTAACAGGGAAGTCTTTTTCTAACATTGAAGGCATCATTAAAGCTCAATACAAAGCTAATCTATTTCTGATTAATCCTAATGGGATCGTTTTTGGGCCTAATGCGTCTTTACAAATTAACGGTTCATTTATTGCAAGCACGGCGAATAGTCTGAACTTTGCTGATGGTACAACGTTTAGTGCCATAGAACCTCAAAATATACCTCTGCTCACAGTCAGCGTTCCTTTTGGCTTACAATTTGGCCCAAGTGCAGCTCCCATATACAATAGATCCCAAGCACCTAGTCTTGATGGCGAAGCTAATAGTTTGAGTTACCCTGTTGGTCTACAAGTGCAAACAGGCAAAACCTTAGCACTAGTGGGTGGTGACATAACGTTGGAGGGCGGGAATTTAACAGCAAAGTCAGGAAGAATTGAACTCGGAAGTGTTGCTGCCAATAGTCTGGTTAAGGTCAACCTAAACCCAACAAACCAAGCTTGGAGTTTGGGATATGAAGGAGTTCAGAATTTTCAAAATATTCAACTAACTCAACGAACTAATACTCCGTCTTATGTAGATGTCAGTGGCGAAGGTGGCGGCAATATTCAGGTGCAAGGTAAGCAGTTAGTACTCGATGGAGGTTCCATTATTTTAGCTAATACTCTTAGCTTGGAACCAAGAGCAAATTTAACGGTAACTACCTCAGATTCAGTAGAATTGATTGGTTCTGGCACCTCTTTGAGCACCAGGAATCTCGGCATTGGAAATGCCGGAGACTTAACAATCACAACTAGGAAGTTAGTTGTTCGAGATGGCGCACAAGTAGTACTTAATAGTAATCGTATTAGTTCAGGTTCTCCTGGACTATTGACCGTAAACGCCTCAGATTCCGTAGAACTGATTGGCGGTGCATCCCAATCCTATTTACCAAATAGTAATAATTTTTTGGCAAGCGGATTGTTTACTGCAACTTCAGGAGACGGAAATGCTGGCGACATAACTATCATTACTAAAAGATTGCGTATCCAAGATGGAGCAAGGATACTAACAGAATCTGCTGGTTCTATGTCACCTTATGGCGAATTTATACCAGCTAAAGGACAAGGAGGACGTTTGACTGTAAACGCATCGGAGTCTATAGAATTAATTGGAATCCCAGAAAATACTTCTAGACTCAGCGGCTTGTTTGCTTCTACACGAGGTTTTGGAGCTGCTGGAGACTTAACGCTAACTACAGGGCAATTGATTGTTCGGGATGGGGCTGTAGTAACTGTAGGCAGTGAATTTCAAAATGATCTAACCTACCAAGTGGGATCAGCCGGAAATCTAAATATAACTGCTCGCTCTGTCCTTCTGGACAAAGGAACACTCATGTCTAATAGTGAGTTAGGTCGGGGTGGTGATATTTCGCTACAGGTGCGGGACTTATTACTGATGCGCCGCAACAGTCAAATAACCACTAATGCAGGAGATAAGGGAGATGGCGGTAATATCTTCATCAATGTACCTAATAGTAGTAATAGCTTCATCGTACCTAATAGTAATAGCTTCATTGTCGCTGTCCCCAGTGAAGATAGCGACATCAGTGCTAATGCTGTCGGCGGCAATGGTGGTAATGTCAAAATCAAGGCTTTTGGTGTCATAGGCACACAATATAGAGAAAAACCGACTCCTTATAGTGACATTACTGCCAGTTCCGAGTTTGGATTAAATGGCACTGTACAAATCAACTCACCAGATGCTGACCCTAGTAAAGGATTAGTGGAACTACCCGTAAATTTGGTTGATGCTTCGCGGCAAATTGTTGCTGATTGTAATTCTGGTGGAAAAATAGGAAGGAGTTCATTTATTCAGACTGGACGTGGAGGACTAGTAGCCGATCCCACACAGCCATTGATAGCTGATGATGCGGTGCTGGCAGATTGGATCACACTCAAGCCAGAGAGTCAGAATCGTGCTGGCAGTATTCAGAAAAGAGCCGTTGTTCAGGCGCAGCGAAACACAGAAAAATCACAGAAAGTTAATTCTGTCAACGAATCTACTCAAATTGTAGAAGCCCAAGGCTGGGTAATGGATGCCAATGGGAATGTAGTTCTAGTTGCTCAAGTACCCACAGCGACGCCCCATAACTCCTTGCTCACCTCTAAATCTTGCCCTGCTAATTAGGCGTAAGTTCGACAAACCTCTTCCTACCTTGAACTTTAGTTCAAGCTTGTCCCTCTTTGAAATGAAGAGGGACAGGCTTTGCATAGTAAAACCAGGGAGAGGTCTTTGTTTTAAGATTGTTTTAGGATAAACGCAATCAGCAAATGCGTAGGCGTAGCCAGCCGTAGGCATCGCTGATATAACAAACGCGTACGCCAAAATAACAAATGCGTACGCCGAATCAACAAATGCGTACGCCAAAATAACAAATGCGTACGCCGAATCAACAAATGCGTACGCCGAATCAACAAATGCGTACGCCGAATCAACAAATGCGTACGCCGAATCAACAAATGAGTTCGCCGAATCAACAAATGAGTTCGCCGAATCAACAAATGCGTTCGCCGAATCAACAAATGCGTTCGCCGAATCAACAAATGCAATCGCCGAATCAACAAATGCGTTCGCCAAAGTAACAAATGCGATCGCCGAAATAACAAATGCGAGATTGCCTATTCTCTAATTCGTCTCCTGAATTTGCAAACGAACAGTGTGTTCAGTCGCACCACTAAGTTGCAATTCCATGATTTCACCACCCAGAGGTTCCAAGCAAGTGAGGAGCGATCGCAAGTTGGGTGTACTTGCACCAGTATCTACATATAATCGATCTGCTAAATTACCGATTCGTTTCCAAGTCATGTACAATTTAGCGATCGTTTGTTCAATTTGCGATGCTTGATTTACCAAGTCAGCCGCAATGCTCAAACAGCCGACCCTTTGGGCTTCTTCTAAGGCTGTTTCAATGTCAACATCTTCCTGTGTCAGCGCCTGAACTTGAGCCGCTCCTTTAAGATATTTAGCTAAGTTACGCGCTTCGTTAGTTACCTGTTTCAGGGTATCCACATCAGGATTGGCAGCTATTTCCTTTTGGATAAACTTTTGATGCGATTCTGGCAGTTTTTCCATTTCCTTCACCAGTGGGGCAATGTAGCGCGGGGGAAGGGTGTTATCTGCTGCTTTTTCTTTAACTGCTTGGGGTAATAAATCTGAGGACATGGCTGTCCATTCATCATTGAGTTGACGCACTTCCCGCCTAGTGATGCGATCGCCTTTTTGGGCGGCTTCACTCACCATCTGTTGCACTTCGGGGACTGCTTTGGAGGTTTCGACAAATGCCCGTTTGCTGAAGTTGTTCACAGATGCGGGGTCAAGTTTACCGTCTTCAATGAGAGTATCAGCACTATTCGCCAGTTGAATCCAGGAGTATGCTTGACTTTTGCTGATTTCCCGCTCTTTTAGCCATCGCAAAAAGCCAGTACCGCGTCCGTCACCACCCACTTTTTCTCTGTCGCGGATCGCCCGTAAAATTCGCCCCCGCCAGATTTCAGTTTGCAAATCAAAGCGATCGCATACCTGCCAAGCTATTTCTAGCTGCTGTTGAAAATCTGATTCTAGAATCTGTTCATCTTCTGGATCGGGCAGTTCAAAGCTGATATCGGCTGGCTGTTGTAAGGCAGCAGCAAGGTCGTTGATGGAGTCGGTGTCTTGCACGATTGATGACTAACTAGTGGATGCGATCGGCTTATTATGCCATAATCTGTGGACTCTCACTTAAGGGGGAGTACAGTATTTTCAGCTACAACAAAGATAGTAATAAGGGGTAAACCACCTTTGTAAAGTCTTTAATTAATCAGAGACAATAAAAATAAAACGATGAACCAGGTAGACTACCTCCGCATTAGCTTAATTGATCGCTGCAATTTTCGTTGTCAGTACTGTATGCCAGAGGGAGTAGAACTGGACTATATTCTCAAGCAACAGCTGTTAACTGATGAGGAATTGCTCACCTTAATTCAAGAGGTATTTATTCCAGTAGGCTTTAGCCGATTTCGGTTGACTGGGGGTGAACCCTTATTGCGTCCGCGTGTGGTGGATTTGGTCAGGGCGATCGCAACTTTACCCCAAACTCAAGACCTCTCAATGACCACCAACGGTTTTTTGCTGGCTCCGATGGCACAAAACCTCTACAATGCTGGTCTGCGACGAATTAATATTAGTCTGGACTCTCTCGATCCCGATATTTTTGATCAAATTATTGGTAATCAGGGGCGTTCTCGTTGGCAACAAGTTTGGCATGGGATTCAAGCTGCCCATCAAGTCGGATTCGACCCACTGAAGCTGAATGTGGTGGTGATTCCTGGCGTTAACGACCACGAAGTTCTAGATTTAGCTGCCCTGACAATCGATAAACAGTGGCACGTTCGATTTATTGAATTTATGCCCATTGGCAATGTGCATTTATTTGGCGATCGCGGTTGGGTATCATCAGCCGATTTACGAGGACAGATTCGCGATCGCTGGGGCTTGACAGAATCACAAGTTCGTGGTGCTGGCCCAGCTGATGTCTTTCAAATTCCCGGTGCGAAGGGGACACTAGGATTTATTAGTCAGATGTCAGAATGTTTTTGCGATCGTTGTAACCGGATGCGCCTGAGTGCCGATGGCTGGCTGCGCCCCTGTTTATTAAACGAAACTGGTCAAATAGATTTAAAAACTGCTCTGCGTTCTGGTGTCAGCACCGCTCAATTACAAGAGCAGGTTAGACATTTACTCGGAATCAAGCCAGAAATTAACTTTAAACAACGTGATTCTGGTAATTTAGGTACATATACCCGCACCATGTCGCAAATTGGCGGCTAGTAATTGGTCATTTGTCCTTTGCAAATAACTAAGGACAAATGACTAAGGACAAATAACTATTACGCTTGTCGTGAGTAGTATTCCACCACAAGTAGTTCATTAACTTGTAGTGCCACCCATTCGCGCTCAATAACGCTGTTGACTTTACCAACCAACTTATTTTTGTCAAACTCCAAATGACTGGGGAGGTTGGCCAAACCGGGGTATTGCAAGTTGGCTTCCACCAACTTCCGGGATTGTGCCCGATCTCTGACCGCAATTACTTCACCAGGACGGCATTGGTAGCTGGCAATATTCACCACACGACCGTTAACAGTTACGTGACCGTGATTTACTAGTTGACGAGCTGCTGGGATAGTCGGGGCTATACCCAAGCGGAAAACGGTATTATCCAAACGCATTTCTAGCAATTGCAGCAGGACTTGTCCGGTAGAACCAGTAACACGTCTGGCTTTCCGCACATAGCGGAGCAATTGCTTTTCAGTCAAACCGTAGTTGAAGCGGAGCTTTTGCTTTTCCTCTAGACGGATAGCATACTCAGAGCGCTTCTTGCGATTCTGACCATGCTGCCCAGGTGGGTAAGCGCGTCTGGCACTTTTACGAGTTAATCCTGGTAAGTCGCCCAAGCGGCGGACAATTCTGAGGCGGGGCCCTCTATATCGGGACATGAGTTTCCTTAATCTAATCCTGTTTAAACTTTACCTAAACATTCCATTTTGACATTCCACTGATGATAAATCAGCGGATTCTTGGTTTTTTGAAGGTGCTTACTTTGGTATGACGTATCCTACCAATGTAGAGGCATCTGCTTTACGCCAGTTGCTTTAAGTCGGTTGAGCCGACACACTAGCTTCCAAGCCTGAATTCCGACGTGCCCCGCCGTACTACTGCCAATAAGTTTTTTGTGTTTATTTAGTTTCGTAGACTACTCAATCATCAGATTGGTTTACGCAGTATTCTTACTCTGAAATACTTTTTACGTTGCCTACTTATCTTTCAAACAGCTATATTAACACAATTTTCGACATAATTAATTATGTCTATACTTTACTACCTCTGAAATTCTTAGATTACAGAGGATTTTTAAGATATTTGAGTTAGCATAACTTTGGGTGTTTGGAGAATGGCAATGTCAATGAGCAAAAAAATGGTTAGCAGAGGTAAGAACAAACAAGGCAGTTCCACCTCCAGGATTTTAACATTACCAGTTTTGGCTATAGCTGGATGTTTAACAATCTTGCCTAATGTGGCTGTTGCTGCCTCCTACAGGAATGATTATAGTGTCTGTGCGGGTCGCCTTTTGAGTGTGGGTGTAAAGGCAGAAGCGGCATCATCAGGTTGTGCAGCAGCACTGCGTCCAAAAGATTTGGCTGCTTGCGTGGTGAAAATTGATAAGGAAACCCAAATTGCTGCGACGGATGCGCTTTTTTCTTGTGGAAAGGCCCGGCGTCCTGAAGAGTTAGCAACCTGTGTAGTTGGCGTCAGCCTAAGTACTAAGGAAGAAGCTAATCCGACAGTTTTAGATTATTGTGGACGCAGTTTGTTACCCGTGCGCTTTGGCCAGTGTGTGGTTGGCTTGCGTAGTCAAATTGACTTTCCCGCTACTCAAGCGCTAGATACTTGTATCAGTGCTGATGATAGTGTTATCGGTGCTTCATCTTCGTCTACACCGCCAACGATAATTCCTGCGGGTTCAAGTCCAAGTTTAGAGACTACCCCATTTCCAACTCAACCAATTGTTCCAACTCAACCAATTGTTCCAACTCAACCAATTGTTCCAACTCAACCGGGCACTAATTAGATTACAGTGCTTTGTGTAATTGATTGAAAATACAGGTTGAATATAGAGTGGCTATTTGCCAACCTGATTCAGGGACTACCAAAAAATAAATCATCCGATTTTAATTTGTAGGTTGGGTTGAGCAACAGCGAAGCCCAACCTTACATATTACAATGCTTCAACCTGACTGGGTAATTTCCCTTTGCTGACTATATAGCTTTCGTTAGGCAATGACAGTAATATTTAGATTAGTCAGCATTGCCTGATTCGAGAACTGGGTGATTTGAACTTGTGCAGCTTTACTAATCTCATCTGCATCAAAGAAAAAATTACCCGTAGTTTGATCGTAGATAAAGCGATCGCTTGCTGTTGTCACACTAATCCTAAGTCGGTACAAGCAGACTACAAAAATATCACGTGAACCTTCAAGCGGATTGTACACTAATGCAACTTCCGTCAAACGCTCTATTAGCTCAGACAAACTTCAGTACCACTTCTGCTACTTGTGGGCGTTCCGATACCTAGCACTGTTCCCAAAGTATCCACTGACCAGGTAAGCATTCAAATAAATGAAAAACATTATAATGCTCCTCTCCAACGCAAAGAGGAGTTGGAGAGAGGTTAGTTGAACTCACGTCAGTTTTTCAGCTTTGGGAATTTAGAATTTTGCACAGTTTGCACAGTTAGTTGTACTAGTCTTCTTTTTCACCAAAAGCCGTCTGTAAAACCACTGCAATACCACCGTCTTGGTGATATTTGTCTGCCCAGGCACGAATAACTTCATCTAATTCTTCCATCGCCTGACCCATTTTTTCTGGCAGTATGTCAAGTTCTTCCAGCAAGCGCATGGCGTTTTGTCGCCGTTCTGCCCAATTTTTCATCATGCGGAAATACCGGGCGGTATCTTCCACCGTGATGTGTGTACGTTCTTCATCGTCTGTTGGCGTATAAGAAAGACGGGTAAGCGCGTAGAAGGGCATTCCCCAAGGAGAATCAATACGCGTTACCGTTCCTGAGTAAAGCAAACGGCGCTTGATATGCTCACCCAAAGCTTCACTCAAAGGCATTTGGTGTTCGGGTGGTAAGTCTTCTTGCGATCGCTTGTGTAAAAACTCGATCAAATCCAGAAACTCAAAGGAGCTAACTAACTGAGCATCAGGTAAATTACTGGGCAGTTTCTGCTCAATTTGTCTTTTTTCTTCACTTGTCAGATTGCTACCAGGAACGCGCGATCGCCCCGGTTGCCAAGGATATTTTTCTAGCCAGACATAAGGCAATTGAATCAAATAGCGAGGTTCCTGAGAACCCAGCATTTTTAACAGTTTGCCTTCTGTTAGTGCCTGTCTGACTTCTTCTACAATAATTTTTACTCGTTTCGGCTCCAAGTGATGCAAATGCCCTGTCATTCGCAGGTTTTGTCCCTGCTCTAGATAAGTCATGTAAATTGCACACTTTGCTGCTGTTGCGGCTGCATCTAAAAATGCCCCATGCCTGTGCCCACTCGTCCGCATGGCACTAAAAGCCAGATAAAGCATGATCTGATCCATCGCACTGGGGTCAAGACGTTTGATCAGATCTATGTCGTTACTCATATTACAGACAATTGAATAGCACGTTTACACAATTTTTAATCGAGTGAAAATAGGTAGTATACACCTGGCTGAAGGCTGTCTTTACTTCAAACTATATTAGTATGCGATAACGATGATATCGGTGGTAGCACAAACTACCGTTTTCGCATATTTCCTGGTACAAAAAGCAGAGTCGGTAGTTGTCACTATAACTGTCTCTGCATCTAACCGGAAAATTAGAGACACCACCAAATCCAGTTTAACGGCGGTTTATCTCCCAACAGTCAACTATGCTGCAATTAATCTACAAAGCCTTTTAGTTTTCTGGTTTTTTTCATCTTTCAAGAGCAACAACGTCAAGCTGCTTACACCTAATTATGGCACTATGCCGACTCAGAGTAAAAACTAGTTTGCGCGGTTAATCTAGGATATCTGTTACTAGAGAAAGATGCTTGTTTTCAGCTTTGGCGAATTATTTTTAGTACACAAGTGACTAGAAATAATTGGGAATAGTCTCAAAACAAATCGCTTACCAGGTGTAGCCACATTTAGAGGTTGAGCTATACAGCTCGTTGTGAACTATCATTCCGTTTACAACCTCCAGTGATGTCTCGGCAGTATCAGCCGTTGGCTTGAGGAAAGATAGTAGACATCAAGTAGAGCAAATAATTCCAATTTCAAAATACCTGTTGTTTTTCAAATATTGTTCCTTATCATATCACTATTTTTTAGTTTTGAAATAAATTTATGCATTTTAAAGTTTATAAATGATGACTATTTAAATATTTTATATTCTGCTTGAATCAAGGTTTGATGATATTTTTATATCTACTCCTAAATCCAAGTTTTATTTATTATTTTATATTGATGTTGGACACAAAAAGCCGCGATTAATTACGACTAAATCGCGTATCTATAAGGCTTTGCCGCTCGTGATAATAACCAAAAGATTAGTTAATAGCCATACATATAATAAAACATCTTGGGTTCCATCCAATGATTATTTAGAGATTTTTTTGCAATAAATTTATATTTATTTCATGAAAGAATTTTAAATTTTCATGATTTAACTAATTTATTGGCTACTTTCAAGTATGTTTTTACCTCGCTATTTTATATATTTGAGAGACTTAAATTACGTAGAGAGTTTGTTGCTATAAAAGGATGATAATCCGCAGCAAGCTACGATATCAGCTTCTTTTTCTGGGTGTCTGGGCGATCGCAGATTAAGTTGACTTGTATAAAACGACAGAAATAAAGATACCATCTTACGAAACACAATTAGTAAGTGGGTGTGAATAATTAAAGATTTGTAGTGACTTAGCGCTGTCTTCTCCCAAAGGGAGACGCCAAGGGCGATAGCGCAGCATTAGCGAGTCATCGAGCGTCTGGGGGCTTCTCCTTCAGCGACCAATAATAAGGGCTTTAGCCCTCAGTATAAGGCAATTTGATAAATTTACATTGCTTAATATAAGTTAGTTTATTCTTGCCCACTTATTTATCCTCCCACATAGAAAAAACGGGCAGTCCGGCTGCTTAATATCAACAAAGGGATTATATTCTCAATAAATTTCAAACTAGTCGCATTAAGAACTGCTTATTGATACAGATTTTGCGTAGGTGCAGTCTATCGTAGACATCGCTTTGAGTCTTAGAAACTATCAAACCTAAACAAGAAATGCTGATTTTGTCGTTGGTTCTTAACATTGGTTGCGCTCGAAAGTAATTAATTTAGATACGCTTGCCTCAAAAAAACGGGGTACTCTAAACATTTCTGCGACTTCTTCATCTCTTAATTCCAAAATGTTCTGCAATGGTCTTAACTCCTTGTGAATCTTCTCTCTGAGCAAGTACTCGTGCTCACATTGCTAGAGTCAGTACTACTCATATTGCTTACATATACGTGTTTTCCCTACCTGTATCAGGCTAAATTCCTAAAAATATATTACAAGTCGATTTATTCTGAATACTGCTTGCCGATCTATTAAGTGTTGTCTGCACCTATACAGCATTCTGAAATCATTCATAAAAACTTAAATCCCCGACCTCTTTGAGAAGTCGGGGATCTTGTTTGTCACAGATGATTTAGAGAAGTTACAAGTGAGCGCATTAGCGTCAGGATTGATGCTGGCAGTGATGGAAGGTAAAGTAGCTGCCATCACCCTTAAGCTGATTAAACTCGCCATTTAATTCGTGGGACTAGAGGGTTTAACCTGATTTCGCATTGTTTCAAAGCTGAAAGCAGCCGCACCAAAGGTTACAAATAATACTCCCAGAATTTGCACAATATCCAAATTTTCTTGAATGATTAACCCAGCGAAAATCACGGTTAAAACTGGGATGCTACCACCGATGAGCGCCGATCGCGAAGCACCTAGTTTACCAATACCAACATTATTGAGCAAATAGCCAGCAAGAGTCAGCACACCCAAAATAAATGCGCTTAAAACTAGTTCCAGCATTTTAGAGGGGTCAACTACTACCAAGTTCCAATTGCTTGGCAAAGGTAGCATCAAACAGATAAAGCTCAACAACAGCATGGTAGTGAAGTTAATTAAAGTAAAAGTCACCGGATGCAGTTTGCTAGCACAGACTCGCGTCAGAATTATATAGGCAGCAAAAGCCACACCCGAAAGAATGGCGGTGCTGCTTCCCATTGAAGTATTACCGATACCGATGCTGGGAGAACCCCCTAAAACCAACAATTCACCGCAGCAAATTGCAGCGATCGCCGCGATGCGGAATAGAGTGGGGCGATCGCGAAACAGAAACCACGAAAATAGACCACTAACCATTGGATAGATAAAGAACAGTGCGATCGCCATTCCAGTTGTGACTTGAGCGATCGCAATGTAGATTAGTACCTGAGATAAAAACAAAAAGCACCCACTCACAATTGACAACACCAAAATCTGCTTGGTAGCTGCATTGGCAGGTGTGGCATTTCCTCGGACTGAAGCAGACAAGTTTTCCAAGTCTTGCCACAGTCTTGGATGCAATATCGGAGACAAAAGTACCATTAGTGGTACGACTACCATAAACCGTAGCGTCAAAATTAACAGAGTATTGCCCAAAGTCGGCGGTAGCAACTGCTCTACCTCTAATACTCCAAAAATCTGGGAACCTTCGTGGAAAATCACCTTGATAGCTACGTTGTAAAGCGACGATACCACTGCCGATAATACGATCAACAATAAACCGATTTGGAGTGTCGAGAAGCCAGAGGAATTAGGCGATCGCGATTGTGAGGGTTTTGCTTTTACTTGCGGTTCTAACGCAGTGGTTGATGAAGATTCAGCTTTGCTTTGCGATACGTTCTTGCGGCGGACAGCAATTGGTTCATTAACATTCTTTGGAGAAGGTCGGATCATTCTCGGTTGTAGCAAAGATCCGATCGCAGGCTCTGATTTGGTTTCGTTTTCCGGCGATTCTTGATTTAAGACAGAAATTGGCTCGGTGGCATTATCTTTTAGTGGGGGAACTATAGCCGCAGTAGGTTCTGATGGCGTTTCCCTTGACGACAAATCCTTGCTGGGAGAAGAAATTGGATTCGCGGTATTTTTTTTAACAGTAGGCGGCTCTGATGTTATTTTCCTTACCGACAAATCCTTGCTGGGAGAAGAAATTGGATTCGCGGTATTTTCTTTAACAATAGGCGGCTCTGATGTTATTTTCCTTACCGACAAATCCTTGCTGGGAGAAGAAATTGGATTTGCGGTATTTTCTTTAACAATAGGCGGCTCTGATGTTATTTCCCTTGACGACAAATCCTTGCTGGGAGAAGAAATTGGATTCGCGGTATTTTCTTTAACAATAGGCGGCTCTAATGTTGTTTCCCTTGGTGAAAATTTATTGGAGATCGGGGAAATTGGCTCAAGGGAATTTCTTACTACTTGCTCAAATTCTGGCAGGGATGTTTCAACAGAACTGTTTTTTTGTGGTTCCGTAAACTGCAAAACAGTAGGTATACCTGCTGTTGCTGATTTGCGTGAAGTTTCTTCTATAGTTTTTTCTAGTTCTCCATGCAGGCGGTTGACAAACTCCGCCAAAATCGTTTCCCCTTGCTGCTGCTGGCTATACATCCGTGACAACTGTTGGGAAAGATTACTTTGATAGTTCTTCAGCTCCTGTTGTAAGGAATTAAAGGTAACAGTAACGGTGTCATCGAGACTGTCAAACATGTGTTCGACTTTTTCATTGATTTCACCTACTACATTGCTGCTCACTTCAGCAGACTTCAGCGCAGCTTGTTCGTAAGATTTGCCCTCCATGCTTTGGTTAGCTAAAGTTGCCAGAGAGGATTGCAGTTGTGAAGATATATGCTTTGCCAGAACTTCTGCCAGTTGCCGAATTAAGACTTGCTGCTCAGTAATTTGGCGCACTTGTTGTAAATGCTCTTTTTCCTCTACCAAGCTTTGAATCTCATCAGATAACCGATTTTTTTCTGACTGAAGCCGCTTTACGTCTTCCTGCAAGGCTCTGAGGACATTCTGCTGAAGATTTTCTAAGTCTTCAACTACAGCCCAAAGAGCATTTTCTGCTGCTCTAGATAGCTCCCCTCTGACTCTTGGGTTTTCTGGTTGCTTCTCGAATCGCCCCATTAGCTTCTAACCTCTAACACTTTGACGATAAAGCTGCTTCCGGTACACTTTATTGACGGTCATCCTAATTTCCTGTATTTTGCCAGATAAATCAAAAATTTTAACAGCACTTCCGCATTTCAACGTAATTCTGTCATACTAGACACAGGTTAGCAAAGCATCTAAGTTTGCTTTACAGCTTACTACACCGTGTTCTCTTCAGCATTGATAAGTATTTGACCATTAGATTTTTTGGGATTTATCGCTACGCCTGCAAGTCCCTTGAACTGAGACTTTTTTGTTTTTGGTCAGTTTAATTTTCATAAATTATTTGCTAATGAGATTTTTACTTTTAAAGAAATCTCACTCCAAATAAATATATATTTACTGTTTTGCTGACAATAATAATTGTCAAAGACTTGCAGATGCCTGTGCGATGGCCACAAAATTGTCTGACTTGCGAAACTAGCTATAAATTTGTGTTGAATGTAACTTGTGTGACAGTTTATATCTCTAAATGGAGATTAAAGTATCTTTCTGTGGAAATTCCAAGTTACGCTATCCCCTGCACAACATTCTAATGAATTAGCAGCAATTCTGCAAAAGCACGCGTTTTTGCAATCTGGGTTTTGCTTTGAGTAAATTCCAGTAGAGGAAAAATTTTGGACAATATTAATAATTCTTAGAAGAATAAAATCCGGGCGATGCTAAAGATGCCAGCGCTAAGGGCAGCACTCACAGGGATTGTAATTAGCCATGCGGCAGCAATGCCTTTTAGTGTTTGAAACTTAATCGACTTGAGATTTTGCACTAGTCCAATACCAACTACACCACCGACGAGAGCGTGGGAGGTGGAGACTGGTAAACCTAGCCGGGAAGCGATGAGGATGGTGGTAGCAGTTGCCAGTTCGGCACAAAATCCACTACTGGGTTGCAAGGCAATGATGTTTTCGCCAATGGTAGCAATGACTTTTTTTCCCCAGACAGCTAAACCACCAACAATACCAGCACCACCAAGGATTAAAATCCAAAGCGGGATAGTTATACCATCAGTAGGTACGCTACCAGTGCGATTGATGTAAACGATCGCAGCTAAAGGAGCGATCGCATTTCCCACATCATTAGAACCGTGAGCAAAGGCTACAAAGCAAGCACTTAGCAGTTGGAATCGCGCAAATAATCTTTCCACGGGATTGGTGAGTAGTTCTTCCTTATCCCCCTTGTCTCCCCTCTCTTCCAATTGTCGCCAACTCATGATTGTGAGTCCAACTGCTGCTACTGCACCGGTTAACAGTGGGATGTCATGAGAAGGGATTGTAAAACCAACTTGCTCAATTACAAAATTGGTTAGCGGTTCTGTGAGTGATGGTAATACAATCACGCCGAATACACCTAGCAGCAGAGTACTCAACCAGGGAATCCACTCTTGTAATTGCACTACTTGATTGGGTTGATCTAAAATCCAGTGCTTGATTTGACTGTAGAATAAAGCAGCGATCGCACCACTAATTAACGGTGTTAAAATCCAACCAATGGTGATCAAGCCAATTGATGACCAATCAATTGCATTTACTCCCAAAGCTACCCAACTAAATCCAGCGATCGCACCAACAACTGCATGAGAAGAAGATACAGGTAAACCGCGTGATGTGGCAATTTGCAACCACACACCACACGATATTAGTACTGTTACCATTCCAACAACGAATATTTGGGGTGTAGCTGCGAATAAGGCGGGATTAGCAATTTTCGTTGCTAGAGTTTCCGTTACCTCATGTCCAAACAACACAGCACCCGTAAACTCTAATACCCCAGCAATGATTAGTGCCTGTTTGAGCGTAACAGCTTTGGAACCTACAGAGGTTCCCATCGCGTTAGCGACATCGTTTGCTCCGAGATTCCAGGCGACGTAGAAAGCTAGTAGAGCTACGAAAAGTAGGGTAATAAGCATTTTGTTGGGGACAAGGGGAAAGTGAGAGAGATGAGGATGAAACTTGAGCTTTTAAGGGTGAACTTTGAACCTTTGAGCTTCATCGTTGAACCTTTGAGCTTCATTGTTGAACCTTTGAGCTTCATCGTTGAACCTTTGAGCTTCATTGTTGAACCTTTGAGCTTCATTGTTGAACCTTTGAGCTTCATTGTTGAACCTTTGAGCTTCATTGTTGAACCTTTGAGCTTCATTGTTGAACCTTT
>NZ_JBALEF010000044.1:0-142694 GCF_036918245.1 Nostoc sp.
TGATTGACTTTTTTGCACAAGCACTGCTGGCTAATTCTAATAATTATCTGTCTCGGCCATCACTGCTTCCTAAATATTAGACCTGAATCCTTACTAGAAAACAAAGATTTAGTTTAAGGTTTAATCTGATTGCTGCTCTCTATAATTATGAGCTTTGTCTCCCCAAAATCAAATTTTCCTGAGCGACTTTTGCAAGAGGTCTACTGAAGACAAAGCTAAGTTTACAGGTTTTTTGGTCTTAACCGAACCGTATTGGGCGACTATGTATCTCACTTTCTGCCCTGCTAGCAACTCTCAACAGGTGATACTAGCAGTTGACTTGAAAAAGCGCTCATAGTAACGTTCTTGCATGAATGGAGCGTCATAGAAAGCGGAAAAGTGTTATTTTTTGTTTACTGCATTAAATGCTTACCATGAAAATTTAATATATATGTAATGCATCCATCCACTTCCTTGCGTCAAGGTGGTGAAGTTTCAGCCGGAATTGCAGGGATATTGTTTGGAGAAGAGCGATGAAGGTGCGTACTGTTTCTGTACTCTATGCGACCGCGGCTTTGTTGATTTTTCCCGCTCCTGCTCGGTCTGCGATCGAAAAGGTTGTTGGAGGTGGTAGTGTTCATCAGGGTGAAACACGCCGTATTACTGTGATCGGAGATGGGATCGATTTTGCGACTTCGGTCGCTTCCTCGGATGCGCGGATTGGTGTCAGGCTTCTCAGTAAGAAAGGACTTGGACAGGGCAGAGCAAAAGGGCAAATTGTACTGGAAGTTGCTGTGCCTCTCAATGCCCCTAAAGATCAGAACTTTAACCTGACGGTTAAAATCGCCCCAAACCTTTATTACTCTAAGGGAGGTTCTGAAACGGTTCGGCTGAATGTGCAGGAATATCCCAACAGTTCATGGAGACCTTTCTTTCATTTTGCTCCCTCATGGGGATGGATGAATGATCCGAACGGTCTTGTCTATGTAAACGGGACGTACCATCTCTACTATCAGGCAATTCCGTTCTCTCGGGATCTTAATGGCCAAATTAACTGGGGACATGCAGTTAGCACCGATCTGGTTCACTGGTCTGGGCGCAGAGACGCGATGTTCAGTCCGTCAATGGATCTCCTTCCCAGTAGCGACGATCAAAATCAAGTCTGGTCTCCTTTCTCGGGGTCTGCGGTGACTGTAAGTGGTGAGGCAGCAAGACAGTTCCCCTGCGACTGCTCAAACCTTTGTGTTGCTTCTATATTCACCAAGAACACTTCTATTATCTCACTCCAGGATCAGTGGCTTGCGGCTAGCTGCAATGGGGGCGAGTCCTTTAAAGCACCGGAGAGTGTGTTGCCTAACTTGACACCTCCTAAGCCAGATTTTCGAGATCCGAAGGTATTCCCCTATAAGGGGCGCTGGATTATGGTGTTAGCGGTTGGAAATAAAGCCGAGCTTTATGAGTCTGCGAATCTGAGACAATGGAACCTCCTATCCTCTATCCCGCTCTACAGCAGCCTCACCACTTTAGGTCCTTTCGTCGAAACCCCAGATTTGTTTGAGTTACCGATCAGCAATTCGGGGACGAACCAGACCAAGTGGATACTGACCTACAGCGAAGGTTTCCTTCCGCCCGTGGCCTGCCAGGGTCTTCGAGACAGTACCGGTATGCCGCTCACTGACCCCAAACTCAAAAAGGACTGTGAAAAGTCCCGAAAATTTACCTCACGTAGCTTCTATATCGTCGGCGAATTTGATGGGAAGCAGTTCAAGCAGGAGTCACAGCCTCGACCTATAGATTTTGGCTCAGATTTTTATGCGCCTCAAACCTGGTCTGGCACTCCAGGACGACGCATCCTGGCTGGCTGGCAAAATAATTGGCATTACGCCCACCAAACTCCAACAACGCCGTGGCGAGGACAATTGAGCATTCCGCGAGACTTGGGGTTGATGAGAGATTCTGGCACCTATTGGCTGACTCAAACTCCGGTTCAAGAACTAGCGCTTCTGAGAAATTCTGCGCTTGGGCGTGTGACTCGGTTGCGGGATAAACCCTTGACTAACAAGACGCCAGAGGAGCTGAAGAATTTTCGTTCCACTGCATTCGATGCTGACCTAGCAATTGATGTTGCTGGTTTGCCCAAAGTCAACTCCCAAATCAAGATTCATCTGCGATCGGGTAATACAGGGCAAGGAATGGTGTTGGCATGGCGACGTACTGGTGCCGACAAGGGAGAGTTATCACTAACGCGCTCTGCTTCTGAAGCCGGTGGATCGACTTCAGAATTAAAACAACAAGAGTCTGGGTTTATCGGTAAATGGTTGTCTATCTCTCTTCCTTTTGCAGCATCTACAATTGAGCGACTCGTATCAAACTTCAGGAATGCCCAACCCAATGAAAGCTCGCAGATCACTCAAATGCCTGTTGTGACACGTGACACCAATAATAACCTCTTAAAACTTCGGATTCTCGTGGATCGAAGTTCGGTAGAAGTGTTTGCGGGCGATGGACGCGTAGTGTTAAGCAGTTTATTCTTTCCTAATTCAGCCAATAAAGAGTTCAAGCTGTATGCAACAGGGGGAAATGCAAAGATAGTGAGCTTGGTTATATACCCGTTCAGTGATGACTGATGATTTCAGATAACGACTGCAAACTAATCAACCATCAGTGTGTAGACGCTTCCTCGGCTTGTCGCCAGACATCGCCTTATTGATGTTCTAGGCGACTATATATCTCACTCCCTGCCCTGCTGTCAACTCTCAACAGGTGATGCTAGCAGTTGACTTGAAAAAGCGATTTAGCGATTTAATGAAGTAGTCGTAGTTTGATTAATGCGTTCTGCCTTGGTTTTCAATGTTTGGTTCATCGCTTCAAACCCTTGACGAACGTCGATATTTAATCGACGAGCCAGCAGAGGTACTAGTAAGCCCTGGAAAGATGCTTGCTGAATGAAGCGGACGCGTAGGCGTAGCCCGTCGTAGACATCGCTTCCTAGCGGTTCAATAATAAAACTGTGTTCACCGTAAAATAACCCTGGTATCAAAAAGTGCCCTAACCAGCGCAATTTACGATTAGGTTCTACCGTAATCACAGTAGGTCGAAAGCTCATAATATCTGTACCCGGAGGCTGAAAGTGAACGGTTAGCTGTGCCCCTTCACTCAGCGAACCACTAATTTGACGAATAAATAGATTCCAATGTGGAAAACTGGCAAAATCAGTGAGTAAGTTCCATACCTGCTTCTCCGATGCCTGAATTTCGATTTCAGTGTAGATTTTCATGGGTATGAGTTGATAAAAAAACCAGCATTAAAACGGTTATTCCTGCTAAAAATAACCCCATATATTCTAGTCCTAGTAATCGACTAACCCAAAAATTACGGGTGAAGGCAGGCAGATAAAGGAGGGGGAGCAGGGGGAGAAAATAACTTGATTTTCCTACCATAAAATAAACCCTGCAAAGTCTCTTTGGTGGACTACGAGGAAACTAGATTGTTTCTTGTAAAGCATAATGAATACTATTCGTAGAAAACTCAAGTTTGAACAGCAAAATTCTGGCGGTTGGTAGACAGTTGTGAAAGAACTACTGACGTTGAACAACCAGGACGGAACATGGAGCGTGATGAAAGACGTGATTGCTCACACTTCCTGCTAAAAGTTCGGCAAATCCTTTAAGTCCTCTACGACCAAGCACAATCAAATCTGCTCCCCAACTCCGGGCTAAATGACAGATGTTAGTCCCAGGCTCTCCTGTTTGATAACTGTATTCTGCCATAATGCCTAGTATTTTCGCTTTCTGATAGTACAACTGGAGTAAACTTTGTGCCTGTTGTGTTTCTATTTCCAGGTCTACTAAGTTCACAGTGAGTTGACTAGAAGCTGCTAGCTCAATGCTGTAACCAATCATTAACTGAGCAGCATCTCTTTGGGCTAACTCCAGTGCTTTTATAAACACTGTTGCAGTCGCAGGTGAATCATCGACCGCCACCAAAATCTTCTTAAAGCTCATATCCAGCTCCAATAATCAATTACTTCATTCACATTTGTTGTCTTTTAGCTTGAAGGACAAATGTGATTTAAAAGTGAAATTAAGTCGGATAAACGATTTATTCACTTTTCGTTCACATTCATCAGCAATCCTGGAAAAGAAGCAGACAAACGAAACTAACCCAACTGAGGTTTAAAACGAATACCCGAACTAATACGGTTCATGCTCACACTATCAAACTATAGTTTTTTACTATTTGGAGATTAATAAAGCTTCGTTTTAAACTTACTGATTTTGATAGGAGATGTTGTGATGAATTTCAATCCAGTTAAAAATGCAATCGGTATCATTTCTAGCCGTCAGGCTGCAACACAGGTGCTTGATGAACTCAGAGCGATTGACTTTCCCATGCATAAAATTTCTGTGTTCACTTTAGACTCTGAAGACGAAAAGTTGCACGAGGATGCTAATGCGGGTAAACATCCCATAACTCCGATCGAAGGTGCTAAAGCAGGCGCAATTACAGGAGGAACAACCGGGGGCTTCCTGGCACTAACAGCCGGACTTGGCGTATTAGTTATTCCCGGTTTTGGGCCAGCATTAGCGGTTGAATCTGTGGTGAGTACAATGCTGGCGGGTGGAGCGAGTGCGATTTTTGGCAGTGTTTATGGTGCATTTCAAGGTTGGTTTGCTCCCGAAAGGCAACCTAGACTCTGTGAGCCAACCACCTGCCAAGAAAAATTTTTGGTGAAGGTTGAGGGAACAACAGATGAAATCTGGCAAGCAGAATCGATTCTCAGTTATTGGGGTGTGCAGGAATGGCATATTTATGAATTTAACAAAAGATTCTCGTAAGAACACCAATTTGAAAAAAGAAAAGTACAGATTCAAACAGAGAAATCCATATAAATCTGATGAATCTTAATTACGAATTACGAATTAGTTTTTGGAGACTGAGATGACAGCAGATACGATCGCTACAAATACTTTTGCCCAGACAACAAAAGATTTACTCAACTATGAATGGCATACTCTGGGTGAACAAAAGGTTGTGCAAACCTTAGCCAGCCATCCGGAAGCAGGTTTGACCCATGAAGAAGCTAGCAAACGACACCAGCAGATGGGTGCAAATCAACTGACTGGTAAAGGTGGAAAAAGTCCTTGGCTACGATTTTTAGAGCAATTTAATCAACCACTACTATATATTTTGCTGACGGCGGGAGTGGTGACGCTGCTGCTGCGAGATTGGATAGATGCGGGAGTAATTTTTGGTGTCACCCTAATTAACGTCATCATTGGCTACATTCAAGAATCTAAAGCAGAAGGTGCGATCGCTGCTCTATCCAAAGCCGTCACTACCGAAGCAACTGTGATTCGCAATGGTCAAAAAACTCGTTTGGCTTCTACTGAACTTGTTCTGGGTGATTTGGTATTGCTGGCATCTGGGGATAAAGTACCTGCCGATCTGCGGCTATTAAGTGTGCGTGGGTTGCAAGTTGACGAGTCTGCCTTAACAGGCGAATCCGTTCCGGTTGAGAAAGCAACGGCATCGCTGGCTGTCGAAACACCGTTAGCCGAACGAAGCAATATGGTGTACGCAGGAAGTTTCGTCAGTTTTGGACAGGCAGAAGGGATTGTAGTGGCGATCGCAGATGCCACTGAAACCGGTCGCATCTCGCAGTTAATTGAAAGCAGCACAAATTTGAAAACACCGCTGACACGAAATATTGACAAGTTTAGCAAAAGCTTGTTGTATGTCATTTTAGGTTTGGCTGCCCTGACATTTGCAGTCGGATTAGGACAGGGCGAATCTTGGATTGATGTTTTTAAAGCGAGTGTAGCTTTGGTAGTCAGCGCGATTCCAGAAGGATTGCCTGCAATTGTCACCGTCACTTTAGCGATCGGAGTTTCCCGGATGGCACGACGTAAGGCGATTATTCGCAAGCTACCCGCAGTGGAAACTTTGGGAAGTACCACTGTTATTTGCTCTGACAAAACTGGGACGTTAACTGAAAATCAGATGACGGTTCAAAAGATTTATGCAGGTGGGCAACATTACACCGTTAGCGGTATTGGTTATGCCCCAGACGGTGAAATCCTGATGAATCAACAGCCTGTTGATTTCAATGCAGATGGACATGTTGCTCTTTGGGAATCCCTGGAAGCAGGATTGCTCTGCAATGATTCTCACATCGAATGGGGAGATGGACAGTGGGACTTAGTAGGAACCCCAACCGAGGGAGCATTAATTCCGGCTGCCAATAAAGCGGGATTGATGCAAGCGAATCTAGAGCAAGAATTGCGTAGAATAGACACCATTCCCTTTGAGTCTCAATTCCAGTACATGGCGACTTTGCATGAATTAGATGCAAAGCGATCGCTGAATGTGATTTATCTCAAAGGTTCTGTAGAGGCAATTCTCCAACGATGCGATCGCATGTTCGATGCTCAAGGACAACTCGCTCGTCTCAATCCTGCCGCAGTGGAACAGGAAGTTGCTGATATGGCAAACCAAGGGTTACGAGTGCTAGCCTTTGCCAGCAAAGAAGTTGCCACTAAGCGATCCTTGGATCGTAATGATATTGATCGAGGACTGGTATTTCTAGGACTTCAGGGCATAATCGATCCGCCCCGTGAGGAAGCGATCGCCGCAGTAAAAGCCTGTCAATCTGCCGGGATTCAGGTGAAGATGATCACTGGGGATCATGCACTTACAGCAGCTGCGATCGCCCGCCAAATGGGAATTTGCTCCACTGAAGAACAGGTTTTCACCGGACAGCAATTAGCTCAGATGGATGAAAAAGAATTCACCCAAGCGGCTGAACAAGGTATGGTATTTGCGCGAGTTGCGCCAGAACAAAAATTGCATCTAGTGAAAGCGTTGCAGTCTCAGGGTGAAATTGTTGCCATGACTGGAGATGGTGTCAATGATGCTCCCGCTCTCAAACAAGCAGATATTGGTGTAGCGATGGGCATAGCCGGGGCAGAGGTTGCCAAAGAATCGGCGGATATGCTTCTAACTGACGATAACTTTGCCTCAATAGAAGCGGCTGTGGAGGAAGGACGTGGTGTTTACCGCAACTTGCGAAAAGCGATCGCCTTCTTGCTGCCGATCAACGTGGGAGAATCCATGACAATTTTGATTGCCATTCTCCTGGCCACCGTGCTTCCCATCTTACCAATCCAAATTCTCTGGCTCAACATGGTCAGTTCAATAGCATTGATTGCTCCCCTTGCCTTTGAGCCAAAATCTGGACAGGTGATGCAACAACCACCGCGCAACCCCAGAGAAAGGCTTTTATCGGGTGGGTTACTCCAACGCATCATAGCGATTTCCGTCTTCAATTGGCTGGTAATTTTTGGGATGTTTCAATGGATACTTCAAACTACAGGCAATGAACCATTGGCGCGAACGATGGCAATTAATGGGTTGGTTGCAGCAGAAGTCTTTTACCTGTTAAGTATTAGCCAGTTTTTACCATCTCTATTCGTGAGAATCCAAGGTAAACGCACACCTGTAGCCTATGCACCTGCGATCGGAATTGTGGCTGTGGTGATTTTACAATGTCTGTTCAGTCAGTGGAGCATGATGAATCAAGTGTTTGACACCACACCTTTAACATTTATCCAAGCTCTCATTTGCATGGGTGTAGGTTTGCCAGTGGTGTTCATCGCTCTCATCTTGCAGCGTTTCGATCCGCTCAACTAGGGATATAGGACTTTTTTAGTAGTTTCATGCAATGCCAGATGATTACGTTAGAGCTACACCCAAATTAATTAAAAACTCCATCGGTACATTTTGCTGGGTATGATATTTAATCTGCAAGCATTTACCTAGTAATAACCAGCTATGACCCAGAACTACCGCATTACTCTACTCCCCGGCGATGGCATTGGCCCTGAAATTATGGCAGTGGCGGTAGATGTGCTAAAAGTCGTAGGGAAGCAATTTGATCTGAAGTTTGAATTCCAAGAAGCCCTCATCGGTGGTGCAGCAATTGATGCCACAGGGGAACCCCTACCATCTGCCACTCTCGATACTTGCCGTAACAGTGATGCTGTGTTACTTGCTGCGATTGGTGGTTACAAGTGGGATTCCCTGCCATCCAATTTACGCCCAGAAGCAGGTTTGTTAGGACTACGTGCCGGGTTAGGATTATTTGCCAATTTGCGCCCAGCGAAAATTTTGCCCCAGCTAATCGACGCTTCGACCTTGAAACGCGAAATTGTAGAAGGCGTGGATATTATGGTGGTGCGTGAACTCACTGGTGGGATTTACTTCGGTAAACCTAAAGGTATTTTTGCTACAGAAACCGGTGAAAAACGTGGTGTAAATACAATGGTTTACACCGAATCGGAAATTGAACGTATTGGGCGGGTGGCGTTTGAAGCGGCAAAAAAACGTGGTGGGAAACTTTGTTCGGTGGATAAGGCGAACGTATTAGAAGTATCTCAACTGTGGCGCGATCGCATCACCCAACTTTCCCAAGAATATCCAGATATCGAACTCTCTCATTTATATGTAGATAATGCTGCTATGCAGTTAGTACGCGCTCCCAAGCAGTTCGACACTATCGTTACAGGCAATTTGTTTGGTGATATTCTCTCTGATGCTGCTGCCATGCTCACAGGTAGTATAGGGATGTTACCCTCAGCTAGTTTGGGCGCTTCTGGGGCTGGTGTATTTGAACCCGTTCATGGTTCCGCCCCAGATATTGCCGGACTTGATAAGGCAAATCCTCTAGCACAGGTTTTGAGTGCGGCGATGATGTTACGCTACGGTTTAGACCAACCAGAAGCGGCAGATCGTATCGAACAAGCCGTATTGCAAGTTTTAGAGCAGGGCGATCGCACAGGGGATATAATTTCTCCAGGCAAAAATCTCCTGGGTTGCCGCGCTATGGGAGACTCACTCATCAAAGCTATCGAACAAAAATAATTTTATAGAGCAACTTGGGCAATTTGGCAACCTTTGCTATAAGTTTCGGGTAGACTAAAGGGAAATCTAGCAATCAAATAACAGTCGATAGTGTACGCATTACGACAAGGTCAAGTAAATTTTACCGCCCCAAAGAACCAATCGCCTTTGATTGATCCTGCTGTAATCAGAGCTGCTGGGCAGATATACTATATTCACTGTGAAGTTCATCCCGAAATAGCTGGGCAACCTTCCGGTGTAGCAATTAATCGTGTGACTCATCGAGGTAAGGTTATTTTTACTAACCAACCAGTCCTTTTACCTCAAGAGTGTTTTGTGCCCTTAAGTCAAATTGAATCGCACATGTATTAGTCATTGCTCATTAGTCATTGGTCATTGGTCATTTGTTATTAGTTATTGACAAAGGACAAATGACAAAGCACAAATGACACAGGACAAATGACAAAGGACAAATGACTGTATGGACATTTTGTTCGCCATCCCGGCGAGTGTAATGGTCTTTGCTTTAGGTGCATCTATTGGTAGTTTTCTCAATGTTATTGTTTATCGCCTACCTGCTGGGTTGTCAATTCTTTGGCCGCCTTCTCGTTGTCCTAAATGCTTAAACCAGCTAAAAGCTTACGACAATGTACCAGTGTTCGGCTGGATTTCCTTAAGAGGGCGGTGTCGATATTGCAAAAGCAAAATTTCTGTCCGTTATCCCGTGGTAGAAGGGGTAACGGGCATAATTTTTTTACTAATTTTTTTGGTCTTTCAAGTTTCGACTTTAACAATAGGCTATTGGGCTTTTTGCAGTTGGTTATTGGCGCTATCACTCATCGACTTAGATACAATGACCCTACCCAATCCACTTACTCAGTCGGGTTTAGTGGTGGGGATTTTGTTTCAAATGGTAGTTGGTTTTCTACCAGAGGGTAGTTTTGTGGCATTGGTAAATCACCTGATAATGGCGATAGTTGGTGCAGTATTAGGCTTATGGCTGTTTGATGCGATCGCCCTATTGAGTTCAATTGCCTTTGGTAAAACTGCAATGGGTGCAGGTGACGCCAAGTTAGCAGCCATGATGGGAGTCTGGTTAGGCTGGAAATATTTGCTCTTGGCTAGTTTTATTGCCTGTGCGCTGGGAGCATTAATTGGTATCGGTGTTTTGATTATGCAGCGATCGCGACAAAAATTAGGACAAAAGATACCTTTTGGCCCTTTTCTGGCTTTAGGATCTGTGATTACCCTGTTTAGCGGCGAAGCCATTTTGTCTAGCTACCTGCGGTTATTTTTTCCAGCCTCTTGAATTGGAGTAGCGAGCAGGCAAGACAAGGGGACAAGGAGGACAAGTCTCTCCCTTGTCTCTTCTCCATTCCCAATGCACAATGCCCAGTGCCCTATACCCATACCCAATGCCCTTTCATAAGAAATATTTATAATTCGTGACTGTAACCAACATTACCCCATCTACCTTTCACATTTTGATAATATTCAGCTTGTGACTTGTATTACCCTCTTAACGACGATTAACCGTTGGCAAGCGCAACTAGTACAACAGATGCTGATTGTTCAGAACCTAGCAATACGAATAATTGATTTGGGTGGGAGGGGGAGAGCATCTTATTTGGAGGTTGGTATTCTCATGGTTTTGTCACTACGTCCATATAATTAAGTCTGCTGAAAAAAAGAGCAAGAGACTTGTATTGGTATAAGTATTTTCGTTAAGCTGGCAACCAAAGACGAAAATTAAGGTCTGAATTGCTTAAAAACGTAGTTTAACGATGTAGCCATTAGTCTTAATAAAGAAAAATGACTAATGACTAAGGACAACCCAATACGGTTTGACATGTTTTCGACCTCATACCCACTTAAAATAAAATAAAAAATGGCTAACAACGAAGAATCACGCGGTTTAAAGTCTCTATTTGATTGGTTTGCAAATCGACGAAAATCAGGATCTACCAGCCTCGAACGCCAAGAGCGTGAAATTGCTGATGGTCTATGGAATAAATGTTCTAAGTGTGGTGTATTGACATACACAAAAGACCTGAAAGCCAATCAGATGGTTTGTGTAGAATGTGGTCATCACAATCGGGTAGACAGTGATGAGCGCATCCGTCAATTGATAGATAACAATACCTGGAAACCGCTGGACGAGCATTTGCGTCCAACCGATCCGCTGGAATTTCGCGATCGCAAACTCTACAGTGATCGCTTGCGGGAAACACAAGATAAAATTGGCTTAATAGACGCGGTTAGAACTGGTTTAGGTCAAATCAATGGTTTGCCCATTGCCCTTGGAGTTATGGACTTCCGCTTCATGGGTGGTAGTATGGGTTCGGTCGTGGGAGAAAGACTCACCCGGATGATTGAGCAAGCCACTCAACGACGCTATCCTGTAGTTATCATCTGTACCTCCGGTGGCGCGAGAATGCAAGAAGGTATGCTCTCTTTGATGCAGATGGCAAAAATCTCCGCAGCCTTACAGCGCCATAAAGACGCCCGACTATTATATATTCCTGTTTTGACCAATCCGACAACGGGCGGTGTTACCGCTAGTTTTGCAATGTTGGGCGATATAATTTTGGCAGAACCCAAAGCAACCATTGGTTTTGCTGGTCGGCGAGTGATTGAGCAAACCCTGCGGGAAAAACTACCCGAAAATTTCCAGACTGCTGAAGATTTGCTCCAGCACGGTTTTGTTGATGATATCGTACCCCGTACCCAATTAAAGAACACCCTAGTCCAGCTGATTGCCCTACACCAGCCTGTATTAACAACACCTCACATGGTGTTGTGGGAAACAATGTCCTTGACTTCTACCGCCGCAGAATAAAGCATTGGGCATTGGGCATTGGGCATTGGGCATTGGGCATTGGGCATTGGGCATTGGGCATTGGGCATTGGGCAGAGGGGAAAACTCTTCTCCCTGCTCCCCTGCTTCTTTCCCACTCCCTGTCCCTCTCATCCTCTGCCTGGCTCTTGGAGAAACATGAGTGGAACAAGGGCTACTAGTCGGAATAGACTAGAGAGGACAAACAAGCTTAGTAAACCTCCAGACTGGGCAAATTGGACGATGAAACTGCCTATAGTTGTGCCCAAAGCACCACTTACTCCAGCAACGGCAGCTGCGATCGCAAAATAGATAGACTGATTTTTAGTTGGTGCGATCGCGAATTGTATATTGTTGTTGCACAAGTCAATTGCCGCCCAAGTCCCTCCAGTCAAGATGTGTAACAGTGGCAACCACAGCCAGATGTCAAGGCGATTAACACTAATCCCTAGCCACAGCAATGGTGTAGCTGCAACCAAAATCCCAATACAGATGAGGATGGGACGATTGCCTATCTTGTCTGCTAATTTTCCCCACAAGATAAGCATCAGCAAAGTCGCCCCCGCCTGAAGGCTGTTGTAGATAGTCACATAGCTCACATCCAAATCCAGCGTGTCGAGCATATAGAGGTTAAAAAAAGGACTGCTGAGGTTAACAGCAAGCGTCCAAAAGCTGAAATACAGCAGAAATACCAAAAAGTTAGAGTTTTTCCAGATGCTGTTAGTTGACTGGTCTTGTGGTGGATGAATTGATTGAAGCACTTCAGAAGATTCATCTTTTGCAACCTCTGATTGAATCTCACTTGTTTGTGATGACTTGCCATAATAAGTGTTTTGCGATTGCGGATTCATATCCACCTGGAAAGACTGACACCCCAATCCCACAATCCCAAAGACAATGCTTATCAGTAGAACTATCCCATAACCTTGTAAAGTTCCCCCATACCAATGTGATACAACTAGACCAGCCATTGGTACGCAAACCAAATTAGTTAGACTAGCAGCACTATTGCGTGTCCCAAAATACCTGCCTCGTAATCGCCGGGGAACTATCATTGCCACCCAACTTAGCCACGATGCAGTTCCTAGTCCTCCCAAAAGATTGCTGAATAGAACAATCAAGAGTGTCAATATGACTAACTGGTGAGCATCAATCACTCCCAAGCTGGCACTTACAATACCAATTACTAAAATCAGCCATAGCAGCCGACCAATTCCGTGTGTCCGAAGCGAATATTGAAAGCGGCTGGTGCTACGTTCAGACAAGTAAGCACCCAACGGCTGAATGAGATTGACCAACATGGGAATAGAAGACAGCATCCCAAATACCACTGAACTAGCACCCAACTCCACTAATAAATTGCTGAGTAAAATCCCGCCAGTTCCAAGAGAGTAAACCGATGCTAAGACAGAATCCGCAGTAGAGGCTTTCAAACTAGTGCGAATAGTATCCTTGGAAATTCGAGAGTTTGAAGAGATTGCTGTTGGTGGTGAGGCAATTTGGGTAAATTCCAGAGTCAATGGCACAGTTGTTTCAATCTGAACAGAATCCATAAACATAGATTATGGGTGAAGTATCCTCGGATAAATCAGGTTGCACAGGAACTCAGTATGCTTTAATTAGCATTGCTGATAATTTTTCGTTATTTTAGCTTGCAATTTTCAACCAAAATTTCAAATAAGTAAAATATCATTCCTTAATAACACAAGGTATAAGCCAGGAAAGAGAATATTATTTGTTTGTGAACAATAAAGGATTATTTAATTTTTTGGCATTGGTGATGGCGATCGCGATCGCTATTATTGCTTGTCATAGCCTACAATTGCCAAGCAAGCCGTTAGCATCTACCGCAGTCACCATCAAACTTAGTGGTTGGGGAGGCTCTCCTGTTGAGCAAAAACTCTTGAGACAAGTACTGCAAGACTTTGAGGCACAACATCCAACTATTAAGGTCAAATATGAGGTAATTTCCGACCAATACATGGATGTAATCAAAACTCGTTTAGTTGGGGAAGCTGCGCCCGATGTTTTTTATCTAGATGCGCTGGAAGCTCCTTTCTTAATGAGTCAAAATGTCCTAGAACCGTTAGAAAGTTACATTACCCCCGAATTTGACCTAACGGATTTTGAAGATACCCTACTCGACAGTTTCAAATACCAAAATCAGATTTACGGTCTTCCCAAAGACTATTCCACCCTTGCCCTGTTTTATAACAAAAAAGCCTTCGCCGCCGCCGGCTTGAGTAATCCGCCAGCGACTTGGGATGAATTACGTAACTACTCGCAACAATTGACAGGCAAACTTAACAAATATGGCTTTGGGGAAATTCCAGAATTAGCGCGTCAAGCTTATAAAATTAAAGCCTTTGGTGGACAACTTGTTGATCAAAATGGTTATGCTACTTTTGCCAGTGAGTCAGGTTTACAGGGTTTAGAGTTGGTAATAAACCAGTACCAAAAAGACCGCTCATCTGCCCAAAAATCTGATGTGGGGACAAACTCAGGTAGTGAAATGTTTGGTCAGAGTAAAGTGGCAATGGTGATTGAAGGTAACTGGGCAATTCCCTATTTAACTGAAACCTTTCCCCAAGTAGAGTTTGCTACTGCACCAGTACCTATGATTAATGATAAAAAAGGCACAATGGTGTTTACAGTTGCCTATGTGATGAACAAGCAAGCACAGCACAAAGCCGAAGCTTGGGAGTTGATTTCCTATCTCACTGGTAAAGAAGGGATGCAGAAGTGGACAGGAAAAGGATTTGCTTTACCAACACGTAAATCAGTTGCAAAGAATTTGGGCTACGACCAAGACCCATTGCGATCGCCATTAGTGGCGGGAGTCGATTATGCTACACCGTGGCAGGTAGGTAAGTATCCAGGGGCGATCGTGAATAATTTTGATAACCAGTTTGTCAGCGCCTTATTGGGACAACAACCATTAAAGCAAGCGATGCTAAAGGCACAGAATCAAGCTAATCAGCAAATTAGGGCGATGGAGTAACTGAAGGGTATTTACTGCCAACTATACTTAAATACTAGTTATCAAGTTTGAGAGCGCAATTTATTTATAAATAAACCAACTATTATCTTTATAATTATAATAAGTCAATTTAAACTGATTCATGGCAGCAACGTATTGAGATAGCATCAGTACTACATCACTATTCTGAGGAACATCATCCTCATCAATTAAATCAAGATAGTCAAAAGATGCCTCTGATGCGAGTATTTTACGACAGCTTTGTAGAAGTCGGTTAACAATTTTCATTTTACTCTTATTGAGTACAGCCTCTGGCTTTTTCTTGCTCAGTTCTTGGAACTCTGATTACATAGCACGTAATAAAGGAATTATGATTTCGTACAGATCAATATTTTCACTACTTGTCTGCTTTTGAGATTTTGGATTCATAAATATTTCATTTACTTCTTAATCGTTTTGGGCAAATTGTTCTAATATAATAAACTTTGCCTAATTCATCTCCAGTTTCATCTCTTTCAGCATCTACTAACCAATGCCAGTATCCACTCTGCATCTTTACATTATCTGCACGCAGCTTTTCAAAACATTGTAAATATTGTGAAATAATTAACACTACATCCCTGTATTGTGGTATATCATCTGTATCAAACTCTGAAAATTCTTCAAAAGGTCGATAGTTTTGACTAAGTAATTCATTTGAGTTATTAAGCAATTTATTAATAAAGTTGAGTTTAAATTCATTTACGGCATCATTGGGAGATTTCTTAGACAATACAGAAAGTTCGTCATAAATACTCTGAAGTTGTACTGATAGTTTTTCAAATTTGTCAACATCTTTACGGTTCATATATTCTTGCTTTCATGAAGGACAAGCTCGACGAAATTCCACATACTTTTTTTTGAGAACATCAATTGGTGAGCGCTGTTTACTCTCAAAAACATTAACCATTAACGAGATATCCTCATCTGTAAGCGTAATGATACATCGCCTTTGTCCAGACCATAAATCAATAGTATTGCTGAACATTGCTTTTGAGAGAGGGTTTCTTGTCACGATAACACCAAACTTACCAAGACCAGAATCAAGATATCTATTAAGTTGGTTAATGTGTTCACGCTCGATTGACTTGACGTTCTTTAACTCAAAAACAAGCTGTCTATTGCCATAGTCTTGATGAATCTCTTGAAGAAAACCAATTGACCTATTATTGTAAAAAATGAGGTCTCGAATAAGTCTTCCAGATTCTGTACGACTTTGTTCTGCTGCAAACTCAAGGTCTGGATACAAAAGCGATGCAAGAAGTTGACAGATATAATTTTCGTATTTAATGTCTGCTTCATTCGTCTTTCCTGTTGGTAGCTTTTGTATTTCACCTAATTTCCGTTTAGCGGACAAGACGGGAATCTGTTTAAAGAGCGGATCGTTTTTACAGTCGTCCTGAGTTCGCTCTTTTACCTTGATATATTCCTGAACAATGCCATAATTCTCTCTATTGAAGTTTAGAACCTTAACACGTTCTTCTGGTTCACCAGGATTAAAGATTTCATCACGAGGACAGTAATCCTTAAAGTAGTCTTCAAAGTTGATCCAAGGAGAAAATTTTAGCCATCTTTTAGGAACAAATATTAAAGGCTCTTTAGTTTTAGGATTCACAGGTAATGTAATTTCCTGATCTACGACAAATGAGTTTTTACGGTAATCATAAATTCCAGGAACAAGAGCTTTCTCAATTGGTATTCCTAGTTGTTCGCATTGTTGCATTGTAAAATCTATCAAAAATGATTTAATAAAGTTACAACAAATATCACTGATCCGATCTTTCGCAATTCCATCTACATAAAACTGGATTTCTTCAAAGTGAACAAATCCGTATTTTCCATATTCAGGAATTTTCTGAAATAGAGAGATAATTTCATCTGCTTTATTACGGCTAATTTTTATACCTTTTCGGTTTTTTGACAGTCCAAGTCCAATCTCTTGGCATTCAGATGCAAAAATGAGGATGTCACGAGCCTGATCTATTTTGCCTTTCTGAACAAGAAAGTTTAGGTTATTAAAGGAATTAATTATAGAGGTATGAAGTGATTGGTCTTGTTGTGAGGGAGACTTCCATAAAAGAAAAGGGTCAACGTAAAGGGGAATATCTTCATCTAGAAATGCTATGGCAAAATCTAGCTGTGCTTGGGTTGCTGAAATACCGTGGTAATCAATTATTCTTGGGTGGATGATCCCCATTTGCTATTTTTGTCTACGTATAGTCGACTATTATAATGTCAAATAATTTTTGTGCCATGTCTAATACTTCTGCCCTCGAAGGCTTTATCTCGTTTCATGGTCATCAGGTATGGTATCGCGTTGTCAAACCAGACCAAGAACGATTCTAAAAAGCTACCGCTGCTGTGTCTTCACGGAGGACCAGGAGTCCCCCACGACTACTTAGAACCTTTGGAAGCGATCGCCACAACCGGACGCAGGGTGATTTTTTACGATCAATTAGGGTGTGGTAATAGCGATCGCCCCACAGACCCCAACTTATATTCCATAGATTTATTCAAAGAAGAACTCTTCGCCGTCCGCAGTGCCTTAAATTTAGACCAAATTCATCTTTTTGGGCAATCATGGGGCGGTTGTTTAGCCTTGGAACATGCTCTTTCTCAACCGACTGGGTTAGTCAGTCTCGTTCTAGGTAACACGCCTTCTAGCATTCGACAATTTGTCACTGAAGCTTATAGCCTGATGAATGAGCTACCAATCGAAGTACAAGAGGTCATTCGTAAACACGAAGCCGATAGTACTACTCAAGACCCCGAATACAAACAGGCAATGGAAGTATTCAATCATTCTTTTCTTTGCCGACTAGACCCTTGGCCCAGCAGCTTAACTAGAGCCTACAGTAAAGTTGGTACAGAGTTTCGGGGTACAGGCAAAATCATCGACTGGAATATTGAAGACCGCCTCGGTGAAATTATCGTACCTACACTGCTGCTATCAGGTCGTTACGATGAGGTTACGCCTACTTGTGTTGAAACAGTTCACCAGGGTATTTCTGGCTCTGAGTGGGTACTGTTTGAAAACAGTTCACATATGCCTCATCTCGAAGAGACGGAACGATTCTTGCAAGTCTTGAGCGAATTTTTGAATCGTGTCGAAACAGCCCTGTAAAGGTGAGATTGTAAGTTGAGTCTCATATTCCTTGAACCTAAGTCTTCATTTATTCTCGAATTCTCGAAGTTCCGAGTTCTGAGCACGAAGTTCCGATATTGTAAACATTCAAGCATCCATAATAAGAATTAAAGCGTTTATGAATACTTTAATGTTTGCCACTAATGTTGTTGTCTAGCAGTTCTCTTTCGCTTTGTAAACGAACCAACGCCTAATCCACCAAACGCTACTACTGCCCCCATGATGGTTGTTGGTTCTGGAACTTCTTGGGGAACTTCGATAGAGCCGCTGACTAGAGCCAGACCATTCAAGGTAGTAGTTGATCCTAAATTAACAATGTCCTCTTCGGAGAACAATAGTGTGCTTATACCATTTTTGAATATGCCCTTACCACCAGTAATATTCACGATGCCAGAACCTTTCGCTGTCAGATTATCAAAATTAACTGAAGCACTGGCATCACTAGTTCCAAATAACTTGTTATCACCGTCGCCAAACACGATGTAGCCTAATGGGAAACCTTGGACACCAAATACTTCTGGATTATTGTTAAAAGTGAGATTTCCCTTGTCATCAATCACGGAGTATGTCAAACCTTTGTATAATCCTAAATCATAGGGAGCATCATCACTCAAACCAACCTCAAATACCTGCGAAACGTTGCCTGAAATAGGCGTAATATTGACTGTTGTCCGATAATTACCAATAAATGGATAAATGGTCTTTGCTGTTGCTCTGCTTACATTTTAGCAAAGACTAACTGAGGTCAAAACTAGTGGAACAATCCACATTCTGAGTGAATGAAGCATCATTTAAAATCTCCATTTTTAAAAAGTACCTATTTTCATAGGGAGTTTACAATACCTAAGAAGCAGTTACAATGAATAATCCTTTGATAAAATTGGCATTTTTTTATCAGATGATATAGAGAAACCTCCTCTAAAGATAAAAATTCCACTCCGGTGCATAGCCCAAAAAGATAACAAGAGCTAAGTTAAGCAATTTTTTCAACAATTTTCTAACCTTTTCCCTAAGCAGAATAATCTTTTCCTTACAAAATGAGGATTGAATGCTTTTGTGACAGGAGTACGATAAATAATCATGCACGACCCATCGCTACAGTCGGGTTAGTGCAGGATTAAGCGGAGGTTCAGTAGTGTTTGAAATCAACAGGCGGCGGAGTAACTCCAGATGGAACATCACCGAAGACTTGGCTGGGTATATGTTCATGATGCCCACCATTCTAGTTTTGGGAACTTTTGTAGTCTTACCTATTCTCTACGCCGTTTTTCTTTCCTTGCAAAAAGTTCAACTTCTTGGCGGTATTGAGTACGAGTTCATCGGGTTTCGGAATTTCACGCGATTAGCTGAAGATGAAAGAGTTTGGATTGCTTTGAGAAACACAGCCGAATATGTAGCTATTGTTGTGCCAACTCAAACTATCCTGGCTTTAATTCTGGCAGTAACTCTGAATTCTACGATTCACGGTAAAAACTGGTGGCGCATCCTCTATTTTTTGCCGACAGTCACTTCTTCAGCAGTGCTGACACTTATCTTTATGTGGATTTATAACACTGATGGGCTACTAAACGATTTTCTCGCCTTTGTGGGGCTACCTACTTATAACTGGTTGGGCGATCCAGCAGTTGCGCTCAAAGGAATTATGATCATGAACATTTGGTCAACCGCGCCGTTTTTTATGGTGATTTATCTGGCGGCGTTGCAAGATATACCCCAAACACTTTACGAGGCCGCGGAACTTGATGGCGCAAATGGATGGCAGCAATTTATCCACATTACTCTTCCCTTGCTTAAGCCTGTAACCTTCTTTGTGGCGACAGTGGGGGTAATTGGCACTTTTCAACTTTTTGACCAGTCTTACATCTTCTCTGGCGGTACTGGCGGGCCAAACAACGCTACCTTAACTGTGGTGCTGTTGATTTATCAAGCTGTATTTCGGAATTTACAAATGGGATATGCAGCTGCGATCGCATTTTTGTTAACAGCAGTGATCATTGCCATCACTTTGATTCAGCGGCGACTTTTCGGAGGCGAACGAATTTGACTAACACCTCTGGCTTATCCTGGCTCAAAGCCCTGTTGTACATCTTGCTGACACTTTATGCCATCATTACCCTAATTCCCTTTCTCTGGGCACTTTCAGCATCATTTAAGCCACTAACAGAGATTGTCAGTGGTGAACCCAACTTTCTCCCCAAGAATTTTACTCTCGATAACTACAGGCAAATCTTTCTCCAAGAACCGCTATTTTGGCGCTGGTTGTTCAACAGTGTAGCGATCGCCGTCAGCGTTACGCTTTTAAACTTGTTGTTAAATTCAATGGCTGGTTATGCCTTGGCAAGACTGCGCTTTGTGGGCAAGCACTTTTGGTTCTTCCTAATTTTGGCAGTACTAGCAGTACCGACGCAAATCACCCTGATTCCCACATTTTTGATTTTGAAAGCGATCGGCTGGCTGAATTCTTATCAAGGTATGATTGTACCTAGCATGGTTAATGCCACTTTTATCTTCATGATGCGGCAATTTCTCGTTAATTTTCCTAAAGAACTACAAGAAGCAGCGCAACTAGATGGCTTAAATACCTTTGGAATTTTTCGACATATTGTCTTACCTTTGGCAAAACCAGCACTAGCAGCACAGGCAGTTTTTGTGTTCATGGGGAGTTGGAATAATTTTTTACTGCCTATAGTTATCCTATTTGACCCAGAAATGTTTACCCTTCCTTTGGGGCTGAATACCTTCAAAGGTCAATACATCAGCTATTGGAATTACATTATGGCGGCTTCTATGGTCTTTACCCTGCCAGCTTTAGGCATTTATGCCTTTTTTAATCGTTACTTTATTCAAAGCGTCACCTTTACCGGGGGAAAAGGTTAATAGGTATTGGGGCATTGGGCATTGGGCGTTAATTATTCTCCTTTGCTCTCTCTGTTCCCCATGCTCGATTCCTTAGACCCCAGAACCCATTCCCCATGCCCTATGCCCCATGCCCCATTCCCTAAACAGTATTTTGGGCAACAAATTGCACTCCTAACGTGATATTGGTATTACAGCGACTCAATCTCTATCTATCAGTAAACAAGCATTATGGGTTTTGCAGACCTATCGATCGCAGAGATAGCAGCCGACTACAGCATTCCTGTAGAACAAGTGTTTTCTCTGTGCAACCAACTGGGAATCGCCTACAAACACCAAAAGACCCGTTTGGCGTTAGAAGATGCAAAGGCAATTATTTCCCAAATATCCTCTGAAATACGCCCCGAAGGTACTAACGACTTGGTGGGTGATCACTAAGTCCCCTGAAGGGTTATCTCAGAACTTTAGCTAATAACTGATAGCTAATGATAAAAAACAATGAGTCATTAGCAATTAGCAGCTTGGAGATTGAGAATCGCGTTCTTAGCTGTGTTGAGCGTCAAAATTTTTAAGGGGAAACATGTTTATAAGACTAATTGGCGTTGTTGTGGCTACTGTTTTACTCTCGTTTCAGTTGATTGTCGGTAGCGCGACAGCAGTGGAACTAGACGAAGCTACCCGAACAGTGCCATTAAATGCTCAGGATGATACCGTTGTACTCAGCCTTAAACAAGTCAAAGAAGGCAAACGCTTATTTAATTACGCTTGCGCCCAATGTCATGCTGGTGGAGTTACCAAGACAAACCAAAATGTGGGACTCACTCCAGAGGACTTGGCCCTAGCAACACCTAACCGTAACAACATTGAAGGTTTAGTAGATTACCTGAAAAATCCCACTACTTACGACGGGGAAGAAGAGATTTCCGAAATACACCCCAGTCTCAAAAGCGCAGATATTTTCACAGCAGTGCGAAATCTGACGGATGATGACTTGGAGGCGATTGCCGGTCATATTCTCTTACAACCCAAAATCGTTGGTACTAAGTGGGGAGGCGGAAAAATCTATTACTAAATCCCGGAACTGAGTCATTGGGAATAGGGCATTGGGCATTGGAAATAGGGCATTGGGAAGAATTTAGTCCCCATTCCCCATTCCCCATTCCCCATTCCCCATTCCATATTTCCTATTCCCCATTTACTGCTGATTGGACGGCTTTTTGCAATAAATTACTCTCCATTCTTAAAAAAAAAATAGATATATGACAGATTGTCATACTTTGGCGTTGATTTTATTTAAAATGAGAAAGGGAAAAAAATTGTTTGTTAGGAGAGAGCTATGAAATTAATTTCGGCAAGCTGGCGACGCCTTAGTTTAGCTGTGTTGACAATCCTTTTAGTTGTTAGCAGCTTTGCTGTTTTTACTCCCAGTGCTTCAGCTGAAACCTACAAGGTGAAATTGGGTAGCGATAAAGGAATGCTGGCATTTGAACCTAAAAAGTTGACAATTAAACCAGGTGACACTATTGAATGGGTAAACAATAAAGTTCCTCCCCATAATGTTGTGTTTGATGCTGCCAAAAACCCCACTAAGAGCGCCGATTTAGCTAAATCTCTGTCTCACAAGAAGTTGCTCATGAGTCCTGGTCAAAAGGAAACAACCACCTTTGCAGCAGACGCACCTGCTGGTGACTACACCTTCTACTGTGAACCTCACCGTGGTGCTGGCATGGTTGGTACAATTACTGTCCAAGGCTAGAAACACTATCGTTTCACACAAGAGATTACTCAGTGAAATTAGCTCATAGCAACACGCCACACTCCTAGAGTGACGCACAAAATACACAAATGGCGGTAACTAGTCCTATCCTTACCTAAGACGCTAAACAATTTGTAGCGATAAAGGAGTGAACTCGTTACCGCCAATTTTGATCAAATTTGACTTAATTAGGGATTAATCGCGTTTATACTCTTGCTGGAGGCTTGTTGCGAGGAAATTTTGTTGAGAATACTTTTATTAATTCTACTGTCGGCGATCGCCCTATTCAAATTTACATTCATTAGTCCAGCACTAGCTGCCGAAACATCCAACGGTGCTAAAATTTTCGAGGCTAACTGCGCTTCTTGCCATATAGGTGGCGGTAACATCCTTATCAGCCAGAAAACCTTGAAAAAGGAAGCATTGTCAAAGTACCTAGAAAATTACAATCAAGACTCAATCCAGGCGATTATCCACCAAGTGCAAAATGGTAAAAATGCCATGCCTGCTTTTAAAAGCAAGTTAAGTTCTGAGGAGATTTTAGAGGTAGCTGATTACGTTTTTCAAAATGCAGAACAAGGCTGGTAAAGTAGCTATACCGTCTAGTTTTTGTGGGGTGGGCGGTTTTACCTATCTTTAGTTACTGGCGAGCTAGACGCTCACCCCACAAAATAGGAGAATTTATTTATTGGAAATCCCTCAGTGCATTTCCTTCTTAGAACCTTTTAACGAACTTCTAAGTTAAATATTATGGATGACGAAGTAGCGATCGCTAATTCGTCAACTACTAAAAAGAATATTTTAAACCCAAAACCATGATGTAGAGACGCAATTTATCGCGTCTTGAAAAACCAATTATCTACACCAATAACCCTTAACCCAAGCGGATTGTATTTTAAACAGGACTTATGCAAACAATAGTCGAAAAGAATGATTTTCAGGTAAGGACAATAACCTGCGGGTACTCCAGTTGAAAACTTGTAGAGTAGCCGCTTCTTTATCAGACGCTGCGAATGCGTCTAGATAAATTACCCCTACCTGAATCCAAAATAATCAGCGGGTGATTATTTTTCTGGATTAGACTTTTGTCTGTTTTCCTTGACTTCGCGCAACCGTTCTACTAATTTTTTATCCGATTCGGCAGCGGATGTAGACTGGCCCTGATTGATTTTCGGCAACAATAACGGTTCAGAAGTAGTCGCTGCCGATGAAGGCGTAGGCTGCTTATTTTTAATTTGCAGTTCAGATAATGGTTTGGGAGTAGCTGCTGGTGCAGTTAATGGTTTAAAAGTAGTTGCTGGTGAGGACGTCGGTGGGTTATTTCTGATTTGTAAATTAGGTAATGGTTTAAAAGTAGTTGCTGGTGAGGGGGTAATCTGATTGTTATTGATTCCCGGTGCAGATAATGACGAGGGCTTTTGCTCTTGATTAATTCCAGTAAGATTGCTCGTACTGTTTTGGAAACGTAAATTGAATGGATAGGAACTAATCTGTTTATCTCCCTTAGGGGATTGCTTGTTGAAGTATTGCCTTGCTTTTAATTGCAATTCCGGGGAAATTAACTTGTCTTGAAATTTTATATCTAAGACCTTACCATCAGGATCTACAACCAATACACCCAAAACAGCACCTTCAAGATTTGACTTATTCGTGGATAATGTTTGGCGGATGACTGGTTTTTGTTCAGCGTTGGGGTATTGTTGCTGGACTTCCTTTCTCAGGTTGGCGTAGGAGTCTAGCTGTGCAATTGCCTGTTGAGTTCCCTTAGTCGATAAATCGGGTGTTTGTAGCGTGCTTCCCCTAGTTCCAATTAAAGTACCCCCATTCGTTGGAGCTTGTTTTAGAGAATTTATCAGCGGGTTTTGAGCAATGGCAGACGACGCATTCGGAATTGGTTGCGTCATTGCCTGAATTGGCACAGAAGTCGTATTTCCCTGTGCTGTTTCAACGGGTGTACTGTCAGATAAGATTGAAGGCTGGGCATTCCGCAGAAGATCAGCAGGTATTTGCTGCGACTGCAATTCTGGCAACCTATTTACAGCTAGCGGCTTAGGTGGCTCGTATTTGGCGACGCTCTCATTCACATTCACCCGAGGAACTGCTCGAGAGAATCTGGCGCTGGTATTAAATTTAGAACTATCAAATTTAGACGCGTCAAACCGCAGATTATCACTAGGAATCATCCGCAAAGACTGCCTTGTAGGCAAGGAAGAGACTCGATAGTTATTTGATGATGCCGGTAGCGGAGGTAATACCAGCTGACCGGATGGTGATGGCGCTAATGGGGTTAATCCAGTTTGGGCGCTAAAGTTCGGAGCAGCAAGAGGGGCAACTGGAGGTAATTGTTGTAAACCAATTTGGGGTGTGCTTTGCGGCAAACGGCTTTGGTCTGCTTGGCTCAATTCCAAAAGTCCGACTGTTTTGGATGATGCTGTTTCTTTGGGCTTGTTAGACTCCATCGGCATCAATGGTACGATCATCGCGATCGCACCGTGGATACCAAGGGAGGCTATAGCTGCTATCCCAATTGGCTGGCTTAAAATTTCTGGTATATTTTTCAGCAGGGAGACGTAAGACATAGCTGTTATCGTTCACTCACTCAGTTGCAGTTTACTAGCGATTTTCTCTTTCCGACATTGCAATATCTTGTAAGAGATGCTGTTCCTCATAAGGAAATAATAACTTCCTCAGTTGGCAATCAAAACGCCAAAATTGCCATTTATTTATTTAAGTTTTTAATTAATCTAATGACGCTGTATCATATCTTCAAAATTCGAGCTTGCTAAAGAGATATTTGAAAAATTACTACTTTTGATTTTCTCTTGTTATGACGCACACAATTAAAATTAATATCTGGGAGTTTTATAAAGTTTAAGTAAACGCACAAGTTTGAATACATCAAAACATCTGCCAAAGTTGCCTTGTTTTTTCTACTGTTTTTCAGTCAACTACACTTTTGTAACAGATGACACACGTGCTTATCTAGGATTGACCCTTATTTGAAAATACTACCACATCAGTAGCTCCTCAAACTGTTGTAAATTGTACAATTTTATTGACATCCTACCCCTAAATCCCACCAAAGCTATTGGTTTTTTCTCAAAGGAGTGAGTCAGACGATCGCAATTCTAATTCCTGAATATGACTACTTCTTCGTCAAAAAAGTTCAAACCCTCAATCTTGCATCCAAAATTTAAAATGCCGTTACCGACAGTTATTTTGCCTGGATATCTAGAAAGTGCGATCGCTTATCGCCAACTAGAACAATCCCTACAAAACTTAGATTTTCCCACAGTTACAGTTCCACTGCGGCGGCGTGACTGGCTCCCCACTTTGGGAGTAAGACCCGTAACACTGATTCTGCAACAACTCGATCGCACGATCAAGCATATATTACATCAACATAATGCTACTCAAATTAACTTAATTGGTCACTCAGCCGGAGGTTGGATATCCCGCATTTACATGGGAGAAAAGCCCTATTTAGCACGCGGTAATGTCAAACCATTTCTCTGGGAAGGGCATCCCTTGGTTGCTACTTTCATCACCTTGGGTACACCCCATATTAGCCAAGAACGCTGGACACGCTCCAATCTAGATTTTGTCACCAATAACTACCCAGGAGCTTTTTACAAAAACGTTCGTTACGTTTGTGTGGCTGGCAAAACTATCTTTGGGAAAAGGCGGCCTGGTAGTTGGTTAGCTTACAGTAGTTACCAATTAACTTGTGGTAAGGGTAACACTTGGGGAGATGGCATTACACCCATTGAAGCTGCTCATTTGGAGGGAGCGGAAAATCTAGTAATTGAAGGTGTCAAGCATTCTCCCAGAAGTCCTGGAATTTGGTATGGCTCACCAGAACCCTTAAAAGCTTGGGTGCAATATTTGATTTAAAAAACTTTATTTTTATCTAATAAATGTAATATTTATTAATATTTATTAGCTAAAATCGTAATAAGAATAAATATTTAGTTAAGAACAGGAGGGGTGAGCCATGCAAAGCACCCAGTTCGATAAGATTTTGCGACGAATAGCAACGATATTATCAGTCGTGATTTTGACTCTGTGTTTAATTTATATCTCTACCGGAGTTTTGCTGTCTTTTTACTATGAACCAACAGCAGGCGGAGCTTATAACTCATTGAAGATGATTAATACACAACTGCCATACGGCTGGTTGTTTTGGAGAGCGCATGATATTGCTGGTAATGCGGTAATTGCGATCGCTCTCATTCAAATTGTGGTGATGTTTTTAGGTCGGCAATTTCGCAAGAGTTGGCTGGCTGCTTGGATTAGTGTGATTTTGTTAACCCTAAGTGCGATTGGGCTGGATTGGACAGCGATGATTTTAGATTGGACTCAGGAAGGGTACTGGCGTTTTAGCATTGAGCTAGGAACCATTGAAGCCATTCCTTTCATTGGTGGGCAACTGCGCGAAATCCTGACTGGTGGTGGAGCCATTAACACAATTACCGTCGAACACCTTTACACAATACACAGTTATCTGATTTCGGTAGCGACGCTAATTCTCGCCATAGTACATTTGTCTGCTTTACTCTGGCAGGAATGGCAAATGTATCAAGAAGCGCCAAAACTAGAAAGCGAATTTATTCCTTCCCAAGGCTAATAAAGAGTCAAAAAACAGGAAAAGGGGCAGTTCTTGCAGGGTGCAGTGGGGAAAACCCCATAAATAAATTTAGGGGCTTGATTTTGGACGGATTATTTCTTGTGGCTATGCATCTCGAAATAAATATTTAACATTAAGCATAAATAAATTTATTTGTTCTGGAACCCTCTATTGCTGGGAAATTACAACATCTTCTCCCCTGCCCCCTCTGCCCCATCCCCCTCATCCCCCAGAAGCCTCACTAGTAGAAAGTTGAGATAATTGGGCGAAGGATAGGTCTTCAACCTCTGGTAACTTTTCTAGAGAGAGGGGAGTGGATTGGGTGGCACCAGATAAGCGTTTTAAAAGGCTAGGTCTGGGGTCATGCAGCAGATAAATAATCCGATCGCCAATTTCCCAATCTTGGTTAGCTGGCACTACCTGTAAGCGTTCTGCTCGTTCTACCAATAGCGGTATCAACACCCCAGTCCGAATCTTTTCTTGGATGCGATCGCATTGAGTCGAAAACTCCAAGTCATCTAGCGTAGTTGTCCCCAACTTCACTCGCCCATCATTCAAATATTCATTCCAAGTTTTAATCGCTAAGTCTGGAATAAAAGCTTGATTAACTTTATTACTAGCCGAGGTAGTCGCTTGCGGATCGCGGGGAAAAACAGCTAAGACGCGCGGGGGTTTAAACTCCTCAGCTGCTCGTTGAGCCAAAACAAAATTCACCTCCCCATTACTTGTCATAGCCAAAAAAGTACCCATAGAGGCAAGTCCTGCCTCTTCCAAAACGGCAGCATCCAGCGCACTGCTGGCAATAACCCGGAGATTTTGCGCCTCGGCTTGCACAAGACATTCGGGGTCAGTATCAATCATCACCACGTTTTCTCCCCGTTCTTGAAAGAAACGAGCAATCAAAAGACTCAAGGGATTACAACCCACAATCACTGCCCCAGTTACATCCTTGGAGGTGATTTGCAGCCATTTAGCAACCCAGCCAGCTGTTAGCCCTTGGCAAACAACAGTCATGATAATTGTCAGGAAAACTAAAGCTTTGATCGAATCACCGCCGTTAATGCCGCGCTGTGTCAACGAAATCGCAAAAAAAGAAGCTACAGAGGCAGCAACAATTCCTCTCGGAGCAACCCAGCTTAAAAATAGTTTCTGTCGCCAGTTTAGGTCACTGTTCCAGGTACACAAGAGGATATTAATCGGGCGAACGACAAACATTAGTACCAAAACGGTGAATAAACTACCCCAACCCAAAGCAAATACACTCGCAATGGATAGGTCAGCAGCTAATAAGATAAATAGCACCGAGACACTGAGAATTGTTAGCTGTCCCTTAAAGCTGCGTAAAAGACGTTCTTCCGGGACTGAGGAGTTAGCAAAGACTGCTCCTGCAACTACTGTTGTCATTACTCCCGATTCACTGCGGATCATCTGCGATAAGGTAAACAAGCTCCAAAGTATCGCCAACACCACTAAGTTTTTTAGCTCAAATGACAGAAAACTGGCGCGTTTAAAAATCAAACTCATCAGATAACCGCCAGCACCACCAATTGCTGCTCCAACACCCAAGCGTATAAGTAAACCGACGATCGCATTGATCGGGCCAGCATCGCCGTTCAAAATCGTATCAAGGACAACGAAGGCGAGGATAGCCCCTACAGGGTCAATTAAAACCCCTTCTCCCTCCAAAAGTGTTGCCACTTGTCGATCTACATTGATTTGTTTGAGCAATGGCCCAACGACGGTTGGGCCTGTCACCACGACTATGGAAGCATAGAGAAAAGCTATGTTCCAGGGAAATTCACCCAGCCAGTGAGCAGCCATACTCCCGCCAAGCAGGGTGATTAACGTTCCTTGAGTGACCAGCAATTGTAGGCTGACTGAAACTCTACCTAACTCACGCAGATCCAAGTTAAGTCCGCCTTCAAACAAAATGATTGCCGTTGCTAAGGCGACTATAACTTCCAGTCCAGTGCCTAGCACGTGGGGATGCAATAGCCCTATGCCATCGGAGCCAAACAAAATGCCCAACAGCAATAACAAGACGATGCTGGGTACACGAAGGTATGCAGCCAGCACTTGGGCGCTAATGCCTGCAAAGACAGCGATCGCCATCTGTATGGTGATTTCAAAAGATGCTTCCATGTTGTAGATTTTGAGCGATTTATTTCAAAATCTCTTATAAAAAACCGTAGATATTAACTCTACAAAGTACAACATCATACCCTTTGTTCCTTACTGTCTTCAGCGTTTTTTAGATATATGTATGTGTATACCCCGATAATTCCCAGCGCCCAATGCTGACGCCCCCTGCGGCTCACCACAGAAGCATCTAAGGACTTTTTTATCTGTCTCCATATCTTTGTATCCTCTTCAAGCTTTTGTTTCCATCCAGTTTAGCTGCCAGAAACTTTTTTTGGCAAAACCTGTTGACAACGGTAAGGAAATTGGTTAACTTATAAAAGGTCTGAGTCCGATGCCCCCATCGTCTAGAGGCCTAGGACACCTCCCTTTCACGGAGGTAACGGGGATTCGAATTCCCCTGGGGGTACTTAAAAACAATAAAAAGCAAAAGCTTTTTTGTTTGAAATCTAGCAATAAAAGCCATCATCCGGGAATGCACCTGAATGATGGTTTAATTGTTGTTATGCATACGGTTCTTTGCTGGCTAGTTCTTCTACACGTTGGTGAATAGCCAAAAGATTTAACCGCAAATCTTTGCTCAGGCGATTTTCAATAATTCCTACTGGCATAGTGAGTTTAGGCCAAACTTGAATTGTGTAGGACAGATTTGTTCCTAGATACTCACCGAAAGAATAAGGCTCTAAGCACCAACTACCAGAAAAGCCTTTAAAATCCCCCTCTACCATGCAGAAATTAATTGCTTTAGGGAAGCATTCTTCCAAATCTAGAACTACCCGCGCACAAAAGTTGAAATTCAGTAAGCGTTGGGAGCCTACTTGCTCCAGTCGAATTCCACCATTGGGATGCTCGATTAGACAACTCTTGGCGAGGTTGGGGATGAAGTCAGGTAAGGCTTCGTAATTTGTCAGAACCTTCCAGATTTGCTCCACTGGGTGGGGAATTTGGACTTTAGCACTGATTTGCCGCTGTCGCTCTGCTATTTTCTCAATTTGAACTTCTACCTTAGCAGGCAAATCCCTTTCTAGGTTGGTGTCATCAGCAAAAGACTGCAAATCAGGGTTCTCTGTTGTGTTCTGTTTTTTAGTCACTTTCAGAATTATGGTTTGCTTTCGTCAGAAAATTGGGGCAGAGTCAAGGTAAAGCAAATTTCGCTCTGTTCAGAATCCGAAATTGGGAGACTTTCAACAGCGATCGCTCCATTCAGATGCTGCACTAAAGACTTGACTAAAGCAAGTCCCAAGCCAGTCCCTGGAGTCCAACGCCCTTTTCCACGACGGAACTTATCAAAGATGTAGGTCGCTTCTTCTTCAGAGATGGCACGTCCTGTATTCGTCACCTTCATGATAACTTGATCGATTTGTTGATCGACTCGGTGAGCAGCTTCAAGGCGAACTATTGTATCAGACTCTGAGTATTTACAGGCATTAGTTAATAATTCTTGCAGGATGCGGTCAAAGCTCTCCAGTTCAGTTTGCAGTTTGAGCGATTCCTTCGGCAAATTTACAGAAATCTTTAATCCTTTTTCGCCAAGTTTTTTCTCAAAAGATGCTGCTATATCCTGAATTCTAGTATTTAAATCTATAGATTCTAATTGCGGGGCTTCGTGAGGCGACTCTAGCTTTTGGAGGGTCAACAAGTCATTAATCAAGTTAATTTCCTTTGAACATTCCTGCTCAAGAATATCCAGATATCTACCCTGACGCTCTGGCGCTATTCCTGGCAAACGCAAGTTTTTTATTGACATCAGCATATTTGTCAAAGGGTAGCGTAGGCGATCGCTCATGTTACTCAAAAATTCATCTTTGAGTTCATTAAGTTTTCGCAGCTGCTCGACATACTGCCGTGTTCTTTCATGCAATTTTGCCTGGAGTTCCAGACTACTCTGGAGTTTTGCCGTCCGCTCATCTACCAAAGTTTGCACTTGGCGCAATGTCTGTGACTGAATTATGGCGTTACTCAATTGAGCGCAAACCATTTCCACAAGATTTAATTCTGCTGGTTGCCAATTGCGAATCACAGCTTGCTGTAGCACCAAGAATCCTAAAATTTTACCTTGACTCTCCAAGGGCACTAAAAGTACCGCAGGCAATTCTTCTATTGCAAATAATGGAGCAGCTGTCAAGGTCTCGTTTTGGTCTGTATAGTCATCGAAGATTACTGGTTTTCCAGAATCCATGAAGGCATGCTGGCATAAACCACAGTCAGAAACCAAGAAAGACTGAGCTAAAATATCTAGTTTACTAGTGCCGGAATTTTGTGTTTCTCTAGCCCATTGGGCGATCACACTAGCTTTCGCTTTGGGAATTTGTTTTTTAACTTGAGTCCTAAATAGTGGATCTGTATATTTAAGTAATACGAGCAAACCCCGATCTGCCTGTAGAGATTCGGCAGTCGAGGCGATAACTAACTGGAGCATTTGATTTAGCTCCAAGTTGCTACGACTCAATATGGTTAATTGCTTGATCAAGCTTTGATGTTGCTTGCTTTTTTGCAGGGACTGCTCTTGATGAGTAATTTGTTGAGCTTGTGCCACTCCAGAAAAAGCGATCGCGCAAGCCGACTCCACTTCTTTGAGCAATTGTTTTTCTGATTCACTCCATTCATAAGGTTGGAATTTAATCAGATTAATCACTCCATTATTATTGCCACCAAACCGAGTGGGAATTGCCAAAACCGCTTTTATCGGTAGTGGTAAATATTGACACCCAATTACCAGACTATTCTGAATGATCGAAATGTCTTCAATAGTCAATGGTTGGGCAGCACATTGCAGCACTGGCGAGTGCATAAGCAACTGTTCCATCGAAAACATTTCTTCTGGGTGTGGCAACCCTAGATATTCATCAGCACACCAATTAGTAGTAGTTGCTTCCTCGGATGAAACATCCGCCACTGAAACCAAGCAGCAGCAATCTACTTGAAAAGCAACTCCTAGCAATTGGGCAATCTCTTGCAGCATCAAAGCCGTAGCCGAGCTACTAGCAATGATTTGGTTAATTTTTTGTACCAATTCGTGGGCAGGTTCTTCCTGATGCTGCATCAGCTTGACTTGGTAAGGTTGTAGTCGATCTATGTCATCTATGTAATGTGGCGGCGATGATAAAGGCTTTTTCATTTTTGGCACGCCCTCGGATAATAACCCCATTGTTCTTGCACCCAACCTCTTGGCATATTCTTCACTGTTAGTTGTGTTGCTACACCCTGATAATTGACAAATTTTTTGTGAATACTTTCTCTCACCTGTTATAGCCCTTTTCTATCTCAGATGGCCAAATTTCCACTGCATCAAGCAAATTGCTACATTGGTACATAAGTAATAGAATACTTAAGATATCCTATAAATGCTTAAGTTAACTTACTTTTTAATTGCTCTATCTTGAAATAATTCACTAACTTTATCTTGTCTGTAAGTATACACAAACCGTAATTTCTCTGGAATTACAGCAAAATTTCCCTTTTGAGCGCGTAAAATTACGTAACTTACTTTATAAATTTTTATTACATTTATTGAAAAAATTAGTAGGTTTAACAAGCTACTCCTTAATCTCCGTAACTCTCAGTAAAATATCAATAAAAGTAAAGGAGGAGGTTGCTCTTGCGGTGTAGGCTTCTCTCCTCTACGATAGGCTGCGCCAACGAGTCAGACCTACACTGATAGCGTAACTGTGGTAGCGAGTTCGTGAGCGTCTTGCTCTCAACCTGTGGCAGAAATTTGGAGTAGAGCTTAAATTTAAATAAATTCTTGCTCATCAGAGGTTACGGCAGTTCTGGCTAAATTTTGAATGCAGCCCAGTTATTAGTAAAAATAACTAGGCTGCATTCGTCTGAATATAAAACTAAACCACATCTATTTTCAGAACTATATTTTTTAAAGTAGTAAGAGCATTTTGTACTCCCTGCTGGTAGTGGCGGGCTTTTCGGCCCGCCCTACTCCAGGTTTCAAAATGGACGAAGTTTATCCAGCCAAGCTCTCGACACTCAGAGGAACCATATCGCCATTCCTCGTTAGTCCTAACAACATCGGTTGTTGGGGTTGAATTAGTTGACCTGTAAGTACACAGCGTTCTTCTTGCTGAGCTGTGGCAGCTATGCTAGCTCGAATGTCGGATCGCGAAAATCGAGGCTTCCACTCACCTGATTTTTGCTGGACATAATTCCAAAGGATATCTCGGATCAGAGCTTGATATCCCTGATTCCCAGCTATTTCTTTGAGCTTATCTTTGAGTTCCCGCTCTAGGCGAATGCTGGTAACTTCCATATCGGTGGTTGGGGTGCGAGCGATCGTATGCATCAGTTTTTCTCCTTAGAGGTATAGACAGGATAGTAATACAAGTGTAGTATGTTTAAAGGAATGTTCAATAGGTGAAATTTTCTGTGAAATCCATTTACCCCATCTCTACTTCAATTTTGTGCGCTACCAATTGCCGAACCAATTGGGAATCAGCTGCTATGGAAGTGGAGTATTTATTTATGGGCGATGGTAGCCGAAATCATGGGCAAATCACAGAAGGTAATGATGATTATAAGTATGTAGCCATTAGTGTACTAATTGCAAAACCACAACTAGATCAAAAAAGCGGGGGGTACAGGCAAAGGAATCCTGTACCGATATGAGACCAGAAAATTTTCCGGTCAATTCTAACCCCCGCTTCACCGAAAACTTGAAGCGGGGGTTTTTTTATAAGGAGTTAAGCTGTGACGATATCTTCCATGCGCGGCGCGAACGCAATGCAAGTGTTAGAGCAATCTGTGGTGGTGTTTTCTCAAAATTACTTGCCACTATGTCGGGTCAATATCAAGCGGGCGATTGTGCTGTTAGTAACCAACAAGGCGCAACCGCTGGGTTTTACCACAGAAAGCGGATGGCAAGTTCATTCACCCAGTTTGGTAATTGATGTGCCAAAACATATTCGTTTGACAATCACTTCTAATGAGCGGATGTGGAAAGTTCCGCCAGTCAATCGGCGGGAAGTATTGCGACGAGATCATCACAGTTGCCAATATTGCGGCAGCGGCAAACATCTAACGCTAGATCATGTGATGCCGCGTTCTAAAGGCGGTTCTCACACTTGGGATAACGTAGTCGCAGCTTGTGAAAGATGTAACTCCCGTAAAGGCGATCGCACCCTGTTTGAAGCTGGTATGCAACTGCGTACCAAACCAAAAGCGCCGATCCACCCCGCGGTTTCTTTTGCTGAACAGTTTTGGATAGATATGCAAGCAAACCTGGAATAACAGGAGAGCATAAGGAATGCTGAAATTAACTTACACTGAAAGCAGTTTTGATTTGGAATGTGTCACTCTGTCGCTAGAAGAATGGGTAGCGCAACGAGTGATTTTAGCCCTGCGAGTTGGGCAAGGTTTGTGCATTGAACCCACTACCGCTTCCTTTTTGCTTCCTGTTGATTTGCCAGGAGTAGAAGTACTTAGGGCTGAGGTAAAAAGAGATGACAGAGAAATCATTGCCCTCTGTGCGTGTGATGCCGAATATATGGAAGTCACCCTACGGGGTTCTTGGCTATCAATTAGTTCTAAGGATTCTGTCGGTGTGTTTGTCACTACTATGAGCGATCGCGCTGAGTTCTTTTTGCACAAACTTTGGCAGGAAGCTCAATCTTGTCCTTCTGTGATGAGTGAATAAACGAAATAGTTGGGTGAGGAGAATTTCTCACCCTTTATTGCGCCATTTTTAGTAGTTCAGGAATTGTCACAAATCGGTAGCCTTGCTGTTTGAGTCCGCTGATGATTTGTGGCAAAGCTTCTATAGTTCTGTGGCGATCGCCACCACCATCATGCATTAAAACAATAGAACCAGGTTTCGCGCCTTTCAGGACATTATTTACAAATGCCTGTGGTTTGGCATGAGGATCGGTATCAGCGGAAGTTAGTGACCACATAATGACAGCATCTTTCTGGCTTTTGGCGTAAGCGGCTAGTCCGTTATTTAAAAAGCCTCCAGGAGGACGAAATAGAGCAGTTTTGACTCCTGTAGTTTTGTATATCAGATCGGCTGTGCAATCAATTTCACTCTTGGCTGTGGCTTCATCCATTCGCCGATACCAATGATGCCAAGTATGGTTGCCAATGGCGTGTCCTTCAGCTACTTCACGCTTGGCTAGGTCAGGATTTGCTTGTAAAGCTTGTCCTACCCAAAAGAATGTCGCCTTAACATCATTTTGCTCCAGGATATCCAACATTTCTAGGGTTGTCTTTGGCCAAGGTCCATCATCAATGCTGAGAGCAATAACCTTTTCGTTGTTGCTGGGTTGCACCTTATAAACAGTTTTTCCCTGAAATTTATCTGGGACTGTAAAGGTAGGGTTTTCTACTTTGGCTGATGGCGGTAATTGGGCATTAATTTGGCCTTTTCCTGGATCTGGAACTTGTGCAGTATGGATTTTGCTTATTGGCTGGTTCAACCCCGATTGTGGGGAGATGCCTGGAGCAATACTACAAGCTGTAATACTAAAGGCGATCGTGACAATACTAATTATCTGTTGTCGCTTGAGGTAGTTGTCTGTCACTTCAGGCTTTTAAAGATCCACCCAATCATAAGCTGTAGTTTAACTTTTCAAAGGGTTTAGCAAGCTCAAATATAAGTGTAGAAGCTTTTCTAGACAATTTCAAAAAATTTTTCTGAAACCCCTTGACACCTTTTGTAGTATTTTGTAGTATATTTGTAGTGAGACGAAAGACAAAGCTTCTCAAGAGTCAAATTTATGTTCTACATACAACTAAAGGACAGGCGTTGGAATAAACCAGAGTCCCCAGCCAACAAAGCTGCTTTTACTTGCAAACCATCGGCAGTAGAGGCAACAAACGAAAAAAGTTCTAAGTTTGCACTCATTAAAACCACTGAATACATCCGTAATACACAACAGGCTTGCTACCTAGAACTTCGGTTGTTTTCCTAACAGTTTCTAACAGTAAAAAGTAAATTTTCTGAACCTTGAAAACTAAATAATAAATGGGCAAGTTCACCAACAAAATCTGTGCCTAAAAACCTAAAAGTTTAGGCACAGATTCAAAAAAATCGGGGTGTAGCTCAATTGGCTAGAGCGTTCCGTTGTCTGCGGAAATGTTGCGGGTTCAAGTCCCGTCACCCTGGTTGTAGTCCTGTAGGCGAATAGTTTAAGCCGTCAGCCTCTCAAGCTGAAGATTGCGAGTGCGAAGCTCGTCGGGACTCCCAAATGGCTGAGTAGCCAAGTGGTCGAAGGCGTCGGTCTGCAAAACCGACATCGTGAGTTCAAATCTCACCTCAGCCTTTGGTGCGATCGCAGTGTAGCTTAACCAGCAAAGCCCCAGGTTCATACCCTGGTATATGCGGGTGCAAATCCCGCCACTGCCACCAAATGCAGGGATGGTGTAACGGTAACACCTCGTGACTCCAAATCCGATGTTCTAGGTTCAAATCCTAGTCCCTGTGTCAGACAATTTTAGATTTTTTAGATTAATAAATTTAATCTAAAATCTAAAATTCGGTCAATTATGCCCTCGTGGACGAATGGTTAAGTCAGTGCTCTTTCAAAGCACAGATGCGAGTTCAATTCTCGTCGAGGGAATAATTATGGGTCGGTGGCCGAGTCTGGTTGAAGGCGACAGTCTGTAAAACTGTTCTTTTTTGCACGCAGGTTCAAATCCTGCTCGACCCATTATGGAGAGGTGGCTGAGTGGCTAAAAGCGTCCTCCTGCTAAGAGGAAACGGGTAGTTAATACCCGTCGCAGGTTCAAATCCTGTTCTCTCCGTTTTGAGAGTGTGGTGTAACTGGATAACATCTCAGTTTACGAAACTGAGGACTTGAGGGTTCAAATCCCTCCGCTCTCGTTACATAATCTCTTCTTTTATCCCCCGGTAGCTCAGTTGGTAGTTAGCGCCTGTTTGAAAAACAGGAGGTCGTCGGTTCGATTCCGACCTGGGGGGCTTCGTTGCCTCATAGCTCAATGGTAGAGCAAGCGGCTGTTAACCGCGCGGTTGTAGGTTCGAGTCCTACTGAGGCAGCCATTCATTGCCGGGTGGACGAATTGGTAAGTCGCATCGCTCTGAACGATGAGGTTGCAGGTTCAAACCCTGCCCTGGCAATAAAGCCCTGTGGTGTAATTGGCAACATAGCGCCCTTTGAAGGCGAAGATTCCAGGTACCCTTCGGGAAGCAAGCTACGAGTCCTGGTGGGGCTGTCAAACTTTGCTCTTGTAGCCCAACTGGAAGAGGCTGCCGTCTCAAAAACGGTAAGTTGTGGGTTCAATTCCCACCAAGAGTACCAAAACTTGCTCCTGTAGCCCAATTGGAAGAGGTAGCAGACTTAAAATCTGTTTCGTTGTGGGTTCGACTCCCACCAGGAGTACCAATACCAATTCGTAATTAAGAAAGTCTGATTTCATCTGGGTTTCCTGGTTTGAATTTGTTGCCGGATTTTAGAGAATTGGTACAAGCTCTCGTGGCGGAATGGAAGACGCACGCTTACCGAGGATCTAGTTTTTTGCAGGTTCAAATCCTGTCGGGAGTACCAAAATATCTGGGTGTGGCGCAGATGGGAGCGCAGGAGTTTTGGGAACTCCAGGTCGCAGGTACCCTGCGGGAAGCCGCTAGGGCGTCTACAATCCCTGCCACTCAGACTTTGCCCTTGTAGCCCAACAGGAAGAGGCGCTTCGCTTAGAACGAAGAGGTTGCTGGTTCAAATCCAGTCAGGGGTATTGGTGATTATGCGGGGATGGAGCAACGGTGGCTCGTGGGCCTGCATAACCTGAACATCGGCAGGTTTAACTCCTGCCCCCGTCACCAAAATTAGTGCTGGTGTAGCTCAATTGGCAGAGCAACTGATTTGTAATCAGTAGGTTGCAGGTTCAATTCCTGTTACCAGCTTGATGCGGGTGTGATGTAACGGTAGCTTGAGACGTTTCCACCGTCTTCGTGTGAGTACCCTTCCCTTCGGGACGCTCCGCGAACGGGAAGCAAGCTACAAATCTCGCCATCCGCTCTGAACTTGCGGGTGTGATGTAATCGGTAGCATCTGAGTGCGCCATACTCAGTGCGTGGGTTCAAGTCCTTCCACTCGCTTGCGTAGTCTTGTAGCTTCAACAGTAGAGCAAGTGCTTTACAAGCAAGAGGTTGCAGGTTCAAATCCTGCCAGGACTACCAAATATTGGGAGTGTAGCTCAATGGAATAGAGCTTCGAGCTTCTACCTCGAAAGTTGTGGGTTCGAGTCCTACCACTCCCGCCTATGGGTCTGTAGCTTAATTGGTAAAGCATCTAACTGGCTGTTAGAAGGTTGTCGGTTCGATTCCGACCAGTATCCACCAAATATGGGGTCATAGCTCAAATGGATAGAGCGCCTGCCTTGCAAGCAGGAGGTTATGGGTTCAATTCCCATTGATTCCACTGATGGTGTCTGAAGCCAAAGTGGTCGAGGCGCTGGTTTGTGGAACCAGTCATAGCGGGTTCAAGTCCCGTCAGACACCCCTGAATGGAAGATGCCGCTGAATGGACGGCAACTGGTCTTGAAAACCAGGGTATGGGCAACTGTAGGGGTTCGATTCCTCCATCTTCCACTTATCCACTTGAAGCCGAAAAGCGAGGCGCTGTGCTGATAACACAGAAATAGGAGGGGCAGTACCTCCCTGGTGGATTTATATCTAGTGTTGGTGTTAACAACGTTTGCGATGTAAGTATACGATCGCACTTGCTCATTTCTTTTTCAATATTAACTAGGGTGGTTGGCATATCGGCTGTGCAGCGGGCTTTTAACTCGCAGAAATAGGTTCGACCCCTATACCACCCACTAAACAATTAAAAATTTTAAATTTAAAATTTAAAATTAAGAAATGCAATCTTAGCTAGACTTTTGGCAATTGCTAATATACAACTTGAATGCACGTTGGGTTATGAATAGCAACTAGCGATCGCTAGTTGAGCATGTTGCAATAATACATCTTTATCCAAAGTATGTATGGGATATTGCGGTGTTACTGCCAGTAGTTTCTCAATTCTTTCTCTAGCTGCCTCCACTACTGCTTCATCTAAGCTACCGTTACTGAGCGAATCAGCAAAATCTTCAGCAATCCGATAAGTTCTTTCAATAGATGATGAATTAATATTACGCGACACAAGAAACAGGTCGCAGCCTGCATTAAATGACCGCGCCACAGTACCAGCTTTCATAAACATATCTGAGATAGCTTTCATATCCAAATCATCAGATACAACCACTCCCTCAAAGCCAAGTTCCTCTCTAAGTATGGTTTTGAGGATAGTCTGGGAAAGCGTTCCTGGCACATCAGGATCTATCTTGGGAAATAAGATATGGACAGTCATCATCAAAGGAATCTGTACTTCGATTAAAGCTCTGAAGGGTATAAGTTCTCGAAGTCGCAGGTCTTCTAGAGTAAAATTCAGTATTGGTAGCTCAATGTGAGAGTCCTTGCTGGTGTCTCCATGTCCGGGAAAGTGTTTGGCGCATCCCAAAATTCCTGAATCTCGAAGTCCAAAGTAATAGTCACGCGCACCTTGAGTAGCAGTTTCGGAAGTGTTACCAAAGGCGCGAGGCCCAATCACGGGGTTGTCGGGATGGGAAAAAATATCGGCTACTGGTGCCCAAGATAAATTGATTCCCAATGATTTTAGTTCTACAGCTGTGGCTTTTGCTACTTCATAAGCGTGTGATCGCAGCAATAAGGCATGAGGAAAGCGGGTAATTGGCGGTGGTGTACGAATTACACGACCTCCTTCATGATCGAGAGTCATGAACATAGAATCACGTTCAGTATATTCTCGTATCTGTTTGTTTAAATCCTTGAAGCTTTCCAGCCAAACCTGATATGGGGTGCCATCCAAAAAGTTCTTGACGAAAAATATCACCCCAATCGGTTTCAATTCATTGAGTGCGCGTTTATCGTCATCACTTAATGTAGTTCCGGAAATACCTAAAATCAGGTGATGTCCAAAGCGCTTTAGCTCCTGCGATACACCCATAATCTTTTACCTATAAGTTGTGCGGTAAACAACTGGGTTGTTCAACCTAGAGGACATAGACTTTTATCCTACACCCTTATGGGAAGCGGAAAGTTTTCCAAGTAGTCTTTAAGCAATACTCCAGATATTTCCTCAGAGCAAATACACGAATTAGCAAATAAATCAACTACTTTAAGACCACATTTGTGATTACCCTATTTTCAGTCAAAGGAAATACTTTTGTTTGCCTAAATTTCTTCTATGTAAAGATAAATGAAATGCTCGCTCAAACCTATTGCCAACAATGGTACTAACAATTTGTTCGGGTAGGTGCGCTTAGGTAAAATTCCCTTTGGCAAAAGTTTTTTGGGGAAGCGATCGCACAAGAACTGCCAAATGTAACGGATTGCAACGTATAATGAGAACGATAAAACGGTTAAGAAATATTGAAGAGCAGTAGGGTTACATGCGAGTAGCGATCGCGGGAGCGGGACTAGCAGGACTTTCCTGCGCGAAATATCTTACAGACGCAGGTCACACACCCATTGTCTTGGAACGTCGAGACGTTCTAGGCGGTAAAGTGGCCGCGTGGAAAGATGCTGATGGAGACTGGTACGAAACAGGTTTGCACATCTTCTTTGGTGCATATCCAAATATGTTGCAGTTATTCAAAGAACTGGATATTGAAGATCGATTGCAGTGGAAAGAACACACAATGATCTTCAACCAGCCGGATGCACCAGGTACTTATAGTCGCTTTGATTTCCCAGATTTGCCGGCACCGATTAATGGTATAGTGGCAATTCTGCGAAACAACGACATGCTGACATGGCCAGAAAAAATCCGCTTTGGCATCGGGTTATTGCCGGTCATGATTCAGGGGCAAAAGTACGTTGAAGAAATGGACAAATATTCCTGGACAGATTGGCTACGTAAACACAACATTCCAGAACGGGTCAATAAAGAAGTTTTTATTGCCATGGCCAAGTCGCTGAACTTCATCGACCCAGATGAAATTTCAGCAACCATTCTTTTAACAGCCCTCAATCGTTTCCTCCAGGAAAAAAACGGCTCAAAAATGGCCTTTCTGGATGGTTCGCCAACAGAACGATTGTGTCAACCCATAGTAGATTACATCACCGAACGCGGTGGAGAAGTCCGCTTGAATGCCCCTTTAAAAGAGATTTTGCTAAACGCCGATGGTAGCGTCAAAGGATACTTGATTCGGGGGTTGAATGGGGATGAAGATGAAGTTTTCACGGCGGATTTGTATGTATCTGCTATGCCGGTTGACCCTCTAAAGGTAATCTTGCCAGCACCTTGGAAGCAAATAGAGTTTTTTCAAAAGCTAGAAGGGTTGGAAGGCGTGCCTGTGATTAACGTGCATTTGTGGTTTGATCGTAAACTTACGCAAATTGATCACTTGCTATTCTCGCGATCGCCCCTCCTAAGCGTTTATGCTGATATGAGCAATACCTGCCGTGAATACGCCAACCCCGAACGCTCGATGCTGGAATTAGTTCTAGCCCCGGCAAAAGATTGGATTGCCAAATCTGATGAGGAGATTGTGGCTGCAACTATTGCCGAGTTAGAAAAACTCTTCCCCGACCACTTTGGGGGAGACAATCCAGCAACATTGCTGAAATCTCATGTGGTGAAAACGCCCCGTTCAGTTTACAAAGCGACCCCTGGTCGTCAACAGTACCGTCCCTCGCAAACAACCCCCATTAGTAACTTCTATCTCAGCGGGGATTACACCATGCAACGCTACTTAGCAAGTATGGAAGGTGCCGTACTTTCTGGTAAGCTGACAGCGCAGGCGATTTCTGAGGCCCTCCCGGTAGCAAATTCCTCAAACCTGCAAACGCTCACCCGACCGCCCGCAACGAATGCTGCAACTGCCTGATTCCCCGCCGCGCATGAAAACGCTGGTCTCTGTAGACGAGTCATACAAACTTTGTCGGCATCTCACAGCAAAGTATGCCAAGACTTTTTACCTGGGTACTTTGCTTATGAGTCCGGTAAAACGTCAATCTATTTGGTCAATTTACGCTTGGTGTCGCCGTACAGATGAATTGGTGGATGGCCCCGCATCTGCTATTACCACGCCAGAAACCCTAGACCTATGGGAACAGCAGCTGGAATCGATTTTTGCGGGACGCCCATTAGAAAATTACGATGTAGCTTTAGTTGATACCCTCCAGCGCTTTCCGATGGACATTCAACCATTTCGGGATATGATTGCCGGTCAGCGCATGGACTTATATCGCAGTCGTTATGAAACCTTTGAGGAGTTATACCTCTACTGTTACCGTGTTGCTGGCACTGTTGGCTTAATGTCAACATCAGTTATGGGTGTGGATAACACCATATATGCAGCACCGTGGCGGCAAAACATCCAACCTTATGTTCCCACAGAAGAAGCGATCGCTCTGGGAATTGCCAATCAACTCACCAACATCCTGCGGGATGTGGGAGAAGATGCCAAACGGGGACGAATCTACATTCCCCTTGAGGACTTGGCAAAATTCAATTATACCGAGCAAGACTTCTTCAATGGTGTGGTAGACGAGCGTTGGCGGGCTTTGATGCGCTTTCAAATTGACCGCGCCCGCCAATTCTATACCATATCCGATCGGGGAATTACTTATTTAGCAGCAGATGCTCGTTGGCCCGTATGGGCAGCATCAATGTTGTACGGTCAAATTTTGGAGGTGATTGAACGCAACGATTACGATGTATTCAGTCAGCGGGCTTTCGTTCCCCAGTGGAAAAAGTTACGCACCTTGCCCATAGCTTGGATGCGATCACAAGTCCTTTAAAAAATTAGTCATTTGTCCCTAGTCCTTAATCCTCAGTGTTTTATAAATAACCAATGACAAATGACAAATGACCAATGACTATTGACTCTTACCAACAAGTCTGCTAACATCGATATTTGTGAGTCAGGAGAGGTGGCTGAGTGGTCGAAAGCGGCAGATTGCTAATCTGTTGTACGGCAGGCAACTCCGTACCGAGGGTTCGAATCCCTCCCTCTCCGTTTTTCAGCCTTTAATACACGGAGTATATTCTGTGTACAAAAAGAAATACTAATATCGGGGTAAATACTTCTACTCCCAAAGATGGATGATATGATTTATCCTTTGGAGCCTTGATAAGATCCAGCTAAGTTATAAATCTAGTTTGGATCTTCTTTTTAGGCTGCTAAATATTTTGAGGAGTGAGAGTAATTTATGAAAAAAATTAGCACCGCCTTAGCCTTCAGTATAGCTACCCTAGCAACTGGATTTCTGGTTGGGGCTTGTGGTGATAACACTACCCCCAACGGTACAGCTAACAACGGAAGTACTGCTACCCCAGCGGCAAACTCAACTACTACAAGCAGTGCTAAAGGACTAAAAATTGGTTCACTGCTACCAACAACAGGTGACTTGGCTTCTGTAGGACAGCAGATGCTAGGTTCCGTCCCTTTACTGGTCGATACAGTCAACGCTTGCGGTGGGGTGAATGGCGAACCTGTTACCTTGGTGCAAGTAGACGACCAAACCGACCCAAGAGCTGGAGCTGCCGGTATGACCAAACTAGCAACTTTAGATAAAGTAGCAGGTGTAGTTGGTTCCTTTGCCAGTAGCGTTTCTAGTGCAGCAGTCTCCATTGCCACACCAAATAAAGTCATGCTGGTTTCCCCTGGTAGTACAAGTCCTGTATTTACCGAAAAGGCTCAAAAAGGCGACTATAAAGGCTTTTGGGCACGTACAGCTCCCCCCGATACATACCAAGCACTAGCTTTAGCCCAACTTGCCAGAAAAAAAGGTTTCAAGCGAGTTTCTACAGTTGTGATTAATAATGACTATGGCGTAGGGTTTGAAAAAGCATTCGTGCAAACTTTTGAAAAATTGGGTGGAACCATAGTTAATAAAGATAAGCCTGTCCGTTACGACCCGAAAGCCCAAACATTTGATACAGAAGCGGCTGCTGCTTTTGCTGGTAAGCCAGATGCAGTCCTGGCTGTACTCTATGCGGAAACTGGTAGTCTGTTCTTGAAAGCCGCCTATCAGCAAGGTGTGGCGAAGGGAGTACAGATTCTGCTGACAGATGGGGTAAAATCACCGACTTTTCCCGAACAAGTTGGCAAAGGCGGTGATGGTAAATATATTTTAACAGGAGCGATCGGTACAGTACCGGGTTCCGATGGTAAAGCATTAGAAGCTTTCAACAAGCTGTGGAAGGATAAAAAGGGTGGGGCGCCAGGGGAATACGCTCCTCAAACTTGGGATGCAGCTGCTTTATTGACATTGGCGGCGCAAGCTGCTAAAGAAAATACAGGCGTTGGTATAGCCAGCAAAATTCGGGAAGTTGCTGATGGGCCTGGCACAGAAGTTACTGATGTCTGCGAGGGACTGAAGTTACTTAAAGATGGTAAAAAGATTAACTACCAAGGGGCTAGCGGCAACGTAGATGTCGATGCTAATGGCGATGTCGTTGGTGTATACGATGTTTGGACAGTAGGAGATGATGGCACAATCAAAGTGATTGACAAAGTTACTCCTAAATAAAAACTAAGGAGTTATGAGTTATGAATTTAATCTTAATAACTCCTAACTCCTAATTCTTAAAGCCCACTGAAGTTGTAACCAACTCCTAACAATAAGCCCACATCAGTTTGATCGAAAAATCCGGCATTTATAGCAGCCGTTGCTGTAAATTGAGAAGTTAAAGGCACATCAATGCCAGCAGATGCCAAAAAGGCAAATTGCGAATCATCACCAGTTTTATAAGCTGCACCCAATCCGATGTAAGGTGCGATCGCTAATGGTTCGCTAAAAGCATCTGCTGATTTGAAGGTAAAATCATAGGTGATTGGAAGTAAAATTGTGGTGTTATCCCCAAGTACTGCTGAGGGTCGCACTGATATAGAATTTGTCAGTCCGATTTTGCTAACTACCGCAAAGTTACCGTCGCCCAAAGACGTGTTACCACCACTCAAACCAATATTAGCAGCGATCCCAAGATAGCTACTACCACCACTTGTAGTTCTACCTAAATCAATATCCGATTGCGCCACTTTGGTAGCAGATGGTTGAGCAGTGGCTTTAGAAGTCGGTTGTACAAATTCAGAGGTAAGCGTCGCAGATGAAGTTGCCACTGTGCCTGGAACGGGTGTCGGTGTTACACTGGCGTTTTCTTGTATCACAGTGTTGGGCAACTGCTCTACCTTAGTTAAATTTGTGACTGTAAAAGTCTTAGTTATTTCTGTAGAAAGATTTTGGCTTTCAGTGTCTATTTCTGGATTAAACTCGTTGGGAGACGCTACGGTTGCGGAAGGTTCAGTTAATGGCTGACTACTCACCTTGTCTACTGTCTGGGCGCTTGCAGATAAACCGCTACTCAGGAATGCAAGAGCAGCTAAACTTGGCAACCAAAAAACACCTTTACGAAGAAAAATAGTATTCACATTCACTCCTAAAACAATGTTGCCACGAGAAATAAAGGTTTTTGTTGATTTAGTCAACAAGTTCGGGCAATACTCAAAATTTAACATCAAAAAATCGGTTTGACATCAAGCACTTTACTTGATTTCTCTAGTTAATATTTACTAGCAAAAAACTAAATACTATGGCAATCTTGAATTATTCGTGAGAAACAAGACCCCCTGACAACTTTTACGAATTTGGGAATCTGTGGGTTGCAATTTTCACGAATTAAATAGAATTGCTATATATTTATTTTGAATATCCTGAATTTGACAGATGACAAATAGTCTCTTTGCCTAAAATTAAGATAGTGTATTTTAAGGAGGCGATCGCAATTGCGACCTCTCTGATGAAGGGAAGAAGTTTTTTAGCATAGCTGCCTTACCACCAAAGGCAGTTAGATTGTGAAGTGATATTACAAAGCTTGCAAAAATATTTAGAAATTGCCTACAAGACAAACATAGTTCTAACGTAGAACCTATTAGGAGAGACTTGAGGCAAATGTGATGAGCGAAAATAATATTCAAAAGTATCGGTTTGTCTGTACCCTGACTTTCGGTGATATCTACGGTCAAATAATTGTTTGGTTGATTACAATTACCCTAAGTTTGGCATCAGCTTTGGCGCTAATGGGTGCCAAACGGCCCGTGTACGCTTTAGCAACAGCGGGTCTGGTCGTTTTGCTATCGCTACCTTTCTTGTTGTTTGCGTTTGTCACTACCTTGTTAAATCATGTTGAAGTTAGTCCTGTAGGACCAGAAACCAAAATGGAACCCATACCAGGTAATGTGTCTCAGCAACAACCTGTACAAGCAACTAGCTAAAGAGTTAGGAGTTATGAGTTATGAGTTATGAGTCACTCTATCTGTGCCATAACTCTTCGTTTTAACTTTTCACTCCTAATTTCAAAATTTGTCATAACGTCCCTGTCTAAAAACAGGGAATTTTTTTGTAGAGATGCGACTGTTATAACTCACTAGCTGATTAATCACGTCTCTACAATAGAACAGCAGTGGTTTGCAATCAGGGGGCTAATTATGCTGGAACACGATGTGATTATTGTCGGGGGTGGATTGGCGGGATGTCGCGCTGCTGTAGAAATCGCCCGCACTGACCCTAGTTTAAATATTGCTGTGGTTGCCAAAACCCACCCAATTCGTTCTCACTCGGTTGCGGCTCAAGGTGGTATGGCTGCATCGCTGAAAAATGTTGATTCCGAAGATAGTTGGGAAGCACATGCTTTTGATACTGTCAAGGGTTCTGATTACTTGGCAGACCAAGATGCTGTAGCAATTCTCGCCCAAGAAGCGCCAGATGTGGTGATTGACTTGGAACATCTCGGCGTTTTGTTCTCTCGCTTACCCGATGGACGCATTGCCCAAAGGGCTTTTGGCGGACATTCCCACAACCGCACTTGTTACGCTGCTGATAAGACCGGTCACGCGATTTTGCACGAATTGGTTAACAATTTGCGGCGTTATGGGGTGCAAGTTTACGAAGAGTGGTACGTGATGCGTCTTATTTTAGAAGAAAATGAGGCGAAGGGTGTGGTAATGTTCCATCTTTTGGATGGACGTATTGAGGTGGTACGCGCTAAGGCGGTGATGTTTGCCACCGGGGGTTATGGTCGCGTTTATAACACCACCTCTAATGATTACGCTTCTTCAGGTGATGGTTTGGCAATGACTGCGATCGCAGGTTTGCCCCTGGAAGATATGGAATTTGTCCAATTTCATCCCACTGGTTTATATCCGGTAGGGGTGCTGATTTCGGAAGCAGTGCGGGGTGAAGGGGCGTATCTGATTAATAGTGAAGGCGATCGCTTTATGGCTAACTATGCACCCAGTCGTATGGAACTGGCTCCTCGTGATATTACCTCACGAGCGATCGCTTACGAAATTCGCGCCGGACGTGGTATTCATCTTGATGGCAGTGCTGGCGGCCCCTTTGTCTATCTGGATCTACGCCATCTGGGCAAAGAAAAAATTATGAGTCGCGTTCCCTTCTGCTGGGAAGAAGCCCATCGCCTAGTAGGTGTTGACGCGGTAACTCAACCGATGCCAGTCCGCCCGACAAATCACTATTGTATGGGTGGTATCCCAGTTAACATCGATGGTCAAGTCCGTAGTAGTGGCGATGGTTTAGTTGATGGTTTCTTTGCTGCGGGTGAAACATCTTGTGTTTCCGTACATGGTGCAAATCGCTTGGGGAGTAATTCACTGCTGGAATGCGTGGTTTATGGTAAGAGAACTGGGGCTGCGATCGCCAAATTTGTGCAAAAACGTAAGTTACCCTCTGCAGATGAGCAACGGTATCTAACAGAAGCCCAGCAACAAATTCAAGCTTTGTTAGAACAACCAGGACAGTACCGTATTAACAAAGTCCGTGAAGCTTTTCAGGATTGTATGACTGAGTACTGTGGTGTTTTCCGCACTGAGGCATTAATGACTGAAGGTTTGCAAAAACTAGAAGAAATACAACAAAAATACCCTCAAATTTATTTAGATGACAAAGGTAGTTGCTGGAATACAGAACTTGTGGAAGCCTTAGAATTGCGAAGTTTGATGGTAGTAGGGCAGACCATTTTGGCATCAGCCCTAAATCGCCAAGAAAGTCGTGGCGCTCATTTTCGCGAAGATTATTCCCAGCGAGATGATGCTAACTTTCTCAAACACACAATGGCTTACTATTCACCAGCCGGAATTGAGATTCAATATCGACCGGTGGCGATTACTATGTTTGAACCAAAAGAACGGAAGTATTAAACTTTAGCTAAGGGTGAAATAAAGAATTTCATCCTTTATAACTTTATTATTTTCAGTCAATTTGACAGAGTGTTTGACAATCGTACAAAGAACATGTACTTTGGAGCATTCCACAAAAGTTGACTTTTGATAACAGGTTATGCAATATGGGAAACGATCTAAAGCTTTCTAATAATCGCAAAAATGCAATTGCTACTTCTATACATCAAACAGTTCAAGCATTTTCCGATAGACTTCCTTGTAAAGTTAATGGTCTGTGCCTATACTATGCAGGTCTTGGTATGGACGTTTGTACATTTGTATATCAGAAGGTAAGTAAAGATGAAACTCTTTATTACTCGCTTCAAGGAGGCAGTATTTCTGTAAGAGTAGCATCTGATCCTGAAGACGCAAACAGAGGGGTAAATTTTGGGGCAATCAATCCATCTTTTAATACTGGAAGTTACCATTGTTGGATTGTTGGTTTGTGTAGAGAAAACCAAGTAGTCACCCCTTTTGAGTTTATCGATTTCACTAGTAAGCATTACAAATCAAATTCTCTAGAGCAAGGACATAACTGGGAAAGGACTGATATTGGTGATTATCTATGGCTAGACCAAGATGATATGGAGAAGTATGGAGTCTCAGTTAATTGTAATGAAAATATAACTCAACAAGCTATAAAAGCGTGGTCAAATATTAGCTTTAATCATGCAATGCTTTGTCAGGCAATAAAAAACTATAAATCAATAATTGGAAGTTGCGTCTAACCTAACTTTGAGTCTATAATTTTCTAATTATTATATGTGGGTGGCTGGTGTCTATGCCTTCCAAAGGTCGTGGGTATTACGGTTTTTCTAGAGGTACTTAAGGATGTTTCAACAGTGCAGGATTGGGCCTTGTTCTTCATGAACATTAAGGAGGATCTTATGATTGCACCTGTTGTCTATGTGATAGTCGGTTCATGCGGAGTAGCGTTACTGCGGAGATCGAACGGCGATTTACTCTAAAGTGTACTGTGAGCATCGTGATGTCTGAAAGAGGTTCTTTACCTTCTTACCCTGAGTGGCGCTATGGGGGTTCAATTCCCCCACTCCGCATTCTTGTAGTCTACAGAGTCGGTAGATTAACTCAAGCAACAGCGAAATCTAACCTTATCAGCCTTGGTATTTGTGTCGCACTGCACCCTTTCTGATAAGCTACGGTTGGTGTGTTTCCAGGAATTTTTTACTTGCCAGCACAGAAACAATCGGATACAGCGATATTCCTTTGCCAGTTACTTTCTAATCTGTACCAGTCCATCCAAGTTTTCCGCTACGACCAAAAGTTGAAAACGCTTTATATTCAAGCTGGTTTAAACGATGAGATTGCAGTCATAATTGATCAAGATGGGAATTGGAAATTTGTTCTATGATGCAGAACCTCAACCAAATGACCAATACTGAATTAAAACAGTATATTTCAAAACATAGAAATGAGGAAGAAGCGTTTCGGGCTGCATTGCAAGTTTTGATGAGTCGTTGTGACTCTGCTACACAACACCCTTATCCTTTCGATCTTGACAATCCTGAGAAAGAGGTAGAAGCCCTTTTAAAAGAGAAAATCAATCGAGCTAAGTGATTTCTATGGCTTATAGTTTAAATTGAGGCTTAGTACAGCTTTGCGTAAGTTTGTAGCGAATTAGACAAAGAAAAATTATTGAAGTTAGGGTGAGCAACAGAAACTATCCTTAAGCATTCAAGATATAAATTGTATCAGCAAAAAAGCTACAGAGTTCTACGATCGCACCTACAGAATGTCGGATTTAGCAGTAAGTGCGAAGAGATTTTCTGTATGCCGTAAAATTCTTACTATAAAAACAAAATTTTTATTTAAAATATGAGCGATTCACAAACTTGGTATCTTGTCAAGCGTTCTGCTGGAAACTGTGAAATTATCCCCAGCGACCAAGTTGGCGACGATAATTTAGAAATTATAGAACAGTGGGGACCTTTTAATTCGCAAGAAGAAGCGATCGCTCGGCGTGTTGGACTGATTAGGGCTGGAAAGTGCCAACCAGTTTAAGTTAGGAGTTAGAAGTTGACAGTGACGGTCTTTATTCCTAACTCCTCACGATTCACTCTTAACTTTATTCCTAACTCTTCATTTTTCTGCTGTAGGTGTACCCTTAACAGCAATTTTTTTACCTATCACTTCCACCGCTTTAGCAAATTGAGGGTCTGCTAGGGTAGCGAGTTTGTCACGTTCATGGAGCCACAATTCCTCCATCTGCTTTTTGGTCAAATCCACCTTCACATCTGGCGAAATGCCTTTGTGATTGATATCTGTACCATTGGGCGTGTAGTAATGAGCAATTGTCACCGCTAATCCGGAACCATCTTCCAGGGGACGCACCGATTGCACTAGTCCCTTACCAAAGGTTTGAGTACCGACCAAAGTAGCACGCTTATTATCCTGCAAAGCCCCTGAGAGGATTTCACTAGCACTAGCTGAACCTTTATCTACCAATACCACCAATGGTTTAGTTGTTAAAGCTTTTCCGTTTGCCTCTTCTTTTTCTGCCTCTCCTTGGCGTTCAACGGTGGAGACAATCTTACCTTTATCTATCCACATCCGGGCAATATCCACACTGGAGAAAAGTAAGCCGCCTGGATTACCACGCAGATCGAGAATATATCCAGCTACCTTTTTGCTTTCTAAATCTTTGATGGCAATTTGCATTTCTTTACCAGCATTGGCGCTGAACTGGTTCAAGCGGATGTAACCAAGATTTCCTGCTGGGGTTTTCTTTTCAGAAAACTTAACTGGATGGATTTCAATTCGCGCCCGTGTAATGTCAAACTGTTTTGTCTTACCGTCGCGCCCAATTGTCAAGCTGACTTGCGATCCTGCTTCACCCCTAATCAAGGATACTGCCTGATTAGTATCCATACCCTTAGTATCTTTGCCGTCAATTTTGAGGATGATATCTTTTGCCAAAACACCAGCTTTAAAGGCTGGTGTATCTTCGATTGGCGCAATTACAACCAATTGCTTGGTTTTTTCATCCTGACTAATCGTGATCCCAATCCCGATTAATTCTCCAGAGGTATCGACCTGCATATTCTTGAATTCCGATGGGTCCATAAACCGGGTGTAGGGGTCTTCTAGCTTTTTCAGCATTTCCCGAATGGACTTATACGCATCCTGCGGATTACTGTAGGACTTGCTCAAGTATTCCTTACGAACAGCCTGCCAATCTACCTGATTAAAAGTACCGTCTACATATTGGCGCTGAACAATTTGCCAAACTTCATCTACTAATTCTTTAGGACTTGCTTTAAATAAAGCCTGACCTCGCGAGTGAATGCCAAGGCTAGTAACAGCGATCGTGGAGAGTGTAACTGCCGTAGCACCCAAAACAAGCCTACTTTTTGTAATCACCATAATGACAGCTGCGTCAGAGGGAAAATTTATAGTCAGTATGCTCAATCTAACACAGGCTACCACTGTACAGACCGAGTATGTATTCTTAATTTAAACAAAATACTTGACAATCAGGCGACCTTGGTGGTTAAAACATACAAAGTTTTTGGGAATGGGGCATTGGGCATTGGGCATTGGGCATGGGGCATTGAGCATTGGTTATTCTCCTTGTCTCCATCATCTTCCCTTGCTTCCTCTGCCCTTCTGCTCCTCTGCTCCTCTGCTCCCTTTATGGATCTACCCAGCGTTCATCTGCCTTAATGAGGGTAATTAATTCCTCTACACCTTTATCTTCAGGGACTTTTTTAATTTCTTCTCGACCACGATACAAAGAAATATAACCAGGTGTTTTGCCAACGTAGCCATAGTCAGCATCTGCCATTTCTCCGGGACCATTGACAATACAACCCATAACCGCAATGTCTAGTCCAGTTAAGTGTTTAGTGGCTTCCCGAACTTTGTGCAGCACTTCCTCTAGGTTAAATAAAGTGCGTCCACAGGAAGGACAAGCGACGTATTCCACCATCGTTTTTCGCAATCCCAAAGCTTGGAGAATGCTGTAGCAGACGGGAATTTCTTTTTCTGGTGCTTCTGTAAGGGAGACACGAATTGTATCGCCAATGCCATCAGCAAGTAAGGTAGCAATACCAGCCGTAGATTTAATTCGCCCGTATTCGCCATCACCGGCTTCCGTAACCCCTAAATGTAACGGGTAGTCCATACCCAGTTCATCCATGCGCTTGGCGATGAGGCGATAGGCGGCTACCATCACCGGGACTCGTGAGGCTTTCATGGAAATTACCAAGTTGCGGAAATCCAAAGATTCACAAATGCGGATGAATTCTATAGCAGATTCCACCATTCCTTCGGGGGTGTCACCGTAAGTAAATAGCATTCTCTCTGCGAGGGAACCGTGATTTACCCCAATTCGCATCGATTTACCTTGATCACGCAAAGAAACTACTAGAGGTTCTAAGGTTTCGCGGATTTTATCACCAATTTCGTCAAATTCGGTTTTAGTATATTCAGTTCGATTGATGTTTGGCTTTTCAAACACATACAAGCCCGGATTAATCCGTACTTTCTCTATATGCTTGGCTACTTCCACGGCGATCTTCAGCCCGTTGTGATGGACATCAGCCACAACTGGCACGTCTTGGTAAGTTTTTATTAATTTTTGTTTAATTTCCCCTAAAGCTTTAGCATGAGCCATACTCGGCACTGTGACGCGGACAATTTCGCAGCCAATTTCGTGCAGACGACGAATAGCAGCTACGGAACCATCAATATCAAGAGTGTCTTCGTTAATCATTGACTGCACCACAACGGGGTAGCCCCCGCCAACGGTGACATTACCAACCTTTACAGGGCGGGTTTTACGCCGCTTGATAGTTGTATCAGAGGTGGCTTGAGGTAATGTGATGCTTGAAGTGTCTACTGTGGGCAGAGTTTGCATAACCTGATTAGGTAAATTTTCTGTAGCTCAAATATCAGATTTAATAAATCTCTGTTTCCCAGATTGCCACAGCTAGCGCTTTTTTGGACGATTAGGTAGAAAAAAAATGGAAAATAATACAGGCAAAGAAATCAAGAGCAATTGAGGAGTTTTACTCATTTGTAAAGATATATTACTGAAAATCTTTTTAAGTGAGTAGCTTGAGTAGCGATCGCGCAGGGTTCAGCAGGAAAACTTAAGGAAGCGATCGCTTTATCGCTGAGTTATAAATACTACCAATACCATCGTAATTCTATGACCTAACCTGCAATAATTTAACTATAAATTATCATTCTTTATACTACCATCAGGCATGATTGTATTGTAAAAAATAGCACCCTCAAGGTTTGTATCTTTCAAGTCTGCTTGTTCAAGATTGGCGTAACTGAGATTAGCTTGCTGTAAATTAGCGTTTTTTAAAGAAGTATTCTTCAAGTTAGCATTGCTTAGATTAGCACCAATTAGATTAGCATTATTAAGATTGCGACCTCTCAAGTTTATATTGCTTAGGTCAAAGTTCTGTAGGTCAAAACCTCTTAGATTACATTGAGACTTTGATAAATCTGCACCAGCACCAATGTAGGTTGCTTTAGTTAAATCAATTTCAAGTGAAAAAATTGTCTTTGAACTGTAAATAGCCCTAGACAATTTCGCACTATTCAAGTTTGCACCAGTCAAGTTAGCACCAATGATATTGGCATATTCTAAGTTGGCATAACTCAGGTTTGCATGACTCAAATCAGCACCACTCAAGTCTTGGTATTCCAGCCATGCTTTAGTTAAGTTGGCATTGCTCAAATTGACGCCAGGAGCAATGAAGTATGCTTGAGAAAGTTGTTCAATATCAGCAGGTAAATCTGGATCTGTATAGAGAGCATTTTTTAGGATAGTACCACTAAGATTTGCTCCAACTAAAAGAGTACCAATTAAGTTTGCATAACTTAAGTCAGCATTTGTGAGGTCAACACTACTTAAATCCATACCCCTCAGATCGGCATACTGTAAATTGGCACTACTCAAATTGACATTTTTTAATTCAAAATAATAATTATGACTTAGGTCAATACGGCTTAAATTAGCTCGACTCAAGTTGGAGTTTATCAACTCACCATCCGCTAGCGTAGCCTGTCTTAGATCGGCATCACTCAGGTTAACATTGCTCCCACCATTTATCTCTGATGCTCCTTGTAAGTTGGCACGACTTAAATTAGTATTGCTCAGTTCGGCACCATCTAATTCAGCACCATACAAATTAGCATTACTCAGATTGGCATAGCTTAGATTGGTATAACTTAGATCGGCTTGATGCAAATTAGTGCTTTGAAGGTTAGCATCACTAAGGTTAGCATGACTGATATTAGCTCTACTTAGATTTGCACTGCTCAAGTCAATTCCATAGAGATTAGCACGACTAAGGTCAACTCCTGAAAAGTCTCTTTCACCTGCGTCATAGCGTCTCAGTAATTCATCTCGATTCATAAGAGCGATCGCTAAATTTATGTTTTTATAATACAAACATACTATGAAATAAGGAATATTCGGAGCGATCGCCCTTACCACAAGCTAAATTAGACTTATCACCAAATTCTTTGACGCTTATGCTAGAAAAAACATCTACATTCCAGAAAGCCATAGAAGCAGTAGAAGCATTAGATCCAGAAGCTCAGGCTATTCTTCTAGATATTATCCAAAAGCGCCTCAAACAACAGCGACGGGATGACTTATTAAAAGAAGTTGCGCAAGCAGAGAGTGATTATGCTCAAGGTAATGTCCGGCGTGGTTCAGTTGCAGATTTGATGGCGGAGTTAGACGAGTGAAAAATTTGGTTTGGAGTCCTACTTTTATTCGTGCTTTTAAGCGTCTAGTCAAGAAAAATCCTGAGTTACGTTCTCAAATTGAACAAGTATTACAACAAATAGCTGAAGACCCATTTCAAGTCAGTTTACGTAGTCACAAGCTAAAAGGTGATTCATCGGGTAGATATTCATGTTCAATTGATTATCAAAATCGAATTTTATTTAAATTTGTTACAAATCCTGATTCAGGAGAAGAAATTTTGTTGCTAACTTTAGGTTCTCACGATGACGTTTACTGAATTCACCATTATTTTTAACTAAGGCAAGCCTAACAATTAGAAAATAAGTGCAGATTTTAGATGAACACCCAAATAATAACCCAACTACCCATTCCCCCACATTTTAATCCCGATAAAGTCGGCGAAGTCTGGCGCGTATCTTACCAAGAACGTGCTGCTGAAGCTGAAATCTGGGCAAAACAACACGATATCAACCCAGCATCTTTAGATAAAACTCGTATTTGCCTACTGTTAATTGATGTCCAAAACACCTTCTGCATCCCCGGCTTTGAATTATTTGTAGGTGGAAAATCCGGGAATGCGGCGGTGGATGATAACGTCAGATTATCTGAGTTTATCTATCGAAACTTGGGAATAATCACGAAAATTGTACCAACTTTAGATACTCACACAGCAACGCAAATCTTCCATCCGATTTTTTGGGTGAACACTGCCGGAGAACATCCGACTCCAGCAGCAACTAGCATCACACCAGCAGATATTAAACAAGGTATCTGGAAAGTTAACCCAGCAGTTGCGAACAGTGTTACTAATGGGGATTATGAATTATTAGAAAAACACGCTTACCATTATCTTAAAAAACTCAGTCAAGACGGTAAATATCCCCTGACTGTTTGGCCTTATCATTCTATGTTGGGCGGTATTGGTCATGCTCTAGTTTCATCGGTAGAGGAAGCTATATTTTTCTACGGCATTGCACGTCAGAGTCAAACGCAATTTGAAATTAAAGGTGAAAATCCTTTAACAGAAAACTATTCCATCTTACGTCCAGAGGTGTTAGAAGATTTTGAACAACGTCCACTTGCTCAAAAGAATACGCAGCTGATTAAACAACTTTTAGAATATGATGCAGTAATTATTGGTGGTCAAGCTAAAAGTCACTGTGTCGCTTGGACAATTGACGATTTATTAACAGAAATTAAACAGGTAGATGCTACCCTGGCGAAAAAAATCTATCTGCTAGAAGATTGCACTTCCCCCGTTGTTGTCCCCGATATTGTGGACTATACAGAACAGGCAGATGCAGCATTTACAAAGTTTGCAGAAGCAGGAATGCACATCGTAAAATCTAGCGAAAATATAGCATCCTTTTTTTAACGCAAAGGATCGCAAAGGTTCCGCAGAGGAACACAGAGATTTACTCCGCGATCCTACCCTGCGGGAAGGCGAAGCGCCTATGCGTTTCTCTTTGCGTCCCTCTGCGTTTAAAAACATACTCATTTCTTCAAATAACCCTTAGGATCTTCCGCTACCCAACCCAGAGATGAGCTAGAACGCACTTCAAAATGGAGATGCGGTTGAGTGGATGTTGGTTTTCCACTAGTGCCTACTGTTCCTAATAAGTCTCCTTTTTTCACTTGTTGACCGACAGTAACTTTGATACTGTCAAGCTGGGCGTAGCGGCTTTGAAGTCCGCCACTGTGGTTAATAATGACCAACTTGCCATAAGAACCTTGATTGCTGGCAAAGGCTACAGTTCCAGGTGCGATCGCTTGCACATTAGTACCAACTGGTGCTAATAAGTCAACACCACTATGGAAGAAAACTTCACTTGTCGCCGGATTTATTTGCCAGCCGTAAGCTAATCCTACAGTTGCCACTTGTGCTAAGGGATATCCAGACAAAGATGCACGGTTTGGTGTACCTGCATCAGTAGGTAAAGGGGACTTAGTTACAACACCATTAGGCGACCAATTTACCCCCGGAACAAACACGATTCTGGGGTTTTGTTGACAGCCATTCACCTCAAAAAGGCTATCAGCACGAACTTTGTATTGTGCCGCCACTTGTCGCCAAGTTTGACCGCGAGGCACTTCGACTACAATCCCATTGTAGGGAGGAATTTGAAGCACACTACCAACGGCGGCAGCTGCACCGTTCTGCAAAGTTGGATTCATGCCGATAATAGTTGTCGGAATGAGATTGTAGCGCTGCGCTATGCTCTCCAAAGTTTCGCCACGAACAACTTTATGGCGTTGGAAGCGAGATAGGGCTGGAGTTGAGCAACCACCCACAGCAGCATTAACACTGTTTGAGTATGGCAGTATGCTTACTAGGCCCAAGGCGCTAACTAAGCTACAGAGAAACAGTTGACGAAAGGGTAGAGTCATGTATACAGGTCAAGAGCGCATTAACTTTAGATTTTAGATGGGAAAAGTGGGGAGTGGGGAGATGAGGAGCAGGGGAGCAGAAGGGAAGTTGGAGTAAGTCTTCCCCTCCGCCTCTTCTCTTGTGCCCAATGCCCAATACCCAATTCTTCGTAAATTGATCTGTCCACTTGCCGTTCGCTTGACTACACTTAGAAATTAGCAACTGCATTGCTGTTCTTGAGCAAAACAATTATGAAGTTATCCTTAAAGCAACTGGCGGTTTATGTGTTTTTACTGGTAATTGGCGGTGGTGCAGGTTTGTTTGGCAGTCGCTATCTCCTGCCACAAAATCGCTCGTTCCAACAGTTAAAAAATGTAACAATGGCTTCGCCTCCAGAATCCATAGTTCCGAATTCTCCTAACGGAGCTATTGGGCCTACTGGTGGCGATAACGTGAATTTTATTGCGACAGCAGTGCAAAAAGTTGGCCCGGCTGTAGTACGAATTAATGCCACTCGCAAAGTAGCCAATCCCATCTCTGACGCCTTGAAAAATCCCCTCTTGCGGCGATTCTTTGGAGAGGATGACCAACCAATTCCTCAAGAACGCATTGAACGCGGTACAGGATCGGGATTTATTTTGAGCGAAGATGGGGAATTACTTACCAACGCTCATGTAGTGGCAGATACAGATACAGTACAAGTTACCCTTAAGGATGGTCGGAGTCTAGAGGGGAAGGTGGTAGGAGTTGATCCTGTGACAGATGTGGCGGTGGTAAAAATAAAAGCGAATGATTTGCCGACAGTAAAACTGGGCAATTCGCAAAACCTGATCCCAGGACAATGGGCGATCGCTATTGGCAATCCTCTAGGTTTAGATAATACTGTTACTATCGGCATCATCAGCGCTACCGATCGCACTAGCACTCAAGTTGGTGTCCCAGATAAGCGAGTCAGTTTTATCCAAACTGATGCCGCAATTAACCCTGGTAATTCTGGTGGCCCCTTATTAAACGCCCAAGGGGAAGTGATTGGTATTAACACTGCCATTCGCGCTGATGCTCAAGGACTTGGTTTCGCTATCCCCATTGAAACCGCCGCCCGCATCGCTAATGAACTTTTTACTAAAGGGCGTGTGGAACATCCTTTCTTGGGTATTGAAATGGCGGACCTTTCTCCCATCAGAAAACAGCAGATTAATCAAGAAAATCAACTCAACATTCAGCAGGATGCTGGAATTGTGATTAAAGGAGTCACAGATGATTCCCCAGCCAAGCGTGGAGGACTGCTTCCTGGAGACGTGATTCAAAAAGTTAACGGTAAACCAGTCAAAACTTCAGCCCAAGTTCAGAGGCTGGTAGAGTCTAGCAAAGTTGGAGACATAATAGCGATCGAAGTCAACCGCAGCGGTAAAGCTCAAACCTTCAAAGTCCAATCAGGAGTTTATCCTGAAAAGAAGTAGTCAAAATAATTCGTAATTCCTAGAGAGCGTCATTCCGAATTACGAATTAGTAATTAATTATTTGGTCAATAGTTCCAGAATGTTTGACTACTGACTATTAATTATTGGCCATTAGACAAATGCTCTAACTGCATTCTTTGTTCCATCTGGCGCAGAAAATACCCTGTCATCATGGCTGATGCTAGAAGCCCAGCTAAGTTCTCCCGATCTGTTGTGATTTGCACGTTGAAATTTTCTGCGGGGAGCATTCCCACTAGCCCTTGGACATTTTGCGAGATGATTTGTTTAATTTCGGGACTGGCGGACTGAGCAACCCTAGCTAAAACATCAGGAGACTGATGCTGTAGATATTTGAGTAACTGATTAGGGTATTCCTCAGAGTGGTCGGAAAGAAGTTGATTAGGGTGTTCCTCAGAGTTGTCGTTCAAAAAGTCAGGATTAAACACCATTGGCAGTTTTATTTAGCTTAATTGCTAACTCTACTCTAAACCATAGTACAAGGCTAGCGCATTCACCACGAGTATAAGTCAAAAGGAAGGAAGTGGGATTAGGGGAGAGATGACAGATGACAGGTTATAGGGAATAATCTGCACGCTGTAACCTTTACCCTATTGCCTTCTTTACTCCCCACTCGCCACTGCCTTTAGTTCTAGTTCTAGTTCTAATTGTTCTTCTTTTTGACTGGTAGAAAGTATTTGCGGGAGTTGTTCGATTTGAAAATACTGATGGAATTTTGGGGTTACTTGGAGTGAGTAGGAGCGAGAATCGCTGTCTCGGCGCTTGCGGATGAAACCAAGTTCGACGAGTTCTGGAACGTGTTGATATACTCCCGAACCGCGCAGGTTAATCAGGTCGCTCTGAAGTATGGGACTATTAAGAGCGATCGCGGCCAAAGTCCGCAATGCACCTACACCCAATTCTACTGGTATCATCGTTTGCACCAAATCATGAAAGTCAGACCGTAGTTGCAAACTGTAACCATCTGGGGTTTCTATTACCTCTAGGGCGCTATCTCGGTGGGCATAGTTGTCCATGAGTTCAATTATGCCTTCTTTGACAGTAGCGCGATCGCACGCGGCATACTCGGCGATTTCGCCGAGCGACAAGGGTTTACCCTTTAAATAGAGAATTGCTTCTATCTTCGTCGCTGTGGCTGTAATCATTTAGTCATTAATCGTTAGTCATTGGTTATTAGTCATTGGTCATTAGTACATGACAACTAACAATCAACAAGTGTGTGGCATTATATCGTAAATTGTCAAAGTATTTTTTTAAACTTTCAAATTTGGCATTGGGATTAGGGTGAGGTAACAAGTGATAGGGAATAATCTATACCCTATAATCTGTACCCTATTCCCTTCTTCACTCCCCCGCTCCCTCAAAAGCCTCTACTTGTGAGAATAAATTCTGCGATCGCTAAATCTTGTGGAGTGGTCACTTTTAAATTTGTCTCCTCTCCCTCGACAATTCGGACTTCGATGCCGCACTTTTCAAATAAGGCGGCGTCGTCTGTTACTTCCCAACCTTGACGGACTCCTTCAGCATGGCACTGTTTCAACAACTTGACATCAAATCCTTGGGGAGTTTGTGCCGCCCATAGTTGTCGTCGGTCGGGTGTCTCTTGAATTATGCCTTGTTCATCAACAACTTTGATGGTGTCTTTGACGGGTATACCAGCAATTAAACCGGAACAGTGGCGAATGGCCTCGGCACAAGAGTTAAATAAATCTGGTGTGGCCAGGCATCTAGCACCATCGTGAATCAACACTTGTTCTGCGGCTATTGGCAGAGATTGTAAGCCATTGTAAACAGATTCTTGGCGGGTGGAGCCACCTTGAATCAATTCCACTGGTTTAGTCAGCTTTAGATCGGCGATAATTGCTTTGAATTCTGGCCAATCGGTAGACTGAGAAATAATCCCGATCCAACTGATTGTACTGGCGGCTTCTGCGGCTAATAAAGTCCAAGCAATAATTGGTTGCGATCGCACGACTAGCAGGAGTTTATTGCGGTTACTCCCCATTCTTTTTCCTATTCCCGCAGCTGGAATTAGTAAATACACAGAATTCCTCTATCTTTAAGCTATATATTTTCCCCTAAAATAGGGAGCGAGTAAGCGTCAATAAATATTATGCGAGTAGTAGCCCTTGTACCTGGCGGAATTGGCGACCAAATTCTCTTCTTTCCGACTCTAGATGACCTGAAGCGCCATTACCCTAACGCTCAGATAGATGTCGTTGTTGAACCCCGGTCAAAGGCTGCCTACCGAGTGAGCAAGTCAGTTCACGAGGTACTGAACTTTGATTTTAAAGACCGTAACAGTCTGGCAGATTGGGGTAATTTAGTAGGCACAATTCGCGATCGCGAATACGATGTTGCCATTGCTGTTAAGCAAAATTGGTTGGTGGGTCTTTTACTCTGGTTGACAGGAATTCCTATACGTATTGGCTACCAAGGCAAAGGATCGGGTTTTCTTACCCATACTGTGCCGTTCAAACCATCCCAATATGCGGCAGCAGTCTACCACGACTTGCTGCAACCGTTGGAAATAAATAGCCCTGTCCCAGAGTTAGCAGTAAATGTGCCAAAACCAGATATTGAGTGGGCACAAAAGGAACAAAAACGTTTAGGGGTTCATGAAACAGGCTATATCTTGATTCATGGCGGTTCTGGCCAGTTATTACAGGCTAAAGAACTAGATAAAATCTACCCTGTCGAGAATTGGCAGCAAATTATTCAAGCCTTCCAACAAAAGCAGCCCGATCTGCCTGTGGTGGTTATTAAGGGACTTGATGATGAGCTGTTGGTGCGATCGCTTCTGGAGTCTTCTCCAGATATCAAGGTGACGGCCCCAGATGATATTGGTAAGTTAACTGCCATAATTGCCGGGGCAAATTTGATGTTATCTACTGATAGCGCGCCACTACAACTGAGTGTTGCAGTCCAAACCTATACCATCGCCATCTTTGGCCCCAGCGATCCAGCTAAGTTGTTGCCGAAAAACGATAAATTCCTGGCTATTGAATCCCTTACAGGAAAAACAGCGGATATTTCACCAAACGCAGTTTTAGAAAAAATTTGGGGTGGCTAAACCAGTAGTTTTTTGAAGAATTCAGAATTCAGAAGTCAGAATTCAGAACAAGAAAGTGGTAGATTCACACCCGCTACTACGAAAGTTGACCACAAAATCTATGATTTTGTGGGGGTGCAATAAATGCCGTTTATTTAGCGTTCGACTGAACGCTCATGCTGAAGTCCGCGTTTTAGTTCAGAATTCATACTGAATTCTGGCTCCTGACTCCTGAATTCTTTCTTGTTAAAATATCCCAAAAAAAGCATCATCTAATTCATAACCCAGCATTTGGGCCATGGACTTGAGCCGCGAAAGGCTGGGGATATCTTGCTGTTTGAGCCAATCGCCTAAAATAAAGATTTTATGCATCAAAAATATCTCTAAGGCTTCAGGATTGTACTGAATACCTTCTTGGGAACTAAACTGGTGTGGTACAAGCATGGCGGCATAACGAACAAATTCTCCAGCTTTCCAATCTAGTAAAAATGGCAACCAGGGGTATTTGGCATCTAGGCGCACAAACCACAGCCGCACCTCTGGAATTTCTGAGAGTTCCCGTGGATCGCCAGGTTCGAGATTGTAATTGATATCAAAGCGTAGCTGCTGTTCATGGGATATAACCCCATCTTGCAGCAGTTTTTCAATCACCGTTGACGCAGGCGACAGATCCAGATTGTTAACAAAGTCATTATTGAGTGCGATCGCAATTGTCATTGATTCAGCAGCCACTTTCTTGATGCTCAACTGTAGGATCGAGAATATACAGTAGCAGCTTTCAGGGATTGACGCTACATTGACTTTTAATAGCACAAAGTTTTCTTCACAAATCAATTAGTATTTACTGATACTTTTTTGCTGATAATTTCGTCAACCTATACAAGGTTTAGACACAAGTCTTACCTGCTCAAATTTATTTGATACTTTTACTTAATTTTCGCTGGTTATAACAAATATACATCCAGTTATTAGCCTTGATATGAGCCACTGGCTATCGCTATTCACTTCACCGATTTTTACTAAAATTAAATGTTACTTTTATCATTGCTATAATTACTCGCATCTAATTAAAGAATTACCACACGATTAATATGGTACGCCATTAGAATTAGCTACTTGGGTAAGGCAATGCCTGCCCCAAGGTGGACATTTACAGCAATTTTAAGTTAAAGTTGTAATGAGTTTGTTTTAGATTAAGGTCTGACAAAATAGCCGTCAACAAGCAAAAAAAATCATTATCACCACCTGTCACTTTCACAGCATCAAAAGCCAAAACAGAAGTACAGGTGAGACAGCGGTGTGCAATATCATTGCATATATTAAATAACCAATAAACGTTTAGAGGGGAAAATTCCCCCAACAGTTAACAAGCTGTAATATGCAAAAACAAACAATTACTACAAGACCAATTCGTTCCTTAGAAGATGCACTTGAGCGCTGTCAAATCCTGGGTATGCGCGTCAGTCGTCAGCGTCGCTTTATTCTGGAATTACTTTGGCAAGCAAATGAACATCTTGCTGCAAGAGAGATTTACGATCGCTTAAACCAACAAGGCAAAGAGATCGGTCATACCTCTGTTTATCAAAATTTAGAAGCATTATCCAGTCAAGGCATCATTGAGTGTATTGAACGCTGTGATGGGCGTTTGTACGGCAATATCAGTGACTCTCACAGTCATATAAACTGTGTGGATACAAATCAAATTCTTGATGTTCACGTGGAACTACCAGAAGATTTGATCCGCAAAATTGAAGAAGAAACAGGAGTGCGGATTACTGAGTACAGTATTAACTTTTTTGGCTACCGCAATCCGCAGGAGGGCTAGGGGAGCAGGGGAGCAGGGGAGAAGTTGCAGTAAGTTTTTCCCTTCTGCCGCCCCTTTGCACCTTTGCCTCTTGTACCCAATGCCCAACTTACTATTCCCCAATCGAATTCTTGCCAAAAACTGTCTCATCATCGGCATCATCATCATCTGAATCTACTGATAAAATTGCGCCTTCACAGCTTTCAATTAGTCCGATCGCAGGGGTCTTGTTCCAATTAATGTTTATGTTTGGTGGGATTTTCACGGTGTTTAAGAAGGGCTGCTGCGATCGCAAATTGTTCAGTTTTTGAAATAACTCTTTAGAGAACAAGGCTCCATTATCCGCGGCCAATTTTTTGTCAGTCGCAGCAAGAATGGCGTCAAATAAGCAGGCGTTGGTGAGATCGGCAGAATTAAGATTTGTCCCGATCAGGTTTGCCTGTTGCAGGTTTGCGCCTGTGAGGTTTGCCTGTTGTAGGTTTGCGCCTGCGAGGTTGGCGTTTTGTAAGTTCGCGCCTGCGAGGTTCGCCTGTTGCAAATTGGCTCCAGCCAAATTCGCCCCTGTTAACTCCGCATTAGATAAATTTGTTTGCTCAAGATTTACCCCAGTTAACATCACTTGCAATAAAGAGGCTCCCGATAAATTGAGTCCAGACAGAGACTTGATTCGGGTTACGAAGGCACTTTTATGCAAAACCGTTGTTCTAGCAATTAGCACACTCAGCACTTCTGGGTTGAATTCTGTCAAATTGACTGGATTCCCACAAGGCCAAAAAGGAACTTTTGTTTCTCGGTAGCAAGCACAAAGCAATAAAAATACATTCAGTCCCACCGCAGCATTCACCTGTTCAACATTCACAAGGTTTTGCAGTGCATGAAAATTAGTCAAAGCTTTGTGGGCTATCCCCTCATCTAACCAACGTCCTTGACAGTAAGCACGCCAGAAAGATAAAAGACGTTGAAACAAAACTTCAAACGAAAATTTGTGCTTTTGCTGGCGGCGTAATCCGGCGATCGCTAATTCTTCAATTTCCTGGCTAATTATCCCGTAACCTAGTAAATTATAAATATTCTGGGCTACGCTACTGGGAGAATCAAGTACAAAAGTGGGCGTAGCATAAGCCTCATCTTGGTACTGAATCAGAAATTTAAGTTCAGCAGCAATAGCATCTGCACAAAGAGATTCTCCTAACTTGAGATGCGAAAACTCAATTAAACTACTTTTCGCTGCGCTTTCACCTGAGCTTTCTACATCCCAAATTTTAAAATAAAACGCTGGTAAACTATTAAATTCACCAGCTAGACTAATTTGATGACGTTGCGAGTGTAAAATTTTGAGAGCGATCGCTTGCATCTGCTCAAGTAAATCTTGGGGATGACGACCGGCGAGTAAATTAGCGATCACTTCTGGAGTCCGGTGGATATGAGCTGATCCTGAACGCAGTAGCATTGTCTTGACCCCACCAATTAGCGGATAACCCAACAACCATCGACTCAGGCGATGATGAATTTCCCATAGCAAAAAAGACTTTTGGGTATTAGCAGCTAACTGCAATAGTTCATCATCTAGCAATCCCTCGCGGTGCAAGATGCCCAACAAATGCAGCATTAGGGGTTGACGGACAAGGGCAGATAATTCTCTTAACTTTGATTGGCTGGCAAATAACCCTGCCTGTTTGAGAAATGTAAAGAAATTTTGAGTAATGGGTAATGATTGCACTTTTGCCCACTGTTGAAACCATTGTTTGAGTTCGTCCACATCCAACGGCTGAATAATAATTCGCCTCAACAATAGCGGTAGTTCTGAGACGATTTCTGGTAACGTCGTTGAGCGACTTGTCAACACAATTTTGTGGCGGTGCTGAGATTGAAAGTTCAGTAATTGCTGAATAAAAATTGCTTGTGCCCTGATACCCTGAGCAGAATGGGGCAATTCATCCAAACCATCCAGCAGCAACAGACAAGGGAGATTTTCTTGCTCTAACCAAGTTGAAAGATTAACACCAAAGGCAGAATTTAGAGTTTCGATTAAAGTTTTACCGTATTTTACATCTCGCAACCTAATTAGTATAGGCATCCAAGTAGGGTATAATTCCTGTGCTACCTGTGCTGCCCAAAGTTGGCAAAAACTAGTTTTTCCATAACCAGGTTCTGACTCAATAACAGCGATCGTTTCTAAATCAGTTAGCTGTTGCTGTGCCCATGTTTTTAAATCAACTGGTTTAATAGTTTTTTTATCCTGCTCAGAAATATTTTCTTCTATTGGCAAGCCTTTTTGTGGCACATAGATATCCTTAAGAGCAAAGGATTCCATTAGCAAAGGGATACTGAGGTTTTTAATCAAACTTGCACGGTAATGTTCTCGGTGTAAATCAATTTTTTCACTGACTATAGAACCAACTTCTGGGGTGATAAAACCGGGAGATAATGAAATCCCCAAACGGAAAAATTTTTGCAGCTGGGCTAAAGGTGCAGCATTCTCGGTGACGACTACCAATATGTCACCAGGAAGTGAGTTGATTAAACGCTGTGTTAGAAGTTTCGCTTCCGCTTCCTCTGCACCATTGGCAACTAACCAAGCTATAGCAGCATTATTTATTTGTTGCACCAGTAATGAATCTGCAACTGAAGACAGTGCTTGTTCAGCTTGAGTATCAGTCAATTTACCTGGGCTGAGAGTTTTCAGCAATCCTTGTAGTTGCGAATCTTCGAGGATGAATTTACCAACGTCCTCTTTAAGGATGTGTGCTTGTAAGGGTATAATTGCCCGGTCTAACCACGGTTTTTGTAAGTTTGCTTCCTGCTCTAGAATTGCTTGCAAAGCCTGGAGATAGGCAATTTGAAATGCTAGCCACGTTCCTTCGTTACGTTTTAACGGTTTTTTTTGGCTGAGGCTACGCAACAGTTTTTCTGTCAACTGGGAAATGACACTGATTTCTTCCCAAACAATACTTAAGGGCAGTTCTAAAACCTCTACCAAGGTACAGATATCAAAAGGTATAAGGCTTTTGAGTTCCATATCCTGAACAATACGGTAGGCAATACCTGCCAATTGCCCCCCAGAAAACCCTCTGATTTGATTGATTGCGATATGGCGTTCTGCCAACCAGTGCCGAATACTCAGGTTCATTTAATCACACAGTGAAGGCTGTTTATGGCAATTATGATCGATTTATCAGTTTGCGAAAACAGGTGACAATGGGGAAGACAAAGTTTTGTATCAAAGTTGTTTTCTGATTGGTAAAAAACAGTGCTGATCTAATTGAGTGGATTATGAGCGATCGCCCTCTAAAATTATTGTTAATCGACCAAGACCCGATTTTTCGTCTGGGATTACGGGTAGCTCTAGAAGCGATTCCTAACTTAGAAGCGATCGCAGTTGTAGAAACTGATACCATTGCCTTGCAGATTTTAGCAGAAATTGCTGAAAAAGACCCTAACCAGGTAAATTTGGTAGTTTTAGAATTCGGTAATGGTCGCTCTACCATCAGTCAACAGCTAGGCTTACAATTCTGTCGGCAACTCAGAGCCTTATATCCCAACCTACCAATCTTGCTTCTCAGTTCTCTTCAAGAACAAGGACTGCTATTGGCGGCGAAATTTATTGGTGTAAATGGCTACTGCCTCAAAGGTACACCACTTCCTGAGTTAGTCGCCGCCATGCAAGAAGTTGCAGATGGTGGTTCTTACTGGTTTCGTGATCTGGAAGCAATCATAACTCCTAATTCTCCTAGTACAGACGCAATTAATCGCGTCTCTCTCCACTCCGCACTCCCTTTCTCTAAACTGCGAAATAATTTACGTTTGTCAGGAATCACTAACATTGACGCCACCCTAGCCGCAGTAACAGCACAATTACAAGTTCCCGGACTACCAGTACTAGATCGAGCAATTCTAGCTGGACAGCGGCGAGAACTGCTAGCAGCTCGTTGGTTGCTAAATCGATTGGTTTCACCACAAGAAAGGCGAGAGGAACAGATTCCGGTTGCTGATGAGCCGCCTTTGACTTCTTCATTAAGCAGTGCCATTCAACAAAGGCAAACTGCATCACCTTTACTTAGTCCGGGAACCCTACAATCTGCCTTATTTACATCTTGTATTACAAAACTTCAATTTCCTTTAAGAAATGTCACAGATATACCTTTAGAAATTGACATCTTTCGTGAAGAGAAAAAACGGGAATTACTTTATCTTATACTGCAAAAATTGGCTACACAATTGGATGAACTGCGTACTTCTCAAATAGAAATGAATCAAGTATATGAATTAAAAAATACCTTGATACGTGATTTATGGCAAGCAGCGATTACAGATTTTTTTGGAAAGTTTACTCGGATAAAAATAGTTAATCTAAATATAGAAATCGTTAATTTATTGTTGCAAAATACAGAGGTTGTGCAAAGAGATATTCTCAATAGAATACCACTAGTTTGTGAACTGTATTCTTATTTCTTATTTCAAACAGAATTGAATATTGATAATATCTCCTATCCAGTAGTGACTGCTGAAGCGAAATCTCAAGCATTAATGATTTTAGAGAACTTGTTGATTCAAGTAGCGAATGGAGTAGTACAACCACTGTTAAATTATTTAGCAGATGTAGAAGAGATTAAGCAAAAATTTTATGGACGCCAATTGATTTCTACAAGAGAGATTGAAAGGTTTAGAAATGATTTGTCGTGGAAATATAGATTAAAAAATTATATAAATGAGCCAAAAGCTGTTTTTGAAAGTCGCTATGAACTATTTGTAATTGCGCCTCGTGGGATTGCCAATACTTCAGTTTATGCTCCTCGGAATCAGGAGTTAGTAAAACTTTCTAATATTCCTTTAGTAGTGACATTGCTCCTAGAATTTAGTGATGCGATCGCACCTCGTTTAAAATCACTATTAGCTGTTTTCGGTAGCGGTATAGTTTTTATCCTTACCCAAATAGTTGGTCGGGGTTTAGGTTTAATCGGTCGTGGTATTCTTCAAGGTATTGGTAGCGTTTCGTCAGTAGAAAAAAACTTTAGACGAAATAGCGATCGACCTAAGTGAACCAACGCAGCAGAGGAGCAGCTTTCTATAAGTCTTTCTCCAATGACAAATGACAAATGACAAATGACAAATGACAAATGACAAATGACAAATGACAAATGACAAATGATTTTATCGGGCTAGCAATTTCTTATGTTTACGCTACCAGTCTGCTTGTGATTGGCGAGGGATTGCGTAAGCTGTTTGCTGTGAAGGCAGATTTGACTCGCAAAGTAATCCATGTTGGTGCAGGGATGTGGGCTTTCGGTGTCCTGCTACTGTTTAGAAACTGGGAAATCGGAATTATACCTTTTGCTACCTTTATCGGACTGAACTACCTGTTTTACCGCTACCGAATTATCGGCGCAATGGATACCCAAGATAGCTCACCTGGTACGGTTTATTTCGCGATCTCAGTGACCCTGCTGTTCGGGCTACTGTGGCGACCAGAGGGGCCAGTTGATAGCGCTCCAATTGCTGTAGCAGGGATAATGGCGATGACCTGGGGTGATGCACTAGCAGCATTAATCGGTAAACGTTTTGGGCAGCATAAATACCAAGTGGGAAGTTCTGTACGTTCCTGGGAAGGTTCAGCAGCAATGTTTGTAGCAAGTACAGTAGTGATTTTCTTGGTGCTATTACTGCTACCTGGTTCGTTGCTGAGTCCTTTAGCAAAGCCTTTAAGTTTAGGATGGGCATTGTTGACGGCGGTGGTAACTGCTACTTTCGCAACCCTAGCAGAGGCAGTTTCGCCTCACGGCACAGATAACCTCAGCGTACCTCTAACAGCGGCGGGAGTAGTTTGGATTTTCATGCAGGGTTTTTAAGGCATTCCCAATTACCTCGTTCCCAGTCTACGACTAGAATTTCAGCCACTCATAATTTAGATTCTCAATCAAAACGGCTATTTCACTGCGATGTCTGCGGCTGATTGTGACGCTCAACGGCTCACTAGCACTGTGCTATCGGTATCGCACTATTAAATCGGTGATTTATACCCCTATTTTTTAGCACCTAACTTTGGACTACTGCTCCTTGATACTACTATTTTAAAGTTGGCAGTGTTTGGAAACACAATATATCTGTGATCAAGAACACACACTTGCTGATTGAGACAACTATATGATCTTCCCCACATGGACTACAGCAAGAATACATCTTGCAACTTGATGTCCATCTTCTTTCTGTTAACTTCAGCGATACACCGTTATGCTTCATTTTCTGATTGAGCAGGAATTGTCAAAGCATACCTGAAAGGATTTCCCACAATTGAAGAAGGCAGAAGCCTGTAAGTATCAATCAAAACTTTAGTTGTGGGTGATTGCCCACTACTAGAACAAAATTGTGTCGAGATATGTAACACCAGACACAAAGCATCCTTGCTTCAATCTCATGCTTTTAAGCGTGGGATTAAAGCAAAGATGCCTTCAGACCTCGTACCTTCTGGCTTCTGAATGCATTTTTCATCAAAAAACAACTCTAGCAACATAGGTACAATCAATATGAACTTTAAACAATTTGGTGTATTGCTGTCTGTATCTACAATTCTTGGAATCAACGTGATTGCGACCAAGGCTTTGGCTGAAGAGCCTAGTATTACTTTTGGAGATGCACTTGGGTCTGGCGGATGTAGTGTTGCCGATCAGCTTCCTGGAGAGGATGGTAGAAGTTTATCGATCGTCTTGGATAACTTTAGTGCATTCAATGGTCAGCGTAAAAAGTGTATTTTACGTGTTCAAACTTTTATTCCAAGTGGTTTCATCGTCCAAGAAGTACAAGTACTGTACCAAGGAACTACTGATCTTAATAGAGGGAGTAAAGGTACCAGCTTAAACAGAACTTATAGCTTTAGTGGTGGTGCTCTTGGTCAAGCCGTAGCTCCCCCTAAAACTACCAAGTTTACATCTAGTAAGGCATTTGCGGAGCAAGATGAGATTACTGTTCTAGCTGCTACAGGTTTATGTAGTGGTGGTGGGCAAGGACTATTAGGTATTAATCTGATTGCACAATCCTCATCAGGAAGTTCTATTTTCGTTGATACAGCCGATATAAATGCTGGGGATGTGATAATTTCTTTTGACCTAAAGCGTTGCTAGTCCTTGGTTTTAGCGATTCTGCGGATAGATGGTGATACACCGCACCAAATTCCAAATTTAGTGGTCTTCAATGAGTGGTGAGTCTAAATCCCCCACTCATTGAAGCTACCGAATGTATTCTTCTTTTAGATTATAAATTTCTGTTGATGGAGAGGAAGTTATGTTGAGATTAAGTGATGCACGTAATTTTTTCATATTAATGTGCTTGTTTTTTTTCTATTGTTATGATGCCAATTCATCTAGCACTGCTGCTCCAATAAACAACCAGCCACGATTTTCGGTTAATAAGGGATGTAATATAAGTTTCGATCCGCAAATAAGTCAGTTTACGCTTCGCGCTCCTATAACTGTAAAGGCACAATCGTCAAGGGCTAGATGTATCATTAGAATTGATACCTCTAATACTCAAAAGCAATTTAGGCTCGTGCCTTTAGCTTTAAAAGGTGTAGTAAAGAAAGCACCAGCACGAGTAGCTATCACATCATTTTTACTTGGCGATAAAGCAACACCATATCAAATAACATATGGAAGTGCTACGAATTTTGATTTGACCAAGAAAATACTTCCAACTAACTATACAACTACAGGAAAAAGTGTTTTAGGCATTAATTTAGTATTAACAACAACCGGAGGAGAATTAGAGTTGACAGAGCTAAAGTTTGCACTTCAACAAAAATAATAAGAGGATGTTTTAAAAGTCCCGAAAGGTATAATTTTGCTATTCAGCACGGGGTTAAGTGCGACGAAAAATTAAGGTTTTAGCCATGTACTGAGATGCTTGTCTGTGCTAACTATCAGAGCAAAAGACCCTTTTAAAACATCCTCTAAGCTCAATTTTGAGGGATGCTCCCCAATTCTGATGACGTTGCGTTTGCAATCAAGGTGCTGTCAATATTGGCAAAGGCAGTAATAATATCAGCACCTTCTTTAAGTTATTATAGTGACAACTCCGTGCGTAAATGCTAATTCCAATTGCGGCAAAAATGGAAGAAGCCTTCTAAAAACTCTTGCAAAGGAATGTTGGTATTTAACTTTTGTTTACTCCACTCTCTTGCAGTTCGTTCCAGAATTTCTGAAAAACTGGGATAGGCAGGAGATAAATTTGCTAGATGTTTGACTTTAATTTTTTGTGATATTGCCAAGGCAATCAAATTAATTAATTCGCCAGCTTCTGCCCCCAATATCGAAGCTCCCAAAATTTCGCCGTTGTATAGCACAATTAATTTACACATACCAGTGGTTTCATCCCGAAGTTGGGCTGATGCCACTGTTTTAAAATATTGTCGCAAAACTAAAATTTCATCTCGGCTAAATAGGCGTTTTGCCTGTGCTTCTGTCAAACCCACTTGCGCCAGCATTGGCACAGAAAACATCGCCCAAGGAATGGAGCGATAATCTGCTCGTAACCTGGAGAAAAATAGTGCATTGTTCAACGCAATTTTTGCTTCATAATTAGCGATATTGGCAAAGTCGTAACCACCAATTACATCACCACAGGCGTAAATACGGTGGTTAGTGGTTTGCAGTTTATTATTCACCACTAAGCTACGTCGATGCCATTTCACGCCTACTGCTGCCAGATTTAGGGATTCAAAATTCGGCTGTTGTCCAGTCGCCACTAAAATTTCATCAGTTTCAATGGCCTTATCTCCTGCTTGAATCCACTTTTTATTTTCAATTACCCTCACCTGAGTTACTGGTTTTTCGGTGAGTACGCGCACACCTTCGACTTCTAACTGCGCCTGAAGCAATGTGGCTATCTCAGGGTCTAGATATGGAAGAACATAAGGATGCTTGACTACCAGCGTCACACTGCAACCAAACCTTGCTAAAGTTTGAGCGATTTCAATGCTTTGGGGAATTCCACCGATAATTACCCAATTTTTGGGTAATGTAGCTCCCTGTAAGGATTGCCAAATATTAGAAAGGGTTAGATAGCCAGTGGCTTGCAATCCTTCAATCTCAGGAATTTCTGGACGCGAACCACTGGCCAGCAAATAAGTACGAGCGCGTAGTAGGCGATTGTTAACGGTAAAAGCCAATTGGGGTGAAGATTGAAATTGACCACTGCCAACGATCACATCGACTCCCTGCGCGGCTAGGATGGCTGGGGAATACTGTTCTTGGAGATTTGAGGTGACGCATTGAGCATACAGCATCGCTTCTTGCCATGCCATAGATATGTGGCATTTTTCTGAGGTATCAGTGTATGTGGCATGAATACCAAAACCAGCGGCATCCTTCAACTTCTGCGCTAGTTTACCAATTTCGGTAAGAGCATGGTGATGAGTAAACCCGTAGTCTACTTTGGGTTGTACCAAGGCAACTGTAGCGCGTAGTTGGGTTGCAGCAAGGGCAGCATAGTATCCAGCAAGACTGCCACCAATAATTACAACATCGTAGTCAACGGTCACGTGAATTTAATTAGAGTTAGGAGTTAGGAGTTAGGAATTAAGAGTTAGGAATTAGCAGTTAAGAATTAAAACCTTTTTTAACTTATAAGTCCTAACTTATAATTTATAACTCCTAACTCTCTTTTAGCGCTGTTAGTAAGCGTTGGTTATCGGACTTTTCACGTACAGCAACCCGGAAAAAGCGATCGCCTAGTTCTTTAAAACTAAGGCAATCGCGGATTAAAATCTGGTGATACTTGAGTAATTGTTGCTGTAACTGGGAAGTAGATTCTTGGGACTCAACCAGTAAAAAGTTAGCAGCACTTGCTTGGGGTTGCAATCCTGGGATTTCATTTAAACCCTGAAACAGTTGGTTTCGTGCAGGTGGTAGCCATGCCCAAGTTTGCTGCTGAAACTCCGTATCCTGGAGTGCCGCAATTGCTGCCGCTGCCGCTAGCGTGTTTACGGGCCAAGGATCGCGCCATAGCTGCCATTTAGCTAGGCAGTCAGGATGTGCGATCGCATATCCCAATCGTAGTCCTGGGAGACTGTAAAATTTGGTCAGCGATCGCAACACTACTAAATTTGGATATTTTTGCACCATCGAAATCAGGCTTTGTTCCTCATTAGGCGGCACAAAATCCATAAATGCTTCATCCACCACAACCAAAGCAAATTGCTCCAGGTAGGGCAAAATAGACTCCCGCGAAAATAACTTTCCGGTTGGGTTGTGGGGGTTATTCAGCAATAGTCCTTTGTCCTTTGTCCTTTGTCCTTTGTCAATGACCAATACTTCTCTACCAGAGGCTGCGCCAACGCCAAAGCTCAGTACAAGTGACCAATGACCAATGACAGATGACAAAGGACACTCCAGCACTTTAGCGTTGTACGCTGCCAAGGTTCGGTAGTAGTCGCCAAAGGCTGGAGTGATTAAAATTGTTGCGGCTAATTGAGCTAATTCCCTACCGATTAAAGTGAGTAATTCTGCGGAGCCGTTACCCGGCAGAATCCACTCAGGCGGCAATTGATGGAAGTGACTGAGAGCTAGTCTCAGTTCACTATAGTTTGGGTCTGGATAGTGCTTAAGATTACCAATTTGGGACTTAATAGCAGCGATCGCGCTATTTGGAGGTCCCAACGGGCTGATGCTAGCAGAAAAATCCAGAATAGCATCAGGGGGACAGCCAGCCAGTGCTGCTGCCCAGGCTAAATTTCCCCCGTGTGCAGGTTGCCGCATTAAAAAAGGGTTCCCGAAGACAGAACCTATGCTTTTGGGGGTGCTACCTTTTCTCTAAACAGTTTTCCTGCGGAGAAGGCAGGAACCCTCGTCGCTGGAATTTCCATTTTTTCATTTGTTTTCGGGTTGCGACCTTCACGGGCTTTACGTTCCCGTGATTCAAATGAGCCAAATCCCACCAATGTCACCTTATCACCAGAGGAAACCGCTTCAATAATCGTTTCCAAAGCGGCAGTTAAGACTGCATCCGCTTGTTTTTTGGTAACACTAGCCTTTTCAGCTACGGCATCAACTAATTCACCTTTGTTCATGTCAAACTCCTGAAGGTTTACTTGAGATTTCAGTACGGATGCACATTAATACATCCGTACTGAAATCTTTGTTTGCGGAAATACAAAAATCATCCTTTGGGAGTATTTTTATTCAAAACGCCTGTACATCCCATCGGCTCGACTTTTCAATGAATCATTCTAAGGCGTTGTAGCCTGATGTGGATAGATGAAACCATTAATTTATATAGATTTCAGGATTTTTTGTAATTTTAGGGTACTTGTTTCCCTAAAAACCACCCCAAAAGTAGGAAAAAATACCTAGTAAATCCCGCAATTGCAAAGAAAACAGGGGAGTGGGGAGGTGGAAAATGGTCAACGTTTGTTAGCATTCATTACTGATGTTGAAGAGTTATTGCTGAGATTAACCAATTTTCATGGAAATTGAAGGCTCAGGTTCCCGATTTCTCTAAAAAGTCGGGGATTTTGCTCACTTTTCATCTGATGTGGAAAATCTAATCCGAAATTTAACCCCATAGCAAGCTTCTTTAGTAGGAAAGAGGTAAAAATTAAAGTTTCTCCCCTACAAGGCAATCCATTAGTCACATCTTTCTTAACATTTGTGGTAGCGATCGCTGCAACAACTTCTTCTGGTGCATCCGTTACACCTTTAACTGTCTCCATGTACTTTAGGATTATTTATTTTTTGCAAGTCCCTTATAAGAAAAATGCCAGAGTGAGTCAATCCTTAGCAGAAATTTTTTGTTGCACCCAAGCCCGAAAAGCACGAGTAGTAGCAATTTCCCCATTCTTCTTCGCTTCTTGGATAAATTGAGGAATCTCCTTCACTGACACAGGCGTAAAAGTAGGGCTGGTTTCGACTTCTGAGTATTGCCCACTTGCAAGTGTGTAAACTCGCAATACACTGCCGTTATAACGCCAAAACTCTGGGACTCCCATTGCAGCATAAAGCCTCAGCTTGTCTATTGCAGACCTGGAATATTCCACTTCCAGCACCAGGTCAGGCGGGGGGTCGGTGGTGAGGTCAATATTTTCTTTATCTCGAACTCAATGCTTCATTTTGGATGTAGTAGCTACTATCTGGCTCGGCTCCCCGCTGCAAATCATCCCGCGTTAAAGTTAATGAGCCAGCGCGTCTAATTTCCCAGTCCAACTCTTCGCACAGTACGCCAACAAAAACCTCTATTAAGCGATTTGAGTTTTCGTGCGGCATCTGTGGGGTCATAATTTCTACGCTTCCATTGTCATAAGCCAGGCGGAAGTTACGATCTGAACCCATTTCAGGCAGCATGGTTTTAAAAGTTTGCCAGCTGATGTTGTGCAGTAAAACCCTATTTTCTGCCGATGTTGTTATTGCCACCATAGTTCAGTTCTTTGCAACAAACCTTTTGCCAGTACTGTACCCCTTAATATTACTGTTAAGGCAGAATGTGAATGGAGCCAAGGTAAGGAAGCGGTATGATCGAAACGACTACTAAGGGCGATAAATTATGACTCAAGCCATACCCAAACTAGTAACCTTTGAAGATTTTGCAGCGTGGCGACCCGAAGGCGGAAGATACGAATTACATGATGGCGTGATTGTTGAAATGGCACAACCACTGGGAGACCATGAAGATGTTGTTGGTTTTTTAGTAAGAAAACTAACAGTAGAATTTGACCGATTAAATTTACCTTATACAATCCCCAAAACTGCGCTGGTAAAACCAACTAAATCGGAATCTGGCTACTCCCCAGATGTGCTATTACTCAATCGCCCTAATTTGATAAATGAGCCGCTATGGAAAAAAGAATCGACTGTAAGCCTTGCAGCATCAATTCCTTTAGTAGTTGAGGTAGTTAGTACCAACTGGGATGATGACTACTACACAAAACAGGGTAAGTATGAGGGTATTGGAATTCCTGAATACTGGGTTGTAGATTATCTTGGTCTAGGCGCTAAAAAGTTCACTGGCAATCCCAAACAGCCTACTATATCTATTTATCAATTAATCGATGGTGAATACCAAGTTACTCAATTTAGGGGCAGCGCTAACATAGTCTCGCCTACTTTCCCGGAATTGAATTTAACCGCCGAACAGATTTTTCAAGCTGGAGGTCTACCAACGTAGCCACAACCTTACTTGCTGTTTTATAAGTATGTGATAAATAAAGTCTATAGACCGAACCTTTTACCAAATTCGTTGTATATCGAGTACAAAACCAGGTAAGATATTTTCCCCGGAAATAGTTTGAGGAAATTTTAAAACTTCCACATCTTGTCCTGGACGATAAATTTCTACTTCCTGTTTATTTCGGTTGATTAACCAACCTAGACGACAACCATTTTCGATATACTCTTGCATCTTCTTCTGAGTTTTTTTCAAGCTGTCATTAGGCGAAAGTATCTCGATCACAAAATCAGGATATAGGGGAATAAATTTTTCTTTTTGTTCTTTAGTCAAAGCATCCCAACGAGATTTTTCCACCCAAGAAACATCTGGAGAACGGTCAGCCCCTGAAGGTAAAGTAAATCCAGTTGATGAATCAAAAACTTCGCCTAATTGATTTTGGTCGTTCCAGAACCATATTTGAGCGTTAATAGTAGAATTACTTTTTCCTGTTTCTCCTCCCGTAGGTGGCATTATAATCAACTCTCCTTGGGCGTTGCGTTCTAATTTTAAATCGGGGTTTTCTTCACATAATTGATAAAACTGCTCTCTTGTCAGTTTAATTACAGAATTGAGGTTTAATGTAAGTGCTGTCATAAGAGTATTTCCCGTTTTTGTTAGCTGACTGGCTACAAATCTATATCCATTTTGTTCTACTATTTTTATTCTTCTCTACCTTGTAGCTCACCTCTGCGACTGGCGAATTATTTTTCGATTTCATCTTGCTCTAATGAATGTTTACTAGAAGCAACAATCTTAGTACGAATTTGCTGCAAACGTTCTCCCAAAGGGATTTTATTTGCAGAGTTTTTCAAACCAAGAAATTCAACAAAATCTAAAACTTATTTTTGTTGTTATTGTGGAAGAGAACGCCATTTTGTTAATAACTCTTGTTGTAAACTCATTAGTATTTACCCACTACTATTACTTCTATTGTAATTGGGTAGTTTTATTCTAGAATGACATTTAAACTTAATCCTACTCGTAAACAAGAAGATCCCCGACTTCTTAAAGAAGTCGGGGATCTGAGCCTTTGGCAGAGGTGACTTACCTGCTAATCATTTTTATTACCTACCAGGAACCTTCAACCCACGACGCTCAAGGATTTGCCGCACTTCTGGGCTGGGGTTGTAGTTATAGCCGTAGGAGGAGTTCTCAGAGTCGTCCATGATTTGAGGTGTAAGCAATACAATCACCTCATTGCGCTGATTATTTCTGTTTGTACTTCTAAACAGCGAACCAATAAGTGGAAGATCACCCAAAATAGGAATCTTGGTGATAGTTGTCCGGTCTGTGTCTTGAATGATGCCTGAAAGAATAAGTGTTTGACCATCTCGTAGGCGAATTGTACCAGAATTTAGCGATCGCTCAGACACCAAAAATATTTGTTGGACATTACCTCCTCCCAAATTTAGATTAGCTGACGATTGGGGTGCTTTAACAACGGGAGCCACTGATAGGGATACAAAACCATTGTCATCAATCCGATCTACTTTGACAGCTAGGGTTAAACCCACGTCTGTTTTCTCAGCTGTAATTGTTTGTGTAGCGAGATTATCAGCACTACTTATTGTGCTCGTAATGTTACCTAGCACCTCCTGGGTCAGCTTGACATTAGCCGTTTGACCTTCTTGCACAATTAAGGTGGGGTCAGTCAAAATCTTGGCGTTGCCATTTGTAACCTGAGCCTGCAAACTAGCGAGTAACCGTTTGGGGAACTGGTATAAACTTGGTAAGGCTAATCCGTCGGATGTAATACCTGCTGTTTGAGGATTAGAGTTTGCTCCAGCAGTACCTGATGTTAAGTTAGTCGGGTCAATAAAAACATTTGCGCTACTAAGTGGATTAGTGGTTATAGGTGTACTAGTCACACTGCTTCTCGCTTCAGCATTTGTAGCTGGTCTAGAACCGCCGAAATTAAAAGTCGCTGCACCACCTTCACTGTTAAAGAAGTTGTTGCCGATCCCAAAAGAAAAGCTGGTGTTGTAATCCTGGGTGTTTAAGAGGTTAACATCAATAATCTTGACGTTGACTACCACTTGACGACGGCGAATATCAAGCTGAGTTAGTTGAGCCATTGCAATTTCAATGAGTCTAGGAGGGCCAATTAAGGTAAGGGAATTGGTGCGCTCATCTCCTAATGCCTGTAAACCTCTCAGTAATGGGCTAGAGTCTGTAAAATTAGCGCGTTGGGTTTCCAGTCTAGTTTCCGTGGTCGTCTGAGTTTGGGTGATAGGTGCAACTCCAGTACCCACGGGTACGGCACTAACACTGGTAACTTGTCGTTCGCGGCTGACGGCACTTTCTGCTCCTAAGCCAACCAAAAAATTCAGAGCGGTTCCCACCGTTACCTGATTGAGTCGCATACTACGCATAATCATGTCACGGGTCGCATTAGGTAGTTTAGCCCCGACAAAAACTGTACGACCACTGCGATTAGCTTCTAAACCACTCAAGCGCAAAACGTAGTTAAACACATCTTGCACTGGCTCGTTTTCTATATCTAAAGAAATAGTTTGAGAAACTGCTGGTGCATTAGCAGCGGTACCTTGCTCACCTCCTACGTAAGCCAAGTTCAAACCAGCAGCACGAGCAAGCAGTGACAAAACCTCACGCACTGGCGCATCTCGCAGCACTAGGCGGGGTACACGTTCCTGAGTTCCCAAGTCAACTGTGCTAGGAGAAGCATCGGTAGCGGAAATAGCAATATCTCCTACTGGTGGGGCGACGGCTCGAGGTAAGAAAGGTGGAGCCTGACTCACAGGTTGACCTGGCCCAGCAGCTTGTGCAGGTTGTCCGTCAATGGTGACTTCCGGGTTGGGAACGAGAACATTTGGCTTTTGACCAGGTTGGGCTGGACTAGTAACAGGCGGTGCTGTGGATGTTGGTGCTGATGCTGTAGTGCCTGCCGATGGGCTAAAGCTGAGTGTAATTCCATTTGGCGATCGCACCACGGGTTGACTGCCTGGTGCATTGTTGCTACCAGTTACCGTCACCCGAATGCTATTAGCATCAAGCTGACTAACCTCAACAGAGGCAATTCCTGGTGCTGGGTTATCTTGACGAAAAGTATTACCTTGTGGTAATCGTAATTGAGTGTTAATAATATCGGCGACTAAAGCCTTGCCTCTTTTTGTAGTGAAAACTTGGGGGCGCGACCCGGAAGAAGTTTTCAAAGCAACGCTAATTCCACCATTAACAGGATTTAACTGGACACCAGTAACTTGACTAATTTGTGCCCAAACTGGTTGAGCTGTCAAAAATACAAAAGCGGCAGTACCTAAAATAAAACTATTACCGTGAAGCTGTTTCACAGTTCATTCCTCACCTTATAAAACCTTGTTTACATACAATTATTGAGTAGGCGGTTAGAAACCACACGCCAATTGCTTATGGGGAAACCCCATTGGCGCTAGCCTCTCCTTTTTGGAGAAGACCGCGCTGGCTTGACTACACGAGACTTTACCCACCTACCCTGCGGGAACGCCAAGGGCGAACGTGAGTTTCAAAACCCTCAATTTTAATCCTTAGTCTGCGGGAAGGCTTTGTCTACGCTTGTATAGCCGCGAATTCTATTCGTCCTGGCTCTAATTTGACTACTTTTTTGGAGCAGCTTTAGCTGCTGCGGCTATTTCTTCTGGACTAAGTGGCATCAATACCTGTAACTGGAATGATGTATTAATCGCTGCTGGGCCTACCTGCATCGGTGTTTTATCTAATGGGGATCTTGTCTCTGCTGGAGCCAAAGTTGCTTGATAATCTTTAACTATTAACAAAGGCTGTAACCGCTCAATGTTACGAATTATCGATTGTGTTTGTTCATAAGTTGCTGTAATTTCGGCATTAATACTACTGCGTTGCAGCTTGCCGTTAACCTGTTCTCCCAGACTTCCATCGGTAATCGGTTCTGGTTTTTGGGAAATTGGCACAAATTTCTTCAGTTTGGCTCTTACTGCATTAATAGAAGTTGGAGTATTGCCAGACTCAATTAAGCGGTTCAAATCCAATAGCAATGTATCTAAGGTTTTTTCGTTAGCAAATAAACTTAAAACCTGAACTTTTTGCTGCTTTGCCTGTGCTAGTTCGTCTTTAACTTTGTCAATCTGTTTGATATTGGCTTTTTTTTGCTCAATTTGCGCTTGCAGTTCAGAGCTTTTGGCTTGCTGCTGCTGATAGCTTTCCCAAGCTGGCATCAGCAGGTTTAACAATATATAACCTGCTCCCGCTAAACCAATTACCCCCACTAAGATCCCAATAATTTTTGGTGTGAAGGCAATACCAAATACCACAGGTGAGGCTGGCGTTGCCTGGTCGAATTCCCCACCTTGTTCGGCAAAATTTAAATCGTCACTCAGCGTCATTTTGAAATGACTCCTGTTTGTTGCATATTACGAATTCGAGTTACTAACCCCACTGTGCCTTTTTTTTCCAACTCTCGAATTAATTCCGACGCCGGAACGTCGTTCATGCTCGATTGAATAGTGTATTTAACTACTTGAGGTGGCTTAATTATTACATCATTAGAAGATTGACTCGCACTTGATGTTAAGGGAGCCTCTACTAACGTTGCTGTCAGAATTCTGGTTTCTGTAGACTTCAAAAACTGAGACTGTTGTAAACTCAATAAGAAATCATTGACATCATTAAAGGAACGAGCCAATCCGTTAATTTCTAATCCTCCTGCCGGATTATTTGGTGGCTGACCTGCCACTACCGCTACAGGTGGGATTTGCTTGATGTTCTCGATTTGCACTGCCGTTGGGATGCGATCGCGCAAATCTTGCAACATTGCTGACCAAGGACGAATCTGGTCAAATACAGTTACTAAAGCTTGGGTTTCCCCTTTAACTGCGTTCGTTTCGGCTTTGATATTGTTAATATTTCCTATTTCTGTATCTAATCTCTTGCTTTCTTGGTCTAGTTGTGCAATCTGACCATCTAATTCAACAATCTTCCCTTGCAGGAACCACCAACCAACTCCTAATAAAGCTGGAAGACCTACACCTACTGCAACTCCCACATACAGTAGTGTCAAATCTCCCGTAGGAAACTTTAGGGCTATTCCTCCCTTTCTCTCTGGCTTTTTCTGGTATGCTGGGCGGTCTTTAAGAAAGTTAACATCTAGGCTGTACATTTTATTACACCTCCCGCATTCCTAGACCGAGTACAATTGCCAAGCCAGAGCGTTGTACCTGTGGATATTTATCAGTGTCCACTTCCAAAGACAAAGACCCGATTGGATCTATTTGGGTAGTTGGCAAGCTCAATCGTTGGGTAAAAAATTCATCTAGCTGTTGAAGTCCACCTCCTGGGCCAGCTAATAAAATCTGCGCTACCTCCAAATTTTCACTTTGATTCAGGTAAAAATCGATAGAACGGCGCAGTTCATCCGTTAATTCTCCCAAGACTCTCAATATGGCAGCCATGCCAGGATCGAGTTCGGTAACGCCAGTTTTACCGCCGTCTATGGGAGTTGCGGGAATAACCATTCCGTGTAACAGCTCCATATCTCGTGATGTAGGTAAGCTCATTGCCCTTGCTAAGGCAGTTTGCATTTGATAAGTCCCGATGGGGACTGTGCGCGAAAATTGCGGTACTCCGTTAACGATGATGGCTATTTCTGTACTGTCAAACTCGATATCAACTAGTACTGCTGCTTCTTGCGGCCCAAATTGTCGCAGTTGTTCGCGAATAGTCCGAATCAGAGCAAAACTGTTAATTTCTAAAACATCAATTTGTAATCCGGCCTGCTCGAATGTACTTATATAGGTATCCGTTATCTCCTTGCGGGTGGCAACTAAGAGTACGTGTACTTTTTCAATGCCATCTTCATCTACAAAGTACCCAAGTTTCTGATAATCTACATCAGCCTCTTCACGAGGATAGGGTAAATACAAACCTGCTTCATGGTTCAGCACCATTTCTCGCAGCTCTTTATCATCTAACTCTGCTGGCACTGGTATAATCCGAACGATAGAATCTCGTCCTGGTACACCAGTAGCAACGTGAGAAGTTTTGATTTTGCTCTCAGCTAGCGCTTGCTGGATTAATTGCGCCATTGCTGGAGGGTCGCTGATTTGACCATCGATAACTATTCCTTCTGGAACTGCTACCGATGTATAGATTTCTAGTTTCAAGCCTTGACCCTGCTTGCGTAGCTGAACAACATTCACCCGTTCGGGAGCAAGTTCAATGCCTACCCCTTTTTTCGATTTGCCAAACAGACTATTGAAGCTTTTTACCACAGTTGTGCCCGCTGCACTGCTAAATTGAAAATTTAAATTTGTTGCAGTAAAGGCGTTATATATTACGTCTTTACGGGTAATTTATTTAGCCTATAATCTCAACAATTTTGTCTAAGCTTTTCACACCGATCAAGCGTATAAATACTGGGAAAATGATTCAATTGCGAAAATCTAAACAACTTGTTGCCTTGGTACTGCTTGGCTTATTAACCAGTTGGATTATAAGTTGCAGCACAGGTAACGTTAATACAAGTACAAAACAAGCTACTTCACGAGTGGGAACTGTTGAGTTTTGGACAATGCAACTTCAACCTCAATTTACCGACTACTTCAAAAGGCTAATTGCGAATTTTGAATCGCAAAATCCAAGTATAAAGATTAACTGGGTCGATGTACCTTGGGCGGCAATGGAGAACAAAATATTAACAGCTGTCTCCGCAAAAACGCCACCTGATGTAGTTAACTTGAATCCGGGTTTTGCTTCCCAACTTGCCGGACGAAATGCCTGGTTAGATTTAGATGCAAAAGTCCCGAATGATGTACGTTCCTCCTATCTGCCGAATATCTGGAAAGCAAGCACGCTTAATGGCAAGAGTTTTGGGATTCCCTGGTATCTCACCACACGGTTAACCATTTATAACACTGATTTATTAAAACAGGCAGGTATCAATAAATCACCTGCAACCTACGCAGAATTGGCACAAGCAGCGCAACAAATTAAAGATAAAACTGGCAAATATGCCTTTTTTGTGACTTTCGTACCGCAAGATTCTGGTGAAGTGCTGGAATCTTTTGTGCAAATGGGAGTCACTCTAATAGATGCTGAGGGTAAAGCGGCGTTTAATTCAGCACCAGGTAAGGCAGCGTTTCAGTATTGGGTAGACTTGTATAAAAAAGGGTTGCTTCCTAAAGAGGCTTTAACCCAAGGACATCGCCACGCGATCGATTTATACCAATCTGGAGAGACAGCGTTTCTAGCTTCTGGCCCAGAGTTTCTGAAAACGATCGCTAATAATGCCCCGAAAATTGCTCAAGCTTCGGAAATAGCACCTCAACTTACTGGTGACACAGGTAAGAAGAATGTCGCGGTGATGAACATAGTTATTCCCCGCGACACTAAACAACCAGATGGCGCTGTGAAATTTGCTTTATTTGTCACCAATGACGAAAATCAGTTAGCCTTTGCTAAAGCTGCAAATGTCTTACCTTCTACAATCAAAGCATTGTCTGATAGTTACTTTAAAGATGTTCCAGCTAATGCTTCAACAATAGAAAAAGCGCGAGTTATGAGCGCTCAAGAACTGCCAAAGGCAGAAATACTGACCCCTACCTTGAAGGATTTCAACAAACTGCAAAAGGCTGTTTACGAAAACTTGCAAGCAGCAATGTTAGGCCAGAAGACTGTAGATAAAGCCGTAGAAGATGCGGCGCAAGAGTGGAACAGTACTAGGAGTTAGGAAACAAACGAAAAATAAATAGCTAAATATAAGAATTCCGGGGCGGAAAATCGATGTAAGACTTACGCTCGCATTGTCAGAACTTAGGCAAGTTGCGTAAGTCCTGTTTGAAAAAGGGTGTCTTGGACGAACTACGCTTGCACCACAAAATCTAATGCCATAAGAGTTGGCGCACCAGTTAGAGTCGCAAATAGACCACCGCTACCAAAACCAGCCGCACTGCCATTTTGGTTATAGAACAACTGCCCACTCACAGGATCATAAACAATTTTTGCCGTGCTAGTCCCTGTTGAAGAAGTAATTTCAAAATCACTGCTGTTACTAAAACTTGCTCCCGCAGTTGAAGCGATCGCACTAAAAGTAGTTTTATCTAAGATAATTTGATCACCTTGTGACCTCTTAAAGTCAGCGATGGTATCTACACCAATACCATTCAGGGCAGAAGCAGCATCAGTGTTGTAAAGGAATTTGTCAGCACCCGTACCACCTGTGAGTACGTCATTGCCAGCACCGCCAACGAGAGTATCATTGCCGAATCCACCAGTGAGAGTATCATCCCCTGACCCACCCCGCAACAGGTCATTACCACCGAAGCCATTAATAATGTCGTTACCAGCATTGCCGTCGATGATGTTGTTGCTGTCTGTGCCGACAAGAGTATCTTTACCAGCAGTTCCCGTTAGGTTAATGGTGCTGCTCTTGCCTATATTCTTCCCACCAAATACCACGTAGGCCTGCCCTCCTGAATTGGTGTCGTTGGGGAAGGCTTTTGGTGCCCCGATAATCAGGTCAGCGATGCCATCTGAGTTGACATCTCCGGCACTGCTGACAGAATTGCCTGACCCGTCCAATAAACTGATGCCATTGATAATGAAGCCGTTAGCGCCGTTAAGGTCAGAGAGGTTGAGAGTGGCGCTCCATCCTGTGCTCTTGCCAAATACCACGTAGCTTTGCCCAGATAAGTAGCCATTAGGGTCGGCACCGTCTGCCCCGATAATCAGGTCGTCGATGCCGTCGGAGTTGACATCTCCGGCACTGCTGACAGACTCGCCTGACCAGTCACTTTCATTGATGCCGTTGATCGCAAAACCGTTAGCGCCGTTAAGGTCGGAGAGGTTGAAAGTGGCGCTCCATCCTGTGCTCTTGCCAAATACCACGTAGCTCTGCCCTGACCCGAGGCCGTTAGCGCCTGCAAATCTTGCCCCGATAATCAGGTCGTCGATACCGTCGGAGTTAACATCTCCGGCACTGCTGACAGAAACGCCTGAGTTGTCACTATTATTGATACCGTTGATCGCGAAGCCGTTAGCGCCGTTGAGGTCAGAGAGATTGACAGTGGCGCTCCATCCTGTGCTCTTGCCAAATACCACGTAGCTCTGCCCCGACGCGATGCCATTGGGGTCGGCTTCCTGTGCCCCGATAATCAGGTCAGCGATGCCGTCGGAGTTGACATCTCCGGCACTGCTGACAGAAAAGCCTGAGGAGTCATCCTGATTGATGCCGTTGATCGCGAAGCCGTTAGCGCCGTTGAGGTCAGAGAGGTTGAGAGTGGCGCTCCATCCTGTCCTCTTACCAAATACCACGTAGCTTTGCCCTGAATTGGAGCCGTTGGGGTCGGCATGGTATGCTCCGATAATCAAGTCAGCGATGCCGTCGGCGTTGACATCTCCGGCACTGCTAACAGAACGGCCTAAAATGTCATATTTATTGATGCCGTTGATCGCAAAGCCGTTAGCGCCGTTGAGGTCAGAGAGGTTGAGAGTGGCGCTCCATCCTGTGCTCTTGCCAAATACCACGTAGCTCTGCCCTGACGAGTAGCCATTGGGGTTGGCTCCAAATGCCCCGATAATCAGGTCAGCGATGCCGTCGGAGTTAACATCTCCGGCACTACTGACAGAAATGCCTGAGGCGTCACCTTTATTGATGCCGTTGATCGCGAAGCCATTAGCGCCGTTGAGGTCAGAGAGGTTGAGTTGGGGGCTAAAGCCTGTGCTCTTGCCAAACACCACGTAGCTCTGCCCTGAAAGAGAGCCGTTAGGGTCGGCAAAATATGCCCCGATAATTAGGTCAGCGATGCCGTCGGAGTTGACATCTCCAGCACTACTGACAGAAACGCCTGAGCTGTCACTATTATTGATACCGTTGATCGCGAAGCCATTAGCGCCGTTGAGGTCAGAGAGATTCAATGATGAATTAACCATGATTTTCTCATGTATTGGTAGTGATTTAGGAAGTCGAGAGCCTTGGTAAATGGAATTGGCGGCTACACAAAGTTTTTTTGCTTGCGCGGACTCACAAAAAATTCCAGTTCTGAAACCTGCCTTCGTGTAGCGTCCCCTTTGTAATTCGTAATTCGTAATACTCGTATACAGGCAACAAGCAAGCTACGTAATTCGTAATTAGGAAGTTTAATCACGAATTACAAGGCTTACAATTACCAGTTGTGTAGATGTGCGTAGGCATCACCCTTACGGGGTGACAAATTCAAGCTAAGAAAAATTGTACCTCAACAGCGATGCCTGCGGCGGGCTACACCTACGCACTCATCCTCAGCAGCTAGTAGAACTACCCGCAGCTTCATTCCAAGAGTGAACATTTTTCTATGAAACTTAAATTACTTGTGTGAGTGATGATACACCAACACCTGCCTTAAGCCGCTTCTCTACGAGACGCTTTGCGAATGGATCTAGATGAATTGCCGCTACAGCTTGTAGTTTTGCCTAAATCCTGTAGGCGCATCTTCAAAAATAAATGGTATTAGTATCTCAACTTTGAACATTTGCAGCAAATACTTTAACCTTTGCAGCAAATGTTATTACATATATAAGAAAGGCTTAAGTATTTGCAAGAAATGTATAATCATTTGCTGCAATTACTTTAACCTTTGTAACAAATACTCTTATATGTATAAGAAAGGCTTAAGTATTTGCAGGAAAGGTATAATCCTTTGCTGCAATTACTTTAACCTTTGCAACAAATACTCTTATATGTATAAGAAAGGCTTAAGTATTTGCAACAATTATTGTAGTGAATTTATAGATATAGCTGTTGCTAAAAAATCGCCTACTAAATAAAGTGAACCACACACAATTATTAAATCGTCTGTGGTAGTGGTTGAGGTTGCGGTTTCGAGTGCTGTGAATAAATCTGGATGGATTTGGCGATCGCTTAATTGGGGACAGAGGCTGTAAGCTAGGTTTGATAAGTAGTCTAGGTCAGCGGAAGTTCTACCGGGCCAAGGTTCTACTGGTATTGGCACTAAATAAAGGCGATCGCCTGGTCGCAGTAAGGCGGTAAAAATATCAGTATGATCCTTATCGGCAAACATTCCCATAACCCAATTGACTGGCTCATGGTTAACTGCGTCTAAGCTATCGACATACTGGCGAAGAACTTCGGCGGCGGCGGTATTATGAGCGCCATCAAGTAATAATTTATGGTTTTTCCAGGTAGTCCATTGCATCCGCCCCGGCCATTTAGTTTTTGCCATGCCGTTAATTATGGCTTCTTCAGAAATCTGCCAACCCTGTTGTTGGAGAATTTCTAAAGCTGCTATTGCCAAAGCTGAATTTGCTAATTGAATTTGTCCCGCTAATGGCAAAGGGTATTTAATTAAGTTTGAATTTTGAATATTTTGATATTCTGCCCATCCTGTAGCGATTTGACGGGCGGGTTGAGGCGTAAAAATCGGGCATTGTAATTCTAAGGCACGCGATCGCACCACTTTGTCTGCCTCTGGTGGTAATGGCCCAACCACAACAGGACATCCAGGTTTGAGAATACCTGCTTTTTCTCTAGCAATATCAACGATGGTAGGGCCAAGTTGCTGCCAGTGTTCCCGGCTAATGGAAGTGACGATCGTAACCAGAGGTTCCAAACAGACATTGGTTGCATCTAAGCGCCCTCCTAGTCCGACTTCTACCACAGCCACATCAACTTGCTGCTGGGCAAAATATAACCAAGCAACCGCTGTAATTACTTCAAACTGAGTTGCCGATTCGTCATCAGAGCGAATAACCTCTTGGACTTTTTCTAATAATTGACTCAATTCCTCTGAGGAAATTGGCTGTTCATTCAGACAAATACGTTCCGTCCAATCAACTAAATGGGGGGAAGTGTAGCGTCCTGTACGATAACCAGCCTCAGTGAGTACGGAGGAAAGATAGGCACAAACTGAACCTTTGCCATTAGTGCCAGCAATATGAATTACCGGGACTTGGTGATGGGGATTGCCGAGATTTGCCAATAGATTGACAATGCGATCGAGTCCCAGATGGACGCCAAAGCGTTGCAGCGGTTGTATTACAGAATCGATATCCAAAGAAGGGGAGTGGGGAGTAGGGAGATGGGTGAGTAGAGGAGCAGGGGGAAATGCCCAATGCCCCATGCCCGATTAATCAATTTAGGCTTCCCGATCAAAAAAGCCTTGAATTTGTCTTAAAGCCGCAGCGCCAATATTAAACACTGCCCAGCTAGCGGCAATAACAACTGGTGCTAAAACGATCGCTATACGAAAATCGATATCCATATCTAGAACCCCTCTCTTAAGTAGAAATTAAAGTTTTGTCAACAGCTCTCATTTTTATTTTTAGCTGAAGTGGGCAATTTTTCCAAATACAAATGTAAAGAATATTTAATTTATGGGGCATTGGGCATTGGTTATTCCCCTTGTCCTTACTCCTTAAGACTTCTTAAAACCAATATCAGTACCTTTACCAGCATGAACTAAAGCTAACTTTTGGTAACGTTTAGCGTGTTCAATCAGTTCTGCGGCTTCAACATCTGTTACTTGGCGTAACACTTTACCTGGAATACCGACAACTAAGGACAAAGGCGGTACATTTTTAGTTACCACTGCGCCAGCACCAATAATGCTACCAGCGCCCACTCTTACCCCATCTAAAATCACTGCGCCAATACCAATCAAACTTCCACGCTCAATGTAAGCAGAATGTACTACAGCGCGATGCCCTACGGTAACATGATCTTCTAAAATTGTTGGAAAACCAGCGTCACCATGTAGAATTGCACCATCTTGAATATTGGTGCATTCGCCAATTTCAATTTGTTCTACATCTCCCCTCACCACTGCTCCATACCAAATGCTCACTCCTGTTGCTATATTTACCGAACCCATAACAACAGCATTGTCCGCAATGAAGGCAGCTTGAGAAAAATCAGGAGATGTCCAGTAAGAAGCGGTAGACACGATAGAATATGAATATGGTACCCAGGAACACTGGAGAAACTCTAACCTTTGAGGCTGGTTGCACAACCAGGATATCACAGCGTCAAGCCTCTACGCTGAGGAAAACACTAGTGAACAATGTTCCTGCTGCAACACCGTGTCTATGCAGCAGTGAGCAAGTAACCCAAAGTGGTTGAGCCGAAGTGTATAATCCAACCCACTAGTGCTGGTGAAGACAAAATTATGTTTGTACGCACTTCATGATGAATCCAGGTTTGCAGTACCCGATGTTTGGGCCGGAAATACAGTGTCCCCATTGTCGCCAGACTATTCCGGCGCTGACACTAACAGATACCTATTTGTGTCCGCGTCATGGCGCGTTTGAAGCTAATCCTAAAAATGGAGAGTTAATCCATTTGCAATCGGGGCGTCATTGGCGGAGGTGGAATAATGAATGGTATAGACAACATACTCATCCTGATGGTATCCGCTTTGAAATTCACGAAGCATTAGACAAGCTCTATACCCAAGGCTTTCGAGCAACACGAGTGATTATTGCTCGACGCTATCAGGAATTGATGAGTGGCTACTTAGAACGCAGTACGCCTTGGCGTTCTGGACAACCAGAAGCTACTGCTGCGCGTTTGTACGGTTTACCCGTGGAGTTTAGCCCCGATACCTCAGATGATGCCTGTTGGGAAGTGATTAATTTTGACTTGGAAAAAGAGCCTGGTGTCCCTGTACGCTACCCTTATTTCAGGTTATTTGAATAATGGTCATTGGTCATTGGTCATTGGTCATTTGACAAATGACTAATGACAACTGACAAAGGACAAATTATGCACCACGCTTCTATTCGGACTGCGAATATTCATCGAGCGATCGCTTTCTACGAACATTTAGGGTTTACAATCTCAGAACGCTTTACCACAGGCTACACCCTAGCTTGCTGGATGGAAGGATTGGGCGGCAGAATTGAACTGATCCAAATTCCCGAACCAAAACCAGCCCCAGATGCCTTTGCTGACGAACATTATGTGGGATATTATCATCTCTCGTTTGATTTAACTGAGATTACACCAGATTTACCTAGTTGGTTGACAAGTTTACAAGAACGTGTAGCGCTAGCTGCTGAGAGTCAACCCGAAGAATTACAACCGTTGCAGGTACTTTTAGAGCCGACACAACAGCAAATAGGCGATCGCATTTACGAAGTAGCTTTCATCGCCGATACCGATGGTTTACCTCTGGAATTCATTCGGGTTTTAGCAAAACTCCCGTAATTTAGCTTTTTTATTACCTTTGTTGCTAATATATTGTTTTTCTGCATTGTTACTGAAGTAACAGATTTTTTTGCCAGATTAAAGTGTAGTCACTCTCCAAAATAAGTATGTAACTTAATTTACAGATATATTTGCTAAATACATGTATGGATTTTCCAAATTTTATTCCAAATTTTATAAATATCCCTTGCCGTTATTACTTTTAAGTTTATGGCTAGTAGCTGTTTTTTTGTTGAGCGATGACCTGCTCATAGCCAACATGCAGTTATATCTAATAAAGAAAAATATCAGTCAACCTTGCTAGCAAAAAGAATAATGCCCTCAACACTGACAGAAAATGTCCGCAAGACAGTGCTGGAAAATGGTCTAACTGTCCTGACAAAGGAAGTGCATACTGCGCCAGTGGTGACGGTGCAGGTGTGGTACAAGGTTGGCTCACGCAACGAAGAACCGGGTGTGAATGGCATTGCCCACCAGTTGGAACACATGATGTTTAAAGGCACTCGCAATCGTCCAATTCAATTTGGACGTTTGTTTAGTGCTTTAGGTAGTGATTCCAATGCTTTCACCAGCTACGATCAAACTGCATATTACGGTACTGTGGAACGAAACAAGCTGAAAGCGCTTTTGGTGCTGGAAGCAGACAGAATGCAAAATTCCCAGATTGAGCCGGAGCAATTAGCGAGTGAAAAGCGGGTAGTAATTTCGGAGTTGCAGGGTTACGAAAATAGTCCAGAATATCGCCTCAACCGCGCTGTCATGCAAGCGGTGTTTCCCAATCATGCTTACGGGTTGCCTGTAGGTGGCACCAAAGCTGATGTCGAGAAATTTGAAGTTGAGCAGGTAGAAAAATATTACCGCAATTTTTACAGTCCCGATAATGCCGTCTTAGTGATTGTTGGAGATTTTCAAACTGCAAATACCCTCAAAACAATTAAAGAAGTATTTGGCAAATTACCAAAGAGGCAGGAGGCAGGAGTTATTTCTCCCTCATCTCCATCACACAGCACTCAGCACGGGCTAAACCTTAGCTATCCGCTAACAGTACTCACCACTCCCATAGTATTGCGAGAACCGGGAGCAGGGCGGCTGTTACAAGTTGTGTATCCGCTACCGGATGCAAATCAACCGGATGTTCCAGCGCTGGATGTGATGGATTACATCTTGACAGAGGGACGGAATTCTAGACTTTATCAGGCATTGGTGGAATCAGGTTTAGCTAGTGAAGTTACAGCATCCATCACCAGTTTGCGAGAATCTGGCTGGTATGAGGTGTTGGTAACGGCTGGAGCTAAACAAGATTTGAAAAAAATTGACTCAATGTTGAGTAGTGCGATCGCTAATGTAGCAGAAAAAGGTGTGACATCTGAGGAAGTAGAACGAGCTAAAACTCAACTAACAGCAGATGTAATTTTGAGTAACCGTGATATTACTTCTCAAGCAATGCGATTGGGCACTGATGAGACAACTGTTGGTGATTATCGCTACACAGATCGCTATTTGGCAGCTGTTGCTCTGGTGAAGCCGACGGATGTTGTTGCTGTCATTAACAAATACTTGACAAAAGAAGCGCGGACAGTAGGCTTTTTTGAACCAACCCAGAAGCGGATAACAGAAGTTGCTGACAAACCAGACTCAGCCCAAACTATAGAAAATTTCTCTCCTGGCGCACCTGTGCTTTTTTCTGAGGTGATGAAGTACTTACCGCCTGTGGATTTGGCTACAGATGCGATTCCCCAAGTCTTACCAGATGAATTTAAATTTACCAACGGATTGCGAATATTATTGTTACCCGATCGGAGTACTCCCACAGTTACCTTGAGCGGCTATATTCAAGCTGGGACAGAATTTGATCCAGATAATAAAGCTGGGTTGGCTGCTTTTGTGGCAGATAATTTGCTAAATGGCACGAAGAACAAGGATGTTTTAACTATTGCTAAAGTCTTAGGAGAACGAGGGGCAAGTCTAGACTTTCAAACCTACCGCGAAGGTGTGCATATCGAAGGTGATAGTTTAGCAGATGATTTGCCGATACTCCTGGAGATATTGGCAGATGTTGTTAAAAATAGTACCTTTCCAACCAAAGAGTTGGAACTGCATCGCCAACAAACCTTAACTGATTTGCAACTGGAATTAGATGAGCCATCAGAAGTAGCTAGAAGAATATTTGTTCAGTCAATTTATCCGAAAAAACATCCCTTACATACTTTTCCCACAGAGGAGAGTTTACAGCAGATTCAGCGCCAGGATGTGATTGATTTCAAAGCTAAACATTATCGTCCAGATACAACAGTGCTAGCGCTGGTGGGAGATTTTGATCTAGACAAAGTGCGATCGCTCATTCACAATAAGTTTGGAGACTGGGAAGTTAGCGGTCAAGCACCCACATTAAAATATCCCTCAGTGGCAATGCCGGAGAAAATAGTCAGTGTCAACCCAGTTTTACCAGATAAAGCCCAAGCTGTAACTTATATGGGTTACACAGGCATTAACCGTTATGATCCTCGGTTTCAGGCAGCCTTAGTATTGAACCAGATTTTGGGAGGCGATACCTTATCTAGTAGACTGGGTGCAGAAGTGCGCGATCGCCAAGGTTTGAGCTATGGAATTTATAGCTCCTTTGAAGCTGGAAAAAATGCGGGCACATTTTTGATAGAAATGCAAACTAGTCCTGAAGATAGCAGTAAAGCGATCGCTAGCACCCGCCAAATACTACAACAAATCCATCAACAAGGTGTAACTGTACTAGAAGTAGAAACAGCTAAACGTACTCTCATCAGCAATTACAACGTTTCCCTGGCAAACCCAGAGGAATTAACAGATAGAATTCTGATGAATGAGGTATACGGACTAGATAAAGTAGAATTGCACTCCTTCACCGAGCAAATCCAGAAAGTCACCCTTACCCAAGTTAACCAAGCGGCTCGTGAGTTACTCCACTCAGATCAAATCGTAGTCGTTACTGCTGGGCCATCTGTGTTAGCAGAGAAAAGCATTAGGTAGAGATGGGCACTGAGCATGGATAATATAAAGAATGGGTAAAGTGGTTTTTCCTGCTATCTATAAATTGTTCCTGCTCATCAGTATTGCCTTTTGAAAACTAGTGATGAAAATTTATCACCATTTTTACGAAATTGTAATTAAACGTCTTGCTTTCTCAACTCCTACTTGGGTACAAATATTACGGCAGAACTAGGTGATATTAGCGTTGCTTCTAGCTCTAAATTTTATTGCTAGCTACTCCAGCAATCGCGGCGAATGTGCCTGGTGATTTGCTCAAGCAACCTGCTACAGAAATTACAGTTAGCTTGGGTAATTCGGCTAACGAATTAAAATCCCTCATTTTAGACAAAACTGTACTAACTCCCATAGTGCATCGTGAAAAATAACTTAGGGCGTTTTTGATTCAAGTCCAACATATTAGGAGTATGCAAATATGTTATTCTATATACATTAGCGCCCAAAATAGAAGAATCCCTATCAGCGATTAAAATAACTTAAATTATAGATATTATTTCTCAATTAACCTAGAGAAAGCATTGATACTTCAGCATCAGAGCCACCAGTAATTATTAATTTCCTATGAACATTTTCAGTAACTTACTTTCTCAAACAACTCAGCCTGCACCTGCGAAAAAACAGCGCCGAGGAATCGAAATTAAATCGCCGCGTGAAATTGAAATCATGCGGCAATCATCGACAATTGTAGCAACTGTCCTCAAAGAAATTTCCGAGCTAGTAAAGCCAGGAATGACAACAGCTGATTTGGATGCTTATGCAGAAAAACGCATCCGCGAAATGGGTGCAACACCGAGTTTTAAAGGATATCACGGCTTTCCAGGTTCTATCTGTTCCAGCATTAACAATGAAGCAGTACATGGGATTCCTAGCCCCAAGAAAGTGATTCGCGTCGGGGATGTATTAAAAGTAGATACAGGTGCTTATTACCAAGGCTTTCATGGTGATTCTTGTATTTCAATTGCTGTGGGTGAGGTGACGCAAGAAGCTGCTAAATTAATTCGCGTAGCAGAAGAAGCTTTATATAAGGGCATTGAACAAGTAAAAGCTGGTGTATACCTGCTTGACTTAGCTGGAGCAATTGAAGATCATGTGAAATCTAACGGCTTTAGTATAGTTGAAGAATTCACTGGACACGGTGTCGGTCGTAACCTGCATGAAGAACCTTCAGTATTTAACTATCGTACCCGCGAGATGCCAAATGTTAAACTTCGGGCGGGGATGACGCTGGCAATTGAGCCAATTTTAAATGCGGGTTCCAGACACACACGAACATTATCTGATCGTTGGACAGCAGTCACTATGGATAATTCTTTATCGGCTCAGTTTGAGCATACAGTTTTAGTGACAGAGACTGGTTATGAGATTTTGACTGACCGTTCTAAAATGTAATTGTTAGTTGTAATTATCTATTGTTGAGAGGTGAAGCGTCGAAAGAGGACGATTTACCTCTTTATTTTTTAACGCATAGATTATACCAAATTGAAAAAAGAATGCGACAGATGGTAAATGTAAGAAAGGTAGTAATTTAAGGTATGTGCTAACAGGGGTAATACCAAATCCTATCTAATTTTTCACAAATGATTTAGGACTGCTGACTAGTCGCTGCATGATTAGTTTTATAAATAGAAAGCATCTCTTTAGCTTGTACAGAGACAGACGTACTTTCTGGAATAGCTTCTAATAAATTAATTGCTTGCTGCCATTTATCTTGTGCTTGCTGCCGACTTAGTTGTGAATGAGGTGAATTTTGAACAAATAAATTAGCTTCTGTTGCTAGCTTGTGGGCAGATTCTAAGTTTCCTACAGCTTCCTTTTCAATTAGCACTCTTTGACTGATAAATTTATAGTTAATTTGATAGTAAGCTAATTTCTTCTTTGCCCGGTCATAAACTGATGTTTTAGCAGGAATTTTATCTAACAAGTTTATTGCCTGATACCATTTAGTTTCTGCTTGTTGCCAGACTTGTAGAGGATGCGGCGGATTTTGAACCAGAGAAGCAGCCTCCATACCGAGTTTTTCAGCAGATTTAAAGTTGGCGATCGCACTTCCTTCTTGAGTTAAACTTAGATTTTGCTCTCTAATTTTCAAAGCACCAAAAGTTAAGATTAATAAACTTGAGGCGATAATCAAAGCTGAACGTACTGTTTTTGGTGTTGAAAACTTTGGTAATATTTCTACTTCCTGGCTACTAATTACTTCTTTACTACTTTCCTCTTCAATCTTTTTCAAGGCTTGTTTTGCCTGTAGATTTAAAGTATCACCCTGAATAATTAAAGCAGCAATTTGTTCTTGGAAAGAATCACAATCATTGAGAATATCGGTCAACTCTTTAAATTTACCTTCACTCGATATAATTAATTCGTGGTCATCATCTAACCACTCTAAAGCAAAACCAGATTTACCATAAAAAGCTGATACACCTAATAAAATCTTTAAGAAGCTGCGACTATCTTTAATAGTATCAAAAATATAATTTAATTTTTGTTTTAACTGTAATAGTTGTTTTTGATAATTGCTAGTTTTTTCAATTTGATATTGCAAAATATTAGCTTTACCCAAATCCAAGTCAATTTTTAAGCTCTCATTCAATGTTTTAAATTCATTGGATATACTTAAATTAATAATATCGGAATTTAGTTGATTTACTAATTGAATATCACTGAGAATATCAGTTGCTATTGCTTGTAAAAAATAACCCCATTCAATCCAAGCATCAATTTTTGATTGTAAATCAGTCAAGGAAATTTTAGTTTCTGAATTCCCAAATTTTTCTGCTATGGCTGGATCTACTAATCCTAGACTAGGTATAAATAAAGTAGCTTCTGTGATTATTCGAGGAAGTGTAGCGATCGCAGAATTTTTGACGTTATCAAATCTCAATTCCTGAGCGATTAATTTGTTAATATTTCGTAGCTGTTCCTGAGCATTATTAATTAGGATAATTTGCTCCATGATTTGATTAGAATCGCCAATAGTCAGTTTTAGACTCTGAATCAGTGTTGGCAATTCACTAACAAGTATTTCTAGGTTAGCCATAAATACCCCTTAGAGATTTGTCGAAAGTTTATACAAAACAATTAAAATGGCTTGAGTAAGAATATAACCACGCCTATTGCATCTGAGCATCCTAGTTGAGTCACAAATCCCAGAAGCTATAAAATGTATAGTTCCCGAAAATCCTGCTAAAGTAACAATTTCAGTTTCAAAATCCCAGATAAAGACAAAATTATCCATTCACTAACCTATGAATGAAGTTGATTTAGCATTTACCCCAGCACTAGAGTTGGCGCAGTTAATTCGTCGCCGGGAAATATCACCGCTAGAGTTGGTAGAAATATATTTAGAACGGATTGGGCAATTAAATCCCCAATTAGGAAGTTATTTTACGGTGACGGCAGAATTAGCGATCGCAGATGCCAAAGCCAAAACAGAATTATTGACAACTACCTCAGAACTACCGCCATTTTTTGGCGTACCGATTTCCATTAAAGACCTTAATGCTGTAGCAGGTGTTACCTGTACCTATGGAAATCCGGCATTACTGAACAATATCCCTAACTATGATGATGGTGTTGTAACGCGGATTAAGCAAGCTGGATTTACTATTGTTGGTAAAACAGCCACTTCCGAATTAGGTTCATTGCCATACAGCGAACCTGCGGGTTTTCCCCCAGCGCGAAATCCGTGGAATTTAGAATACACCCCTGGCGGTTCCAGTGGTGGCGCAGCAGCGGCAGTAGCAGCGGGATTGTGTGCGATCGCTCAAGGTTCTGATGGCGGTGGTTCAATTCGGGGGCCTGCGGCTTGTTGTGGTTTGGTAGGAATTAAGCCATCCAGAGGTAGGGTGAGTAAAGCACCCGTAGGCGAACGCCTCGCTGGAATTGCCGTCAACGGCCCGATCGCCCGGACTGTAGCTGATGCTGCTGCCCTTTTGGATACCATCTCTGGCTATCTCACAGGCGATCCTTACTGGTTGCCCGATCCTAAACCATCATTTCTCGCTGCAACTGGGACAAAACTTGGTGCTTTGCGAATTGCCTTTGACACTAGCATTTCTCCTTTGGGAGAAGCTGACGCGAACTGTCAGCAAGGTGTCCGGCAAACAGTCCAGTTATTAGAACAACTCGGCCATCACATTGAACAAAAATCCCCAGATTTTAGCGGTTTAGTTGAACCATTTCAAATCGTTTGGCAAGCTGGGGTAGCTGCATCAGGACTTCCTGTTGAAGCTTTACAGCCATTGAATCGCTGGCTATTTGCACGCACAGGTTCTGTTGCCCAGTACCTGCAAGCAGTTTCCCAAATGCAGGTAGTAGCACGGCAGATTGTCGCGTTTTTTGATACTGTGGATGTGCTGGTATTGCCAGTTTATCTACATTCACCTATCCGCATTGGGGAATGGGCTTCGCTGAGTCCAGAAGAGACATTCCAAAATATTATTGAGTGGGTTGCCCCTTGTCCGCCTGCAAATGCAACTGGACAACCTGCGATCGCAATTCCTGTAGGCTTTGATAGTAAGGGTTTACCCATGAGTGTGCAGCTAATTGGTAAACCTGCCGCTGAAGCGACACTCATCAGCCTAGCAGCACAATTAGAAGCGGCTAACCCTTGGATTGATCGTCGTCCAGCCTTTGCAATATAAGGCTAATCATGCAGGCATCCCTGGAACAACTTTCGCAAATTATCGTGTTTGCAGGTTTAGAAACAGCAGAGAAGATCAGTTTGCAACCTGACACTCAGGTGCAAGGCTATCGCAAAGGAGAGATTATTCTGCATGAGGGTGATATCTTACCAGCAAAACTCTACGCTGTTGTCAGTGGATTAATTCAAGTTACCAAAACAGCAAAAACGGGGAAAGAAACAATTCTCCGCGCCTTAGCTGCTGGAGAAATTTTTGCGGCTCCGGCTTTGTTGGGAAATGGAATTTCTCCGGCAACTGTCACTGCTGAATCTGATTGTGAAATCCTCACTGTAGAGCGAGATGCTTTATTAAAAGCTATTGGTCAAAATCCTGAAATCGCCTTACGAATGCTGATGGTTTTTAACAGTCGGATTCAGCAATTACATGAAACAGTCCACGGATTAGTTTCTGAAAGGGCTATTGTTCGCCTTGCGAGATTAATTCAATATTTTGCTGCCGCATCGGGAATTGAATCTACTTCCCAAGGTGAATGTTTAAAAGTCAAATTATCTTATTATCGGATGGCTCGAAGTAGCGGCATTACTTACGAAGAATGCGTGCGGTTAATTAAAAGTCTCAAGTCAGTAATTGCTTATCGCCGGGGTGGGACGATTATGATCCTTGATGTTGAGAAATTAGATGCGATTGCTTCTGGAGATATAGATTAGTAGTGGCGCACATCTGTACGCCACTACACGCAGGGGACAGCAATTCAGACTGCTACAGCGACTCTATCCTGTTCGCGTGCAGCAACAACTAAAACTAGACATAGAGCTGCGATCGCTTTTTGCCATTCCTGCCGAACTTGCACATCTTCGACACCTTCAAATATCTCTACCAAGCGGGGAATAGAAGCTTCTAAAGCCAGACGAGGTACTGGACGGTGTAACTCAACTAAATGAGTTAAACTTTTTTGATTATGGACGAAACCAATTACCCATGTTGTTGTGTGATCGGGACCATCAGGAACCCGCTTGACTCCCAACTCATTTTTTAGCCAGTTATAAAAAGGTGGTAATTCCTTAGCTAAAACTCCTCCTGCTGTGGGTAAAGTTTCCTTAAGTAAATTGGTATCTAAGCTGTTTAATTCTTGTTGCAATTCAGGTGAATTGAGAACTTTAGTTAGAGGTTGTGATAGTATTTCTTCCAACTGAGTTTCAGAGAAATTTAAATTTTGAGCAAAAGTTAAAAGTAGCGATCGCATTTTTTTAGACTCCATAATTAACTAATTTTTATCTGCGACTTTCTCAGATAGGGTGAGCAAAACTGTCAGGTTTCCTTCAGCTTTTAAACCATGAGGTGCGTTAGCAAATATAAAGACAAAAACACCAGGTTGAAGTGCAATATATTTTCTGAATAAAGTAAGTAGACCTCTGCCTTAAATTACACTGAAATAATTTATCGGTGGCTATTCGTCCACCAGGACGTAGATATTTTTTATCGGCTGCTGCTAATACTTCGTGTCCCGTAGCTGTTTGGAAATTGAGGATAGTGTTGGTCATTTGTGCGACCCTCTGAACTTGTCTTATCCTCAATTTCTCAGTAATTTATGATATTGTCTCTGAGGTAGCTCATGGAAGCAATATTAGTTCGCTTTCCACTCATGCTCAAGGATAGCGTAAAGAAAGTTGTCGTAGCATCTGCCTTTGATTAACTCTTTTTCCCGCAGATGACCTTCACGACGCATACGAATTTTTTCTAATACCTTTACAGAAGCAACATTCTCTGAAACACACCAAGACCAGATACGATGCATTCCCAGTTCTTCAAAGCCAAACTTTAAAATTGCCTGTGCTGCTTCTGTTGCATAACCTTGTCCCCAATATTGAGTATTTAGTTCATAGCCGATATTTGCTTCCCGCATTTCTCGGTCATTTACACGGATACCACAATTGCCAATCAGCCGATTTTCTTCTTTGAGGACAACAGCTAACTGAAACTTTGTTCTTGGTTGCTCTTTTTGCTGGTCGATAAACATCTGGATAAACTCGCAAACATCGTTCTGTGTGCGTTGTGTCCAGTAGTTATAATGCAAATACAAAGGATCGGATTGATAGGTAAAAACCGCCTGCCAGTCTGTCTCTACAAAGTCACGCATTAGCAAGCGGTGTGTTTCTAATATCATGTCTTTTTTTATAGGCAAGTTCTACCACATTGACGTTAGCCAGTGGAATAATTGGCGTTGCTAAATTCCGGTATGAAAATGATTTTGCGTGATTTCAAAATCTTTGTAAAAACGTTACAATGCAACGTTTTTACACCCAGATTCATACATTTACAGCACTTTGCAAGTAAATGAAGTACACCCCTCCCCAACCCTCCCCTTTCCAAGGGGAGGGTGAATTAAGTTGCCCGATCAATTTTTTGCACTTCTTCGTCAGATAGTTTCACGTTGATAGCACGTGTTGAATCTTCAATGCTGGAAACCTTGCTAGCACCAGGAATTGGCAAAATAGCAGGCGACTTGGAACGCAACCACGCTAGAACGATATTATACACCGACACGCCTTTTTCTTTAGCTAAATGAGCGATCGCAGAAATATCCTGCAAATCCTGATGGCGACGCCTACCACCAAAGGGACTCCAAGGTAAAAAGGTCAATCCTTGCTGTTCGCAATATTTTAATACGCCGTCATTTTCTGGCTGTCGTTGCCAAGGGCTGTATTGATTCTGCACCGAAACAATATCCACCACATCCCGCGCCTGCTTAATTTGTTCAACGGAAAAGTTAGAAACTCCTACAAACCGAATCAAACCAGCCTCTACTGCTTCTTTAACTGGCGCCAGGGATTCTTCAATCGTGTAATTAGTATCGGGAGAATGATATTGCCAAACATCGATGGGTTTAGCACCACCCAACCCCTCAAAACTGTCTCGAATTGTTTGGCGCAAATGTTCTGGGTTGCCGTTGCTTGTCCAGTTGCCATCAGGACGCATCAACCCGCCCTTAGTTGCTACAATCACTTGGCTAACATCACCTTTGTAACTACTAAGTGCCTTGTGAATTAGCCGCTCATTGTGGTGCTTATCTGACTCATCTTTGCAGTAAGAATCGGCAGTGTCAATAAATGTAATACCCAAATCCAAGGCACGATGAATAACTTGGATTGATTGCGATTCAGGAGGGCGATTAGCAATTGACATGGGCATACCACCCAAACCAATCGCACTCACAAAGATACCAGTTTTTCCTAGCTGTTTGGTTTCCATGCTTTTAGCTATAACTTTCTGCCCCAATTATCTATCAGTTAGTTATTTATCATAAATCCTCCCTAGTACTTAGAATTGAGGATAAGTGAATATAATTCTTTTTTGGCTAGGCGTGGGAATACCACGTTATTTGACAGACAACCGTCGGTTGCCTGTAACTTCTACCTAATAATGATTATTAATACGAGAGTTAGCATTTAATTTTCTGAAAGTTATATTCGATTGCGTCTTGGCGAATTTAACTTTTATTCAGGTTTGCCAATATTTAGATCCGTTTGCCCTGCTGTCAAAGGAGGAATATTTGCGATTATAGCGTTTTTTAAGCAACTGAGGTACACTCAAATCTTGCCAAATCTTTTTTAGCAAGGTTAGTAGCTTTGAAAACGTACCTTACCAGGTCGGAAAACGCTATAATTAGAGTAACTTATTAATATCTACGCCCGTCAAACGGACGTAAATATCATTAAGCAATTGTGCTGGCTAAATCATTTCATCTAAATTTATTAGAAAATTTAGAAATTTAATTAATAGCCCTCTATAGTATAACCAGCAGATTGAACCATCTGTTTAATTGACTCTTCAGAAGCCGCAGCATCTACAGTTACAGTTTTAGTATCAACGTTCACGTCTACTTTGGCATCAGATTCCATAGTCAGAATAGATTTAGTTATTTTCTGGGCGCACTCATCACCTTTAATATCCGGAACTTTCAATTTAATTGCCATTACTTACCTCATTACGAAAAGTGAAATTTACATTTAATAAATATAATATCGATTTTAATAGTAAGCGCACATCTTACTTAAGTTAGGGAATTGAGTATTACATAAATAGTAATAAATAATAGTTATACTTAAATCATTCTTGACAAATTATTTAGGCAGTAAAAACAAAAAAATACCAAAATATATAAAGTTATTTATGAAAATGCACTTAGTACTACTAACTTATAAAAAGCCGCTTTTTTAGTTTATTCTGAAGACTCCATTAGACATTCCCCCTGTTTTTCTAAACGTTGCTGTTCGACATAGTTGTTCTTGCAGCACTGCCCGATCGTACAAGCGTCTATGCGTAAGTCACGAAACCTTTTTATCTGTAGTTTTTAATTTATTGTATACTCTAGATACTTTTGCCCAACTTTTACGGTACATATAGATTCAAAAAACAGCTATCTTGCGGTATAGATATACTGTGGGCTTCGCAACAAAGACCTTCAATGACGCAATTGTGACAGGAGGGTTGAAGGCTGCTAATTTGATTATTGACGGTAGAGACTACTTCACGTTGCGAATGGAAACGATTGCTGAAATGTGCCAGTAGTTGAAGTGCGATCGCTAGAAGCAACGAAAAAATTAGCATTTTTCGTTTGATTTATTATCTAATCTCTACGATCAACTGTGATGCTCTAAGACTGAAGAATGCTTCTGTACAATGACGCTATGCGTAGTTTGCTTTCCCGTAGGGGTACGCTATCGGTGACACGCGACTTCAATATGCTGAAGTCATCTTGCTTATAAACACAACCTAGTTAACTACAAATACCCACTTTGTCAGTTTGTTTAATTAAGATATGTTTGGTAAATAAAATAAATAGCCTACATTATCGGCTGTTATTCCACACTTGACATAAAGCATTGTGAGTGCAAAACGTCTGCCAGAAACCATTGCCCATGTCAGAATTACCCGCCAATCCTGGCAACACGGCTTCCTTGAGGGCGAAGTGAGTGCGGGTGAGTTTGAGTGGCATTTCCAGTGGCATTTTCGCCGGGGAGAACTTGCCGTCAAGCCTTCCCAAGGTCGCGCCTTAATCAAAGAACCTCTTGGTCGATTTTTGGAGCAACAAGATTACCAGCTAGAGCCTGGAGGAGACTATGCTTTTACGATTCGGGCGGAACTTTAAAACTTAGGAGTTATTCAATTTTGGATTTTAGATTCTGGATTGAAGAAAAAAGCGTTCGACTGAGCGCTCACGCCGAAGTCTAAAATCTAAAATTGGCTGGTTGCTGATTCAGTAAGGCGATTTAAGTATCTTTCGATTAAAAGGATGGCAACAATGTCATCTATGGGTCTTGGAGGCTGTCGTAGACCCTGTGGCAATAGCTTAATTAACCCTTTGGGCGGGAACATTTGCCAATAGCGATCGCGTGCTTCTAAGGTTGTGTAGCGCTCATCCACTAAAATAATACTCAGCGGTTCTGTCAATTGCTGATATAATTTCTCTCTCCACTGTTTGGCTGTAGTTTGGTCGCCCATGACCATCAAAGAGATCGGAAACCTTTGACGCAGTGTTTCAATGGTAGCGATCGCCTCTTTTGCTAGCACGACTTGATGATAATGCAGTTGCCGATCCAGTCCCATCACCGCTAAACCACACTTATCTCGACCTGGATCAAACCCCAAGATGACTGGTTGCGTTGGTGAAAATTCACGGAAATTCATAATAAATTAAAAATTAAAAATTAGAAATGTACCCTTACAGGGATCTTGCTACACGTAGTGTCTGCTAAATAAAAAATGCAGCTACAGCAACTATTTTGGCTGCTGTTCAATATGTTTAAATCTTACTAATAACAGCGTACAAATAATTTTTTAAGTACTAAAAATAATTTTTCCGTTAACTATTGCCACTAATTTTACTCTCAATGGCCCGGCTGTATAAGTATCCTCTGCTGCGATCGCTTTGATCTCCAAGGGTTGATTATACTGTCTTAGTTGGCTGACAAAGCGCAGAAAAGTCCCCTCTACCTGGACATTTTCGACAATTCCGGCATTACGGGCACGAAATTGGGAAGCAGAAATCAGTATTTCTAGCCGCTGCTGTAACTGATAAGATGTCATGGTTTTGGAATCAGCAGTAGTCGTGGCTAGCACTGCGCCTCCCGAAAAAACCAGTTGATTCTGGGCTGTATCCGCGAAAAATTCTATCTGCTTTTCTCCCCTGACGTAATTACCAGCAGAGAAAATTCGCACGACGTATTCTTGACCATCGCCAATCTGCTTGCTTAATTGATCGACCCTATCCTGGGTCACACGCAGCAGCTCTAAATTTGCCGGATTTGCACCAGGCTCGCTTAATTCGAGGTTGGCGTTGCGATTGGCTTCTTGTAAAAGTTGTACCACTGCCTGACGAGCAGCAGTAGGTTGAGTAACACGAATTACAGCAGCGGACAGAACTTGACCACGAACTAAGGCCAGCTTACCTAAACGCAAGTCGCGGTAAGACTGATAATATTTTTCCAGCCTAGCAACTTCCTGTTCTAGTTCCTCCTGTTGTGCTTCCAATTCCTTGAGGCGCGATTCCCGTTTGGCAATCACTTGCTCTCGCGCTGCAACTTCTACATTACGTTTTTGAATTAGTTGATCCAGTTGGGAAATTTTTTGATCGCGCTGTTCTATAGCTTCTTGACGGTTAGCAAGTTCGCGATCGCGTTTTTCAATTGCTGTTTTGGCTTCGTCAATGGCTTTTTTCGCTTCTGCATACAGTCTTTGACGTTCTGTCTTCAGTAGTTCAACTGCCGCCTGTAGTGCCTTTCTCTGGTCATAAACGCTTTGCAATTCAGCTATGGCTTTTTGGTATTGAGTTACAACCCGATCTAGCTGACCTTGAGTGCGTTGGAGTTGAGTTTGGGTTTGGGCTTGTTGACTAATGGTGCGGTTCAACTGAGCTTGTGTTTGCCTCTGTTTGGCATTTGCCGCCTGCAAGGATTGATTAATTGCCTGCAAGTCCTGTTGTGCCTTTGCTTGGGCAATTCTTGCTTGGTTTAGCTCACCCTCTACCTGACTTTTCTGAGTTTCTGCGGTTTTTAGCTGTTCCCGCTTCTGTCTGAGGTCTGTTTGAATATCTTCTAACTCAAAGACTCCTTTTCGCAAGCCTTCGTCGGCAGCAAATAAAATCCCTAATGTTGATGCTGAAATTAAACCACCAGTAAAAATTGTTACTAGTACGGCGGTGTTTTTCGGACGAAGCTTAAAAAGTGAGAGGCGGGCTTTGCCAACTCGTGTGCCGATGCGATCGCCCACGGTGGCAATTACGCCTCCCAGAATCAAAATTGCTGCGATGAGGATGTATCCGGTGGTCATCTTTAGCTACCGAAATCCTTCCAGATACAGCCTACTACTTTTAAGCATTGTCTGGAAAGAAGTGGAAATTGGCAATAGCTGAAATTATTCAATTTTAGATTTACCTCTAGCTATTAGTGTCATTTTTCAAAATACAACACGCGCCGATTCCCCTTTCTCCAATTGTTTTTATGTGAACTGCCTACTTAAGGTAACAGGTTTATGCACAGTAATCTTCTTTTTGTGGATAGAAATCATCTTTTTCTCACGCAAATCTCCTAGTAGCCTAGTAACGGTAACACGAGTTGAACCAATTGCCTCTGCGATCGCTTGATGAGATAACTTCAGATCAATTGTGATCCCATCAGCACAAGGAACGCCAAAATCCCGACAAAGAATTAACAAAAAACTCACCAACCTAGAACCCATATCTCGGTGGGCAAGAGTTTCAATCATCATCTCCGTTTGTAAAATTCGCGAAGACAGACCTCGCAGCATTAACATTGATAATTCTGGATTTTCCTTGAGTGCTAGCTCCACCTGTTCAATTGGTGCCGACAGTAATTCCACAGGAGTAAATGCAACCGCATGGTAAAACCGATCCGACTTATTTCCTGTCAGCAATGACAATACACCAAAAACACTATTTTCCCGCAGCAACGCTACCGTTATTTCCTCTCCTGCCTCGTACACCCTGGAAAGTTTAACAGCACCTTTCAAAAGAAAATAAACTCGTTCGGCAGGATCGCCAGGAAAAAAGATCGTTTTATTGCGTTCAAACGTTTCCACAACTGGCGGAAACGCCCCGGTCGCCATCTGACGAAAAACATTTGCTAGGGCTTTATCTTGTGTCACGATCATCTCCCTTCCCCTACCCAATGCCGGAAAAACAAAAACTGATTACCTAAGAATACACCTGAAAAATGAATAAAGCACCGTCAACCTTTCTGTACTTTCCTATACTCAAACTAATCTCTTCATAACTCTTTGTTTATAATGATACATAATTGTTGATCCTTTCAGCTACTAATTGTTGATAAGTAGTTCCAATAGCTGTATTCAAAAGGTTTTTTGAAGAACAAATAAAGATATCTTGAGAATATCTTTATAAAAAATCAAGATTTTTCTCACAGCAAACACCCTTAGCAATATTCATTTTTGTCAATCCTGTATAAAACAAAGACAAACTAGCCTCAGATTCTAGTATGCTCCTAATGATCGATCGCATTAACAATTTCTATGCTAAATCTGACTGGAAAAAATGCCCTTGTTACAGGTATTGCCAATAACCGCTCGATCGCCTGGGGCATTGCCCAACAGCTGCACAAAGCCGGAGCAAACCTGGGTATAACCTACCTGCCGGATGAACGCGGCAAGATGGAGAAAAAAGTCGCTGAATTGGTAGAACCTCTTAACCCCAGCTTATTTCTTCCCTGTAATGTCCAAGATGACGAACAAATTAAATCTACGTTTGAGACAATCCGCGAACAGTGGGGAAAGCTAGATATTCTGATCCATTGTCTGGCCTTTGCTAGCAAAGACGATTTGAGTGGAGATTTTAGCCAAACCTCTCGTTCTGGCTTCAACACCGCCTTAGAAATCAGCACCTACTCACTAGTGCAGTTAAGTGGTGCAGCTAAATCTTTGATGACAGAGGGAGGTAGCATCGTCACCCTGACATATTTAGGTGGTGTTAGGGCAATCCCCAACTACAACGTTATGGGAATTGCCAAGGCGGGGTTAGAAATGAGTGTGCGTTACCTGGCTGCTGAACTAGGATCACAAAATATCCGCGTGAATGCCATCTCCGCAGGCCCCATCCGCACTTTGGCATCTTCAGCAGTAGGTGGGATTTTGGATATGATTCATCATGTAGAAGAAGTAGCTCCTCTACAACGCACCGTCACTCAGATAGAAGTGGGCAACGCTGCGGCTTTCTTGTCTAGTGATTTGTCCAGTGGGATTACTGGACAAATTCTATATGTAGATGCAGGATATGAAATTATGGGAATGTAAGATAATTTGGGCATGGGGCATTGGGGATTGGGCATTGGGAATTGAGTATTAGTAAATAAAATTCTTGTCCATTTTTCATTCCCCATGCCCCATGCCCTATTCCCCATGCCCAATTTCCTATGCAAATCAGCAAAATTAATTCAAACTACGATCGCTTAACCCAAACCCCTCGGATTGCCACCGTTCACCGCACGACTGGCGAAACTAATGTGCAAGTTACCATCAACCTGGATGGTAGAGGAACTTGCACAGCAGCAACAGGTATTCCGTTTTTGGATCACATGTTGCATCAAATTGCCTCCCACGGGCTGATTGATATCGATGTCCAAGCCCAGGGAGACTGGGAAATTGATGACCATCACACCAACGAAGATGTAGGCATTACTTTAGGGCAAGCTTTTAGCCAAGCACTAGGCGACAGAAAAGGCATTGTCCGCTTTGGTAATTTTCTTGCACCACTGGATGAAGCCTTAGTTCAGGTAGTGCTAGACTTTTCTGGACGGCCTCATCTCAGCTATGGCTTGCAAATCCCTACTCAGCGGGTAGGAACCTATGACACCCAACTGGTGCGAGAATTTTTTGTGGCTTTGGTAAACCATAGCCAGATGACACTGCATATTCGGCAACTGGATGGCATTAATTCCCATCACATCATTGAAGCGACATTTAAAGCTTTTGCAAGAGCAACACGGCTGGCGGTGGAAACTGATCCCCGACGTGCTGGCTTAATTCCCAGTTCTAAGGGAGTTCTATGAAAGGAGTCAAATTGGATATTGGGCATTGGGCATTGGGCATCGGGAAAACTCTACCCTTGTCTTCCTAGTCTCCAATCCCCAGTCCTCAGTTGACGATAATTGACACACAGCTTGGTGATGGTTATTATCAGCCTACCGGGTAATTTTTAATTAATACCAAGCTGATAAATAGTGATTTAACCGAGATGAAGTCTGTTGCAGATGACCTTAATTCTCAACTTAATACGACAGACACTCCGCCAGTAGTCTTAACTTCTGAGTTGCGAAAAGTCTATCGCACTGGTTTTTGGCTAAATCAAAAAGTCGTATCTCTCAAAAACTGTTCTTTAACGGTTTACAAAGGCGAAACCTTTGGGTTGCTGGGGCCTAACGGTGCTGGTAAAACTACCCTTTTAAAATTGTTGCTGGGAATTATTCATCCCACCTCTGGACGAGGATTATTGTTGGGTAAACCCATAGGCGATCGCAATGTTAAGCAACATATCGGCTATCTACCAGAAAATCCCTATTTGTATGACTATCTTACTGGCTGGGAATTTTTGCAGCTAGCTGCTGGGCTATTCCAAATTCCTCAAAGTGTCCAACGCCAACGCATTCCCCAACTGCTGGAATTAGTCGGTTTATCGCAAGCCGATGCTCGTAAAAAGCTGCTGCGTCGCTATTCCAAAGGAATGCTACAGCGTGTTGGTATGGCACAGGCATTAATTAATGAGCCAGATTTAGTTTTTCTGGATGAACCGATGTCTGGTCTTGATCCGGTGGGACGCTACCAAATGCGAGAAATTATCCTGGCGCTCAAAGCAGCTGGTAAGACGATTTTTTTCAACAGCCACATTCTGAGTGAAGTAGAACAAATTTGCGATCGCATTGCTATCCTCGCTCAAGGTAAACTAATTTGCTCTGGTTCCCTCAATGAACTCTTAGGTGGAAACAACACATATCATGTCAAAGGTCAAGGTGGTGACTGGGAAATTCTCAAAAAATGGATACCCACTCTCATATTTGAGCCTGATGGTTCCTGGCACGGTACACTACAAGATGATTACTATGATTTTCTTGCCAGTCTTCGTCTCATGGAAGGTAAAATTATCGCCATGAACTTGTCACGTCACTCTCTAGAAGAATTTTTTATTCAACAAATCCAAAGAAAAAACAACTCATTGAATTAATCTTATTGCCAAATAATAAATTGTCGACTGGCTTGAAGAACAAAACCCAAATTCTGCCTTTTTAAGTTCTCTTTGCCCAACACAATCCACAAAAAATAAAATTCCGACATTTTTTCAAGGTTATTTGTATTTATTTAATGAACTTGTTCCTAATTTTAGTAGTCCCTTACGACTCATCGCAGATTTTAAATATCATCAGATTAACTTTGACAAGAAAACTTTATTCGTGACTACTTGATTATTGGCTAACAGACAATTTCTTGTAGAAACTGGGTTTAGTTGCGTAAATCCTATATTTTTTGATATTGCTCTATTCAAGCAACATTAACTTTAAGCTAACTTCACTAAAAATTTAAGTTCAATAAACAAACTTCCTCCGGAAAATCACACTTTTCTAGGAAAATAAGAGTGTCGGGGAACTTGAATATTTAGGTATAGTCAAAATAAAAATGTTTAGACAGTACTTTATTGATTGTAGTTTCAGAGTCTCAGGTAAATATGCTTAACAAAAGTTTGTCTAAATTCATAATTCAGCCAGCTGTAGGTATGGCTTTGTTAACTGCTGTCAATGCCGCTGTATCATCTGCCAGTCTAGCTCAGGGACAACCATTACCACCAACTACACAACCACCAATCACACAAACACAATTAGATACTAATTATTCATTGGGAGGCGGCGATCTCATCCGTGTAAATGTATTTGAAGTACCTGAATATACAGGTGAATACCAAATTCCCCCAGGTGGAGCAATCAACCTACCTTTAATTGGCAGTGTGTCAGTACTAGGGCTAACAACTGAACAAGCTTCTGACGAAATAGCTAGAAGATATGCTCGCTTCCTCAAACGTCCCTTGATCTCAGTCAATCTGTTATCGCCTCGTCCCATCAATATTTTTGTTGCTGGAGAGGTGACACGTCCTGGAGCTTATACTCTAAGCTTGAGCGGAGGTGCCGGGAACAATCCAGGCGTACAATACCCAACTGTATTAGCCGCATTAACAACAGCGCAGGGGGTGACTTTAGCTGCGGATGTGACTCAAGTTCAATTACGGCGTAAAATAGGACGTTCTTCAGAGCAAGCCGTCACCGTCAATTTGAAGGAACTCATTCAAACAGGCAGGCTATCACAGGATATTACCTTGCGGGATGGAGACACCATAGTTGTGCCAACAGCAACCAACTTTAACGTAGCAGAATCCCGCAATATATTTGCAGCTAACTTTGCCGCCAGTCAAACCACACCCCGCACAGTAACAATTATTGGTGAAGTTAACCGTCCTGGTTCGTATCTTGTCACCCCAGGCAATACAGATAACCAGGGGGGCGCAACCGCTAATAGTGGCAGTGCCACTCCCACTGGTCTACCAAATGTAACGCGGGTAATTCAGTTAGCTGGCGGAATTACAGCACAGGCTGATGTTCGTAATCTCAAGCTACGCCGACCTACAAGAACTGGCTCAGAACAAGCTATAGATATTAATCTTTGGCAACTATTGCAGAGTGGTGACGCCAATCAAGACATCATCGTGCAAGACGGAGATACGATTGTTATTCCGACAGCAACTGAAATCATCCCGGCAGAAGCTACTCAATTAGCTACCACTACTTTGTCTCCTACACGCATTCAAGTTGGTGTGGTAGGCGAAGTTAAAAGACCAGGGTTAACAGACGTTCAGCCGAATAGCTCTTTAAATCAAGCTATACTCGCTGCTGGCGGATTTAATGATGCCAGAGCTAGTAGCAGTGCTGTTGATTTGATTCGCCTCAACCCTAATGGTTCTGTCACTAAGCGGATAGTAAAAGTGGATTTCTCCGCTGGGATTAATGAGCAAACTAATCCTATACTCCGTAATAATGATGTTGTGCTAGTGAACCGATCTGGTTCCGCTAAGACTGGCGATACCATAAACACTATAACTGGACCTTTAGGTATTATCCTTAATCTTCTGAACATTTTCGGACTCTAGTTTAAGAGATAGATGCAAATTGGGGGCGTTGGCCAACCCTCTTCGTCCCTAAAATTGCACTATCCTTTAATCAACAGCAAGTTACACATAACAAACGCTCCACGAGGCATCGCTTCTTCCAAATTGCGTTTTCTAAGGGCTGTCATACTGGTTAGGACAAGTCTGCTATAAATACTCTGACAGCTGCTCTGTTCTGATTTGCCAATGTTCTAAGCTATCTGACCACTTCTATATATACGTCATTATAATAATTTTAAGTAATATTACTTATAGAGAAATACTGTAAACTTTATAACTCTCACTGTAAATTCTTAATGTGCGTTGATCGGCTTTTGCAATCTTTACTGTAGGTACTCGGATTTCTTATGATAATGAGAATATTTTAGAAAGCAGATTCTGTAAGTACTAGTCCATAACTTATTTTTAGTTATTTAGTGATTCTGATTATCATAAGAATTATTTAAGTAAATTAACTAATTGATGACAGATATACTATTTTAACCACAGATACCGCGTATACACAGTAGAATGATGTCGAATTGGAAATGACGCCATTTGTACGGTTGCTTGGTGTTCATGAATAGGGTAACTCTGGATACTGATATTTTTTATTCAGTGATTTTATCAGATGTTTGCGATTTTTTGGAACACAAGCTCAAAAGGTGGTTCAGCCATATTTACGCGAAAATGCGCAGGTTTAAACCTATAAAACCGTGTATAAACTTACAAGTGGCAGTGATACGACCGTGTCCACTACTGGGTTATTAACTAAGGCTAGAGTTACTGACCGTTAACGATTGAATTTTTGCAACATACCCTATTTTTTCCCTATGATGATTCATGGTTTCGGTTTTCTCAGTTTGAGCGCATCTCTTGTACTTCCCTGGGTATTGACAGGTCTGGTTCAAGGACAGAGAATAACAGAGTCTTTATTTAAAGATGTTTCGCAGTCATCCACTGTTCAGGAAATACCACTACCTAACCGCAAGCTGATCAGTCGTATTTCAACTGCGACAACATACTATGTTAGTAATAACGGAAACGACAGAAATAGCGGGCTTTCTACCTCATCCGCTTTTAGAACACTTCAAAGGGCAGCAAACCTTACTAATCCTGGCGATACAGTACTTATTATGAACGGGGAATATAAGAATAGACCCAAAGATGGGGCTGTACTAAGTATTAAACGTTCTGGAACTGCAAATGCATGGATTAAATATAAAGCATATCCTGGGCATTTTCCAGAAATTCAGCACAATACATGGAATGGTATCTCGATTTCAAATGGAGCTTCATATATCGAGATTAACGGGCTGGAGGTCATAGGGAACAATGCTAATATCACGCGTGAATATGCCTTAAGTCAAAAGCATAACACATCAAATCAGTTTACTAACGGAAATTGCATAAGCGTTGAAGGAGGAGACAAAGGTCGTTCTCATCACATAAATATTCTGAACAACAAAGTGCATGATTGTGGAGGAGCAGGTATCTCAGCAATTCAAGCTGATTATGTAAAAGTGGATAATAACACTGTTTTCAATAACTCTTGGTACACAGTTCATGGTTGCAGTGGTATTTCCATGCTTAATAATTGGAGTTCTGACAACAACAAGGGATACAAGATATTTGTTACCAATAACAAGAGCTACAACAATCGAATGTACGTTCCTTGGATTGAAGCCGGAAGGATTACAGACGGTAATGGCATTATTGTTGATGTTTCAAAAGGATATAGAGGAAGGATTTTGGTTGCTAATAACATCACCTACAAGAATGGCGGTTCAGGTATTCATGCCCATGATAGCCAGCATATCGATATTATCAACAACACGGCATATTTGAATCAGCAAAGTCCAGAAGTTAAAAAAAAGGCAAAGGGCGAAATTTATGCGGGTTATTCGTCTGATGTCAAAATTTTCAATAACATTATGTATGCTTCTCCAGGTAATGCTGTGAATAGCAATATGAAAAATGTCAACGTCAGTTATGACTACAATGTTTATCCCAATAATTCGACGATCAAGGTTACAGGATCTCACGATATGATTGCAGATCCACAGTTTGTTAATGCCTCGGCTCGTGACTTTAGATTGAAATCAACAAGTCCGGCAATTAATAGTGGTTTAAAGTGGAAAAGTTTGACAACGGATTTTCTAGGCAATCCTCGTGTCTCCGGTTATGCACCCGATAGAGGAGCATACGAGAATCGGTAATAGTTAAAAGTATGGCATTGGGTTGTATGATAAGGTTCTGATTTATACAGAATTTTTATCTACAACCCAATTGGAGACGGGCCAAGAAGAGCCACAAGGTAAAACAAGACCCAATAGCACGACCACATAAACAAGAAGAATAGAGATGCTGAAATTTTGTGCGGCTACCGGAGATATTTGGATGAATAAGGTTTTGTGCATAGAGCGAACGGAGTTACACATGTTACTTCCGAGGCTAGCAAAAACCCTAATGAATTCAATTAAACTGGAGTGGCAACACCTAAAGAAATCGGACTACCATCCTAAAAATTATCTATAGCTTCTAATATAGCGTTTCCTATACTGATGAAGATATACCTTATCAGATATAGGAGCGCTATATAATTCTAAGTCCGGTTAATTGCTTATTATTTAAAACTTATTGCGTGTTTGCGTCAGTATTTATTAATAAATATTTATCCGAACTTGATGTAACTCCTAAAATAATTTTTTGGAAGCTTTATTTCTTCGCCAGTCCCTTAAACTCTTTTGTCAACTCTCTTGGTTTAAAATATTCGTGAGAATGATATTTATAACTACTAGATTCATTTTTATCAATGACTCCATTGACTACTAAACCTAGAACGTTGTAATTGGATCTCTCTAATATCTCTTGAGCAGCATTAGCACTGTTGGAATCAATTACTCCGGGTCGGGCTACTAACAAAATACCATCAGTCATTTGGCTTAAAGTCAAAGCATCGGCTGCCAAAAGTAGTGGAGGGGCATCAATAATTACAAAGTCATATTTATACTGAGATGAGAAATTCTCAATGAGTGATGCCATCCGTTTTGAGTCAAGCAAAGCAAGTGGGTTAGGAGGTCTAACTCCAGCAGTTAAAATATCTAGGTTGTCCATTACCTTAGATACGGCAATGTCAAATTCAGCCTGACCTACAAGAACCTCACTCAAACCAACTTCATTGGTTAGTTGCCAGAGATGATGCTGAGAAGGAACTCGCATATCTGCATCGATTAGTAAAACTTGACGTCCTAGTTGAGCGATCGCTGCTGCCAAATTAGCTGAAACTGTAGACTTGCCTTCTTTAGGAACTGCGCTAGTAATCACAATGGTTTTGAGCAAATTATCTGAACTTAAGAATTTCAGATTTGCTTGAATCATTCGGTACATTTCGCTCGTTAAAGAGTGGGGAGTATCCCTTACGGCAATTGTTTGAGATATTGATTCTGCATTTGAATAACGAGAACGAAGCTTTTTAACAGACAAAGGAACAATTCCTAGCAAAGTATATCCAAATACATCTCTAATTTCTTTAAGTGTTTTTAGAGATCTATCTCTCATAGCGAAAAAAAGTACAGTTGTGGTAGCAAAAAACAAACCGAACATGACTCCTAGCACCAAAACAATTATTGTTTTGGTTAATGTAGGATCTTCGGGCACTAAAGCCTGAGCAATAATCCGGGAACTAGGTGTATTTGTATTTTCAACTAACTGTAGCTCTTGAACCTTTTTCAATAAAGTTTGATAGGTTGATTCTGCAACTTCAACTTTCCGTTCCAACTCTCGCTGGTTTTGTGCTAGCTGGGGTATGAGTTTCACCCGCTGTTCGTAGCTGGCACGAGAATTGTGTAGAGAGGAGAGTCTTTGAGTTAAGCCAAAACGTTGTATTTCTGATTGCAAAAAGTTTTGTATCAGGCTTTGTCTGAGTTCTCCAATCTGCAATAGGCTCTGGGGAACTTGTGTTTGATTGCCAATAGTCTGACCAACTTGTTGTTGCAGGAGAGATTTTAAATTAGCTTTTCTTGCTTCTAGGTTAATAATTATAGGATTGTCATCTAGAAAACGGCTGCGCTCAACCGCTAACTGCCGATCGGTCTCTTGGAGTTGTGTAAGAATTCCCTGTACTGCTGGTGACTGACTAAGGGCACTCACAGCGATCGCTTCCTGAGAATTTAGCTCTACTTTCTGCCGCAGTTCATTGGTTTGGGCATTTACCTCATCCAGTTGAGCTTTGACAGTATTCATCTCATTATCTAGATTTCCAATAGTCGCAACAGCTGACTTTGTCTCCTCTGATAAATCTGCAATCTGATGCTTTTGTTTAAATATACGTAGCGCTACTTCTGCATTATTAACAGCAGCTTGAGTTGTAGGAAGTTGCTTGGCCATAAACTGACGAGTTGCTCCTGCCTCAGACCGATTTGTCAGAATATCATTTTCTAAATAAAACCTCATAATTGTGTTGACTACTGCCGCTGCTTCTTCAGGATCGTGACTTCTATAAGCAATACGCAATACATCTGTCCCACCAACAATTTTTAGGTTTAGGACTTTTTGTAATTCTTTCACCCTCAAAGGTTCGCCTTCGTTGTCTTTGAGTTGTAGTTTGTCTATTGTCCGTTGCAATAAAGCTGGGGAAGAAATAACTTCTATCTGACTGCTTATGGGATTTTGAGTTGCTACCAATGGTTTCAAATCTCCTGAGTCTCCTCCTTCAGAGGTGCCAGGGGAAAGATTATTGCCTGCTACTTTAAAACTGGGAACTCTGAATAACAGTTTTCCTTCTGCTTCATAGTCTGGCTTCAGAAATTTTGTAGATATGGCACTCAGAATAACTGTCGCCACAAATATACTGAAAGCCGGTAGCCACCAGCGTTTCAATATTAACAAGTAACGATTAAGGTCTAAATCAATAGATTCTCTAGATTCCATAGATTTTTCTGACATAAATCTTCCAAAGTACAGGTCTTAAGCAAGAAACTAAAAATTGACTTAGAACAGCCACAAACCAGTGCAATTGACAATACTGATTATGTATAATTTTACAATATAAAATATAGTATAGACCAATACGGTTCAGTTAAGGCTTAACTCTTTATCAAAATCATTTTTTTAACGAACCGCCAAAGACGCAAAGACAAAGAAGCAAGAAATACTTAACTGAACTGTCTTGTCGTATAGAGTATTTATGTTAAAAATTTAGTCCCCATTTGGTGCAAATGTGTAACGGTGGTCTGTGTATCTTTCTTGAGCAAAAAATTTGTTAATTTTGGGATTTGAGGTGAGTTAACTACGTCCTAACTATAACTGCCGTCCCATAAATCAACCCTTTAGTAACAAAACGTTCAATTAAAAGTTTTTTGCATTAGCCATCAACCATTATTCAAATTTATCTCTGGATTATCAAAGGCTTGATTTTTTAGTTGGATATTATACGGCTATATTCCTTGTCATATCAACTATCTTAGCCAAAGCCAAGATTTCAAAATCAAGTAAAAAACTCGACCTTTAGTCAGTTTATAATTTTTGACCATAAACATCTACTCATTACTCAATCCAGTTACTTAGTATAGTAATTCGGAAAGTTAAAGTAGCTACCTACTTTGCCAAACTTCATCGTAAGCATCTAACAGTTTTGGAGCTTGATATTGCCATTCAAGAATCTCCTCCATTCTGCGTCGCCCCTCAGCTCCGAGCTTTTCTCTACGTTCAGGAAAATCTAAAAGTTCCAGAATTTTCTCGGCAAATTCCACCTCATCGTTAGGCTTGGCATAAAGAGATGCTTCTTGTGCAGAACGTCTTCCCTCTCGCAAATCAAACTGGACAATTGCTTTTCCCATTGCCATATATTCAAGGATTTTATTCATGGTGCAGTTTTCGTTATAAGCAGATGTTGGAGAAGGCTCTACACACACGTCGCAGCTGGAAAGCCGCTCTAAGAGTTCTTCACCTTGCTTAAACCCTGTAAATTCTACAAACTCATTCACTTCTAACTCTTTAGATAAGTTTTTGAGCTTTTCTGCCATAGGTCCACTACCAATTAGCATAAAGTGAATATCAGAGCGATTTTTTTTGTGGACAATGTAATATACCATTCTTAGGAGATAATCAATACCCTCTGGTTCTCCCATGACACCCATGTAACCTATTAAGTAGTTTCTACCTTTACGGTAATTAGGGTTTGGAGGCATTCGGCGAAAGCGCGAAAGATCCGGCGCACTACGAACTACAAATACTTTCTCTGGTTTCTTGTGCCCACGCTTAAGAGCTACCTCTCGGTGTGACTCGTTCGTTGAAATTACCATGTCTGCTGTGGCATAGGTCAAGCGTTCAGCCCAGCGTAATCCATGATAAAAAATATCGCGCCGCCGATACTTAGCTTCATACATTTCCGGACTGAGGTCATGATGATCGAAGATAATAGATATACCATGAAATAATTTAAACCATGCTGCTACCAAGAAAAGTAAATCGGGCGGATTACAAATATGTATGACATCAAAACCACGCTCTCGCCATACCCTTTGAGCTAGACGGAATTGCCAGTTAATCGCCCAACTGTACTCTCGGAGATAGCCAATGACAGAACTTTCTTCCGGTGGTAGAGGATGACGGTAAATGTGAATCTGCTCAATAATTTCGTAATCTTTTTCAAAGCCATTACCTGTAGGTGAAATTACACTAACTTCATACCCAGCTTTTTGCAAAGTAGTTGCTTCCATCCATACCCGTCTATCAAAGGGAACTGGGAGATTTTCAACGATAATTAGTACTTTCTTCGGTAATGCCATAATAATTTCAATTTTTAATTAGTTTAGTAAGTAATTATTCATTCACTCGGAACAATGGTCGAAACCCTGAATTTATGGGTTATAGGCAGGGCAAATGTGAAACGTTACTTTAGTAAAACACTTACTTGTCAAGTCTAAAATATACCTTATTTATGGAACCTATATTCATACTTGGCGAAACTGGGTTAAATAATAAATATGCATGTCTACATCATAATAGCTATCAGTTTTGCTATTACTAGCTGGTTACAGTTATATTGATTAATCATGTGATTTTACTTCATCTTTACATTCTGACTGAGAGAGATGCCGCCACATAGAGTATCCAAGTCAAACTATTTGATTCCATTAAGTTAGACTCAGTGAGGCTAGATAAAAGTATATATGTCATGTGTATAAGTGGCCAAATATCAAATGCTGTTTTGCTACTACGCACCCAAGCAAATCCTTGCTGATAACTGCGCCAGAATCCAAAAAAGAAGACTCCTAACCCTAAAAGACCCAAATCCAGGCAAAGAGCCAGATAACCATTGTGGGGGTGGTTTGGCGTCCATGCAGCTGCAAGCCAAATATCGGCAGATTCGCCATTCCATCCTTGCCAGAATCCACCATAACCGTAACCAAGCCAAGGATGTTTCCAAATCTTATCAATTACTAATGGCCACAACTCTGTTCGACCCGTCAGTGTCGCATCTTTACCAATTGCACTGAACAGGACATTCGCGTCACTAGACAACCAAAAATATAAACTTTGGCTGATAGTCGCCATCATTATTAGGGTTGGTACCATGAACTGGTAAGACCAACGCCAAATTTGAAAAGCAAAAAATGCCAATATTATCATTAATAGGTTAACTAAAGATGAACCGGAAGCAGAAAGCCGTAAGAGTAGTATTGACAAGCTAAACCCTGCCCAGAAAAGCCAACTACGTCTTTGAGTTTGATAACCAAGGATAAAAAAAGTCATACTACTCGTTACCATTCTTGCTCCCAGACCGTTTTTGTGTGTGAATACTCCACGCCACTTTGAGCCATCCAAATCGCTCTGTATTCCGTATTTAGGCAAAGCTATGGCAAAAACAAAACTGAGTATTATAATAATTGCAAAGTTCCAAGCAAGTAAATGTAACTGCTGTTTTAAGCTATATCGCGAAGCAAAATATAGTCCAAATAAACTGGAATTAATGAGGGAAAAACTATTTTTTAATGTTGTTGATGCTTCAAAAGACCAAATAATAGAAACAGCTGACAATAAAATTAAAGAATAAAGCCAAAAGTCTTTCCTAAGGAAATAAAGAGTTTTCTTCCAACGCAAAACTAGTAGTACTAAGGTAACTAGGTAGATTAAAAAATAAATAATCCGAATCAAAGAGCTATCATATTCTACTAACTCACTCTGTCCTGCTCCTCCTGACAGTACAACAACAAAAATTGCCCCTGAATACATCAGCAAGCTCACAATTGTGAATACCTGTTCAGAAAAAATTAGTATTTTTCTCATAATATAATAAATTAACTAATATTTATTTTGCAGATTCATTTTTTCATAATAAATTTGAGCTGTTTGAGCAGCAATATTTGACCAATTTAAATCTTCCTGACAACGAGCTAATGCCGCAGTTTGCATACGTTGTTGCAAGTCGCGATCGCTTAATAAATAAATAATGGCATCAGCTAAAGATTGGACATCACAAGGTGGAACTAATAACCCATCTTTTTTATGCTGAATTATCTCACTTAATCCCCCTACTTCAGAGGCTACAACCAGTGTTCCCATCCCATAAGATAAGGCAGCCACACCACTTTGAGAGGCTTCTATGTATGGTAGAACTGTTACTGTACTGCGTTGAAATAAATTACTTACTTCTTCAAGGGGGATAAAGTCATTGATAATTTCGTAGCGTTTCTCATCATAACCATTAGGGAAATATTGTTTTATGTTTTCTCCCCGTCCAGCGATAATCAACTTGACTTCAGGTATACGTTCAGCAATTAAAGGCATAGCCTGAAGTAAATATTTCAATCCTTTATAGGGCCAGATGCGTCCAAAAAATAGTAATGTATTTGGATCGCGAGTCTGACTATTGTAATTACTCCGACGCTGATACAAACTACCAAGTTCCCCATGTGGTAAAACATTGACTCGCTCTTGAGGTATACGGAATTGTTCAATTAGAATCTTTTTTAATTGATCAGTATGAACAATCAATTGTTGGGAACGGTAGAAGGCAATACGCCTGGTATACTCTGAACCGAATACAGACATGCTATCCCCTGGGTGACGGAATATATCATGGATAGTTGTCACCAGTGGTGGCATTTTGTTGAGTAACAGTGTCCAATCATACCAAGGATCGTTAGTTTCTTGCACATGGAAAATATCTGGCTTTATGTCTTTGATAATATGCATCATCGCGTACATAGACAATAGGTTGCGCGGATCGCGAATCCGCGGTTTTTTAAAGCTAATCACACGGATACTGGGATCAAGAACATTGCTACAGACATCTGAGATTTTTTCCGGGTGAATGAGCGTTAAATCAACATATTTAACCAAACTGTTTGCTAATTCAATAGTGTAGTCTTCAAAGCAAAAATGTAATAAAGCAACTTTAATCATAATTAAAATTATACTCTAGCTCAATTTTGATGAGTTAATGGTAAAAATCTATCTTCAACAATTACTACTATTTTAAAAATTTTAGCCATAAAAAACGAAACCCGCCAAACGCACGAATACCTAAATAAATCACAAGTAAAGAATAGGCACAAGTTGCAATGAGTAAAGTGAATAGAAAGTCTAAGTTAAGTTTTTGTAATAATATTAATATAGGTAGCATTAAAATAGTTATTATTAATGGACGGCGCAATATTCGCCATAAATTTAATGAAAATAAGCGAGTATAGGTGAAATAAATATACTGGATAAAACCAAAAATACTCATTAATAATGCTATTAAAGCTGCACCTAGTAACTGATAGTGCGAAACTAATACCACACCTCCCAAGCTCCCTAATGTAGTGGTAATAACTACTTCACGTAGGTTCACTATCTCGAAACCATTGGCTACAAGTAAATAACTCAGTGAGCGTGTAAATGGCAAGAAAAGGAGTGATGCAGCGGCTAAATTAAGGGCTATATTTGCTTCAGCAAAGCTAGTATTATAGATAAAAACTAATAAATCTTTGCCAAACAATGAGATTCCAAGGTATAAGGGCAATGCAATGATTAATAAAATTTCGATAATATTTTCAGCTATCTGCCTCTGCTTGTCCCGTCCTTGCTCTACTGCCTTTGAAAATCTTGGAAATATTGCTAAAGTTATACTATTAGCAATAATCAAAAAGGGTTGTAGTAATTGTGTGATTCCGCCAAATAGACCTACTAAAAGTTCATTTCCTAATAATGAAAGAATCAATATTTGAATTCTGCCACTAACTACAGCCATTGCTTCGATAGCAAAAAATGTCCGCGCCTCTTTAATTGTATTAAAGACAAAACTTCTATCAATCTGCCATTGTATTTTTACTAAAGGGACAAGAAAAATCCATTCAATTATCAGAATTAGTGTTTCTGAAAAAAATAGGATCGCCCCCAAATATTCAATTCCATATTTTAGTTGCATCGCCCAAATCATTATTATTAGGCGTAGGATATAGATCGGCACTGTAGCGATCGCTATCAGATGCATCTTTTCTTTAGCTTGAAAAATCGCCTCTGTGATATTAGAAAGCGCAAAAGGAACGATCGTTAAGCCCATTATGTAACAAACAGTCGAGGTCTTGGAACTATAGGGAAGCAAAAACACTACAATTACCAATGCCGCATAACTAAAGAAACTAAATATTAACTGTAGCCACGTACCACTCATTAGATAGACTGGTGTTTTTTGTGGCTCACGAGCTAGTTCTCTAGTAAATAATGTCTTTAGCCCTTGTGAGGCAATGCCCACAAAGATAAAATAGTAGCTATATGCGAGTAGATACTGCCCTAGAGCCTCAGCTCCTAAAGTACGAGCAATAGAAGCGGTTAATACAAATGCTGTAATGCTTTGTGCTAACCGATTGAGTATCATTGAAAGGGAATTACTTATGAATTTGTACTTTTCTACCATTCTTGTAATTCTTAATTCAGCTTAATTCGTTCATTTGGAGTCACCATGATTTTTTCGGATAGATCCTTATAAATAAAAGAAGTTTTTTAAAGGATGTTTTAAAAGCCCCGAAAGGTAGAATTTTGCAGTTCTGTACTGGGTTAAGTGCAACGCAAAATTAAGGTTTCGCCATATACTGAGATATTTTGCTGTCCTAAACTATGAGAGCAAAAGACTTTTTTAAAACATCCTCTTAGATCCCTCTCAAACAGGTAACTAATCAGCAAGGTAGAAAAATCTAAATTTAATCCGCTATCAACTAAACTGTAGACTGCACTACAATACTTTTATCGATACGTAACTTAGATTCTGTAATCATGAACCCGTACGGCTATGATTTTCTTTTTTAATAAGCACCATCTTTTTTCAAAACCACCATAACTGTTTTAAGGAGAATTTCAAAGTCTAAAGCAAGTGACCAATTTTCGATGTAGCTCATATCCAGATGAATCACTTGTTCAAAATCTAAAATATCAGATCGACCTGATACTTGCCAAAGACCTGTAATACCAGGCAAAACTTCATGTCGAATAAAATGATGTTCAGAAAACTTATCAACGTCTCTAGTAGGTAAAGGCCGAGGACCTACTATACTCATTTCTCCAAGGATAACATTAAAAAGTTGGGGCAATTCATCTAAGCTGTAACGACGGAGAAACTTTCCAACACGGGTAATACGAGGATCGTCTTTTATTTTAAAGATAATTCCATCTTTTGTTTCATTTAAAGCTTCTAATTCATTCTGTAGTGTTTCTGCATCAGACCTCATAGTTCTGAATTTCCATACTTTAAACTGTTGTCCATGTAAACCTATACGAGTTTGCCTGTAAAATACTGTCCCAGAAGAGTCAAGTTTTATAGCTATAGCTATAGCTATATAAATCGGGAATGATAACATTACAAATAAAGTTGCCAAACAAAAATCACAAATACGCTTTATCCAAAAATCTTTACCTGTAATTATAGGGCAATCCAAACTCAGACAAGGCATTCCCCCTATCTTATTAAATTCTACGTTTCTATAAATTGGTTTTAATTCCATTGGTAAAATATGTACTTGAATCCCAGATGCTTGAAATAACCAGCACAAAAACATTCTATTTTTTAAAGCATCCCAAGATATAAAAACTTCTGTTACACCTAATTCATTAAGTTGACTCAATGTTTGTTGGCGTTTATATCTGTCTAATGAGTTAGCATTTGCCGTTCCAGAGACAATATAATGCTTTTCTTTTTTTATAAAGCTAGCAATCTGTTCGCGATCTTGAGGGTCGCAAATAATGAATACAGAAGAACGAACGATTTTTTTCTGCTTACGCAAATATTCAAGAGTAACATTTACAGCATATCTACCAGTGCAAATAAATAATATACTTAGCAACCAAGATAATAATATCAATCTTGGGCTTGTGATATCAACAACTGGCTTATACAAAGAACAAACAAGGAGTATTAATCCATGAGCAAAAGTTAACGATTTGATAATATTCCAATAGTCATAGCGTTTTTGACCTTCTCGATAAATACCTTGGAGAGCTAGCGATCCGATTTGAATTCCAATAGTTATTAAAATCGGGAAATATTGACTCGGTACATACCAAGAAAGATGTTCAGAAGAAGATTGATATCCAGCAAAAATCCAAGCTAAGGACAACAAAGTATAATCTACTAAAAACAATGTTGTTAATCTTAACCACCATGAACCCTTACGTACTCTGACAAATGCAGATGCACGTAAATCTAAAGATACTTCACTCAATTTATTTGTTGCAATGCTTTGATTACTCATAGTTTAGTAATGCCTGATATCGTTAAAAAATTTATGAAAACCTACTATATAATCGGGACATCTTAACTCACACTCACGTTTTTATTTCAAAGAAAATTGGTCTTTCTAGTCTACTATTGAACTTTTTTTCAGAGTAACTTATAAGTTCTTTATTAAAAGCATATTCCAGAATTTATTTAAGTGTAACTACTACTCTATTACTTAACTTTGTTGACATGATAACATCCATCCTGTTTCCTACGGAAATTTCTAGCTTTGATGCTAAAGCAAAGGGGATAAGGATTTGTTGGTAAATAACTTAGTATGTTTGAATAACATTCCTGACATTAACAATCAACTTGGTCAGGTAAACAATATTAGTATTTTTAATGTACGTGTACAAAATAATTGGACTGTATTAGCATAATTAACCCTCTTTTGCCAATTTTACCAGAGAAGAATCTCTAGTTTTTAGGAACTTTAGCAATAAGGCTATTTAAATAAACAAATTATAGATAGTTATCGCATAACCCATGATTTTGCTTAAAATTCAGGATAGACATAATGTACTATTCTCCCCAGAGTAACAAAATAGGGATCGCAGAGGTACGCTTTATAACAGAGATATAGTTACATCTCTTTATAAATTACTTTAGCATGTTTGCTTATACTATTTTAGTTTTGATTAAAAGCTTCTTTGTTTCTTTACGCATAATTACTTATTAACAAAACTTACACAATTAACGTATAACAAAATGCATCAAAAATTTGATTTTCGTTACAAAAACTTACACAAACCCATATTGTGATTTAACTTGGATCAGTTTCATGGGTACATTTAAAAGAATTAGTAACAAATTAATGATAATTATTATTAACAAGCAAAGTTAAGCTCGATAATGTATGTCTAATATCTGTAAGTCTTGCAGTATCTTCATTCTAAACATTTTTACCTCCGGAGAGAGTCAATTTTTTGATATGTTTTTGATAAAAATTTTTTGTGTCCTAGATTTGGATTTTAGACCGCTCTAATTCTTGTCTATTAAAAATTGAGGGTTTAGGCACGGTCATATCACCCTCAAAAAATCAACATCTGACTTGCTGCGAGTCATTATTTATAGCCAAAAACCTTGAATAAGTTTTCGCTCTAAGAAAAAGCAGGGGTTTTAATATATTTTATATCACATTTTTTGGAATGTTAATCCTATGTACAAGACTTTCACTTTATGTATGCTTTATATAGTGGGATGAAACCGTGTTGATAATGGTTTCACTGAGTCGGCATAACGGTCTTTCGTCAATCTTGGTGGAAATTAATGATTTTTTGTCATCTCAGTTAACGAAAAATCAACCCTTCAACCTAAACTCATGGAAGAACAATAAGTAGAAAAGGATAAATAAAGATAAATGACGCTAAAACCCTCTTTTTTTCTGCTTTTTGCCTTTTTGAACTTTTGAGACTTGGGCCGGAGTGCCCCAACGCCGGAAGTTAACCATTAAACTTCTCTTTGCCCCTTCTTGATTTTAATGACAATTTTTTAAACTGAGTTGAGCTTACTTAAGTCTTTTAGCAAATCCGTTCGTAGCTTTACAGTATTTTTACATATCAATAAACACAATGAAGATTCTGTAATGATGATTTTCCCATTAGGCAAACTTTCGTCAAAAAGGATAGAGTATTTTTAGATATTGTATATTCAATTATACACTCTCAAAAAAAATTGTTTTTTAATGAAAGGTAAAGTAAGCAAATTATAATTGTTGCCTACATTTTTCATCTTTAGTTAACAGTTAAGACAAAATTGAGTACAAATGGGTAAATAGATTATTATACGGATAATCAATCGATTGCCTAAGCGTATAAAAAGATATTTTATATGTAGAAATATTATATAATAATTAGCCTGGATACTAGGAGCAGAAGCCACAACATTTTAAAATAGTGGCATTTTGCTAATCTTACAGCTAAAGAGGCATTGTTTTTGTATTCCCATACTCATAGCCTCAAGGCGTTAATTTGTAGCCTCACATAGGATTTGTATAAACATATATTACAATTAATAATTTAAAAAATTGGATTTCCTGATGGAGCCGATAAGTAAAAAATGCAGATAAATAGCCAAACTTCAGAATATAAGAAAAATATTCCGTTAGATACCTTAACTCCCATCATAGGCACTCAAGTTTTACAGGAATGGAATGACACTCAAGTAGTTCATCATCAGGATCTGTGCATTCATCAAATGTTTGAGATGCAAGTAGAGCGATCGCCCCAAGCAATTGCGGTAGTATATGAAAATACAGAACTTACTTATCAGCAGTTAAACCAACGGGGGAATCAACTAGCACACCACCTACGTACTTTAGGCGTTGGGCCAGAAGTTCTCGTGGGCATTTGCCTGGAGCGCTCCTTAGAGATGATTGTAGGATTGTTAGGAATTATAAAAGCTGGAGGCGCTTATGTGCCTTTAGATCCAGCATATCCTTCAGAACGCTTGGCCTTCATTTTGGAAGACACTCAGACACCAGTATTATTAACCCAAGAAAAATTGGTCAAGAACCTACCACCGCATCAGGCGCAAGTGGTTTGTCTGGATTCAAACTGGCAAGGGAATATTCAAAACATTCAAGAAAATCCTGTAAATGAGACGACAGCTGATAATCTCATCTACGTAATCTATACATCTGGCTCTACAGGACAACCCAAGGGTGTAACGATTCCTCACCGTGGTATCTGCAATCAACTCCACTGGAAACAAACAACTTTTGGATTAACTCAAGCAGACAAAGTTCTACTGACTATTTCTTTTAGCTTCGACCCCTCAGTATGGCAGATATTTTGGCCATTGTGCTTTGGGGGGCAATTGTTCATAGCTCGCCCTGGTGGACATCAGGACACAGCCTACCTTGTGAAAGTGATTACTGAGCAGAAAATCACAGTTCTGGCTTTAGTACCTTCTACCCTGCGTGTCTTATTGGAAGAGAGGGAAATTGAGAATTGGCGATTCATCAAACACATTACCTGCGGTGGTGAAGCTTTATCTGGCGAACTTATAGAACGCTTCTTTGCCAAACTGAATTTGGACAATGTTTTACATAATTGTTATGGGCCGACAGAAGCTTCCATTGATACCACTTTCTGGACTTGCCAGCGCGGTACTAATTATGCTATGGCTCCCATTGGTCGTCCGATTACCAATGCAGAGATTCACATCCTCGATGAAAATTTGCAGCCAGTGCCTATTGGTGAATCAGGTGAACTGCACATTGGCGGTATTGGTCTAGCGCGAGGCTATCTTAACCGTCCAGAATTGACCACAGAGAAGTTTATTTTCAACCCTTTTAGCTCTGAACCTGGGGCACGCCTTTACAAAACTGGGGACTTGGCACGTTATTTGAGCGATGGTAATATCGAGTTCCTTGGTCGGATTGACCACCAAGTTAAAATACGTGGCTTCCGAATTGAATTAGGAGAAATTGAAGCCATATTAGCTCAACATCCGGCACTGAAACAGACTTTAGTCATAGCCAGAGAGGATGTTCCTGGGGACAAGCGACTCGTGGCATATATTGTTGCCAGTCCAGAGCAAATTCCTAGTCAGGCTGAATTGCGTCGCTTTTTGGAAACTCGGTTGCCTGAATACATGGTGCCTGGTTTCTTTGTATTTTTGGACACTCTACCATTAAATCCCAATGGTAAAATAGACCGCCGCGCCTTACCTGCACCAGATACATCTGATATTAGGCTGTCAACTAACTTTGTTCCACCTCAGAATTCGACAGAAGAAGTCTTGGCTGGCATTTGGACGAAAGTTTTGCATCTGGAACAAGCAGGCATCCACGACAATTTTTTTGAATTGGGAGGTCATTCACTGCTGGCCACTCAAGTGATGTCTAGAGTTCGCCAAGCTTTTCAAATAGAAATACCGTTGCAACTATTATTTGAGAATCCCACGATCGCTACTTTAGCTCAAGCGATTGCCCAAAACCAAACTCCAGAAAATGATCCCCAAAATCAGACTATTCCCCAAATAGCGAACCGGCAATCAGCCCCTCTATCCTTTGCCCAGCAGCGAGTCTGGTTTTTGGAGCAGTTGGAACCCAACAGCCGAGCGTATATTGTCTCCAATGCACAGCGCTTAACGGGTAAGTTAAACCTGGGTATATTGCAACAGTCACTAGATGCGATCGTTATCCATCATGAGGCATTACGAACTAACTTTATGACATCACTTGATGGTAGCCCCATACAAGTAATTAGCACGCCTCGGCCAGTGGAACTTAAAATCATTAAGGTAACAAAAGATCAAGTAGAATTTTTCCTCAATCAAGAGGTGCAATGCCCCTTCAACTTAGAATCTGACTTGATGTTGCGAGCTACTTTGCTGCAAGTAGACGAACAGGAGCATATACTCTTGTTAATGATGCACCACATAGCCTCAGATGGCTGGTCAATCGGTATTCTCTGGCAGCAGTTAATAGCGCTTTATGAAGCTTTTTTAAACAATAAGCCTTCCCCCTTGGCAAAATTGCCCATTCAGTATGCGGATTTTGCTGTGTGGCAGCACCAATGGCTATCAGGTGATGTACTTTCCAGCCAAATAAACTATTGGAAAACCCAATTAGCAGGTGCTAATACTGTACTGGAATTGCCTACCGACCGACCACGGCCACCAGTGCAAACTTACCAAGGAGCAGCCCAATCTCTGATGCTACCACATACTTTGAGTGCATCACTCACAGAACTCTCGCATCAGGAGGGTGTGACTCTATTCATGACATTGCTGGCAGCTTTTGGGACAATACTGCACCGCTACACTGGCCAAGAAGACATTCTTATCGGTTCTCCCATTGCCGGACGTAACCGTTCTGAGATTGAAGAGTTAATTGGATTTTTTATTAACACCGTTGTTTTACGGACTGATTTTGCCGAGAACCCCAGTTTTCGTTCAGTGCTAAATCGAGTCCGCCAGATGGCATTAGCTGCTTATGCCCATCAAGATATGCCCTTCGAGAAACTGGTAGAAGAACTGCAACCAGAGCGAGATACCAGTCGCAACCCACTGTTTCAAGTGTGGTTTAATATGCTCAACTTAAGGGACATCCAACTGGAACTACCTGGAGTGGCTATAGAACCAGTCTCGATCCTAGAAACAGCTTCTAAGTTCGACTTAACCCTTTACGTTACAGAACAAAACCAAGGAATCCAACTTGATTTAGTTTACAACACCGATCTGTTTACTTCAGAGCGAATGATGGAAATGCTTCGTCAATTCCATCACTTGCTGAATCAAATTGTTGCTGCTCCAGAGAGGCAGATTAGTTTATATTCCCTGGTGACACCAGAAGCACGACCTTTGCTGCCGGAGCCAAGGGCGGTTTTGCCAGAACCACGGTATGAGTTGACGACAACAATGTTTACCTCTTGGGTAAATCGTACCCCAGAACATTCATCACTTCGTCAAGGAATTCGTACTTGGAATTATGGGGAATTGGGCAAAATCGCTCAAACCTTAGCACAGGTTATGTTATCTCACGGAGTAGAGCGGGGAGATGTCGTAGCCGTGTTTGGGACACGCAGCTTTGGGCTAATTGCCAGTATGCTTGGCGTACTCTTGAGTGGTGGTGTGCTACTCACCCTCGATCCAAAACTTCCTAGCCAACGCCAGCGGCTGATGTTACAGGAAGCTAAAGCTAAATACATATTATATATTGATGGTCAGCATCCAGAAGACGAAAATATAGGGGAGTCTTTAACTAGCATCTGTGTCAACCCAGACACAGGAGAAGCTATAAATTCCCAAAAGAGCATTGAAGCAGTAAATCTACCTGAAATTGCTGCCGATGATGCAGCTTATATTTTCTTTACTTCCGGCACTACTGGTGTACCGAAAGGGGTGTTGGGATGTCATAAAGGGTTGGCGCATTTTCTGAACTGGCAGCGACAGACCTTTGAAATTAATCAGCAAGACTGCGTTGCCCAATTAACTGGTCTTTCTTTTGATGTCGTCCTTAGAGATATTTTCTTACCTTTGACTAGTGGTGCAACCCTCTGTTTGCCGGAAGAAGAGGATAACCTAGAACCGACTAGAATTCTACGTTATTTGGAAAATGAGCAAATTTCTGTACTTCATACAGTTCCTTCCCTGGCGCAATTATGGTTAGCAGATGTGCCGTCAGGAGTCTCTTTACGTAACTTACGTTGGTTATTCTTGGCTGGAGAACCTCTGAAAGAAACCCTTGTACTTCGCTGGCGGGATGCTTTTCCCGAATCAGGTGAAATTATTAATCTCTACGGCCCGACAGAGACAACCTTGGCGAAATGTTATTACCGAGTACCTGTTGAGTGTAGCCCTGGTGTACAGCCAGTTGGATTGCCGCTGCCTCAAACCCAAGCACTGGTTTTCACACCAAATCACCAACCGTGCGGTATTGGTGAACCGGGCGAGATTGTAATCCGAACTCCATTCCGTAGTTTGGGCTACATCAATGCCCAGCAAGAAAACCGTTCTCGGTTTGTCAAAAACCCTTTTCGGAACGATCGCCAGGATTGGCTTTATTATACAGGCGATCGCGGATGCTATCGTCCAGATGGCTCTCTAGAAATTCTCGGTCGCCGAGATCATCAAATCAAGATTCGGGGGATACGCATTGAACCAGGGGAAATTGAAACGGTGTTAGCCCAACATCCAGATATACTTCAGACTGTAGTAATTGCCCGTGAAGATGTTCCCGGCGATCAACGTTTAGTGGCTTACATTATACCTAACCAAGACTCAGTAATTGCGATTACTGATATCCGGGGCTTCCTCTCGACAAAATTGCCACAGTACATGCTACCTTCGGCTTTTGTCATGCTGGACACCATACCCTTAACCCCCAATGGCAAGGTAGACCGTCGCGCTTTACCAGCACCAGACTTATCGAGGCAAGAACCAGAAGCCAGCTTTGTTGCTCCCCGCAATCAAGTGGAACACCAGTTAACCCAGATTTGGGAACAAATTTTAGGTGTCCAGCCGATTGGTGTTAGGGATAACTTCTTCGAGCTAGGAGGACATTCTATCCTAGCAGTAAAACTGTTTTGGCAAATTGAAAAGACATTTAGTAAAAACCTGCCACTTGCCATTCTTTTCCAGTCAGGGACTGTAGAGGCTCTAGCCAAAATAATCTGCCAAGAAGAAGATTTAACAAAAAACTCGGCTTTAGTGAATACATTAGACCAATCAAAATCTAGCTGGTCATCCGTAGTAGAAATTCAACCCAACGGCTCCAAGCCACCTTTCTTCTGTATTCATGGACTGGGTGGAGAAGTCTTATGTTTCCGTGAATTGGCATTGCATCTGGGGATAGAACAACCATTTTACGGATTACAACTACGGGGACTAGATGGAAAATACCCTCTCCATACCCGCATTGAAGATATGGCAACGCACTACATTCAAGAAATTCAGACCCTTCAACCTCATGGCCCTTATTTTCTCGGAGGTTATTCCTTTGGGGGTACAGTTGCCTTCGAGATGGCTCGGCAACTCCAAGAACAAGGCGAGCAAGTTGGCATTTTAGTTATGCTTGATAGTTGTCGTATAGGTTATAGCTGGCAGGCGCCATTTCTGAAGCGAGTTTTTTTGCATTTAAATAATATTGTTCAACAAGGGCCTAACTACCTTTGGCAAAAGGTTGTGAGATGGAGTTATTGGCGTAAGCAAGAACTGCAAAATACATATAACCGTTACTTGGAAGATGTACTTCATGTACCTGAAACTGACAAGCATTTAAAGGTTATAGATACTAACACTCAAGCCCTTAGTGACTATATTTTTTCACCTTACCTTGGTCGAGCTATTCTTTTGCGGACAGAGGATAAAAATCGGGACGAAGCTATAGGCACAGAATACGATCCTCAATTCGGCTGGGGCGACCTAGTAGTTGGAGGATTAGATATCCATTACATTCCCGGATCTCACCTTGACATACTTAATGAACCCCATGTACAAGTGTTAGCTGAAAAATTGAGAAATTGCTTAACTCAGGCGCAGTCTCAGTCTGCAAAGAATTAATTTGAACTTTTCCGTTAGTTCACCTTCGCACAACTTAGCACTGCTCGGTCGTTTTGCCATTTCTTGGTCTAAACTTGAGAGAATAATAGAAAAATTCTTGCTAGTGGTAACTAGGATGAGATAATTATTCTGTGGAACTGGAATATTAGTAGGTAAAAATCCAATAACCAAAAGACCTGACCGATTTAAGAATGCGATGAATATTGTTAGTGTCACAGATTGAATAGAGGGAATGATTGTCGCACTAAAAGCTGGAATGAGTATCGTTTTTAGATTTTAAGTTGGTAAGCAATCCACAATCCACTGATGCTATATAGAAGATTTGGACGCACAGAATTACAGATGCCAGTGTTTTCCTGCGGTGGCATGAGATATCAGTTCAAATGGGAAGATGTTCCCAATCATGAAATTCCTGCTGATAATCAGGCGAATCTGGAAGCGACTATTAGAAGGGCAGTCGAGGTTGGGATTAATCATATTGAAACTGCCCGTGGTTATGGCACTTCTGAAATGCAATTGGGAAGAATATTGCCCAAGTTTCCCCGCAAAAAGTTGATTGTTCAGACCAAAATCAATCCAAAGGCAGATGCGAAAGAATTCCGGGCGACATTTGAACAATCCTTGAAAAATCTCCAGCTAGATTATGTTGACCTTTTAGGGTTGCACGGCATTAATCATCCTGAGTCGTTAGATGACAGCATCCGTCCTGGTGGCTGTTTGGAAGTAGCGCAGCAGTTGCGAGCAGAGGGAAAAGTTAGATTTATTGGCTTTTCTACACATGGCTCAACAGATGTGATTGTGCAGACAATTAATACCAATCTATTTGATTATGTAAACCTGCATTGGTACTACATTAATCAATGGAATTGGGCAGCAATTGAAGCAGCTAAACGCCACGATATGGGTGTGTTTATTATTAGCCCTTCTGATAAAGGAGGTTTGTTGTATAAACCTCCACAAAAATTAGTCAATCTTTGCGCCCCATTGAGTCCAATGGTGTTTAATGATTTGTTTTGTTTGAGTCATCAAGAGGTGCATACACTAAGCTTGGGAGCAGCAAAACCAGAAGATTTTGATGAACACCTGAAGACTTTAGAATTAATAGATCGGGTATCAGAAATTTTGCCACCAATTTTAGCAAGGTTGGAATCAGAAGCGATCGCTACTTTGGGAGAAGATTGGCTAAAATCCTGGGAAACAAATCTACCAACCTTTGACGAAACCCCTGGTGAGGTAAATATTCGGGTGATTTTGTGGCTGCGAAATTTAGCGCTCGCCTACGATTTAGTAGACTACGCTAAAATGCGCTACAACCTGCTTGGCAATGGTGGGCACTGGTTTCCCGGCAACCAAGCCGACCGGCTAGACGAATTAGACTTGCGGCAATGTCTCGCTCGTAATCCCTACGCCGATAAAATCCCCCAACTTCTAGAACAAGCTCATCATTTGTTGGCAGGTGAAGCGGTCAAACGTCTATCTCGCACTTGATAAATTGCATAAATAGGGCATTGGCTATTATGGCGTATGGGAAATAGTAAACAATAATTATTAATGCCCAATGACGCCAGTTGCTTCTCCCAAGGGGAGACGCTACGCGAACAAGTCGGGCATTGCCCGCCCAACGCACTGGCTCCCCAATGCCCAATCCTAATCAGATTATTTTCGTATCTACTGATTTAACTGCCTTCGGTACGACTAGCACCTTATCAACGCGATTACCATCCATATCCATCACTTCAATTCGCATACTTTGCCATTCAAAATGATCTGCTGCGGCAGGAATACGACCTAGATGGGTGATCACAAAACCGCCTAATGTTTGATAACTGCCGCGTTCCTCAGATTCCCACTCTTCCATACCAAAAAGTTCCAAAAACTCTTCTACAGGCAACATCCCATCCAAAAGCCAGGAACCATCTTCGCGTTGTACAGCTTGTGGTTGATCCTGTCCATCCGTTGAAGGAACATCACCCACGATTTCACTCATGATGTCGTTGAGAGTGACTAATCCTTGAATTACGCCGTATTCATCCACTACCAGCGCCATGTGAGTGATAGTTTGCTTGAACAATTCCAAAACTTTCAAGCCACGGGTGCTTTCTGGCACAAATACAGGCTGTCGTAATCCGATAGTCAAGTCTAGTGGTTCCCCTCGGAAACTCCTGGCTAATAAGTCAGTGACAGGGATAACACCCAGCACATTGTCAAGTCCCCCCTGACAAATTGGATACCGAGAATAGGCACTATCAACCATTTTTTGGCGATTTTCTTCGGCAGAGTCGTCCAAGTCTAGCCAGACAATATCGGGACGGGGTGTCATTAAGTAGCTGACAGGGCGATCGCCTAAACGAAAGACTCGCTCTACCATATCCTGTTCAGCTTCCTCAAAGGTTCCCGCCTCAGTGCCTTGCTCAATTAAGATTTTAATTTCTTCTTCGGTGACTTGCGGCTCGGTAGAAGCTGTAATTCCCAGTACTCGCAGGATCAAATCTGTAGAAGCACTTAAGAGATATACCATTGGCGAAGCGATCGCCGATAAGGCACGCATTGGAATAGCTACATTCGATGCAATTCTTTCTGGGTTGTTTAATGCCAGACGCTTTGGTACTAATTCGCCAACAATGAGTGACAAATAGGTAATGATCAAAACCACTATTCCAAAAGATATCGGTTCACTATAAGGTGCTAACAAAGGTACAAGTCGCACATAGGCTGCCAGTCGGTTGGCAATTGTTGCTCCTCCAAAAGCACCAGTTAGGATACCGATCAGGGAAATACCCACTTGAACGGTTGACAGGAAATGATTTGGAGACTCCGCTAATTTCAATGCTGCCATTGCCTTGGCATCTCCTTGATTGGCAAGCTGCTGTAGCCTAACTTTCCGTGCCGAGACAATCGCCATCTCAGACATAGAAAACACGCCATTGGCAATAATTAGCACCAAAATGATTAAAATTTCAAAAGTGATGGAGGACATGTTTAAAATTGCCGCTTATCAGAGCGAACGTAGCTCAATCCCTAGTATCTAGTATTAAAGGTGCTTCGATAAATACTTTGACTATATACAAAGTAGTAGTTATAGTTCTTAAGTTTATTAGTCACTGTGCATTATTTTTCCACTGAAGGAATAAGAAAGCTGTTAACACTTTTAAAATAGTTGACATAAACTGCCTTAAGATTTGCTGACCCACAAAGACTCCCATCGCTAGTAGTACTTATGTCATTTTCTTCTATTGTGCGTGCCTTAGGCCGATCGCCGCTCACCACTGAATTTATTTCTAAGCTGAATCGACAACAAGAATTGCGGTTAAATGGCATTCCCAGGCTGCCCAAGACTCTAGTGGCTTCGGCATTAGCGCAGTCTCAGGGCAAGGATTTGTTTGTGGTTTGCGCCACTCTGGAAGAAGCTGGACGCGTTTACGCACAACTGGAGGCAATGGGATGGCAAACAGTACATTTTTACCCCACCTCCGAGGCTTCTCCCTATGAACCTTTTGACCCGGAAACTGAAATGAGTTGGGGGCAAATGCAGGTATTGGCAGATTTGGGAATGGGGCATGGGGGAGCCACTGCGTTGGGCGGCTCTGCCGACTTGAAGCAAGTGGCGTCATTGGGCATGGGGCATGGGGAAGAAAACCAGATCCCAAATCCCTCGCAATTACCTAAGATGGCAATTGTGGCTACTCAAGGGGCGCTGCAACCTCATTTGGCTCCACCAGAAGCTTTTCAACAATTCTGTCTTACCCTGAAAAAAGGGATGGAATTAGATTTGAATGCCTTCAGTGAGAAAATAACTATTTTGGGATACGAAAGAGTTCCTTTGGTGGAAACAGAAGGGCAATGGAGTCGGCGGGGCGATATTGTTGATGTGTTCCCGGTTTCTTCGGAGTTTCCAGTCAGGTTGGAATGGTTTGGCGATGAAATCGAGCAAATGCGGGAATTTGACCCAGCAACCCAACGTTCCGCCCTCGACAAAGTTGACCAGTTAATTCTTACCCCCACTAGCTTCACTCCCATCGTGATGGCTGCACTGAAGAATAATCCTGAGTTCCGAGTGCTGAGTGCTGAGTTAAATTCTGACTCAGAACTTAGCACTAATAACTCATCTTTGATGGAGGGCAGTCGTCGTTTTTTGGGGTTAGCGTTCGAGCAACCAGCATCTCTGCTAAACTACTTAGCAGAAAACACCCTGATTGCCATTGATGAGCCAGAGCAGTGCCATGCTCATAGCGATCGCTGGGTAGAAAATGCTGAGGAACAGTGGGGAATGGGGCATGGGGAAGAGTCTAACCAATTGCTAATTGCCAATTCCCAATTACCGAAAATTCATCGGTCTTTTGATGAATGTTTGGTTGATGTTGCCAAGTTTAAAACATTATATTTATCGGAACTGTCAGAGGAAAATAGTGGGATCAATCTTGCCAGCCGTCCTGTTCCAACCACGCCACACCAGTTTGCTAAACTAGCTGAAACCATCCGCCAAGAACGCGATCGCAATTTCTCGATCTGGCTGCTTTCTGCTCAACCTTCGCGTTCCGTCTCACTGTTGCAAGAACATGATTGTCCGGCTCAGTTTATCCCCAATCCCCGCGACTACCAAGCAATAGATAAGCTGCAAATCAACCATATTCCCATTGCTCTAAAATATTCTGGTCTTGCGGAACTAGAAGGTTTTATCTTGCCTACATACCGATTGGTAATCGTTACAGATCGGGAATTTTTTGGGCAGCATTCATTGGCGACTCCCGGCTATATCCGCAAGCGCCACAAAGCTACTTCTAAACAAGTTGATCCCAATAAGCTGCGTCCAGGCGATTACGTGGTTCACAGAAATCATGGTGTTGGTAAATTTGTCAAGCTGGAAAGTTTGACGATTAATAACGAGACCCGTGATTATTTAGTGGTGCAGTATGCTGATGGGTTACTTAGAGTCGCAGCCGATCAAGTAGGTGCTTTATCGCGGTTCCGCGCCGCAGGTGATAAAGCACCGGAACTTAATAGGATGACTGGTAAAGCTTGGGAAAATACCAAGAATAAAGTCCGCAAAGCGATTAAAAAATTGGCGGTGGACTTGTTGAGACTTTATGCAGCGCGATCGCAACAACAAGGTTTTAGCTTCCCAGATGATATGCCTTGGCAGGAGGAATTAGAAGATTCTTTCCCCTACCAACCCACAACGGATCAGCTCAAAGCTGTACAAGATGTAAAACGCGACATGGAAAGCGATCGCCCAATGGATCGCTTAGTTTGTGGCGATGTCGGTTTCGGGAAAACGGAAGTGGCGATTCGTGCTATTTTCAAAGCAGTCATCGCCGGTAAACAAGTGGCACTCCTTGCGCCAACGACTATTTTAACACAGCAGCATTACCATACACTCAAAGAACGTTTTGCACCCTACCCCGTAAATGTCGGTTTACTCAACCGTTTTCGTTCCGCTGAAGAACGCCGCGATATTCAAAAGCGATTGGCAACGGGTGAATTAGATGTGGTGATTGGTACGCACCAACTTTTAGGTAAGGGGGTGATATTCCGCGATTTAGGACTGTTGGTGGTGGATGAAGAACAGCGGTTTGGGGTAAACCAGAAAGAGAAAATTAAAAGCCTGAAAACTCAGGTGGACGTGCTTACCCTCTCAGCCACTCCCATTCCCCGGACTTTGTATATGTCCTTGTCGGGAATTCGGGAAATGAGTTTGATTACCACGCCACCCCCAACCAGACGCCCGATTAAAACCCATCTGTCACCGATTAATTCCGAAAGTATCCGCACAGCGATTCGTCAAGAATTAGACAGAGGCGGACAGGTATTTTATGTAGTTCCACGTGTGGACGGAATTGAAGAGACAACAGCCAATTTACGAGAAGTGATACCGGGGGCTAGGTTTGCGATCGCTCACGGTCAAATGGATGAAAGCGAGTTAGAATCAACCATGCTCACCTTCAGTAATGGCGATGCAGATATCCTTGTTTGTACGACAATTATTGAATCTGGCTTAGATATTCCGCGAGTCAACACCATTTTGATTGAAGATGCTCACCGCTTTGGATTGGCACAGCTTTACCAATTACGCGGTCGTGTGGGACGTGCAGGGATACAAGCTCATGCTTGGTTATTTTATCCGAAGCAACGGGCATTATCTGATGCGGCACGGCAACGATTACGAGCAATTCAGGAATTTACTCAGCTAGGTTCTGGGTATCAACTAGCGATGCGTGATATGGAAATCAGAGGCGTGGGTAACTTGCTAGGTGCAGAACAATCTGGTCAAATGGATGCCATCGGTTTTGATTTATACATGGAAATGCTAGAAGAAGCAATTCGGGAAATCAGAGGCCAAGAAATTCCGAAAGTGGAGGATACCCAGATTGACCTCAACCTGACGGCATTTATCCCAGCAGATTACATTACCGATTTGGATCAAAAGATGAGTGCTTATCGGGCGGTGGCCACAGCTAAATCTAAATCAGAATTAAAGCTGATTGCTGCCGAGTGGAGCGATCGCTATGGTACTTTACCAGTGTCGGCAAATCAACTTTTGCGAGTCATGGAACTCAAACAGCTAGCGAAAAAACTCGGATTTAGTCGGATTAAACCAGAAAACAAGCAGCACGTCGTTTTAGAAACGCCGATAGAAGAACCAGGTTGGAATTTGTTGGCGGCAAATTTACCAGAAAATCTCAAGACGCGCTTTGTCTATTCTCCTGGTAAAGTTACAGTGCGTGGGTTAGGAGTTTTTAAAGCAGATCAACAATTGCAGAATTTGATTGATGCTTTCGGGAGAATGCAGGGTGCAATTCCAGAGGCGGCTGTTGTTTGATGATTTGAATCAAACTAAAAGGCTAAAAGAATTATAGTAAACACATTTGAATCTAGAACCCCGGTTTCAGACTTATTTACCGGGGTTCTCCTGTCTCGAATTACCTTTAATATCATGTCCGCTAGATTACTTATTAAACCTGAAGAACCCCACCCCGCCAAAGCTATGCTTTGTCTCCCCTCCCCGCCTGCGGGGAGGGGCTGGGGGTGGGGTGCAATGACTGTGGAAATCATAACTAATTATACGGACATGATATAACACCAAGCCTATTGATTCAAGAATGAAGTAACGTTTGCGATAAACGTTTATACGTTTATTAGAAATGTTTAAACAAAACTTAGAAATGAAGTAACGTTTGCGATAAACGCTTATACATTTGTGATAAATGCTTAAATAAAACTTATGTATGAGCCAACATTTGCAATAAAAGATTATAGATTTGTTATAAATGCTTGAACAAAACTTATGAATGATGCAACTAGGGCAGTTTAGAGAACCTGAAGCAACTAAAAGATCAGTACAAAGTAAATTGCTTGTTTTGGGAGTGACTATTTACAACAGCAATCACATGGTCTCGTTGTTATCAACTCACGACGTTATATTACGGATTATCCGTGTTCAGCATCAAACTACTGCTCTGATTCATCTACTAACTTGCTTGGTTCACCAGGGTAGAAGTCATAGTCCACAATCTCTGGCAAACTGTAGGGACACTCTACCGGAAAAGTACGCTTGGGCAAATCTGTTTCTCCAACAGCTAATTCGACACCTTTAAGGTAGGCTTTGCGAAGTGCTTCTTCAAGGTAGGGCTTTAGGCTAGGATTGTCTTCAAGCAGTTCAGCAATATCTAAGCGTTGAATACGAAGTGTTGCTAACCAGCTACGGCTACGGCGTCCTGACTGGTACTCCCATTTTAGTAAATGTCCAATCAACACACTCAGACAGTTTCGTAATTCCTGACGTTGCTGTTTACCCAAAGATTGAATCTCCTCAATCAGATTTTGCAGATCAATCTGACTCCACTGCTCATTGCGAAGTAAAGTTACTTGTTCCTGTGTCCAAGCATAAAAATCAGTTTCGTAGAGGCTTGGTGAAGGCATTGGTATCTTTGGGTTAGTTTCAGGTATACGCATTAGGTTAGTTCAACCTCAACGTCTTTGCCTTTATTGTAGAACTGTCTCAAACTCTACTATTTCAGCGATCACTATGGTACTTTACCAGTCCCTGCAAATCAACTTTTGCGAGTCATGGAACTTAAACAGCTAGCGAAAAAACTCGGATTTAGCCGGATTAAGCCAAAAAACAAGCAGCACATCGTTTTAGAAACGCCGATGGAGGAACCAGCTTGGAATTTATTGGTGGCAAATTTACCAGAAAAGCTCAAAACGCGCTTTGTGTATTCTCCTGCTAAAGTTACGGTGCGCGGTTTAGGAGTTTTTAAGGCAGATCAACAATTGTAGAATTTGATTGATGCTTTCGGGAGAATACAAGGTGCGATCGCTAAAGTGGCTGTTCTTTGAGTAGTTAAACAATAGTTATTGTTGTGAAGAGCGATCGCGCAATTTCACACCTCCCCTCATTTTCTTTTTTAAAGTAAACTATATTGCTTCTGAAAAACAGAAAGCTATACTTGGTCTTGCTGCTCAAAAAACTTATTACAAGGCTGCCCGCTCAGAACAATTACTGAATCAGAAAATTATGTCAGACAATGTTCATGCATCTCTACAATCCTCAGTAGTTCAAACAAGTCAGTCAAGCAATAGTAGTTCCAAAACTGAAAAGGTTTCCAGTGATTTTGAGGTATTTATTTCCTATCGTACTAGCCCCGATCAAGGTCTTGCAGTTGCTCTTAAAGAACTGATTGAGGGAGCAATAGAACCTCAACCTCACGTTTTTGTTGCTGGGGCAGGTGGTCTACGCCCATCTAACATCGGTTACAAACCCCAAATACAAGCAGCCGCACAGTCTTCACGAGCATTTATTGCTATCATTACTCAGCAATCCAAGGAACGTGAGTGGCTTTTCTTTGAAGCTGGAGCTGCTTGGGGACGCAATCAGTTGTATGCACCCTTACTAGTTGGTACAAGCCCAAGTGAGCTAGCTAGTACTATGGCTGACTATCAAACAGTGCGAGCATCTGATCGAGAAGAAGTTAAGCATCTCTTAATTGCAGTCGCTCAGGCGGTCGGTGGTAATATTAAGACACGTTTAAATCAACGATATCAAGCTTTTTCTAAACAAATTGAAGCTTATCAAAAAATAGAGATTATTGAAGAAAACATAGAAGAGTCTTCATCTCTATTAGAGATTGTTGAAGAAAACATAGAAGAGTCTTCATCTCTATCTCAAGCAATTAAGCTTTTGCAACGTGGAGAAGTAGAGAAAGCTAACACGCTGTTTGATCGACTTGAAGAAACTACATCCACCAACGAAGATAAAGCAAAGATTAGAATTACCAGGTTGCTAAATAGTGATCGGGAAGAACGTAACCCTCTAAAAGAGCTAGAGTCGCTAGCTCTTGAATTACGTAATACTTTCCATTGCCAGTTTTGGCTTGGCTTATTTGAATCTCGTGTTGCCGCTTCCATCTCCTATTATGAAGAATGCTTACATCTAGCTACAGCCAATAATGCTAGTTTCTTTTCTAACCGAGTAACTCTTTATTTAGCTGAGGAGAAATTCAAAATCGGTGAGCAAGAGATAGCACTTGACACCTTACGACAAGCAATGGTAGGTGAAGATAGAGACCTTAGATATGAAGCTGTAGAAACGTGGCAAAATCTTGACCAAAAGCCTCACTTTCTTGAGAAACTAGTTATTTTATTAACTGGTCTAAGCGATAAAGCTGACTCTTCAATTATGCTCAACGCTCTTATACCAATTTAATATGAAGCTACATATAATGGTAAGAAGCCAACTCCTAAGTTTAAATAGTCATGAGCCGCCCGTTTAAGATTGAAATCACGG
>NZ_JBALEF010000045.1:0-6209 GCF_036918245.1 Nostoc sp.
GATTGACTTTTTTGCACAAGCACTGCTGGCTAATTCTAATAATTATCTGTCTCGGCCATCACTGCTTCCTAAATATTAGACCTGAATCCTTACATCAAATCTAATTGCATTGCATTACCTTCAAAGAAACCGAGGCTAGAGTAAACTGGTTTACCCAATGGCGAGGCGTTAAGAACTACTCGCGTGCAACCGATCGCTTTTAAATATTCAATTGCTCTATTAGTTAGGGATTTGGCAATTCCTTGTCTGCGGTAAGACTGTTCAACATAAACGCCCCAAATATATCCAAATTTGCGGTATTCATCTTTGAAAACATTCGGGTATAAACCTGCAAACAGTTGACAACTTACAGAACCCACAACTGTATTATCAATTTCTGCAACAAAAGCCTTGTAAAACAAATCTCGACGCGCTTCTTCTATGAATTGAAGGGTAATATTCTCCCAATCAAGGTGGATATTACTCTCATGAACACCATTATCTAGCCACATTTGATAAGAGTGTTTTGCAATCAGTGAATCTTCTTTGCTGGAGGCTTCTCTGATATTTATATGTTTTTCTGTCAGCATAATTTCCAACAATTTTTTGGAACTCACAAATAACTCCTCCCCAAAGTTGGAGAGGAGTTTGCTAGCATCAGCTAAAAACTGGCAGCTTTACAGATCCAATCTCAGACTTTCTGTGCAGTTACTTCCTTTGGCTTTTCTTGAGTTTGCAAAGATGCATACAACCTATTCAACGCATTTACATAAGCTTGCGCAGATGCCACGATGATATCTGTGTTCGCTGCATGACCAGAAAACACTTTAGATTTATAACGTAAACGAATCGTCACTTCGCCAATGGCATCAATACCGCCTGTTACTGACTGCACAGAAAACTCAATCAACTGATTGGGCACATTCACCACACGGTTGATGGCTTTGTAAACTGCATCCACTGGCCCAGTACCGATCGCAGCATCGGTTAATTCTTCACCTTCTGGGGTACGTAGGGTAACTGTAGCAGTAGGACGAGCGTTGCTACCACAGGAAACTTGCACCAACTCTACCCGGAACAAATCGGGTGCTTGTTGGATTTCATCGTTAACGATCGCTTCCAAATCCCAATCGGAAATTTCTTTCTTTTTATCTGCTACTTCTTTGAATCTGACGAAGGCTTTATTTAATTCAGTATCTGACAGTTCAAAGCCCAATTCTTTCAACCGAGTACGGAAAGCATTTCTACCTGAATGTTTGCCCAAAACGATTTGATTGTCTGTCAAGCCAATCAATTGGGCATCCATAATTTCGTAGGTGAGTTTGTTTTTGAGGACACCATCTTGGTGAATTCCAGACTCATGGGCAAAGGCATTTGCACCAACGATCGCTTTATTTGGTTGTACCAACATTCCCGTCAAATTAGAAACTAAGCGTGAGGTTTTATAAATTTGTCGGGTATCGATATTTGTCAGGGATTCTTGATAATTTTCTGGTCTGCCGAGATAAGGGTTAAAATATTGCCGCCGCACATGCAACGCCATTACCAATTCTTCTAGTGATGCATTTCCGGCGCGTTCGCCAATCCCATTGATTGTACATTCTAGTTGCCGTGCACCATTTTTCACGGCTTCTAAAAAGTTAGCAACTGCCAAGCCTAAATCATTATGACCGTGAACGGAAATAATCGCTTGGTCGATGTTGGGGACATTTTCAATAATGCCCTTAATCATTGCTCCAAATTCGCTAGGGGTTGTGTAACCCACAGTATCGGGAATGTTAACTGTTGTTGCACCAGCTGCGATCGTTCGTTCTAAAACTTGGTACAGAAATTCTGGATCGGTACGAGCCGCATCCATTGGTGAAAATTCGATATCTGTCATGAAAGACTTGGCATAAGCTACCATTTCTTCAGCGATCGCTAATACTTCTGCCCGTGACTTTCGCAATTGATACTCTAAATGAATATCAGAAGTCGAAATGAATGTGTGAATTCTGGCATTAACTGCTGGTTTTAATGCTTCAGCAGCCGCTTCAATGTCTGCTTTAATCGCTCTTGCCAAACTACAAACTACCGGACCATTTTCTGTGCCGACAATTTGAGCAATCTTCTTGACTGCTTCAAAATCTCCAGGACTGGCAAAGGCAAAGCCTGCCTCAATTACATCTACACCCAGACGCGCTAATTGCTTGGCAATAACTAGCTTTTCGTCTATATTCAAAGTCGCTCCCGGACACTGCTCTCCATCTCGCAATGTTGTATCAAAAATGATGATTCGATCTGTTTTGTTTGTCATTTGCCGTTTGTTCTTTAATGTTTACGTGTGGCTTAATATATCTTCAACCTTAGTTTTTCTTTTACTATTACTTTTGTAAATAATTGTTAAAGCTACTAACCTTCAGTTTTTTCTATTTGTTCTCTGATATCATTTAAATCTATATATCTATCAGTAGCATTGCGTAGCTCTCTCGCGATCATTCCCTCTGTTGATACTACCGTTATATGTGTATTTTTTGAGCGTAATAGTTCGATTGCTCTTTCAAAATCTCCATCACCACTGAATAATACTACTCGGTCATACTGGTCTACTGTATTAAACATATCTACAACAATTTCAATATCTAAATTCGCTTTTTGCGAGTAACGACCGGACGTATCATCATAATATTCTTTCAGAATTTTAGTTCGTACTGTATATCCTAGACTAATTAGAGCGTCTCTGAAACCTCGCTGGTCTTGTGGATCTTTTAAGCCAGTGTACCAGAAGGCATTAATTAATGTTGTTTCTGATTGCTCATGTTTGAAGTATTCTAAGACTCGCCGCGGGTCAAAAAACCAGCCATTTTTTTGTTGAGCATAGAACATATTGTTTCCATCTACAAAAATAGACAGACGATTCATTGGAGAACCCATACAAATTTACACCTAATAATATATATGAATTTAGATGGAACAATAGATTATAGCAATTTTCAAATGCCTTGTTTGCTAATATCTATAACGTAGTTCTTTATCTATAGCTTTTATCCTACCTCTTTCAAGACATAAAAACGCCTGCAATATTGAAGTTGAGATCCTGGGTGTTAACCTGATTCACCTCCAGCACTGCAAGAGCCACCCGGCGATCAATATCTATCCATAAAATTGACCCAGTAACAGCATTCATCGCTGCATAACACTAAAGTTTACTCCTAAAGAGGTATAACATAGGCTTAAGGTAAGATATAAATTAATGCCTATCTTTTGGTAAAGCTGTCAGTATCAGGACACCGTTTGTGGAGATTACCAACATTGCACCAAAGACAGAAGACAGCCTTGGGAGTGCTTCTGGTATAGCACCCAGTTAGTAACGTACTTGTTGGTTAGGTGGGGGTAAAATCTTGCCACAAGCAAATGCGCAGGTAGAGTATATCCGGCTCCGATCTATGAGACAATCACTACTTGTAACTCATTCAACAGAAAAAGAATAAATTAAGTAGTGCTTGGGTAAGAATTTCTTGGGGGCTGGCTCTGCCAATAAAAGTTTGTTGATAAATAGAAGATACTTTACAAATGTATAAGATTATCATTTAAGTCTTATTTCAATGTGCTTACACTAAAACGTGGTCTGAATAAATAAAAGTGTTGGACTTAAATCAATCAGTAACACGATATGGCAGAAGAACCTACATCTACCTTAACTAAAAACTATGTCTCTACTGCCAATAGACTGTCAAGTAAACCAACAAAAGTGACTTCGACAGCATCTGTTCGCTATTCCCGGTGGATGGTTCGCTTAGGTCATCTACTGGCAGGTACTTGGGCAATTGGGGGCGCACTATTGAGCGCTTCTGGTGGGGAATTGGTTCAATTGATGGACAATCAGGTGCTTTCTGGCTTTTTTCAACTGCGCGGGCCGATTGTGCCTCCAGAAGACATTGTAATTTTAGCAATAGACGATCAGTCAATATCGGTTCCCGAACAGTACTATAAAACAGATCCGAAACAGTATGCTTATTTAGAAACACTGAAATCTTATCCTTATAAACGGGCTGCATACTCCCAGGTAATTACAAAATTAATCGAAGCAGGTGCCCGCGCTGTAGCATTAGATGTAGTTTTTGATACAGGAAGCAGCTATGGAGTTACAGACGATCGCCAATTTCAGGCAGTATTGCAAAAATATGGCAAAAAAGTTACCTTAGCAGCCGTCTACGAAAATTCCCAGACGCACCAAGGGTCTTTTACGCAACTAACAGACCCACAACAAATGTTTCGTACAGGGTCAGTATCCATTGGCTCAGTTAATTTTCCTTTAGAAGTAGATGGAAAAGTTCATCGATTAGCGAGTGAGTTTCCCAAGTTCTTAGGTGAAGATAATCTATTTAGCAAAAAGCGACTCTCTTTTGATGAAGCCGCGCTGAGGGCAGCACAAGTAAATTATCCTCAAACAAAGGGCGATCGCATTTATTTTTGGGGGCCTGCGGGTACATTTGAGCAAAAACCTTTTTGGCACGTACTCGACCCGCAAAACTGGAACACCTATTTGCAGCAAGGAAAGGTGTTCAAAGACAAGATCGTGCTGATTGGTGCAACAGATAAGTTAGATAATGATTATTATCCAGTTGCTGGTAGTAATAGCACTGAACCGATGTCGGGCGTGGAAATTCACGCTAATGCGATCGCAACTTTGATGTCAGGGAAAGCGATCGCCCCAGGAATTAATAGTCCACCATTGCAGGGTTTGTTTGTGCTAATGCTAGTGGGCAGTACAGCTTTGATGATTAGCAGACGCAAGCGTAGCATCCATAGATTTTTCTATAGCCTCGCCCTGTCTGGCACTTGGGGAGGAATTAGCTATGGGTTATTTGTCTATGGTCAATTAATTTTTCCCACTAGTGTACCAATGATGGCGATCGCAATGACCGGAGTTTGCTATTTGGCAACCTCAGTCATCAGGGAAAGCATCAGAAAACGCCAATTAGTAGACATTTTTCAGAAGTATAAAACTTCACCCGTTGTTCAAGAGATTATCAGCCAACAAGATGACTTCCAACATCTAATCCAGCAACGAGATTTAGCCTTATCAGGGAAAGTTTTGGCTAGACGCTACAGAATTGTCAAAGTTCTTGGTTCCGGTGGATTTAGTGAAACCTACATTGCCGAAGATACTCAACGTCCTGGAAATCCGCGATGTGTTGTCAAACAACTAAAACCAGCCAACACCAAACCAGAAGGATTGCAACTTGCCAGACGTTTATTTAACTCAGAGGCGCAAACACTAGAAAAATTGGGAACGCACGCTCAAATTCCTCAACTTTTGGCCTATTTTGAAGAAGATGAAGAATTTTATTTAGTGCAAGAACAGATAATTGGTCATCCTTTAAATCAAGAACTTTTAGCAGGTAGAGCAATTGAAGAAATTGCAGCGATCAAAATTATCAGGGACTTATTGCAAACATTAACATTTGTCCATGAAAACCACGTGATTCATCGGGATATTAAACCCAGTAATATCATCCGGCGACACTCAGACGGAAAACTGGTGTTGATTGACTTTGGAGCCGTCAAGGAAGTCGGCATCAAACAACTCGATCGTCAAGAGTCAACCCCTTTCACCATTGGAATTGGTACTCAGGGTTACGCACCAAGCGAACAATGTTTTGGGCGTCCACATTACAGTAGTGATATCTATGCAGTTGGCATGGTTGGGATTAAAGCCTTGACTGGTGTAGCACCCCGTGAGCTAGATAGAGATGCTGATGGGGAGATTAAATGGAGCGATCTCACTCAGGTGAGTCACTCCCTAGCTCAGATTCTCAGTAAAATGGTGCTGGATGACTTCAAACAACGATATCAGTCTGCATCAGAGGCTCTTAAGGATCTTGAAGCTCTTAAAGCTCTTGACGATTTGGTAAATTTCCCACACAGACACCATCTCCCAGAAGATGACTTATTAATGAATACTTTAGACGATTTAAGCATTCCCACACAATCTTACTCAGAAGGACAAGAGACTTCCAAATAAAAAAGTATCCAATCGCTGTGGAAGCTGTTCTTGAGTAGGGGAAGCAAAATCTGATAGTTGTATTAAATACAATAATTTGGATGATTTAAGTAGAACTTTGTGGAAAAATAAAACTATGTTAATATAAATTATAGCAACCGCCAAGGCGGTTAGGACACCAAACGCAAGACATCCTCAATCGCATCTCGTAAACAATCAAACTGATCGAGTTTTTTGCGGATTC
>NZ_JBALEF010000046.1:0-58118 GCF_036918245.1 Nostoc sp.
TGATTGACTTTTTTGCACAAGCACTGCTGGCTAATTCTAATAATTATCTGTCTCGGCCATCACTGCTTCCTAAATATTAGACCTGAATCCTTACGTTTTTTTTGCAACTGTAACGTTATGTTGCTAGTGGGGCGGCTGTCCTCTTTTTCCATGAGGTTGTACTGGTTTACCGCCACTTTAGATGACCATTGACTATTGACTAATAGCTAAACAATCAGTTTCTGCCCACCAGGCGTAAATAGGCGTGTCGCGGTCTGGTAAAATGCCCAAAATATTAGGTTGCAACACATTAATGCTAACGCCATTTGTTAATTCCACAACATAATTAACATGTGTGCCCAAATACATAACGTTGACAAGTCGTCCTTCAAAGCAGTTAGCTGGCAAATTAGGTGGATAAAGCGAAAGCTGTATTTTTTCTGGACGCACACTCACTACTACAGCTTGTGATAATTCAGTTGGTGTATCTTCAGCGCGGCTAATAACAATTGATAGTCCCATTTTTGTTGAAATTTTAATATTAGAGGAGTCTACCGCGACGATTTCACCACTGAATAAATTAGTATCACCAATAAAATCAGCAACAAAGGATGTACAGGGACGTTCGTAAATTTGGCTGGGAGTGCCAACTTGTTCAATTTTGCCTTGATTCATTACGGCAATGCGATCGCTCAAAGACAATGCTTCTTCTTGGTCGTGTGTCACCATCACAAAGGTTAACCCCAAGTCTTTGTGTAAATTTGATAACTCAACCTGCATTTCTTTACGTAGTTTTAAATCTAACGCCCCTAAAGGTTCATCTAGTAGGACGACGGTGGGATGGTTGACTAAAGCCCTTGCTAAAGCTACTCGCTGCTGTTGACCACCAGAAAGTTGATTGGGAAAGCGCGATCGCAAACTTTCCATTTTCACGAGTTTTAAAGCTTCTTGGACTCTAGCTTCAATTTTCGATTTGGGTATTTTTTTTAACCGCAGTCCAAAGGCGATGTTATTCCAGACATTCAGGTGGTTAAATAGAGCGTAACTTTGAAATACAGTATTGACGGGTCGGCGGTAAGGGGGCACATTAGTCATGGACTGACCCTGAATAAACACCTTACCAGCGTCAGCAATTTCAAACCCAGCAATTAAGCGCAGTGTTGTTGTTTTACCACAACCGGAGGGGCCTAAAATACTAAAAAATTCTCCTTGTCTGACATCCAAATCAATGCCATTTACTGCTGGTTCTTGGTTAAAAAACTTGAAGACGTTACGCAGTTCAACATCAAGTGGCTGAAAACTTGTTATCCCCCTCTGATTTTGCATGACAATTTGAGCCATAATCCTCAGTAGAATGCCGTGATTTTACGTTATTTTGTCAATTGCTCTAGTCTTTTGGGCAGACTATATTTGACACTTTGGTTTATTGTATCCGCCAAAAACAATTGTTCAAGAATATACTCGCTCGATTCTTTCATACTCAATACTGATCAGGAGGTTAAAGTAAATTTATATACCAATTTTAGTAATTAGATATTCTTTGATTGATTTAACATGCATTAAAATTGCATATTACCAATTGCTAAAAGGCTGGCCGGAATTGCGTTTAGTCATTTTGAATTTTAAATTTTGAATTAATACTTATGTCTTTATTACCATCACTTGGCAGTAAAAAAGATACACGTACAGTTGGACGTGGTTTCCAATCAATATTTTTAATCGTATTTACCCTATTAATGACCACTGGGATTGAGGCTCGTTTGGCTTACTTGCAAATAGTTGAAGGGCCAAAACTCCGGGAACGAGCCGAAGCAAACCGAATTCGGATGATTCCCAAACAACCAGAACGGGGTAATATTTTTGACCGGAATGGCAAACTTTTAGCCAGTACTCGCTATCCTAGCTCTGTATACTTGTGGCCGATGGCACATACTAAGCCTTCCTGGTCTGTAGTCGGGCCGCGTCTAGCGCAAATTCTCAACATTCCCCAAGATGAGATGGAAAAGAAATTAGAACAAGCAGGTGCTAATTCTTCTTCACTCATCCGGGTTGCTCGCGATTTAAATGAAGCAGAAATCACGGCATTAAAGGAGTATAAAAATGAACTCCCAGAAGTGGAAATTAATACAGACTCTGTACGTTATTATCCCCACGGCAAGGAACTTGCACACGTATTAGGTTATACAAGGGAGTTGACCGCCGACCAGTTAAAGGGCAAGAAGGAGTTAGGCTACCGACTGGGAGATGTAATCGGTCAGATGGGTGTGGAAAAGGCTTATGAGAAAGCTCTACGGGGCGAATGGGGCGGTCAGCAAGTAGAAGTGGATGGTGCGGGTAGACCAATCCGGGTTATAGGGGAGAAACAGGCAAAAGCTGGTAATGATTTGCACCTAACCATAGATTTGGATGTGCAAAAGGCAGCCGAAAAAGCTTTGGGAAATCATCGAGGCGCGATCGCAGCACTCGATCCAAATAATGGTGCTGTTTTAGCGTTGGTATCTTACCCCACCTTTGACCCAAATATCTTTTCCAAACAAAAACTCTCCCAGAAAGATTGGGAAAGCGTGCAAGGTAAAGATCATCCCTTGGTTAATCGTGCCCTGAGTGCTTTTCCACCCGCCAGTACTTTCAAAATTGTCACTACAACAGCTGGACTGGAATCAGGTGAATTTTCTCCTGACTCAATACTACAAACCTTTGGTTCTCTTACCGTGGGTGGGGTGACATTTGGTGAGTGGAACCACGCTGGATTTGGGCCATTAGGATTTCCCAGAGCGATCGCTATGAGTAGTGATACTTTCTTCTATCAAGTTGGCAGAAAAGTTGGCGGCCCAACTTTAATCAAATGGAGTCGCAAATACGGGTTTGGTCAAAGAACTGGTATTGAATTTCGTGATGAAGAATCAGTAGGCTTGGTTCCAGATGAAACATGGAAGCAGAAAGCTTGGAAGATACCTTGGACTGTAGGCGACACCATTAATATGTCAATTGGTCAAGGCGCTTTGCAAGTGACACCTCTGCAATCGGCGATTATGTTTTCTGTCCCTGCTAATGGTGGGTATCGAGTTCAGCCACATTTGCTTAAAGATAACGAAGAAGCAAAAAGTTGGCGAGAATCCTTAAATATGAAGCCGACAACTATCAAAGTTCTCCGCGACGGACTGCGGAAGGTGGTGAGTGAAGGCACTGGTAAGCGCTTGGACGTGCCGACAATTGCCCCAGCGTCCGGCAAGAGTGGCACAGCTGAAGCTGGTGTTGGTCGCCCAAATCATACATGGTTTGGTGCTTATGCGCCCAGTAATAAGCCAGAAATTGTAGTTGTGGCCTTTGGGGAAAATACTGGCGAACATGGCGGTACTATTTGCGGGCCGATGGTTTTACAAGTACTAGAAGCTTATTTTCAGCACAAATATCCAGGTAAGTATCAAAAACCTCAGCCTGACCCATCTGATGCTAAAACTCAAAGTTCAGGACATGGCACTGCAGATTAGTACCGCAGGGCGGAAGTCAAAAGTCACGCATTCAAAAGTCAAACAGATATACAGTGTAAAAGTTTCTAGTTTATCCCATTAATTTTGATAGATGAATCAGTTTTAAATTTCTCTTCTTTACCAAGCCCCGTTGGGGCGGGTGTGGGGGTGTAGGGGTTGCATGGTGGTAGGGGGGGAAGAACTAGCCCCAACCACCCGCATGAGTGCTTTAGCCCTGCCCCTTGGGGCAACCGTGTTGTCCGGGGTTTCAATCCAAAGGACTTCACCTTACACCCTTAAACCCTTAAACCCTTACACCCCTAATGAACTCTTATACTTTGCGCTCTTCTCTGACGAGACGCTACGCGAATGCGTCCTTTGCGGTTCGTTCTTTTAATTCTCAGAAGGCATTAGGCATTGGGTATTGGGCATTGGGCAGAGACTTAGTACAGCATTTCATTAATTCATAGCGAATTAAAGAAAGGCAATATCCTACAATGCCAATGCGTCGGCTTGCATTGTTAATGCGGCGGCTTGCCTTGTTAATGTGTCGGCTTACATTGTTAATGCAGCGGCTTGCATTGTTAATACGTCGGCTTGCCTTGTTAATGCAGCGGCTTGCATTAAAAACGCTACGCTTTTACGCAAAACTGTACTTAGTGCAACTTCCCCTCTGCTCCTCTGCTCCCTCATCTCCACATCGCTAAACAAAAATCAGGTCAATTATGATTGACGACTATATTCGAGCTGTAATGACTCAAAATCAGATTCCGGGGCTTTCTGTTGCACTAGTACAGGAAGGTGAACCTGTTTTAGTTAAGGGCTATGGACTGGCAAATGTTGAACACTCTGTTCCAGCCACTGAACACACAGTTTATGAGATTGCGTCTATCGGTAAAACTTTCACTGCTACAGCCATAATGATACTCGTGGAACAAGGGATAATTTCGCTAGAAGATGCGATCGCAGACTATCTCGATCATCTACCCATAACATGGCAAAATTTTACAATCGGGCATATTTTGTCTCATCAGTCTGGAATTCCCAGCTATACCGATGCCTCAAACTACTGGGAAATTACCTATCTTAATTTATCGAAATCTGAAATTTTGGCTCTAGTTACTCACCTACCCCTCAAGTTCCAACCGGGTGAGTTTAGCGCCTATGACAACACAGGCTACTATCTATTGGGTTTGATCCTAGAAAAGGTAACTGGACAATCTTATGGAGATTTGTTGCAAGAGCGCATTTTTGCTCCTTTGAGAATGAATGCAACTGTGATGAATAATCCCAGTGACATAGTGCCACACCGATCTGCTGGCTATCGGTTGACAAACAGCAAACTCGTTAACAAACCTTACTACAGTCCTTCTGTTACCTATTCTGCTGGAGGTCAACTTTCCAGTGTGGAAGATATGGTGAAATGGGAACAGGCGCTTTGTGGTGCAACTCTGTTAAAACAATCAACCCTTGATTTGATCTGGACTCCTCATTTTCCAAATCAGGGCGATGATTGGGAAAAGTTAAGGTATGTTGCAGGATTAGGTTGGTAGGTATTGAATTATGACGATCGCCGAGTAGTTGGTCATAATGGTTCGATACTAGGATTCGCAAGTAACATTACCCGCTTTATTGATGACAAAATTACCGTGATTTTACTTTGCAATCTAGATAAAATTTCCCGACCAGATGCGATCGCTAAGAAAATTGCTGAATACTATTGTCCAGTTCTTACAGAACTAGTTCTTCAGCCTCCATTAGCAAAAAGAGAGTAAAACTAATTACTCCTGACCGAATTATTTTGACTGCTGTCTCCTATGGCGATATCTTAGCGGGTTTCAAGTTTCTGGCTTTGTAGAACATTTCTAAACTATTGCGATCGCCTACAAAACGCCAGTGCCAAGGCTCATAACTCACACCTTGAACATTATCTTTGGGAAAAGACATTTCAAAGCTGAAACGCGCTGCATTTGCTTGCAGCCACCGATAAGCCTTGGTATTGTCAAAGTTAGTTTGAAGATTAGTTGCTGGTACTGCTCCGTCTCCAACATCCACAGCATAACCTGTGTGATGTTCGCTATGACCAGGAGGAGCGCTGAGGGCAGCTCGTTCTGCTGGCGTTTGATTTCGCTGGGCGCCGACAGCAAAAAACAACTCTTCCTGGTCTTTGAATGAGCGAAAGCCAGAAATTGGTACTAAAATTACACCTGCACTCCGGGCTGCTGCTACCATCTCCTCAAACTTTTGGGCAGCAGCTTTTCGCATTCTAATGCCCCTATTTGCGGAGATGGTTACTAGTTCTGATTCAGGGGCTTCTGGATATGGAAAATGCCCTAACACAGTATCGCTGGAATTATTAGATGCTGTCGGATTTGGAGTTGTAGGAGTAGAAGTAGCTGGTAAAAGTTGAGAATCAGCGGTTTTTTTGGGTGCAGTAACGAAAAACAAAAAACCGCTAATTAAAGCCAGCAGAACAAATCCCATTACTCCCCCAATCAGCACAATTCGGGGTTGCAACCAAATTTTAGGTGCTGCAACAGGGGTATCGCGTACAGCCACTGGAATATCATCACCAAGATCATTCGATGAGTTTTGCGGTTTTCCAGAAAACCCTGCCTTATTCAAGGGTAAACTCCTGTTTTTGTGGAATAGCCATAACAGATTTTGCACTGGACAAAAGTATACGTAACAGGTAGCATTTTACATCTGTGGTTCTTAGGCGCAATCTTGACAAACCTTTTAGAACTATACGTCAAGCTGGGAGGATTAGTCCTGGTAGGTTTTATTTTGGGACGCAAACTACCTGTTACAGTTCCTACACGTTTAGGACTGTTTCTTTTTTGGGTGGGAGTACCCATAAGCATAGTATCTTTTTTGCGTCAATCTAGTTTATCAGGGCAAATTTGGATTGCACCTGCGATCGCTTACCTCGCCATTTTTCTAGGAGCATTTTTAGCTTACTTAGGGATTAAAGCACAAGCCTATTTTAGAAATACCGTCCCCCAATCACCAACTCAGGCTAGCTTGATATTAGCAGCAATGTTGGGTAATACAGGTTATCTTGGCTTTCCGATTACCTTAGCAATGGTAGGCAAGGAATACTTTGCTTGGGCGTTATTTTACGATTTGCTAGGTTCATTCCCAGGAGCTTATGGCTTGGGTGTGTTACTAGCAGCGCGTTTTGGCGGTGGTATCCATAATCATTGGCAAATTGCTAGGTCTATCTTAATTAATCCTGCCCTGTGGGGTTTCGGATTTGGCTTGCTGTTTCGGCAGGTGACAATTCCCACAGTCGTGGAATTTTGCCTGGAGAAATTTGCTTGGAGTAGTGTAACTTTATCCCTGGTATTAATTGGAATGCGACTGGCGCTGCTCAAATCTTGGGGTAGCCTACCACAAGCAGGGATGAGCTTGGGAATCAAAATGCTGCTAGTTCCCTTGATATTGGGCAGCATCTTACCACTGTTTGGATTAACTGGGCCCATAGCAAAGATAATCGTGCTCCAAATGGCTATGCCTCCAGCTTTCGCCACACTGGTAATTGCTGAGACATTCAATCTTGATCGCGATCTGGCAGTTACTGCCTTAGCTACTGGGGCTATAGTATTGTTGGTTACTCTCCCAGTTTGGCTGTGGCTGTTTTAGAACAATGCCATCATTGGTAGAATGCTTAATGCGCCTAAGTTTAGTTCTTTTGGAGCCTCGGCTAATCTAATTAGTTTGCTTAACAAGAGGCTAGCAATAAGTAATGGTATACACCAGCCATTGCTCATATAGATTAAAGCAACCCCTGTTAACATCAAGACTCCTTTGCTTGCGATCGCTGGGATTTTATTGTAAATGGTTATATAAATATTCATAATATTGTTGAATATTAAATAGCCAATTAAGGACAAACTAAAACTAATTCCAATTATCCCAATATTTTCAATATCATTGAATTGGATTTGGCTATTGAAATTACTAATATTACTAGCTAGGGGGCTTTTGCTACCTTGAATAGTAAAAAATATTGTTAGTCCTAATACGCCGCTTACGCCATCAGCAAAGCTTTTTCTGCTAACAATAGTATGAGGCTTATCATATTTTTCTTCAATAGATTTACACACAACAGATGTGGGTAAACCCCATAATATAGATGATAAACATCCAGCAAATAATCCCCCAGCTATTTCTACTCCATCATGAAATGAACTAATTTTGGGATTCTTGATAGTACTAGTTTTTTCTGTAAATGTTTTTAACAAGTTACTACTAAACATACAGCTAGTTAACACAAACATTGGTTGGTCTATTGGTAAATTGATAGTTAATATTGCTAGTAAGCCTGAGCACAATAGACTAAGTATTCCTAATTTTTGGTTTTTACACTTGAACATTATTAGTAAAGTCCATACAATTAGTACCATGAATAAGGAAAAACTTTTTCCCACTCCATCTAATTTTAATAGACTTCCTTGTAAGAATATTAACAAGCCAATACTAACGAAGCTACCAAAGAACTTACCACTCATTTCTCCAACTAGTGAGGTTAATATTAAACTTGGGTCAGTTTTACACAACTTGTTTTCATCTTCTTCGATTATTGAATTAAGCATATTTAAATGCCGCATTATAGATGCAGTGGAATCTATACCCAAGATTAAACCTACTGCAAAGTAGGAGTCTTCAATTGTAGTGGCAAAAATAAAAGCAAAACCAATATTAAATCCAGGTACTAAACTAAGTATTATACCTGAGAAAGCGCCAAGTAGAATTCCAGTAAAGAGCATAAGAGGGTTACAGGGTACGGGGAACAGGGGACAGAATTAATACAATAAATTAGAATGGAATGGGGATAGTATTAAAGAATAGAGTATAGTTTTCACACTTTCTCTACGGGAAGTGTTCTTAAACTGTCCCCTGTTCCCTAGTTAGTAATCTACACTGCTTACTACTTTTGTAGAGGCATAGTAAGTAAGACTTCCTGGTTGGTTTAATCTGATTTGACTTAATTTCTCTTTATCAATTTTTAGTTTGAGTCTCCCCTCATTAGTATTAACTGTAATTACGGCATATTTATCACTGCCATATAATTCAGGTTTACTACTAAAAGTAAGTTCTAATTTAATAGTTTCTTCTGTATTACCCAATGTATCAACTACTGTTGGGTCTATTTCTGCTTGATTTATTAAGTTATACATGCCGTCTCCGACAACTTTAACTTTGACTTTAATTCTATTTCCGACTTTTAAATTGACAGAATTACTTGATGCTGCTAATAATAAGCCATTACAACCAGCAGTGCCTTCTGTTAACTGAATGCTAAGTTTCCCTGCTTCTTTGGATATATCGGTAATCAATCCTTGCATATATCCAGTATCACCAACTTTTGCATTACAGATAGTCATCCCTTCTGTAGTTTTTTTAGGTAAAGTTGTGCCAATGCCTAAAATTCCTAAAGATATTATTAGCAGTCCTATAGCTAAAGTTAGTTCACCTTTATCATTGTTGCTATTCAATTTATATCTCCTAATAACAAAAAAAAGGTCTACATTCTAGTAAACCTTTTCTATTTAATTAGAATGTAGCAACTAATTCTTTTTTTGCATTCAGTAACTTTACTACAGTGTGATTAAGTAATGTAATGCTTCTAAACTAGTTATCTAATAACTAGTTTAGAAGCATTACGCACCCTGTACTGGATGTTGCCCATAATATGGTAAAGCCTCTGACCAATTAGGAAATTTGCCCTCTTGCCAATCGAGATTAGCTAATTCCAAAATACTTGTCACCGTTGCTGCTAATCCAGATTGGGCTTGAATCAACTGATAATCAGTGTTCCAATTTGCTAAAGTTTCCTGCCATACTTCTGGTGTCAACACTCTATCTGACAAATACACTTTTAGTTTAGAATTATCTGGCTCAAACTGATAAATAGCAGCGAAAATTTGACCTCGTTGTGCTGGCATTTCCACAGCAATAGTTTTTGGATTTTGACTTTTGCCTGCTTCTGACCAAGCTACCGCAGCCAAAGTTGAAATTGCAAATACAGGAATATCTAACTGTTGCCCTAAAGTACGAGCAGTCACTACACCAATCCGAGTTCCCGTAAAGCCCCCAGGTCCTTTTGCAACTGCGATAAAGGACAAATCTGCCCAAGTTTGCGGTTTGATAAATTCAATTAAATATGGATGTAGTAAGCTAGATAAATCACGCCCTAAGTTCCAAATTTGAGAGCGAGTTTCGCCCGCAAAATTACTAATTGCTAGTCCTAATTCGGGAGTGGTGGTGTGTAGTACTAAGGCGTATTTATTTATTGCAAAGTCTTCTAGTTTCGTTGTCAAAGTTACTTAAAATATCTATTTTTATAGAGTTAATATGATTTATTCAAGCATATAACATAACGGTTATTAATTGAATAAACTACTGAGTAACAATCAGTCAAATGCTGTTCACTCTCTAATAGCGATCGCGGCTAGGATGGGAGATTTGGATTACCGCCTTGCTGTCTCAATAGATAGTCCAAAACTCGGTCAATTCGCTCCAAGGCAGCACCCGTGGTAAGTTGAAACTCCTGAAACTGAGATTTTTGTTCCTCAAAGTTTCGGTCAAGCTTTAGCATGAGTGCTTCTAATCGCTCAGTTCGTGCCTTTGTTTCCTCTATCTCACTGCCTGCCTTTGTAAATAGGCGTTGCGTGTGAGTGATAAAACTATCAACCTTATCAGAAAGTTGGTCAACCTTTCCCCCTACCCGGTCAATACGTACCTCTAGTTGATCGAGGTGAGATTGAGTACGGTCTTGTTTTATAGTCAACTCATCAAGGTGAGATTGAGTACGGTCTTGTTTTATGGTCAACTCATCAAGATGAGATTGAGTACGGTCTTGTTTTATGGTTAACTCATGAAGATGAGATTGGGTACGGTCTTGTTTTATGGTCAACTCATCAAGCCGCCTGTTTGCTGATTCTGCGTAGCTAGCAGTAGACACTAGCAATCGCTTAACAGTTTCGAGTTCATCTTCTACATGGTCTAGTCGCTGTGCGTTGGTCATGCTGTTTTCTCTTGGCTGGCTTTTTTATCTTCTGCGATCGCTTTGCTGACATCTCTTTTCTGTATCATGAATTCGCGATCTGTTGATGGACAAAATCTCATTACAGCAGAAATCATGTATTTGAAGCACATCTGTAGTAAGGGTACAGCAATGCTGTGCCCCTACCGCGTGGTCTATTTACCTGAAAATAGCTGTAAGATACACCAATCATTTTCTATCAAGTCGGCACTAATTCACCAGGACGCAATTTCGACCACTTACCTGTTTCCCGCTTAAAGCTCAGACAACCAACAACATCCCATTCCATTTCAATTACATCATCTTGAGTCCGAATGTTGACATTGATAGAAGGTTCATTTGGATCAAAATCTGGTGTTTCAGTCAAGTGAGGCTGTTGGTGCTGCCCTTCTACGGCATGATAGGTAACACAGCTGTCTACATAGTGGCAATTCACGCAAATACACATAATAGAACCAACTCCAGGGGCCTTTATTGTTAATCTAACTTAAGCCCAACTGTTATTCATGAGTTGCTGGGTTGATTTTTATTACAATGCGTGAATCAATTCCTTCTACCCTAGCTCCCGAAAATTGGCCTTTTAGTTTGGAATTCCTGCCACAACCCGCTTACATGGTAGGTGGCGCTGTCCGAGATGCGATCCTTGGCAGAACTCGCGAATATCTGGATCTAGATTTTGTTATACCATTTAAGGCGGTAAAGGTAGCGAGAGCGATCGCTCATCATTACAAAGCTGGTTTTGTGTTACTCGATGCAAAACGACAAATTGCTCGTGTGGTTTTTCCCCACGCCACAGCTGACTTTGCCCAACAGGAAGGAGATAGTTTAGAAGTTGATTTGCACAGACGGGACTTTACGGTAAATGCGATCGCTTATAATCCCCATACACAAGAAATTATCGATCCTCTACAAGGTTATTTAGACTTACAACAGGGTATTTTGCGAATGGTATCACCCGCGAACTTAGAAGATGACCCTTTGCGGTTAATCCGAGGTTATCGCCAAGCCGCCCAACTAGGTTTTACTATTGAGCCAGCTACCCAAGCCGCAATTCGTTCTTTGGCATCACATATCAGCAAAGTTGCAGCCGAACGAGTTCGGGTAGAAATTGGCTATCTACTGGCAAATTCCCAGGGTACTCCTTGGATTACAACGGTTTGGGAAGATGGTTTACTTGCCCCTTTCTTCAAAAATGCCACCCGTGAAAGCTTGCTCAAACTAGCAGCAGTTGACACAGCAGCTGCCTTACTCACAGAAAAGTGGCAACAACTAGGGGCACAACTGCAAGAATATGTCCGCGATAGTATTAAAACTACTTGGCTAGGTATTGCCAAACTTGCTTGTCTTGTCAACCCGAATCCAGAATTAGCAGAAATAGAGCTACAGGAACTAACTTATAGTCGTGCAGAAATCCGAGGTGTAACTACTGCTCTGAAACTGTTACCGCAATTTCAAGTAGTTGATATGTCCTTGCGGGAACAATACTTTTTGTTTCATGAGGCAGATATTGTGTTCCCGGCTACGGCAGTGCTAGCTGTAGCAATTAATAATTTGGTAGAGGCAATATCTGGTGACAAGCCACTACACACAGCAGTGGAAACTAAAGCAATGAGCTACCAAGTCTTAGCACCTTTGATCAACCGCTACCTCAACCCTGATGATGCGATCGCTCATCCCACTCCACTAGTAAGCGGGAAGGAGTTGATCGTAGCGTTAGATATTCCAGCTTCGCCAATCATCGGTCAACTGCTAACTGAAATTGGCGTAGCACAAGCAGAGGGGAAACTTTCAACACCAACAGAGGCGATCGCTTATGCACGTCAGTTACTTGATGGTTAAATATACTTAATTAATTTATGGTAATGTCACAAAGGCGATGCCTACGCAATTTTGGCACTCCTGGCTAATGGTAAATCTGTAACTTCAAGTACTTTAAGTATCCCCTACTTATCATAAAATACCGATCTTTATAGTCAATCCTGGCAATTACATACATCACTTATGCTACTATTTGCTTGATCTTATGACTGCTTTGCTATGTTATTTCCTAAAATTTAGCGCCGATGGATAACCGAATGAAGTATACACTAACCTATTCATTTTTATGCCTTAGTTGGTCGTCTGAAGATACTCTCGTAGGTTTAATTAAACATTTACTAGAAACAAAGACTTTCAGGTTTTCCTGATGGTTGGAATTTTTATGCCTAGCTTTTCTTGGACAGGACTAACTGCTTATGAATAGACAGCCTTTAATTTTGGTTGTAGAACAGAGTTTACATGATTTAGAGCTACTTAATTCTCATCTAGAAATATTAAATTTTTCATGTATTTGTACCAAACAAGGGGTGAGGGCTGTGATGTTGGCACAAACTCATCAACCAGATTTAATCCTGCTAGATATGAAGCTATCTAATTTGAGTGCGAACCAAGTCATTGACGATCTCAAACATGACTCAAAAACTGCTACCATTCCAATCATTGCAGTCACACCTTTAACAACGGTACAAGATGATCGCTCCACGATGCTCACCGTATTTGATGATTGCATTACTAAACCCTATGATTTTAATCAATTAGAAGTGGTAATCAGTCGCCACATCAGTCAGCTAAATTCCTAACATTTATCTTGGGAATAGATTCGGGATTACGAAATTCAGGTAATTCCTTGAGAATTACAACAATCCCAGTACGACCTGTTATTAAATTTGTGTTTGTCATCAGGTAGAGGACAGGTTGACCAATAATTTCCTCAATCAAATTTTTTAAATCTGGTTTAATTATTTTGTCTAAATATAATCGTACTTGTTCACCTAAAGTATCATAACCTCCTTTCAGTAAAGTTTGTTCAGCTTGGGTAACAGAGTTTTCTATAGAAATTACGATTTCAGTATCAAAAAAATGACAAATGATTTGGCTAGGAGATTTCCCTAGTCTATCATTATATAAATTTATGATTCGCTGTGAGATTTCTGTTTCTAATTGTCCGATAGTCGGTTGTAGCATTAGTACCTACTATGTAAATTTATCGTTATAAGCGGGGAATTGAAGTATCCAACATTATAGTAGATGATTATGGAATAACTGAGAAAATTAATGACTATTTTATATGAAGTTAGTGTATCAATGTGATGTATTTAGTATGCATTTATTTAAGAATACTTCCAAATTTGATGAAGTAAAATTTATTAACTAATGATTTGTGCAGTATTAGGTTAATAACTGGATTTGATGAGTAATCAGCTTATTTTGTGCTACATATATAAGCTTAGGCGTAGCCCGCCGTGCCTGTATCTCACAACCCAGGACTTAATCCATGTTCATTCAAATGGTCATCAATGACAGAAGCATACAGTGCCACATCAGAATGTAATGTACATTACAAGACTCTTTATAGTTTCTGGTGCAGCGAGTAAGCAGATAAATTTAGGTTCTAATAAAGAGTATGTTAGCCACTAAGACAATTTGTGAAAAACCAATACAACATATTCGGCATTAATTCTTAGAAGCCCATATCTTCCACTCTGGTGACACATTCTTTACGGGCAAAGCAACTGTGATTCTGCAATGTCAAAGCGCTTAGTAATTCCTGGGAAATACCAAACTGGCTCAACTGCGGCTTTGTTGATAACCAAATTACCGCCTGGTTTCATAATCTTGCCATCTACCTGCAAACAACCTTTGTCTAGTGCATCTTGCAGTTCTAGCATATTGATGTCGCCAAAGGGATCTGTTAGCTACTCTAATCAGTTTTTATTTTTATGATTATAAATATCTAGTGTGGTATTAGTCGTATTGTTGAACATAATAAATCACACAAAAATTTCATAATTAGCGATTAATCACGGCTAATTTAAAGATAACTTTAAAAATGATTTAATCGATATCTTTTGTGAGAAAGTTAATACAAAGGTATATTCACTGATCTCAAATTCATGGATTCTTTATTTATCAATTCCTTACTTGAAGAGTTGAAAAACCCGGATGCCACAGTGCGCGACAAGGCAACCAGAAAAATCTGGCGGATCTGGTTTCAGCAAAAGGGAATCTATGGGCTGGAAATAATTGACCGCAGTCAAAAGTTACTGGATGCAGGTGAAATTGCTGAAGCTGAAACAGCGCTGACAGCATTAATTAAAGACCAGCCAGATTTTGCCGAAGCTTGGAATCGTCGAGCTTTCCTCTATTACAGTATTGGCGATTATCAAAAATCTCTGGCAGATTGTCAGATGGTTGTACAGATAAATCCAATACATTTTGGGGCGCTTCATGGTATGGGCTTATGTTATGCAGCAATAGGAGAGTATGGTCAAGCTATCCGAGCTTTTCAACGTGCTTTAGAAATTCAGCCCTATTCGCTAGTGAATCAAAAGTTGATTCTAGAATGTACATTTAGATTCAGCTACAACGGCAGATAGGAGAGAGCATCATACTGTTTTATGAATCCGTTATCATCCTCATCAACAACAATTCATCGCCTTAGTCGCCATAGTTTTATTCAATACGCTTCTATCTGAATTAATAGCAGCGTCATTGCTGCTTGTACTAACAGCAACCAACCGTCAACTAGTAATTCTCGGTTGAATAAAGCTAACTTTAGTACAAACTAGATAGCACAAGCGGAACACCGTGGATTTTACTAAGCGATGTCTACGATGGTCACTGTGCCATTCGCGCAGCGTCTCGTAGAGAAGTGCGGGCTGCGCCTACGCCACTGGTATTTACAAAGACTATAGTTTAGATATAACTATTAAAATGAGTGGTCTCTAGGTTCTCAGTGGTACTCAATTGTTGATGGGGGTACGGTAGATTTCTTTATGATTTATGGCATAGATGCTGTGAATGTCATAGCCACAGTTACAGCAATTTTCAAGAAAGACCCCTAGTGTTTTATTGCACATCCCAACTCAGCAATTAAAATTCTTGCCGATCTTAAAGGCAAACCAATTTATGTCTCTGCTTCTGCTAAGATTATCTATTGACCTGACATTTACCCAAAAGATTTGCCTGCACTACCTCCTGCCATTTTTTAGTTCTATCGAACTCACGTTCTGTTAAGCTAAAGGTTTTTCTAACTATATATAAATTAAAGTCACTATATGACACTTTAGTTGGTCCTCTAAAATAGCCAAATAATTAAATTGTGCCAATTATTAGCAAGTTATTTTGCTGATAATCGGCACAATTAGGATCTGAATATTTTGTAACTTTAAGCAAGGAAACCCGCAAAAAACTCCAGGGTTTCTTTCAGTGCTTTGATGAAAATATCAATTTCTTCGCGGGTGTTGTAGAAAGATAGACTTGCTCGTGCGGTTGCAGCAAGACCTAAGTAGCGGTGTAATGGTTGAGTACAGTGGTGTCCAGAACGGATAGCAACACCTTCTTGATCTAATAATGTAGATAAGTCGTTGGCGTGCACTTCCCCGGCTGTAAATGACGCAAGAGCGGCTCTACCTTCCCCTTTAGCATTTGGTTTGGGGCCGTAAATCCGTATTTGGGGAATTTGCTCTAATTGCTGGAACAAATAAGCTGTTAATTCTGCTTCGTAGGCGTGGATTTTATCCATGCCAATACTGCTAAGATAATCGATCGCAGCACCAAGTGCGATCGCTTCTCCAATTGCAGGTGTACCAGCTTCAAATTTATGCGGTAATTCTGCATAGGTGGAATGGTCTAAGTATACCTCTGCAATCATCTCACCACCACCAAAGAATGGTGGCATTGATTCTAACAATTCCAACTTGCCATACAGAAATCCTATCCCAGTTGGCGCACACATTTTATGACCGGAAGCTACTAACCAGTCACAATCTATTTTCTGTACATCAATGGGGTAGTGGGGAACACTTTGGCAAGCATCAACTAAAAATTTAGCACCGTATTGGTGAGCGATCGTACCAATTTCTTCCACTGGGTTAATGCAACCCAAAGTATTAGAAATATGCACCACCGACACCAACTTTGTTTTGTCGGAAATCAGCTTTTTAAACTGTGACAAATCAAAAGTTTCTTCTGGTGTCAGTTCCACGAACTTCAGTACTGCACCCGTTTTTTGTGCTACCAATTGCCAAGGCACAATATTACTGTGGTGTTCCATCACCGACAGAATAATTTCATCCCCAGGCTGCAAATTATTCATTCCCCAGCTATAGGCTACTAGGTTAATCGCTTCGCTTGCGTTTCGGGTGTAGACGATTTCCTGACGGGATGCAGCATTAATGAATTTGGCAACTTTATCTCGCGCACCTTCATAAGCATCAGTAGCTTTAGCGCTCAGGGAATGGGCACCTCGATGCACGTTAGCATTATAGTGTTCGTAATAATCCCGTAGGGTATTTAACACCAACAAAGGCTTTTGTGATGTCGCAGCATTATCGAGATAAACCAGGGGTTTCCCGTTGATTTCCTGATGCAATATCGGGAAGTCAGCGCGAACTTTATCAGCAAGGGTTTTGGTAGAGGTGAAAGTCATTGGTAGATTAGTTATTACTCATTAGTCAGGGACTTGAGATTATTGACTGTGTTTAAAAGGATTTCTCGCAGAGAAGGAACTGGTATTTTGTTGATGACTTCAGCCCCAAAGGCGTTAATTAACAACTTCCGAGCATCGTTTTCATCAATTCCCCGACTTTGCAGATAAAATATTTCATCATCTTCCAATTGGCTAACGGTAGCACCGTGGGCGCACTTTACATTATCCGCCGTAATTTCCAATTGGGGTTTGGTATCAACTCTGGCTTTAGATGATAGCAGTAAATTGCGATTCAACTGGGCTGCATTTGTCAACTGCGCTGGTTTGGGTACAAAAACTTTACCATTGAACACCGCATGAGCGCGATCGCCTACAATACATTTATGCAATTGGTCACTTGTACCGTGAGGATAATTGAGTGCGATCGCACTGTGAGTATCAGACAACTGCTTACCAGAAATTATCGTCAACCCATTGAGAGTAGTTTGTGTCTGCTCACCAGTTTGCAAAATTTCTAAATTGTGCCGTGACAACTTTGCACCTAAAGTTATGGCATGACAAGTATATCGGCTATCACGAGCTTGTGCGATCGCAGTTTTACCAATATGAAAAGCCTCTGCACCTTCTCGCTCAACCCTAGTGTGACTCACTTGGGCATTGTCACCAACCCAAATTTCCGTAACCGAATTGGTGAAATATACTCTCTCTTTCTCTGCACCTTGGTGGTTCGTATACTCTTCAACCAACGTCACCTGCGAACCACTTTCCGCCACCACCAAACAACGTGGCTGCGAAATCGTCGCCGTCTCACCCACAACCGAAATAAATACCAGATGAATTGGCGTTTCAACTACCACATTCTTCTTCACCCACACCACAGCTGCATCAGTTATCCCAGCCGTGTTGAGAGCGGTAAAAACTTCCTGCGCTCCCTCAGCTTGAGCTAAATACTGCTGTACAGCTTGCTGCTCAACCGCAGGGAAGCTAGCCAAATTACTCACCACAATTCCAGATGGTAAATCTGTAACTGCGGATAACTCCGGCGCATAAACGCCATTAACAAATACCAAACGACTATTAGCCGCTTCTGGCAAAATATCAAATTCTAAAGACGCATAATTTACCGTCTCTAGATTAAATTGCAGCTTTCGCAGAGACGACAAATCAGTAAATCGCCATTCTTCCTCACGGGTAGTTGGGATAATCGAGTGACGTACCCAATTAGCAGCACTTTGGCGTAATTCCTGCAACCAACCTTCTGTTTTAGTTGCAGTTACTTGATTTAACAACCCAGTCAGATAATCATCTCTATCTAACATTGATGTCAAACTGACTGTATTTGAATTCGGAACTGGACTAGGAGATACTTGAATACTCATTACACACCCACCTCAGCTGCAAATTCTTCTAGCACCCAGTCATAACCGCGAGACTCTAATTCCAGCGCCAGTTCTTTACCACCACTCGTAATAATCCGCCCCTGTGCCATCACATGCACAAAATCAGGCACAATATAATCGAGTAACCGTTGGTAGTGGGTAATCAAAATTGTAGAATTTTCTGGATTTGCCAGTTGATTTACCCCATTGGCCACAATTCTGAGCGCGTCAATATCCAAACCCGAATCAGTTTCATCCAAAATTCCCAACTTTGGTTCTAGTAGGGCCATTTGCAGAATTTCATTCCGCTTCTTCTCACCACCAGAAAACCCTTCATTCAAACTGCGACTGAGGAAACTGGGATTCATCTTCACCACATCCAACTTTTCCTCAATCAAATCGTCAAAATCAAAAGCGTCTATTTCCTCTAAACCTTGCGCCTTACGCCGGGAATTGTACGCCACCCGCAAGAAATCTAAATTGCTCACACCCGGAATTTCTAACGGATACTGAAACGCCAAAAATACACCACTTCTGGCGCGTTCTTCCGGTTCCAACTCCAACAGATTTTGTCCTTGAAAAATCACCTCCCCGCCAGTCACCTCATACGCCGGATGCCCAGCCAACACCTTAGAAAAGGTACTCTTACCAGAACCATTCGGCCCCATAATTGCATGAATTTCACCCGATCGCACCTCAAGATTCACACCTTTAAGAATCGGTGTTCCATCAACATTAGCCGTCAGATTCCTTACTGACAGCACAATTTCACTATTTTCAATAATCATGTTCTCTCTCTTCTTTTTTGGTTCGTAGTAGCCACTTTAGCGCTTTCCTCTAGCGCTAAAGTGCTGACTACAAGCGTTAATTTTTTCGGTTTCTAGCGATTTGACAGGAATAAAGTGATGACTACAAACGCTATCCAACACTCCCTTCCAACTTCAAACTCAACAACTTATCAGCTTCCACAGCAAACTCCATCGGTAGCTGATTGAAAACATCCTTACAGAAGCCACTAATCATCATCGAAATGGCATCTTCTGAAGAAATACCCCGTTGAGCAAAGTAGAATAACTGATCTTCCCCAATCTTGGAAGTAGAAGCTTCATGCTCTACCTTTGCACCGTTATTTTGCACTTGGATATAAGGGAAAGTATTCGCATGGGCATTATCCCCAATCAGCATTGAGTCGCACTGAGAATAATTTCTCGCCCCTTTTGCCGTCGGGTTGACTTTCACCAAACCCCGATAACTATTACTGGATTTACCTGCGGAGATTCCTTTAGAAATAATTGTGCTGCGGGTGTTCTTACCAACGTGAATCATCTTACTGCCCGTATCGGCTTGCTGCTGATGATTTGTTAGCGCCACCGAGTAAAACTCACCCACAGAGTTATCACCCACCAACACACAGCTAGGATATTTCCAAGTAATTGCCGAACCTGTTTCTACTTGAGTCCAGGAAATCTTGGAATTTACGCCCTGACACAAACCGCGCTTGGTGACAAAGTTGTAAATACCGCCTTTACCATTAGCATCTCCAGCGTACCAGTTTTGGACGGTGGAGTATTTAATTTCGGCGTTGTCGAGGGCGACGAGTTCCACAACAGCAGCGTGCAACTGATTGCTGTCATACATCGGTGCGGTGCAACCTTCGAGGTAAGAAACATAACTACCTTCTTCGGCGACAATCAAAGTCCGCTCAAATTGTCCCGTATCACCAGAGTTGATGCGGAAGTAGGTAGACAGTTCCATTGGGCATTTAACGCCTTTAGGAATGTAGACAAAGGAACCATCGCTAAATACGGCGGCGTTCAAAGCGGCAAAGTAGTTATCAGCGATGGGAACGACGCTACCCAGGTATTTTTTGATTAGTTCTGGGTGTTCCTGCAACGCTTCCGAAAACGAACAGAAAATAACGCCGTCTTCCGCTAGCTTTTCTTTAAATGTAGTGGCGACAGAAACGCTATCGAAAATTGCATCGACAGCGACATTTGCCAGTCGCTTCTGTTCAGATAGGGAAATGCCTAACTTCTCGAAGGTTTCTAAAAGGGTTGGATCAACTTCATCCAAGCTGTTTAGTTTTTCTTTCTTGCGTTTTGGCGCTGAGTAATAAATGATATCCTGATAATTGATTGGCGGATACTTGACATTAGGCCAAGTTGGTTCCGTCATTTTTTGCCACTGGCGATAAGCTCTGAGGCGAAAGTCCAGCATGAACTGTGGCTCGTTCTTCTTAGAGGATATCAAGCGGATAACGTCCTCGTCTAGTCCACGCTCAATTGTGTCGGCCTCAATATCGGTGATAAAGCCGTACTTGTAGGGTTGGTTGACTAAGGTTTTGACAGTGGCACTCATCAGTAATAATCTCTCGTGTTCGGAACTTGAATCTCTATAAGGATGGGAGTCGGACTTTTCTTTAGCCGATTCCCATCTCACGTTACGGAATGGTTACACGGCTGTTAGAATAGTGGTGGAGACTAAAACAACTTCATTGTTGTTTAACCTATCTTCATTTTACGCTAGATTAACAACAACAATGTTGTCAAAGTCAAATTTTCAAAGAAATTTTTGGGGCGTTCGCTGAACGTCTCGCACCAGAAGATGGCGACTACCCACCAGTCCTCAACCAAGCAAGATATCCTAGAATATCTGCACAAACATGAAAAAGCAACGGCTTTGGAGCTAGCTGAACTTTTAGACGTTACCCCGCAAGCGATTCGTCGCCATCTCAAAGATTTGGAGACGGAGGAGCTAGTTTTGTATTCGACATCAGTGCAGGCGGCGGGGATGGGGCGTCCGCAGCACCTTTATAAACTGAGTCGTCAAGGACGCGATCGCTTGCATCGAACAATGAGCGATCGTTTTGGTGATGGCCACGGAAATTTTGCGGTTTCGCTGCTAGACACCTTAGCCGAAACGATGGGACACGACCAATTTAAATCGATTTTAGAGAAACAGTGGCAGCGCAAAGCCCTAGAATATCGCGATCGCGTGGGTAGCGGTTCACTGCGAGAACGTGTAGCCAACTTAGTAGAGTTGAGAAAAGCGGAAGGCTTCATGGCTGAGTATCACCCTGTTGATGTCAATGACTGCTTTGAGAGCGATCGCTTTATCTTAATGGAGCATAACTGCGCCATTTCTAACGTTGCCGAGTCTTTCCCCAGCATTTGTGGTCACGAATTAGAAATGTTTGCTGCCGTCTTACCTGATTGTACCGTAGAACGCACCCACTGGATTATTGATGGCGAACACCGTTGTGGCTATTTAGTACAAATTCGCCAGTAAAATTATTATAGATAAACTCGGTTTACATCTAGCCGTGGTAATGGATAATAGCTGAATAGCAACTACCTATTATCAATAATCAACTAAGTTTGAGATAGCATTTATGGATGTACCACCACAGCAACCATCAGCACAATTTTTAACTCTAGAAGAGTCAGCAAAAGTAGATGCTGCCTTGTTGTCTTCCCCAGAAAAGTTTTTAACAAGATTGACAATTTCATCACTGAAGCTTTTGAAGCATATTGCTCAAGAGTACGGTGTTGATATTGAAGATTTGACAGCACAGCAAGTAATTGCCTGGTTTGAAAAAGATGGCAAAATTCGACGTGAGCAGGGCATTGAAGGTTCATATCTGAAATGGTGATTTGCAGTAGTAAAATTTTAGTTGCATTTACTTAGAAAAAATAACCATAAAAATATCGCGCTTTTAAAAAATAGAAATGTTTCTTAGAAGCGCGATATTCACAGATAAGCAATTTTGCCTAAAGTCTAATATTGGAGCAAGAACCTTTTAAGTACTTCGCAACAGAAAGCATAGTATTAATTGCCAGTTAATGACCCTGATGCACTCGAACAAACATTTTGGCAACAGCAAAATTAATTGGATGCTACAAACGCCAACCTTAAATAAGAAATTAAAAGCACCTTTTTCAAGGTGCTTTTATTTAAAAATAAATAATATTTGATTTTTCAAATAATTATTTAAGCATTGTAAGTGTTTGTCCGAGGACTACGAGCGCCAGTTACGGCTCCAATCATTGAGGCTATTAAACCCAACAAAGAACCAAACACAAACCACCACAATCCCGAACGTATATTAGCTGCCGTTTCACGAGCTTGTTGGGCACTTATGTTTGCTTGTGGTACATTAACACCACCTTGCTGTTGTACCTGGTTTATGACTTCCCCTGCGTTAGAAGCAGCAACACCAAAAGCACCAGATACTCCGCTTGCTAAAAGCCATGAGCTAACTGCCAAAGTCGTTGCCCAAAGAATTGCGCCGTTAAGAAGAGCTGTATTGCGGTTCATCGGGCCACAAGCACGCGCTGTAACCCAACCACCAGTAAATAGGGAAATTAGTAAAGCGATAGTTGACCAAAGCCCCGCATTACCGGCAGCGTTAGGGGCAATTGTTCTAGGTGCACCTGAACCCGCAACTGTGCCTGCCGCAACCGCAGCAATGATAGAACTCAAAATTAATTGTGTAGCCAAAGAAACCAACAAACCAGCAATAATTGGCCCCCAGCGAACACGATCATGATATTCAGCTACTCTACCTGCTACCCCAGTATCAGTAGATATAACGTCATTGCCTGTCCGATTTACGTATGACATCGCTTATGTTCTCCAGTGCTGTTTCAGCAAAGTTCCTGCTCGGGTATATTCATCTTTATGCTTCAAATTAAATAACTAAATGTTCTGTTTTAGTCTCTATCAATAGAAAGATTTAATAGGTCTATCTTTAGCCAGAAAAAATAAACTTTGTTTAACAATTTTTAATATAATTTAGTGTTTATTTATGTATTTTTTCTAAAATTCCCATTTAAAAACTCTTAACTTAAAATATAACTATTAACTAGCTATCAGAAACCAGCTTTAACGATGTATGCCATTAGACTTAATCTAACTAAAGCTTTGTAATGAATGTCAAAAGTAAAAATCATCAAAAACTAACGCATCCTCACAGCAGTGCCTGTGGCAGTAATCAGCAAAAGAACTCCTGACTGGTCAAGATTTATTGTGCCAGTATCAATTTCAATCCCGATTACAGCGTTTGCTCCTAAACGTTGTGCGCGTTGTTCTAATTCTTCTAATGCCTTGCGTTGACCCTGCTCAAATAGACGCTCATAGCTACCAGTGCGTCCACCAATAATATCTCGAATCCCAGCCAAAAAATCTCGCAAAAAATTGCTGCCGTAGACTACTTCTGCTGTCACAATGCCTAAATATGACTCAATCACGGCTCCTTGAATTACATCAGTGGTAGTTATAATCATAAATTAACCTCCTATATGGGATATATCTTGATATTTATTATTAAAGTATTTTGATAAATATTTTAACAATTGTAACTATTATTACAGAATACAGGTTTGATAAACATCCTCTCACACAATTTTAGATTGCGCTTTGGATTTAGTGTTGTCCTAAACAGATTAATGGAAGATTTTACAGTTTAGATTTATCTTACCTTTGAATGACCATAAAAGGATGTAAATGCCTGGATGATAACTTCTCAAAGGGTAGTATCAAGGATTAAAAATGTCAAAAAAATTGGATACAGAGTCAGCAAATTATGAAATAAAAATAGGAATAAATGTCAAAGCCTATAAGCTTGCTGCATCAGAATCTAGGATTAAGTCAAATGCCTGTTTAGGTTTTCTGGATAATACGTATAAGTACTGATTAAAAAATGTGTTGTTTTGCTATAGTACTGGTTTATATGTAGGGTACTTTCACCTGCTCCTCGATCGCTTACACTTCATCCTTCAGTAAAAACTCTGTTATGTACTGCTAAATGTAAAGGAAAGGAGAATGAACTATTAACATCTTAATCAATACGAAGAAATACAGTTTTCAAAAGTCCATATTTTTGTTTTAATGTACAAGAAAAAAGTCCTCTAAAATTTCAGGAAATTTACTGTGTACAAGCCAACATCATTCGTGTTTAGTGTGGTGTTACTAGGATGTTTTACTTTGACCATACCTTCAGTAGCTCAGGCTCAGGTATTAGTGGCCCAGGCCAAAAACCCAGAGTTAAAGCAATTACTGGAGGAAGGACGGAGGTTAGTGAATGCCGGGGATTATGGTGGTGCGATCGCTGTTTATCAGCAAGCAGCTAGTATAGATCCCAAGAATGCTAAAATTCATTCAGGTATTGGGTATTTATACGCTCAACAGGGAAATTACCAGGCAGCATTAACAGCTTATCGTCGGGCGATCGCTATCAACCCTAACAATAGTGATTTTTACTATGCTGTGGGTTACATCAAAGCCAATTTGGGCGACACACGTGGGGCAAAGGAAGGTTATCGTCGTGCCATACAGCTGAACCGTAACAACGTCAACGCCTATTTAGGATTGGCTGTGACGCAATCGCGTATGGGAGACTATAATGCTGCTACCTGGGCATACCAACAAGCAATCGACTTGGATAAAAATAATGCCCAGACTTATGAATTGATGGGTTCGATGTATAAACAGCGACGACAAGCCAAACAAGCAAACAGCTTGCTTCAGAAAGCCCGTGACTTGTACAAGCGGCGCAATGACTCAAATGGCGTAGAAAGGGTAGAAGCCATGCTGCGGCAGTTAGGAGGATGAGGTTAATCTAACTGGCGTCCCGTTAATTCCACAAAAATATCTTCCAGATTAGAGGGACGCACCATCATTCCGGTTTTATCGGGCTGTTCATTCAAGTAAATATTTGCTGCTTCCAAGGATGGAAAAAACAGATATTCCCAGTTACGAGCGCCATCACTTCCCATATTAGACACACCTAATTGTTTCATTACCAAACCTTCACCGTGAGCAGAACGCAGCTGTTGTAAAGTTCCCAAAGAAATCAGCTTACCGTTATCCATAATACCGATGCGTCCTGGCTTGGCAGAGCCAAAGGCATTGCACAAAAATTCGACCTCATCCATATAATGGGTCGTAAGTAGCATCGTCATCCCTTGTTTATTCAAATCCCGAATAATTTCCCAAAGGCGTCGCCTGGTTTGGGGGTCTAGTCCTACCGTTGGTTCATCCAGAAACAAAATTTGCGGTTGATGCAATAAAGCTCTGGCAATTTGCAACCGTCGTTTCATACCCCCAGACAGGGTTTTTACCAAATCACCCCGTCTTTCTGCTAGCTCAACATATTCTAGCCATTGATTTATCAATTTTTGTCGCTGCGGGTTACTAATGTGATGTAGTCTCCCGTGCAGTTCCATATTTTCCCAGACGGTTAAATCGTTATCCACACTGACTTGTTGCAAGACTACGCCAATACTCTGTTTTGCCAATATTGGCTGACTCATCACATTATATCCACCTACTTCTATGCGTCCTTGGGAGGGTTTGGTGAGTGTAGTCAGCATCCGAATTGTGGTTGATTTACCCGCACCGTTCGGGCCAAGTAGAGCAAATATCTCTCCCGCTTCAATTTGGAATGACAGGTCATTGACTACAGGTACATTGTTGTAAAACTTGTAGACATTTTCTATAAAGACAGCAGCAGTCACGTCGCTTCGCTCCGAATTAAAAATTAAAAATTAACAAGCTCATAAATAAATTTAGTTGCTCTGTATCCTTTTATGTTTCGGTCATGGATAAATTTGCTCTTAATAAATACTACCATTCTGATTACATCAAACTAAATATATTTTATTAACCCTTAGATAACTCAATCTTTACTTGTTGATATAACAACGTGTGGTAAACACTTATCCTGTAAGACTTTATTTAGTTTAAGGTTGCTATTATTTAGTATGGCATCTCATCACCCATTGAAGCTAAATCGGCGTCAGTTTTTGCTACGTTCAGCTATCACAGCCGGTGGAATTATTTCCACAAATCTTGTAGCTAAATCACCAGCTTTTGGCAAAGCACCTGCAATCATCACCTCTGATAAAATGCGTCCTAGCATACCTTATGGAGTAGCTAGCGGCGATATATCTAACGATAGCATTGTCATCTGGAGTCGGAGCGATCGCCCCACCAAAATGATCGTAGAATATTCTACCAGCGAATCTTTTCGCAATGTGCAGCGCGTTGTGGGGCCTAATGCTTTAAAAAATAGCGACTTTACAGCACGACTTTATCTGAAGAATCTACCACCAGACCAAAAATTATTTTATCGGGTAATTTTCCAAGATTTAGATTATCAAGGCACTTACAGCGCTCCTGTCAAAGGTACTTTCCGAACTCCCCCCAAATCTGGACGAGATGTATTCTTTGTTTGGGGTGGCGACACCGCCGGTCAGGGATGGGGGATTAATCCCGATTTTGGTGGGATGAAAATTTATGAAACTATGCGCCAACTTCATCCCGACTTTTTCATCCATTCTGGCGATAATATTTATGCTGATGGCCCGATTCAATCAGAAGTGACTTTAGATGACGGCACAATTTGGAAAAACATCACTACACCAGAAAAATCCAAAGTAGCAGAGACTCTCACAGAATTTCGTGGCAACTATATTTACAATTTGCTGGATAAAAATATCAAGCGTTTCAATGCTGAAATTCCCATATTGGCACAGTGGGACGACCACGAAACCAGAAACAATTGGTATCCTGGGCAAATTATCCTCAACGATGATCGTTATACAATTAAGGATGTTAACTTGCTAGCCGAAAGAGCAAGACAAGCATTTTTAGAATATCTGCCTATTGGATATGAAAGCAATAATCCACATAAAGCGAAAATTTATCGCTCTTTCAACTATGGCCCATTATTAGACATTTTCATGCTGGATGAGCGTACCTATCGAGGGCCAAATAGTCCCAATAATCAGCCGATACCAAGTAAAGAAACAGATTTTTTAAGCAGAAAACAAGTGCAATGGTTGAAAAGGCAATTGCTGTCATCAAAAGCAACATGGAAAGTAATTGCTAGTGATATGCCTTTGGGGCTGATAGTTCGAGACGGTAGCACGGACTTTGAAGCTTGGGCTAATGGAGATGGTCGAGCTTTAGGAAGAGAGTTAGAACTTGCTGATTTACTACGATTTATCAAAAACAAGAATATCCAGAATGTTGTTTGGTTAACTGCTGATGTACATTATGCAGCAGCCCACTATTACGACCCCGCCAAAGCACAGTTTACCGACTTTAAGCCTTTTTGGGAGTTCGTCGCCGGGCCTCTTAACTCTGGTACATTTGGGCCTAACCAATTGGAAAATACTTTTGGCCCACAATTAGTATTTCAAAGCCTTCCTCCAGGTACAAAAGCAAATCGACCACCAAGTGAAGGTTTGCAATTCTTTGGAGGAGTTAAAATTGATGGAAATACAAAAGTGATGACGGTAACACTGCGTAACTTGGCTGGGAAAATTCTTTACAGTGTAGATTTACCGCCAGAAAAATAAATCGCCAAAATCACAGTGAGATGTAGCCAGTTAGATAGAGTAATTACGCAATTTTTTACTTTGTCTGCTGGCTTTGCTGTTTTTGGTGAGATGTTGAAGAATAAAAATCTTGTGCGATGCCTGCGGCGGGCTTTGCTTACGCCACTGTTAGGAGCTAAATTTAAGTAGGTAGAGTTTTGGAGCTGATCATGCTTAAGCAACTCATTCTTGAAAATTGGAAAAGTTTTCGTTATGCGGAGCTTCCACTTGACTCATTGACTATTTTGATTGGGACAAATGCGAGTGGCAAGTCTAATGTGGTTGAAGCTTTTGAATTTTTACAAAGAATAGTTAGAGGTGAAAATATTGAAGCAGCCTTAGCAGGAAATAAAACACTTTCATCTATTAGAGGTGGTGTAGAGTGGGCAGCACTGAAACCAGAAACTGAGTTCACGTTAAATTTTCTGGTTCAAGGTGATGATGAAAATACTGATTATCTGTATGCAATAAAAATCCAAACACAACCTGTAGTATTAGCTGTAAAAGAATTTATACAAATACTAGATGTGCGATCTGAAAAATCAAATATTTTAAGTGAGTTTTCAATTAGAGATAAAGATAGCTTTATTCCTAACCGAAGTGCATTAAATGTAGCAGAAGGAAATGGTATAGCAGCAGGAAAAGGTATAAAAAATATTATTCAAAAAAAATATCATTTAAAAAATCATGAAGCTGTTTCTGAAAAAATTAGACAAATTACTTATTTTGTTATTAAAGCATTAGAAAAACCTTTTGTCTTAAACCCTATACCTTCTGCAATGCGAGATTTTTCACGCTTATCTGACAATTTAGAAAGCGATGGTTCAAATATTGCTGGCGTACTAGCAGCATTAGATGGTGAACAAAAAGCCGAAGTAGAATCAACTCTATCAGCATACATCAAAGGTTTCCCAGAAGGCGATATTAAAAAAGTATTTGCAGAACCAGTTGGTAGACTTAAAACTGATGCAATGCTTTACTGTCAGGAAGAATGGAAACCTGGTCATGTTACAGAAATTGATGCTAGAACGATGTCAGATGGAACTTTACGCTTTATAGCAATTATCACAGCATTACTCACAAGACCAGAGGGTAGTCAAATAGTAATTGAAGAAATAGACAACGGACTTCATCCCTCGCGTGCAGAATTACTTGTAAGAATATTACGAGAAATTGGTCAGAAAAGAAAAATTGATATTTTAATAACTACTCATAATCCAGCTTTACTTGATGCTTTAGGGCCAGAGATAGTTCCTTTTGTGGTTGTCGCACACCGCGATTCTGAAACTGGAGAAAGCAAGCTTACACTTTTAGAAGATATTGACAATTTCTCTAAGTTATTTGCATCATATTCTTTGGGCGATATGACAACTAAGGGTGCAATTGAAAGAAGCCTTTCTCGTAATGAATAGTTACTAATATGAGAAAGGTGCTACTCATCGATACATCGCTTTTATGCGTTTGGTTAAAAGTTCCAGGTAGAGAAACTGCTGGTAATAATGAATGGGATTTTGAGCGTGTAAATCAAAAAATTCAGGTAGAAATCGCCAAATCAACAACGCTGGTACTACCTTTAGCTGCTGTTATAGAAACAGGTAATCACATTGCACAGGCTAAAACAGCAAATTCAGAAAGTAAACGTATAGCAGCTGAAAAATTTGCCGAAATTATGACTTATGCAGCTGATGAAACCACACCTTGGGCTAAGTTCCGTGAGCAAATTGTTCTTTGGGAGGAGGAAGAATTGAAAAACTTAGCCGCTAAATTCCCCAATCAAGCTGTAGAAAAGACTTCTATGGGTGATGCTAGTATTGTCATCTTGGGTTGGCACTATCACCAAAAGGGTTTCCATGTAGAATTTTTGACTGATGATGACAAGCTAAAATCTCAGGAACCACCTCCACCACAGCCACCTACACGTCGTAGTAGTCGAATAAAAGGGTAAAATATCCTTGAGCGATTACTGTTTACCAAAAATAGAGGTTTTTTAACTAATTTGTCATGAATTAAGTTGGACAGGAATTGTAATAATAAATTCAGTTCCTTCTTTTACAGTAGATATGCATTGCAGTTGACCACAATGTTTTTCTACAATAATTTGATAGCTAATGGATAGCCCCAATCCAGTACCTTTACCGACAGATTTAGTGGTGAAGAAGGGGTCAAATAATCGCTTTTGTATATCCTTGGGAATTCCAGTACCATTATCGACTAATCACTACTGACTCCCCTTGATGGGGAGTTATTTGATATCAGTTAGCTAGCTAAAATGAAATTGGTACATTTTTAAATGCGGCTGTATCTGGCACAAAAATGTCCAAATTATTGATACCATCGGGAACTCTTAGCCAGATATAAGCATCTGCGGAGGCTTGTGGACGTACTGGGAACAAAGAAACGCTTCCTGTTGAGCGATTAAGAGCAACTCCTTTGTAGGTTACGCTAGTGTCAGGATTGCGGGCTGTTGTACTAGCAACCGATATAATATCGCTACCAACAACTCCGTCTGTGGCAAGGCGACGAATACGCATTTGCAGATTTACCACATCACGGTTTCCAGTTTCTGGATCTTTAATGCGTTTTGCTGAAAGTAACTCAACTTCTGCCTTTTTGCCAAAAGCAGGCTGCACAAATTGACCAGGGCTAATTGCTGAAGTTGTAGCACTAGCTGGGGATGGAGAGACTGTTGCTTGTGGAGAAGTTGTAGCTGTAGAACTTGGCATTTGAGTGGGAATGGTGTTACTGGCTGTATTAGTAGTATTTAGTGTCTGCCGCAACGTGAAAACTTCATAAGCTACATAGCCGCTACATCCCAAAGCCAAAGTAGAGAGTAATACAGCTACACCAGATAAAAATGTACTCACACCATTGCCTCGATTTCGTGTTTCTGTAGTTGACTTAGGTTTCTATTTTGTAGTCCCATAAATTATGTTTGTGCGTAGGCGCAGCCCGTCGTAGACATCGCGTATATATGAAACATGTGAACATCTTCCCTATACTAATTAAGTAACTTTACTGAGCCAATTCTTCTCTCTCCGGAAAGAAATTGTTCGCAAGGTAAAAATATCTGTCTTTGGGATAAGGAAAATTGGTAAGACTTAAGATTTTAAATCAACCACTGGGTGTTTTGTTAATATTTTTGACTAGCCAGATAGGATTTAGTTCTAGAGTTGCGAAAGCACAAACCCCAGTTGCACCAAGAACTACCACAAAATCAATTTGCTCTAGCCAACTGGGAACAGCAATAGATGCTGTAATCAATCGTCCCTTATTTAGTCGGGGGCGCTGGGGAATTTTGATACAACCTCTGTCAACCGGACAAACTCTTTACAGTCGAGATGCTCAAAAATATTTTACTCCTGCGTCTAACCTCAAATTGCTGACAACAGCAGCTGCGTTGCAGGAATTGGGTGCTAATTTTCGGATTCGCACCTCTATTTATCAGAATGGTAATGGTGTTTTACGTGTTGTCGGTAGGGGAGATCCTAGCTTAAGTGATACTGAACTGCGAAAATTGGCACAGCAGTTAAAACAGAAAGGTATTACCCAAATTCAGCAGTTGATTGCTGATGATAGTTATATTCAAGGTAATATTGTTAATCCCACCTGGCAATGGGAAGATGTGCAGTCAAGTGATGGCGTACCAGTCAGCAGCTTTATTTTGAATCAAAATATTTTTAGCTTCAAACTTGTACCACAAGCTGTAGGTAAATCTTTGCAAATGGTATGGATTGATCCTGGCGAAGCGAAACAGTGGCGGATAATTAATCAGTCAGTAACCGTTCCCCAAAATCAACCAAGCTATGTCAATGTTACCCGCGAATTGTCAGGAACAGTATTACAAATTCAAGGACAACTGACAACGAATTCTGAACCATCTTTAATAGATTTGCCTGTAGTCGATCCTAATTATTACTTCTTACGACGCTTCCGTACTGCCTTAGCAACAGAAAAAATTACTGTGGGACAAACATTAGTAGTAAATGGTGGTGTGAATCAAGGGGAAATAGCATTTGTAGAATCACCACCTTTAGCTGAATTATTAGCAGAAACTCTTCAAAATAGTAATAATCTTTATGCTGAAGCATTGCTGAGAGCATTAGCTGTGAAAAAAATCAGACTCAAAAATCAGACTAGTGCTGATGCCGGTTTAGAAGTTGTCAAAGCAAGTTTAACTAAATTGGGTGTCGATCCAGCAAATTATATTTTAGTGGATGGTTCAGGTTTATCACGTCGTAACTTAGTGACACCAGAAGCTTTTGTACAAACTCTGCGGGGAATGGCAAAAACCCCAACAGCATATATATATCGCGCATCTTTACCCGTGGCTAGTAAAAGTGGAACTCTGAAGGGTCGCTTTCAAGATACACCTGCTGAGGGTATTGTGCAAGCAAAAACAGGTACGTTAACGGGTGTAGTTTCTCTATCTGGATATATGAATGCGCCGAAGTATGAGCCGCTGGTTTTTAGTATTATCGTCAATCAGTCGGATCAGTCTGCAACAGTTATACGGCAAGCAATTGATGAAGTTGTTGTGTTGTTAACACAGTTGCAGCATTGTTAATATTATACTTTTCACTCCTAACTTGTTTCATGCCAGCCAAAATCTTACCACCGCCCCTAAAACCTGGAGACTTACTACGAGTAATTGCTCCTAGTGGTGCTTTGCGAGAATTTGAGGAATTTAAACAGAGTCTAGAAATTTGGCGATCGCGTGGTTATCAATTACAAGTCAGTCCCCAGATAGATGACAAATGGGGTTATTTAGCCGGAACAGACGAAAATCGCCGTCAACAGCTAGCAGCAGCATGGCAAGATCCTGATTGTCGTGGTATTCTCTGTGCCAGAGGTGGTTTTGGCAGCACCCGCATTTTAGAAAATTGGAATTGGCCAAACTCAGGGCTTCCCAAGTGGCTCATAGGCTTTTCTGATATTACAGCTTTATTATGGAGCCTCTATACAGCAGGAATTTCCGGCGTTCACGGCCCTGTAATGACAACTTTGGTAGATGAGCCAGATTGGTCAATTAAGCGATTATTCGATTGGATAGAAGATAGTTCTTTCACGCCTCTCAAAGGTTGCGGTTGGGGTGGTGGTGTGGTTAATGGTACTTTGTTACCAGGGAATCTCACGGTAGCTACTCACCTTTTGGGTACACCAATCCTGCCACATCTAGATGGTGTAATTCTGGCGTTGGAAGATGTTACCGAAGCACCTTATCGGATTGACAGGATGCTGACACAGTGGCGTTTGAGTGGTGCTTTGTCTCAAGTCTGCGGTATTGCGTTGGGCGGTTTTACTCGCTGTGAAGCGCCACCAACTATATCTAGTTTTAGTGTAGAAGAAGTATTGCGCGATCGCTTGGGTGATTTGGGTATTCCCATTGTTTCCGATTTGCCTTTTGGGCATGATAATCCCAATGCAGCCTTACCAGTGGGTGTAGAGGTAACTTTAGATGGAGATGCGGGAATATTAGCGATGCCTACGGCGGCAAGCTACGCGCCATAGTTGAGCGCAGATATTGATTAGTACTATATCAGTTTTTCAGGATTTTTTGAAACCATTGTTCTACGCGATCGCCCATAGCTTCTAAAGAGTATAAAGTTTCTGCTTGCTGACGACAAGCTTGGCGGTCAATTTCATCCAAATGCTTAATAGCTTCTACTAAACCTTGGACACTATCAGGTTCCACCAAAAAACCAGTTTTGCCTTCTTGGACAATTTCTGTTAAACCACCCCGACGGTAAGCAATTAAAGGCACTCCACAAGCAAGCGCTTCTATTGCTACATTTCCAAATGCTTCTATCCAACGAGGAGTTACTAAAAGTGCTTGACATTTACCTAGCTCCTTTTGTAGCTCAACCGTTGGTAAAAATCCGACATATTCTATAGGAGCATTAGGGTATTCTCGACAAATCTTCTCCCAGTAAGATACATCCTGTTTTAAACCGAATATTTTCAGTGGAATTCCGATTATTTCTGCTGCTGCTACTGCATCTTCTAGTCCTTTTTCAGGAGCTATCCTACCTACCCACGCCAAGCTCTGAGTTGGTTCGGGACAAAATTGATAAATAGATAAATCTAAACCATTTAGCAGACAAATACACCGTTCTGTAAATGTAAAAGTTGCTGCCTGTGTTTGACTGTGAACACCAATAGTACCCGGAAAATTGATTGCTACTTGTTCAATAATCTGATCCATAACATCTGTTAAAGAACCCATACTGATAAAATGGGCGATGGGAGTGTTAAAAAAGGGTGTTAAATACAATGGCAGCCAATCATAAGCAAAATTCACAATCAAATCATAATCTGCTTGCACTTGACGAGCATAATCCCACATATTCGCTAAAACAGAATTTTTATACAGAACAATCGGATCGCTACGACTCTGATTTTGCGCTGGTATCTGTATTAGTTCTCCAGGAATTTCTCTAATAGGTAATGAATTGCTAATAGACCCTTGTGGTGCAACAATTTTTAATTTATGTCCTCGCCGTAGCATCTCTGTAGCAATATTAAATAGCGTTAACTCTACTCCACCTCCCAATCCTGAACCTAGCGCACCCATTGGAGTAGACATCAATAATAATTTATGGTACATTTTTATCGTTAATATATTTTTATAAACATCATTTTTTCACCTAAACAACGTACTTATTAGGTTTTGGTATGGCTTCACCCAAAAGACATGAAGTCGAATTTAACTCTGCTTCTTATAGCAGCGAGTTGTAATCAAGTAAGGATGAAAAACCTCTAAGAAGTAACTCTGAAGTGTATGGAAAAATGTTTCTACTACTTTAGGATCATCTAAATGAAAAGGGTATTCTTGATTAACACCTTTAAAGAAATACCAATTCACTATCATCTTACCATCAGAGTTCAAAGCTTGATAAAATTGTAATAACTGCTGGCTAGGATCTAACAAATGTTCTAAAACATCAAAGCATAAAATCGTATCAAATTTATCTTTTGCAGGCATTTCAAGAGCAAAAACTATTTTTTTGTCCAGTCCCATTTTTTCAGTTCGATACTGAACAAAATCACGATTGATCGGATTAATATCATAATAGATTACTTGCTCAACTTGTGGGCAAAGAGCAGCGCCAAGGGCATGAGTTCCTATTCCACCACCAAAATCTAACACTCGACCTTGGGCAAAATCTGCAATCAACCGCAACATATCTCCAATATACTCATGACTTGACAGATGCCAAGCTCCCAATTCAAATAAGTAAAGTTCTCCTACTTTCTCACGATAGAAAGCACTTGCTTCTTGCCAATTAAAATCTTTGTGTCCTAAGTTTTTTATTTCTTCTTGTGCTGCTGCTAACTTTGTCTCTACGGTTTCTATATCTAAATGTAAAAAATCTTGTAGATGATGCTTGAAGTGAAATGAATTTTCTAAAAAGCTACTTAAGAAAGAGGGCGTGGTAGAATTTACCATAAAAGTTATGTCACAAGGAAATTAACGTATTAGATTATACAATAAATATTTAGCAGTTTAACTTATTAGCACTCGTAAACATTGAGACAAAATGTAGTATATTGGAGCAATATTTTTTCTTGACAGCAGTCGGCCCAAGTCGGGAAACCCTTCCTGTGCGCCTGCCTCCACTACGTATCTCGAAAAAAATAAATTTAGGGGCGCGACTACCATATATATATGCTGAGTGCAATTAATTTTACTTTTTACTCAGCACTATTTTGGTGAAGTAATAGCTGCCCAACAAATCTAAAAATTGACATGAAAGTTACCCTTTTCCAATCCCTAATTCCGAATTTTTCCCGCCAGTTGACCAATTCTGTTTGGCGGCTTTCGCTGATAAAAATTATTCTAAGTATATTTTTGATATTTTTATCTGGTTGTCAGGGGACAGTTGAGAAGAATGACGGAGTAATTCATCTGAGTTTATGGCAATCAATCAATCCCCCTACTAATCGGAATGTATTTAACAAACTAGTAGATAAATTTAATCAGACTCATACTGATGTTCAGGTAGAATCTATCTTTATAGGTCAACCCCAATTGCCAAAAATATTAACAGCAGTTGTGGGCAATGCACCTCCAGATATTCTGTCATTCGACCCTCAATTGACAGGTCAGTTTATCGAACTAGGGGCAATTCAACCTTTAGAAAAATGGCTAGATAAATCGCCATTGAAGTCGGAAATTAACCCCAACCTATGGGAAGAATTAAAATTAGACGGTCATCTTTGGTCAATCCCACTCTACACGAGCAATTTAGGCATTTTTTACCGACCTAAACTTTTCCAAGCTGCGGGAATTACGCAAATTCCTAAGACTTGGGAAGAGTTAAGGGAAGTCGCCAAAAAATTAACTATAGACAGCAATGGTGATAATCGACCTGAACAGTACGGAATATTACTGCCTTTAGGAAAGGAAGAATGGACAGTCTTTAGTTGGTTCCCCTTTTTATTGAGTGCTGGCGGAGAAGTTGTTACTAATAACCGTCCGAATTTGACGAATGCAGGAGCGATCGCAGCCTTACAATTTTGGCAAGACCTATTAAAAGATGGTTCAGCAACACTTTCTTCCCCAGAGCGAGGTTATGAAGAAGACGCTTTTATTGCAGGTCGCGTTGCTATGCAGATTACAGGCCCTTGGACTTATATAATGAAGTCCAATGTTGACTTTGACGTATTTCCTATACCTAGAAATATGAAGCCTGCTACAGCCACAGCTACTGGAAATATGTATTTGATGAAGACTACACCAGCAAGAGAGCAAGCTGCACTCAAATTTTTAGAGTATGTTTTGAGTGAAGAATTCCAAAAAGAATGGAGTATCGGCACCGGTTTTTTACCAATTAACTTTAAAGCTACTCAAAGTGAAGCTTATCAGCAATTCATCAACCAAAAACCTTTGTTAAAAGTGTTTGTGGAACAAATTCCTTTGGCTGGCGCTCGACCGATTATTGCTGGATATAACCGTCTTTCTGATAGTCTTGGTCGAGCTATAGAAGCTACATTGCTAGGAGAGTCTGCGGAAAAAGCGCTGAAGATATCACAAGAGCGTTTAGAGCTAATTTGGGATGACAAATAAATGGGACTGGGTATTGGGTACTAGGGATTGGGGAACTGGTTGTATCCTCTGGGGTGCAGTGACTTAAGTAGATAATTAACTACTAGCATTGGTAAGAATTCCTACAAGCACTCGCACTAATTCTTCCAAACCTTCTGGAACGCGATAAAGTTTGATATCTTGCATGATTCGTTTATCTTGCCGATAAAATATTCCAAATCGCCAATCTTCTCCATTTGTTACAGCACCATATAAAGTTGGTGTTTGCGAATCTGTCCATTGGTCGAGTGCGATCAATTCAATTGCAAGTTGAGTAAACCCCCGGCTTAAATCGGATTGCTTGGCTTCAACGACTAACAGTGAATTGGAAGATGAAATATAGTAATAAAAACTTCCTTTTAGTTGTTCGCTAACATTAATCGGGTACTCAATATTCAGTTGAGTTTGCGTTTGGTCACAAATTTCCAACAAAATAGGAGCAATTAAAACTTCACGTTTTGCAGCTTCACTGATAGGATTTACGCGCATGATATTCCGCCGTAAGTAACGCTGTAAAAACTCTAAATAGTCAATTATACCTGCATATTGTGGTAGTTGTAGTGATGCCCGTTCGTAACTACATCCTAGTTCCGCCAAGATATCTGCTGGGGCATAAGGTAATTCAAAATACTTACTAAATGTATAACTTTGACCGAGTTGGAGAATGGGCGGGCGAGTCATAAATATTAAGGTTATGGAATATATCGATAAAAATTAGGAAGAAACTCCAGTTTTAGGATGTAAATTTCTTTTCAATGTACACAAACCAATTGCTGGTATGGCTCCCAAAATAACTGCTGTCAATCCTTGTCCACTCCAATATAGTATGGGAGTACGGTAAGTTTCTGGAATCAAATTTTGCATAATAAAAAGTAACCAAACCAAAATAGTGATCCAGAAGAAAGAAATTGAGGGTAAAAAATTCCACCACCAAATGTCTGCTGTATATCGCCTCAATACTAGCCATTGGCAAATCCCTAGCCAAATTCCAGAGATTATATATGCGATCGCAGACAAAAATCCAAAAATCAAAGTATCTTCAGAAGATGATGAGGCAATGGTTGAAATGTAGTTAATCCAGGCTGTAGAAACGCCGTTGGCAATCAGCCAACCCACACTAGTAGCAAATAGCCACTGCCAACCTGGTAAATATCGGTAAATAACAAGTGCTTGGTCAGCAGCAAAAATCACGGCAAATACAACATTACTGAGACTTCTGACCAAAATGCTCCATGTTTGTGGTTGGATAGCAACGCTAGGTGAGAGACTTTGGAGAATAATTTTCTCTAAGGCAATACTGGCAACGCCACCTACAACCCATCCAATGAGGGTCATTAAGGTAAACTGAATAAAGAACCTCTGTCGCTGCGATCGCGGAATCAAAAACTTTCCTGGATTAGGCTCATTATTACCAGATGCAACACGATCGGGACTGTTAGAGTCAGTTTGCATAAAAAGTTAGGGGAGTGAGGGAATAGGGAGATCGGGGAGGTAGGGTGAGCAGGGGGAGAATAACTAATTCCCAATGCCGAATTCTCAATTAAATATTGATTCTTGTTTTACCCTATTTCTCAATCACCAGTCCCTATTTTCCATTCCCCACTCGCCACTAGTCACTTCTCTAAGGCGAGAATATTATGTCAATAATATAAGTTTATTCTCAATAGAGTCGGAAATAATCTTATTAACCTATCCATTTAGGGGTAACTTGTCATAGACATCGTTTTGAATCTTGGAAACTAAACCAAACGAGAAATGGTGATTTTTTTGTTGGTTCTTAACCTTGGTTGCGATCGAGAGTAATTTAGATGCGTTTGTTCTGCCCACTACAATTGCACAAGAACCTTCACTTAATCTTTAAAAATATTTTAGTATATACACTGTATCTTTTGCGAGTTATAAAAATCAAAATAGTATCACAAGGCATCAAGATAAACTTATATCTTTGAGCTTGTCTTATCCAACAACATTCATATCTAAAGACCTAATAATCTTTGTGATTTTCTTCTAATTTGTTGGAGTAATGAAACCAGCCTTTCATAGCTAGGTTTCAAGAAAATTTCAGTCTTAATTCTCTTTGTGTTCTTCAAGGTTTATTATTAGAATGCTGCAAAAAATCTCTTTGGCTTTACTCGGAACAACTGCTGTAGTCATGAGTGCGAATCCAGCTAGTGCCGTAACTCTGCAAGTCAACAGTGGCCCGTTTTCTAGCTACGCTGATGCCAAAACTGTCACCTTTGACGATGGCACAGCAAATGATCCTAATGGATTTGTTACTTATTCTAATATTACTTCTAACATTGTTCAAGGTAGTGTATCTGGTCAATACGCCTCACCTTATGGAGATAATACCAAATTTCTAACAATTTCTCCTTCAGGTAGTAATGTTGCAGGCGACAGTGGTTTTGTCAATATTAAATTCAAAGAAGCTGTTAATTACTTCGGTTTTTATGCAGGTTCATTGGATGATTACAACTTTGTTGACATTTACAAAGGTGATCAGAAGTTAAAGACTTTCAGTGGTGCAGATGTGCCAAATGCTATAGCTAATGGTAGTTGGACTAGCTCTCAAGCTAATATGTTTGTCAATCTAGTAGCTGATACAGGAGAAACATTTGACCGAGTTGTGATGCGCTCAAATGGTGTTGCTTTTGAAACAGATAACCACGCCTATAGACTAGCCGAGAGTGTTCCCGAACCTAATGCGATGTTAGGTGTGTTAGCAATAGGTGCTTGTGGTATGACTTCACTCTTCAAACGCTCACAACATAAAGCGACAGTGAAAGGATAAATCGATCGCGATACTGATTGAAAATCCTTAAGGATGTGTCTCTACGTCAAGCGTAGAGACACATTTGTTATTTGTCATGCAGTTTTCCTCATGCGTTCCCTTGATGCATGAGCCAGAGGTACATTTCTACGTAGGAATCAAAGCGATGATTTCATGGGATAAGCCAAAAAAACAATAACTTGTAGCGCTTGCTGGCATTAATACTGTAGTCAAGCCAACCGAGCGCTCATATCCAAAATATTTAAAATATTATAAAATATTACTATTGTGCCCTGTACTCACCTTTTCTTAAAAACCTGCTGGAAAAGCGTAATCCCAGAATGATAAGCTAAACAGTGGCATAAATAGGATGAAGTAATAAATGGGTGTTTCTTTAACAACTCCTCATCTCTTACGGGCTGCTCGTGGTGAAGTAGTAGATCGTCCCCCTGTATGGATGATGCGACAAGCGGGACGATATATGAAAGCATATCGAGACTTAAGAGATAAGTATCCTTCATTTCGCGATCGCTCCGAAATTCCAGAAGTAGCAATTGAAGTTTCCTTGCAACCCTGGAAAGCCTTCCAACCAGACGGAGTAATTTTATTTTCTGATATTGTCACCCCATTACCTGGTTTGGGCATTGACATGGATATTGCCGAAGGTAAAGGGCCAATCATTCATTCGCCCCTCCGCACTCAAGAACAAATTGAGCGTCTGCATCCTTTAGAACCAGAAGCAGCTCTACCATTTATCAAAACAATTTTGCAAGCGCTGCGTTCGGAAGTAGGGGATAAATCAACCGTGTTGGGCTTTGTGGGTGCGCCGTGGACGTTAGCAGCTTATGCAGTTGAGGGAAAAGGTTCTAAAACCTACTCCATCATCAAAAACATGGCATTCTCAGATCCGACGATATTGCATCAACTGTTAGCTAAATTAGCAGATGCGATCGCCATCTATGCCCGCTACCAAATTGACTCTGGTGCTCAAGTTGTGCAAATGTTCGATTCTTGGGCGGGTCAATTGAGTCCTCAAGATTATGATACTTTTGCTCTCCCCTATCAGCAGAGAGTTTTCCAACAAGTCAAGCAAACCCATCCTGATACACCTTTGATTCTGCTAGTTAGCGGTAGTGCAGGTGTGTTGGAAAGAATGGGACAATCTGGCGCTGATATTGTCAGTGTAGACTGGGCAGTAGATATGGCAGACGCACGAGCCAGATTGGGTAAGCAAGTGAAAGTTCAAGGAAATCTTGACCCAGGCGTACTATTCGGCTCTAAACAGTTTATCCGCGATCGTATTCTCGATACCGTTCGCAAAGCTGGTAATTGGGGTCATATTCTCAATCTCGGTCACGGTGTCTTACCAGAAACTCCCGAAGAAAATGTCGCTTTCTTCTTTGAAACAGCAAAAGAATTGAATCTTGCAGGAGTTAAGAGTTAGGAGTTATGAGTTATGAGTTATGAGTTATGAGTTATCAGTTAGGAGTTATCAGTTGCGAAGTGCAAAGTTATTTTTAACTCCTCACTTCTCACTCCTAACTTTATTTTTAACTCCTGATTCGGAACTTTTAACTTGATTCTTAACTCTTTAGTTTTAACTCCTAAATTTTGAAAAATTCTCTATGAGCCAGAAACGTATTTTAGTGACTGGTGCAAGTGGTTGTGTAGGTCATTATTTAACAGAAGCCTTAATTAAAGAAACAGATCACGAACTGTATCTACTAGTTAGGAACCCAAGCAAATTGCAAGTTGATACCAAGGCACGTTCAGGCATCAACGTTTTACAAGGTGATATGCAAAATATTCGCCAGTTTGCCGATTTGCTATCCACAATTGATATGGCGGTACTCACAGCCACAGCTTGGGGTGGTGATGAGACATTTGATATTAATGTCGTCAAGACTATAGAGTTGCTCGAACTGCTAGATCCAGAACGTTGCCAACAGGTGATTTATTTTTCTACAGCTAGCGTTTTGGATCGCTACAATCAACCATTAAAAGAAGCCGGGGAAATTGGGACAGATTACATCCGTTCTAAATATGAGTGCTTAGAGAAAAAAGAAAAATTAGCGATCGCACCCAAAATTACCACAGTATTTCCCACTTTAGTATTGGGCGGTGATGCCAAAAAACCCTATTCTCACCTCACATCTGGCATTCCAGAAGTTACGAAATATATTAATTTGATTCGCTTTTTGGAAGCAGATGGCAGTTTTCACTTTATCCACGGACGAGATATTGCCACTGTCGTGCGATATTTGATCGATCATCCTGCGAAAAATGATCAACCACGTCGGCTTGTTTTAGGTCAAGCACCATTAACTGCTAATCAAGCAGTGAAACAAGTTTGTGCTTATCTGGGCAAAAAGATTTACTTTCACATTCCCATATCTATAGCATTGGCTAATTTGATTATTCTTCTGTTCCGCATTCGGATGGCCGCTTGGGATCGATTTTGTATGAACTATCGGCATTTTACCTATGAAAAATTCATCAATCCCGATAGTTTCGGCTTGCCAAATTATTGTGCAACCATGAGTGATGTTTTGAAAATTAGCGGTGTTGAAAAGGCTAAAGATTGATTATAATCTGTGGCTTTTGACAACGTTTGTAAAATATTAGCAGAAAATTATCCTAATCTCGTAGAGAGCCTCTGGGGTTTTCTCCATTAGCGACTAGCGTCATTGAGTATGGGTGAAGAATGGAAAATTACCTCTTTCCTCTCTGCTCCCCAGTCCCTTGATTTGAGTTAAAAATATCAATGGTAAAATAAAACAACTTTAATAAAAAGTCAATAACTCTTTATTTTCGTTAGAGTGGGATAACAATCAAAGTGTGAGGATTGATACTACATGCGAATCTTGTTAGTGTATCCAATATTTCCCAAAACCTTTTGGTCTTATGAAAAAATCTTGGAGTTAGTCGATCGCAAGGTTTTATTACCACCTCTGGGTTTAGTAACAGTAGCCGCAATTTTGCCCCAAGAATGGGAATTCAAACTGGTTGATCGTAACATCCGCCCCGCAACAGAAGCAGAATGGGCATGGGCAGATGTAGTAATTCTCTCGGCGATGATTGTCCAGAAACAAGATTTACTTGAGCAAATCCAGGAAGCAAAAAAACGTGGCAAACTAGTCGCAGTTGGCGGCCCATACCCCACCTCTGTACCTCACGAAGTGGAAAATGTTGGTGCAGATTTTCTAATTCTGGATGAAGGGGAAATCACGCTGCCCATGTTTATTGAGGCAATTAAACGGGGTGAAACTTCTGGGACTTTCCGCGCCACAGAAAAACCTGATGTCACAAGTACACCAATACCCCGCTTTGATTTATTAGAATTGAACGCTTATGACATGATGTCGGTGCAGTTTTCGCGTGGGTGTCCCTTCCAGTGCGAATTTTGCGACATTATTGTTCTCTACGGGCGTAAACCGCGCACCAAAGCCCCAGCCCAATTGTTAGCAGAGTTAGATTGTCTCTATGAATTGGGTTGGCGGCGGGGTGTGTTCATGGTTGATGACAACTTTATTGGCAACAAGCGAAATGTGAAATTGTTGCTGAAAGAGTTAAAAGTCTGGATGGCAGAACACAAGTATCCCTTCCGATTTGACACTGAAGCTTCAATTGACTTAGCACAAGACTCAGAAATGTTGGAGTTGATGGTTGAGTCTGGTTTCTCGGCGGTGTTTTTGGGAATCGAAACGCCGGATGAGGATAGTTTGCAAATGACTAAGAAGTTTCAAAATACTCGCAGTTCCCTAACTGAGGCAGTGGAAACCATTATCAAAGCGGGATTGCGCCCAATGGCTGGGTTTATTATTGGGTTTGATGGCGAAAAAGCAGGCGCAGGCGATCGCATTGTCCGCTTTGCTGAACAAGCAGCAATTCCCTCAACTACCTTTGCCATGTTACAAGCGTTACCTAATACTGCGCTTTGGCATCGCCTGAAAAAGGAAGGACGATTACGGGAAAATCAAGATGGCAACATCAACCAAACAACATTGATGAACTTCCTCCCCACCCGTCCCCTGGAAGAACTCGCCAGAGAATATATTGAAGCATTCTGTACTTTATACGACCCAGTACAGTACTTAGATCGCACCTATCGCTGTTTCTTGATGATGGGTTTGCCGAGTTGGAAAGCCCCAGCAAAAATGCCAGAGTGGGTAGTTGTAAAAGCGTTGCTGATTGTAATTTGGCGACAAGGAATCAAACGGGAAACCCGCTGGAAATTCTGGCATCATTTGTTCAGCATTCTCAAGCGTAACCCTGGAGTGATTGAACATTACATTTCTGCTTGCGCCCACAACGAGCATTTTCTGGAGTATCGCCAAATCGTGCGCGATCAAATTGAAAGTCAGCTAGCTGAGTATTTAGCACAAGGTGCAGAAAAGCCTTATGTGTTAGTTAAGGAAAAAGCAGAGGAAAAAGCTGAAGCAGTAGTAAGTTAAGAACTTCCAAATCAAACAATATCCCATTGCAGAAGGACTTCAAGGTGGTAGTCGTAATCGGTGGTGGACTTGTGGGTATGAGCGCTGCGTACCAACTAACGCGTTATGGCGTGCCAGTAGTCCTGGTTGATCAGGCTGATGAAGGCAAAGCTACGACGGCGGGTGCAGGAATTTTATCGCCGGGCAATCGGTTCCCGTCTAGCGATCCGATTCTGCCGCTTTTAAAGGAAGCCCACGCTTATTACCCCAAGTTGATTGCAAGTCTGGCTGAGGACGGTGAATACCATACTGGGTATGAGAAGGTGGGGGCACTTCATGTTGCTACTACCGACGAAGAGGCGTCCCAAATGTCGAAGTTACTGGAACAAATCCAGGAACGCTGGACAGCTGGATTTAATCACATCGGAGATGCCAAAATAGTCGATTCCGACACTGCTAGATCCTTCTTTCCAGCCCTCAGCCCAGTTAAGGCTGCGATTCATATTCCTGAAGCTGCTCGTGTTGACGGTCAACTACTCTGTAGCGCACTGGAACGGGCAATTGGTCGGCGCGGTGGATCTCTAGTTCATGGTCGCGCTGAGTTGGTGGTTGATAAAGGAAAAGTGACATCTGTCATGGTGGAAGGCCAGACTATAGCTGCCGAAGCAGTAATTGTTGCTGCTGGCGCTTGGTCAGCCATGCTAGCCAAGCAACTCGGTATAACGATGCCAGTGTATCCACAGCGTGGCCAAATCGCCCATTTAGTTGTTCCCAACACTGAGACTGGAGGATGGTCTATTGTTATGGGATTTACACACTACATCCTGACTTTTCCGAGCGATCGCATAGTGGTGGGCGCAACACGCGATAATGTCGGCTATGACTATCGTGTGACTATAGGCGGGATGCGGGAGATTATCAACGAAGGGCTGCGAATGGCGATCGGACTAGAGTCTGCCACTGTACAGGATGTGCGTATCGGTTTTCGTCCGCAGAGCCAGGATACTGAACCTTTTATTGGGCAAGTACCTGGCTTTGAGAATGTATATTTTGCCACTGGGCATGGTGGGTATGGGCTGCAAGTAGGACCCTACTCTGGTGCGATCGCTGCCGATTTGGTGCTTAACAGACCAGTCTCGATCGACTTGAGTCCTTTCGCAGTCGATCGCTTTAGCCATACCTACTGACCTCAGTTTAGCTGAACCTGTATTGATAATATTTTAGGTTTCTTCTTTCTTTTTAATTCCAGTTATTTCGTTAACTAAATCTGAGACTCTATTAATTAATGAGGTGTCAATATCAATTTGATAATTTCCCTGTTTTAAAACCTCTATTACAACTTGACTGAAATCTGCGTTACCTTTTCTCGCACCCAAACCATTAATTGCACATTCAATTTGCCTCACGCCACAAATTACAGCACTTTCGAGGTTTGTGAGGTACATTAAGTAATAGTGTATCAAGAACTATAATGAAACCGTACTCAATCGATTTGCGTTCAAAAATAGTAAATGCGTATGAAAGAGGTGATACTTCGGTCAGAAAAGTAGCCGTTCAATTTGGTGTAGCGAAAAGTTATGTACAAAAGTTCCTCCAGCTAAAAAGAACCCAACGTCATCTAGAACCTAAAAAGCAAGGTGGGACAATGAAGGGTAAATTGGATGAGTACGATAGCGAATTAGCTGAAATGGTTAAAAGCCATCGAGACGCAACTTTATTAGAATACTGCGAGTATTTTGGAGAAAAATATAACGTTTGGGTATGTGCAAGTGTAATGTGCTGTGCATTGCCAAAACAAAAACTAACACGAAAAAAAAGACCGTTAGGAGTAGTCAAGCGAAAACAGAAAGAGTCCAAAGGTTGAGAATAGAGTATTGGGAGAAAGTCAAACAAGTAGACCCAGAAAACCTTGTTTTTATTGATGAAATGGGTGTTTGACTTGGTTTGACCCGAACTCATGCCCGAAGCGATCGCGGCAGTAGAGTATATGATTTTCAACCATATTATCGAGGTGCAAAAGTCAGTGTAATTGGGGGAATCAGCTTAAAGAAAGTTTTAGCTGTCATGACTTTAAACGGCTCAATGGATGGGAATGCATATAAAATCTTTATCGAACATTTTTTACTGCCACAATTATGGACTGGAGCAGTAGTTGTAATGGATAATCTTCCTGCACATCAAGTCGTAGAAATTAAACCCTTAATTGAATCTGTTGGTGCAAGTGTTCTGTACCTGTCTCCCTATTCCCCTGAATTTAACCCCATCGAACATTGGTGGTCACAGTTAAAAGCATTTCTGAAACAATTTTCTCCAAAAAATGCATCTGGAGTCGATGTTTTAATAAAAATAGCGATGGAATTAATTAATCCTGAACACCTCAAAAATTGGTTTACAAATTGCTCCTACTGTACCTCATAAACTCCGAATTCGCTGTATAACAATGAGTTAATTATCTACCGCCATACCCAAATCATCATGACAGTGTACTGAAACGACAACTCGATCAATATTTAGTAGTCGATTAAAAATCATTTGTAGAAGTTGCGAAAACTCTTCTGACGATGCCAAACCTAAGCTATCAGGAATACTAACAGTCGTAGCACCACTCTTGATTGCAGTTTCAATAGATTTACACAAAAAATCTGGCTCACTTCTAGGAGCATCAAAAGCACTCCATTCTACATCATCACAGTAATTGCGTGCGAGAGAAACACTCTCTTTGATTGTTGCTAATACTTCTTCTTTGCTTAATTTAGATTGATTTTTAAGATTTACCGGAGTATAAGTGTGAATTCTACCTCTGATTGCTGGTTTAATTGCTTCAGCAACAGTGATTATTTCATTTGAATTTAGAACTAGCTAGCCCACATATAATAGAATTTTTAATTATTTTAGAAATGTTAAAGACTTCATCAAAATCTTTTTGATAAATTCCTGGATAACCAACTTCAATAATATCTACTCCCATTTCTTCAAGTAACTGGGAGATGGTGATTTTTTGTTGCAAATTCATTTTTACACCAGGCGTCACTTCTCCATCACCTCACTCACTGAGTGGTATCGACCACTATTAACCTTATCCTTAACCAACTGCTCCAGTTCTGGGGTCAAAGATACATTCACAATTATTACCTCATTCCATTTACTCTATATCCTAACCGAAAGGAGTTGGAGCAAAGTTAATTCGCCGCTGTTTGGGCTTCTTGATAAATTATTTCTTGAAACTGGATCATATCTTTTTGTGGATCGGCGTGACTAACTTTCACGACTATCTGTTCGCCCAAGTTCACAGAACGTTTGAAAACCATTGGCAACTGCAAGCCCAAATCTTCTAACAAAATTAGGGCTAAGTTGCTGTCTTCTCGCAGCCACATCAACACTGTCACATCCCAAGTTTCCTCTGGATGACGGCGTAAATACTCTAGTGCATAATATCTATTAGTTTGTCGTTCCACCATCGTCACCTCTTGGGTGATGCTGCTCACAGTCATCATCACTTCTTTAAGTTGATCTGCAGAAAATGGTAGAACTTCACCCCGTAAATGGGCTTTCAGTTGGAAGTGGGTGAGTAAGTCACTGTAGCGGCGGATGGGAGAGGTTGCTTGGGTGTAAGTATCCAAGCCCAAACCAGCATGACGCAAAGGCGTAATGCTCATTTCACTCTTGGGCATACAGCGACGCATGGCGCAAGCGCGAACGAATCCAGCTGGAAGTAGCAGCAATTCCTCATCTGGAGGTAATTCTGGTTGCGGTTGACCGCGAAAGGGCAAAGGTATGTTATGAGTTTTACCATAACGAGCCGCAACTTCACCGGCAAGAATCATCATTTCTGCTACCAGTTGCCGTGATGGGGAATCGTCTAAAATGTCAATGTTAATCTCGTCACCTTTGACTTTGATCGTCGCTTCGGGCATGGTGATGCTAATTGCCCCTTGGGCGTAACGCCAAGCTTTACGCCGCTGTGCCCAAGTTGCGATCGCAGCAATTTCCGGTTCTGCTTGTACCCGTAATTGCAGCATTTCATCTACATCTTCGTAGGTGAGGCGATAAGTCGGCTTAATCAAGCTGGTGTGAATGCTGTAATCTTCTACTACCCCAGTTGTACCTAAAACAATCCCGAAACTGAGGGCGCAACAAACCTTTCCCTGGATCAGACTCATTGGCCCAGTTGCCAACACTTCTGGAAACATGGGAATCATTCCCGTAGGTAAATAGACAGTACTACCGCGCTTTCTGGCTTCCAAATCTAATTCATCTTCCGGTACTAACCATCTAGTGGGATCGGCGATATGCGCCCACAGGCGTTCCCGTCCATCGGGCAGTACTTCACAACTTAGACCATCGTCGATCTCTGTGGTAGTTTCATCATCAATGGTGTAAACCTTCAGGTGAGTCAGATCAAGGCGGTTTGTATCTGAGTCAATCGGCGGGAAATCCAAACGCTGTTGCGCCACTTCTAATACCTTATGAGGAAATTGAATCGGAATTGAAGAACGACGCAGGAACAAGTTTTCATAAGGACTCCAGCAACCCAAATCTACCAATAGTTGAAAGGCTCCTTGGGGTGTTGTGGGCCGTCCCAGCATGGTCATAGTTTCTAATACTGGAGCGCTGGGCGGATAAGCACGAGCCAAGGAGTCATAATTAACCCCCGTCCGCACGGTGTCAGCTATTAGCGCTGCATATTTTTCTAGTCCTTCTAAGCGCTGGCGATCGTGGCGCCCCCACTCTACTGCTTCACCTTTGAGTGCTTGCTCTACACGAGTTAAAAATTCCTGCTGTCCTTTAGCTTTTAGTGCCTCTACTTCCAGTTGGTGTTTGCGTTCTGCCACTTGAGCAGCAGTTCTCGGCTCGTAAGCGTCTCCTTTTTGCTTGAAATAAAGTTTGTCGTCTGATAACAAGCAGTAGGCGGCGTAACAAGGAGGCGCGGCTGATTCTGAAAATAGCAAATTTGCCATTTGGTCAGGGGTGACTGTTTCCCCATCCTCAACCAGTAGTTCCCAAGCCACTTCTAAGCTAGATGGATCTAAATAAGGCTTGATCTGCTCCAGAAAATTGGCAATCTCTGAGGGCTTGTACGTCTGCCCGGTAACTGTATAGGTTATTTGTCTAGGCGCGAGGCTGTGGGATTGGCCACGTTCGTCTACCACAAACCAGCGGGTTTTTCCGTCTGGACGTTCTACGATGCCCAGACGGCGATCGCCTTGAACCCTAAATTCAACTAGCGTCCCCTTCTCCACAACTCTCGCACTCTAATTTGGTAAACAGTTTAAATAGTTTTAAGTTAGGAGTTAGGAGTTTTAATTCTTAACTCCTGTACAGACGCGATTAATCGCGTCTCTCCTCTTTTTAGCCTTCCGCATTGATAAATGGCAACAAAGCTACAATCCGCGAACGTTTAATTGCTAATGTCAACTCTCGCTGTTGCTGAGACGTAAGCCCGGTAATCCGACGTGGCAGTATCTTTCCTCGCTCGGTGACAAATTTACGCAATAAATCAACATCTTTATAATCGATTGGTTCTCCCGGCTTGATCGGAGAAAGGCGACGACGGAAATAACTCATCTTTTTTACTTAATTTCCTTGTGAACGGTATGTTTGTTGCAGTGGGTGCAGAACTTTTTCAGTTCTAGCCTGTTGGTGGTGTTGCGGCGATTCTTAGTACTGGTATAGCGTGAAACACCAGCAGAACGCTTATCTGAATTTGTCCGGCACTCAGTACACTCTAGTGTGATAATAATGCGGGCACCTTTACTCTTAGCCATAATCTTACAAACAGTGAAGCCTGAAGAGAATTAACACAAATGACTATCTTCTCACATTACGCCGCATATTTTCAACTAATCTTTTAATTTTTATATCGAGCGAGTAGCCACGACGCGACGAAACAATGAAAGTTCCACAATAGCGATCGTGTAAAGCCTGCCGCATCTGGGTATCAGAGAAGGCAGTCCCGCAATCAATTGCTAGGGGAATTACTAGCAGTATAGCAGTGGGATTGGCTCTAATATTGCTCAGGGCAATTGACAATAATAAAGCACCCAAGCCGATAATCGCTTCTCGCTTCACTAGTGAGAGCAAATCTGGAATTCTGCCCACTACTTCTCCATTTTCGACTGACAACACCTTTAAATCGAACGCCCAACGCCCTAAACTTTGCCCTTGATTGTTGTATACCACTAGCACCCGCAAAACCAGCCAAAGTATTACAAAAACTAAGATTTCAACAAATTGAATCCCGATATCGCTGCCTCCCAGTAGGGAACTGATTAACCAGACACCAAGGAAATCAAGTCCCAATGCCATACCTCGTCGCCCAATCTCAGCCTTGGGATAGTGTTTTTGGGGAACTCGTTCGATTGTCATACAAAACAAGTATTTTTATTTAGGGGTTGGGAAATAGCGATCGCTCCTGTTTTTAATATTAAGATGATGACTCGGCTAGTTGCTGCGCTATAAAGGAACAAAAACCAGTCAACAAAAATTTGTGCAACTAACAACTGCATAACTCAAAAATCGGATTAAGCTCCTATGGCAGTTTTGATACCCTGCTGATACTTAGTAAGCATCTCACAGAGTAACCGTTACAGATCATGAATGCAACATACAGTAGGTTAGTACATCTGTATTGTATTGTTGTAGAAACTTAATTTTAATTAATTTCGGGGTTGCATTGATGACACATCTATTTACTAGAACAGCTATTAGTATGGTGACGACTACTGCTTTAGCGTTAGCGATCGCCATAACCACTAACGACCTAGCTCATGCTGCTGAGTTCAACTTTAACTGGAAAGGAGACACAGGTTATTCAGCTAAAGGTTCATTTAACTACGATACATCAACTGCTCCCAGCGTCATTTCTGAAGCAGGTATGGGAGCTACAAAAAACTTGCAATCTCTCTCAATTTCCTTCTTTGATCCCTTGAGTAATCTCATTAATAGTTTCACTCCCGTACTTAGTGGTATATCTAACTACAGCTATTTGAGATTCAACTTTGATAGCACTAAAGAGCAAATCTTTGGCCCATTTGATGTTGGCAAGGATGATGAGTTTCCTGGCGACACATGGCTTAATAATAATCTCGCACTCATAGATGAAGATTCGAGTGATGAAGTTGTAACTAAAGAATTTGGTTTTTACAAAAGAGATACAGCAGGGAAAAAGCAAATACTGGATTTAAGCAACAATTCAGTTCAGGTATCCAAAATCCCTGAAGGAAGCATAATTATCGGTTTGCTAGCAGTGTGTAGCTTGGGATTTACCGCTCATAGAAATCTAGATAAAGCTACCCAAGAATAAAAGAAAAGTCGGAGGCGATCGTTATGTTATCAGTCAGCGATGCACAAGCAATTATTTTAAATTTGGTGCAGCCGTTGGATCGTCAACGGCATACAGAAGTTGTAGATTTATTGACAGCAGATAGTCGCATTTTGGCAACACCTGTCACCAGTCCGCTAGATTTTCCCCATTGGGATAATTCGGCAATGGATGGCTACGCAGTTCGCTACGAAGATGTACAGCACTCTAGCACCGAACAACCAGCTATTTTAGAAATTGTTGAAGAGATTCCGGCTGGGTATCAGCCCAAGTCTACGATTCAACCAGGGCAAGCCGCACGAATTTTTACAGGTGCGGTGATCCCAGCAGGTGCGGATACTGTAGTTATGCAAGAGAAGACACGCCGCGAGGAAAACCGCGTATTTATCCTGGATGCACCAAAACCGCAAGAATTTGTCAGACATCAAGCATCTTTTTATCAAGCTGGAACACAACTACTACCAGCAGGAATTAAATTAAATGCCTCAGAAATTGCCGTATTGGCAGCAGCACAGTGTCCGCAATTAAGTGTTTATCGCCGTCCGCGTGTGGCAATTTTTTCCACTGGTGATGAGTTGGTGACAATTGATCAACCGCTGCAACCAGGGCAAATTGTAGATTCTAATCAGTATGCGCTGGCAGCTTTGGTGAGACAAATTGGCGCAGAACCGTTAATTTTAGGCATTGTGAAAGATGATCCAGTTGCTCTGGAGAAAGTTATTAACCACGCCATTGCGATCGCTGATATAGTTCTCTCTTCTGGTGGTGTCTCTGTGGGAGATTATGACTATGTTGACAAAATTCTAGAGTCACTACAAGCAAAAATCCAGATTCGGGCTGTACAGATGAGTCCAGGAAAACCCATCACCGTCGCCACTTTCCCCAGTACAGATGCGATTAATCGCGTCTCCCCACTCTATTTTGGTTTACCAGGAAACCCTGCTGCTGTGTTGGTGACATTTTGGCGGTTTGTGCTACCAGCAATCAAGAAACTTTCGGGAATTACTGAAGGTTGGGAACCAGTATTTTTGAAAGTGCGATCGCATGATGAATTGCGATCGGATGGCAAACGTGAAACTTACCTTTGGGGTAAATTGCATTTAATTGATGGAGTTTATGAATTTCATAAAGCTGGTGGTAGTCACAGTTCCGGCAATTTAATTAATTTAGCTCAAACCAATGCCTTAGCTGTTCTCCCAGTGGGTAAAACATTAATTTCTCCACAAGAAGAGGTACAAGTTTTGCAGCTTAGTAATAGGTAATGTGGACAAGGGAACAAGGGGAGAATAATCCAATCCCCAATCCCCAATCCCCAATCCCCAATCTTAAAATATCTGCTCAAAAGCCTCAATCAAGTTGTTAACTTCCTCAAGGGTGTTGTAATGCACCATACTTACCCGGACTATTCCACCTTGGGACGCTAACCCCAAGTATTCAATGAGCCGTTTAGCATAAAAGTCCCCATAGCGAATCGCAATATAATATTGGTCAACTTTTACCGGAATGGTTGAGCTATTTATGCCATCGACGATAAAAGATATAGTTGGTACACGGGTTTGGCGGTCAGCCTTTGATTGACCAATCACTCGCACATTAGGCTTACTGTTGAGGTAATTTAGGAGGCGATCGCTAATCTTTTCTTCATGTATGCTAATTAAATCAAATGCTTGCACCATTTGATTTCTCAAATCAGGTGCAGTTTCATTTCCGTAGTGCAGTTGTGCTAATTCACTTAAATAATCACATACACCTAACATTCCATAACTTAATTCAAAATTGACATTCCCTAATTGAAATTTATAAGGTATGTCTGTCTGTTCAATAAAATAATGATTAAGACCAGGCAATCTTAATAAATGTTCTTCTTTACCATAAAGTAAGGCATGATGCGGCCCATAGACTTTATAACAACTCAAAGTATAGAAATCAACATCCAAATCTTGGACATCAACTAATCTATGGGGTGCATAAGCTACACCATCTACACAAATCATTGCATTGCGATCGTGTACAAATGCAGCAATTTCTTTGATCGGGTTGATGGTTCCCAGAACATTAGAAGCATGAGTCAAGGCTACCAGTTTTGTGCGCTGACTCATCAATGGTTCTAAGTCTGCTAAATGAAGTTCCAAAGTATCTGGGCGAACTTGCCACACTTTAACCTTCATTCCTTGTTTTTCAAGAGCGACCCAAGCACCAATATTAGCCTCATGGTCACAATTAGTAACAATAACCTCATCACCAGGTGTGAAGGTTTGACCCAGACACATTGAGAGAACTTTCAACATCATTGTAGTAGATGGACCCATAACCACTTCTTTAGAAGAATTGGCATTAATGAAAGTAGCCATTCCCCTAGTTGCTAGAGCCAATCGTTCTCCAGCAAGTTGAGAAATCGCATAAGAAGCTCCTAACTGGACATCAGAACTTAGGAGAAATTCACTAATTCTATCTACTACTTTTTTCAAGGTTTGTGACCCACCAGCATTATCAAAAAAAGTCCATTCAGCAGCTAGACCAGGAAAATATTGACGAACTTTATCAAGATTCAGGAGCATAGTATAAGTTTTATAGAGAATGTTCTTTACCCTAGCCTACCTTCTGACAAGTCGCCCAGAGAACATCTAGATTCTCTTTTGATGTTTACAGCTTGTTGTGCCAGCCTTCTTGCTCTAGACATCTGCTGAAAAAGAATGTAGAAAGATGTAGCAGTGCTATGTCTCTACAAGGGTTCTAGATAATGCATATTATTTAATTTCTGGAGATGTCTTCTACAAGAACCTATCTAAAGAGGGTATACTTAAACTCACAAAGAGTATTTTACTATTTGTAACTATACAAGTTACACCCCTCCGCAACCCTCACCCTACTTGCTTTCATAGCGGGAAGGCTAAGAGCGAACAAGTCAGTCGGGTTGACCAACGTAGTGGCAATCCTTATAAAGGGGAAAGTGGTCGGGTATTTCTGTATCTCATGTTGGCGTAGCCTCTGTCTCCGACACGCTGTTCGCGTTCGTAGAGAAGTTGAAATCTCCTGTATTTAACTTCCAGCAACTATTAATGTCTTGATTCTTCACAATTATCGCCAATTTTATTTGATAAGTTTAAGGGAGAGTCAAAGCAACTATTGTTTTGAGTCTTAATTCCTTGATTGAAAATAAAGGAACGACTTATGAACACTACGGTTAAATATGACATCAAGGTTATCAAGGAAGAAGCACTTCAACTTGTTAAAAAGAGACTTGTTAACCGTCAGCAGCCAATTTATACCCTCTGTAAATATATTCCTCATCGTGACTGGGTTAATTTTGAACTTGAGTTAGAAAAAAACGAATTTCTACTCAGAGATAGAATTATCGATTTACTGAATCACGAATCTTGGGAAGATGATTGAGGCTGCATAAAGCTAAACCACTATTAGCTGCATCCCAATAAAATCAAAATTACAAATTCATTTTTCAACATTAAAAACTCTCGAATTAATTGGGGGGTATAAGCAAGAGATTCTGAAAGTAAGCAATAAATCTTGATGGATGGCTGAAGTGCTTGAAAAGATAAGAGAACCATCGCTAGCGTCGCAATAATTCTCTGTTAAGCAAGTTGGCACAATAAAAACAAGCTGTGTATGCCTGACGAAACAGGCTTGCTGGCTAATGAACAGGAGAAGACTGAGCTTTTGGGATTGTATTATGTTAATCTCCCAACTAAATCTGAAGATATTAATCATCAAGGTATGCTCCAGATATATCAGATCATCACTGAACTACCTAAACCGACTCTGATACATTGTGATAATTCAATTCGTTCAGCTGCAATAGTATTTTTGCATATCGCTCTTAAACAGGGTATAGGCTTTGAAAAAGCACTACAAAAAATTATTAGTTTAGGCTTGATATCAGACTAGTATTTGAGTTTTTAAATTACTCGTAGAGATGGTAAAATTAGAAAATATACGGATTTTTTCAGAAATAAGATTGTATTTTTGTCTCATGATAAACTAATAATTTGAGATTATAAAGTGTCCATCTTCCCCCAGTCTCTCATCCTATACATTTGAAGTTCTCACAGTCTTTCATCCCAGAGCTAGACGCGAAGATTTTTATAGTAATTTATGATCATTTGGGGAATATACCTCAGCAACCCGAAAACTGGAAAGAAAAATGAGGTTATTACCTAGCTAAATTTCTGGAATTCGTCATCATGTATGAACTAGTTCAAGCTCTCTCCAACGGTGATGAAAAAACTGCTCTACATCAGTTGATTTATGCGTTGAGTAGTTCAGGTAAGCATTACTTCCTAAGAAATGAGATTTTGCAAGCTTTTGCAGACTACTGTCATCAATCCCAAAAGCCAGCCTATTTTTACTACTCTTCTTCTGTTGGCAAATTAATACAATACACCCATGAAATAATTCTCGAAGAGGAAAGTACGTGGTTTGTGATTCGACCGAGGATTGCGAATCAAGAAGTTTGGCAACTGACAGCCGATTTTAGCGGGTTCGAGCAGATGACGCCTCAAGCGCTGTTAGATGTGAGAGATCGTCTAGTCAACCGCTACCAACCCCATATCCTCGAAATCGACCTCCACCCCTTCTATGAGAGTTCTCCAAGAATCGACGACGCGAGAAATATTGGTCAAGGTTTAGCCTTTCTCAACCGTTACCTATGCAATCAATTGTTGACTGACCCTCAATATTGGGTAGAAATGTTATTTCAAGCATTACATAGGCTGCAATACGATGGTATTGGCCTATTGTTGAGCGATCGCATTTCCTCCGGTATTCAGTTAGCCAAACAAATTAAGCTAGCACTCAAATTCCTGAGTGAGCGATCGCCTGATGAACCTTATGAAAAATTTAGCTTTGACCTCCAACAACTCGGCTTTGAGCCGGGTTGGGGTAACACTGCGGCGCGAGTCTCTGAAACTTTACAACTCCTCGACCGACTCATTTACTCCCCAGAACCTGGCATCTTAGAAACATTTGTAGCCCGCGTCCCCGCCGTCTTTCGCGTCGTCCTCATCTCCATCCACGGCTGGGTGGGACAGGAGGATGTTTTGGGAAGAGATGAAACACTCGGTCAAGTTATCTACGTCCTCGAACAAGCTCGCAGCTTAGAAAACGAACTGCGGGAACAAATCAAACTCGCTGGACTCGACCAGCTAGGCATTAAGCCCCATATAATTATTCTCACTCGACTAATTCCTAACTGTGAAGGGACGTTTTGTAACCTTCGCTTAGAAAAAGTTCAAGATACTGAGAATGCTTGGATATTGCGCGTTCCTTTTGGTGAATTCAATCCAGAAATCACCAATAATTGGATTTCTAAATTTGAAATTTGGCCTTATTTAGAACAATTTGCGCTTGATGCAGAAAGAGAATTACTAGTTCAATTCCAAGGTAAACCTAGTCTGCTTGTTGGTAATTACAGTGACGGTAACTTAGTAGCCTTTCTCCTATCTCGCCGAATGAAAGTTACCCAGTGCAACATTGCCCATTCTTTGGAAAAACCTAAACATCTATTTAGCAATTTATATTGGCAAGATTTAGAAGACCAATATCACTTTTCAGCACAATTCACTGCCGATTTGATTAGCATGAATGCAGCCGACTTCATCATTACATCGTCCTATCAAGAAATTGTCGGCACGCCCGACACCATAGGTCAATACGAGTCGTACAAGTGGTTTACAATGCCGCAGTTGTATCATGTGGTTGATGGCATTGATTTGTTTAGTCCTAAATTCAACTTGGTGCCGCCGGGAGTAAATGAAAATATTTTCTTTCCCTATAGCCACAAAGAAGACCGAGATATTAACCTTGGCAGCAAAATTCACGACCTACTCTTTATCCGCGAAGATCCCCAAATATTAGGTCACTTAGAGAACCTTAATAAGCGACCAATCTTTGCTGCTGCTTCTGTTACTTCAATCAAAAATCTCACTGGGTTAGCTGAATGTTTTGGTCAAAGTCAGCCGTTGCAAGAGCATTGTAACCTGATCCTCTTAAGTGGGAAACTGCATCCACATGAAGCTACAAACCCAGAAGAAGCAGAAGAAATCCAAAAACTTCACGACATCATTGATCAATATCATCTCTATGGTAATATTCGCTGGATAGGGATGCGTATCCCGACTTGCGACCTCGGCGAAGCTTACCGGGTAGTTGCAGACTCTCAGGGAATTTATGTCCATTTTGCCCTCTTTGAATCCTTCGGGCGGAGCATTTTGGAAGCGATGATTTCCGGCTTGCCAACTTTTGCTACTCAATTTGGCGGTTCTTTAGAAATTATCGAGAACAAAGAAAACCAATTTAATGTTAATCCTACAGACTTAGAAGGAACAGCAACGAAAATTTTAGACTTCGTTGAGCAATGCGATACTCATCCTGAACATTGGCAAGAAGTTTCTGAATGGATGAGTCAGCGAATTCATCACAAATATAATTGGCATTTACATAGCAATCAATTACTACTACTTGCTAAAATGTTTAGTTTTTGGAACTTTGTTGCTCCCGAAAATAACGAAGCCAGAGATCGCTACATGGAAACCTTATTTCATCTCATTTATAAACCCAGAGTCGAAAAGATTTTGAAAAAGCATAAGGGGGGATGAGGGAGTGGGGAGTGGGGAGCAGGGGGGCAGGGAAGCAGGGGGGCAGGGGAGCAGGGGAGAGTTAGAACTGGATTCATCCACCTTTGAACTCCGTTCATCCACCTTTGAACTCCGTTCATCCACCTTTGAACTCCGTTCATCCACCTTTGAACTCCGTTCATCCACCT
>NZ_JBALEF010000047.1:0-6432 GCF_036918245.1 Nostoc sp.
TCGGTCTATATCTTGAGGCAGGTTTTGGTTCATATTTGTGATACTCCCCCTCAAGTGTCCCCCTTGTCAATACTCTGCCACCTGAATCCTTACATTGCTTCTAAAGTTTTAGCGCGAGATTCACTCATAGAAGTAGCAAAATGCTTGTTTTGTTCGGGGAACGGACCACCCTTAGCAATTCCAATAGAAAGTCGTCCGTTGCACAAATTATCCAGCGTAGCAATGCTTTGTGCAATAATAATTGGGTTATGAAATGCCAGCAATAATGCTGCTGAACCTAATCGAATTTTGTGAGTTATGCCTGCTAAGTGTGCGATTAACACTAAAGTCGATGGGCTAACACTGAAATCGTTAAAATGATGCTCTGTTATCCAAGCTTCTTCAAAATCCAAGCTTTCTGCGTATTTTACTAACGTCACTTGCTCAAAAATTACACGATGAGCATTTTGATAATGATTTTCGTAATTACAGAAAAGTCCTGTTTTCATAGTAAGTATTTTTCTGATTGTGTTCCAAAGCATTGCAATTTTAATCACTTGCGGGCGGGGAGTGAAACGTTTTATTTGAATTCGGTACTGTATAAAAAGGTCGATAGTTAAATTAAACAAGCTTAGGTTTTGATTAAAATTATCTGGGATGAGATTTTCCCTTGTCTGTTCCGACAGAAGGCACCAGCCGCCCCCGATGAAACTCCTGCTGCAAAAGAGACAAAACACCCAGAATGCCCAACTCCGACCAATTCCCCAAATCCTCATCATGCAGAGATACCCGGTAGTACCCACTCTTGAGGCGATAACACACTGCCGGATAACCAGCGTCGTGGCACTTGGCTAGCAGCGTTTGAATAATAGATCGGCTCAAGCCGTAGTTGCGGCTCAGGCAAACGTGACGATCGCAGGTCGGTCAGAGTAGAAGCCAGAGCAAGCTAAACAGATGAGCAATGGGGAATTTGTAAACAAGTCTAAGTCAAGTCGTTCGTAACCGTTCGATGTCTCGCATCGGTGGCGCACCGAACAGGCGTGAATATTCCCGGCTGAACTGTGAGGGACTTTCGTACCCAACCTGGTAGCCAGCAGAGGTTGCATCACAATCTTCCGTCAGCATCAAGGGACGGGCTTCCAACAGTCTTAACTGCTTTTGATATTGAAGCGGACTCATCGAGGTCACTTGCTTGAAGTGCTGATGAAACGACGAAGTAGACATCCTTACCTGCTTTGCTAAGTCCTCGACTCGCATCGGCTGAGTAAACTTAGACTTGATCCGTTTGATTGCTTCAGCAATCCGCTGCATACTGCTGCCAGATGTAGCAATTTGACGCACAGCTTCACTTTGTTCCCCCATCAGCAGACGGTAGTAGAGTTCCCGAATCATCATCGGTGCCAGCATGGGAATATCCTGTGGCGTATCTAAGAGCTTAGTGAGGCGAAGGGCACAGTCAAGCAACGTGGCATCAGCGTTGCTCACAAATAAGCCTCGGACGGAGTTCTCTTTCTTCGCTGAACTAAAATTCATTTGAGCAGCCATTTCACAAAGTTGCATTGGGTCTAGGGTCAGCTTTAATCCTAAGTACGGCTGATCGGTTGTCGCCTCAACAATACACCCACCGATGGGGAGATCAACTGAGACAACAAAACATTGCCCTATTTCATACGGATACGTTTCCTCTCCCAGCACTATGTCTTTCTTGCCTTGAACGAGAATGGCCAGACGCGGTTCATAATCCTGGTAAATGACGGCAGATGACGCATTTGATCGTGAAAAGCTCAATGGTGCGATCGCAGTTGGATAAATAAGGTTGCCATTGGGTTCGGTGTGCCGCGCCACTAATGCCGCCAGCGCTTGGCACTGATCTGCAACTACCTCAGAATTGGGGATTTCGACTGTCACGGTAAAGCCTCGACTCATTCAATGCCCTAGACGATTATAGAATGTCTTCAAGTGATCCATGCTGGAGAATTAGGCAAGGATCAAAGAGTTTTAGGCATTGGAAACGGTGGATCGAATAAATAGGATGAAAGTATCTCAAGCAAGACTTTAAAGAGTCCGAAGAACGATACCGCATTGCTTTCCTGAAACAATTAAAAACTTCTTGGAGGAAATGGCAATCCGTCTAAACAAACTTTAGAAGCAGTTTTACGCCTCCGAATCCCTGAATAACAACTGAAGCAATAAGCAGGAGAACCTATTTATGCAAAATACTCCCCAACAAATGAAAGCAATGGCTGTGGACGAGTTCGGCGGCCCTGACAAGCTGACTTTGCACACCTTACCCGTACCTATGGTAGATGCGGGCGAAGTTTTGATTCGCGTTGAGGTCGCCGGAGTTGGTGTCTGGGACGCGATGGAGCGTGAAGGTGAACTGGTGTATAACGAAGTTCACTTTCCGCGTGTGCTGGGCGGCGAATGTGCAGGCACGATCGCTGCTATCGGCGATGGCGTCGAGCGTTTTGCCGTTGGCGATCGCGTTTATGCCCAAAATTTTATGAACGACAAGGGCGGTAGCTATGCAGAATACGTAGTCGTATCCGAAAAAACGGTCGCGCCGATGCCCAATGGTCTCGATATGTTGATGGCGGGCGGGCTACCCATTGCTGGTGTAACGGCACTCAGTAATTTGGAGGCGCTAGAGACAGGCAACGAAACCAAATTGATGCTGTGGGGCGCGAGCGGTGGCGTCGGTCACGTTGCGCTACAACTGGCTAAACGCATGGGCGCGAACGTTTTCGCCATCGCATCGGGCGTAGACGGCGTAGCGTTGGTCAAGCAGTTAGGTGCCGATGAAGCGGTGGACGGACACAGTAAAGACGTTATTCAACGCGCCCGCACCTTTGCACCCGACGGCTTCGATGCTGCGCTGGTGCTGTTGGGCGGCGACACAGTTCAATCCACGCTGAGTTTGGTGCGTCAGGGCGGAATTATCGCCTTTCCTAACGGCGTAATGCCCGAACCCAAAGCGCCCGACGGTGTGGAACTCAAGAAGGCAAATGGGTTTGCTAACCGGATGTTGTTAGACCAACTCAACCGATTGATCGACATGGGTGAGTTTCAAGTTCACATCGCGCAGACATTTGGGCTTGAAGAGGCGGCACAAGCGCAGTCAGCGATGAAACAGCATTATCTGGGCAAAATCGTGCTGCGTGTGAGCAGCGAATAACCGCTGATTGAATTGCCAGCTGAATGGCAATAAGAAAAGCTAAAATCTTCTTGCTGGCAGGGTGTTGGGGGTGGCTGAGTGGGGTGTAGTGAAGAAGAAAATTGAGTTTTAGTGCGTCAAAGAGAATAATATCTTCTTAATTCCTTACACTCCACACCCTACACCCAAAAGCCTTATAAATAATAGGTTTACCGTTAACAAGCGTGCCATTCAATTTCCAGCTTTTGCAACAACGTTACTCTCAACAAACTGTAACATCCTTCATTTCGACATTTTTATAGGAAAAATACCTATGAATCTCACTGACAACACCATCCTGATCACTGGCGGCACAAGCGGCATTGGTCGTGCGCTTGCCGAGGCTTTCTATCAACGCGGTAATCAAGTCATTATCGCGGGTCGCCGTCAACATCTCCTCGACGAAATCACCGCCGCTCACTCCGGTATGCACGGGATTCAACTTGACGTTCAAGACCAGGCGGACATCGAAGCCTTTGCGTCCCGCATTCGAGAGCAGTTCCCTAAACTCAATGTTCTGATCAACAATGCCGGAATTGGTAAGACGGAAGACCTCACCTCAGATCCGATCGATTTCTCCGTGATGCAGTCTACAATTGAGACTAATATTGTCGGTGTACTTCACCTGACGGCGGCACTCCTGGCGACTCTCAAACAGCAACCGCATTCAACGATCATCACCACCACCTCTGGCTTGGCTTTCGTTCCCATCAGTCCATATCGGACTTATTGCGCGAGCAAGGCTTTTCTGCACTCTTGGTTGCAGTCGCTCCGCGTTCAGCTTCGGGAAACCTCCGTGGAGGTTCTTGAACTTGCCCCACCCTATGTACAGACGGAGCTTGGCGGTCCTAGTCAGGCGACTGATACGAACGCAATGCCACTGGCTGACTTTATTGCAGAAGTGATGCAGATTTTCAGCACTCCAAACCCGCCCCACGGCGAAATCCTTGTTAATCGTGTCAAAGCACATAGATTTGCTGAAAGGAACGGTGACTATGAACAAATGTTCGCAAAAACGAACAATGACAAGCGATAGGAATCTATCGATCAGCAGGAGAGGGCTTTGATCGCACGCAGCGACATTAATGGAAATAGACTCTCGGAATTGCTTTCGTTAAATCACTAAAAAATTCTTGGAGAAAGTAGCTATATGTCTGAGCAAACGAACCTTGGTGGCAATTTTACGCTGCCCAACACTTCAATAACAGCGAAGCGCATAGGTTATGGTGCCATGCAACTCGCGGGTCCGGGCGTATCGGGTCCACCGCGCGATGTGGATGCTGCCGTTGCTGTTTTGCGCGAAGCGATTGCCCTTGGCATTAATCATATCGATACGAGCGATTTCTATGGACCTCACATCACAAATCAGATTATCCGACAAGCGCTGCATCCCTACCCAGAAAATTTAGTGATTGTGACCAAGGTAGGGGCGCGTCGTCCCGCAGATCGGTCATGGTTGCCCGCGCTATCGCGACAGGATCTGACTGAGGCGATTCACGACAACCTGCGTAACCTCGGACTTGATGCGATCGATGTTGTCAATCTCCGCTTGATGGATGACGGTCACGGGCCATCGGAGGGTTCTCTTGCAGAGCCGCTAACGACCTTAGCCAAACTTAAAGAGCAGGGATTAATTCGTCACCTCGGTTTGAGCAATATCACACCTACGCAGTTGGCAGAGGCACAAACGATCACGGAGATTGTCTGTGTGCAGAACCAGTACAACGTGGCACATCGGGAAGATGACGCTTTCATTGACGACCTCGCGAAGCAGGGAATTGCCTATGTGCCGTTCTTCCCTCTGGGTGGGTTCACGCCGCTACAATCTTCGGTACTTGAAAGCGCCGCCAAGTCTTTAGACGCAACACCGATGCAAGTAGCGCTGGCATGGTTGCTTCAGCGCTCCCCCAATATCTTGCTGATTCCCGGAACGTCATCGGTTGAGCATCTGCATGAGAATCTCAAAGCCGCAGATCTGCAACTTCCGTCTCAAACAGTCAATGATCTTAACTCGATCGCTGTACCTGTTGCTCACTGAAGTATCGCCGCTTAACTTATTAACCCTATTGCAAGGGGAATAGTTATGAGTGAACGATTTGCGGATAGAAACACCGACGAGACAAACTCAGCGCTCATGAAGATGCGGTCAACTTAAAAATTAACGGTGCGGCTTATGATTTACAAATTGAGCCGCGCGTTTCTTTGCTCGACGCTTTGCGCGACTCAGGTTGTGTTGCAAAAACTTCTTGGTCAAAAAATGCCTTTAATTGCTCGATTGTTGGCTCCATACTATCCGTTCGCTGATTTTGAAATGGTGAGAGGAATTATTGCCTGTTTTAAAACAAGAATGAGTATATTAACAAGCTTACGGGTTGTATCCTACTTAGCTCCTAATTGGTTCGGATTATATCAAGCGATCGCAGCTTATTTGGGTCGTGTTTTACAACTAGAAATCCAACTACACCAAGGTGAATGCGATCCCCTCCAAGATCCTCTATTATTTCAAGACCAAATAGACCTCGCTTTTATTTGTGGATTACCACTAATTCGTTACACTCAAGAAGTTACAGACCAATTGCAGACTTTGGTTGCACCTGTGATGCAAGCATCCCGGTATGGCAACAGTCCTATTTACTATGCAGATGTAATTGTCAAGACTGATAGTAATATCAAAAAGTTTGCTGATTTGTCAGGGAAAACATTTTGCTATAACGACCCTGGTTCTAATAGTGGTTATAATTTACTTCGTCACTGGTTAAGTCAAGAAAAATATCCGCAAAATTTCTTTGGAAAAACTATAGAATCAGGTTTTCATCAACGTTCAATTCGCTGGGTAGTTAAGGGGGTGGCGGATTGTGCAGCCATTGACAGTGTAGTGTTAGAACAAGAATTACGCGATATTCCGGAATTATCACAGCATTTGCGTGTGGTGGAAGTGATAGGGCCTTCTCCTATGCCACCATTGGTAGTAGCACAGCGTCTAAGTATCCCTTTAATTCAGCAAATGCTGATTAGCTTACTCCAACCAGATGCAGAGTTACAAGGAGTGATGAAACAATTTGGTGTTAGGCGTTTTGCCGCAGTGAAGCTAGAAAATTATCGGGTACTCAACCAGATTTACTGCGATCACTCTTTTGTCAGTTTGTCTAGTTAACTGGAGTTTAGACTAGTAGTCTGCCAAGGCTACTTTGCTGGGTCAAACAGTCGGATATAAGCGCTCCATTTTTCTCCGTGCATCTGTAGTTTGAAAGCGCCAATAG
>NZ_JBALEF010000048.1:0-3832 GCF_036918245.1 Nostoc sp.
CAAGGGTCAAAATACAGAGGAGCCGGATGACGCAAAAGTGTCACGTCCGGTTCTGAAGACGAGCGGTTCTCGTGAGGGAATCGCTTAGTTTAACCGCAAGCACGGTTCCGAATGGGAGGGGTGATGCAGTAATGCACACCTCGACCCTAACATGGCTTCTCTGGAGCGATGACTCTGCGCCGCTTCACCTTCAAATGGATCGTTATTTATAAACTACTCTCAGGTACTTACCTGCTATGAACACCCACACACCGAGCGCTAGGGACATTATCGGATCATCACCGTTGATTGCTATTGAAAACGAAGCACCACCCAAGCTGATTGTCGATCCACCGCTTCCCGAACCGTTAGCACAGGGACGCGTCTTTATCCAGTACCGGACGGAGAATTTGCGTGTGTTGCCAGTGTTTGGCAAAGGTGCTCTCGAAGTATCGCCGCGCATCGGTCATATCCACTTCACCGTTGACGACGCGCCGTGGCACTTTGTCGATTCCAGTGGGGAAACGGTGATCCTGGTCGGACTGGAACCTGGCGTGCACAAGGTGCTAATCGAACTAGCTGACCCCATGCACAAAGTAATCACCAGTGAAACTGTGAAGTTCACGCTGCCCGATCCTAAAAAATCATCATGAAAAAACTAGACGGAAAAATCGCAATTGTGACAGGGTATCTAAACAAATTGGTGCTTCAATTGCCAAACATCTGGCAACCCAAGGTGCAGCCGTAGTTGTCAATTACGCCTCTAGTAAAGAAGCAGCCGACCGCCTGGTTGATGAAATTACCAGCGCACGTGGAAAGGCGATCGCAGTACAGGCAGATGTTACCAAAAAAGCAGAGGTCGAAGGTCTTTTTGTGAATGGCACTAAGTTTAGCTCTTTATTAGGGTGAGGCAGGAGGCAGGAGTTATAAAATCCTTTGACCACAAGCTTTCCCTTGCATTTTACAATATTCCCTTCCACCTCCAGCAAGAACTGCCTTATCTTAGTGCCATTCATATCACAGCAAATGTTCCCCTCGCGCGATCCGGTGCGCTCGGCGCGGCTGATGGCGACGATGGATTGCCTCAACGGCCGCTTCGGCGGGGGCATGGTGCGCCCGGCCGTCTCCGGCGTCGATCGCCGATGGACGGACAAAGCGGAGCATCTGTCACCGCGCTACACAACGCGCCTCGATGAATTGGTGCGGGTGCGGGCGTAACGCGCATTTCAGCTATCCCTTGTCGAGAACAGCCGCCGTCGATGCGAGGACGGACTGCAAAACGCCCGGAAAGCGCTCCTCCAAATCCTCTCTACGCAGGCGGTTGAGGAGGGCCGTGCCTTCCTTGCGCGTCGTGATGACCCCTGAAGTCCGCAGCACGCGAAAATGGTGCGAGAGGCTGGATTTCGGCATGTGAATGTCGAAGTAGCTGCACGCTATTTCATGCGTTTTTGCAAGGCTTTGCACGATCTGCAGGCGTGTCTCATGGCTTAGGGCGTAGAGGATAGCCGTTAGCTGGAGATCGGCTGTCTTGGGTTCGTTCTGTAGCGCTCCCATGTGCCTCCTCCACTGACATTAAGAATAGTGTTAGTGTGCGCTCGTCTAGAAGCATTGTATCATTGTTCGAGTATGTTCGAATTACGGAGATAGACACATGAAAGCATGGCTGCTCGACAATTTTGGACTGGATAACCTGCGACTGGGCGAGGTCCCGACGCCGGCCCCGAAGGAGAACGAGGTCCTTATCAAGGTCTCGGTCGTTTCGCTGAACTTTCGGGACAAGGCAATCGTGGATGGCATTTACGAGCCGGAGATGATCCCGAAGCCGCTGATCCCGGTATCGGATGCGGTCGGCGTCGTGGTGGCGGTCGGCGCGGGCGTGTCTCATCTCAAAGAGGGCGACCGGGTCAACTCGCATCTTTATTCCACATGGGTGGACGGCGATCCAAAGCCGAACGAACCTGATTTCTGCTATGGCGCTCCACTGCGGGGCGGGCTGGCGGAGTACATGATCCTGAATGCGGCCAGTGCGGTTAAAGCGCCTGAAGCCATGACGGACGAGGAAGCGTCCGCGCTCCCGATCGCTGCGCTGACGGCCTGGTATTCGCTGATGGATTACGGGCAGCTGCAGCCAGGCCAGACCGTACTGGTGCAAGGAACGGGCGGTGTCTGCGTCTTCGCTGTGCAGATTGCCTCGGCCTTCGGCGCGAAGGTGATAGCCACCTCAAGCAAGGACGAGAACCTTGCCAAGGTGAAGGCGCTCGGAGCCTGGGAAGGGATCAACTACACCAAGCGTCCTGATTGGGAGAAGGTGGCCTTAGAGCTGACGGACGGCAAGGGTGTCGATCAGCTGCTGGATGTAGTCGGCGGCGACGGCCTGAATCAGTCGGTCGCGGCGACTCGCGTCGGCGGCCACATCTCGCAGATCGGCTTCCTTCAGGGGCAGACTGCAAAGCTCGATCTGATGCGGGTGATTTTCCGGCAGACCGCCATCCGGGGGATCGCCGTCGGGCCTTCCCGCGCCTTCGAACGCATGAATGACTTCCTCAACAAGCATGAAATCCATCCGGTGATCGACAAAGCCTATCCCTTCGAACAGGCGCGAGAGGCATACGAGCACCTGGCGCGGGGAGCGTTCGGAAAAGTAGTCATCAAGGGGGCTTGTAACCCGTAGGGTTGCGTCAGAGCCTGCGGCGCTACGGCCCGGCGAACCTGCGGAAACATCGCGGCTAAATCGTGTCGTTGCGGCGGTTCGTCTTGAGCTACACAGATGCGTGCTGCGGTGAGCTGGCGTACGGTGAGGCCCTTCGGACCGTATCCTCGCTTCCATCACTTCTCGAACGGAGAATGCTTAATGGAAGCCATCGCAGGTCAGGAAGTGTCGCTCGTTCGCGAATCGGTGTGATATTCAGTTTAGCTACTGTAGCCGCTGTTGCCCTATGTATCGATGTTTTGAACACCCACGATATTAAACTAGCGAGTCTTTTGTATCAGTTCCTTAATCCCTTAGATATTCTTTTAGGAGATAGAGCTTTTTGCGCTTACGCCGACTTAGTTGCTTTGTTAAAACTTGATTGTGATGCCGTATTCCGTAAACATCAATCCCGACCGTCCTGCGAGAAATGAACCACGAGTCCGTAAACGTCGCCCAAAAGCTTACCCCTTGATGACGAAACCCCAGCATGAATTACGAAAACAATTGTAGACTGCTTAAGCCACATGCCTTTGGGCTTTTCTTAGTGCCATTCGTCTATGGGCCGCAAACCAACGACCTCGTTTTGCAACTGCGTAAACGCAAGATCAGCAAAGTCATTCTACTTGGAATGTTGGCAAATCTTTGTGTTGAAGCTCACCTACGCGAATTGCTCGAGCAGGGATTCCAGGTCGTTGTCGTTAAAGATGCAACAGCTGCTCCTCGACATCCAAAACTGGGTGACGGCTATAAGGCAGCACTGATCAACTTTGGGTATATCGCCAATGCAGTCCTGTCTACAGATGAAGTTGTAGCAGCAATAAAGTAATGTCAAACTTATTAATTTTACAACACTCATGAAAACATCCGCGTTACTTCTTGCTCTGCCAATCAGTATCTTAGCTAATTTTTCCTTACCTGCTTCTGCTGATTCTACTGCTGGTATCCTCCTAAGTACGAAATGCCGGGGCGGCTACAACGTAAATATTTGGCAGAATTATACTTCAGGTGAACTGCTTTATCGCGCCACTAGTCCCAACGGTAATTTAAGTTTGGGCAAAGGAACTACTAGTCTGCCAAGGCAACTTTGCTTGGTAGCCCCTGTTTTTGATAAGCTACTGAAAAATCAGAGAGTAGCATGCATGGTAAAAAAGTACATTGTGG
>NZ_JBALEF010000049.1:0-194248 GCF_036918245.1 Nostoc sp.
AAAATACTGTATCTAGTCCTTTTATAAATAATTTATCTAAGATTCTCCCCAGCTTATCATCATTGAGGTATTCTGGTTTTACTCCTGCACCAATTAAGTGTTCACAAGCGATTACTTCAAAGAACTTTGGGAACATATATAAAGGCTGTGACATCAGACTTAAGCCGTTTAAAATCATTGCCTTTACCACCTGACCCGCACTGACTTTTTCTCCTGGCTCTGACCCTAGTAAATTATTAATTATTTCTACAATCCCAATTGAATCTACTATTCCTGCTACTATCCCTAAATGGTCAATCTTCTCAAATTTAATGTCTTTGGCACTAAACATGGCAACAGAAATTCCACAAAAACATCTGTTGAAATTTTCTCCTGATTATCTTGATTCAAAACGTTTTTTTATCTTTTTATAGTCATTGAGGATAAAGCTTTCAATGATTTGGAACCAATTTTGCCATCAAAATAACCTAAGAACTCAAATTTTGTACTTAGTCGTAAATATTCAACTGTATCTCTAAATTAATCATAGTAATTCCTATTTAGCTCTAATAAATCCTAGTCAATTCTCCCAATCATTAGTTCTTATGTACTAAATAGATCCGTTTCTTTGGGGTGTGACAGTTATGGGTGCGGAATGTGGGATAAAACACGGTCATGTAAAATTTCAAGTTCTTTTACCGTAGGCAACCCAACAGACTGTTTTGCTGCCTAATCAGATGTCTGATGCAACTCCCTTTGCCGTGTAATACTTGGTTGAGGCTCGTTTTCCCCTTGAGTGGGAGCTAAGCTCGACTTTATCCAAAATTAAGAACTCGGTTTTCTTTCTCCGGCAAAAACCCTAGCTTTAATTACGATTTTATTGTTGTCAGAAGGATTGTACGAGGAAAAAGAATTTAGCAAAAGTGAACCAATTGTCTCTGCAACTTTCCCGGAAATAGCGCTTACAGTTGAACAAGTGTTAGCTGTGGATAATGTTGGTTAGAAAATAGCGATGTTTAGATTTGGCTGCGCCTACGCAGTTCCTGGTAATTGGTACTAAAAACTGTAAAAATCAGGTTCTGTCTCAGGGTCACTCAACATGGTGGTAGTACAAAAACAACAGTTAATCTTTAGATAACAGCCATTAGGTTTTCCACAGAGAGACGATCACATAATTCCCAAAATCAGTTTTACAGGTTAGGTTTGTATTTGGAGTGCGATCGCAACCAAAAAACCTCATAACACATCAATAATAGGAACAATCTTGCTTGCGATCACTATGCCTGAGATTATTTTTTCTGATCAGGGGCACAGGGGAATGGACGCAAGCTAAAGAAATAGTACTACATATCGTCTCGAATATCCTAATTGTCCTAAAGCATTGTAACGATGAGCTATTTTACCAAGGAGTAGAAAAGGGCAAAGGGTTCATAGGTAAAGAAAGTACGATCATAAGCCTCATCCCTTACAACAATAGGTTAAAACCTTTGCCTATTAAGCTTTCCGAAAGTTGTACAACTTTTTTATTTTTTTTTAGATGTTAGCATGATAAAATTGTACAACTTTATTTTTTCAAAATTTCTGAGTAGCTAACGATAGAATAATGCTTATAGGCGCTTAAATTATACAATTTTTTTATATTTCTACAATATTCAATCTATAACTTCAAAGTTCTTGGGTAGTATTATGAGTGAAAGTAGCAACCTATTTCCAACTTCCTATCCGGCAAATATCTTCAGAAATGTCACAAAATGCCAGGAAATTGTTGAGAAAATTTTAAATTAGAGTTAGCTTCAGAAGGTGCAAAATTTCTTATACAACGTTTATCTAATATTTACTCCAGTGAGATTGCTACGGAATCGCACCATTTCCTCACTTGCATTAAAATGTACTGCTATCTGTGTCTGCGTCATTTGGCGTTGAACAGCCCAGAGTAAACCCCTGCGTGGAATTTGAAAACACCCACCTAAATAAGTTGCTTCATCTTCATCGGTCTGTCGGCGCAGAGGAAGCCCGGTATTTGGATCAAAGCGGACAATTTTATGTCTTAATAGCAGGTGCCCAAACTCGTGCATCAGGTTCGACTCGCGTCGCGCGGGAGTATGGCGTGGATTGTTGACAATCCAGAGTGGGTTTTGATTAATAATTCCTGCTGACCATTGGTCGCTATCGAGCAATACCGCTACTACACAAAGGTCTAAGCTGGGAATCTGTTCAGGTGTCAAAATTTTTGCATTCAGTTTAGCCGCCAGTACATCTGCTGGTAATGGGTCAAATGCCCGTAAATTTAATAAACTACGTTGCTCGGTAGCAATTCCTTCACACCTTTGCCTAAACTCAGTTGGTAATTTCTCTGTTAGTGTCATGATTCTTTTTAATCCGGCTGTTGGTTGTCGCTTTGTTGAGAATTATTGCGATACGCTGCTTTGACTAACTCTGCTAGTGCATTGGCGATCGCCGGATCGAGTTTTTTAGATGCTCGCAATTGAATTTCTATTGTCTCTAATGTGTTTGAGTCGGAGGAAGCTTCGGATTCTTCTGTTTTCTTAAATAGTTCAGCAGGCGACACTTGCAGCCAATCGCAAAGTACTAAAAAGGTTTCCATATCGGGCATTTTGCCATTTTCTACCCGTGAGACTGTAGAAGAACTAACATTACCTATTTCTTTAGCTGTGTCTCGCAGCCCTTTGCCCCCTCGCTTCGTCTTCACCATTGCAGCCAATAAAACTGTGTCTAAGTTGTATCCCATGCGTACTTACTGTTTCATTTATGAAACGTGTTTCTTTATTGTCTCACATCAGCTATAGTTGTTATGTGTTCTTAAAATGACACTGTTTCACTAAAGAAACAGAATATCCAAAGCTTGCTTTATACAAAGGAGGTACTCCTTGGATAATAGCGAAATAATCATATTTGATTTGTTGGTTGTTGGTTTAGCAGAGTTTTTTCGTCCAGATACTCAATACCAACTCCCTAAATACCCATACCCTGATTTCTTACAGCGTGCCTCCAATACTCTGGCATTGAAGATGACAACTTTTCTTTATCCACGTACTTTAGAAGGTCTTTTGGCTCTTTTAGAAAAACCTTTGCAAACATGGTATCCACTGGTAATTCCGAAGGAGTTTGACTCAGAATATGGTTTGATATACGATAGAGCGCTAAGTGAGGAAGCAAGCCAGTATTTTTACGAACAGTTGATAAAACGAGGGCAACTTGCTGAGTTTGCTTCTGTGAAAGTACAACAAATTGCATTGGAGAACTTTCAGTTTCTGAGATTGCTGGACAAGCTGCAACAAGCCAATGAACAGGATGCTGAACGCTCTCAAAGGGAATATGTTTTGCTGCGTCAATTTCTAATTACGAATCCTTACACTACTTTAGGGCAGCTTCGTAACACCTTTTCTCAAACGCGTTATATCTCTATTGATGATGTCGGCGAACTGTACGAAGACTGTAAAGAAAATGAATCTTATTGGTGCTGCGATCGCTGTGGCCCTTTAATTAAAAAACATGGACATTTACGTGGCATTAAACCAAGCGTCTGCAATGACCATCGTAAAAACTTGTCCCATGTCCGGCGCATTTCTGGGAAGCAAGGTCTGCGTCGTCTCAAGTTTGGCATTCACTGGCGTGTCTGTTTGCCTGGAATCCCAGAGATCCGTCTATTCCATGCTTTAGAAAAGCTGCATAAACAACAGTCAGAATATCTTTGCGAAGTTCAACTGTGGCCTGGTATTGACCGTTACGACCTGCAACTACGTTTTGGTGACGGCTCAGTGTGGGCTGTAGATATCAAAGACTACCGAAATCCGTATGATTTGGCTTTGCAACTGAAGCCGATATTTGGAGAAGGCGATTTGCACTATAACGAAAGTTTTTATGTTATTCCTAGCCATCGTTTGCATCAGCGCCAAGATTACATCGAAATTCTGCGTGAAGAAGCAACAGGATTGCCAAAAAGCACCCATCTTTTCAGCGATACAGCTTTTGAAGAACGAGTCAGCGCCAAGATAATGCACCTGAGTAAAGGGAAATAGCATTATCAGTCAAATGACATTATTTAAGCCACCTGATATTTTGACAGAACGCTTAAAGGAATTGAAAGATAACTCTGAGCTAGATCGAGAGCAAGCCCAATTATTACTTCAGGTAGAACTTGGCTTTGCCTTGATGGAGCGTTTAGAAATCGATGATGAACCAGTAACAGCAGTTTGGGCAATACTCAGTGGTATGCCTTTGCGACACCCACGTTTACAAAACTTAGATGAGTTGCAACGGCGTGCAGTTGCTAACGCTCGGCAAATTATTCCGTTTTCTGCACGTTTTGAATGGTTGGGGGCATTACGTTTCTACATCCGCAATATTCCGCAAAATAGACGTAACTATGATTTTGATATCCAGGATTTAGATTCTCAGATTATTCATGCTGCGAAACATCATCCTCATCCACATGATACTCAGGCGATCGCTCAAGAAATCAACCGTCGTGCCTTGGATTGGATAGAAGATGCGAATTTCATTGCTTGGGAAGGAGACGGAATTTTAGGACGTGCGGAAGCCGTACGTCGGTTGGCTGCGTGTTACTGGCGATCGGTAGAACATCGTTCTTATTATAAAACACTGCGTGCAAATGAAGAGTTACGCGCCTTTCCCCGTCAAGATTTAGCCGCAACCACTGCTGGTGTAATTGTTCAAGCTGTAGGTCGTCTTTTACGTGGAGGTGTTCTTTTTCACGCTTACTTTGTTGATGCTGCTTGGGCACCAAACTATGCCAAAGAACAACAGCCGGATACACCGCGTACCAGCTTGCTAGCAGCAATCATTGATTTGCTTTGTGAATATGTTAATGAAGATGTTATCAGTCAAGCTTTATACCAATCAATAGCAGATGCTTTGGCTGATATCGATGGCTTCAGCTGGGAAATAGACGCAAGAGATAGATAAAGAGTATGACTAGTAAAACTATACCAGCAAATATTTTGCTACCTGCTCGCATGAGCCTGGTAACAGATGCCTTTGCCAACCTAGAAATTGCTGTGCTGACATTCCCTTTTGTTCAGGAGGTAGCAGACTTTCGCCGCGATATGGAACGAGTACTGTTTCGTGGTAACAATAAAAAAGAGGTTTGGACACCGTATCGTCAGTTAAATAATGCTCTGCTTGCCTGTGCATCTACACTTACATACGGTTTTGAGTTCCTTAGCTCAAATGAAGAAACCAAGCTTCCTTTTCCTTTATATCAGGCCTTAGCAGTGGGAACGCCAGAGAACCCATTGAAGACTCCCACACCCCAGCAAATACATCAATTAGTGATAATTTGGGCGCATGAGTGGATGAAGCAGTATCGTGACAACGGTAAAACAGATGAAGTGAACAGTGTGTGCGATCGCTTTCTCGAAAGGATAGCTGTAATACCGCCAGATTGGAAGTGGCAACCCATCAAGCCGGAAACACTTGTGCGTGATATTAACGCAGAGAGAGGATTAGGATTTCAAGCTATTCCTAGTCTTCTCGCAACAATATTGCATGGTAAAAAGTGCATCATTGTAAAATCAAGTTGAACGGCACGGAATTAGTAGAGTTTGTTACACGCGTACTAACCAAAGATTTAGACCGACCAACTATTGTTCTAATTGAAGCTGAAGGGTGGCGTAACGGACGTGGCGAAGACAATGATGGCAAAATCTGGCCCCTGTTGCAAAATGAGAACCTTCTAGCAAAACGCAACGTTCTCGACTTCTGCCATGTTCCTGGTAACACTTGCGAGTATAAGCGTGACAATAAACAACTACAGAACTTATTAGCAATAATTCGTATTCGCATTGGTAAAGAAACACCGCAGTACATTACCAATCGAGAAGCTTGGAACCAAGATTGTCCAGCACGAGATTTTCAACATCTGAGCAGTTTTTACGATAAGTCAGCACCAGAACTACTACATTACTTCTCTGTGGGAAGGCTACCAAAAACACAGAAGGCGCAAGATGAAATGCCAATACCCGAACTTTATAAACTTGGGTTCCAAGAGGATAAATACGGTGCTAACATTCCATTCAAACATCAACAGATGGTGGAGATGGTGCCGTTCTTTGTACACCCAGATTTTCAGACAGAAGAAGCTTTAAAGGCACTATGTCGAGTACCTCACTATTTAAGATGTTCACCTGCTTGGTCTATGGGAAATATCATCTTGCCATACCCAATGCATTTAGGCCAGGAAATCATAGAAGATCATCTGTGCATACTTGGTGTAAATTTATAAATTTAACGTAAGGCATAACGAAAGGAATTTGTTATGCCTCATATTCCTCAAACTCTGAGCGATCGCTAGAACAACTTCGACCCAGGTTATTACTAGCTGACTCGGTTGGGCTAGGGAAAACCATACAGGTTGGCATGATTCTAACTGGGAAAAGAGATTTTCATCACATTGTTGTGTGATGTCTAGCTGACAGACGCTGTGGTGGTCTGGAAAAAGCAGTTGGCGGGGCGTGCCAGTCCCAGATTTTCGCGCAGCGTCTTGCCCTCATAGTCGTGGCGGAAAATCCCACGCCGTTGAAGTTCTGGCACAACCTTGTCCACAAAGTCATTCAGCCCTTCAGGAAGAAAAGGGAACATGACGTTGAAGCCGTCAGACCCTGACTCTATGAGCCATTGCTCCATATCATCGGCGATCGTTTGGGGTGTGCCGATGAAGGCCAGCCCGCCGTAACTGCCGATGCGTTGAGCTAGCTGTCGAATGGTCAGGTTTTCGCGTTGCGCCAGCGCGATCACTCGTTCGCGTGAGGTCTGTCCGGCGTTAGTCTGCGGGATTTCCGGTAAGGGACCGTCTGGATCAAAGCGCGAAACATCGTAGCCAAGTGCGCTATTCAAGCTCGCGATCCCACTGTCATAATGTACTAAGCTGTCCAAATGAAGACGCTTGGCACGCGCTTCTACAACGGTTTCACCCACGATCACCAAGACACCTGGAAGAATTTTGATGCTATCTGGATCACGTCCGATCGCCTGTACACGACCCTTAATGTCAGCAAAGAATGCCTTTCCTACTTCCAAATTGCTGGCTGATGCAAACACGACCTCGGCGGTTGCGGCGGCCAGTTGACGACCTGCTTCGGAAGCTCCCGCCTGGACGATCACCGGCCAACCCTGGACAGGTCTGGCGATGTTCAATGGCCCCTGCACCGAGAGATGTTTTCCTTTATGACCTAGAACGTGAATTTTTGCAGGATCGAAATAAATCCCTGATTCCACATCTCGAATGAACGCATCGTCAGCGAAGGAATCCCAAAGGCCCGTCACGACATCATAAAATTCCCTAGCCCGCACGTAGCGTTCGTCATGATCTACCTCCTCTTCTAATCCAAAGTTGAGCGCTGCCTCTGGATTTGATGTGGTGACGATGTTCTAGCCAGCGCGACCGCCACTGATATGGTCGAGAGACGCGAAGCGGCGAGCAATGTGGTAAGGCTGGTCATAGGTCGTGGAAGCGGTGGCTACCAGCCCAATGTGTTCGGTGACGCTGGCAAGGGCAGAAAGTAGGGTGAAAGGTTCAAAGGATGTGACAGTATGGCTGCGCTTCAGTGCGTTGATTGGCATATCCAGCACCGCTAAGTGGTCAGCCATGAAGAATGCGTCAAACTTGCCCTGCTCTAGTTTCTGGATGAATCGTTTCAGCGCTGGGAAGTTGAAATTAGCGTCAGGCAAAGCCCCAGGATAGCGCCAAGCGCCTGTATGTATGCTTACCGGGCGCATGAAAGCACCCAGTTTTAATTGCTTCGATCTGCTCATTAGCCCTCCGTATCATGTTTAGAATGCAGGGGCAACCGTCCCCTTGAGGTAGTTGTTGATTCTTAAAAATTTTTCGTCCGACTTTAACATCGAAATTATATCTAAAACAAACAAAAATATAGCTAAAATTCCAGATCAATTTATTTTAAAAATCTGACTTTGATAGATAAATATGATAGGCCTTAAACCTGACGTTTGTCGTGTGATTAGCGACTAAACTTTCAAAAGAATACCTCATAAAAAATAGTTAATAATAGCTAACAATCCTATAGTTATTACAAAATTAACCTGGCAATTATAAATATTACTAATTTATTGATAATTAGTAATATTTAAAATCTGAGAAAATCTGAAAAATTAATTGTGTTACTACGGTAAACCGTAGAAGTTAATCGTTCCTTATTTGGGAGCTTGTTTCAAATTAAAGCTTAAAGGGCAGTTTTTTATCATCAATCATTCACGCTCACAAGTTTGGGCAGTCTAGATATAGGGATATCCAAGAAGTAAGAAAGAACCTCTCGCCGCCAAGCATCATAAAGTATTAGCAAATCATCAATTTCAATACCAATAGCTTTTTGACTCAACTGCCAATGATCCCGAAGGTAAGGATTGCGTCGGCGTTGAACTTCTTCGTCTGTTGGTCGAGCAATGACAAAAGCTGACATGGCGAAGCCCAGAGGTTGAGAGCGAAATTTAGTTTTTTGAGTAACCTGAGCAATGGTTTCACGGATGACTTCAATCGGACGACCATTGAGGAAAAATGTATGCGCTTTTTTTGCAGCTAGTTCTTGGCTCGTGAGTAACTAGCATCACGAGGTTCAAGAGGATGGTTCATCACGCCGCAGTTGCCGTAAACGGGAATCCAAATCCCATAGCGTGGTTCAAACATAGTTTTCTAGAACCTTTGTAGTCGGGACTAAAACTTTATTCTTGCAACTAAAAATTTATACGGTAAATCGGTATACTTATAGTAGTATACTATGAGATTTGCATAGGTGAGCATAAAAAACAAGGTATATCTCCCCAGTCCCCATTTAATTTGGAGGCAAAAATGTCAGAACCACGCTACGGTATTTGGGTACCTGTTGGAGGTAACTTTGGCCCTCTCAATGCGCCAGATGAAGCGATTGATGCTAGTTATGAACGCACGCGATCGCTATTATTAGAAGCAGAACGCTTAGGATATGTCACAACCTTAGTCGCACAGCACCTTGCCAATCCCCGTAGTCTGGATTTACAACAGTTGGAAACTTGGACAGCTTGTGCGGCGTTGGCTGAAGCTACGGAAAGTATAGAAATTATCACCGCGATTAAACCTTTATTATTTCATCCAGCCGTTCTAGTCAAGAAGGCAGGAGGCAGTGTTTCGACTCCCTTCCCTACGGGACGCTACGCGTAGCTTGCTTCCCCGCAGGGGTACGACTTCTGCTCAGGGCAAGTTGCTCAACAACCAGGCAGGGGGCAGGAGGAAAGAATTAATCTTCCCTCTGTCATTCGGTTTCAAGTACACCAGTTCCAACCGGATAAGAAATTAAATTGTAACACTTAATGTTTGAAAAGCTAACAATTAGAGTATCATGTTAAATGTAATTTGCCGTACACTCTTTGTATATATTATCCAAACTCTATCTACTGCATAATTTAGTCAGACAAATCAGCGGGACCTCTGGTAGAGCTACCGCTAACGCAATTTTATAAACAAAAAGCAGATGAGCAAAACACGCCAGTATAGTAGCTCATTGTCCAAGATGATACCGATGACAAATTAAGTGGTGCTTAAAATGCAGGCGGGTGGATTTTTGCCTGTAAAGTCCGCTCACAGTGGCAAAAAAATATGTTGACTGCCAAAAAGGAGGAAAGGAATTGCTAACAGAAAATGAACTACAACTATCTGCTGATGTGCTGGTAATTGGTGGTGGCCCTGCTGCTGCATGGGCAGCATGGGCGGCTGCATCCCAAGGAGTCAAAGTCATCATTGTTGACAAAGGTTTTTTGGGTACAAGTGGTGCAGCCGCTGCCAGTGGTAACGGCATCATGGCTCCTTCTCCAGAGAATTGGGACAAAGTTTTATCGGAACGTTATCGCATAGGAAAAAACCTCGCTAACTCACGTTGGATCGAGCGTGTTATCGAAAAAACTTGGCTCAGTTTGCCCTTAGTGGAAGATTGGGGCTATCGTTTCCCCAAAGAAAATGGGGAATCTGTGCGCCAGAGTTATTATGGTCCTGAATATATGCGGGTACTTCGTAAAAACCTCTTGCGTGTTGGTGTGCAAATTTTCGACCAAAGTCCGGCTCTAGAACTTTTATTGGCTGACGATGGCTCAGTAGCTGGGGCAAGAGGTGTGCAGAGGCAACATCATCGTACCTATACTGTTCGTACTGGTGCAGTAGTCTTAGCGAATGGCGGTTGTGCATTCTTGAGTAAAGCATTAGGGTGCAATACCAATACAGGTGATGGGCTGCTGATGGCAGTGGAAGCTGGTGGCGAACTCTCTAGTATGGAAGCTTCCAATCACTATGCAATTTCGACTGCTTTTAATGCCACAGTGACGCGGGGTGTTCCCTTTGGCTGGGCTAGTTACACTGATGAAGCGGGTAACGATCTTGGTGGCTATGTCGATGGTCGTCGTGATCCATCGTTCCTTCCCAATGCCCTCCTGAAAGGCTCCGTTTATGCCCGTTTGGATAAAGCCACACCTGAAGTCAAGGCAATAATTGAAAAGTCTCATTTCATCTCTTTTCTACCCTATAAAAAAGCTGACATTGACCCCTATACAGAACGAGTGCCTGTAACACTAATTTTAGAAGGTACAGTCCGTGGTACAGGTGGAATCCGTTTGACCGATGATAGTTGCGGTACAAAGGTTCCTGGCCTCTACGCCGCCGGTGATGCAGCATCGCGGGAGTTTCTAGCCGGGTTAGCTTCTGGAGGCGGTGGCCCCAATGCTGCTTGGGCAATCTCCACAGGACAATGGGCTGGAGTTGGGGCAGCTACCTTTGCGAAAAGTTTGGGCGCTCAAGCAAATGAACGGGTTGCGCGTCCTGCTGGTCAAGTGGGATTGCGATCGCCTATGGCGGGGCGTAGCCCATCGCCTTCACCATCTTCTGAAACATTCGATAGTGAGGCGATCGTGCGCGGTGTACAAGCCCAGATGTTCCCGTTGGAGAAGAACTACTTGCGTTCTGAGCAGGGACTTCTGGATTCCCTCGCCAAATTAGAAACACTGTGGCAGCAAGTACAAGGGAACCCAAAACAAGATACAGTGCGCGATGTGGAATTTTCTCGTCGAGCGGCTGCTCTGACGGCTGTAGCGCGATGGGCATACTTTAGTGCTTTACATCGCACGGAAACACGCAGCGAACATATTCGTGTGGACTATCCCGAAACCGATCCAAATCAGCGTTATTACCAAGCAACAGGTGGCTTAGAAAGACTTTGGGTGAGACGTGATTGGATAACAGAACCGCAAAGCGTCTACGCTACACCACCAGCACTAACCACTCAAACCACACCCTCTGTATCAAAGTTGTAGTAGGAGCAGAATCATGATCGAGCTTGTCAGCCATAAACTCTGTATCAATTGCAATCTGTGCGTCCAAGTATGTCCTACTAATGTTTTTGACTCAGTACCGAACCAACCACCTGCGATCGCCCGACAGGAAGATTGTCAAACTTGTTTCATGTGTGAAGCATATTGTCCTGCGGATGCGCTCTATGTTGCGCCTGAATCTCACACCAATGTTGCAGTCAATGAGGATGATTTAATTGAAAGTGGCATCATGGGTGAATATCGTCGGATCTTAGGTTGGGGATATGGCAGAAAAAACAATAGTGAATTAGATACTGCTCATAAACTACGCCAACTGCCGCGCCCCTATCAAAGTTAGTTAAGTAAGCTTGATTCTTAGGAGAGGAATACAACTAAGAATCAAGCCTTTGCAGCAAGTTTTTGGTTAGATATCGGCTCAATACCACCCTGAAAAGTAATTTTTGTGACGTTATCAGAGTTTTCATTAGCTAGAAAAGTTGCCTTAGTAACTGGAGCGGGACAAGGTTTGGGACTTGTTGTGTTCTTCGCTTCTCCAGCCGCATCTTACATCACCGGACAGGTTTTAGCTGTTGATGGTGGCTACCTTTCCCATTTCTGATTAATTGTTTTAGCCGTAGACATACTTTTTCGGATCTTGCATTTGCAGCTTATCTATGTGAATATTCTATGAGTGAAATACGGCAAATTGCTCGATTTATCGTAGTATTTATATTGATTGTAGTTTAAATGTACTTATGTTCACTAAGTATTTACCACATCGACTGATAAAGATTGTCAGCAGCTTTCTTCAAAATTATGAAATATCCAGAATCGGCATATTTGCCTTATTCTTTACCTGTGGGTTAAGTTTGACTCTTGTGATATCTGCGTGTTCTGCCAACAATACAGGTAACTCTGTAGCAACACACACAGCAAATCAAGGTGTGGTAGTTCGTATCGGCTATCAAAAAGCGGCGACTATTCTCAGTGCTCTCAAAAACCGAGGTAATTTAGCGCAAACTTTAACGACTGCTGGTGCTTCGGTGACATGGGCAGAATTTCCCGCAGGCCCACCCATGCTAGAAGCAATGAACGCAGGTAGTATTGACTTTGGCTATACAGGTGAATCACCACCAATATTTGCCCAAGCCGGAGGTACTCCCTTGCTTTATGTTGCTTATGATCCTTGGGGTCCCAAAGCTGAAGCAATTATTGTACCGAAAGATTCACCAATTAAAACGGTTGCTGACCTTAAAGGGAAAAGAGTAGCCTTTGCTAAAGGCTCGAACACTAACTATCTTGTTGTCAAAGCTGTAGAAGCTGCCGGATTAAAGTATAGTGACATTCAACCAGCACATCTAACACCAGCAGATGCTCGTGCAGCATTTACTGGTGGTAACGTTGATGCTTGGGCAATTTGGGACCCTTACCTAGCAGCAGTTGAACACGACACAAAGGTTAGGACATTAACAGATGCGACAAATTTAGCACCGAATCGGGGTTACTATCTTGCGCGTCAAGAGTTTGTTAATTCTCATCCAGATTTGTTGAAAACCCTGTTAGATGAAGTCAGCAAAGTAGATAAATGGGCAACAAATAATCCAGAAGAAGTTGCCAAGTTTTTAGAACCAGAGTTAGGTATTCCCGCAGCAGCATTAGAAAATGCCGAAAAACGACGAAAGTATGGCGTTTTACCGCTAACAGATGAAGTAATCACTCAGCAACAAAACATTGCCGATACTTTTCACAAAATCAAGCTAGTTCCCAAGCAAATCCAAGTCAAAGATATCGTTTGGAACAGTAATAAATCTTAAAAGTTCCTCCCTATTCGCAAAAGCTTATGGACATCAACACCCAACAAATAAAAACTGATGTACTTGTCATCGGTGGTGGTACGGCCGGGACAATGGGTGGAATTAAAGCCAAACAAGCAAATCCTAATGCAGAGGTGCTGATTTTAGAAAAGGCTAACATCCGACGGAGTGGTGCGATCGCAATGGGTATGGATGGCGTGAATACCGCAGTCATTCCCGGTCATTCCACACCAGAACAATACGTGCGCGAAATCACCCTTGCTAACGATGGCATTGTCAACCAAAAAGCCGTTTATCAAACAGGCAAATTAGGTTACGAAGTCATCCAAGAATTAGAAAGTTGGGGTGTAAAATTTCAAAAAGATGCCCAAGGCAACTATGACTTAAAACAAGTGCATCGTGTGGGTAAATATGTCTTACCCATGCCAGAAGGTAAAGACCTCAAAACAATTCTCACCCGCCAAGTTAAACGCCACAAAGTCAAAGTCACAAATCGCGTCATGGCAACCCGTGTATTAGTCAAAGCAGGACGTGCTATTGGTGCAGTGGGATTTGATGTCAGAAACGGTGATTATATTGTCATTCAAGCTAAGGCAGTCATCCTATGTACAGGTGCTTGTGGCAGATTAGGATTACCTGCTTCTGGTTATCTCTACGGCACTTATGAAAATCCTACTAATGCTGGAGATGGCTATTCAATGGCTTATCATGCAGGTGCAGAACTTAGTAATATTGAATGCTTTCAAGTTAATCCTTTAATTAAAGATTACAACGGCCCCGCCTGTGCTTATGTCGCCGGTCCTTTTGGCGCTCATACTGCTAACGCCGAAGGAAATCGCTTCATTAGCTGTGACTATTGGAGTGGTCAAATGATGTTGGAAATCTGGAAAGAATTAAATTCTGGAAAAGGGCCAGTCCAATTGAAAATGACCCATTTGGATGAAGATACAATTGCAGAAATTGAATCCATACTTTGGGCGAATGAACGACCGAGTAGAGAACGTTTTCATCAAGGTAGAAATGAAGATTATCGCACTCACGGCGTAGAGATGCACATTTCTGAAATAGGCTTATGTAGCGGTCATAGTGCTTCTGGTGTGTGGGTAAATGAAAACGCTCAAACAACCATCCCAGGTTTATATGCAGCCGGAGATATGGCCAGCGTTCCCCATAATTACATGATTGGGGCATTTGTTTTTGGTCGCATAGCCGGAACTCATGCCATTGAATATATCCAAAATTTAGATTTTATTGAACCAGATACAGATTTTTTAGAAGCTGAAAAAGCCAGAATTTATGCACCTTTAACTCGTCCGAATGGTGTACCTCACACCCAGGTAGAATATAAATTAAGACGCTTAGTTAATGATTATCTACAACCACCAAAATCAGGTAATAAAATCGAGATTGGTTTAAAACATTTTGTGCAATATCAAGAAACATTAGATTTAATGGGCGCTCGTGACCCTCATGAATTGATGCGTAGTCTAGAAGTGCATTTTATTCGAGACTGTGCAGAAATGGCAGCCAGAGCATCATTATATCGTCAAGAAACTCGTTGGGGACTTTATCATTACCGTTTAGATTACCCCGAAAAGAATGATGATGAGTGGTTTTGTCATGTCAATTTAAAGAAAGATGAATCAAGACAAATGATATTGTTTAAGCGTCCTGTAGATACTTACATTGTGGAAGTAGATACAATTAAAGAATCGTATAGTGTTGCAGCTAAGTAATACCAATTCCAGAAAAAATGAAATAGATGCCTATGTTGGGTTAAACGTAGTGAAATCCAACAATTACAAGGCTTTGAGGTGTTGGATTTCATTCCTCAAACCACATCTTAGTTCCTAAGTAAATCCAAGTCAAAGACATTATTTGGAACGGTAACTCGTAATATATCATGTCAGAAGTTGTGAAGTTAGATATAAAAGTACGAAGTTGTCTGCCATCAGATGCAGAGAGCGTCTTAAAAGTACACCGAGCTGCAATTCATGAAACTGCTTCATCGTGTTATCCAAAAGAAATTATTCAAGATTGGGCATCTCCAATTACGCCCTCTAAAATCAAAGCCTTTGCAGACAACACTGTTGTTGGGGAAGAAACCCGAATTGTGGCAGAAATTAATGGTCGAATTGTGGGCTTCGGTGCAATTGTTGTCACTAAGAACGAACTACGTGCTGTGTACGTGTCTCCAAGTTTCGGTCGTTCTGGAGTAGGAAATGCAATACTTCAAGAGTTAGAGCGATTAGCACGTGAGCAAGGATTGTCGGAATTACATCTGAACGCTTCGCTTAACGCTGAATCGTTTTATCAAGTTAATGGTTATATGAATGAAGGTTTTGAAGAACATACCCTACGTTCTGGTCGAAAAATGCCATCTATTCGGATGATAAAAAAATTGTAATTAGAGTATTTGAAAATTCATTAGCAATTCAATAAATTTTCTAAAATGCTTGAATTAATTAATCCAACTTGTGATTTGTATTCAGAGTTTATTGATATGGTGGCGGAATATCAAAAGTTTATGATAAGTGAACTCTTGAAATTGCTAGAATTAGTTAATTAACAGATGTTTAATTTGTTCATTTAAAGTTCAATTTTAACTGGTTAATTTTCAATTATTTTGAGTAACTTTATAATCAATATGTCTATATATAATTCAATTGGTCAAAAATACTCAAAAACTCGCGTTCCTGATATCCGTATTGTCAATAAATTAATTGATTTACTCAATTTACCTAAAGGTAGGATTATTGCTGATATCGGCGCTGGGACTGGTGGATACAGCCTAGCGCTAGCTAATAAAGGATTTCTTGTTAATGCTGTTGAACCTTCTGTAGTTATGCAAAAACAAGCAGTAGAACATCAGCAAATTAAGTGGTTCACTGACTATGCAGAAAATTTACCTCTATCAGATAAGTCTGTTGATGCTGTTGTAAGTATCCTGGCAATTCATCACTTTTCTCATCTCGAAAAAGCTTTTCAGGAAATGCACAGAATAATTAGAGATGGGGCAATAATTTTGTTAACTTTTGATATTAGATTAGCTCAGAAGATATGGCTTTATGATTATTTTCCGTTTTTGTGGGAAGATGCGTTACGATTTTTACCACTTAACGAACAGGTTAATTTAATTCAGAGTAATACTAAAAGGCGTGTTGAAGCCATACCCCTTTTGTTACCATACGATTTATCTGATTTATTCGCAGCAGCAGGCTGGAGACGACCAGAGTTATATCTTCAACCAGAAGTACGTGCAGGAATATCATCTTTTGCTTTAGCTAATCAAGATTTAGCAGAGCAAGGAGTAAAGTTACTTGCAGCAGATTTAAGTAGTGGAGAATGGAGGAAAAAATATGGTGATATTCACAATTTGACAGAGATTGATATAGGCTATCGTTTTATCCGTGCAATGGATAATTAAATAATTGTAATTTAAAATTAAATTATGATAAACAAAGTTAGTGTAAGTGAGAAAATTAAAATTAGACAAGCTGAGATTAAAGATGTAGAAAGAATTGCTAGTCTTTGCGAACAACTTGAATATTCTGTGGCAAATCAACAAATAGAGCAGCGCCTTACTAAAATTAAAAATAACGATGCTCATATTGTGTATGTTGCCACTTTAGAAGATGAATATGTAATAGCTTGGGCGCACGCTCATATTTGTGACTCAATAGTTATTCCAACTCCAGTGATTATTTTAGGATTAGTTGTAGATAAAGATTATCGTCATAGTGGAATTGGACGTTTTTTAATGCAGCAAATTGAACAGTGGGCTTCTCTGGCTGGATGTGATAGTGTTTTCTTACGTTCTAATATTAAACGCAAAGAAGCTCACTTGTTTTATGAAAAAATTGGTTATACCAATATCAAGCAATCATTAACTTTTCAGAAAAAATTGATTCATTGAAAAATATGCAGTTAATTAATACATTTGCCACTCACCGTCTGCTTGCTGATCGTCTGCGATTTAAATATTTGAATGAACTACATCGTATGCATCTAAACAACCTACAATCGTGAGATAATTCATGCAAGCTTACACTATTTATTTTACCGTTTAGCAGTTTCAGTACAAAATCATGGAGTTATTTTATGGCTTTAATCAATCAAAGAATAGATGTTCCTGTGATCGTTGATGAATCAAAATGTTTAGAAAAATGCACAGCCTGTATTGAAGTTTGTCCCTTGGATGTATTGGCAAAAAATCCAGAAACAGGCAAAGCTTACATGAAATATGATGAGTGTTGGTTTTGCCTACCTTGTGAAAAAGAATGTCCAACCAATGCAATTACAGTACAAATTCCCTTTTTGCTACGTTAACTATCTGTGGTAAAAATTAATGAATGATGACCTCAAACATTGGCTAGAAATGTTGCGATCGCGTGACGTAAATGATCGTATAGTAGCTGTCAAAACCTTGCAACATTTAGGCGATGACGAAACAATCGATGGTTTAATTATAGCTTTAAAAGACGAACATATTACTGTTCAAAAAATAGCAATATCAGCCCTTTGGGAAATTGCTAATCCTGTTGCCATCCCTGCCTTAATTGAATGCCTCAGTTCAGCAGATACAGATATTCGCACTGAAGCCGCATCAGCATTAAACGAGTTAGTTACACAAGAGGAATTGTTACTTTTACTAGATAAACTCCAAAGTAATGATGTCAATATTCAATTAAATATTTTGGTGCTTTTGCGGAAGATACATGATATTCAATCTTTACCCGACATTTTACCATTTTTAGAATCAAAAAATCCTGAGTTAAGAGAAGCAGCTGTTACGACACTGCGATATATCAATCAACTAGAAAAATGTCCGCAAGCTTTAAATTTAATCTTTGATCAAGAAGCAAGTGTACGTCGTGCTACTGCTTTAACTTTAGAAAATTTACAAGATGCAGAAGTGATTACAATACTTTGTCAAGCACTTACAAATGATAGTGACTGGCAAGTTCGTCGTAATGCAGCTAAATCTCTGGCTATTCATGAAAATCAGCAAGCAATTTCAGCATTAGAAATAGCTTTAGGTGATGAGCATTGGCAAGTGCGGAAATCAGCAGCACAAGCTTTGCAAAAAATTCCAGATATTCAAGTTATGCCAAGATTAATTCAAGCCTTAACAGATGAATATGCAGATGTCCGCAAAGAAGCTGCGATCGCACTTGGTAATTTAGCTCATCCCGATGTTATTAACACCCTCCAACAAGCCTTAGATGACCCTGACAAAGAAGTGTCTATCCAAGCGCAACGGGCAATTCAGAAGATTCAAACAGATAGAATAGTCTCAAGGGAGCAGTAAATAACTAGAGGAAATCCCAACACGATTAAAGCTTTGCTAATTTCGCAATACAAATTCCTTACTCCAAATTATTGACCTTTGCTCATCAACAATATTTATCAGGTGAACTTTATCGACAAAACAACGATAATTTAAATCTAAATGTTGTGCTTCTTCTAACACTTGCAAAAATTTATCTGTACCTTTTGTAAATTTTCCTAGCGTTAAATGCGGAACGAATGGTAAATTTTTCCTGAAATATTCAGCTAATATACCTGTATACAATTCGTTGTGTAGTTTTACCATATCTACTTTTCCTTCTTCAACCATTAAAAACATATACTCATCCCATGATTTTTGTAATCCTTTGAGACAAATAGGAAATGTTTTCCACTTACTCAAGATACTATCAATATGAAGAATGAGATTGTTTTGATTAATAGATTCGATTAGGGGAAATATAAGTGTAATATGTGGTTCAATTAAATCAACTTGTGGGTCATATTTCTGCCTTATTTGATTGATATCCTCTGTGTTAATATTGGGGTAATGTACGAGTGCGTAAGACATACTCATAAATTATTAAAGGTTATACAGCAGATTTCAAATTATCTAGGAGAACTTACACCAACATGAGGTACATAAATATCCCTTCTAACATTCAGAAGATATGACTACAATCCATCAGCAAGAAGTCGTCCAACTACTCAAACAAATCATCGAACCTATCTTAAAAAATGACATCGTTAGTTTGGGAATGGTACGAAACTTACGCATAGTTGATGATTATATTTACTTACGTTTATATATTGGTTCTCATCAGCACCGATTACAACCAGAAATTCAATCTAAATTATCATCTATATCTTGGTGTAAAAAAACTTACATTCAAATTTGTACAATTCCCGGTGTTAAAAGAACTCTTGCAGTTTCTAGTGGTAAAGGTGGTGTGGGCAAATCCACAACAGCCGTTAATATCGCCTCAGCTTTAAAATTACAAGGTGCAAAAGTAGGACTATTAGATGCTGATATTTATGGCCCCAATGTTCCCCAGATGTTGGGTTTAGGACAAGCTGATATTCAAGTGATTAATACTCCCACAGGTGAGAAGTTTTTACCTCTAGAAGTTCAGGGAATAAAAATAATGTCAGTGGGTTTACTTGCAGAAGCAAATCGTCCTTTGGCATGGCGGGGGCCTGTATTGCATAAAATTATCACGCAATTTTTGCAAGATGTGGAATGGGGGGAATTAGATTATTTATTGATAGATTTACCTCCCGGTACAGGTGATGCTCAAATTACAATTATCCAAGAAAGCCCAATTTGTGGAGTCATTTTAGTGACAACTCCTCAACAGGTGGCTGTTGCAGATGTACGACGTAATATATATATGTTTCGCCAAGTGGGTGTTCCTGTTCTTGGTATCGTTGAAAATATGAGTTATTTAATTTGCGGTGATTGTGGTTTACGCACACCGATTTTTGGTAGTGGTGGCGGCGAACAACTAGCCGCAGAATTACAAGCGCCTCTGTTGGGACAAATTCCCATTGATTCCCGCATTTGTAGTGGTAGTGATACTGGAAATCCGATTGCGATAAGCGAATACGCTTCACCAGCAAAGGAGGTTTTTACACAAATAGCTACTTCATTAAATACTACTTTTACGTTACACGATAAAACTACGCAGCTTTACCAAGCTTAGTAGCTTCAGGAACTTCAATTAATTGCCCTGTTTTGACATCGTAGATATAGCCATAGATAGGAATTTCATTCGGAACTAATGGATGCAAACGAATCCGTTGGACATCTGTATAGACGCTTTTGGCTTGGTCATCAATAGTCAACCAATTGATAAACTTGCCTTCGCCTGATCCTGACCCAGATCCAATATCTGACCAACCTCTTGCATCTAGCTTGGCTGTTTTGAGGCTACTAGAAAGTAAATTGCTGATGATTTCATTAGTGAAGGTTTCCATCCCGCAATTAGTGTGATGAATTACAAACCATTCACGCGTACCAAGTAATTTGTAAGAAATCACTAAAGAGCGAATCGCATCATCGCTAGCACGTCCACCTGCATTACGAATTACATGGGCATCTCCTTCAGCTAGTCCAGCAAATTTAGCTGGGTCAAGTCGAGCATCCATGCAGGTGAGAATTGCAAACCGACGAGATGGGGGTATGGTGAGATTACTTTTATCACCGAATTTATCAGTGTAATTAAGATTAGCTGCCAGAACTTCTTCTACAATTTGGCTCATTTTGAGTTTATGTGGGCGATCGCTAGATTAGCAAACCAAAAGCTAAATTCCTACCTAGTAAATAGACCACAGGGTAGGGGCGCAAGGCCTTGCGCCCCTACGACAGGTGTGGTTCAAATACATGAAAACTGCTGTAATTTATTTTACGCAGAGGCGCAGAGAGTAGGAGTTTGAGACAAGTTTTTGCGATCTATGCGGGGTAAAAGACGAATGTTCGTAGCTCGATGCTTTCTCGTGGGGGAGCGTTGGCTGGGCTGGTGGGGTCTTCAAAGGCTGTATGGGCAGCAAAACGGGCGTGTCCTTCTTCTGCGGAGTCAAAGCATTTGATAAATAGTGCTTCGTCTCTGTGCATTTGCGGGAAGTAGAACCATTTATGTTTGGAGTTATACGTGACTCCGTATGTTTCACCAACCCGATCGCGGTAGACTAAATCATTAGCTACAAGGTCAGTTATTGCAATGCTTTGTGAGTCACACACTGCTAAGGGTGACTCTTGGATTGGTTGTGCGATCGCTCGCCAAACATTGATGATGGCAAATCGTTGTTTTAGTAGCGCATCAATATCATCTATCCCCCGCGCTGCTAGTTCCAAATGGGCGCGAGTATAGCCGGATTTGGCGGTGAAGTCGTTGTGTACGCGCAAGGCAGGTTCTTTAATATTATTCTCACCTGGCTTGGAGTTACCAGCATTACGAAGGGTATGATCGAATATCACTACCTTCGTTGCACCTGTCACCTCTTTTAATAATTGCTCGGCTTCTGGATAGTAGACGCGGCGTACTTCGTCTTCATCATAAAAGTTGCGGACATTAGTATTATGTCCAGTAAAGGCGAATCCTTCTTTATCTAACGAGATGTTCTCTGAGATAGAACGAGCATTGTAAATTGGCAGTTTGTGCGTCTGATAAGTTGCATTCGTGCGGGGAATCCCGGCTGGCGGTTCATAAGTATAGTTAACAGGTTTTTCTGCCATTGGAATCAGGTAAGTGAGGTTAGCCTCTACGGATGGCAGATCCAGGGAAATCGGTCTGTCTATAACTTGGTTATTTAAGCTCATAGGTTATCCCATTTTGAATTTTGGTTAATTGTTGGTCATGTGTCCTATTTTTGAGATGCACCAACGGGAACAGGTTCACCGAGAACTTTGGCGAATCTTTGCAAATAGAAGTCCACAGGGTTTGCTACTGCTTGGATTGAGGAGCGATCGCCTACCAGATTCCACCATGTCTGCAAACGAGGTGTTTCGGCCGGTAGTGTGAATTTACGGAAGTGTTCTAAGAGTGGTAAACGTTCAAACCAAGGATAGAAGCTGATATCAACTAGGCTAAACTGATCTCCTAATAAGTAATCACCTTTGCCTAATCCTTCTTGTTCAATATATAGAAGCGCTTCTGTGAACTCTTTTCTTCCTTGTTCTTGTTCGGTGCTATCTTTACCGCGCAGCAATTTGTTAAAAGCTGGGACAAGGCGAGTATTGGCGTAGTCTATCCAGATGCGAGCGATCGCTTTAGCTGCGGGATCGCGGGATAATAAAGCTGGTTCGGGAAAAACCTCATCTAGATATTCATTGATGATAGCGGACTCATAAATTTCAACATCCCCATGTTTGATTGCTGGAACTTTGCCATAGTGGGAAATCTGCGTGTACCCATCTGGTTTATTTTGTAAGTCAATTTCTATCGGGGTGAAGTCAATGCCTTTTTCCAGTAAGACTACACGAGTCCGTTGAGAGAAGGTAGAGGCTTTGGCGAAGTATAGTTGTATGTTGCTCATGAAATCTTTTCCTTGTAATAATCGTAAATGCAGACTATTAGATTGCACAACTCAACCTAAAGCAATAAAACAGAAGCTGTTCATGAGCGCTCGCCCAGTATAGATGAAAAAAACCATTCTGTTTTCTGATTAGTGCAGTTAAATAATTGACTGGCAGGTATTTACGTCAGTTATTATATGACATACTACACTTTGCCGATCGGCTTAATGTGTTTTAAATATTATACAGTCTTTCTGAAAATATGCATACCTAATTATTAGTGCAACTAAATAAATAGCTAGACATACAGCAACTTTGTGAGGTACAGATAATCGTAGGGAACATGGCTGTGCCCCTACCCGTGTACTTCATTTACCTGAAATACGCTTTAATGAGGCGTTTGTGCTTTGGGATTCTTTTTGTTGGCTGTGGCGTTTATCGCTCATTTCAGTGTACGGAAGAGAAAATTCTCAAGCAGAGAATACGACGCTGTGCGCCTGTTCCTCTAGGGCTTTCACGCTCTTGCTAAGTTTATTGTAAAGACCTCTTGATTTTTATCAGCGATTGTGGGAAAGTCTAATTTAATATCTACAAAACAACGGTAAATCGATAGATTTACCGTGTTTTATAGCTTGACTGGAAGCAAGCCGTGGTTTTAGCTGTGCTTTAATCCCGGCAATATCCGATCGCACTGATTAGAACTACAAAAGTATAACAGCCATGCGATTAAAGCATCATACCAGCACTGAATGCCAATATTACTGTCAGGAGAATCATATCAAGTTTGGATGATTACTTCTAATAAAATCTATCAATTTAGGTTGGGTTAAACGGCAGTGAAACCCAAGATGAACAAGGATCAAATGTTGGCTTCCCGCAGGAGAACCCCCTTCTCTACGAGATGCTGTTCGCATTCGATTCTACGTTCTTCAACCCAACCTATAGATATTATTAAGTATTTAACCGAACCTGATATCACTCTTATGCAAGTTACCTTCCAGTAAAGTAACCCCAGATATCATCCCAAATCTGGTTAGATTTCCCTGTTTCTCTAGAGGTGGGCATTTTGTGTGTGGCTAGTTGTTCTAGTTTTCAGATGCTCATGTATTCACTTATGACTAAATTTTTGGATTATTTTTTTCCAGTGGAGAACATCTCATGCAAGTAGATCCAAATTCTCATCAAGGTTCCGAGCAAGATACTCAGGCTAATAGCGAAATAGAAAAACTGAAACAACCCCGTGTAGCTAGCAAACGTTTCTAAAGAATTATGCCGAAATTGCTTTCAACGAGGCATAAAGCGCAAAGCCAGAGCGGCTCAGCCTCTGGTTTTTATTTCAATCCCATTATTAGCGCGTAGGATTGCCTATTCCCTCTGAATGGATTTTTATGTAATTTTTTACTAGTGGAGAACAACTTAGATGCAAGCAGATCCCAATTCTCATCAAGATTCTGAAAAAAATGCTCAGGCTCATAGTGAAATAACAAAAACTAAGCAACCTCAAACTAGCGCAGGTAGTAGAAGATTATTCCTCGGTCGCGGCAGCAGACGTTTATTTCTCGGTCGCGCCGGTTTGTTTAGTGCAGCTAGTGTTGTGGCAGGGGTTTTCAGCTCATCCCTTTCCTTGAAGAAAGGAGGAAATGTTGTCCAGGCCCAAAGACCTCCTGCAACGTTTACTCCTGCAACGTTTAACTATAGCAACTTTCGTAATAGAGCTTTTCAAGTACGTACAAGAGCAGCCAAGATTAATTCGGAAATTCCTATTCCTCCTCATCCCACCAATGGAGATGAGGCGAAGTATGCTAACAAAATTGCGACGGATACACGAGGATTACCGCATAACAAGCTGGGCGAAGTGGATCTGAAGGCTTATCAATCTTTTATTAATGCGTTGAACTCCGATGATCCCAATGAGTATGAAAAGATCATCCTGGGTGGCACACGGAAGCTGGTACAACCGCTCGGTCCATTAGCGGTTAGCTTGAGTGGGCTGAATCCGAGCCAATTGACAATTCCAGTGCCACCTACTCTCGATAGTGCAGAGCAGGCGGCTGAATTCCTCGAAATTGCTTGGCAACAACTGTTGCAGGATGTACCCTTTAGCGAGTTCCGCAATAATACAACTAACCCGCTGATTCTGGCAGCAGTTCAGGATCTGAATCGGTTGTCAGCATTCAAAGGGCCTAAACAGAACGGACGAGTTACACCCGAACTCCTATTTCGAGGCACCGCGATTTACGTTAATGCCTCTGGTGGAACGACTTACCACACGTTACCAGGGGTAGATGTGGGGCCATACGTCTCCCAGTTTTTACTGCGTCCTGTGCCCGCAGGAACACAGAGTTATGTTCAGCTTAACCGTGTTCCCCTAGCTATTCCCGAAAACAGTTTTCAAACCAACTATAACGAGTGGTTGCTGGTGCAAAATGGTGGTGATTCTGGTCGAACGATTAAATTTGACTCAACCCGTCGCTACTTTATCAACGGGCGCGACCAGTCAGAGATTGCCCACACGCCACCACCCGTCTATGCAAATGCTGCTCTAATTCTACTCGCCAAGCCAGTCATTGATAACTTCCTAGCAGGTGGCGTTGGCTCACCTTACAATCCCGGTAATCCTTATAACAACTCGAAGACCCAAGCGAGTGGTTCTGCGACATTTGGTCCAGGGTATTCACAATCTCTCATCGCTTGGGTTAGTCCACATGCAATCAGAGCGGCTTATTGGCAGAAGTACTATGTTCACCGTCGTCTGCGAGCAGAGGCTTATGGTGGGTTGGTTCATAACAACAAGGTGAATAAAACAAACTATCCGATTCACCCCGATGTTTTTAACTCAGAAGTACTAGACCGCTTCTTCAGCAAAAACAAATCCTATCTGCTACCGCAAGCTTTTCCTGAAGGGGCACCATTCCACTCTTCTTATCCAGGAGGGGCTTCGGTAGCGGCAGGTGCTAGTGTGACAATCTTGAAAGCACTATTTGATGAGAGTTATGTGATTCCGAATCCGGTGGTACCCGATCCTAAAGATCCCACCAAGTTGATTCCCTATCAAGGCCCACTGCTGACCGTGGGTGGCGAATTGAACAAACTGGCGGCAAATATTGGCTTGGGTCGTGATAGTGCTGGGATTCACTGGCGCACAGATGCAGCAGCGTCGTTGGCCCTTGGCGAAGCGGTCGCGATCAGCATTCTCAGAGATGAAAAGCTAACGTTCCGCGAAAAATTTGCAGGTTTCACCTTCACCAAGTTTGATGGTACAAAAATCACAGTTTAAGGCTTTAACTGTTTAGAAAATATAGAGACACGATATTTCGCGTCTCTATATTTACTTAAATCCTATTTAGTTTCAGAGTTCTACAATGTCTGATCTTCGGAGATTTTACTCTCGGTCGCGATCTATGTTATTGAGCATAGTGGTAGCGATCGCGCTCTTGATATCTACAACACAAGCACTCAATCCCAAAAATATAGTATCAGCACAAGAAGCATCGCCGGACATAGAACTAGCTAATAAATTAGGTAAAGAAATTATTGCTGCTTGTCCCGTTGTCTCTGATACTAAAAATTTAGCTGCCTTCAACTCATGCGCTGACAAACTCGCTAAGCTAACAACCCTCCGCGAAACCATGAATGCACCCTTCTTGTGGGGCGCTCAAAGCAAAGTCGGTAATTATAATCTCAAAGATAATCAAACAACTGAATTTAATCCATTAGTTTGGCGTCGCATTTACCTAGCTACTTTTATGTTCAAAGGTGAACCAAAGGTTGAACAGGTAAACAATTTAATTGTGATTCACCTTCCCATTCAGTTCCGTAATCAGCTTGATATTGGTGCTTATCCTTATCCTTTTTGGCACTCATCGAAAAAGTGGAATTCTTACCAGCAAAGTACTGAATTACTTCTGTTTCTAGAACAGAAAAAGCTCAAAGGGGCGCTGCGTTCAGCTGTGGTTGACTCACAAAGACCAGTAGTAAATCATGTATGGGATGGTAGGTGGGTTTGGAATGATGCTCATGGCAAAAAGCAACCTTATGTAACACTATATACCCGTTTGTTTTCTCCATCGAACCCACACCTCGCTAAAGTTGATGCTGCTTATCGTGCATTTGAGGTTAATCTACGTCAACACGCTTGTATTGTTTGCCATAGTCCAGATAACGCAGCTAAGCAGAATCCTTTATTAATGCTGAGTTATCCAAATCAAGCGCTCTCCTTACGACACGAAACGGTGCGCCAAATTAAAGAAAAACGAATGCCGCCTCCGGCTGGTATCGTTAACGAGCAAGAGCGACAAAAGCTGCTTGAACTCGCCCAAGCATTTGCCCAAGCAGGCGACCAAGCCCTAGCTTACGAAGGAGAAAAAATAACTTCTTTCAAGTTCATTCAAACAACTGGTGATTGAATTTGATGTGGTGCTGTCAGTGCTAGTTCCTGCTGCCGTCACACAGGCAGCCTCAGAAGTCGCTCAAGCAATAGGCAACGTTGGTAAAAGCATTCTGGTGTCAATGTCACACTGTTGAAAGCGTTTTTTGATGAAAACTTTGTTATCCCCTCACCAGTAGTGCTTGATCCCAATGACCCAACAAAAGTAATTTCTTACAGTGGCCCACCACTAACTGTGGGTGGAGAGTTGAATAAACTAGCAACTAACTATGCTATTGGTCGCGGTCACGGCGGTATCCATTGGCGTTCAGATGGTTCTGATGGTTTGGCTTTAGGAGAAGAGGTTGCTATTAGTCTGCTCAGGGATGAGAGACTGGGTTATAACGAAATATTCAATGGCTTCACCTTCACCAAATTTGACGGTACAAGAGTCACAGTTTAAACATATTTTCGGTGTTATGGGAGTGCTGAGTAAAATACCTTTACTGAGCAATACCTTCACCAAAAAAAAGGATTAAGAGATAGGGTCGATTAAAAAGTTAGTTTAGAAAGTAGTTTCATTGATATCAATTGCTTACACTCCTGCCACAATATAAGGAAAATAAATTAAATACAAAGGTATAGCTCGACTGAACCTTATAGATATGAAAAAATCCAACTACTATGACTATATTGCACAAATCTATGACCAAACACGCTGGCTAACAGAATCAGTTGCAGAGGAAGTTGCTGATTTTATTCTTAAGCTTACTTATGCCACGCCTGAAACCTCTTTTTTAGAACCAGGTGTTGGCACAGGGTTAAATGTTATTCCTCTTGTTAAACGGGGTTATTCTGTGACAGGAATTGATGCTTCTCAAGAAATGCTTGCTCAGTTCCGTCAAAAATTAAATGTCACTCCTCCTAATTTGAACCTGATCTACGGTGATGCTTCACAATTAGCTTTTCCAGACAACAGTTTTGATGTTGTATTGACTGTCCACATGATCCATACTGTCTCTGATTGGAGAGTATTTTTAGACAATATTGATCGAGTACTGAAGTCTGGAGGCTTTTATCTCAATTGTCAGTGGATTACACCACCAGCCAGACGAGAATTTGAAGGATATTTTCAAGATATATTATCTAAGTATGAAGGAGTAAAGCAAAAATCGCCAAGTATTAATATAGCAATACAAAAGATAGATGTAGAAGGATATTTACAGCGAAAAGGTTATGTATCCAATTATTTCGTAGCTAAGGAATGGAGAGTTAGCAATACAGTTGAAGAGATACTAAGTTTTTTCAAAGCACGAGCATACGGTTTATGTTGGCAAGTATCAGATGATATATTTCATCAAGTAATAAATGAATTTGAAGAATTTTGTATCAATCATTATGGCTCTTTAAAAACTAATCTCTCCTCTGAAGCTAAGTTTGAAATATGGGTTTACAAAGCAATTTAAAACCTCACATAAATTATGGATATTTCAATACGCAGCGTTAAGGATACTGCTAGACCTGTACAAACATCTGAACCCAACGGATGCTCCCTTACCTGACGCATCAACTATTGAGAAAATATGGAACGAAATATTGAGCGATGGCGTTCCGCCCAGCGTAGCTGATCGCAAGATTAATTGCTTTGTAGCAGACTGGGAGGGAAACTTAATTGCCTCTTGTATTTTGGTGATTGTCCCTAATCTGACGCGAGGCGCTCGTCCCTATGGACTAATTGAGAATGTAATTACTCATCCCGATTATCGTCACCAAGGTGTAGGAAAGTGCCTGATACATCATGCTTTACAATCTGCATGGAGTCATAATTGTTACAAAGTAATGCTTCTAAGTAGAAGTCAAACCAAGGAAGTACTCCAGTTTTACGAAAAAACTGGGTTTAAGAAGGGTATCAAAACTGGTTTTGTGGCTACACCAATATCTCACTAAGGTGGTGTTAAGCTTTTTCGTAGCTAAATATATATAGTGCTTGACTTATGTTTTCACAAGATGTAATTTATCAATATTAGATAAAACATCGGTAAATTTATCGGTTTTTAGTATTTTGGGAAATTCCAAATAAAAAATAGCTCAAAAACTCTCTCCTCCTTATTTCTCTGTGCCTCTGTGGTAGCCTTTAACGAGACGCTTCGCGAATGTGTCTAGGTTTATTTTGGTAATTTATTTCTTGGAAGTCCCTTAACAGAAATAAAGATATTTATTGTAAATTAGCCTGAGTTTAGAGTTAATAGTTTCTGTATAATATCAAAGATTGAAAAATTTCTGAAGATTTATTGGTATAAAATACGGATTTTTCGACAAGAAATAATGTAATGCGAGAAATAGATTACTGAAAAATACAACGAAAAGGGGGATTGTTCATCTAAAATCTAAAATGATATAAGTTTTAAGAAAAGTTGAATCTTATTGATGAACTACAGGTATTCAATTAGAAATAGTAAAAGTGAGAATATTAGGGATGAAAAAAAATATTGCTTTCTCACATTAATATTCATTCAGGGAATAGCGATCGCACTCTTATTCATCAATACAACCGCATTTGCAGCCACAGTCAATCCCTGTCCTCAAGGTATGGCGATGATTTCAGGAGGAACGTTCAAAATGGGGTCTGATAATTCCAGTTTTGTGGAGGAGCGATCGCCTGGAGATGTAACGCTGACTAACTTCTGTATTGATAAATATGAGGTAACGAATGCACAATTTGGTGAATTTGTCAAAGCCACTGGATATGTGACAGTTGCAGAGCGTCCCTTATCTGAAGAACAGTTTCCCGATTTACCCGATGAGCAGCGATTACCGGGTTCTTTAGTGTTTGAGATGCCAAAACCAGGTGTCAAGCAAGTTTCCTTTCTAAGTTGGTGGCATTGGACTACTGGCGCGAATTGGCAACATCCCTTTGGGCCAGACAGTGCAATCGCTAGCAAATCCAACTATCCAGTTGTTCACATAGCTTACGAAGATGCCCTAGCCTACGCCAAATGGTCAGGAAAATCCTTACCCACCGAAGCTCAATGGGAATACGCTGCCCGTGGTGGCTTGGATGGTGCAACCTATGCTTGGGGCAATGAATATTCTGAACATAGAGCCAACACTTGGCAAGGAATTTTTCCCTTTTTCAACACCAAAGCCGATGGTCACTTGGGCATTGCTCCCGTCGGTTCTTTTGCACCCAATGGTTATGGACTCTATGACATGACCGGCAATGTTTGGGAATGGACTACTGATTTTTTTCAAGTCGGACACGATCGCAAATCCCATGAAATTAATCCTATTGCCTTAAATCAAAGCTTTGATCCCAAAAAGCCCGATGAATCAGAGTTACACGTGATCAAGGGGGGATCATATCTCTGCGCTCCCAATTACTGTAGCCGCTTCCGTCCGGCGGCGCGGGAGTCAGAATCACCGGATACGGGAACTACTCATATCGGGTTTCGGCTAGTTAAAAATTTGGCTGATTCCAGCACACTACCTTTGATGAGCAACAATAATGGCACAACTGACTGATCCTCACAAGAGAGATTCTTTGTATGCATCTCTCAAGTTAACTTCTCAAGCGATCGCCTTTTTGACAGCCCTGACGCTAATATTTTCTAGTCTCTTACCTCTACCTGCTTGGGCGGACTATGGCGACAAATTGCCATTACCCCAACCATCTTTTAAAGGCAAAATTGGGATTACTTACAAAGAATCCGAACCAGACTTCCCCAAACCCATTAAGGCTCCAGAAAATTCACCAAACGTGTTGCTGGTGTTGCTTGATGATGTCGGTTTTGGACAAACCAGCACCTTTGGCGGTCTGATCGATACGCCTAATTTAGACCGTCTAGCAGAAAGGGGATTGCGTTATAACCAATTCCACACTACAGCACTCTGCTCTCCTACCAGAGCCGCATTGCTCACGGGACGCAACCATCATTCTGTGAGTACAGGTGTGGTTACGGAGTTAGCCACAGGCTATCCAGGTTATACTGCGATTTTACCTAGAAGTGCGGCAACGATCGCCGAAGTATTGCGAGACTATGGATATAACACAGCGGCCTTTGGCAAATGGCACAATACCCCAGACTACGAAACCAGTGCAGCCGGCCCATTTGATCGCTGGCCGACAGGTTTAGGTTTTGAGTACTTCTATGGATTTATGGGCGGTGATACCAATCAATGGAGTCCAGCTTTGGTAGAAAATACCCAACATATTCAAAAACCAAGCGATCGCCCTGATTATCACCTTACCCCTGATCTAGCAGACCATGCGATTAAGTGGATTCGCACCCAACAAGCGATCGCTCCTGATAAACCCTTCTTTACCTACTTTGCCACTGGCGCTACCCATGCCCCACACCATGCGCCCAAAGAATGGATTGACAAGTACAAGGGTAAATTTGCTCAAGGTTGGGATAAATTACGCGAAGACATCTTTGCTCGTCAGCTAGCCCTTGGTGTAATTCCCGCCGATACTAAGCTGACTCCTCGCCCGGCGGAACTCCCGGCTTGGGATTCCCTCACTCCCACCGAGCAGAAAGTTTATGCGCGTCAGGCGGAAGTATTTGCAGGTTTCCTCAGCCATACCGATGCACAAATTGGTAGAGTCATTGATGCCATCGACCAACTAGGCGAATTAGATAATACCTTAGTCTTTTTCATCGCCGGCGATAATGGTGCGAGTGCTGAAGGCGGCTTAACAGGTAGTGTTAATGAATTAAAAGTCTTTAATGGCGTAGCAGAAAGTCCTCAAGAAGTTCTCGCGGCTTTAGATGATTTAGGTGGGCCAAAAACCTTCAATCATTTTCATGCAGCTTGGGCTTGGGCAGTGGATAGCCCCTTCCAATGGACAAAACAAATTGCTTCTCACTTCGGCGGAACTCGCAATGGTTTAGTTGTGGCTTGGGGCGAACGCATCAAAGATCGTGGTAGAGTGCGGAGCCAATTCCATCATGTAATTGATATTGCGCCTACAATTCTGGAAGCTGTGGGAATTGAAGAACCAGAGGTTGTCAACGGTGCAAAACAACAACCCATCGAAGGTACTAGCCTTGTCTATAGCTTTGATAATCCTGCTGTACCATCCCATCACAAAACCCAGTATTTTGAGATGTTTGGCAATCGTGGCATTTACGATCAAGGTTGGGTAGCAGCCGCCCGTCATGGACGCTTACCTTGGGAGCGTGTCTCCAAAACCACCTTCGATGAAGATAATTGGGAACTATACGATATTACCAAAGACTTCAGTGAAGCCAACGATTTAGCCAAGCAGAACCCTGACAAGTTAGCGCAACTACAAAATCTATTTCTGAAGGAAGCAAAGAAGTACAAAGTTCTGCCCTTGGACGATCGCTTGATTCAACGGTTTGATGTCAAAACCCGTTCTAACCTAATCACAGGACGCAATAACTTTACTTATCACACATCTGTTGCAGGGATTCCCGAAGGCAGCGCTCCCAATATTAAGAGTCGCTCCTTTAGCATCACTGCCGATGTGGATGTTGCCAAAGATGGTACTGAAGGCGTTTTAGTCACCCAAGGCGGACGTTTTGCGGGTTGGAGTTTCTTCTTGAAAAAAGGTAAACCCACCTTTGCTTACAACTTCTTAAATAGCGATCGCACAATCATTCAATCTTCCCAACCAATTGCGATCGGCAAATCCCAAATCAAATTTGACTTTACTTATGATGGTGGCGCTCCGGGAGCAGGTGGTACTGGTAAGCTCTTGATTAATGAGCAGCAGGTTGCCGAAGGCCGCATTGATAAAACCGTAGGCTACCGATTTGGTTTAGATGAAACCTTTGATGTTGGTCAAGATACTGGCACACCTGCGGTAGATACTTACCAAACACCTTTTGCATTCACCGGCAACTTACAGCAAGTCACCCTGGAATTGAAGTAATAGAAACTGGGCATTGGGGATTGGAGATTGGGCATTGGTTATTTTCCTTTGCCCCTCTGCCCCTCCGCCACTCTGCGTGAGAAAAAAATCATGAACGAAATCTTGTCACTAATCGACAAACTCGCACTTTTCACATTTATCGTGTTCACCATGCTGGGTGCAGGGTTAAGTCTCACCGTACAACAGATTTGGGAACCACTCCGCAACCTCCGCTTAGTCATATCATCGCTGCTAACTAATTTTGTGCTAGTGCCGCTTTTTGTATATTTGTTACTACAAGTAGTACATTTAAGTGAACCACTCAGAGATGGCTTACTAATCATGGCAGTAGCATCAGGGCCTCCAGCACTACCTAAACTTGCCCACATAGTCAAAGGCAATATAGCTTTCTCGGTGGGATTAATGATGTTGCTAATGCTGGGCACAATTTTTTATATGCCGATTGTATTACCCTTAGTGGTGGAAGGTGTGCAAATTAACTCTTGGGACATTGCTAAACCCTTATTGTTAATGATGGTCAGCCCATTGATCATTGGGTTATTCATCAAAGCAAAATTGAGTGCGATCGCCCCCATTATCCAGCCGATTTTGTTCAAATTATCTAATGCTGGATTGCTTTTAGGTCTGGTAGTCAGGCTGATAGTTCACACTAACGATATCATTGGCTTATTACAAACAGGTGCAATTTTAGTTTGTGCCGTTTTCATAGTCTTCTCCTTTACCGTGGGTTATCTTTTGGGCGGCCCTGGTATCGATACCCAACGAGTGCTAGGAGTCGGAACAGCTCAACGTAATTTTGCCGCAGCATTATTAGTAGCTACAAGTAATTTTGAAGATCCCAGCGTAGTCAGCATCATCATGGTGACGAGTATTTTAATGATGATTGTAGTTCTGATCGCCGGGCCAAAGTTCATAGAACTAGACCAAGGAACGGGTGTAGAGATAGAACAGGTAGAAGGTTGAAACTCTCCTAACTGCAAAAATATCTCTGTTGCTCATTTTGACAAGAAGTCAGGAGCTTGTTTAGTACAGCTTTGGTAAATTGTTGGTTATGTTATTAATTTGACGGAGAACTTGAGGGTATGCCAAATATTGCATTGATTGTTGGGGCTGGTAGTGGACTCAGTGCCTCACTAGCCCGTTTATTGGCAAAAGAAGGCTTTACTATTGCTTTAGCAGCGCGACAAATTGATAAGCTTAAAGCATTATCTGATGAAATTGGAGCCGTCAGTTTTACTGCCGATGCTTCTCAATTAGATGAAGTTGAACAACTATTTACAGATGTCGAACAAAAACTAGGAGTACCAACATTGGTTGTGTATAATCCTAGCTGGCGCGTTCGGGGTTCATTTGTGGAACTTGACCCAGCCGATGTTGCCAAAACACTAGAAATTACTGCGTATGGTGGCTTTTTAGTAGCACAAGCGGCGGCAAAACGTCAGTTAGCTGTGGGTGGAGGAGCTATCTTTTTTACAGGTGCTTCCGCCAGTGTTAAGGGTTATCCTCAGTCTGCACCGTTTGCAATGGGTAAATTTGCTTTACGGGGTTTGGCTCAAAGCATTGCCCGTGAATTGGCTCCTCAGAATATCCATGTGGCGCATTTTGTGATTGATGGAGGAATTCGTTCTGCTACCCGGATAGAACCAGATAATCAACCAGATAGTTTACTTGATCCAGATGCCATCGCTCAAACTTATCTGAACATTCTCCGCCAACCTCGCAATGCTTGGACTTGGGAAGTTGAATTGCGACCTTGGGTAGAAAAATTTTGATTTTCACTCTGCTCTAGATATACATAGCAAAGTAATCATTGTAGATTTCTGTATTAGTCATGACTGTGAGTTCTATTTGTTTCTGTTCTTCATCTGTTGCCGAACTCGTAGCCTGGTCTAAGCTTTCTTGGAGGATAAAATCACCACAGTATTCATTCGCAGGTACAGCTGCATTCATCTTTTGGGGATAACTCAATTTGAGATTATTCATGATGGTAATGAATTGACTACGGCTGCGATCGCTAAATCTAGGATTAAGCCGCTTTTCTTCGCCAATGGTGGAAACTGTGCGCCCTTTATAGTCATGGGCAGGATATACCTTGGTATCATCTGGCAAGGTGAATAAGCGTTGTGTCACTACATCGTATAAAGTTCCAGCATCGCCTCCCTGAAAATCTGTGCGTCCACAACCACGAATAAATAAGGCATCACCAGTTAACAGATGGCTTTTGTTCACCAAATATGCTATATGACCGGCGGTGTGTCCTGGTGTGGAAATTGTTTCGATGATTACCGATCCCACCTCTAGGATTTCGCCACCGACAAGGGAGCGATCGGCTTTTGTCACAGCAGTATTCTGGGGAACAATTACCTGAGCGCCTGTTTGTTGCCTGAGTTTGCCTGCCCCTGTGATGTGATCGGCATGAAGGTGAGTTTCTAAACAGTAGCGTAGCTTTAATCCCAGTTCACCTAATGATTGCAAATCGCGGTCAACTTGCTCTAATACAGGATCGACTAGAACAGCATCTCCTGTCTGCTGATCGGCAATTAAATAAGTGTAACTACTAGTTTCCGGGTCAAAAAATTGCCGAAATAGGAAAGTTGACTGCGGTATCTCTGCACTGCCATCAGTTACGCTTAACAAAGGCATCGTCGCAATAGTCCGCATACGCACTGGTAACGACTGCAACAACGCCTTAGATAATTCCTGCGCCTGTCCCCGTAATTCTGGAACGGCAATACTTTCCCACAAGTCGCCCTTGCGGGGAGTTCCCAAGGTATAAAGCAGCGTCGAAACGTTACCATCTGCTGCATATAAAGCACCGTGGGTATCTGTATCTAATCCTAAACCGATGGCATTGGGGCGAATTAATTTCTGCGATCGCAAATTAGTAATCAGAGGATGAGGCGATCGGCGATAATCTGCTGCTACCCCTGTACAATTCACCACCCGGCGGACGTGCAAGATATTATTAGTTTGGGTTTTGCGCTGGCACACGGTAACAGCTACACCGTCCGGCAAAGCTTGATATTCCCGAATTCGCCCTGCGGTAATGGTGAGTTGAGCAGAATCCAGCATTTGGGTGACAACATCCGCCACTCTTGGGGCAATGCGGTGACGATGCACATCCCAATAGGGTGTCAAATGACGCAAAAAACGTTGCTGTTCCTCCGTCGGTAGTTTTTGCCAGATTTTCTGAATCATGGGACGCAGAGAATCAATTACTGCTCGCCAGTCGTAGCCTTGGGCAGCAGCAATTTCCACCTCGGCACGCACCCGATGTAACCAGCCGCGTACACTTTTTGGTAAATTTTCTGGGGTCAAAAAGGAGGGATAAGGTTGAGCTGCTTGATGTTTGAGGGGAAATAATCCTCGTCGCGACACAGCATAAATTTTGCCCCGATGTTGGCGATCGCTCAGAGATAAAACCATATCCACCATCGTCAGTCCTGTACCAATTAGCAACACAGGTGCATCAGCATCAAGGTCTGCTAGGGCATCGGCTGACCAAGCATTCCGTAGATAACTTTCATCATTACTGTTTGCGTTTTCAATAGTGGGGGGTGCAGAGGGTGAGTTCCCCAATGCCAACACAACTCTGTCTGCGGTAAAACAGCGACCACTACGCAGAGAAATCATTGCGCCTTTTTCTTCAGGCTGTACCCCTACCACTTCATCAGTCAAGCGTTCTAGTCGCACATCACTGGGTGCTGTGGCTTCTGCTTCTGCCAAAACCGATTGAATGTATAAACCATAGACCTTACGAGGTATGAAGGTACTGGCATTGACTTTTTGGGGCAAAAATGCTGTTAACTCATCGCGGTTGTGCTGAAGCCAACGTAACAAATGCCCCGGATCATGGGCAAATGCACTCATGTTGCCTGCCGATACATTCAGCAAATGACAATTGGTATCTGTGCTGTAGGCAATTCCCTTGCCAATTTGATCACTACGCTCAATCAGCTTAATGGTGAGGGGTTGGCTGGCAGTTTTCAATAGGTGGGTAGCGACTAGAGAACCACTAAAACCTCCGCCAACAATCGCGATCGTGGTTGGAGTATGGGCAGTTAAAAAACTAGGGTTCATGGCGGTCTTAGTTAAAATAAATAGTTACGCCTGCTTTATCAAGTCTATCTACCGGGACTAAATGCATTTCCAACCCAGCTAAAAGAATTAAGACTTGATTTCTTATAAATTCTTATAATACCTGCTTTCAGGCATTAAATACATGTAATTGATAAATTAACCGTAGTTTTTGGTTACACAGTAATCATGCTTATCGAATTATTCATGCACAGTTTGCCTTTAAACGCTACTATAAGCCAATGTGCAATTGCTCATGGTTTTTTGAGAACTACCTCAAAAAAACCTTTATTTATAAAGTAGCGCGATGACACAGACAACTACAGAGTGTCTATACTCTTTTGAAGAATATCTCGTTTATGACGATAGTACTGATAGCCGTTATGAGTTGGTGGATGGGAAACTAGAACGCATCAATCCACCAACTTTTAGACATTTACTACTTGCTAAATTCATAGAACAGACATTTGACACAGAAATCAATCGCTTGAGTTTACCTTGGCTATGTTTTAGAGAGGCGGGGGTAAGAACGGGATGGCGAAAGTCAAGATTGCCTGATGTTTATGTTGTCACGGCTGAACAGGTGATGGAATTTCTTGATGAGTCTGCTGTTTGTCAGTCTGTGCCGTTATTAGTAGTGGTAGTTGTCAGTCTTGATTCAGTAAAACGCGATTATCGATATAAACGTTCTGAATATGCAGCGTTAGAAATTCCTGAGTATTGGATTGTAGACCCAATAAAGTCAAAAATTACGATTTTATTGTTGGAAGATGGATTGTACGAGGAAAAAGAGTTTAGCGAAAATCAGCAAATTGTGTCTGCAACTTTCCCAAAAATTGTGCTTACAGTTGAACAAGTGTTAGCTGCGGGTAATGTTGGTTAAAAAATAGCGATGCTTAGGTTGGGCTGCGCCTACGCAATACTCGGTAGTGTTTACGAAAAAGTTATTTTAGTCGATTAGCCAAGAAATTTGACTAGTGAGGATATTAAATTATCTCACGATAGCCGTTTGCGCTAGCGTCTCCATTGGCGTAGCCTCTCCCTTTGGGAGAAGGAGAAGGCTTAAGCTTCGCTTATCGCACTCGTTTTCTCAGCCACCAAACCATAAAACCAACAATGATTCCAACCATCAGACTGGAACTGAAAGGGTAGTCGCAAAAATAAGGAATTTTAGGAAAGATATCTTTCATACTTTCTTTACTACAAAAATCTTTGGCAGGTGATTGTACTAGAGATGTTGTTGCTATTACTGAACCAGCGACAGCTACTAATTCTTGAAAATTGCGATCGCGTTCAGATTTTTCGACTTCTATACGACTGCGAGTAGTGTTAATTGTATCTTCTAAAAGTTGCAAACCAAGTTGCATATTCTCAATATCTTTGGTAATTTGTGGTAAATATTTTTTGTTCGCTAGTCCGCTCAATTTTTCTAAAAAATCTAACTGATTATTTTGACCTGCTTTTTCTTGAATCAAAGCTAAACGAAGTTGATAATTAGATAAATTAATTTCAATAATTTGTTTTTGAAAAGAGAGGTTGAGTAAGTCGATTGTATATTGCTGGAGAATGTTATCAATATTATTTAAAATCTTGCGAGAAGTTGTAATATTCTGCTTTTCTTGCCTAGAATTGCTTCGATTGGTAATTTTTCTATTTGCTTCAATCTGTTTATAATGATTCAGCAGAGATTGTTTGATTAAACGACTTTGCCAATAAGCCCACGAAATCTTACTTCGATAACAAAATAACCCCATCCAATCTTTATAAAATTCCGCAGCTTGTTCTGCACTCTCTCGATTAGTATAAATAGCAATAATCACATGATGTTCATGACTATTTAGAGCATTGGTTGCTTTCTCTAGGCTGTAATTTGTATTTTCTGAACGCCATATTTCAAAAACTTTCCCGTCTAAAAAAGTACCTTTTTCTGGTTGCCAATAAGTATCTTTAAATAAAGCATAATAGCAATTTTTGGCAATATCCTCATGGTTATGAGACGATTTTTCTGGTAGCCAACCAGAAAGCAACCAGGTTTTTCCAATTGTTGCTAGTTCTTTATTTAGTTTTTGTTCAATTTCAGTTTTTAATATTGTAAAAGATTTAGCTGGTTGACTTTCGGTTTGATTATTAATAGAACAATCAATTTGTAAGCCATAAGTGTCATTTAATCTAACAGCATAGTAGTATCCTTCTAAAGTTTTATTGTGGGAAATAAAGTTAATTTGAGTAGGATGGGTAATCTCTAAATACTCGGTTTCAATGTCAGGATCGTTAAATTGAGTATCAGAGGGTAATTGAGCTAAAAAAGCTGCTTTGTTTTTTTCTGTTTCTGTATCAGTTGTGTTTAAGGAACTTTTTAAAGCATATAAAAATAAATCGACTGTAGGATAGATTAAATCGCTCATTACAAGGTAAAAACTAATTTGATTGATTGGATTGAGATAAAAGTTGTTTCCATTTTCCTAAAAATGTGGCTTCTTTAACTGTTTCTTCTGGTTTTTCAGAATTACCAACAATGACTACAACATTATTGAGTTGGCTTTCGTAGCCTATAGCTTCATCCTTGGGTTTAAAGCCTCTAGTTATTGGAGCCTTGTCACGAGAAACGAGCTTACTAATTTCAGCTTCAGTTGGAAGTAAATTATCAGGAATTTCTTCTAGATTCTCCAATTGAGACTGATAAAATTCATAAGACTGACTTAATTCAGAATTAGCAGCAATTATCTCTAATAAACGTTCTTTAATATGGACTTCCCAAGCTTTAGGTTGGGTTTCTAATTGCTTGGCAACTTCTTTTAAATTCTGTTTATGTTCTTCTCCGAGGGCGGTTTTTAAATCTTGAAATGCCAAGAGAAAAGCGATGATAGTATTGTCAGGCTTTGTCTTCATAGGTTTTTATACCAAACTTAACTTACTACGACTAGTATAAACATAATTTAAGTGAGATGATTACAGCAGATATTTGATGTTCAGTTTTGATTTTTTATGTCTAGAAAGAATAATTGACACAATAAAATGCTCTTTATTATACTTTTTGTTGCGTAAATTAATATAGCTGATTGCACGGTTTTCTAGTTATTTTCCGTAAAAACTAAAGAATGCTGTGAATTAGGTATTAAAGCTGTGTGCAGATTTTGCCTACAGTTCAACAAAAAGTTCTAATGGTTAGTCAGGTAAGAAAAATGGCATCGGAATGGGCGGCTATTGTTATTGGAATTAATTATTACCCAGAGTACACCACCTTAAAGCCGCTAACAGCAGCAGCAGAGGATGCTGAGAAAATTGCCGAACAATTAGAACAATACGGTTATAGACCTTTTCGCGCTCAGTGTTTACCTAGAACTTTAAACCAGAAGGGAGAAAGTAAAATCGATCGCCAAGGGACGGTAAAGGTGCAAGAATTACAAGAGGCGATCGCTAATCTTTTCAATCCTCCTCCTCCTAACCCCATCCCAGAAACAGCGTTATTCTTCTTTTCAGGACATGGGTGGTGCAAAACTGTGGCGGGCAAAGAAGAAGTATTTCTCGCTACCAGTGATGTCCTACCTGATGCAGAAATCTATGGTATTCCCTTAAGTTGGTTGGGTGAGCAGTTGCAAAGAAGTCCGGCTAAACGAGTCGTTGTTTGGCTAGATTGCTGCTTTAGCGGTGAATTGTTAAAATTTATTCCCACAGATAGAGACTACTGTTTGATTACTGCAACCCGTTCCTACGAAACTGGAGTCGAAATTCCCCACACGCAGGGGTTGTTGACGGAGGCGTTACTTGTAGGATTGAACCCGGAAAATGACGCAGATGGGATCATCAATAGCCACAAATTGGCAGATTTAATTATCAGCCAAATGCCAAATACAGTCCAGCGTCCGTTAATTGCCAATTCTCCACGAGCAATTCTGCTGACTACTAAGTTTTCTCAAAAAAGCTTTCAGGATAAGTGTCCTTATCGTTCCCTGTCATATTTTACCGAGACAAAGGAAGATGCTGAGGTTTTTTATGGGCGGAGTGCGCTGACTCAGGAGTTGATTCAACAGGTAAGAGAGAAGCATGGCCTAATTGCCGTATTAGGTGCTTCCGGTAGTGGAAAATCATCTATGTTACGGGCTGGGTTACTCTACCAGCTGAAGCTAGGACAAGAAATTCCAGGAAGCGATCGCTGGACTTATATTACTCCGTTTACGCCTAAAGAAACTCCTGTTAACAGTTTACAGGAGGCTTTTGCACTTTCCTTGCCTAATCTTTCCCGTACCCCCTTGCCAAGCTACGGTGTACACACAAGTCAAATTACCCCCCTTAATCCCCCCCCTTCGACAAGCTCAGGGCATCGCTTGGAAAGGGGGGAAACCGGAAAATCTAACTCCCTCCCCTTTACAAGGGGAGGGTTGGGGAGGGGTAATTTTGCCCATGTCATCGGCGAGGAGTTAAAAGCATTAAACACACCAGTCATTTTGATTATCGATCAGTTTGAAGAATGCTTTACCATGTGCGATGACAGCCAGCGCCAAAAATTCTTTGACTGTTTGCAAGAATTAATTGACTGTACAGATAACCTCTATATTTTCATTGGGATGCGATCGGATTTTCGGGGGAGATGGCGAGAATATCCCGAATTTGCGGGCAGAATCCATAAACCTTACATCAACGTCGAACACTTAACCCGTGAGGAAATTGAAGAAGCGATTACTAAACCGGCTGATTGGGTAGGATTAGGCATAGAGGGAAGATTAGAACAGCAACTAATTAATGATGTTGAGGATTACCCCGGAAGTTTGCCCTTGCTGCAATATACGTTGACAGAATTGTGGCGTGAATCGATAAATCAAAGCGATGAACTTCTCAGCCTGAAAACTTATCAGGATTTAGGCGGCGTGGAAGGAACGCTACAAAAACGCGCCGATGCAGTTTACGACAGTCTTTTACCAACAGAAAAAACTGTGGCGCGGCGGATTTTTCTAGAATTGACGCAAATGGGAGAAACTACAGATGTACGGCGGCGCGTGCGTTTGGGCGAGTTGGTTAATTCCCATCATTTCTTGGAACTTTTGCAACAGGTGAGCGATAAGTTAGCGGATAAAGATGCCCGATTAATTACAAAGACGGATGAGCCGGATTCCCAGGATGTAATTTTAGATGTTGTCCACGAAGCCTTAATCCGCCACTGGCAAATGTTGCGGGATTGGAAAGAGGAATATAAGTTGGGAATAGGCATTGAGCGACAGATTGAAGCGGAAGCCGAAGAATGGGAGAAGAATGATAAAAAGCCAGGATTTCTCAGAAAAGATGACAGGTTAGCAGTAGCAGAGGGATATTTAGCTAGATTTGGTGATTGGCAAATGCTGAATGGGGTAGCCGAGGAGTATATTCAGGAGAGTCAAGAACTGCAAAATCGCCTGGTTCGAGAAGAAAAAGAACGCCAACAAGAAAAGTTGGCAGCAGCACGGCGGCAAAACCGAGTTGTCACTATGTTTAGCATGGGGTTAGCTGGAGTAGCTATCTTTGCGATTTCTCAATGGTATGATGCCCAAAACAAAGCTAAGGAAGCAGCACAACAAACTGCGATCGCTCTGGCGCAAAGTTCTGAATCTTCGCTAGTATCTAACAAGCAAATTGAAGCTTTAATTGCAGCTACACAGTCAAACAGAGAACTTTCAAGTAGAACACTTAGGAAAGATGTCAATTTAGAACAAACGGCTAACCAGCAAGCTGTAGTCGCACTAAGGCAAGCAATCTACAATATGCAAGAGCAAAATCGCTTGGAAGGGCATAGCAATTGGGTCTATAGCGTAGCATTCAGCCCCGATAGTAAGACCATCGCTTCTGCTAGTGCTGATAATACCGTCAAACTCTGGAATGCGGCTACAGGCAAGGAAATTACTACCCTCAAGGGGCATAGCTCTGCGGTCAATAGCGTAGCATTCAGCCCCGATGGCAAGATCATTGCTTCAGCTAGTAAAGACAAAACCGTTAAACTTTGGAATGCGACTACAGGTAAGGAAATTACCACCCTCAACGGGCATAGCTCTGCGGTCAATAGCGTAGCATTCAGCCCCGATGGCAAGACCATTGCTTCTGCTAGTGCTGACAAAACCGTAAAATTCTGGAATGCGTCTACAGAGAAGGAAATTACTACCCTCAACGCGCATAGCAATTCTGTCAATAGCATAGTATTCAGCCCCGATGGCAAGACCATCGCTTCAGCGAGTAAAGACAAAACCGTCAAACTCTGGAATGCGGCTACAGGTAAAGAAATCATTACCTTCAACGGGCATAGCAATTGCGTCTATAGCGTAGTATTTAGTCCCGATGGCAAGACCATCGCTTCTGCTAGTGTTGACGAAACCGTCAAACTCTGGAATGCGGCTACAGGCAAGGAAATTATTACTCTTAAAGGGCATAAAAATTGGGTACGTAGCGTAGCATTCAGCCCCGATGGCAAGACCATCGCTTCTGCTAGTGCTGACAATACCGTCAAACTCTGGAATGCGTCTACAGGTAAAGAAATCATCACCTTCGACGAGCATAGCAATTCTGTCTTTAGCGTAGCATTTAGTCCCGATGGCAAGACCATCGCTTCTGCTAGTGCTGATAATACCGTCAAACTCTGGAATGCGGCTACAGAGAAGGAAATTACTACCCTCCAAGCGAATTACTATTATGTCTGGGGCGTAGCATTTAGCCCCGATGGCAAGACCATCGCTTCTGCTAGTGCTGACAATACCGTCAAACTCTGGAATGCGGCTACAGGCAAGGAAATTATTCCCCTCAAGGGACATAGCAATGAGGTCAATAGCGTAGCATTCAGCCCCAATGGCAAGATCATTGCTTCAGCTAGTAAAGACAAAACCGTTAAACTTTGGAATGCGACTACAGGTAAGGAAATTACTACCCTCAACGGGCATAGTGATCAGGTCTTTAGCGTAGCATTCAGCCCCGATGGCAAGACCATTGCTTCTGCTAGTGCTGACAAAACCGTAAAATTCTGGAATGCGGCTACAGGTAAGGAAATTACTACCCTCAACGGGCATAGCAATTTGGTACGTAGTGTAGCATTCAGCCCCGATGGCAAAACCATCGCTTCTGCTAGTGCTGACAAAAACGTCAAACTCTGGAATACGGCTACAGGCATAGAAATTACTACCCTCAACGGGCATAGCGATTGGGTCTATAGCGTAGCATTCAGCCCTGATGGTAAGACCATCGCTTCTGCTAGTGCTGACAAAACCGTCAAACTCTGGAATGTGGCTACAGGCAAGGAAATTACTACCCTCAACGGGCATAGCAATTATATCTGGAGTGTAGCATTTAGCCCCGATGGCAAGACCATCGCTTCTGCTAGTGCTGACAATACCGTCAAACTTTGGAATGCGTCTACAGGTAAAGAAATCATCACCCTCAACGGACATAGCAATGAGGTCACTAGTGTAGCATTCAGCCCCGATGGCAAGACCATCGCTTCTGCTAGTACTGACCATACCGTCAAACTCTGGAATATGTACCCAAATCACCTTAAGAATTTAATAATTTCTGGTAGCCTCAACGATCTGATGAGCTACAGTTGCAATAGGCTACATGTTTATTTACAATCAAATCCCAATGTGAGCGATAGCGATCGCACTCTCTGCGATGGCATTGGTACTAAGAGCAATTAGAATGTTCCCTTCGACTCCGCTCAGGGAACGTTTTGCTCAGGGAAGGTTTTGTTTAGGGAAATCAATTACTGCTACTGCGATGCCTGCGGGGGCGTAGCGATCGCACTTTCGGGATTTTGAGGCGATCGCTTCACTGGTATTTGCCGACCTAAAGTTGACTGCTGTTCAAATTTTACAAGAATTATGAAAATTCAGCAGGAGGTGTTCCCTGAGCGAAGTCGAAGGGAACACTTTTTCTAATAAAAAGCGATCGCGCAAATCAATTTATGGCTTATATGTACATTCTTGAATGTGCTGATGGTAGTTACTACACGGGTAGTACAACGGATCTTGAGCGGCGGCTGTGGCAACATCAACAAGGTGAGGGCGCAAACCACACGGCAAAACGGTTGCCTGTGAAGCTAGTTTTTTGCGAGTATTATCAGTGCGTAGTGGATGCTTTTGAGCGTGAGAAGCAGGTGCAAGGTTGGAGTCGAAAAAAGAAGCAAGCTCTGATTTCAGGGAATACAAATTTGTTGCATAAGTTAGCCGAATGTCAAAATGAAACTCATTACAGTAGGTTGGCTGGCTTCGGTGGTGATGGCTTCGACACAAGAACGCTCCCTTCGACTTCGCTCAGGGAGCAGTCAAAAGAAGCCGTCGAAGGGAGCCGAACGGAGATAAAGGATTCGGAAGAAATGCTGGAATAAATCAGTATCAATTCGCGCAAGCTGTAGCAACTTCCGCTTTGCTTGCAGCAACTTCCACTTTCACGTTTCCGTGTTTCGCGCAAGCTGTAGCAACTTCCGCTTTGCTTGCAGCAACTTCTGCTTTAACGTTTCCGCGTTTCGCGCAAGCTGTAGCAACTTCCGCTTTGCTTGCAGCAACTTCTGCTTTGACGTTTCCGTGTTTCGCGCAGTCTGTAGCAGCTTCTGCTTTGACATTCTATCAATTCGTAATTCAGAATTCGTAATTACGAATTGGTATAAAGCAAATAGATTTTAGGCTTTTTCAGAAAAATCAACAATTCCACGTATGACAACCTTTTCAACAATTGTCCACTATAGAGTTATGAGAAATTGAGAAAATGAGTATTAATTATGGGAAGGCGAAAACGCAATTCACGTACTCTTGGCAAAGCTGAACTACGTCTAGCAAGCGTTAAATCTATTAGTCAAACTCTCGATGTCGGAGAGGGGTTAACAGTCAAAGATTATACTGAAAAAATTGAAAGGATGCGGCAATCTCTAGAAGCATACAATACCACCCTGTCTACTATCGATGTCTTACTAACCCAGCTCGTCGAAAATGAACAGGATTTAGCAGATTATTCTGAGAAAGTTTTGCGTGGTATTGCTTATAAGTATGGTAATAATAGCCATGAGTATCAGATGGCTGGAGGTACTCGTAAAAGCGATCGCAAGCGTGCTGTGCGTCAAAGCGTCGTTTTGCCGAAGTAAGTAGGCGCGATTAAACGCGATCGCATCCATCGCAGACTCAAGCTGTTGATTCAGTTTTGCATTTGGGATGCGATCGCCTGTGCATGTGCAATATCTTTAGATGTAGCACCTGTTACTAACATCGTTATTTTTTGGTCAGGTTGGGGAACTCTATAAATACGGTTCAGTAATTGCCCAGCCCTGGATGTGGGCTGTTCTGAACCGTGTTTTAACGATATTCTGAGTTTTGAGGATCGGCTGATGGATAAATCAATTATTCAGTTGGTTGACGAATTACCGACTGACAATATTACTGTCAAAGTTTTAAAGGCTCTTGATTATGTAGCACCAGGTGAATGGAGCAATTTGACGGGGTTTGACAATAATATCCGCGCTATTACTGGAGAAACCGATGCTAAGGTAATTCAAAAAATCCGCGATCGCGCTGCTACTTTATACGAAGATCCTCAACAAGGCTACCAGTTTGCAATCAAACTTTATCAAACAATTGATAAGGCAGACACAGCTATGGCAGCGGCAGCTTTAGCGAATAAAGTTAGTGAAAAAATCGGCTTTCTCTCTTTTTTAGGCAAAATTACTCCCAAAGCTGATGTCACTCAATCCATTGACTTAGTACTAAAAATTGCCGTCGAAATCATCGCCTTTTGCAAACTAAACGGCATTCCTCAACCTAATCCCCAAGAGTTTGCTAATTCCCTGACTAACAACTATCAAAATGCATCCCTAATGCGGATGGTAGCTTTAGTTTGTCTAGATGGAATTCTACCCTTGGGCCCTGACTTCCTCAGCAAAATTCACGGAGTTATTAGTGGTACTGATGCTAGTGCAATAACTCAAAATCCGGTTTTCTTAGCCGTTAATAACTTTCTTCCAGGCAATAATCCTTCTGATAAAGTTGGTTTTATCAGTCAGGGTTTCAACTCTGTGGAAGGCTGGATGAAGAATTTAGTATCCAAGACAGGTATAACCCCACAATCAATTTCTAGTAATTTGGGTAATTTTATTCAGATTGCTGATGATAATTTAGATTTAGTTGCAGCATTCTTAGATCAAACTACCAATTACTATGAGCATACAGGAATTCAAACTGTCGTTCGCAGTTTGATTTTGCAAGCATACACTTTAGTAAAAGAGGAAATCAAGCAAGAGGAACAAAAGCCGATTCAAGATGTCTCATCTGCTGTTAAATCAGATAAGAATCAGTATGAAGTAAGTAAAACAGTAGAAGTCTGGGATAATGATGACGAGGATTGGTATCAGGGAACAATTGAAAAAATCGAAGATGACCAGTTCTTTGTTCATTACCTTGGTTACGGTTCATCTTATAACGAGTGGGTAGGCGAAGATGACATTCGGACTCGCGATCTTCGCTCCACTGATGAGAATGGATATGCAGTAGGTCAAAAGGTAAAATGTTGGGATGATGACCAAGAGGCTTGGTATTCCGCAACGATTGAGCAAATCCAAGGTCAGCAATACTATCTTCACTACGTTGGTTATGACTCATCTTATGACGAGTGGGTTGATAGCGATGAGATTTCCTAACTGTTGAATTAGCACGGGGCCGACGAGAGCAATATCTGCGATGGGCTATTGAGTATCGCGCCCTGTGCTAGCATACAGCATTTATCAAAATTCATAATTGAAGAATAATTCTCTTAGTCAGAATTACTCAGGACTTACGCACAAGGAACGGAAAATCGTAGACGCATTCGCGGAGCGTCTCGTAGAGAAGCGGCTTGCCGCAGGCTACCACAGAGGACGCAGAGAAGCCAGTGCGCCCTTGCGGTTCCCCGACTTGTACCCCCTTCGGGGAAGCAAGCTACGCGTAGCGTCTCCGACAGGAGAAGCAACTGGCGCGACACGGAGGAATAAGAGTTTGAGAGGTTTTTTGCGTAAGTCCTATTACTGTTGAGATAAGAATGGTTCAAATAAATGATAAGCCTCATAATTACGAAAATGTCTAGCGTATAAGTCAACACCATCACTAGCCGATTCAAAGCCATCATCTAATACTGAATTCACATCTATTACCTTTTTCAAAGACCAGGTAATAGTTTCTCCATCCTCATTTTTATAGCTTCCTTCTTCTTTTTTAGCATAACTTATAGCCTTTTCTTTGGCTTTTTCTAAAGAACTAGATTTGAGCAAAACAAAGCATTCCTGGTACAACGGTTGATAATCCGGTGCATCGGAGGATGATTCATAAAGAATTACAGCAATGTAGAAGGATTCCGTTTTATCTGCACTTTCGGGTTTCATCCAATTTCCTCCAAGACTACTTCTTGAATCTACCATCATTCAATAACTTCCAAGCCCTTTTACCGGGGGCTGATTTATCATTTTTGATGTCTTCTAAATAGGAGTTTAAATACTGGCTGGGAAACTCCCGTCTAATTGATGCTTTGCAGCACGTACTAATGAAAGTATCAGCAAATAAACTTAAGTTGTCGTTTGCTTCACAACTCCCACCTGGTCTAACTTGACTTATTACCAAGAACAGCTTAAATAAATGTGCATTCAATGAATATGTTACAGTCTGGGAATGGCTAGCCATCGGTTGCAGAACCAATCCCACAACGAAAAGACCGACCAGTGGGTTAGGTAGAGGTTTTTGTAGCATCAGGAAACAAACCCTTTTTAATTACAAATTATTTTGACACTTGCGCTACGATATCCCCTATTGCTTTGATGCAATGTATATGAGGAGTAGGACAGGTCAAAAATATGACAGAAGAATTCAATACACAGGCCGCAGAGAATCTGGTGGCGATCGCGAACCAATTCGCCCAATTGGAGAAGGTTACAAGCGTTAAAGCATTTGGCAGTGGTAATATAAATGACACTTTTTTAGCAACTCTAGATTCCTCAAAGGAACAACATTTTGTCCTGCAACGCATTAACACACAGGTGTTTCGTCAGCCACAACTGATTATGCAGAATATGCGTACCTTAACTGAACACGTTCAAAAAAGGTTGCAGGATATCCCCCTTAATCGTCGTTGGGAAGTGCCAAGCGTACTGTTGACCAAAAACGCTCAAGACCACTGGAAGGATGCAGATGGCTCATTTTGGCGGGCAATCAGCTTTATTCAAGGCTCCCAGTCCTTTGATAGTATAGGCGATCGCTCACACGCGAAAGAAATCGGTTATGCCTTGGGAATGTTCCACAATCTGATCAGCGATTTGCCAGCAGAAAAACTTGCTGACACCCTCGAAGGGTTCCATATTACACCGTTTTATCTCCAGCATTATCAGGAAGTTTTGCCAAAAACTAGTGTGCGTCAATCTTCTGATGTTAATTATTGCTTACAGTTTGTTAGCGATCGCCAAGCCTTTGCACATATCCTAGAAAATGCCAAAGCTGAAGGCAAACTACCCCTACGTCTGATGCATGGCGATCCAAAAATAAATAACGTTATGTTTGACATTGTTACCCAGCAAGCCGTCAGCGTCATCGACCTGGACACCGTGAAACCCGGTTTGGTACATTACGATATTGGTGATTGCCTGCGATCGGGTTGCAATCCTGCTGGTGAAGAAACCGAGAATTGGGAAAGTATTAATTTCGATACTGATCTGTGTCAGGAAATTCTCCGGGGTTATCTCGCTGTGGCTAAGGCATTTCTGACCGAGAATGATTATGCATACATCTATGATGCCATGCGTCTAATTACTTTTGAACTAGGACTGAGATTTTTTGCTGATTATTTAGCAGGGAATGTCTACTTCAAAGTTAAGCACCCAGAACATAACTTAGCAAGAGCGATCGTCCAGTTTAAGCTGACTGAAAGTATCGAATCTCAAGAAACGCAGATTCGCAAAATTATTCAAGATATGAAATGAACAAGCAGACATTTTCCCTGCAACCTTTCCCTTCTACCGAGTCCTTTCCTAATTTGAAAATTACAGGCAATATCTCCCGAAATGCTAATCAACTTGCCATCTGCTACAACCTTGGAGGTGACTTAAAAAAAATTGCAATTGCTCTACCATCAAATGCACCATCACGCAAGCACGAATTGTGGGAAGACACTTGCTTTGAGTTCTTCCTTGGTATCAAAGATTCTCAACGATATTGGGAATTTAACCTTTCTCCCGCCGGACATTGGAATATCTATCGCTTTGATGGATATCGTCAAGGGATGCAAGAGGAAACAGCTTTTGAAAAGCTACCGTTTAATGTTCAGAATAAAGCTGACAGTCTAGCACTTGCGTTAGATGTCGATTTGGATAAAATCGTCTCGGCAGAACAAGCTATTAAAATTGGCATTACTACTGTTATCAAAAATATAGATGGTAATGTGAGTTACTGGGCTTTAACTCATAGAGGTGAGAAAGCTGACTTTCATCTGCGGGATAGTTTTATTGTTAAGTTGTGAGATACATTTTCATATAGCTTGCAAAGTTGGGAATATTAGCTGTAGAGACTTAACTTAGTAACTATAGAACGTGAATATGAATGCGACTGAATTTATCTTACAATTACCTCATATAAGTATAAAAAATAGAGAATTACTTCCTGAAAATTCAGGGATATACTATGTACTAGATGAACAATTTATAGTTTGGTATGTAGGGCAGGCGAAAAATTTACGTAGTCGTTGGGCAGGTGATAGCCATCACAGACTGTATCAGTTACAAAAACAGCGAAAGAAGCAGTTTGTCATATACTACGAATTGGTAGCTGAATCACATCTCAATGCTATGGAACGACAGCGCATTCAAGAGTACAACCCGCAACTGAATGGAACTAAAATTAGAACAAAGAAACTACATCCAACAGAAACGCTATTACGGGAAACACTAACTACCCTTGCACCATACAGTTTTCTACTAGGTGTAGAACCTCCGCGAAAACAAGATCCTAAACTGATTAATGATTCTATACATTGGCGAGATGATTGGAGAGTTCAGAAAGCTGTATTGCCACTGAATGTAATACACATCTGTATAAATTTAAAAGAGTTAGAAGAATTTGCAAAGGATTGGTGGTCTGTTAATCGTTTCTTAAAACATGTATTCAGGCAGCGCACTAACTATTCAGATAACTGGGCTTGTAAAGGTCAAAGAAAAGATGAAAAATATGGTTTATTCTTCTTAAGAAGACTATTAGTTAATGGCTTTGCTATCGAAATCTACAGAGCCGCGAAAGAAGCTTTAGAACATATTCAAGGTTATGAATTGACTCAATTGGCTGGAGTTGATATGAGGGTTATCAATGAAAACTCTCTAGTTGCACTCAAAAATAAATGCCTGCTAAGTGTTACTGGAATTTATATGTCTTCTGAGAAGCAATACCATGCATATGAGCAAAATTGTCAGAAGGCAATAGAACGATTGTCTCCATATAAGAAGGACTGATTAAATTACTATTTAACGAACACATAGACACTAGCAAACTTAAAGTTTTTCTGATAGAACACAAGACGGAAGAAGAAAGCAATACCAACTCTCCGAATAGACTAACAAACCTTATTGCCAAAAAAGAGTATTTCAAGAAATTATTAATAGAACGTGGTATTGACTTGGAGCAGTATCAGGTTAATAAGTATTTGGAGTCTATACCAATAAATGATGACTACGTAGACAGCATGAAAGATAAAAGGATAACTATCTTTGTCAAAACATTTTTGGGTAATCTTAAAGAACCAATAAGCTACATGGTTATTAAGCTAGAGAATGGTAAAACAACGACAGTTGGTAGAGGTAATTTCATACATGGAGCAAAAGGTAGTACATTACAAGGTTCTCTTTACAAAGAAGTTTATTTAGCAGCGACAGTAGATCGAGTTTTTTGGTTGATGTTAGAACCATACTTATCAGATTTTGTCCAAGTAAAGCTTAACGAAGAAGAAGGATACATAAGCAAAGCATATATATCCCCTAGAAAATTCCTAGTACCTGCTATGCTTTCTGTCAGTTTAAACGGAAAATGGAGAGCAGATATACCATTTGGCCCTAAAGATGATATGTCATACAACGAAGTTGTAGACATTATCAAAAGTCGCTTACAGGAAAGTGGAATACCTAAACTTAGATTTTCATTCAAATCTGAGTCTTCACGCACTTAGCCACTAGCATCTCACTCTGAAAAACTTTGACGAGCAAATGGATCGTATTTGCTCGTCTATAATTTGGTGTTTTGAAAGTAGGTTGCGATGTCTAAGACAGGCTACGCCTACGCATTTATCTAGAGTATGAACTAGTTGGTGCATTACCTATAGCTAAGATCAGCTTTTAGCTACAGCAATATTTACACATTTACACCTTCATGCATATTGCTTTATCAGATGAACAATCATTTCAGACGAATGTTATTTTAAAATAATAAATAAACTAATTTACTTATTTATTTCGTTTGATAGAGTTAATTAAAATACAAGTAAGATATATAAATAAAGAGTAATTTATCAAATATTAGCTTTATGCAAAAAAACTATAGCAATCTTCAGAGTATAAAATCTAGTAAAACAAAAAAAATACAACGATTTTACAAGCAAAATCAACCAAAAGATAGATTCATTTCGCCGGAATTTGTCCAAGCCTTAGCTGTAATTACTAAAAAAATTGTCTCTGAGCAAGACAGGGTGCTACTGGTAGGAGTGCAGACAGAAGATGTATCTGTCCAACTGTTTAGGGATGCGGTTTTTCGGAGGGCTAAATGAACTCAAAATATAACTTTCAATACTTTCAAGGAAGTTCTCTTTCCGATCTATTTGCTCAAGACATTACAGATGCATCTTATGGGTTTATCCTAAATTACCCTGCAACTGCCAGTTGGGCTGCTTATCCCAACCTGGAAAAATATTTTATTCAAGATGGCAGTAGTGAAGCCACCAAAACCTCCTTTGACAAGATTTGCCAAAAGGAACCTTGGAAAATTTTAGCTGTGTTAGGCGATCGCATTCCAGGAATTGCGATTAATCCGCCGCCAAAATCGCTGCTTGCATACTGGCAAGAGCATTTTGGCTTCAGCTACTCCAATAGGTTGATGATGGATCGCTTGACTTATCTGGATGATCTCAGCCACAGCGAACGCTTTGACAAACTCATCACTCTATTTCCCTTTGATCGTCTAAAACCTGAAAAACACGCTATTGATTCAGACACACATTACCGCTTACTCAGCAAAGTAACCCTAGCCGAACTGGGGGTGCAATGTCCAAAATACGAGAGTTACAATTTGCACGAAGTCAATCTCGAAGACATTCAGTTACCACAATTTCCCTACTTAATTAAAACGTCCCACGGACTCTCAGGAGAAGGCACTTATATCATCAAAAGCCTCAGCGATTTGAACTACTGCCTTGAAGAAATCAAGAAATATCTGGATATTAAGTTGCTCGATAAAATTATTGTCTCGGAGTTCGTCAAGAATGAGGTGCAGAATTACTGCGTACAGTTCTATGTCAACAAGGCGGGAGAGATAACCCTCATCGGCACTACCAGGCAACTCGTCACTCCAGAAGGCAACTATTTAGGGGGACTGATTGACTACCGCAACACTGACATGAGCAAGTTCTTTGAGATGATTGCCGGCATTGGTCAGTATGCTCACAAACAGGGTTATTTCGGCGTAATTGGGTTTGATGTGCTAGAAGACCAAGACGGACAATTTTATGCGATCGATGCCAATTTCCGAGTCAATGGCTCAACTCCGTTGTGCTTGCAGCGTCATACCCTACTGGGGCTGGGAAAGGAAGTTGCTAAATATTCCAGTGACTACCGCATGGAAGGAACGTTGGATTCAATTTTAGTGACCTTAAAACCAGAACTAGATCGCAAAGACTTAATCATTCTGTCGGCTTTAGAGAAGGTCAAATACGGAAAAATCTACACCGAAATTTATGCGATCGTTACTGGAAAAACTATCGAAGAAATGCAGCATATCGAGCATAAATTAGAAAAGAAAGGATTACAATGGCTCCCTTAAACAACACCATTGTTCATATCTGGTATTAGAAAGTTTTATTTATCGTAGAAACTGAGGTTCTTTGCCTAAATCCTAAAGGAATTAACTTCGTTTTATACAATTGAGGAAAAAATTAAAATAAATAACTTAGAATACTATGGTTACATTTGGTAAAGCAGTTAAGCTAAGTTGGTAAAAAATAAAATTAATTTTTGAGATTATTAACGATTTTTTATATTATATATTGTCTGGCATTTTTTATTTTAAATAGCTAAAAAAGATTAAATATAGGCATTTTACTGTTAGTAAAGATTCAATTGTAATGAAGATTACATTGAAACTTAATAATCTATACTTCATTTGATAGATAGAATTTTTATATAATTTGAATATAATAATGTCGCTCTTATTTATCGCTAGATTTAAATGGCAAGTAATCTAAGATTTTAATTTATTTATAGTCTTGCTCATTTGGGCACAATCCTATACGTAGATAGTAGCCAAATTAGATTAAAAATAAATTTGCTTCTTGGCGATAAAAATACTACTGCTAGACATATAAATATTCTATAACCTATGAAAGATTTAGATATCTTCAGCACTTTCTAATATTAGGGAATATACTTTAATCCCCACATTGCAGTCATGGAAGCGTATGACGTTGTAATTATTGGCGCTGGTCATAATGGCTTAGTTTGTGCAGGCTACCTACTGAAAGCTGGTTACAGCGTCCTGTTATTAGAAGGGCGATCGCTCCCTGGTGGCGGTTGTACTACAGAAGAACTTATGCCTAACGAAGCGCCTGGTTTTAAATTTAGTCCTTGCGCGATTAACCATCTATTTATTTTCTTAGGGCCAGTTATTCAAGAATTGGAACTGCATAAGTACGGCTTGGAATATCTTAGCTGCGATCCGGTTGTCTTTTGCCCCCATCCTGATGGCAAGTATTTCTTAGCCCATAAATCAGTGGAAAAGACTTGTGCAGAAATAGCCCGTTACAGTCAGCGTGATGCTCAAAAATACGCTGAGTATGCTGACTTTTGGCAGCGGTTTATCACAGGGATTGCTCCTTTCTTCAATGCACCACCCAAATCAATTGTTGATATTGCTGGTAATTACAATCTCAATAGTCTGCAAGACTTATTTTCTCTTCTAGGTGGCTCTAACACAACCCTTGACTTACTGCGTACCCTACTCAGCAGTGCTACAGATAATATTAACGAGTATTTCGATTCTGAGTTTCTCAAAGCACCTCTGGCTAGACTCTCAGCAGAACTGAGTTCTCCTCCCTCGCAAAAAGCTATGTCCTTTGGGGCGATGATGATGATGTTGCGTCATAATCCCGGTATGGCAAGACCACGTGGCGGTAGCGGCGGACTCGTCGAAGCTTTGGTGAAGCTGGTAACAAGTGAAGGTGGTACGATTCTCACCGACCAAAAGGTAGAAAAAGTATTGGTAGATGATGGTAAAGCTGTCGGTGTGCGGGTTGCTGGTGGAAAAGAATATCGTGCTAACAAAGGTGTAATCTCAAGTATTGATGCCAAGCGCTTATTCCTGCAATTAATGGATACTAGCGATGTCGATAGTGCCGATTGCAATTTGCGCGAAAGGTTAGACCGCCGTATCGTCAACAATAATGAAACCATCCTCAAAATCGATTGTGCTTTATCTGAACCGTTGCGTTTTGTACACCACAATCACCAAGATAATTATTTGATGGGTTCTGTTCTGATTGCCGATTCCGTCAATCATGTGGAACAAGCTCATAGTCTGATTACTCTAGGCAAAATTCCTGATGAAGACCCATCAATGTATGTGGTAATGCCTACCGGACTCGACCCATCAATGGCACCGGAAGGCAAACACACATTATGGATAGAGTTTTTTGCCCCTTATCAAATTGCTGGTGCAGAGGGTACGGGGTTAAAAGGTACGGGTTGGACGGATGAACTGAAAAACAAAGTTGCAGACAAGGTGATTAATAAACTGGCGCAGTACTCGCCTAATCTGCAACATTCAATTATTGCCCGTCATGTAGAAAGTCCGGCTGAGTTGGGAGAACGGTTAGGGACTTATAAAGGTAATTATTACCACATCGATATGACCTTAGAACAGATGCTTTGCTTCCGTCCCTTGCCGGAATTAGCTAACTACAAAACACCAATTGATAACTTGTATCTTACTGGTGCTGGAACTCATCCGGGTGGTTCAATTTCCGGTTTGCCGGGACGCAACTGTGCGCGTGTGTTTTTGCATAATGAGCAACCCATCGCCCAGAAACTCAAGGAAGCGGGAGGTACAATCAAATCTGCTTTGACATCTATCTTGAGGAGTGAATCAGACTAAGAGGCTGTTTGTAAAAAAAGTAAATAGTATCAGGAAATTGCGTCATTTGAAATTTGAGTCTGAAGTAGGTAAACGGCTACAGATGAGATTTTCTAAACTTTGTCGGGTAAGTTCCTGATACTTCTTAGTCGAAACTATCAAAAGTCTAGACAATGCCCTGAGATACATCCTGTGACGTTTTCAGATTCCCCAATAGACAGAGAACTGGAACCGTAATAATAATTAACATATATATGTAGAGTAGAGTTATTAAAAAATATTTTTAATAGCAACTGATACTAACAAAGCGACTGAATTACCTACTGAAGCTAAAGTCTCTAACGCTGTCGAAGCCAATTTCCAATCCCTAATTTATTTTAAAAAGTAACACTTATGCAATTAAAGCCAATCAATCAGCAAGTCGTTTCTGTCGTTGGAGCCTCCAGCGGTATCGGACGTGTCACAGCTCTTGAGTTTGCAAGACGCGGGGCAAAAGTGGTAGTCTCGGCTCGCAGTGAGTCGAAGCTAAAGTCTTTAGTGGAGGAGATTCGCGGCTTTGGTGGTGAGGCAACTTTTTACGTAGCTGATGTGGAAGCATTTGAGCAAGTTAAAGCGATCGCAGATAAAACTGTAGAAGTCTACGGGCGACTCGATACATGGGTACATGTCTCTGCTATCGGCATCTTTGCCACTTTCGACAACACAACACCGGAAGAGTTTAAGCATGTCATTGATGTCGATCTTATGGGACAAGTGTATGGTGCAATGGCAGCCCTACCCCATCTGAAGCGTGAGGGAAGGGGGGCACTGATCCACGTCTCTTCAATGGAAGGTAGGCGATCGCTCCCCTACCAAAGTGCTTACTCGGCAGCCAAGCACGGGGTAGAGGGCTTTATCGAAGCCATGCGCCTTGAGTTGAAACATGAAAAATGGCCGATCAGCGTCACGAGTGTGAAACCAGGGGTGATCAACACCCCCTTCTGGAATAATGGTCTGACGAAATTAGGCGTAAAGCCTTTTGGGATACCACCTTACTACGAGCCTAAACTTGTAGCTGATGCTATCCTCTATGTAGCCGAACATCCAACTCGTGACTTCTTGGTTGGGGATGTATCTAAAATATTAGATGTGGTACAGCGCGTCTCACCATCATTAGTAGATTCACTGTTACTGCTCGTCGGCTTCGATTTACTACGTTCTTCTGAGCCAAAGTCTGAAGATGCACCAAATAATTTTTACCAATCTGTTCCTGAAGACGACAGAGTTAACGGAGATTTTGGTAACTTAGTTATACCTAGCGTTTCCGACTGGCTAGATAAAAATCCGCTTCTCCAGTGGGGTGCGATCGCTGGTACAGTAGCATTAGCGTTCTTAGCAGCTCAAGTATTCAAAGATTAAGGATAAATAAACTTGTCGGAAAAGTTGCAATCCAGTTTTTACAAGGATTTGAGATAAATCCTTGTAGACTTTTTAGCAACATAGTGATGAGATTTTGAGATAATTACTAATAATGCCATTCGGTAGTTCTAAAAATATTTTTAACTATTCATACTTTGCACAACCATAAGTTTCTATTGCTACCTAACTCCAATAAAATAATTTAGGTTGTATCAGTACATGACTACAGAAAGATAAATATGAAGTGATATTTGAGGATGATTAATTGAGTAAATCTCAGCAGTTAAATTGTCTGATCCAGGAGCATTCCAGCCAATGAGAGACTATCAACGCACCCTACCGCCTCTGTGGATAGGTTCGGCGATCGCCTTTTATGCCTTTATTGCCATTGGCATTGCTGAAGCGGGATTAGGAGTTCTTCTGCCCTCCATTCTGTCTACCTATAACCTGACTCCAGCAACGGTCACTCTGCTGTTTCTCAGTCAAATTAGCGGCTACATTCTGGCAGCATTCACCAGCAGTCTTGTAAGTAGTCGGTTGGGGTTAGCCCGAATGCTGTTGATTGCTGCGGGTGCGCTGACGATGGCACTGACGATCTATGCCATCTCACCCTCTTGGTTTCTCATGGTTGCCGCCGGATCGGGGTTGGGATTGGGCATTGGGTTGATTGATGCAGGCATTAACACCTACATTGTGCAAGATTCTCGCAGTGCCAGTTTGATTGGTTTGCTCCATGCTTTCTATGGTATTGGCGCGCTCTCAGGCCCTGCGATCGCTACTACTTTGTTAGCAATTGGCATGAACTGGCGACAGGTTTATGGGGTATTAGCTGGGATTGTCAGCTTATTAATTGTCAGCGTGCTGGGCGTAATTATCTTCAACTACACACCAATGACACAACGGGTATTGGCATCGAATACAACTGCCTTAGAAAATCTGGGCAGAGCGCTCCAAAACCCGATAGTACTGCTAACTGGGCTACTTTTGCTGGTTTATGTTGGCACTGAAGCCTGCATCGGCAACTGGGCATACACTGTGCAGTCTGTCGCTCGTCACACTCCCACGCTGATTGCTGGTTACAGCGTTAGTGCCTACTGGCTGGGATTAACATTGGGACGTTTCATCTTAGGTTATTTCTTGCAATGGCTTGGGGCAGTCCGCACAATCAGTATGTCGCTCAGTCTGGTGATCATTGGATTGCTTGCTTGGTGGCAACTGCCAGATCAATGGATTAGCTTACCGTTGATTGGCTTTGGGTTGGCAGCTATTTTTCCTGCAACCATTTGGTTAATTCCTCAACGATTACCTGACCCTCATGTTCCTGCGGCTGTTAGCATTGCCACTAGTGCCGCCAGTTTGGGGGCAGCGATTATACCCACTGGAGCAGGCTGGCTTGCAAGTTGGGCAAGTTTAGATATTATCCCAATGTTGATGCTGCCATTGGCGCTCTTAATGGTGGGCTTACATTGCTGGCTGGTGCAACATTCGGTAAGAGGCAAGTAGGGGCACGGTATACCCATACGTGTCAACTTAAGCTGAAAGCTATATTGGGTAGGTGTTTTACACATCACCTCACGCCCTCATCCCCTAACCCCTTCTCCCAAGGGAGAAGGGGAATTGAATCTTTTGCTCCCCTCTCACGGATGGGAGAGGGGCTGGGGGTGAGGGCAAAACGTTCTCACCAAGCGGGTTTTACGTTAAGTTGACACCAATGCGGTATACCGTGCCCTACACCTTGCTGCTATATTTAGTGACAAAATTGTGATTTCAGATGGTCTGCCAATCGAATTGCCAAGGCAACAATGGTGAGCGTAGGATTAGCATAGCCTCCTGTAGGGAAAACAGAACTACCTGCCATGAATAAATTAGAGATGCCGTGAACTTGACAATTTGCATCTACTACTCCTTGTTTTGGGTCGTGATGCATACGTGTTGTTCCCATATTGTGATGGGTACTAAGAGAAGCAAATGGACGATCTCCATCCAATTCAATCTGCAACTCACCCAGTCCGGCACTAGCAAACTCTTGTGCAAATATTAGCTGCGATCGCTTCACACTGCAAATATCTATTTCGCTCCAATGATTAATTAATTTTGCTTGCGGACAGCCAAGCTTATCTAATTGATTACAGAGTGTCACTCGATTATTTGGATTTGGGGTTTGTTCAGTTTGGCTGAGAACTTCAAACTTTGTATATTTCTGTTCATTACCTTCATGGTCAGACCATCCTCCATGACTCAAATCAGGGAATAAATATTCTTTTTTAAAATTATACTTATACCAATCAGCTACTAAATCATCAATATTCGTAATCACATTTTGCAAATGCTGAAAAATATTTTTAGGTAACTGTCTTTGTCGAACTGAAGAGAACAAAATTTTTGCAGAAGCCTTTGCTGCTGATCTAAATCTTTCATCTCTGGGATATAACAACGCGGTCATATTTAGTAATTTATCGCGGCGCATCACTTGTTCCGTTAGGGCAAATTTTCCCATGACTGTGACATTATTCACGCGGCGTAAATCATACAAAGCCATCGAATTAAAGATTTTGCGATTTTGCGGAACAAGCATACCACAACGGATAAAAGGATGATCCATAAAGAATCTACCCACTAAATCATGTTGATTGCCTAATCCATTCTTTTGAATCCGGTTTGACAATAACAATAAACGCGCGTTTTCAATCCCACCTGCGGCTAAAATAAATACTTTTGCAACAACCCAAAATTTATGACCAGATAAACAAGCAACTTGTACGCGTTTCACTGTTTGGGCTGTTTCATCTGCCTCAATTTCTACCACATTGGCGTTGAGAAATATAGTTATATTGGGAGATTGATTAATTTGGTGGCGATATTCATTAGTGAAAATATCACGTGGACCAAACTGAAACATACTGGTAGTAACTCGGTCACTGGTGAAATGTGTCCGAGGAGATTGAGCATTTTCCCAAGCCTCGGCTTCATAAGCAAAAGAACCGAGTTTACAGACTGTTTGAGCGCGCTCATAAAATGGATTGAGGTGAGATTTACTAAAAGGCCAGCCACTGTAGGGCACCCAATCTCGTTTTTCAAAATCTATTTCGTCTAACGGCACGTGCCTCAGACCAAGTTGATTTTTATTAATTTCAATATTCCAGACATTAGCCAATCCACCAAATTGACGATGACGCATATCTTGCAGTGGTGGAAAAGGATCTCCAACAGTTTCACCTTCACCAAGAGATGCAGTTTCTTGATTAAATTCCAAATCACCACTTTCTAGTAAGCAGACTCGAAAATCTTGCCCAATTAATTCTCGTGCGAGTGTAATTCCTGCTGGGCCAGCACCAACTATACAAACTTCAGTATTGATAACTTCATCTATCGGCAATTTGCGGCTATCAATCAACATTGATCTAGTTCCTTTTGCATAAATATTTGTTGTCTGACGCAGACGCGCAGAGAGTTTTATAATGATTTATCGGATTAATTACGGGGCGTAAATATTTTTGTAGTAAGGACTTTAGTCCGAAAATATTTAAGAGGTTGTTTGAAAAGTCATAGTTGATGTATCAAATATTTTTTTACCCCACCCTAACCCTCCCCTTATAAAGGGGAGGGAACTGGATTTTCTAGTTTCCCCCCTTTACAAGGGGGGATTAAGGGGGGTGATTAAAATCACAGTCAAACACTTTTCAAACATCCTCTAAGCACTAAAGTATTTACTACAAACCTATCAAAACTTTTGCGATAGAGGAGTAGGCATTGCAGAGCGAATTGCATTAATAAAATTTTGGGCATAATTCTGCGTTGAAAAATCGAGGGCGCGTTGTCTGGCAGCTATTCCCGCACTTCGAGCAAATTCTTGCTCGTCAAGATAGCGGAGAATTGCGATCGCTAATTTATCTGCATCGCCGTAAGGTGTTAATAGTCCATTCATACCATCGGTAATAATCTCTGTCGGGCCGCCTGCACTGCCAGCAATTACAGGTTTACCCAGGGCCATTGCCTCAATAATCACAATCCCAAACGGCTCTTTATCCGATGCATGAACGAATACATCCATTGCTTGTACCCACTCCGGGATATTACGCTGTAGTCCAGCCATAATTACTTGGTCTTTTAAGCCTAAAACGGCGATTTCGGCTTTTAAGAAGTCCTCATAATCTGGTTCCAAATCGTGCTTACCGCCAACCACCACACAATGGGCATCGGGATACTTCTGTAAAATTTTGGGCATCGCTTGCACCAATACGTGCATTCCCTTCCATCGTTGCAATCGTCCCACAATTCCAATCAACGGCCCGTGTAAAGGTAAGCCTAGTTTTCGCCGTGCTTCTTCTGGAGATGGCAAAGCATTAGGCTCAAATCGGTCTAATGCGACACCAGGATAAACTAAAGGTGTTGGTCTGTGGGGCCAAATCTCTGCCTGTGCTTGCTTACCATCTTGCGAAAGGGTGATAATTGCCCGCGCTGGAATTAAAGTTGCGAGTCGCACCAACCAAGTTTTATCACTAGGTACTTCTAGTTGATACCAGACAGCAGGCAAGCCCGCCAGCATCGCCGCCAAACCTCCAGATATATGCACGATCCACATCCAATTGACAATTATATCTGCACGTTCGCGGCGAGCGATCGCAGCTATCCGCAAAACAGCGCCAATAAAACGGTGAATTTGGCGTAAACGTCCACTTTCTACAACTCGCGCATCAATACCCAGAGACTTTACTTGTTCAACCATCGGCCCGGATTCTAAAAATATCACCAGCCACTCAACACCAGCATTACGTCCCTGCTGCACCAAATCCCAAAGCATCATTTCACCACCGCCTCGTTGCTCGGCCAGTGGCATGACAATAATTACTTTCATAATTTATAAAAGTCCTATTTAAGTTGTAATATTTATGAGATCCTCGATTTATTAGAGAAGTTAGGAATGTTGGAGAGCATCTGAGGATTACTATAGTACTTATGTCCTGCCATAGCCATAGCTAAAAATCCCCAAAGAATCATCCCTGACACGCTCAACATACCGCTACCGATAACTAATTGTGAAGCAGAACTGATCCCAATGGCGCGGGCAGCACTGACAAAACTATCGAAACGACCTTCACCATAGCTGCTAATACTAATAATTAAGAAGATTAATCCACCCATATAAAATATGCCTCCAAACCAACCAAGGGTGAAAAACATATCTAAAATGCCACTATCAATTACCACTACTTCAATTTGACCAGTTTTTTCGTTGACCTTCCAAATATTTCCTAAGCCGTTACCTAGACCATTAGAAAGGGCTAAACCAAGATTTCTGTCGTAAGTTCCCGATCTATCTTTAAAGCTGCCATCTTCTTGAATATTAGAAAAAGTTTCAAAACGTGCTGCCACTACCCCAGCAATTGGTTCGATAGTTGTCAATGGCACAACACAAATAGCCATGACCACAATTATGGTAATTAAGCGCATTTGAATTCTGGCTCTGACTGAACCCATAATCATAATTATTCCAAATAACCAGCCTCCCCAATTAGTACGTGCTTGTGTTAATAGAAAAGATAAGTAACCAACAGCTGAAGCCGGAAAAATTAAGTTTCCTGAACCTGTAAATAACAACAGTAACCCAGCCTGCATAACAGAACCAAAGGGGCCGACTGAGTGTAATGTACTCCAGACGCGCATCCCGAAAGGTACAGGGTTTCCAGAACTCATGAATAATTTTGATTGTATGAGCCAGTATCTATCCCACTCAGGAGCTACCACAAATTGATATACGCCATAAGTTCCTAAAATCAACACACACCAGAGAAATGTTCGCTGAATGTTCTGGCGATAGCTGGGATAATCTCGCCAGTTTATAAATAAGTGAAAAGCGAAAATAACCGGACTGAGCCAATCCATCAATCCGCGTGCTACAGGGATAGGTGGGTTGTAAATTAGACCGATGAGAAAGCCATAAAACACTCCGATAAAAGCTAAAACAAACGGCAAACCCCCTTGGCGAGAAGCGCGGGGAAAGTGTCGCAAGAATGTTGCTATCGTAATAAACACCACTAAGTAGGGTGCTATGAGCATTTGACGGCTAGCATCCCAGCCCACCCGATAGTCAACTAAGCGGGTAGCTAAGGGTGTGAGAAACCAAATCCACCAGGTAAAGCCAATGTAGAGAATGGGATGCCGCAAGTATAAAAATAAGGCTACTACTAAAGCTGTCGCCGGGTAAATTAGGCGCAATGCAGCAGTAACACCACCAAAATAGCAAACTACAGTTAGTAATATAAAGCCTGCGATCGCCATCCAACCCTGTAGCGATCGCTCTTCAGGAGAATAGTTTTCTTGTAAAAAACTATTGAAAAGTATCTGCTTAGAATTCATTCAATTTTAGATGTACATATAAATAAGTTCAACTCGTTCCCAGGCTAGAGCCTGGGAATGAAGTCATTCGAGGCTCTGCCTCATTCTGAATTCTGAATTCTGAATTTTGAATTGTTTATATCCCTGCCAACGTCCACGCCAAGATGCTAATAACTTTTTCCCCGCCAACTGCCCTTGGCTAGGTAAAAATCTCAGCCATTGTAGTAAGCCCAAACTATCGCATGTACCCACGAATACTGCCCAGAACAAAAATGCAATCCGGCGGATAAATGGTAAATGCTCTAGTAAAACTAAGGTTTCATTATGGACTAAATTAATAAAGGCAATTTCATTAAAGTTATTTCGCTGATCTTCGTCAAAACGTTGTGCTGGATAATGATCTACAGCAACGTGAGGATCGTAAATTATTTTCCAACCAGCCCGCTTTAATGCCAGGGTAAATGCCATTTCAAAGTGTACCTGCGCTCCAGTACCACGCATCCGCTCGTCAAAGCGTAGTTGTCCGATAGCTTGGGTACGAAAACTCATGTTCACGCCCTTGAGAATATCGACTTCGCGGGGTTCTCCTACTCCCAGGTGATGGTTGCCAATCACTCGCCCAAACCACTGCAACTGTCCTACTACTGGGCGGGATTCGTCTTCTAATTTGCTGCCGTGGTATATCCAATCACGCCCTCCCAGTCCGCCGAGGCGACTATCGCAGGTAAAGCAAGCCGCAATCCGCTCTAACCAATCGGGGTGAGGTGCGGCATCATCATCAGTAATGGAAACAATATCGCCCTCCACTGCTGCTAGTCCGGCGTTGAGAGCTGCTACTACCCCCGGTTGTGTCACTTTCACGGTATGCAGTGGCAAGTTGTGCGCTGTGTATTGGGCAAGAAATTGCCAAGTTTCTGCATCCGTATCGCGGACAACCACTATCACCTGATCGACTGGTTTAGTTTGCTCCTGTAGCGCCAAAAGGCAGCGTGAGAGGTCTTGTGGACGGCGATAAGTCGGTATCAGAACGGTGTTCCGCATTCTTGCTTAACTCCTCGAATAAATCCACATAAGTTTGTGCCATAGCAGTCCAGCTGTGTTGTTCTGCCACAGAACGAGCAGCTTGACTCATTTGCTGCATTAGCATATCTACACTTACCAAGGACATCATCGCCACAGCCAAAGCATCGATATCATTTGAGTCGGGTAAGACGATGCCACATTCTGGTGTCACCAACTCTGCACCCCCGGTAGCTGTGGCAGTAATTACTGGTAGTCCTGAAGAAAGTGCTTCTAACAATACGAGGCTACAAGCTTCATATCGGGAAGGAAAAATAAATAAATCTACTGACCGCATAATTTCGGGGATATCACGGCGAAATCCCACAAAATGCACGCGATCGCTTAACCCCAAGGATGCCGCTAGTTGGGGGAAGGGACTACCTTCGATATGACCTACCACCGCCAAATGTAAATCGGGAACTTTTACCAAGGCGTGTAATACTGTATCTAAATTCTTTCTGGGTGTGCGGATATCTCCAGCAAACAGGGCTAGGGTGACATTCTCCGGTAAACCTAATTTTTGGCGATGCCTATCGCCTACGCTTTCACCAGGGTTAAACTCTTCTAGGTCTACACCATTAACAATTACCCGAATCCGAGAACGCGGTACACCAATGTTGACTAATTCTTGGGCTACCTTTTCAGATACAGCCACCACAACCTGTGCTTTTTGGAAAGCTTGTTTTTCCCAACGGGCATTAAACGCCGTAAATAGCCACTGGTAAAAACCATATATATCGCGGCGGTTGCGAGAAATATGAACAGGCGATCGCAACCATGAACTGTGGACAAAATGTACAGCATTCACATCGGCCGCAGCCATATTAATTGCTCCATTGACTTTAACTAAATCAATGTCAGAGCGATGTTTACGTAACCAATCTGCACTTTTTTGGGCAAATATGAAATTACGTACAAATTCTGTAGGATAGCCTTTGACTAAAATTTTAATCCAATTAACTTGGCTATTGTCTTCTAGTTCTGGTGCGACTTCACTAGCTAATAATGTCAAGTGATGACCACGACGAATTGCTTCCTTAGCAACCTCATAGTTTACCCGTCCTTGACCATCACCTTTTTTGATTTTATGAGTAACAATACAAAGTTTCATACACTACCTTTTTTAAGAATAAAGAGCTTCACGCAGAGGCAGAGGCGCAGAGAAAGAATTTAAAAATAATCTTCTTTTCATCCCTTTGCATTAGCCTACGGCAGGGCGCTCTGCGTCTACGTTCAACAAATAGACTTCTTGCATAAATCAAAAAAAGAACCCCACCCCGCCTTTGACTTACGTCAAATTCTCCCCTCCCCGCCTGCGGGGAGGGGTGTTAGGGGACTTTTGCAAGAGGTCTAATAAATTTCCCAACTCAGAGATGTTGATATATTATTTCGATATTCCGATTAACTTACTTGCTAAAAATCGCGGAGTAAAACTAAGACTAAGTGCTGCCATCGTTCGCACATTAAATTTTTGTTGATTCAGCGCCTGCAAAAAATAAGGACGTGCTGCGGCTATCTGTTCGCTTCGTAGAAAACCAATTCCCAAAGTAGTATTAGCTTCTAACCATTTCTGTTGAAAATGAGTTCTAAATTCCTGTAACCGAGGGTCTTCCATAAATACTTGATAACAAAACATTTCGCTTTTAGCTTTGCGAATTTTTGCTTGCACATCTCGACTACCACTGAGCATAGTATCAGTTTGCTCATGGGCACGATATCGCGTCAATCTTTCTGGACAATAGTAAGCGCCATAACCAGATGTACAGAATAGATAGGTTAAATATAAATCCCACATCCCACCAACTTCTGAGGGAATACTATACCAATCCACCAAATTATTCCGAATCACGCAAGATGCAGCAGTAGGTATACTTTTATCTATCAACCCAATTTTTGAAAAAGGTTGATGAATTCCTTTTGCTAGTTTGTCTCGCTTGAAAGCGCGTGTGTTTTCTTCGGTACCAGCATGATTAATTATACCATTAGCATCTATAATATATTGGTCACAAAAAGCGATAATTAAATCAGAATTTGCTTCTAGTGGTGGTACAAGCTTTGCTAAAAAGTCTTCATTCCAAATATCATCGTCATGGAGACTAGCAACATATTTACCTCGCGCCATCTTAAAGCCATGCTGCTGATTAGCTAACATACCCACATTTTGCTGATGTCGCCAAAATCTGATGCGTGAATCACCAAAAGATGCGACAATTGCTTGGGGATTTTCTGAACTACAATTATCAGAAATAATAATTTCAATATTTTGATAAGTTTGTTTTATAGCACTTGCGATCGCTTGCTTGAGATAGTCTGGTCGATTATAGGTAGGGATAACAACGCTGACTAAAGGTTGTTGACATTCTTGATGTAATAACATATTTTTCTCCCTTTATATTTTCTAAGTAAAAGATGCACTATTTGATATTTTTACCAAATTTAGCTTATTTAGCTTGAGAAATACTATATAATTTGTTGGCTTGGAAAGGAAATTCAGCTATTGTTTTTGCATAAATTATTCGGAGATTATTTACATGAGCAGCCATTGTAAATTCCTTCATCAATAAAGTATGACCTTGCTCACCCATGTATCGACTTTTTTGATAATCTCTATACAATTCATTAATAGCATCAGCCAGCTTTTGGATATTATTGCTTGGAACAAGAATACCCGTTTCTCCATCTCGTAAATGTTCTGGAATCCCTCCGACTGCACTACCAATTACAGGTCGACAACGAGAGTATGCTTCCAGAGTTACAAGACCGGCAGGTTCAGGCCAAACACTGGGAAAAATGACTGCAAAACACTGTTGATAAAGTTTATCTAATTTATCCGAGTCGCACCAACCATGCCAAGTGATGCGCTTATTCAATCCGAGTGTACTTGCTAACTTTTCTAACCGTGGTCGTTCCCAACCTTCACCTGCAATATCAAGTTGAATTTTTGGATCTGTATGTATTAAGGTTTTGAGTAACCATTCCAGACCTTTATCAGAAACAATTCGTCCAGCAAACAAAATTCTATGATTTTGATGTACTTCCAAGCTGAGGGGGGAAGTTGCTGTTTCTGGTATAGATATTCCACAGTGTAGCGTTATAGTTTGTTCTGGGGATACACCGTTTTGAATTAACTCTTGCCGGACATATTCGCTATTAGCAATGAAAGTAATTTTTAGCCTTTTCAAGACATCTAAAAACTGATGAGTGGTTTGAAGTTCTCTAAGAGTTCTTAAAGGTCTACGGCTACCACATTTATCTACTAATTTACCCCAGGTACATCCTAAGTAAGAGAAGTTGCGATCGCAGATTGTCCGTTGCTCTGCTAAATACTTTGTGCCACTAGGGCAGTAGAATGAGTGATTATGAACGCTGAAGATAGCAGGACATTCGCCTGTAAGCTGTAATAGCAAATCTGGACTATGGATGTGTAGCAGTTTGAACTGGCTTTGATCGATATTTTTAAGTGATTTGATCACACGAGCGCTAACATCAGGTGGTCGATGTTCAAACAGAGAAGCTAAGTAAGTTTCAACACCTCCGCTCCCACCGACACCAAAATTTGAGCATTGATAGATTAGGTCTTTGTCAAAGATTTCCTGGGACATTTTTTCTATGACTTTCAAGTATATAAGACTAATTTTAATAACTTATTTAGAGGGATAATAAGTGTTTAAAATCTTATTTTTTACTATTTGGCAAAATTATTGATACATATTTAGGGGTTTACGGCTGTAGAGATGTACAGCCGATTAATGTGTTGTAAGTGCTTTGGGAATTGGATGTTGTTTCTAATCTGGCTGCCTTACTTCGTACTGCATTTGATGATATTTCCAAAGCTTGCCTTTTAGTTCCAACAGTTCTTGATACTTACCTTGCTCTACTATCCGTCCCTGTTCTAAAACTACAACTTTATCTGCTTTAGAAATAGTAGAAAGACGGTGAGCGATCGCAATTACTGTTTTACCAACAGATAGCTTTTCTAATGAATCTTGAATTAAGCGCTCAGATAGCGAATCTAAGGCGCTAGTTGCTTCATCCAAAATCAAAATTTCTGGGTTCCGCAATAAAGCTCGTGCAATAGCAATTCGCTGTCTTTGTCCTCCAGATAACCTAACACCCCGATCTCCTAATTGGGTATCAAAACCTTCGGGCATTTCCAAAATAAATTCTAGTGCATTCGCTAGTTTAGCGGCTTCTTGAATTTCCTCATTCGTCGCCTTTGGAGTCCCGTAAGAAATATTCTGCCAAACATTAGTATTGAAGATAAAAGTATCCTGACTGACGACAGCTATTTTGCGACGTAGAGAGTTAATTTCAAACTGCCGGATATCGATTTCATCAATGTAAAGATATCCATCTGTAGCATTATAAAATCGGGGAATCAAATCGGCAAGAGTTGTTTTACCTGCGCCAGATGCTCCGACTAATGCTGTCATTTTTCCCTTTTCAATCGTCAGGGTAATATTATGCAGCACTAGATTTTCATCATCATAGCCAAAATCCACAGATACTAAATCTATTGACCTGTTTAATCCCTTAAACTCAACTCTCCCATTTTTAAAGTAATATTTTTCATCACTTGTCAACAGATTTTTAATATTGTCTGCTGAACCATGTAAAGTACTAAGATATGCTCTCGTGCCATTAATATCTTGCACAAATGGGATAAAGCGAAATAGTACAAAGAAAAAGGTTAGCAAAGAAGCAACTTGTAGCGTTCCATTCGTGACAAGACTAGTGAATGCCAAAATAATCATTCCGATCAATACCGTAGTCGCTACCCCTTCGGCAATTGGCTTCACAAGTGTCCAGGTAAATACAACCTTTGTTGTACTACTTATTACCTTATCGCTAGCTTTATAGTAACGCTGACGCTCAAATTCTTGAGTACCACAAGAATGAACAGTGCGAATGCCATTAATAAATTCTATGGCTGTTGATGTAAAATTAGCATTAGCAGTTGTCATACCAAAACTTGATTCTCTGACTCTAGCATTCAGATTTGACAACCCCACACCTAAAAGTGTAAATAGTAATGCTGATATTACCGTCAATTGCCATGATATCAAAAACATTGATATTAAGTAGACAAAGGTTGTGAGTCCTCTAGTTACTAAAAAAGCTCCGCCACTAAAACCTTGTCTGATTCTTTCAATCTCTGTGGTAATTGTGTTAATTAGTTCACCAGAACGAGTTTTACTAAAGTAACTTAGTGATAAGGATTGTAACTGTTCAAAAATTTGCTTACGTAAGCGATCGGCAAGATGTAGTTGAGATAATTCAGTATAAACTTGAGAAAAATAATTGAAGGTGGCACGTAACCAAGTACTCAATAGAATCAGCAAAGATACGCGATATAAACGATTAATTGCTGATGTCTTGGCTCCCAAAATCCAAAGATCAAACCATTCTATTCCTGTTTGGACAGGTTGAGCATTGGGGCTAGTTAAGCTTTGCAAAAAGGAAAGTAAGAAACCAATACTTACACCTTCAAATGTTGCCGCCAAAATCGAGAAAACCAGAGCTAAAATTGCAATTTTGCGAAAATGTTTAAATTCTCGCAATATCAAATAGTTGTCCTGCCAAAAACTGCTAGCTTTGAGCAGATTACTGAGTGGTTGAGGAAGCTGTAAATTCATGGATTTTATCATAATAGTTTGGCAAGGTAGATAGACCTCTATAGCTCAATACAGTTCAGAATGAGCAATAAAACCCTGATGTAGAGACGCGATTTTTCACGTCTTGAAAAACCAATTATCTAGAACCGGATTACTCTATAGATGCTACATAAACAATTTTTGTTTGAGCCTCAGTGCGGTAAATTAAATTATCAATTACCGCACAGATAAACTACAGAGTTTGGCTATCCAGATGTAATCGATGAGACTGTGCCTCTACTTCCCAAGAAGCTGTAATTTCTGGTAATTTATTTAGCTGTACTGCATCTTCCAAAGTCCAACAACGAGATCCGGTTAAACTCATGTCACCCCGTAGCACGTTAAATAACTGTGGCAGATTGTCGAGATTGTATTTACCCATCCAACGCGCTAGCGGTGTGGTATTGTGGGTGCAAAAGCTCATCGCTTGAAAGAGTTTACCCCGTTCCCCAACACGCCAGTCATGACAAAAAAGTGACCCTGGCGAGTAAACCTGCATCAATACAATCAATCCCAACATGACTGGACTTACTAATAGCAGCAATACGAAAGCAGCAATCCAATCAATTACTCGCTGCAATTGTCTCAAGGGTTGGTTAGGAAGTTTTTTGCCAGCAGGTATGTTTAGGAATATTGGTTTTTGAGCTGCTTCACATGCATCTGCCCAAAATTTGAGCAAAGCCTCACCCAATTTTGGATCTATACTGACCAAACTTACTGGAGAATGTTGTAAACATTCTACTAGCGATCGCTTACTATCTAATGAAGTCAGATATGGTTGTTTCACTCGTCCAAGCGGTTTGACCAACAGCTTACCCCGTCGCCACAGGAGTGTGCAGTACCCACGATTATCTTGGTCTTCCTGGGTTACATCATATAAATTCTCTAGAGTTGGAATTATTGAAGTTGTCATAATGTCTTTGGGTTTATACAGGAGTGAATTACTGAGGCGTTATCAAAGGCTATTAATGCCAAAGACCCAAATCCGAATCTTGTTGTAAGTCCAAAAAGTTGGAGATAATTGAGGGCAAAAATATGCTATAGTATTTGCCACTCAGCCAAGCACGTATTGCGTAGAATTCTGCTGATGTAGAGATTTACAAATTAGACAGATATTAATTACATAGGTAGCAATCACCGCTACTATTAACATTCATGGGCAAATCTTGATTTTCCGGAAACTACTGACAGTAGAGAAGTGTAGAGGGAAATTACCCATGAATCTATATCTACGTTTAATTACGCTGAGGTGTTCATTGTCTCGATAGATTTAAAAAACCAGTCTGCTCTTGTCTTCTAGCCTTTATGAAGGTGCTTTAATCTCTAGAATATAAGACTATGTAGAAATAGCGATCGCTCAAATAACTTCTTTATTTATTCTTTAAAGAGTCAGTGATTTCTCTGAAAACTCATAAAGATAGCATAAATATACTGAATTCTTCCCGATTGCAACAAAATTCAATTTGATTGATCAAAACGTAGGGGCAATTCATGAATCATTGCTGTTAATTTAAGGTAAAAGCCAGTCTAGAAGCAGCTTTTAGCAGATTGTATCGTTCCCAGTTTCAGACTGGGAATGCCTATCCTTGAGGCTCCGCCTCTTTGACTCGCGGCAGCAGCCCAATGAATAGCATTTCTAGCCTCTGGCTAGAAACGAGAAAAAATGCAAAACGCAAAATCCCCAACTTCTCTAAGAAGTCGGGGATTTATCATCTAGTAGTACTAGCTACTTTTCTACAGCTTGACGTAGAGCCAATTGCTGTTGTTTGATATTAGGTACGTAATTACTACTAGAGTTTGATACCCCATTAGCTACAACCCCAATCAAATTTAACTTACTCAACATAGCTGTCGCTTGATTAAGCTGACTTCGCGTCACAATCCCAATGCTTGCCACCATAATCACACTACGACAAGATGATGCGGTAAGCATGGCATCGACTAAGCCGAGAACTGGGGGAGCATCTATCAGTACCAAATCATAGTTTTCCTCAAATGCTGCCATTAATTGCATCATCCGAGGAGAACTCAACAGATTAGCTGGGTCGGTAGGTTTGGGACCAGCGGTCAAAATATCGATGTAGGCGGAACCTGAGTATTGAAGACTAATTTGGTTGGGTAGAGTTGTATCACTTGCTAATAGAGTTGAAAGTCCCTGCTCATTAGGAAGATTCAGTTGATGGTGCAAACTGGGGTCGCGTAAGTTGGCATCAATCAGCAGTACCCTTTTGTGTAAACGAGCAGCACTCATTGCCAAACCCAACGCCAAAGCTGATTTACCTTCATCGGCTAAAGCCGAGGTAATCATCAAAGATTTTAAATTAGTAACAGTATTTAAAAGTTCAATGTTTTTGTAAATCAGATCCAGCGATTCCCAACGCGGTGGAGATTGCAATACCTGAATCGTCCAGGGAGCGAGAACTTCTGGTTTGCCAAAAGGCAACTTGATCATTGATTCTCTGGGTTTGGCTGGCGGTAACTTGGGAGTTGTTCCCAACAACGGCATGGCCATTTGCTTCTCTAACTCAGCAGTGGTGTGAACTGCATCATCAGCCGATTCGCGAATAAAGGCAGCAATGCCTCCTAACATTAAGCCAACCACAGCACCTAACAGCAAGTTCTGTTGGAGATTGGGGCCTAATTGTGCGCCTTTTTGGGGATCTTCTACCACTTCCCAATTAAATCCACCCTTGGAAAGTTCTTGCCGTAATTGTTGTTCTGCTCTTAAAAGCTGCTCTAATCTTTCACGACTAAATTGCAACTGCGGTAGCATCCGATTGTAATAAGCCAACAGAGGCGGGAAGCGTTTGATTTCAAAACGCAGCTCGTTTTCTTTCTGAGCCAAAGTTTGATCGCGAGCAGTTAAAGCAACTATAGTTGTCTGCGTTTCTACTAACTGACCAGCAAGGCTGAGATCGATTTGACCCAACTGTCCTTTTTCGAGAAGAGAATCTCCAGAAGTCAATGCACCAGCAGACTTTCCGCCTAAAGTTCTTCCTACCTCTTGTTGCAATAATTCCTTCTGGCCCTGAAGCTGTTCTTTGAGCTTTTGCACACTTGGAGTTTGATCTGTAAAGCGTAAGCGTTCTTGTGCTAGTGCCAATTCGCTTTTTTGGATTTCGTTTAGTAAGCCTTGATAGCGAGTAGACTGACTCAAACGAGAAGCAACTAGAGCATTTTGGGGAGAACGGTTAAGTTGTTCTTCTAAAGATTTTTGGCGTGCTAAAGCTTCCCCATACTGAGCACGAGTTGTCTGTCTTTCTTGGGAAAGATTGTTCAAAGCTGTTTCAATCGCTTTCGCCTGTGACTCTGGATCGATTAAGTTCTGATTTCTGCGAAATCTTTGTAAATTTGTCTCAGCCGCGTTTACTTCTTCACTAGCTTTACTTAACTGTTCCCTGATGATTTGCAGACCTTTTTGTAAACGCGAACTCTGTTGTTGTTTGTTATATTCTAGATAAACTTGTCGAATTGCATCCAGAACTTTTTGGGTCTTTTCAGGATTTCCAGCGGTATATTCAACTTGAAATATTTTAGTAGCGACATTATCTTCTTTGCTCCTGATTTGAGTTAAGACCAAAGAAGCTTTAATTTCAGCTGAACTTATATCTGGATAATTAGATTGAAGTTTATCAACTGCTTTTTGGATGAGTCCCGAACTTTGCATCAAGTTAAGCTGAGTGGCAGTATCTATGACCACGTTAGAGTCAGTAAACTGATTGTCTACCCCAGCACCACCTTCGGTTTTACCTTGATAGTTAGGTTCTACTAGCAGTTGCATAGAACTTTTATAAGTAGGCTTTGTCTTTACAGTTACTATGCTGGCAATAGCAATAGAACTAATTAATACTGCTAAGAACCAAGGAAATCTCCGCACAAATACGGCAAACATTTGCCCGTAACTTGGTTCACTTTCAGAAGCTGGAGCTAGATGAGGATTTAGACTAGTTTGAACCACTTTTATATCCTTGTCTTCAAGACTTACGCTAAGAGATTCTCCGAAGAATACCTATTTTTTTACGAACCGCCAAGGACGAGAGAGAAAATAAATAGGTAATCTGATAATGGAAAATTCAGAAATCAAATGAATAATTGATGCACACCACAAGCTTGGTTAATAATTTGCTCAACCTTACCAAAGAAGGCATTCTCTGAAAAGTTTGTTACTGCATGATTACGGATGCGATCGTAATTCCAAGAAATGCCATTGGCTTCTAGTAAGGCAACTTGTAAAGATTCGGGTGTTTGTCTTTTGAAAAAAACTCCTGTTTCACCTGGAATTTGAGTATCTAATACTCCACCTGCTCCATAAGCGATGACTGGTGTACCGCTAGCATTAGCCTCTACCGGAACTAACCCGTAATCTTCTAAGGCTGCGACAATAATAGACTTGGCTTTGGAAAACAAGTCTTTACGGGTTTTATCACTTACGTGTCCCAAGAACACAATATTTTGTAATGCTTTGGATTTTAACCGTGCTTGTTCTGGCCCATCACCAGATATTAATAACCGCCACCCTAACCAATTAAAAGCTTCGACTATTATATCAAGTCGCTTATAACTGATCATCCGGGCGGAGGCCAGATAATATTCATCTTTTATATCTGAAAAAACAAATTTACTAGTATCAATTGGATAGTTCACCATCATTGCCTTTTTGCCATAAATCTTTTCAATCCGGCGGGCAACAACACTGGAATTAGCAATGTAAAGGTCAGGCTCCTGTGCATATTTCAGGTCTACCTTTCTCATTACTTGAAATACTTGTTCGATTAAAGGAGCAAAATATCTATAGTCCCCGTATTCTCTTAAATAAGTTGCTGTATCCCATAAGAAACGGGTAACGTTATGGCAAAAACAAATGTGGTGGGCATTGGGATTTTTTCGCACTGCTTTGGCGAAGCTGGTGCTACTACTAATAATTAAATCGTACTCTTGCAGATCCAAGGCACGAAAGGCAGGAAAATATAAAGGAGCCATTGACCTAAAATATTTTGCTGCACCAGGAATCTTTTGCAAGAAGGTTGTATTAACTATGCGATCGCCTAGATCAATCGTTTTTTGGGGATCGTACAAAGATGTGAAAATATCTGCTTCAGGATAGCGCTTACAAAGCAGTTCAAACACACGCTCTGCCCCACCTCGCTGGGTTAAATAATCATGGACGAGAGCAATTTTCATGAAATTTGACCTAAAGTTTCGATCGAGTTTGTTGAAACGCTCCCCAGCAAGTTACTATCAACAACTTTAGTGTCCCGCAGTATAGCTTTCTATCCTCTTGATGAAATTCTGGCGACAAATATATAGGGGCGTACAGCTGTACGCCCCTACAGCTAATTCATTTGTGGCAAATATTTTGAGAACCGATATTATCCAACTGCTACTAAGATTTTTTCTGGAGCGAAATAGGTGTTTTGCTCAGTTCGTAGTTGGTCGCAGAGTCTGCCTTCAGGTAATTCTACATCCTCATAAGTGAGGACTCGATCTTTAGAAATATCTCGTTTGAGGCGGCACCCTTCAGCTAAACCCATTGGTAGAAGATTTTGCTGTTGGACGATATCGGAATTTTCACATTGTCCGTAGGTCATGTAGTAGCCGATGCCATCTAAGGTTTCTCCTGCTTTCAGGTCGATTTTGGCGGTGGTGACAACATCTACTAGCGGGCCTGCTAGTGGAGACATCACAGCATCACCAAATAAAACAGCACGCGCTACGGACAAGGGAACTTCAAAATGACAGAGGTGATAAGGAGTATAGAAGCTGTAAAGTGGGCCTTCGCCTAATTTGTATAAGTTGAGATAGTGGCGTTGCTTGGGGTCGTCGTGAGTGGCAAATACATATACGCCTGGGCCTGGTTTTGCTCCAACTACATAATCGACAATGCCGCCCAGTTCTTTGAGTTGTTCAACATCATATAACTGGGTCATTTCATCGACATGACCGCTGAAGTCGTATCCCAACATTCCCCGTTTGGCGACTTTCATGCCTGTGGCATTGGCAACGATCGCTTGCTCGAAGGAAATTTTGCTTCCGTCGGCGAAGCTAGCCACCATGTGGGGCTTTTGACCCCAACGTTTAGCAAATCCTTCCTGGGTGGTGGGATTGCGATAGGGGTCTTGGAGTCCTTTAATGTTACCGCACAATAAGGGAGTTAAACCAATGCTTTTTACAAAGCGATAGAGGTTCATTTGTACCCCTGGCTGGTCGCCATCACAAGCGCTGAGAATCACACCTGCTTTGTCGGCATACACTTTCAGGATGGGGCCAATGGTGCCATCGAGTTCGGCATTCATCATGATCACATGTTTGCGGTGGGCGATCGCTTCCATAACGATCCCAGCGCCAAATTCCACTGCACCTGTGACTTCGATTAATGCATCGATGCCCTCAGCTCGACACAGTAACTTAGCGTCTTCTGTGACTGCATATTTACCGTTAGCGATCGCATCTTCTAATTCGCTGACAGTTGCAACAACTTGAATATCTTCAATTCCTGCTTCCGAATAAGCTTGTTTAGCTGCACCAATCTGGCGATTAGAGATAGCAACTAACTCCATTCCTGGCACTGAATTGACAATTTGGTTGGCAATTCCTCGACCCATAAAACCAGCACCAATCATTCCCACCTTAATAGGATTTCCTGCTGCTGCTCTGGCTCGTAAGGCGCGATCGATAATAATCATGAACTAAACTCCTTTTTGGAACTGTTTGTTGTGTTACAAATTCTTGATAATTTTGCACTTAATAATTCGTTACAGCTAAACATTAAGTACATTTTCATGGAAATTATCATTAATAATAGCTACTAACTGGTTACTTGCTAGATGCTATAACAGCAGTCTGTTTTTCCGGCTATTATTTTTGATAATTTGCTCCACAGCATTTCTGTAGGCTTGGGCAAACTTTTCTTTGGTATGATTTGCTCTTGCATATTCCTTCCCACTGCTCCCTGCCCCCTGCCTCTATAGCGATAGTATATTTTTTGGAAGTACCTTACCTCATGCAGAGGAGCCAGTGTGTTGTGCGGAAAACACCTGGCACAGAGAAATAGTCTATAGTTATCTGGAAGCTGTACCGCCAACAGTCATCATTCTCAACAAAGGCCAATTTAAATCTTTCTCGGAGATTTCAGTCACATCTAGAGGCCAATCAATGTTAAAGAATAGGTCGTCATAGCGTAAACCTCTTTCATATCCTGGAGTGTAAAATTCACCCACTTGATATACAACTTCAGTCTCATCGGTGAGTGCTTGATAGCCATGAGCAAACATTTCTGGAACATATAAAGCGCGGCGATTTTCTGGGGTTAGCTCTACACCAATGTGTGATAAAAAGCTAGGAGATTCAGGACGCATATCAATAATTACGTCGTAGATTGCGCCTTTAGTACAGCGAATTAATTTTGTTTCTGCTGCTGGCAGAATTTGATAGTGCATTCCCCGGATAGTGCCTTTTTTGTAATTAAAAGACAGGTTACATTGGGCAACTGTTGGCTTTAATCCGTGTGCTTCAAATTCTTGAGCGCAGAAAGACCGAGCGAAAAAACCACGGTGATCTGGCTTTTCTTCTAAATCAATGATGAATGCGTCTTTGAGTGCAGTTTGAGTGAAGATCATGAATGAATAACCTCGATAGGAATATTGACGACAACAAAACTTGGCAAATTTGAAAAGTTAACTTGTTACAAAACTCATCAACAATAGTATTGAGTGGATTTTTAGATTAACAAGTAGCTTGCTTTGACTGAACTAGATTGTGCTCTTAATGACTGGTTCAGTTAACTTTGGTTGGGGAAAAGTATTGTCCCGATATTGAGTACAAACTTCTGGACGTTCGGGAGAATTAGACGTGTAGCACGAGAATAGAGTTAGCCTATCTTCTGTGCGTAATGTACCGTGATGTATTGCTTTTTTGGGATCTACAATAATGACTGTTCCTGCCGATCCTGTACAAGATTTCCAAGCCTCTTTCGGGATAATTTCATTTAGTTCTTCATCTGTGATGCCTAAATGACCAGATTGCCAAAGCTTGTAGTAAGTACGGTAATAGTTTAATCTAAACAAAGAGGTTAAAGAGGCTGGAATATATTCAAAGGGTCCGTGCTTTTCTTCCACATCATTTAAGTAAATAATAATTTTGATCATGCGGCGGTCTTCTGCATCTTTGTGCCATAGTTGTGTACCAAACTGATTTTTATTAGGGAAATCCTTGCGGAGATGTACACCATGAAAAATGATTGGCAGACCAATGTAGTTTTCAATGATGTTTAGGAGCCTTTTTTCACTTCCCCAAGCAGCAAATTCAGGTAAATATGTAACTGTGAAAACTTGGGGAAATTTTTCATTTGAATCGTCATGATTGACAGATGCCATTTGGGACGAATAACTATAAGCTGCCTTGAGCAATTCTGATGTTGAATCAAATCCCAATTCAGCCAGTGTGGTAATATGAATACCATCACATTTAAGCTCGTCAATAATTTGGCGATCGCCTTCTTCTAGTACAGGCAAATAAGCAGCGTGTTTCAAAAGTGCTAATCTGTAAACTAACTCAGATCCCAGTGAAGATATTTTGCGTTTAATCTTGATCAGCATGGCATGACTACCTTTAATACGCTATCGGCTATTTTCTACTTGTTGCCTTAACTCTGCTCTGGGATAAGTATCATCCCAGTATTGGGTGCAGAGTTCTGGTTTTTCAGGAGGGTTGGCGGTGTAACAAAAGAATAGTGTTGAGCGTTCTTCTGTGCGGACTATGCCGTGATGCAAAGTATTTTTCGTATCTACAATCAAGACAGTACCTGCTGGGCCTGGGCAGGATTTCCAAGCTGATTTGGGGATGACTGTTTTCACTTCTTCATCATCGATGCCCCTATAGCCTGACTTCCAAAGTTTGTAGAACAGCCGAATATAATTCCAACTAAATAAGGAAGTTAAAGAGCGGGGAATGTATTCAAAAGGCCCAGTTTTTTCTTCGACATCATTCAAGTAAATAAAGATTTTGATAATGCGACGGTCTTCGGAATCGCCATGCCATAATAGTGTGCCAAACTGATGTTTGCTAGGGAAATCTTTACGTAAATGTACACCGTGAAAAGCAATAGGAAGACCAATATAATTTTCGATGAGATTGAGAAGTCTTTTCTCCATTCCCCACGCATAAAATTCTGGTAAACCTGTAACTGTGTAAATTTGTGGCAACTTTTCATCTAGATGGTCGTTGTTGGGATTTTCCATCTGAGACAATTGCTGGTAAGCAGCTTTGAGTAGTTCAGAGCTAGAGTTGAAGCCTAAATCTGCCAGTGTTGTGACACAAACACCGTCTTTTTTGAGAGCCTTAAGGATGTTGCGATCGCGCCCTTCCAATGCTGGCAGATTTCTGCTATGCTTCCAACGAGCTACATAATATTGAAAGTCAGCAGATAGTGTAGATATTTTGCGTTTAATTACATTAAACATGTAGTAAATTCTTTCTAGTTTCAATGTCAATTTATTAGTAATTTAGTAGCTTATGGCTTATAGCTCCGCATTTCTTGAGCAGGTATTTCATTTGATTCTGCTAAACTAAATTCTTTAGAAACCATCACATCAAAAGCACATAAACTGACTAACGCCAAAAATGGGACTACTGTCTTAATGGCGGACATAGGCCATCTTCTTAAAGCACCTAAGAAGACTTTCAAGTTGACTTCTTTACCGTTTTGCAAAAGCATCCGCCTACAAAACTGCTTAGAATATCCACTCTGCTCCAATTTCAAAATTACTTCGGGTATGTGTTTGTATTGCATTAACAGTGCAGATTTTGGTTCTTTCTGCCAATAACTTACACCCACAACACATTCCAAATAAGTCTCTTTCGTGACAATTACACGACCATTAGAAGCACAATACCCGGCTAAATATGCTAAAGATATCCAGTTATTCTCAGCATCTTGCCAATTTTGTAGAGCGCATTTCACTAAATCAGTGCGGTAGATTGTAGCAGTCAGAAAAATGACTGCACCAACACTTTTTGAGAAACAATGTTCAAATATAGCTTTACCATCACCATCACCATCTTCATTATCTATATCAAACCAGCGATTACCAACAATTGTTGGTGGATGAACTGGTTCACCAGTAATTTGGTTCCGACCGGAAAAGTTGAGAAACAATAATGATAAATCTTCATATTGCTTCAGTTTGCTAATCACATAAGCAATGGCTCTATCTTGAATTGGGTCATCATCACCAATTGTCCAAATATATTTTGTTGTGCTAGAATTTAGGCAATACATAATATTTTTGACAACGCCTAAATTCTGATGATTTTTATTTGATTTAAATGGGATACTGCTAAGTATTATTTGCCATTTTCTAATCACATCCTGAGTATTGTCTGTTGAACAATTATCAGAAACTAAAATTTCACAATCATCTTCAAAACCTTTGATAGCTTGAGCTAGCCATGCTAACTGTTTATCCAGTAATTCGGCACGATTATAAGTTGGTATAGCAATGGTCAGTAATTTCTGCATGGTAAGAAATAGTAGTTAATAAATTGATATATTAATGGTTACAGGCTAGTCTCTAGCTGTTTAGGTGAATAAAGAATTGCCAAAGCTGATATGCTTAACAAACGTAGGTAAGAAATAAATATCTTGATTGTCAAGAAAGGCCAACGTTTTAAAGCACCTAATAGGATTTTTAAATCAGTTTTTTGATGGAAATTCTGCCAAATCATTTCTTGACAAAATTTATGAGGATATCCTACCTTTAGTAGTTTTATATAAACTTCAGGTATGTAAGCATATCGCATTCTAAAGTTCCATGTTGGGTCAAGATCCAAAAGACTAGCGCCCATAGTACATTCTAAATAAGTGTCTTTAGTGACGATGACACTTCCATGAGCAGCGCAAAATGCAGTCCAATATGCTTGAGAGGCCCAATTATTAGTAGCAGACGGCCAGTTTTGTAAAGCGCGTTGCACTAGATTTGTGCGATAAATTGCTGCTGATATAAAAAGTACACCACCAAAATTTTCATTCAGATAACTTTGAAATACAGTTTTACCATCAACTCTTAATTCATCGTTATCACTATTCAACCAGCGTTCGACAACAAGTTGGCCTGTTCGTTTTTGACGACCAGAGAAGTTTAAAAACATTAGTGCTAAATCTGAATGTTTTTTTAGTGTTCTTAACACATAATCTAGGGTTCTCTCTTGAATTGGATCATCATCACCAATTGTCCAAACATATTTACTATTTGGGGTTTTTAAGCAACAAGCAATATTACCCATAACCCCGATATTTTCACTATTTCTGTTTGATGTAAATGTGACATTACTAAGAATTATCTGCCACTTTTTAATAACTTCTTGGGTATTATCTGTAGAACAATTATCAGAAATAAAGATTTCACAGTCAGACTCAAACCCTTTAATAGATTTAGCTAACCAAATAAGTTGTTTATCTAAAATTTGGGCACGATTGAATGTAGGAATTGCGATAGTCAGCAATTTATTCATATAGCGATTGATTTACCTTCTAATTTAGCTTTCAAGAGAAAATTTAATAAATTATGCTTTGTTTCTTTGGCTTTTTATGTAAATTTCTATACAATGCAGTCCAGCAGCAATATCTTTATCTTTCAGATGGCTAACTCGTTTACTAATGCTGAGATGAGTGCCATAAAATTTAATTCAATGATTGCAAATAAGTGGATGGAGTAAGTCCGAATCAACACTATTTGATTCGGAAGCTTAGATTATTTGTCCGTTGCTGCAAGACAACTTTAGCTACTTTTTATTCCAGAAGAAATCTTTGTCAATTTGCTCTGTCCGAATTAGATACTCTAGCTGTTTTAAACGAGTAAATCCTCTAAACAAGAAAGTATCTTCAGCCATGTGTATTTGACTGAATAAATCAAATAGCTGCTGGGCACCAAGTCGGGCATTCCAATCACATTTAAATCCGGGTAGGATTGTGTTGATTTTCTCGAAGGATACGCGATAGCTGCGGTTATCTGCGCCGTTGTTACCAAAGGATAATTTACAATCTGGGAAAACATCAGCAATAATTTCTGCGATTTCTTTAACGCGATAGTTATTCGCTGTATCTCCCACGTTGAAGATTTGGTTATGTACAATGTCCCGTGGTGCTTCTAAGGTGCAAACTATTGCTTTGCAAATATCCAATGCGTGAACTAATGGTCGCCAAGGTGTGCCATCACTAATCATTTTGATTTCTTTGCTAGTCCATGCCAACCCTGCTAAGTTGTTTAAAACAATATCGAAGCGCATTCTGGGAGAAGCACCAAAGGCTGTCGCATTCCGCATAAAGGTGGGCGAGAAGTCATCGTCAGCGAGTGGTCTGACATCTCTTTCTACGAGAGTTTTACATTCTGCGTAGGCTGTTTGGGGATTAACTGCGGATTCTTCTGTGACATCACCTGCGGTAGCAACACCGTAGACACTGCACGAAGACATATATACGAAGCGACGCACACCCATAGCCTTAGCCAAACTAGCTAGACGAACTGAACCTACATGATTAATTTCGTAGGTAATATTAGGTGCTAATTGTCCGGCTGGGTCGTTGGAGAGTTCCGCCATGTGAACTATGGCTTCAATACCTTCTAAATCATCAGGGGTGATGTTGCGGATATCTTTGTTAAGGGTTTTGGGTGTGACTCCACTAGGGTTGTACAGCCAACCAACTTTATAGAAACCAGTATCTAGACCAATAACTTCATGTCCTCGTTCGATTAACAGAGGCGGTAATAACGAACCTAGATAGCCTTCTGTTCCAGTTACTAATATTTTCATTGTGGTTAATTCCTTTGTATTGTGTTGATGAGTTAAATTCTTCGTTTAGCTGGACGCATAGATGTACGCCCTAGAGTGTGTTGCATTTAGAAGGGAACCGCTACATTTTTCGTTATGTAGTTACTAAAACCTTTGCAGGCTTACTCATTGGGTAGCAGCACTTATAGCGGTTCTTAATTGATGCATGATACTTTTTTCGGATGGGTGTCTTACCTTTCCTTTGTGTTTCCAGGCAGGCAAAGATGCCCACTATACAAGATTCATCCCTTAATTCAGCAGTCCCGGAAATAACAACTATGCTATCTATGCAGTTACTACACTCTCTAGATGCGAAAGTTGGGGAATTTCTGCTACAAGCGCTTTGCCGATTTCTAGAGAAGATGTGGCAGCAGGAGAAGGAGCATTGCAAACATGAATGGAGTTTTGACCGGAAACAATTAAAAAGTCGTCTACAAGCTTGCCATCCTTCATTAAGGCTTGAGCACGGACTCCTGCATGGGTGGGAACTAAGTCTTCTGCTTGCACTTCGGGAATTAGTTTTTGTAAACTTCTGGTGAAGGCTGCTTTGCTAAAAGAACGAATGATTTCTTGGATACCTTCATCAGCGTGTTTAGCTGCTAACTTCCAGAAACCGGGATAGGTGATGACTTCCAGAAAATCTCGTAAGTCAAAGTCGGTTTTTTTGTAACCTTCGCGTTTGAGCGATAGAACCGCGTTTGGCCCTGCATGGACGCTACCATCAATCATCCGGGTAAAGTGGACACCCAAGAAGGGAAAATCTGGATTGGGAACTGGGTAAATTAGTGTCTTGACCAGATAGCGTTTTTCTGGGGTGAGTTCGTAGTATTCTCCCCGAAATGGGACAATTTTTGCTTGGGGTTCAACTTGACCTAGTTTGGCGGTGCGATCGCTATGCAATCCAGTACAATTAATTACAAAGCGGGTTTCAAAGTTGCCGTTGTTTGTTTGCAGTACCTGGTTTTTACCACTTGGAGAGATTTTCAGGACTTTTGTATTTAGGTACAAATCTCCACCCTGCTGTTGAATTAGCTGGGCATATTTTAAACAAACTTGCTTGTAATTAACAATACCAGTTGAGGATACCCGAATTCCACCTACACATCTTACGTGAGGTTCAATTTCCTTGACTTCTTCGGGGCTAATTCTCTGGACTTCTATGCCATTGTCTAAACCGCGTTGGTAGAGATTTTCTAAGCGTGATAGCTCTTGTTCTTCAGTTGCAACAATTACCTTACCACAAACTTCATGGTCAATTCCATGCTCTTGGCAGAATTCTACCATTGAACGAGAACCATCACGACAAAATTTAGCTTTGAAACTTCCTGGTTTGTAGTAAATACCAGAATGAATTACCCCGCTATTATTGCCAGTTTGGTGAAATGCCCATTGGCTCTCTTTTTCTAGTACTAAAATACGCGCATTGGGATAGCGTTTTCCTAAAGCCAACGCTGTTGAGAGTCCAACTATTCCCCCACCTATAATCGCAAAATCATACATTAGTATTATTGTAGCTAAGAGCCAGAGTAAATAAGTGTTTTTTGGAGTTACAATCTAGTACATTAAGACAGAAGCCAACATGCCATATCATAAAATATCAAAATAAAAGCCCAAAATAAAGTTCTTTTGACTTTTGACTTTTGAACGCCAGTTGCTTCTCCCAAGGGGAGACGCTGCGCGAACAAGTCGGCAGAGCCGCCCAACGCACTGGCTCCTTTTGACTTCCGCCTAGCGGCTACCATACCTTCCAAGGAGCCTGATTGTTTTTCCACAGCCCTTCGAGATAGTTTTTATCACGTAAAGTATCCATCGGTTGCCAAAACCCATCATGTTTAAAAGCAGATAGCTGTTCCATATCAGCTAGCTTTTCTAATGGCTCTTGCTCCCATACCGTAGAGTCATCAGCAATTAAGTTGATTACTTCTGGTTCTAACACAAAATAACCACCATTAATCCAAGCTCCATCACCTTCCGGTTTTTCCCGAAAGCTGGTGATTTTGGTTTGCTCATATCCTAAAGAAATAGCACCAAAACGTCCGGCTGGTTGAACAGCGGCAAGTGTTCCTAAGCTATTTTGTTCTTTGTGAAACTTAATTAGCTCGGTGATATTAATATTACTGACACCATCGCCATAAGTAAAGCAAAAAGTCTCGTTACCAAGATGTTCGCTGATTCGCTTTAAGCGTCCGCCTGTCATTGTATTATCACCCGTATTTACTAAGGTGACACGCCAAGGTTCAGCATAACCGGAATGCACGTTCATCTGGTTAAATCGCATGTCAAAGGTAACATCTGACATGTGTAAGAAGTAGTTAGCAAAATACTCTTTAATGATGTAACCTTTATAACCGCAACAAATGATGAAATCATTAATGCCGTGGGCAGAGTATGTTTTCATTATGTGCCAGAGAATTGGCTTACCACCAATCTCAACCATCGGCTTGGGTCTAATACTAGTTTCTTCACTGAGGCGTGTGCCAAGACCTCCAGCCAAAATCACCGCTTTCATGCAATTACCTCGAAGATTTGTAGGGATATGATTATTTGACTTTTTCGAGATGAAGAGGATGCACTTAGATGGAGAAAATTTGATTTCTGATTTCTGTTTCTCCGTCAATAATCTAACTGTATTTTCTGGTGAAATTATAAAGGGAAGATAAATTAAAATCTTTTCTATATAAAAGCTCTATGAACATCTACAAATATGCAAATAAATTACTTAATTAAATAAAAATGTCACCCATAAAATAACTAGGGTTAGCTGGCGCTAACCCTAGTCAGGCTTGATTTTTTAAATCAAAACCAATAATATGCAAGTCAGAAAATTTACTTATTTCTAGTTAGTTTTTTCCACATTAACTGAGCCTTGGAATAAAGGGTCACATTTGTTTTCTACAACTACGCACATATTACTGAGTGCTTGCTGATAATTATCCATGTCACCTTGCTCAAGAAATATTTTGGCAGATGCCTGTATATCTTCGACAGCTTTCGTCTGGTTTTTGTTAGATTCACTACCGCCATATTGTGCCAGTTCATAGCGAACCATACCTCGTTTGAGATATGCTTTTGCTAGTTTGGGGCTTAGGGTTAATGCTTGGTTAAAGTCAGCGATCGCTTGATTATATTCTTGCTGATAATTGCTACTATATTGAGCAATTTGATAATAGACAACACCTCGCTGGAAGTAAGCTTCGGCTTTTGAGACATTAAGTTTTATTGCTTGAGTAAAATCTGCGATCGCTTTTTTGTAAACTTGTTGAGATTCACCGCTGTATTTAGCCATTTGGGCGCGGACAATCCCCCGTCTGACATAAGCTTCAATTTCATTATTATCCAGACCAATGGCTCGATTATAATCAGCGATCGCTAGATTATATTCTCTATCAGGATCGTTGCTATATTCGGCGAGCATATAGCGGGCATTGCCCCGATTTACCAGAGCTTTGATTTGATTGGGATTGATTTTCAGAGCTTGGCTATAATCTGTAACTGCTCCTTCATAGTCTTTCAGGTTATAGCGGGCATTGCCACGATTTACAATTGCTCTAGCATGTGTAGGTTCTTGTTCAATTGCTTGGCTAAAATTGACAATTGCTTTGTCATAGTCTCGCTCTTTATAAGCAATATAACCTTGCTGATAAGAATCAGCGAAGCTGAGTTTATTATTTGGCTGGGGAGACTTAATTGTTTGTTGGGTGTAAGCATTTTGGGAAACCAACGGCTGAGTAAATTTAATCATTACGTCTGCATATCCCAATAAACCAAAACCCAGCAAGCAACAAATAATTGGGTACAACTTTGACTTTTTGGAAGGTTTATAATATGAACCGCTGGGAGTCATTGGCTGCCAGTAATTAGCTAGCTGCGGTGACATGGCTCGCTGGGGAAAATGCGGTGTCTGAGTGTAGCGTTTTTTCGCTTTGATTCGCGGTTGGAGATGTTCTCTAGCTTCTATAGCCCGATGTGATGGAAAGGGGTCGCGTCCACCTAATCGCACGGTACGTTCACACCACGGACAGCTACGCATGTGGTTGTTGTAGCGATGCTGGGGATTTGTTGTGCAGGTAATCAGGGAATCTTCGGCTTCAGCGATTGCTGAGAGCCAAGTCTGGGCACTGGGGCGCAGCTGTGGATTGTTGTGACCCTCTTCAAAACAACGGACAAATAGTTCTTGTAAGCTAGGATGGAGAATTTCCCAAGGGGGGGCAATGGGTGTCGGCAGGTAGGGTACGTAACGCTTTCCGCTGTAAGTGAAATGACCCGATGCAATGCGTGCTTCGTAAGGTGGTGGCTCAATCGCACCTTGAAAAATCCCCGAAAATGGGTGGGTGCCTTCCATTAAGAGTTGAAATACTAGCACCGCTAACCCAAATAAATCGTGAGAGATTTCGCGATCGTGCTGGGCAAAAGTTTTATTCTGTAGTTCTGGTGGAGTAAACTCTGGTTTACCTACTGGACAGCGATAAACAACATTGCTGTTTGGGTTGGTTACTTGGAAAGAGTCTGTGTCTATCAAAGTCACCAGTGCTGTGTCACTGACGAGGATATTAGACTCGTTCACATCACCAATGCAATATCCACTAGCGTGCAAAGCGGCAAAAGCCGCCGCCAAGTTACGAGCCGTGCGGAGCAGGTACTGATAGTTGAATAGGGGGCAGTGTTGACGACGGGTTCTGGGGTTGTAAAAGTCGATGATTGGACGCATCCCCTGAATACGTGGCATCAAAAAGCCCAGGATGCAATTTTTGCCATCTGCCGCCCGTAATAAATCCTCTGGCCAAGCGATAGAGATATGCCCTAAACTAGCTGTAGGGTTTTCTGGCGGGTTGGCAAGCATCGCTTGGAGTTTTTCTGCATGGGCAGTGGTTGGCTTGTGGTAAATCTTCGCCACCAAGTCGTTATCAGATGGCACTGCATAAACACAAGCTTCACCGCCACGTCCCAAACTGACATTGAGACTGAGGATTTCTTTTCTGGGGGAACAACGTAGTACCTGCATAATGAAATTACCGCTAACGGGAGTTATTGTAAGATGTGAAACCTGTAGATTGATTGCTCATGAGTCGTTGAATGCGGCTATAATGAGTGTTAAATCATCATCAGTGCGTTGTGTAATCCGCTCTGAGCGTAAAAATTTTACCAATTGCTCCTTCGCTTCTGTCTTATCCTCGGTATTGGCGACAAATTCAAACAGCGGAAAAAAGAATGGTTTGTGAGGTTCGCCAACAACCATATTCAAAGCCAGCATTTGTAATCCGTCGGTGATAATACCAACGTTTACTATGTCTGTGCGCCATAATCTCATTTGTGCTGTATCTAAGGCATTAGGCGAAGTTAAAAAAGTGGTTTCGTTGATGTATTCACCACTATCAGGCATCGTCAGTGCCAGCAGGTTGCCCATACTATCTTTAGCCACTGCCAAACCATCGCCTATCTGAACTACAGCTACAACTTCTGGTGTGGCAACCAGCATAATTAAGGTAGTTGCTAAATCTTGAGGCTGTTTGTCACAAGTAGCCGCCTCATCCTCCACAGCTTTTTTGGCGGCTAGTATGGCATCATTTAAGAGCGATCGCACCAATGTATCATCAGTCAAACTTTTTCGGGTCAGCTCTTTGGTAGAAATGTTTTCTATTGCTGTCTCCACAGCAACCATCGCTCCCACTTTTCCAAGGCTAGCAGAACCCGCGCCATCTGCTGCGGCCGCCACTAAAACATTATCTGACAATATCTGCCAGTGATGAGCATCCTGACATAATTGATTGTTTTTTAAGTGACTTGTACCACATACAGACGCAGCCACAATCCGCCATTGAGCAATCTGTTTTGATATGTTCATAAATTTTTTTCAAGCAGCTAGCTGTGTAAACATCAAGCTGCAATTTTTAATTAAACAGTCCCCCAACCAATCGGCGGTAGTGCTACCTGTTCGTCTACTTGTGAATGAGAAACAGCCGACATACTAGTTGACAGCCAGACAAACATCTCGATAAAATTTAATCCTTTAAGCTTTAAGGGAGTACGTACAGTTATTTGATTTAAACGCGTCATATTCGCATTTTCTACTCCAACTGTAAAGAATGCTACCCGCTTGTTCGCCTCGTCTCCCTGTAGGCGCTGGGATGCTTGCTCTACCACTTGCTCTAACTCACCTTGGGGTTCTCCATCGGTAATCATAAATACCCAAGGACGATAATAAGCAATCCCGTTGGCACGATACTGAGATTTCCGCTCTTGAATTATGTCCAAAGCTTTATGAATTCCCGCACCCATTGTAGTCAAGCCTTGGGCTGTCAAAATAGGCGGATTGAATTGATCGGCAGTCACAAAATCTTGTACTACATTGATATTACTATCAAAAGTGACGATCGCCACTTCCACCCGTCTGGCGGCTAAGGAATTTTTGACTAATTCATCCTTTAAGCTTAGTAAACCTTGATTTAAAGCCTCAATCGGCTCTCCTTGCATCGATCCAGATGTGTCTAATAAAAGTACACAAGGACAACGTGGTTCTGGGTTTTCAGCAAATTCTACTACTTCATCAAGTCTTAATGTATCATGCATAACTTTTTGTGTTATGTTAAAGTCCAAAGCTTTATTTCCCTTTGCTCAGAGTATATAGTTTCAATCGCCGAGGCGACTATAGAATATAGTATCTATTGGTAGATGCTCTAATCTTTATTAAACAAATTATTTTCATGAAGTTCTCTATATATTTAAGATGAACTTGAGTACAGCTTAGTTTAGCAAAAAATAGTTTATCAAAACCCAGCATTACCTGTTGTAATGTATCTACCAAAAAGTTATATCCACTAAACCTACAGTACAATAAATACGTAAACTTTCCTAGATAAGTTTTTAAAGATTTTATGTAGAAGAATCGTTTCTTTAAGGAAAAGTAATTAACCATAATTAAGCTCGTTAACTCTATAAGTATACCAGTGTAACTGCGCGAACTTGGAATCAAATTTGCCTCTTGAAGTGAGTGGGCATAAATAAACGTCATTATTAAGGTCTTCACTCAAGAGTTGTCAGTAGTTAGTCAAATCCAGAATTAACCAACATCTACTGATAATCTAGCTATGATAGATGCTTACCTTTATTCATACCTACTTGTTTTTTGAGAGAAATTAAGTAAAATGTGCCAAATGTAACAAATAAATTATAAGCCTTACAATTTTTAATATATGTACATATTTTCAAATAAATGATTTATGGGTAGAAAAATATTACAAATAAGAGAATACTTTATAGCTCATATTTTAAATCTACAAATGTTCGGTTGTTGATTCCGCAAAAAACTTGAAAAATATGAATAACTCAGGTACATTCACCAAACTACGTCCTCTAAGTTTGTTAAGACAATTATCCAATTGTTCCGACAGTACTTGTTTACAAGTATTGAGTAACTCAGTTTCTTGGTCGATTTACTTAGAACAGGGCAAAATAACTTACGCTACCCATTCTGTGGAACCATTTGATCGACTAGAACGCCATTTGCGACGCCTCAGCCAGCAAATTCCACTCCTTACTAATGAGGTTCGCGTTCAAGTACGGCTGATGTTTGAACCTGACTCACACAGTCAGTTAATCAAAAATGACAGTAATTCGAGAAGCCACCCTCCTGAGTATCAGGCTATATCCTGGCTTGTTAGTCAACAACATCTACATTCTACACAAGCAGCTGTGCTGGTTCAAGAATTAGTTAAAGAGGTAATTGAATCATTTTTGCTCATCAAAGAAGGTACTTATGAATTAACAGAACCACTCGATAGAATGCCAAAAATTTGCAGGCTAGGTGTAGAGAAAATTCTAGAGTATTGCCAAGTAAGATTACAGAATTGGCAGGCTTTTATACCGAAAATTTCTTCTCTATATCAACGTCCATATCTGTTGATTAACAGCAAGTTTGATGACCAAGATTTACCAAATATACAGCCAGATTTAATTAACTGGATGAAGGGTTTTAGCCTGTGTCATCTGGCTGTAATTTTGAATCAAGATGAAATTCAACTAGCTCGCAATTTATACCCTTACATCCTTAAGGGTGCGATTATTCTCCATGAACCAGATCCACCTTATGATAAATTACCAAAGATTTTTGAGGAGCAATCGCTTTTCTCAAAATTGATTTCAGGGTTAGTTGACACCAAAGAAGAACTAAGTAATACTGTCAATTCTTACCCAAATATTCCTGAAGAGAAAATAGTTACTGTTCAGCGATTACCACAGATTTCTACTCCTTCAAAAGAAAACTTTCAGGAACCAACAATATCAAATAACATAAATTCTACTTCCCAAAGAGTAACGGCTACTACTGTAACGGTACAAAAAGTTCACAAAATTGTTTCTGTAGATGATAGTCCTACAATTCTTAAAGAAATTAGTTATTTCTTAGAAAATGAAAATTTTTCTGTAGTGACTATTAACGATCCAGTGAAAGCAGTTTTGTCAATTATAAGGCACAAACCAGACTTAATTTTGTTGGATTTAAACATGCTAGGAATAGATGGTTATGAGTTGTGCCGGATTATACGAAACAATTCACTATTTCAAAACACTCCTATTATCTTTGTCACTGGAAATAAAGGGATTGTAGACAAAGTAAAAGCGAAATTAGTCGGGGCTTCTGGATATCTGACTAAACCGTTTACTCGCGCCGAATTACTGAAAATAGTCTTTATGCATTTGACTTAAATTAACCACTTCAATGAGTTGCGGTTAATTATTTTTTCTATACCTTACCCACTACATTTCAAAGAGTAATACTTCTGGGTTAATTACAGATTGAAATTCTTGAAGTGCTAGAAGGTTGATTCTTGCGCCGCTCAATGAGAGCAATGTCAACTGCAAAGCTTAATCCAGAAGTATTGTATTCAAAATGTAATCAACTCAAGTTGGCAAAAAGGTCATTGCTACAATAGACAGACATACCGATGCAAAAACTGGCTCCTATCTGCTATAAACTTTTAGGCTATGGTAGAGAAATCATAATTTGGGTTGTTGTAGCCTGGATTTGATATGGCGGATGTTACAAGGTCAGAACTACTGAGTAAACTGCTGACATCAGTTCCTATATTTTGGCTAGGCTTAGTACTACCTAGCGATATCAGTTCGCCACTAACAGGGAAATTCCAGCCTTCATTACCAATGAGTGTTTTGTCATCACCACTGGCTTCAATCCGGTTTCCAAGGAGATTGCTGTTAGTTACATTGGCAGTGTTGCCACTACCAAGGATGTCGTTTTTACTACCAGGTAATGTATTGGCATTACCAAGGATGTCGTTGTTATTGCCTAAGTTCCAGTTACCGTTACCGTTGGTTGTGTTCTCGTTACCAAAGCCCCAGTTGCCATTACCTTCGGTTTTGCTGCCATCACCGTAGTTCCAGTTACCGTTACCGTTGGTTGTGTTACCGCTACCAAAATTCCAGTTACCATTACCGTCGGTTGTGTTGTTACTACCAAATAGCCAGTTACCGTTACCTTGGCCACTGTTACCGATAGCATTTGCACCATCTAATTTTTGAATATCAGATATCCAGTTGTCGCTCTTATAAGGTACAGGTTGACCGTTGCCAGTTTCAGGTAGGTTGCTACCACTTTCCTTGGAAGGCGGAGTGCTGCCAAATGGTAAGTTACCAGGGAGGTTGCTATCGCCACCAGATGCGTTACCACCAGATGCGCCACCACCAGCTAAGGGGTTGCTACCGCCACCAGATGCAGATGCGCCACCACCAGTTAAGGGGTTGCTACCGCCACCAGATGCAGATGCGCCACCACCAGTTAAGGGGTTGCTACCGCCACCAGATGCGCCACCACCAGCTAAAGGGTTGCTACCGCCACCAGATGCGCCACCACCAGCTAAGGGGTTGCTACCGCCACCAGATGCGCCACCACCAGCTAAAGGGTTGCTACCGCCACCAGATGCGTTAGCACCACCAAAGGGGTTGCTACCATCACCTAAGGCAGTAATATCACCGCCAACGACTCCGATGAGTTGATTGAACGGATTATTGGTATCAGTTAAAGCCCGCTCGTCAAGTGGTCGCTCGTAATTATATTTGTACTTTCCATCTTCACTGGTTGTGGATGAGTTACCACCACCGATGAAGGAAGCGAAAGTATTACTACCACTAGCAGCGCCACCAAAGCCACTGCCACTATCTAGACTGCTGCCATCGGTAGACTGCCATTTGCCATCACTGAAAGAAAAATTGCCATTACCAGTTAAATTGTTGCTAGTACTTTGTGACCCAGTAGTTTGATTGCTATTGCCAGAAGTTGCCATTAGAATTAAATTCCTATTACTCAAACTGAAATACCTCTATCAAGAGGAAGATCAACGGCATAAATGAAAGCATTTTTTTACTTGTATTTTCAATAAAAAATACTAATAAAAACAGCAATCACCACATTTAGTAAAAGTGTACAAAATCAAATTTATATTTAAAATGAACAAAATTTCGATTGTATTGCCGATTTTTTAGATTGGATTGTCTATTCTTTCGATCTTGTTGAGGTAGATTTCAGAAAAATGTCCGGCAATCCTTATGGTGAAAGCTTTAGAGGCAGTTTATCTAGTGATTTTTCGGCACAAACAGGGCAAATTTACCTCTTTGGAGTTTTACAATACAATGTAATGTAATTACACTACAAAAAAGAGTGAAGTGTGATTTTTGTAGTCTATTGAGTGAGAAAATATTACTTGTGAGATTTTATCGAGTTTTAAAGATTCAAGTTCTGCGATCGCCAAAGCAAACGCATCTAAATTACTCTCGATCGCAACCAATGTTAAGAACCAACGAAAAAATCAGTATTTCTCATTTGATTTATTTTCCAAGTCTCAAAGCCATGTCTACGATGGGCTACGCCTTGTGAAATCGTGGTCATTGCTCATCGCAAAAAACTGGGCTTGTTGAGAACAGAGAAAAAATAATGTCCCTTTTACATAATGTAATAATTGCTAAAATATGGAGTAATAATGCTAGAAAGTAAAACTACAGCCAATCTTCAAGATAAATTAAGCAACAAATTCTTTGAAAAGCACTGTTGAAGTTTTTGAAATCAGAAAAAAGCTTGTGTATTTAGATTGCTGGTTTTATGGTATTTTAGCTCAAGCGTGAAAAACCAAACGGCTCTCAATCGTAATGGTTATGCAATAAGCGATGTCTACGACGGGCTGCGCCTACGCACATCGCGTTAGCTAATTGCATTTTGTATTTTGAAGCTTCACTCTAGCAGAAAACAGAACAATTTATCAGCCTGCTTTCTGGCTCAATTAATCATAAAATTCTTGACTATGGAGTATAAAAATGAAAAGTGTAGTGAGCGCAGCAGTTATCTTAACATTTGTTAGTGGAGTAAATTGTCTTCCTAGCTATGGAATTTTATCAAATATCAAGCCTTCAAGAATCGAAGTCCAATCAATTGCTCAAGGTAATCATCAACAATTGATGGCTAAAGTTGGAACTATAGATACTCCATTTTATATTAAATATGGAAAGACAGCTTACCTCCCGACTGAAAATCTTGAAATCAAATTTTCAGAAGTTATCCAGGATTCTCGGTGTCCTTCTAATGTAACTTGTATTTGGCAAGGGGAAGTTATTATTGGATTAGACATCATAAAAAATGGGAAGCAAGTTTCAACATTAACGCTAACCCTGATCCCAGGTCGCGATCCTTTACCAATTCAACTTTCAGATAAATCTTCGGTGAAATTGATCAGGGTTTCTCCGTACCCAATCAACGGAAAGACGATCGCGCTCCAAGACTACATTGTTAAAATTGTTGTTAGTAGAAACTAAATGACTAACCTTTGACTTTTGACTTCCCTAAAGGGGTTGACACGCTTTTTTTCTAAAACAAAACCCCCGGATTTTTCACAAGCGAGAAATCCGGGGGTATGTAGTTTAACCTCAAAATCAACCAAATAAAAATAATGTCTTACTTCCCTGCATAGATACATTCTCAGTATTTACTTTATTTTTACATTGCTAGTCTAACGTAGTAGGATTGTTCAAGTGAAAGGGTAAGCCTTGCGGGACGAGTAGCCATCGATCGCTAGCAGGCACCCTAAAATAAGAGCAAAAGACGATTCCTAAAACAAGCACATTCCATGCGTATTTCTCTAAATTGGCTGCGCGAACTAGTAGAGATAAAACTTAGTCCAGAAGAATTAGCCGAAACCCTGACAATGGCAGGGTTTGAGGTTGAAGAAATTGAAGACCGCCGCACTTGGGCAAATGGCGTGGTTATTGGCAAAGTGCTTGAGCGTCAACCCCATCCCAACGCCGATAAATTGAGTGTTTGCCAAGTGGATATCGGTACAGGTGAGACTTTAAATATTGTCTGTGGCGCTGCCAATGTGAAGGCAGATATCTATGTCCCAGTGGCAACTACTGGTACTTACTTACCCAAAATTGATTTAAAAATCAAACCTGCAAAACTGCGTGGTGTCCCCTCTCAGGGCATGATTTGTTCTTTAAAGGAACTCGGTTTGCCCACTGATATAGACGGAATTCATATTTTTACCCAGGAAAATTTACCATTGGGTAGTGATGTCCGGCCGTTGTTGGGTTTAGATGATGTAATTTTAGACCTTACCGCAACTGCCAATCGCGCTGATGCTCTAAGTATGGTAGGCGTAGCCAGAGAAGTAGCAGCTTTAACCGGTGGAAAGTTGAGCATTCCTGAACCTGCTGAAGTCTCTATTCCCAAAAATACCGGAAATTTAGCTTTAAAAATTGCCGATACCCAAGCTTGTCCTGCATACATTGGTACGGTAATTGAACAGGTGAAAATTGCTCCATCTCCCGAATGGCTGCAACAGCGTTTGCGGGCGGCTGGGGTACGTCCCATTAGTAATGTGGTGGACATTACTAACTATGTTTTGTTGGAATGGGGACAACCACTGCACGCCTTTGACTGCGATCGCCTAAAATCTGTTGCAAGTAGCGAAAATTTAAGCATCGGCGTTCGCTTCGCCAATAATGGAGAATCTCTCAAAACCCTGGATGGACAAACTCGCGCCCTAGCAACCCAAAATTTGTTAATCACCGCTAACGACAAACCTGTTGCACTGGCGGGAGTCATGGGTGGGGAAGAAACGGAAGTCCATGAAGGTACTCAAAGCCTAGTTCTAGAAGCAGCTTTATTTGATTCCGTGGCAATTCGCCGTTCTTCTCGGAGTGTAGGGTTAAGAAGTGAGGCTTCTGGCAGATATGAAAGGGGAGTTAACCGGGCTGAGTTGGAAATAGCTAATCGCCGCGCCTTATCCTTAATTAGCGAATTAGCTAGTGGAATTATAGTTCAGCAAGAAATTGCTGACACCCGCCCCGATCCTTCTACCTGGAGTCGTTCTATCGCCCTGCGTTTAGACCGAGTTAATCAGATATTGGGGCCCATCGATTTAGAAGAAGACACAGGTGAACTGCAAAAACAGGATGTTGAGCGCATCCTGACTGCATTGGGGTGTCAGTTAACTTCTTCAGGAGAAGATAGCACCCATCAACCTACATGGTCAGTTTCTGTCCCACCCTATCGTTACCGCGACTTAGAGCGAGAAATTGACTTAATTGAAGAAATCGCCCGTCTTTATGGCTACAACAAATTCTGCGATACTTTACCAGAAAAAGCGGAAGCTGGTTATCTGCCTTTAGATCAAGAACTGATTCGCAAGTTACGAGCTTTCCTGCGGGCTGAAGGATTGACAGAATTAATCCACTATTCTTTAGTCAAACCAGGAGAAGACAGAAATATCGTACTGTCAAACCCCTTATTTGTTGAATATTCAGCCCTGCGAACCGATTTGATATCGGGGTTAATTGATGCTTTTCAATACAATTTAGAGCAGGGTAATGGTGCCCTCAACGGTTTTGAAATCGGGCAAATTTTCTGGCAAGAAGAAGACGGTTTGCAAGAAACAGAAGCCTTGGCGGGAATTATCGGAGGCGATCGCACCCTTGGCAAATGGTCAAAAAGTGGACGCGAAGAACCGATCACCTGGTTTGAAGCCAAAGGCATTTTAGAAAGTGTATTTCGGCAACTTAGCTTGCAAATCGAATTTCAACCCGATCGCCGCGACGAGCGCTTACATCCAGGACGCACCGCTTCTCTGTGGATTCGGGGTAACAGACTGGGGATTTTTGGGCAACTCCATCCCCAACTGCGACGAGAAAAAGGTTTACCAGATTCCGTTTATGTTTTTCAATTGGATCTAGATGTGCTTTTAGATTCTCTGGAAGAAGCTGAAATTCTCGTCCCCACATTCCAGCCTTATTCTACATATCCAGCTAGCGATCGCGACATCGCCTTTTTCGCACCTGTAAAAATCTCAGTTGCCGAAATTGAAAAAGTAATTACCAAAGCTGGTAAAGATTTGCTCGAATCAGTGGAATTATTTGATGAATATCGTGGTGAAAACGTCCCCGAAGGACAGCGGAGTTTAGCATTCCGCTTAATTTATCGGGCTAGCGATCGCACTCTTACTGAGGCTGAAGTGGAACCAGTACACAATAAAGTCCGCGAAGCCTTGGTGGAAAAATTCGGCGTCAACTTGAGAAGTTAGTCATTTGTCATTTGTCATTTGCTAGGAATGAGAAATTAATAATTCCTCACTCCCCAATGCACTGACTGCAAAATCTAAAATCCAAAATCCAAAATAGTCTTAGCTATGCCTAAATATGTACTCTGGGGAACTTACTGCGAAGACGTTATCGAAAAACGCGCCCCCTATCGTCAAGCTCATTTAGACGGATTAGCAAAACAGAAAGAATCCGGTGTGCTGATTACCATCGGCCCCACCAAGGATGTTACAAAAGTTTTTGGGATTTACGAAGCCGAAGACGAAGCCACTGTGCGCCAGTTAATTGAAAACGATCCTTACTGGAAAAATGGCATCTGGACTGAATATTCAGTCAAAGAATGGATTCAGGCTTTATAAATTGGTGTTGGGCATTGGGCATTGGGCATTGGGCATGGGAAGATGAGCTTGAATGTTGAACCTTTGAACTCGGAAGTTGAGCCTTTGAACTTGGAAGTTGAACCTCTGAACTCGGAAGTTGAGCTTCTGAGCATGAATGTTGAACCTTTGAGCATGAACGTTGAGCCTCTGAGCATGAATGTTGAGCCTTTGAACTCGGAAGTTGAACCTCTGAGCATGAATGTTGAACCTTTGAACTCGGAAGTTGAACCTTTGAACTCGGAAGTTGAACCTCTGAGCATGAATGTTGAACCTCTGAGCATGAATGTTGAACCTTTGAGCATGAACGTTGAGCCTTTGAGCTTAAAACTTTCAGTTTTACAGCAGTTTTCATGTATTTGAACCACACCTGTCGTAGGGGCGCAAGGTCTTGCGCCCCTACCGCGTGGTCTATTTACCTGAAAATAGCTGTAACTTTCCCCCATCTCCCACCTTATGGAAAGCTAAAGCTACATCACCCCCAGTCTTTTTCTTCTCTACAAGACGCTCTTGCTAGCTTGCTTCCCTATAAGGGTACAATTTTGAATTTTGAATTTTGAATTTTGAATTTTGAATTGATTTTTCCCCATTCACCACATTATGAAAATTTGGCAGGTTGATTTTTATCGTCGTCCCTCACAAGATGCGTCTGGACAAATTTTATGGGAGTTGTTGATTTGTGACGCAACTCGCAGCTTTAAGTATGAAGCCACCTGTCTCCAGTCAGCAGCAAATTCTAATTGGGTTGCCACTCAACTTGAGCTAGCTGCTGGTGAAAAATTGCCAGATGTAATTCAGGTATTTCGTCCTCAATCACTAAGCTTAATTGAGGCGGCGGGACGCAATTTAAGTATTAATGTCGAACCTACCCGCCACACCTTGGCGTTAAAGCAGTGGTTACAAGAAAAGCAATATCCCTTAACGCTGGATAAACCACCCCCAGCACCATTACCAGAAAACCTCTGGGGAGAACAATGGCGTTTTGCGACTCTAGCAGCTAGTGATGTAGAAACGAGATTTAGCGATCGCCCCATTCCCATTTTGCACATCCCAGAACATCTCAAACCAATCAATTTGGGTTTAGCATCAACAGTCCCTGTTCCTGGTGTAGTCATTTATGGTGGACGGCAATCAATGCGCCTAGCACGGTGGTTGCAGCAAGCCCGTCCCGTAAGCTTGAACTACATTTCTGGCGCACCGGATGGCTTAATATTAGAAGCTAGCTTGGTGGATAGATGGATTGTTGCCACATTTGAAGATCCAGAAGTTACAACAGCAGCTCAAGCATTTGAACAACGCAAACAGCAAAGCCGAGGATTGCATTTTTTGTTAGTTCAACCCGATGATTCTGGTATGACTTATAGCGGCTTTTGGTTATTGCGGGCAGAAAATTGATATTAATTGCCAAAAATATTTGTCTGCTTAATTTTTATAGCTAAAGAAATCGACTAAAGCGATGTCTGACTGCAAGCGAATATGTGTCTACGCTTTACTGTAATTTGCCTATATAGGCCAGATGTATAAGTTTAGCAAATTTTAGTATGATAATAAAGTCATACTAAATAGTAATACTAAAAATTAATTATAAATGCTCAAAGTCACAATTACTTTAGAAGAAGACATTTTGCAATTTATAGATCAGTATGCACAGGGGAACCGTAGTGCATACATTAATACACTGCTGGCAGAACACCGCCGCCGAATTTTAGCAGCAGAAATGATTGCAGCCCTCAAGCAGGATGCTGAAGATGCAGAGTATCAAGCTGAAATTGCGGCTTGGGATGGCGTTGCAGGAGATGGCATAAATGCCAGGGAGTAATTTAACTTATCGGCGAGGAGAAATACGTTGGGTGAATCTTGATCCAACAGTGGGGGCTGAAGCAAGAAAAATCCGCGCTTGTTTGATTGTGCAAAATGACATCATGAATCAGTATGGATTACTGACAATCGTCATACCATTTCGCCCCGGGACTAAACAAGCCCCCTATGTTGTCAATATAAAAGCAACACTAAATAATGGGCTAGACCAAGACCGTTTTATTGATGTTGGGCAAATTCGTGCTGTTGATCATAGTCGTATTTTGGGTTTGGTTGGTGTATTGGAGTCAGAGTACTGGGAACTTATTCATACAGCTTTAAATGTAGTTCTGGGATTTGTGGTTTAGGGCTGTTAGAGATAAAAGTGAGGCGAAGGCGATGAACAAATTAAACTATTTCTTCCTGCTTTTGACTTAAATACATCGCAATTCCTTTCTCGTAGTAAGCCGCTTCATTAATAAAAATAGGATAAACAGTAGACTCTCCCTCATAGAAAATATCTTTTCCTTCAAAAGTCAGAAACATTGGATCGCCTGGATGCAAAGGTTCATAATCCCTAAACTGAAGCTGGGGGTGAATCATGGCTTGAATTTCCCCGCGTAGGCGCAGCCCGCCGTAGGCATCGCTTCTAGGATAATCGACAGTTCCAATGTATTTATAAAGTGTAAGGTGGTTGCTTGTCTGCGGAACATTCCCCTGGTTGCACCCTTCAAAATAATCTAAAATTGCATACATAAGCTGTTCTGTTTCCTGAAATAATTCGGCGTTTAAAACATTTTGAGCTACAGCCCCAACTTCTATAACAAAACCCAATTCACACAAAGAACGGAGAAAACCATTTTCTTGAGATTGCTGGTTAATACAGACTTTCACTAAAGGATTAATAGAACTTAAATAAGCACCTAATCGAAGTAAGAAAGGATGCAGATCAGAAAAAATCAGACTTAACCCCATATTGGCAGTTGTGCTGTGCAAATCAACAATTACATCTACAAAAGGCTGATTTGGCGGTTGCAATATCTGTTTAATTGCTTTTGCCCGCGTATCTTCATAACTTGAGAGTTGGGGATTTTGTAAGCCTTGATTAGTGAAACAACGATTTAAATCCTTGTCAATGTATCGTTTGCCTTCTTCAATAGCTTTGAGATTACCAAGTAATGCCAGAGTTTCAAAACTCGCCCTGTTAATTAAATTAGGATATTGCTGAAACTTTTTAACTAAATGTACTCCTGTTAACTCATTACCGTGGTTTCCTCCAACGATCGCAACTCGTTCAATCTGACTCATAACAACCTCATATCTAAAAAACTACCCTACAGTTATTGAGAATGCTGCAAGATACAAGATAGAAGTATAACTGCTGCTGACTAAATCTTGTAAAAGACTGACGCGATGTCTACGACGGGCTACGCCTACGCTCCATGTTCGAGCCAAAGTATGATAACTGTTAAGCTGTTGGTTTTAGCACAAAAGGGGAGGAAATTTATGGAGTATGATTTTCAAGCGATGCCTCCGGTGGTCACTGAGCTTTGTCGAAGTGCGGGCTACGCCTACGCTGAACTTTACAAAAACGCCCTCCTCAACGACGTACTCCCCTTTTGGGAAAAATATTCTCTTGATTGGCAGCAAGGCGGCTATTTCACCTGCCTCGATCGCGAAGGCAAAATTTATGATACAGACAAATTAATCTGGCTGCAAAACCGCCAGGTGTGGACTTTTTCTATGCTTTACAACCAGCTAGAAAAACGCGAAAATTGGCTGAAAATTGCCAGCAACGGCGCTAATTTTCTCGCCCAACATGGCAGAGATAGCGATGGTAACTGGTACTTTGCCCTCACCCGTGAAGGGAAACCACTGGTTCAACCTTACAACATCTTTTCTGATTGCTTTGCAGCGATGGCATTTAGTCAATATGCACTCGCTGGCGGTGAAGAATGGGCAAGGGATGTGGCGATGCAGGCTTATAACAACGTATTACGCCGCAAAGATAACCCCAAGGGCAAATATAATAAAACCTATTCCGGCACACGCCCGATGAAATCATTGGCTGTACCGATGATTTTAGCCAACCTGACTCTAGAAATGGAATGGTTGCTGCCAAAGGAAACACTAGAGAATGTCCTAGCTGAGACAGTCCGGGAAGTGATGACCGATTTTCTCGACCAAGAACGGGGACTAATGTACGAAAATGTTGCCCCTGACGGTTCCCACATAGATTGTTTTGAGGGACGGCTGATTAATCCAGGTCACGGTATCGAAGCGATGTGGTTCATTATGGATATCGCGCGTCGGAAAAACGACACCAAAACTATTAACCAAGCCGTTGATGTGGTGCTAAACATCCTGAATTTTGCTTGGGATAGCGAGTACGGCGGATTGTATTACTTTATGGATGCAGATGGTCATCCCCCACAACAATTGGAATGGGATCAAAAGCTGTGGTGGGTTCACCTAGAGTCTTTGGTTGCATTAGCGATGGGCTATCGCTTGAGTGGGCGTGAGGTGTGTTGGGAATGGTATCAAAAGATGCACGATTACACCTGGTCACATTTTGCTGATTCAGAATACGGTGAATGGTTTGGCTATCTCAATCGGCGTGGAGAAGTATTATTGAACCTTAAAGGTGGCAAATGGAAAGGATGTTTCCACGTACCGCGTGCATTGTACCTTTGTTGGCAGCAGTTTGAGGCATTGTGATGCCTGCGGCGGTAAACAACGCAGTCAGTTTAATCTCTGCTAGTGTACAAGTACTATTGGAAAGATGTCTCATGAATGCTGTGACACCTAAGCGATTTACGATCGCTGAATACCATCGATTGATTGAACTCGGATTTCTCACAGAGGCCAATCATATTGAGTTAATTCGAGGGGAACTGATTCAAATGACAGCAAAGGGAACACCTCATACAGTTTGTAGTTCTATCCTATGCCGTCAATTGGATCGGCTTTTAGGCGATCAAGCAGTCATCCGTGGACAAGATCCCATCACCCTTCCTAATCAGAGTGAGCCTGAGCCGGATGTTGTCATTGCACGAGGAAGAGATGAAGATTATCTTGCTCATCATCCGTATCCCGAAGATATTTTGTTAGTAATTGAAATTTCGGATAAAACCATAGATTACGATCAAACAACCAAGTTGTCTTTGTATGCAGAAGCCGGAATTTATCATTACTGGATTGTGAATTTGCCAGATAGTCAACTTGAGCGTCATAGCCAGCCATATCAAAATGCTCAAAATAAGTTTAGCTATCTCAGCAAGCAGATTTCTCTATCTAACCAGTTAGTAGCGATTCCTGGATTTGAAGATGCATTATTATACTTGAATCGGTTGTTTCCAGAGAGTGCTAGTGAATGATTTTCGCTCGTCTCCTAAAGTGAGTTAAGCTATTTATGTTTTTGCGATCGCTCAGATAAGTTAGTTAAGGAAAATTGTAGGTTGGGTAGAGGCTTTGCGAAACCCAACATTTTGCGAGGTTTGTTGGGTTTGATTCCTACACATTTTTATTCTTAGGCAAAACCTACGTAGTATTGAGTAGATAGTAGGTCGAATTTTGGAAAAATACTCTCCCTAATGCTTGTTGCTGGCTTAAGTAATCTTACAATGGGGTAGGGGCAAGGAAGAAAGCTATAAAAGCGAAAAAGCTTTGGAGTCAGGAGCAAATGACCAGTCAGGAATCGGGAGATTCTAACCAAGAGATACTATTGAAACGGTATGAAGTGCAGCAGCAACTAGGCAAAAAAGCAGGACGGCGAACGCTGCTGACTCGTGACTTACAAACTCAAGAATTAGTAGTGGTCAAAATACTGTCCTTTAATAATGAGTTTGAATGGAACGACCTCAAACTGTTTGAGCGAGAAGCTGAAACTCTCAAAGCACTCTCCCACCCAGCCATTCCCGGCTACCTTGACTACTTTGAGCTAGATTCACCTAATAGCAGAGGATTTGCACTTATACAAAGTTATATCCCAGCCAAGTCTCTAGAAGCACAACTTGAAGCAGGACGTAGCTTCAGTGAACAAGAAGTTAAGGAACTGGCAAAAGCCATTCTAGAAATTCTCAAATATTTGCATGGGCGTCAACCACCCGTAATTCATCGTGACATCAAACCCAGTAATATTCTATTAACAAATCGCTCTGGTAATAGTGTGGGTGAAGTGTACTTAGTAGATTTTGGCTCAGTGCAAACCATCGCCAGAAGAAGTAGCACTATGACAGTTGTAGGAACTTACGGCTATATGCCACCAGAGCAATTTAATGGTAGAGCTACTCCAGCTTCAGACCTTTACAGTTTGGGCGCAACTTTAATTTACTTGGTAACAGGTCAGCATCCAGGCGATTTACCCCAAATAGACCTACGAATTGAATTTGAACAAGTAGCCAATATTAGCTCTGGTTTTAGGATTTGGTTGAGGCAGATGACAGAACCTATTGCTAGTAAACGCTTGACTTCTGCTGAAGATGCATTGCAAGCCTTAGAACAACCTGGAAATGCAACTCAGACCCAGAGAAGGGCGACTATTTCAACGGTTTCAACGGTAGAGAAACCTCTTGGTAGCAAAGTAGTTTTGAATAAGAATGTTAATTTCATAGAAATTATTATTCCAGCTATAAGCTCATGGAAAATGTTTATTATAGTTTGTTTCCTCTTTCCATTTATGATGCTGCCTGGGCTATCTACGCTGTTTTTGATAATAGCTTTGGCTTCCGATTTAGATTCACTTAGAATTTTTCTAATAATAATACTCTTCTTATTTTTAGTTTGCTTTTTAGGTAAGATTTTGTATATTTTGCCAGAGTTATTTGGGGAAATGCGATTGCGTATCACTAGACAAAAGATTTCACAAACATCTAATCTTTTTGGGATTGAGCATCATAGGCCACTTCTCAGTCTCAAGCAAAATGTTACTCAACTGGAACGCACACAATTTAAGATTAATAGGCCTTGCCTAATAATCTGGGCAGGAAAGAGAAATAATTATAAAATTTTTGCCAATAAGTTAGATAGTTTTTCTGTTACTACTCCAGAACTTAATTGGCTAACTCATGAACTTAGCGATTGGCTTGGCTTACCAATTACTGAAGAGTAAATTTCGTAAGGTGCGTTACACTTTGTTGACATACTGCTTTCATATTAATTACAAACTAAATTCTGCTGCATTATCTTCATCCACATCCGCATCTTTACCCATAGTAGTAGGTTTAAATTTAGAGCCATGAATTAACTCACCAAATGCAATTCCTGAATTTTGGTAAAGAATATTCAGCACACTCATAAAATCCCGCACAATTTCCCCTGGTGTAAGTAATGCTTCTGCACCCAAGCGATTAATAATTTCTTGCACAAACTCCTTCAACTCACGATTTGTCAAAGTCTGTTCATACCCAAAATTGAGTGCATGAATCTCAGCTAAACGTTGCAAAAGCGTCAAAATTTCTGCTTCACTCAACGGATTTAGCCGAATCACTGGCCCTAAATGTTCCTGAACATTAGCTTGTGCAACAAAACGGCTTTCTTTTGTGCGTCTTTGCCAAGCTTGGTCTGCAAAAAGTCCTCGTTTGGGGTCTTCTAAAAATTTAGTTGTTCCACCAACGACAATGCCAAGATGTTCTGCTTTGCACTGCATCGTATCGTTAAACATTGCCAGGAGTCGATTATAATTCTTTTCCCGCGTGACTGTAGTAGATATTTGATATAAATGTACAGCTTCATCAACTAAGATTAACAGTCCTTTATAACCAATCTCAGCTACAAATTTCGCCAACAGTTTTATATAGTCATACCAACTATCATCATCAATAATTACCCGCACTCCTAAAGCTGCTTTCGCCTCAAGTTTAGTAGTGAATTCTCCTCGCAACCAGCGCATCGCCGCATTTTTTAAATTATCATCATCCATTCGATAGCCACGCCAATAAGCGATAATCACGCTACCAAAATCAAAACCGTGAACTAAATCTTCAATATACTGAACTACTTCCCTAATTTTCGATTCAACTTGGTCATCAAAACCATCGTCATTCGGACGCATTTCAGTTTCTTTAACCACTTCTTGTTGAATTTTATTAATCCATCCTTCTAAAATAGAGACTAAAGCACCACCATCAGGACGAGTTTTTGTAGCTAGGTGGCTCATTAATTCTCGATAAGTCGCTACACCTTCATTGTTGCTTCCAGCTAATCGGCGTTCCGGGGATAAATCAGCATCAGCTACTACAAAACCTTGCTCCATCGCTCGATTACGAATTAGTTGCAGTAAAAAACTTTTCCCGGAACCGTAGTTACCAATTATGAAGCGAAATGCTGCAACACCTTCTGCAATATCATCGAGATTTTGTAATAGGCTTTTTAGTTCTTTTTCTCGACCTACTGCGATATATTCAACTCCCACTCTTGGTACTACCCCCGCACCAAGGGAATTGATTAAAGCAGTGGAGATTTTTTTCGAGATTTTGAGCTTTGCCATGTATTACACTTCACTTTATTCTAAACGCAGAAGCACGCAATAAGTAGGTAAGGTACATCACCTTACTACTAAATCTTACGACGGCAATAACAATTTAATTTGACGAAGTATGTCTAGCCATGAGACCTTCATACATCGCAATCATTTTTTTGACATCTGTTATATGCTCCTGATAAAGTTTTGGACTTTCAGAATCAGAATTAATTATTAATTCCCCAATAGTATCATTTGCCCGTTCATTTATAGAATCGATTAATAAATTTGGCATAGTGATATTTGCTTCGGCAATTTTTTTAATAGCACTATTGGGATTATCCTGTTCAACTATAGCTTTTAATACTTGTAACTCATGTCCTGGGAGATTTCTGAGAAAATTAGTCCATTCTTCAGGGATATTTTCCGATGTCTCAACTTCCGAATTTTCAATGACATCTGAAGATTCAATTATTTCAGAAAATGGAAACAACTCAATATCATCTTCTTGGGAATTATCCGACAAAGGCTCTGGATTGAATGTTTCTACTTGTTGTAGTAATTCCCATACTTGATTTTGCAATGAGTCTCGTTCTTCTTGCAATAATGAAACTTGTCCTTGTAATTGCTGTAATTCGGCTTTGTGTTCTGCTAATTGGGCTTGTGAAGAATTCAGGATAGCTTGGATATTTTCTCTTTCGGTTTTCGTTGCTACAAGCAATTGATTGTTTTGATTTGTCTCAACTTCTAGTTCTTGAATTACAATTCGCAGTTCGTATAATTTTTCTTCTAATTGCGGTTTGAGTCTGCCTAAAAGAGTTAAATTACTTTCAATTTCTTGTTTTTCGTGTTTTAGCTCGGAAATTTGACTTTGCAATTGGGTGATTTCAGCACGAGATACATTACAATTGGACTCTAAACGGCGCTTCTCTGCTGTGAGGAGAGAAAAAGCATAATTCAATTCAGTTTGATTGTTGTGCAAATTATTAATTTCAGTTTGCAGGCTACTAACTTCTGTTTCTAATTGCTTCTTTTGTCCTGCAAATGTTCTTAATTCTCGATGTAGACTATCTCTTTGGCTACGGCTTTCTATGACTTGATTTTGTAGCTGTTGTGATTCAGCATATAATAAATTATGATGTCCTTCAATTTGATTTATTTCTCTGACAACACGAGCCTTTAATCCCTCCATATCTTTAATTCGCTTGCGGAGAGAACCTAAAACAAACATTTCATAATTTCTGCGCCGCTTGTCTATGAATAATGCTGTTGTATGGATAGTAACGGCAGTAATTACACCTGTGAGAAAGGCTTTATTAAAATCCCAGCTTGGGACAAGGCTAAGACCAAAACTCACACTAAAGGCAACTATCACTAGTATAAATCGATTGCTGATCGTTACTGATTGCATATTGCTGGTTTTTAGCGTAGTTAAATTATCTGAATAAGTAGCTCTCATACTAATTCGTAATTCGTAATGACGCTCGCGGACTCGCTATCGCTACGCTAACGTAATTCGTAATTAAAATACATATATAGGAATCCGATTTGATTTTTTAAATTATCTCTGTAAGCGGGGAGAGAGTTTTAAATCTGCTTTTAAAAAATCAACAAACTGCCGTGCTGTACGTCCAGAACGACCATTATGACGAGTTGCCCATTGTAATGCCTGAAATTCCAAATCTTCTTGGGTAATATTAATTTCAGCTTGTGTCACTAGATGTTGTACAATTTTTAAATAAGTTTTCTGATTGGCTGGTTCAAAGGTCAAGGTTAAACCAAAGCGATCGCTAAACGAAAGCTTCTCCTGCATCGTATCCCAGGCATGGATTTCCTCGTTATCCTTGGGGGTAGGTCTATCCACAAAAAACTCCCGAATCAGGTGGCGGCGATTGGAAGTAGCATACACAACTACATTTTGAGGACGCGCCGTTAAATTACCTTCTAAAACTACCTTGAGGGCTTTAAAGGCATCATCATCTTCTTCAAATGAAAGGTCATCGACAAAAATAATAAATTTTTGTGACACACCTCGTAAATGTTCCACAATTTCTGGTAAGTCTTTTAAATCAGATTTTGCCACTTCCAATAAGCGGAGGCTGCGATTGCTATATTCATTCAACAAAGATTTCACTAAAGAAGATTTGCCAGAACCGCGACTACCATAAAGTAATACATGCAGTGCCATCTCTCCTGATAATAAAAACTCTGTATTTTTCAGCAAAGCATCTTTTTGAGATTCGTAACCGACAAGCGCACCCAGTTTAACCGGGTCAGAATACCTAATACCGATAAACTGCCCAGATTGCCATCGTAAAGCGCGATATTCTGCAAATAAACCAGAGCCACATTGCCGATAATAAGCTGCTAACTCTTCTACAGCATCACCCCAATTATCTAACTCTTGTAGATATGTAATGAATTTTGTCTCTACTCCTCCCAATTCTTGCTCTTTATACCACACTACTGGTGAAATCGGCATGTGAGCTACGCCTTGTACCCACTCGCTCAAAGAAGCGCTGCTACAATCATAGAGACTTTGCAATACTTGTAAATCATGCTGAACTGCTGTTACTAAAGCTGGGGGCAAATCTTCAAATTCTTGCACTCCCGCCAGCCTTGTAAAAGGATTCTCAGAGAAGAGAATTTGAGTAATTAAATAGTCTTCCCAGTTTTGATTTCTAGCAGCCAAAGCGTGAAAGTAACTGCCGTAGGCTTGGAGACAACCCCGTGCATCGGCTTCAGTGTAACGTATCGCTTGCAACAGTTCCAGAAATGCCATCCCCACTTCGCCTTGCAGAACAGATTGGTACAGTAAAAGTGAGGCTGCTTGGCGCTGGAGATATTGAACCTTTGTATATGAGGAAGTACTTGCCATTGGCATCGCTTTATTATCCATTAATCGTGTGGTATAGCTAAATAGCTATGCTAAATTGTCTGCTGACCCTGGCAGTAAAGTCAAAGTCTACATAGGTTTTAACAATGAATTTAGGTATAGTTGCTGCTTTTGCCTACGGCATATTAGCGATTGTTGGTGGCGTTATTGGCTACATTCAAGCTACAAGTAGAGTTTCACTTCTAAGTGGTAGCATTAGCGGTTTATTATTAATACTTGCCGCTTACTTTCAACTCCAAGGACAAACTTGGGGTGCGATTTTAGCAGTGTTAGTTACTGCTGTTTTAGTAGTTTTCTTTGCATTTCGACTGGCAAAAACACGCAAGTTTATGCCTGCGGGATTAATGACGATTTTGGGTATGCTGGCATTGGCGGTGATGATGAATCAATTTGTGGCTTTAAGGTAGCATTAGTCTCTAAGCAATAACCACCTTCCTGTTTTTTTTGATATGGCATGACTCTGCCTGCTTTGAATTATATTAGTACATTTATATTACTGTGACTTGTTACCCTTGCCTGATAACTTTCAGCATTATCAATGAGTTATGGCGATTTTTGTTTAAATGAGGTATACGGGTAGGGGCGCATAGCTAGCTATGCGTCCCTTGTTCATCTTTCAATTGAATACGTATAAAACCTTAAAACTATAGTCAATATTTTGAACTCAACCACCGCCAAATCTTCTCAACAACTCATCGCGGGATAATTCGAGTAACAAGCGGCTATACTCTGGCGGTGGTAACTGTAGCAAAGGCTCAATTACTCGTTCTAATTCGTCATTTAGCGAACCAAACCGTACACGCAACAAGTTTTTTACTACTTGGCGCTGTCCTTCTTGGACTCCTTCTTGTAGTGTAGCTTCCCGCCATTCTAAATATTGTTTCGCAAATTGGTCGTGTGGTTGTCGGGTCATTGAAGAAGACAAGGGGACAAGGCGATGGGGGATAAGGGGAAAACCCCATAGATAAATTTAGTTGCTCTGAAACTGTGTAGACAAGGGGTTTTTTCTTTTTTCCCCTTGTCCTCTTCGGTCATGCGTAGACGCATTCCCAGAGCGTCTCGTAGAGAAGCAGCTTGTCACCAGACATTGCCAGCGCATCATCACAACTCATACTTGAAAAATACCCTGTTTCACAACCTTGACAAAAGTGCAGTTACATAAGATGGACTCATGTAGCCTTTGTTTGCGATCGCCCATAGTCATCTACAATTTTTAGGTGACACAAATGACGTTATAACAAGTCTTCCAGGCAGAAATTCTCAAAATTACAGACAAAAATAATAACTAACCGCCTAAAAAGTCCGGTTTTTTTGGCTTTGTGATGATAAATAAAAGTAATAGTGTTGAATGTCATGCTTTGTCCTGCGAAGGATTACTGAAATTCTTCGCTGCTTTCAGGATGACTACTAAATATCAAGGAACATCTGCGCCAATCAGTTTTTTTTGCTGGGGATGCTTCTTTGCCACAAAAAAAGGAGATGGAGCTATATCAAACGGCTCTACCACAAAACTTACTTTAGATCGGTCTAAGTAACTATGCTGATAAACTGTAAAGATGTCACGCTATTTTGAAGCAAATTTTAAAGGAATTGCAAAGGACTTGGTGCCATTTTGGCAGGTTTTTCTCCCAAATATGGGATATTAGTAGATTGTAGAAATCTTTATTGTTATTCACATCTCTCTTCTTGCATTAGTTCCTATCTACTGAAAACTCTTAAGACCAAGCAAATTTGACACGGTAAGTTTAAGTAATTTAATGAGGTAGGAAATAATACATGGTATTATCACTGTCTTCTCATAACGTTATCCAGTATCTGCAAGACGCGGGTCTGTGTAGCTCAGAAGATGGCCCATCAGACACATCTGAGTTGCCAGGAAGTAGTCAGAACAATTTCAATTTACTAGTGACTTTAGCAGATAATCGCCAACTGCTCATTAAACAAGAACGTAACGTTAACAACAATGACGGCGCGCCTCATGAATTGTTTCAGGAGTGGCTGTTTCACCAGTTGCTACAACAGTTTCCAGTTCTAGGTAATACTTCAGCTATGCCTACGGCGGTAAACTACGCACCATTGGTAGTGCATTTTGACCAAGAAAATTCTATTTTTGTCCGCAACTACTTGAGTGAATATTTAGAGATTGCGATATTCTACCACAACAATGAGATTTTTCCACAAGAAATTGCCTCTGCCATCGGCACTACTTTAGCGGGACTGCATCGCGCCACCTACAACCGTCGAGAATATCGGAATTTTATGGCAACTGCTCCCCAAGGAGAGTTTCGCTATGGGTTTTACAATCCAGCCCAAGGGGTAGGGTCAATTGGACCGGAGATTTTTGGGACTGTTCCCACGGATGCACTGAAATTCTATGTTCTCTGTCAACAATACGAGAGTTTGTCATCTGCGATCGCAGATTTGGCATATAGCTGGAATCCTTGCTGCTTAACTCACAACGACCTGAAATTGAACAACATTTTGGTTCATTCTAGGTGGGAGCAACTAGACAATTGTCTAGTACGACTAATTGACTGGGAAGCTTGTTCTTGGGGAGACCCAGCCTTTGATTTAGGAACTTTACTGGCAAGCTATTTAGGAATTTGGCTTAAGAGTCTGGTTGTAGACCCCACCATTGGGTTAGAAGAATCTCTACATTTGGCGTTAACACCGTTAGAGATTTTACAACCTTCACTTATTGCCCTCATTAGAGCTTATGTGAATGCTTTCCCGATGATTTTAGAATACTGCCGTGACTTTATTTCGCGGGTTATCCAGTTTGCGGGGCTGGCACTAATTCATCAAATTCAGGAGATGGTTACGTGCCGGAAACACTTTAATAATGCTGAACTCTGTATGCTGCAAGTAGCTAAAAGTTTACTTGTAATGCCAGAGCAAGCTGTACTGACCATCTTCGGGATATCAGAGTCAGAAATCCTGAATCCTGTGGCAAAGATTCATAAATTTCCTCAGCCTGTAAAGGAGCAGCAGTTACTTCGGATTTATTACGAAAAAACTCGGCTGCGTGGTTGTTAATCCCAAAGGATAAGACTGCGCTACCGCACCAGTCACACAGAATTAAATTCTGAATTCTAAATTCTGACTCCTGAATTCTATTTTTTTTAGTTTGATTTCTGAATGGATTAATGCTAAATTCCTCTATCAATCAATCGCTAAATTCTCTATTTGATATTGCTCAGAATATCCAAATTGAGTCTAACTTTTGTATTTACCATCCCAATTATCAACCCTTCGCTCTGCCAACTAAAATAGCCGATAGATTTCAGCAAAATTCCGTAGATTTACAACAGAAATATCTCACTCTCCTGCTGCGAAATTTTCTCTATGGAATCTATTACAATGGCTCTCTGCAAAGTACTTTGGCAGTCAATACTGATAATACTAATCGCCCGCAAAAGCACAATTTAGCAGATAATTCTATTTTAGAGATTGACTGGGACTTTTATGAGCAACTGCACGCCAGTAATCACGGCATAGGTTACTTTGACCCTCGATGGCAGGTGTTGCGGAAAGAACCTGATGGGACTATGGCGGTAACTAAAGGCGGTTTAACACTTTATGTTGAGCCAGATTGCCATCTAGAATCCAGTAAGAAATCTACCAAAGTGGGTGGCATGGTAGCAATCTGGATGCCCAAAAATCGACTGCAAAATGGCTGTTACTTGGCAGTGAGCAATGTTGGACAGGAACAGCAGAGCAACCCCGATGCTGATTTAGGAGCAGGGCGAATCTACTTTAACTTTACGGCATCTGGTGCGATCGCTCTCATGGAAAGCTTGACGCTGCAACTAAATGCAGCCTCGATTCCCTTTAGCTTTCAGGTTCTCCACAACCCGTCTGCATACGGACGCTATGATTCGGGGCTACTCTACTTTGAACTCCCCGACTATCCAGCAATCCGCACAATCCTTCAGACTGTTTATATCGAAAATCAATCCCATTTCCAGCCCGAAATTCCTTTGTTTACCAAATTTTTAGCTCCAGGGTTAGGTTTAGCTGAGGAACCAACCCAAAAATTTGCAGCACAAGAAAGTTTTGGGATGAACCGTTGCCAAATTGTCGCTAATGCTTTGTTGGAAGCTTGGCAAAAAGGTAAAAATGCAATGGAGGAACGGATGAGGCTTATTGACCAACACTTTGCGCGACACCTAATAGATTTACAGCGTCCTTATCTCAATCCTAGTTCTGAAGATATATATAAGCCGTTAAATTGATTGATTAATTGGGCATGGAGCATGGAGCATGGAGATAAGGGACTATAGGAGAAGTTGCAGCAAGTTTTTCCCCAATGCCCAATGCCCAATGCCCAATCCCCAATCCCCATTCAAAATTCCACAATAACTGGCACATGGTCGCTAGGTTGAGTTAATTTTCTGGGTGCAACATCGATGATGCAACTTGTCGCACGCTCATACAGGATGGGTGTGAGATAGTGATGGTCAATTCGCCAACCTAAGTTACGACGGAAGGCGGCGGAACGATAATCCCACCAGCTATAATTTCCACCTTCTGTGGTGAATTTGCGAAAAGCATCGGCAAATCCTAGTTTCAGAATATCCCGTAAGGCTTGGCGCTCTGTTTCTGTTGCCATAATGTGATTTTCTGTACTCACTTGCTCGTGAATATCCTTATCTTCCAAGGCGATATTGAAATCGCCGCACACACAAATTGCGGGTTGTGACAGCACAAGCAATCGCAAATACTCGTGTAGCGCTGTCAACCAGCGCAGTTTGTATTCGTATTTCTCAGTTCCTACCGCAGCGCCATTAGGAACATATAAGTTTACAATCTGAACACCATCAATTACACCTGTAATCACGCGCTTTTGCTCGTCCCATTCGTGATGTAAATCTGGCAAAATCGCTCTAAACCCGCTACTGACATTTAGGAGTGGGTGGCGGCTAATCAGGGCTACGCCGTTATAAGATTTTTGTCCTGACATATAAAGGTTATAGCCTAACTGCTCAAAAGGCGATCGCGGAAATTCAGCATCCACAACTTTGGTTTCTTGCAAGCAGAGAACATCAACCGGATTCAGGGTTAACCAATCGATAACCTGTTCAAGGCGAGTGCGAATTGAGTTGACGTTCCAAGTAGCGATTTTCATTAGTTAATTATCAGAATTTTTGTAAATTATTAATTACAAATTATGTAATTATTGTACAATTACTTAATATTTATAATTTCTGTTATTTTTGCTAATTACCTTTAAATGAAGCTTTAATGACTTGATCCCATTGAATATTTTAGTATTGTCAGCTACCAAATATTTAATTTTGTAAGTTCTGCTACAAAACATTCTACCTCTTTATGATCCCCAAGACAGATGCAACAAATAATAGATTAGCTATACGGTTAGAAGTGTAGCTCCGAGTTGACTTTCGCCGATAGTCAGTTAGATTTGTTGGTAGAAAATTTGCGGTGCGGTTAACCGTTATTGTGCTTTTGTTAGCCTGTTAGGTTAATTTAAATGTCAAAAGAGTAAGTACAAATGCTCTTTACTCATAAAATAATGATGTCGCTCATTATATTGAGGACAATTTCATAGACTGAACCAGAAAAACTTATGAAAATCGCTCAAGTTGCCCCCTTATGGGAAAGGGTTCCACCTCCTAATTATGGAGGAATAGAACTGGTAGTGAGTCGCTTGACTGATGAACTTGTTCGTCGCGGTCATGAGGTAACTTTATTTGCCTCTGGTGATTCTCAAACTTTGGCTCATTTAGAAGCAGTTTATCCACGTGCATTACGCTTAGACCCAAATGTGAAAGAGTATGCAGTGTACGAAATGCTAGAACTAAGCCAAGTTTACCAACGTGCTACCCAATTCGATATTATCCATTCTCATATAGGGATTTCGGCATTACCTTTAGCGAGTTTGATAACAGCAACTTCTACAGTCCACACCCTGCACAATAATTTTACAACTGACAACCGTCACGCATTTAGCTACTACCAAAAGCAACCATACATCAGCATTAGTAACTCGCAGCGTCAAATCGATCTTAATTATGTTGGCACGGTTTATAACGGAATTGAGCTAGTAGATTACCCATTCGTAGCCCAACCCTCAGAACCGGCATATTTAGCGTTTTTAGGTCGTTTTTCGCCAGATAAAGGCCCGCAACATGCGATCGCCATTGCTAAACAGAGTGGTTGGCGCTTGAAGATGGCAGGAAAGGTTGATGCAGTAAACTCTGAGTTTTTTGAACAAGAGATTGCTCCCCACATAGATGGTCAGCAAATCGAATATCTCGGTGAAATTAACCACACCGAAAAAATTGAACTTCTGGGCAATGCTGCCATAACTCTTTTCCCTATTAACTGGCAAGAACCTTTTGGCTTAGTAATGATTGAATCAATGGCAACTGGTACACCAGTGATTGCCATGAATTTCGGTTCCGTACCTGAAGTTATTGCCCACGGGAAGACAGGTTTTATCTGCAATAGCTATGCAAAAATGGCGACAACGATTCCACTAGCTTTAGAACTCAATCGTCAAACCTGTCGAAAACACGTAGAAAACAACTTTAGTGTTAGCCAAATGGTTAACGGATATGAAGCTGTTTACAGACAAATTATTAAAGACCGCATAGAATCGAATGGCCGGATTCATGCAGCTAACATCCAATTTTAATCAACTGCTTTTTTACTTAGTTTAAAACAACAATTTTTTTAAGGAGGACATTGGTATGAGTACGAGAGCCAACACTTGCCCATGCTGCGGTGGTTCCCTCCTGCGTCATGCCCGTCATGGTGAACTATATTGGTTTTGCCTGTCGTGCCGACAAGAAGTACCGCTATTAACTGCTACTCGCCTGCCTAATGTGGCTAATGTGGAAACCCGGAACACCGGAGTGGTTCCCCAGCCAGCCGTGAATACCTAGTTTTTCAACATGTAAAACCTACTAAAAATCAATACTGATTTAGTTTAAACCTATCAATAAGCCTCAACTGGTAAAATCGGATGGAGCTAATTGATAGGTTTAAAGTTTTGTTAGCAGCGTTACTTTACGGTCAAGAAGATTTACGCCTAGAGCAAGTTCCTGACCCCACTCCGGCGGCTGGCGAAGTCACGATCCAAGTGGGGGCAGCAACAACTTGTGGTACAGATTTGAAAGTCTGGCGGCGTGGTGGTCATGCCAGGATGCTGATACCGCCAACGCTGTTTGGTCACGAAGCTGCTGGGCGAATTGTTGCCTTGGGTACAGGGGTGACAAATTGGCAAGTAGGCGATCGCATCGTCGCGAATAATTCTGCACCATGCATGAAATGTTTTTTTTGTCAACGCCAAGAATATTCCTTATGTCCAAATTTGACCTGGAATAATGGGACTTTTGCCGAATACCTGAAAATTCCTGCACCGATAGTAGAGCATAATATGTTGCAGATTCCTGATGAGTTGCCGTGGGAATTGGCAGCGATGACAGAACCTTTAGCTTGTGTGTTGCATGGTATAGCGCGTTCTAATATTAAGTCTAAAGATAAAGTAGTCGTCTTGGGAGATGGGGCGATCGGGTTGATGTTTGTGGCGGCGTTGAGTGAGAAAGCTGAAGTTTTGCTGTGGGGAGGTAATAACCACAGACTAGAAATTGGTCAGAAATTGGGTGCAACCCAGACCTTTAATTATCATCAAATTCCAGAGATTCCCAGTGTAGTGAAAGAACTTACCCAAGGATGGGGTGCAGATGTAGTAATTGAAGCCACTGGTGTCCCAAGTGTTTGGGAAACGGCGATCGCTTGCGCCCGTCCTGGTGCAACAGTCAACTTCTTCGGTGGATGTCCACGGGATACCAGCATTACCGTCAGTACAGAACAGCTACACTATAACGAACTTACCATCAAAGGCGTGTTTCATAATACACCAGACTATGTGCGATCGACCCTTGCACTCATAGCTAGTCGCAAAATTCCCTTTGAATTACTTATTAGTGAACAACGACCATTAAAAGATTTAGAACAGGTGTTTTCTGATATGAAGGCGCGTAAAGTAATTAAGGTAGCAATGATTCCTTAGTATTTTGGCAGCCAATTCACAAGGCACACTACAATGACTATAGCACCACAGACTTAGGCTAAAGCACTATCACTCCTCAAGTCATTACCCCAGTATTGATGATTGAACCTTCATCATGGCTCCGCTCTGGCATTACCATTGAGAAAGTTGATAATGTTAACCTTGCTAAGTTCACAGATGAGTTACATACTCGTCTAGAAGAATTGCTTGAGAAACGAAAATCTGGATTGCTGACTCCTGAAGAAGAAGCAGAATATGCTGGAATTGCTGAACTAGAGCGCATCCTAACTTTTGTTAACGCTAAACTGATTGCCAGTCGTGGGTGTTAAAGATGGCACTCGGCAATTTGTGCGCGAAAGAGCTAAATATCTGTGTGAATATTGCCACTCTCCAGAACGCTCCAGTTCAGATCGCTTCACAATCGATCATCTTGTTCCACAATCATTAGGTGGTTCAGATGCAGATGACAACTTAGCTCTAGCTTGTCGTCGCTGTAATGAGCGTCGTTACAACTTCACAACTGGCGTTGATGCTCAAACTCAGCAACAAGTCGCCTTATTCAATCCTCGTCAGCAACGGTGGGTAGAGTGTTATTGAGTGCAAGATGCCAAGCCTGAGCGTAGTACACAAGCTTTTGCAGCTTTAGATTACTGATAAAAGAGCCTGTTTCATTTGCTAACCAGATAAAGTAATCTGCTACGTTAAAACATGACAACACTACAACCACCCCCTTCAGTATGCTAGATAATAGTTAGCTTTTATTTGCTCTAATACATCACCTTACAGAGTTATCACAGCAAGAGCTAGGAAGAATTTTTCTGCTTCTTATAATTTAATTGAGCGATCGCTATAATTGCGTCTCTAGCACCTAATAACTAAATCCTTATGGCAAACACTATTTCAATTACCGATTCTCTAGTTCCTAATCCCGTCCCTAAATCAACAATTATTCGTTTGGAGAATATCTTTAAAATATATGGCAGTGGCGAAACTGAAGTTAAAGCACTTAACGATGTGAATTTGACTATCCACGAGGGCGAATATTGTTCAATTATGGGGCCGTCTGGTTCAGGTAAATCCACAGCTATGAATATTATCGGCTGTCTAGACCGACCCACAGGCGGACATTATTACTTAGATAATATTGATGTAGCACAAATGGATGATAAATCTTTGGCACACATCCGTAATAAAAAGCTGGGCTTTGTCTTCCAACAATTCCATTTATTACCCCAACTCACAGCATTAGAAAATGTCATGCTACCAATGGTTTATGCTAGTGTGAGTCCGAAAGAAAGAAGCGATCGCGCCACAGTTGCACTGACGCGAGTAGGTTTAGCAAATCGCCTCAACAACAAACCAACTCAACTATCTGGTGGACAACAACAAAGAGTAGCGATCGCGCGTGCGATCGTCAATCGTCCCGTGGTACTCCTCGCCGATGAACCCACAGGCGCACTTGATTCGCGCACAACCCAAGAAGTCTTAGATATTTTTGGCGAACTCAATGCCAGTGGAATTACAGTTGTCATGGTAACTCATGAACCAGAAGTTGCCCGTCAAACCCAGCGCATCGTTTGGTTCCGTGATGGTCAAGTAGTACACTCCAACCTCACTCCAGCCGACTTGAGTCAGTTAGCTGTCTCGTAGGTTATAAAAGTCCGCCTGTGCGGACTTTTAGGTTGTGTAAGAGCGACTTCTAGTCGCCAAAGCTGATTACAAACTTGAAGTTTTCCCAGTTTCTGCTTGCGTTGCGATCGGCTTGACATCGGTGTAACCCACTTCACCAGCTATTGTCCGAAACACTGACATTTGCTCTTCAAAATCTAGTCCTTCAATTTGGGAAAGTAGATCGTTAACTGCCTTACTTGGCTGGTAGCTAGCTGGTATTCCAACCACCGTGTCTCCCATAGCTACTGCCCAAGCATACCAAACTAACAGCTGGTTATTTTCTTTTATCGATCCATAAGCACGAGAATATTCTGTGTCTTTGCGGTTAACAATATCCCGCATAATATCTAGTTGCTGCTCATCGGATAATTTAAAATAATCTCCTAGCAGAAGTGGTGCTAACTCTGGTTCGGCCGCAGCGGGAACAGCTGGTGTGATCGAATCACCCATTTTTTTATAAACAAAATAGAACCAGGCTAATTTGGCATCGGTATCTAAGGCGTTAAACGCATCCACCAATTTTTGAGTTTCATTGCTCTGAGCTTGAGAAATACTTTTATCGTAACTTGCAGTCATAAATTTATTTCCAAGGAAATTTAACAGGCCAAACTAACTCGTACCAAAGTTTGAGTCCCAGATTCTACTATCTATAGAAATAGTTAAATTAATTGGAAATTGCCGTTTTAATCTACCTTTTAATAGAGGTAAAAGTCTCCCTCAGGAAGCAAGAAAGCAGCACATTACTTCGCTATGATTGCCCTAGCAATAAAAAATTTACCTAAGGTTTTAATTATGCCTGATCAAGAAGTGAAGCCCAATTTAAATGAAGCTTCCACCCATGAAGCACAATTAGCTGCCGAAAACATAGCTAGTGGTGAAGAAGAAGCGCCAACGGTGAATTTTGATGCTGATTATGCAGCTGCACAAAAATTCAGCGTTAGTGAAGTTGATCGCACAGGTGAAGGTGCAGCAGCAGCCGAAGCAGCGACTGCACCTAACCAGAAAACCTTTCAGCCACAAGAGACAAAAACTCAAACTCAGTCAACTGGCAATCCTGATGATTTTCTAGAGTTAGCAAAAGAAGTTGGGAATTCTCAGACTGGGAGTGCAACTAATGTCAGTGATGATTTAGTAAAACAAGCTTTGGAAAAGGGCGAACGGAAAAATTAATTTTCCCTGATATCTTACTATTTTGTAAGATGGGTAATGTCACAAAATAAGATAATTGAAATTATCGCCATTGGTAGACATTGCCCACTCTACTATTTTCATCGATTGTCAATTGTTAAAATTCTCACTATCGACTTTTGACTATTAATTAACGACTGTTCATCACTTCTAGTAGTTCGCTAGGTTGCTGAATTAAATAATCTGGATTTTGCTTGGCTAGTACTTCCGGTGAGTTAAAGCCCCAAGTCACTGCAATCACTTGGATATTTGCTTTTTTTGATGCTTCTATATCTCTAGTTTCATCTCCTACGTAAATAACCTCTTGAGGTTTGAGTTGCTTTTGCCTCAAGACATTATTGATGATAGTTGTTTTGCCAAAAATTGTAATTCCTGAGTAGATAAAATCAAATAGGTGATTTAAATCATTGATTGTGAGGAATCGTGTAACATTTTCTTTAGAATTAGAAGTGATAATACCCAGTTTATATCCTTGATTTTGGAGTTCTGTTAATGCTTCTTTAATGCCTGGAATTGGCTTTAATTCTGGTATTTTGTTTTTTAATTCCCCTTTAACTTTTTTAACTAGAAAAGGTATCTTAAATAGAGAAACTCCTGAGTACTTAATGATTTCCCTAGATGTTAAGTTCTTGAGGAAGGCTAATTGTTCTGGGCTTATTTGTCTATAACCAAATTCTATAGCTAAACGATTAGCAATACTTACAAGGGCATCTACTGTATCAGCAATTGTGCCATCAAAATCAAAAATAATTACTTTCTGGGTCATTCTTCTGCCTGGATGCGTCAAGATTAGCTAGGGCGTTGCGTCGTAACATTTCTGGCTTAATCCGCCGCAAGGCAGATGCTGGAAATCGTTTATCCCACTCCCGATCTGAGATTTGGGCTAATTCTAGCAGGTGGGGAGCAATATTCCCAGGATAAGGCTGAAACTCTGCAATATCAGTTGTTTGGGCAAAACGTTGATTCCAAGGACAAACATCTTGGCAAATATCGCAACCAGCAACCCAGCCTTGCAAATGAGGTGCGATTGTCTCTGGCAATTCCTTGTCACGATTTTCAATTGTATGATAAGCAATGCAACGATTAGCATCGACAACAAAAGGCTGAGTAATTGCACCTGTGGGACAAGCTTGAAGACAACGAGTACAGCTACCGCAGTGTTCTGTGTGTGGGCGATCGCTCTCTAATTCTAAATTGGTCAACACTTCTCCTAAAAATACCCAAGAGCCATATTCCCGTGTAATCACATTACCATTCTTGGCAATCCAACCAATTCCAGCTTCTTGAGCCAACACTTTATCTGGCACTGGGCCAGTATCTGCATAATAAAGAGCTAATACGCCTGCATCAAGTGATTTTAGCCATATAGATAGCTGCTTGAGTTTTTTATGCATCACTTTGTGATAATCCTTTCCCCAACCATAACGGGAAATTTTGGCGTATTCCTCACTTTCAGGACGTTGATGTGGTGTGTAGTAATTCAGCGCTACACACACTAGCGATCGCACCTCTGGCATCACTAAGCGGATATCCTGACGCTTTGGATTAGCCATCCATTTCATATCAGCGTGATAACCTAGTTCAATCCATGCTTGCAACCTCTGCGCTTCTGTGGCATTTACCCGATTTACAGCAGTAATTCCAACTTTGTGAAAGCCCAACTCGCTAGCTTTTTCTTTCACCAGACTGCTGCTCGTTACAGAATACTGATTCATTTTTTTATCTGGATTTTGCCCAAATAAAGGCGTTTTAACTATACATTATGTAGCCAATAGCTTTAATTAAGATTTGTTACTTATCCGACATATAGCCTGTCTTAAGCTACGTAGCAGTTCAAGACTTCTATCGTTAGGAAGATTTATTAATATGTAGCAATCTATCTCAACAGCAGCTTTTTTTTTACTTATTTTTGTATTGAAATTAATATTCAGATAGCATAATACAGGTAATTTTATGACCTCTGCTGAATTTATATCGCCAGCCCAGTTTAAAGAAGAATTCCAGATTGAGGGAATTACAGAACCAAGCGTACTGCGTTATTTTGAAACCTTAAATGCAGGAGAATTTGAGGCAACTGCTGCCTTATTTGCGATCGATGGTGTAATGCGTCCGCCATTTGAATCTGATATTGTGGGGGTAGATGCGATCGCAGCCTACTTAAAACAAGAAGGTCAAAACATTAAAGCTTACCCCAACACAGGAATAGCCGAGACTGTAGAAAATGGAGATATCCAAGTCCAGGTAACAGGCAAAGCACAAACTTCGTGGTGTAGTGTCAATGTCTTGTGGCTATTTATCCTCAACCAACAACAGCAAATTTCTTATACTAGAATCAAACTTTTAGCTTCCCCCAAAGAGTTACTTTCTTTACGTCGTGAAAAGTAAGTAGCAAATAACTACAAAGGGCAAAGTTTTAAACCAATATTTCTCACCCAGTCACACAGGATTCATGGCTTTATTCTGGCTCCTGAATTCTGAATTTTGAATTCTTCCTCATAAATAGCATGACTTGAAAAATAGTAACTTTTGTCTATTGGACTAATTCGGGTAAAGTAGCTTCTAACTTCAGACAGTTGGCGCCATTAACCTGCAACTTGTAATCTACTTTATCCATGAGACGATTCATAATCAGCCAACCATAACCACCTTCTTGCTTTTCCATCGGGTTTGGAGCGTAGTAGTTAGACATGTCAAAGCCTTCGCCGTAGTCCCAAATTTCTAAGGCAAAATCCCGGTCTTTCACTTCTAAACGTAGTAAGATTGGTAAATTTGGTTGATCCTTGTGGGCATGACGGACTGCATTAGAGTAGGCTTCCACTAAAGCCAGTCTCAAACGACTTGATTGGCGTGACCAATCCACAGATTCCCCTAGCTGAATTTTCAAACATCCCAACAACCAGTTTTCAACAATATTCAGAAAATTCAAGTCGCTTGGTACATGAAGCTCACTTTTCATGACTTATAAAATCTCCAGTGAAAGTATAGTTTGATCGTCTTCTTGAACGTGATTATCTGCCTGGATGCGAGCTAGTAAATGGTTAAGAGAAAGTGGTTGTTGCTCTTGTTGTAAGAGTTGCCAAAGACCATCTTGATTCAGCATCGAACGGTTCACTGACTCAACCCCAGCCTCAGTTTTTACTGTTGAATCAGGATTATTTGATACCATTGCTTCTGTAATGCCATCGCTGGCTAGTAACAATGTGTCTCCAGCAGCGAGAACCAAGCGACCAGACTGTGCCTGCCATTTAGGCAAAATCCCCAAAGGAACGCTGCGAACTTTCAGGTAATTGGGATTTTCGGCTAAAGCCGAGGAACGTGACCATAAAAGCGGATAGATATGACCGGCATTAGTGTAGACCAGTTCCTTAGTGCTAGGGGTATAACAAGCTAACACAAGAGTGACAAAATAATTGTTGCTAATTAAATCTTCACTGAGAGCGTGGTTGAGGTTCTGCATGACCACATTCGGCTCTGCTGGTGTCTCTTGAGATAATTCTCGGCGCAAAACTGAAATAATACTAGCCATAAATAAAGCTGCTGGGACGCCCTTGCCAGAAACGTCACCCACTGCCAACCACAAGTCACCTTTAGGATGGACAAAAACTTCAAAAAAATCGCCTCCTACTTCTCGCGCCGGATAGCAGCAAGCTTGTACCTTCACACCTTTGATGTCAGGTAAACTTTGGCGTAGCAGATTGTATTGAATTTGGCGAGCCACCTCTAACTCAGTGTGAATCTGCTGTTGCTTTTCTTGGAGGCGTTGGTAGAGTTTTGCTTGGGAGAGGGCTAAGGCTGCTTGTTCAGCAACACCTGCAATTAGTTGGATGTCTTCGTCTTCCCAAGGGCGATGGCGTCCCCATTGGTGGAGGGTCAGCACAGCCAACAGATGCTGATGGTAGCTAAGTGGCACAACTAGGTGGTGACTAGGATTACCGTTATATATATCTTGAGCAAGTTGATAATGACGGGTTTCCAGCACCTTTTCTATTAAAACACTGGAGTCGAAGAAGCAATCTAATACATCAGATTTCGGATCGTGGTAGAAAAACTCGTCTTCTGTGAGGCGATCGCCCTCTACTGGTTTGAGCAAGCAACTGGTAGCTTCAAATGTTTCTCCAATAGTTGCGACAATCTTTTGCAGCATACTATCGTAGTTTAAAGATTCCCGAATTGCTGTTGTTACCGCATTAAACAAAGATTCTCGCCGTAGGGCCCGACGCAACTCTTGGGTGCGCTTCTTTACTAGACGATATGTATCAGTGGCTTGCTCAACTAACCCTCTCAGCCGTTCTGGATTCCAGGGTTTGGTAATGTACTTGAATACCTGACCGGAGTTAATCGCATCTACCAAATCTTCGACATCAGTAAAACCAGTTAACAAAATCCGAATCGTGTCTGGAAAGCGTTCTACAGTGCGACTAAAAAATTCAGTCCCATTCATTTCTGGCATTCTTTGGTCAGAAATAATTACCGCCATTTCGCCAAATTGATCCAATATTTCCAGAGCACCAAAGGCATGATTAGCTTTATATACTTGAAAATCTCGCCTAAAAGTGCGGTAGAGTAAATCTAGGTTATCTGGCTCATCATCTACCACCATGAGCTTAAGTTTGTCCGTACCAATCTCAGCCATATTTGACTTTTGTTTTTATATATTTGAATGGCGAGATAATATGATGTTTATCCCACCTAATAAATAAGAGAAAATCAGAGAAGCCATTCACTTTGAAAAGTTATATTTTCAAAGTCATGAGTTTCCCTTGATTATCTTCAATTGATCCACACCAAAATTAAATTTATCCAACTAACCCAGAACGCAAGGCGCGGACTGCTGCTTGGGTACGGTCATCGGCACATAGCTTATTCAAAATATTGCGAACGTGAGTTTTAACAGTGCCAACTGTGATGTAAAGTCTTTCCGCAATTACTGCATTACTACAACCTTCGACAATCAACTGTAACACTTCCAATTCCCTTTCTGTCAGGGTGTAAGGTTGAATTCCTTCCAGATTCTCAAAAGAATCTGGGTTAGGAGCAATAGTCTTAGAATCGACCAAAACCGATTCCAACTTTTGAGGATTTTGTTGGGCTTGTTGTAATACAATCCGAGCGATCGCCGGATCGATCCAGGCGTTGCCATTGTAAGTTACTCGTACTGCTTCCAGCAAATTATCAAATTTGATATCTTTCATACAGTAAGAGTCTGCACCAGCGGCAAAAGCTGCCAACACCGCTTCTTTGTTATCCCGCAGCGTCAAAATTAACACCTTGGTAAGTAGCTGCTGTCCATTAGTAGTAGATTTTACCTCCCGTGTTAACTCAATGCCATCTTTATCTGGTAAACCAATATCAACAATGGCAATATCTGGTTGTAGCATTTTTAACATTTTTAGACCCTCAGCAGCATTAGCAGCTTCACCTACAACTTCAATTTCATCCTTTTGCTGTAGTGCTGTACGAATACCCACACGAGTTAGGTCATGATCTTCAATTAGAGCGATACGAATTTTACTCATAGCCAACTTCAGCCCGTTACACTATAACCATAAAGTCGAGTTTCGTGACATACTCCCACACTAACTGCAAGCAGTATAGTGGGGGCTTCTATTCCCGGAACCAGGGTTGCGAGTTGAGCGTTTTATACTGAGTGAATATTACACTTTAACAATAAAAGTTGGACTGGTTAAGCCCAAGTACAAGCGCCCAAGATTAATAGACATAGGAGTTAAATTAATTATGTGTTATCTGAAACACTTATATATACGTAGCACTGCTATATATACATTCTTTTTCACTCTTATGTCTATTTAGTTTAATTATGCTTTCTCTCGTTGCAGGGCAAAGGGGAATCTCTTTTGCCTAAGTTCTAATATAAAAAAATTTGATAAACTTAGCATTCATGCAAAATCTGGTGTGAGTATTACTTAAGAATAGGCTATGTCTAACGGCAATCAAGCATTTTCAGTGTTGGGAATACCAGTTCATGTGATGGCTGACTATCCAGGCTGGTTGTTAGAATGCCTGCACACAGGCAGAGGAACCCATGTCGTAACGCTCAATGCAGAAATGACTATGCAGGCAGAGCGAAATCAATTATTAGCTCAGGTGATTAAAAATGCTGAACTGGTGATTCCAGATGGAGCCGGGGTTGTTCTGTATTTACGGTGGCTGTTATGGCAAAAAGTGCAGCGTTTTCCAGGGATTGAATTAGCAGAAAAACTTTTGCAAGCACTTGGGCAACAAAAGACAGGGACAAAGATATTTTTCTATGGAGGAGCGCCTGGAGTAGCGGCAAATGCAGCAGATTTTTGGCAGCAGCAAATTCCAGATTTGAGTGTAGTAGGCACTCACTCAGGCTACCATTCCCCAGAAGAAGAAGCACAATTGCGAGAAACTCTGGCTCAATTGCAGCCACAAGTGATTTTTGTCGGTTTGGGGGTGCCGCGTCAAGAGTTATGGATTGCCGAAAACCGCCATTTGTGTCCTCAAGCAATTTGGATTGGCGTTGGTGGCAGTTTTGATATTTGGTCGGGAACTAAAACTCGCGCTCCCGCCTGGTTAGGAAATAATAATTTGGAATGGTTGTATCGCCTTTATCAAGAACCTTGGCGCTGGCGGCGGATGTTGGCTTTGCCAGCGTTTGCTGTGAAAGCGTTTGTTTATCGTTTGACAGCAAGGGGTGCAATTAGTTAAGGGTGCTGAGTTCTGAATTCCGAGTGTTCTTACTTAGTTAGTATTAAAGTCTTGAAAAAATTTTAAATTTTCTTTGTTGAATTTTAAATTCCCAGGCAAAACCTGGGAATCCTTATTTTTGAGAGGAATGTCACATCTAAGCTGACAAACTGTTTGGGTGTGGGTATGAGGAAAATTTAACAATGCCAGTATTAACAACTCAAGTTAAGACAGACAAATCTGTTCATGGAGAGGACAGTGAAACTCAACAGCACGGTAGCAATACTACTACAAAGGTACAATTGCAATCTGTAACCAAGACTTATGCTAACGGCTCTCACGCCTTATTCAATGCAAACCTTGAGGTAAAAAAGGGAGAATTTCTGTTTATCACGGGGCCAAGTGGTTCTGGAAAATCAACGCTCTTGAAACTGCTGTATGGCCAGGAGTTGCCTACACAGGGAGAAGTAATTGTTGATGAATGTAATGTAGCGGATTTGCGGGGCGATCGCTTGTCATTATTGCGGCGACGGATTGGTATTGTGTTTCAAGACTACAAACTCATTACCCAACGAACAGTAGCAGAAAATGTCACTTTTGTGCTGCAAGCTCAAGGGTATACCCGTAAAGAAATTCAACGACGTTTAGAACCAACCTTAAAGCTGGTAGGTTTGCTGAGTAAAGCTGACTGCTTTCCAGATCAACTGTCTGGAGGAGAGCAGCAACGGGTGAGTATTGCCCGTGCGATCGTTGGTACACCACCTCTACTGTTAGCGGATGAGCCGACTGGAAATCTCGATGCAGATAATTCCTGGCAAGTAATCCAGATTCTCCAGAAGTTAAATTCCTTTGGGGCTACAGTAATTGTTACCACCCACGATGAACAATTGGTACGGCGGTGCAATCATCCGGTAGTGCAAGTTCGTAATGGAAGGTTGTCTCGAAAATAGTTATTTGTCATTAGTCATTAGTCATTGGTCATTTGCAATTGGACTTTGGACAAATAACTAATAAACGTGGTGTTTGACTTTTGGTGATACGGGTACGAAAGGTACTGCTGTTTTCGGGGGTAGCACTTGTAGGCGATCGCAGGCTTGTAAACTCTTAAAAGCTGCCTCTCGCACTACAAGTTCTTCCTCTCGACTGAGTAGGAGTTGCAAGCATTCGACAATATCTTGCTGCACTGAAGAATCAACTCGCTTACGACTGATCAATTTAGTTAGTTGATGTAGGGCAATCAACCGCTTCAATGGATCTTTCTCTGTTAAATTCACCAACAAGCAATCGAGGTGGTCTTCTTCTCGATTTTCATAGAAGTTGACAATTTGCCATACCAATAAAATTAAAGTTAATAGGGTTCCCACACCTTGCACAATCGCACCAGCAGCAATCCAGTTACTGTGAGAGTCAACCCATATTGCCGCTGCCATGTAAGTGCTGACAGTAGCAATACCACCACTGATGACTGCTAAAGCTAACCGACGATTTGAATTGTTTAAGAAATTACGTATTTTTGACCAGCGCAATTGCCAGTCCCACTCCTGCATTGAGTAAACCAATACCATTACTCCAATGCCGATTAAGAGAGCCAGTAGCAGTTTCCAGTTCCACAACAACATGGCAATGATAATTGTCAGGAACCCAAGAAAGCCCCCAGGGCCAGAGAAACGTTTAAATGTTTGCTGCTTTATGGCTCCCTTTGTCTTGAATTTTGGAAGCGACCAGTTCCAGTTGGGGATTTGGTTGATCAATTGCTGCCAAGAAGACGAAGCCTGTGCCACAGTGTTTACCTACTTGATTATGAAATTACCTATTGTATAAGTTTTACTATGGATGAAGAAAGGATGAAGGCTCAAACCATAAAATGCCCGATTTTATAGACGGATAGTAGACTAATACAGCACAGCGCAAATTAAGATACCATTTTCAATCGCTCAGAGCAAGGGCATTTTGTACGTAAGTCTTAGTTAAAGACAAAAACGAAAGTTATCAAGGGTGAATTGACCATCAAAAGTACAAAAGGTAACCCTGTAAATGTTATTCACATTTATAGATAATAAGGTATTGGGGGAAATTGGCGAGTTGGAATTGGCAAGATTAGAGCCTGGTAGTGCAGTTTGAGCGAGTAGTTGCCGATCGCGATCGTAGGCGGAAAGCACTAGCCGTTGCGAACTAGTGACAAAGGCACTAACCGAATTAACTGGACGCAAGAAACTAGCTTCTAAAAATCCGCTTTTGGGCGCTCCCATTAAGACTATTAGCCCTGAATAGGTTGGAAATGCTGGATTTGATGGCTGTATTGCTAGAGAATTGTGAAAAATGACTCCCCAACGTTCATATTGGCGCTCTACTGCTTCAAAACACTTCAAGTCTTCTAAGTCTAAACAAATACAAGTAGGTACAGTAAGTCTGGCAGCATCAAGAACTGGCTCGACCTGACCCCGCCTAGCTGAAGCTTTAATTTCGTTTTGTATATTAAAGTTGTCAAGCGCAAATTTAGCGTCTTCAATCGTTGCTAGTTTATTTGATTGAAGAGTAGCCTGCTTTACCATGACATTCCACCTTACCATTACTTAGATAATAATCAGATTAGTTATACATTAAAGGCTGTTTTTTCTACATATATAAGCAGAATTAACAGCTTATTAAAATAAGCGTTTTAACTATTGTTAACGTGTTGACGCTCAAAATTATTTATGGGTTTTTTGATAGACTACCATAAAAACTTATGCTGGATTCACGCTGGAGTGATCGTCGCTACTATGAAAAACCCTTATAAAACAGTAATTTCAACGTTAAGTCACTTTATTTTTATGAAAAAAAGCGCCAAATCTTTACAAGTAATCCAGTAATTTTATATCTACTTAATCTGACGCTAGCGAGAAGTCTGAGAGTGATTGGTTCGCTGATAATAACAATGAGTGGGGAGTTTGAACTAAACACATGAAGAGTGCTGAGTTAAAAGACTGCCTACAAGGGACGTTGCTTTTACTAAGTACACAGATATTAAGTGCTTGTTAATTTACTCAGCGCTGAGTGCAGTAAACATCTTGGGTGACTGAAGGTAAGGCGGAGAAATTATCAAATTTTTTCTTCGTGTACCTGCGTCCCAGGTATCTTGTCTTACTTGTGCCAACGAATAACTACAGTCAACGAAAAAATACTTATGTTTCAACCACTAGGATTTGAACAACGCTCTATAGATACCTCACTAGGTAGAATGGTATATTACACTGCTACTGGTGCACCTTGGCAGGATGATGGAACTGCCAAAGACGATCGGGAAACTTTGGTATTCCTGCACGGCTTTGGTGGTGGGTCTTCTGCTTATGAGTGGTCGAAAGTTTATCCGGCTTTTGCGGCTGAATATCGAGTCATTGCACCAGATTTGCTCGGTTGGGGTAGGTCTGAACATCCAGCACGGAGTTACAAGATTGATGATTATTTGACCACGATTCGGGAGTTTTTCGAGCAGACTTGTACTGGGCCAGTAACAGCGATCGCTTCTTCTTTAACCGCAGGATTTACAATTCGGGTAGCAGCAGATCGTCCTGATTTATTCAAGTCTTTAATTCTTACGACGCCCGCTGGACTTTCTGACTTTGGCGAAGACTACTCCCGTAGTTTTTTTGCCCAGTTAGTTAGCGTTCCCATTGTCGATCGTTTACTTTACAACACTGGAGTTGCTACTAGTGGTGGTATTCGCGGCTTCTTAGAACAAAGGCAATTTGCTCAATCCAATCGAGTCTACGAAGAAATTGTAGATGCTTATCTACAATCTGCCCAACAGCCTAATGCTGAGTATGCAGCACTGTCCTTTGTTCGTGGCGATTTGTGCTTTGATTTATCCCTTTACATTCAACAATTAACCACTCCCAGCGCCATTATTTGGGGACAAAAGTCAGAATTCACAGGCCCCTCAATTGGTCGCCGCCTTGCTGAAATCAATCCTCAAGCAATCCGATTTTTTCAACAGTTGGAAGATGTCGGATTAACACCACAGTTGGAATTGCCAGCAGTGACAATCGGGTTAATTCGCAAATTTTTGCCTTTGCTTAATTAACATGAGTCGTAGAGACGCGTTCGCCCCGCTGCGCTAACGCATCTCTACATTCTTTTTCACCAGATGTTTAATAAGATTGCTAAAGAAAATTATCAACAAAAGTGATAATACTATTTATCTTTCAATCTGATATCAATGACAGTTGCATTGAAGTTGTAGTTAAAGCCTTCTAACTCAAATGGCATCCCAATTTTCACTTTACTGTTACCCAAAACTGGCCCACTTTCAGTAACTTGGGCTTTGCCATCTAAAGTCAAAAGAAAATCTGCACTATAATTGTTTCTTTTTGGATCTGGCAGTTCTTTAACAGTGCCATCCGGTTGGAAAACATTGATTGTTCTAGGTAGCTGTTGAATAGATTTAATTTCAATCTGTCCGTATGGTTGATTGCGGATAATCACATTGGTTTTTTCACCTTTTTTGAACCCATTATCGATTAATCTTTCTGGGTCACGTACATTCAAACCACGAACTACCAAGTCTACTTCTATCGGTACTGTTTTCGCACCGACTTGGGCAACGGAACCAGAAGTGCCAGGAAAAACAAAGATGCCAAAGATAACTAGCAAAATTACTAGCGCCGCACCTAAATCTAGAAGATTGATTTTGCCAAACAAGCGACCTTTTGAATCTAAAATAGCCATAAAAAGTTTTCCAAGGTAATAGCGAAGTAATGGATTGTAGCAAGAGATTTTTCGATGAAATCGGCGATTTTTCCTATTTAGTAATAACTCAAAGTATTTGGGGTTGCAGTTATGCGACAGTTTATCATGAGTTCGTAATTTCCGAGGAACGGCAGCTAACCCTGAAAATTTTACCTGTTAATACTGACGCGCCTAGAAAGTAAAATCTAGTGTTTAAGCCTATCTTTGGAGAGAATCCCTAGCCTCCCGCAATTCGGTAGATTTGCGTCAAGATTATCTGCATGACAACTCCTTTAGTCTTGAGTTAAGAATGCAACTTAGAATACTCTAAATCCGTCTCATAATTTGTCCCCTCATTTTATGTTCTCCCGAAATAATCTTCAAAGCGTATTATGTTCAATTGGAAAGGTTTTGCTGTAAATTACCGTGTATGGCGGCGTCGCTGGTTTTATCCCCTAATTTCAGTGGTAGTCGCCTTGAGTCTGTGCCTGAGTACACCCTTACCTGGAAGAACTTTAGATTTCTTGCCTCTTCTACTCCAAGGAGTTCAGGCATTTCAGCTTTCTAATATATCCCCTAATCAAGAAGTTGATCTTGGTAAGCAGATTAATCAGGAATTGGTCGGGAGTCAAGTCCGACTTTACCGCAATACCGAAGTGAATCGTTATGTAGAACAAGTTGGTCGGCGTTTAGCAGCGAATAGCGATCGCCCCGATCTCCCCTATAATTTCCAGATAGTTGAGGATAACTCTATTAACGCTTTTGCGACTTTGGGCGGCTATGTATATGTCCATACAGGTTTGCTAAAAACCGCAGACAATGAAGCGGAACTGGCAAGTGTTCTTGCCCATGAAATTGGTCACATTGGCGGGAAACACGTAGTCAAGCAGATGCAGCAAAAAGCCCTCGAAAGTGGTCTATTAACGGCGGCTGGCTTAGATCGAAGTACCGCAGTGCAAATTGGTGTACAGTTAGCGCGAGACTTACCACGTAGTCGTAAAAACGAATTTGAAGCCGATCAAAGAGGACTACGAACTTTGAGACGTACTGGTTATGCCCAGTCAGCAATGGTCTCTTTTATGCAAAAGCTGCTGAAAAAGGGTGGTTCTACTCCAACATTTTTGAGTACACACCCCGGAACCAGCGATCGCATTGAAGCCCTTAGACGTGCAATTAACTCTCAACCTAGTAATGGAAAAGATGGCTTGGATAATGCTAGTTATAAAGCTAATATTCGACCATTAGCGAAGTCTTGAGGAAATTGGGCATTGGGAATTGGCTCATAGGAGGCAGGAGGCAGAGGTTCTTTAATTTTGAATTTTGAATTTTGAATTAATTTCTCCCCACTCCCCCTCATTTCAAATATTGCTCAATTCTTATTGCGGCGAGCGACTTTAATTTTGGCTGGATCAACCGTACTTACAACCTCTTCTAAAGGCAGCATACGGATATAATTTTTAAAGATATTAACTTGATAAACCAACTGATTTGTGACATCTAGTCCAGTCAACCAGCCACTCCGAGGATGATAAGCGCCAGTATCTATGTCTAGCCATCCCTTGCCTTGAGCCAGTTTCCCAGGAGAAACACCCGGCAGGGTAAAGGTAATGGTGTGACCAATGATAATTTGTTTATCTGGAAAGTAGGGTTTTTCAATGCTGTGAAATTCCTCTCGTATCCAGCACAGTTCATCGGCAGTTTGTTCTATCACCGACTTGTAAGGGTCAACACCAGCATGAGTTAACCAAATATCCCCCAAGTCAAGGTATGTAGGCAAAGCTTTTAACCAATCCAGATGGTCATCAGGAATTGGAGCCTCCTGGTAACTGGCCACGGTAGCTTGCCCTCCACCAAACAGCCATGCTTGCATTGTCGAGGAGGAAGTCCTTTCATTGGTCAGAATGCTTAGTAACATCTGCTCATGATTTCCCAACAAACATGAGTAATTATTTTGTTTGACAAAATTAACTACTTGTGCACTATGAGGTCCGCGATCAATTAAGTCTCCCAGAAAATAGACTCGATCTTCTGAGGTGGGGGCGATCGCCTCCAACAATGTCATTAAACCTTCATAGTGTCCATGCACATCCCCAATTACAATTCGTCTGGGGCTAGTTTCGCTCATTGTCTCTTAGCTGCAATAGTTTTGGCTAATACTTCTGATACAGTTTACGCTGTCTGCTTTCCGTAATGAAAGGTAAAAATACTGGATAATGGTTATTTTAATTTAATTTTTGTACGAATAATAAACTTAAGTTATCAAATATATACAACGACAATTGTTTTTCAGATATAACTTATAATAATGATGGCGTAAAACTAGCTTTTTCTGCTAATTTGAACACTTAGCCGATAATTTAGGCTCTTGCCATATTCATCTCTTTTAAGTTCACAATGTCTAATGGTTTCTCTGCTGAAATTAGTTCGCGCATCTGCAAGCACATGAATGACGATCATGCTGATGCTGTAGTTGTTTATGCTAAAGCTTTTGGTGGTGTAACAGATGCGCTCGCAGCCGAAATGCTGTCAATTGATGCACAGGGTATGGATTTAACAGCGCAAGTAAATGGGGAAGCTGTACCAGTTCGCATTCAATTTGATCGTGTTTTAGTAGATGCGGAAGATGCCCATCAAACTTTGATCGCAATGGTGAAGCAGGCGCGGATGAAGGCTAAATAGGAAATGACAAAGTAATTGACACTAAATCTGCGATACATTTAATCACATATTTTTGTACATATAGCAATACTAAATCATTTGTGAAAAACAAGATCCCCGACTTTGTACAAGTTGTCGGGGATCTGCGGCTTGGTTAAGCTTAGAGTCAAAGCTGTGTTATGTCGTAATATCATGTTCACTTGATTACTTATTAAACCCGCAGAACCCCACCCCTTAATCCCCTCCCCTTGCTAAGGGGAGGGGAGACAAAGCACAGCTTTGGCGGGGTGGGGTGCAACGACTGTAGGAATCATAACTGATTATCCGAACTTGATATAATTGCTGTAAATACTCACGCCGCCAGCCGATACATAATCACTTTTCCTTTCCAATTTTCTTCCACAAATACCAGATGTTCTCCATTGGAACGCCGAAAAGCGCGAATACCGTAGGGTATATCAATCCAGCCACTTTCGCCGCCCACTTCTGGGCCTGGTTTTAACTTTTGTACTTGCGCTCCCGTCTTGGCATTGTAGACATATACCTCTGCGGTTTTGACTGTCACAGCAAATACATAGTCTCCCGCCACACTGATTGCTGCTGTAGACACTTCACGCTTCCCGGTGCTGTCGTAGGGAATTACAATCCGCCATTTGGGAGTACGATTTCCTTTACTCCAATTGTCAAAACGGGCAATCTCAGATCCAGCAACTCCAGCATCGTCACTAAATGCAGGGCGATCTACCGTAAAACCTGACAAATACATACTATCTGTTTCAGGGAAATATTCAATCCGCCGCAAGTCGTTAAATATTTTGGGAGTAGTTTGCTTTTCCATCGAACTATAGCTGTAGATGGGGTTGCCTTTAGGATCTATTCCCTGTAAAGGATAATGTCGAATGCCATCTTCTGTTCGCAAAGCTTTCCAAACATCTCCTTTGCTGTCTACCCACCAACCGCCGAGATAAGGATAATCTTTGCTGCGATCATATTCGTTCTTTTCAAATTTGCCATTACCGTTGCGATCGCGCCAGATCCATTCCCCTTGTTCTGGTTGATGCGGTGGCCAATTTCCAGTGATAAATGGTTTATCTGCGCTATTAGTACTGACAAACATTCCGGCGGGTATGGCAACTTTACCATCTGTGGCGGGATTAAAACGATATATTTGCAGAAAGCTGTTATACATATCTGTGAGGAACAAAAACGGCTTCCCTTGGATGCGGCGAACAAAGGTTCCATCTGGGGATGTATGCAGACGTGGATCTTGAGGATATTTGAAAGGATTTAAGGTGTAGGCTTTGTAAGTCCATTGTTTACCAGCAGCCTTACTGTAATCCATCAGATAGTGTTCTTGTTTGGTGAATAAATCGACACCATCGGTTTTAGGATCGGCATCTGCATTATCGACAAATATTAATCCTAGCGATCGCCACATTAATTTTCCCGATGGCGAAAATTTCCGCAAATCTGTTCCTGATTTGTTGAAACCATTACTATTTATATAGATATTGCCTGAAGCATCTGTACCAACTCCGGTAAGTCCGTAAAGTTTCAAATCTCGAATTTCACCAGGAACTCCTGCATAGATACCGCCTTTAGAACCAAAACTACTCACCTGCACTGGCTGATCTTTGATCTCATAAGTCAACATTTGCTGACGCGGGCCATTTTCTGCTACTAACAGTTTACCTTGATGATTAATAGCGATCGCTGTTGGTTCTACAATATCTGCAATCTGTTGAGGCAATTGTTTTCCACTTTGGGAATAATGTAAAATTTTTGCAGGCTTACTACCATTTTTACTTTGAATAATCCACAGATTTTTTTGTGGATCGATAGTTATTGCTCCCGGATTAGCAAAGGTAAAGCTGCGGAGTTCCTTCATCGTATCAGTATCATAAACACGAATCTGGTTAGCAGCAAAATCACTCACATACAACTCGCTTCCTACAGTTGCTAATCCAGTGACTTCACTTTTAGTGCTGGTAATCAACATACTTTTATCCCAGCCACGCCCATTTGGAAATGGTGCAGGTTTTCCTGACAAGTCATAGCGTCTAACGCTATACCAAGTTGTTCCTTCTGGTGGGTAATCTTCTTTTATATTGCCCCTCGAACCTTGAGTCATGGCAATATAAACATATTTACTATTTGCTGTTACAGCTTTACCACCGCCACGACTCCAGCCGTGAGTATCCCCAAGGGCAGCAATAACCTTACCATCTTTATATATTCCTGCCTCCATTGCTGCTTCATCCCAATGGCTGTTGGTATAAACTGTGCCATCAGGAGCAACATACATGGCCTCAATATTGTTTTGTACCCGCAGATTTCCACTGCCAATAGTGTTACCTATCCACGATGTTTTGTAGTCAGCCGTGGGTGTTTCAGTATTGTTTTCTACTAGCAAATTTTTACTGTTACTAGTATTACTTATCAACGATGCTTTGTAGTTAAGCTTGGGTGTTTCAGTATTGTTTTGTAACCGCAGATTTGCATTGTCAATAGTATTACTTCTCGGAGATACTTTGTATGTAATTGTCGCTGTTTCTCTTGTTGCCCAATCTGTTGTAATTACGATGCTAGTAACAAGGACTGCAACAGTCATACTGAGCAAAAAATTTAAAGTTTTACTTCTTTGTAAATATCTAGTCTTAGATAATTTTTTTACCTGCTGATTGAGTTCATGACGAAGTTTTACTAACTTCGCCAGTAGTTTATTTATCATATATTTTTCAGCTTTTAATTATTTATATACAATTACCTTTTATGAAATCCGCACAATATATGACTGTTTTTTAATTCACTAAGATACAATTTTTTCGGAGTGAGACATCTGATGACAAATCAATAAAAAGCTATCAGGATTAAAAATGTACTATTTACATAAACTTTATCAAACCCACATTATTATTTAAAATCTCAAGTAATACTTTAGAAATATTAATATTTACTGTATCTATTGTAAATATTAATACAGTAATAATTGTTAATCAGTAGTTTTTTATTGGTATATCTAGCATACAGCTTGGTGAATTTTAAGTACAATATCTATCGTACTCCGTGTTACTTAGTTAATAAAAATACAGGTTTTAATTCATTATTGACGTTGGCATATAAATAGTTTATAAATTGGTGTTCCATAAAAAAACTCTTATTAGTAATGTGTATTCCGAAATTATAGTGATTCGGGTTTGGATACAACACGCAGTGAAGGCGCACAACTGTGTGCCACTACTGTTTTAATACATTTATAGGAGACATATCTATGGAAGCTAATAAAAAAAGAAGTTTGAATTTTGCATCTGCATCTATTCTCACCCTTGGATTAGGCTGGTTTCCCAAAAGTCCCGGAGGACTAGAAAGGTATATTTATGAACTAACTCATAAATTAGCCGCAAATCAAGATTGGATTGAATTATGCGGAGTCGGTTTACCTGAGGCTGAACTAAATTCACCGATTAAGCTGACTAACTTGGCTTCTCCCGATAGTGCTATTTGGCAAAGATTATGGTCGATTCGTAATAATTTTCAGAAAACAAGAACGAGCAAACCAGATGCTATTAATTTGCACTTTGCATTATACAGCTTTCCTATTTTAGATATTTTGCCAAAGGGAGTACCAGTTACTTTTAACTTTCATGGCCCTTGGGCTTCTGAAAGTCAGCAAGAGGTAGTTAATAAAAACCTCAGTCTTTTAATCAAGCATTGGTTAATAGAAAAAAACACTTATAATCGCTGCGATCGCTTCATTGTTTTGAGCAAAGCTTTTGGGAAAATTTTGCACGAGCAATATCAAGTACCGTGGAGCAAAATTAATGTTATTCCCGGTGGAGTTGATATTAATTGGTTTCAACCAAATTTATCACCCCAAGAGGCTTGTGCAAAGCTAGGCTGGCCTAATAATCGTCGGATTATATTTACATCACGCCGCTTAGTACATCGAACGGGAGTTGACAAATTATTGCAAGCTCTGGCTATAATTAAGCCCAGAATACCAGATGTTTGGTTAGCGATCGCAGGTCGTGGTCACATCCAAGCTGCACTACAACAACAGGCTACAGAATTAGGACTAGAAGACAACGTTAAATTTTTAGGTTTTCTCCCTGATGAGCAATTACCTATGGCTTACCAAGCTGCTGAATTGACTATTATGCCTAGTCAATCTTTTGAAGGATTTGGATTAGTAATAATCGAGTCTTTAGCCTGTGGTACTCCTGTTTTATGTACCCCAGTTGGGGGAATGCCAGAAATTTTATCAGAATTTTCACCCGATTTAATTACGACTTCAACAGAAGCCTCAGCGATTGCTGAAAAATTAGAACAAGTGCTTTTGGTAAATATCGCCATACCTTCACGATCGGCCTGTCGCCAGTACGCCACCACACACTACGACTGGAATCAAATTGCCCAGCAAGTACGGAATGTTTTATTAGCTTAAATAAGTTAATCTCAGAAATTTTAGGTGTGTTACATGAATAAAACTAGATAAAATAGAGGTTTAATGAGAATTCTTTTCCTAGACCAAAGCGGTAAACCAGGTGGTGCGGAATTATGTTTAATAGATATTGCTAAACCTTATGGCGATCGCGCTTTGGTAGGTTTATTTGCAGATGGGTCATTTAAACATTTATTACAGCAAAATCATATCCCAGTAGAAGTCCTCGCAACTCAACCAATCCAAGTTCGCAAAGAAAGCAGTTTGCTACAAGGATTCAAGAGTTTGGGACAACTTGCACCTTTGATTACTAAGGTAGTTAAAAAAGCGCGTGAATATGATTTAATCTATGCCAATACCCAAAAAGCATTAGTTGTCGGAGCGTTGGCAAGTTTTTTCAGTCGTCGCCCTCTGGTTTATCATTTACATGATATTCTTTCCAAAGAACATTTTAGCCAAACTAATCTTCGCATTGCTGTTAACTTAGCTAATCGTTTTGCATCATTAGTAATTGCTAATTCTCAAGCTAGTCAAACAGCCTTCGTACAAGCAGGAGGACGCCCAGATATCATCGAAGTTATTTATAACGGCTTTAATCCAAAAATTTATCAAACTGATGAGTTTGACATTCAGAAATTACAGCAGCAGTTAGGATTAGAAGGAAAATTTGTCGTTGGACACTTTAGCCGTCTTGCACCTTGGAAAGGCCAGCATATTTTAATTGATGCCCTTGCTAAATGTCCGCATGATGTGATAGCAATTTTAGTGGGTGATGCACTGTTTGACGAACAAGATTACGTCCAAAAGTTACACCAACAAGTTAGGGAACTGGGATTAGAAAACCGCGTCAAATTTTTAGGATTTCGTTCTGATATTCCCCAGTTAATGGCAGCTTGTGACTTAGTGGCACATACCTCTACTTCGCCAGAACCTTTTGGTAGAGTTATTGTAGAGGCGATGTTATGTGGAAAACCTGTAGTTGCAGCCAAAGCTGGGGGTGCAATGGAGTTAGTAGAACATGGACTTAATGGTTTTTTAGTGACACCAGGAAAACCCCAGGAACTTGCACAAGTAATTATCACTTGTTTACAGGAGACGGAAATAACTGCGACTATAGCCAATAATGCCAGGGCTACTGCTAGTGGGCGTTTTGATGTTGCAACTATTAATCAGCAAATTTCCCAATTGCTGTCCCACAGATTATAATTACTTCCCTAATCTTACAATCACCGATTTTGTTTGGATAACCCCAGATTCACGTCTGGGGTTTATGATTGTGATTACAAACCAACTAATTCACGAGATTCAAAATCAGAAAGTTGTTGTGCGATCGCTAATCTTGTTTCCAACTTAGCTACACTAAACTGGTTACGCAGATATTCCAAATGAGCGATCGCATTTGCTTTATCGACAGTTAGTCGAATTTGAGTGTCTATTGCTTTTTGATATTCCTGATTTACAAGCAACACCTCAAAGCGACGAGCCTTACGTTGAGCATCATTTTTCAAATCCATCTCAAAGGCGGCGGTGCGGTCTGCATTGCCTTCAAATCGGTTAACTTGGTGCTGCACTGCCATCAACTGAGAGTCTATTTCATTAGCCCGTTGGGCAGCTTGTGCGATCGCAGCTGGATAATGACTCAGTTGCATCATTTAATAATTTTCCTCTAAGGTCAATAATGTAGTATTTAAGTATAAGACCAACCCTTGAATCCATTTACCAAAAGGCTGTCACAGAGCAGTTTTACACTTAAATCAGCTTGGTGGACGCTATATATATATTATAGTCCAAATGTACTGAATTAGGGGAGGAAAAGCAATGTCTAAAGTGCAAGTATGGCAATTATTTTCCACTAATTATTTACAGTCAGTTTCCTAAATTTTAGCGGAAATTAAGTTCAAATAAACTCTCAAAAAGTTTTAAATTTAAAGCTCCTTCATCTTTATATATACTCTGTATCAGCCAATTTTTTAAGTTTTTCAAATTAGCTTTAGAGATATGAGTGAAAATGAATGTAGATCATTATTAATTTCTAGAGATGTCTTTTGAATAACACCATTAATTTTACCTTTTAAGATTAAGTCTACTCATATACCCATGACTTATTTAGCCGTCAGACTGAAGTCTACGGCTAACAAAGTAAGCCTGCATAAGCAGGCTTATTATTTTCTGCTAAATTCTGCACTCTAGCTCAAGCTGCTTCCCGCAGTTGTGGTTGTGAGGGCACACTCACCTCTGGAAATGAAAGCGAGAGTTGTTCGGCTTGAGGTACTGCCGCTTGCTGCAAAACTTGAACTTCAATATTCACGCTGACCAAATAACTACCTGTATCAGCACCAACTGCTTCGGCAATTAGTTTAGCAATGTCTGGGCGTTTGGCAGTCAGCGGGTCACGTAAAATACACCGATCCCATTCATGCTTGGCTGTCGGATTGAGGTTGAGAATATAATGCTTCATCATCGAACTAACCCTTGAATCCATCTTCCAGAAGGTTTTCACAGAGCCATTATGTATTTGGCTAGGCTTTGTGGACGCTATATCCATTATAGTATATTTGTACTAAATTGGGCAAAGCCAACGCCAAATTTATCTATTCCTTTCTTCTTCAATTTGGTGGTGTCTCTGAATTCTAATCCCAGAAAATCTGCCCATAGGTAAATTTAATACAAAGCTATAGCAACTAAGCTGACAGAGCAACACCTTATATTTATATAAATTGCTATATGGTAGATATCTATATTATTGACCTATTTGTGATTGGTCTACTTCTGCTGATGGTCACATTAGGGTCAGGTTGGATTGCTCGCTTACCTCTTTCTTTTGCGATTATCTACCTACTAGTTGGTATTTTTCTAGGCCCTAACGGCTTTGGGCTGGTTCAATTACGTCGAGATGAAGTTTTCAACGCCGAAGTGCTGGAGAAAATAACAGAACTTGTAGTAATTATTTCTGTGTTTAGCTGCGGCTTAAGAATTGTTCGTCCTCTAAAGTTGGGGGTTTGGGATATTACGGTGCGATTGATTGTATTTCTGATGCCAATTTCAATTTTGGCTCTGGCTGTTGTGGGTAAATTGTTTTTAGGGATGAATTGGGGAGAAGCGATTTTATTAGGAGCAATTCTCGCACCTACCGATCCAGTCTTAGCATCAGAAGTACAACTGACCGATACAAACGACCAAGATGAATTGAGATTTGGTTTAACTTCTGAAGGTGGGTTAAATGATGCTTTAGCTTTTCCCTTCGTTTATTTTGGCATTCATGCATTAGAAGATGACAACTGGGGTAACTGGTTTAAACAGTGGATTACGGTTGATTTAATTTGGGCGATCGCAGCTGGTATTGTTATGGGAATTGTTGTTGCCAAATCTATAGTTTGGATTGAACAAAGAATCCAAAAACGCCATGCTACTGATGAGTTAATGGAAGATTTTGTTGCTATAAGCACAATTCTACTAACTTATTCTTTAACAGAAATGGTGAATGGCTATGGGTTTCTGGCAGTATTTGTTGCTGGGTTAGTTGTCCAACGCAGTTACAGAAATCATGAAAAGCCGCTAGCACAATTGGAATTTGTTGAGCAAATTGAAAAGCTGCTGGAAGTTGGGACAATTTTACTATTAGGTTCAATATTATTATTAAAGCCAATGCTCAATTATGCTGGGCAATCTTTGATAGTGATAATTTTGTTATTCTTGATAATCAGACCTGTAGGAGTTTGGATTAGTACAATAGGTAAACGTCCTCTAGAATCACACCGTCGAACCTTGCACCCAGGAACTCGGTTGTTATTTGGATGGTTTGGGATTCGCGGTGTAGGTTCTTTATATTACCTTGCCTATGCGTTTGGTCATGGCTTAAAAGGTGAAGCAGGCGAACAAATTGCTTGGATAACTTACACTACTATTACGGTTTCGGTGATTGTGCATGGAATTAGTACAACTCCATTAATGAAGTGGTATGAGCGCAATCTTGCTAATGAGAGAAAGACTACTCCTCGCGCCACAATAGATGAATTTGAGTAAAAACAATTTTTGTAGGGTGCGTTATCGCCGAGAGTAGGGCATCATGAATAATTTAAGGTGCGTTAGCCTTTGGCATAACACACCCTACAATTTAATTTTCTAAACCTGACTTCAAACCGAAGAGAGGCTTTGAATCTTACTTTGCGTCTTTTGTCGAGAAGGAGTTAGGGGCTAGGTTTATATTTACTATTTACCTGTAACCTTTTCAATAACTTCTTTCGCTTTTTCACCAAAACTTTCTTGGGGCTTTCCTTGTTGTTCAGCCTTTAAATTCCTTTCGTAAGCCTTCTCTATAGTATTAAGGTCTTTTGAATCTTTTATTGCTTCCTCATAAGCTTCTTCTCGTTCTTCTTCTTGAACACCAACACCTGGGTCATATTCGTTAGCGCGATTAATTTTTTCTTGAGAATTTGGTTTATAATCTGGAGGTACTAGCTTTAATTCTTCAAGAGTAGTTGCATAACTAGCTTCTTGAACGAAAATGAAGGAAGCTGACAAGCTGATGAAAATTATTAAGGCAAGAACCAAAAAGCTGGAACGTAATGCTTGCTTTAAAGTTAATAAAATTTTTTGCATGAAAAAATCTCCTCTTTTTATTTTATGAGCCTTGGTCATGTATAAATATATTCAATATTTAAGGCTCACAGGCATCCTAAGTGTTTACGTACAGTTCTTCCTTCTACCGTAAGGTATATTAATTTTTACCTATAGTAAAGGCGTACAAATGTACGCCCCCATCTATGTATCTGAATATTTCGTGAAATCAGATGAAATTTTTGCTTAGTGTGCTTAACTCAAGCGTATTAAGCTATAACCAACTTTGATTAATTTTAATTCCTCGGCTTTGCATTACCTCTTCAAATAAATTTGTTGGTAGTGCTTCTTCCACAGCAAAAACACCTGGTTTATTGAGTTTACCTTCTAGCAATAATTGGGCAATACTACCTGTGCCGCAACCAGAAGCTATCGCTGTATTTTCATACACTACAGTTGAACAATAAACGGCGGTTTCACCATTTTTTTGCCCTGTAACTTCTGAACGAACTGCTACCCCAATTCCAGTAAAATTATTAGTGACATCTGTCATTGAATGGCTGACATGAGACAGAAATTCAATCATGTAACGACGCTGCATTAACCACTTGGGAAAAACGTGTGCCGCAATCCAAGTTAGGTGATTGTAAAAATCGGGAACAGAGCCAAACTTAGTAATTACAGTTTTTACTGATGGGAAAGCTTTGGGCAGTGTAAAGGTTTCTGGCATATCAAACCAGTAAACTCCGCTGCGTCCATAGGGAGGTGGAAACTCAACTAATTCTCTTTCACTGTAAGGCTTGATTAGCTGCCATTTTCCATCTATCCAAGTGTCAAAAGGATACTGCAACCCCAAAAAAGTTGTCCGCATCACTGTAATGCCAGCACCGCCAGAACCCGAAACCAAATAACTTAAATGGATCTTTTCTGCTTGATCAAATTGTTCAACACCTTGACGTACCATGCTGTTAGAAATACCAGGAAAAATGCCAGTATTAATAATTGCTGTCACACCAGCAGCAGCAGCTTGTTCATTATACTTGAGAGCTTTGCTAGTATAGGAACGATGGTCGCTGACATCTACATAGTTAACGCCTAGAGCAATACAGGTTTCGAGAACATTAGTATCTCGATAGTGAAATGGGCCAGCACAATGGATGACTAAGTTAGAGTTTGCGATCGCATCTCGCAGCTTGTCAACTTCTGCCAAGTCCAACACCAAAAACTGCACTTGTCCTCCCGAAGACAAGCTAACAGCCTTCCCAAACTCCGCAGAACGTCCAGTAATCGTAATTTGTGCCTGCGTATGGGTAGCTAGATCCTGAGCAACAGTGCTACCAATCCGCCCTCGTCCGCCAATAATTAAAACGCTGTCTGTCATTACTCCAGATTAGCAACACTAATCTTATTTCATCAGTTTTCTGTCCCGTTTGTCATCAGTTATAAGTATAACTTGCCTGCCAACGAAGGAGGGCTTTTCAATTACTGGTAATTGAGCAGTTTTTGCGCCTCAATTTGCCTGACTACCGTTAGCGCCGAATAACTCACTCCAGCAGTACCTTCGCCGGGATGGGTGGAGTCACCAACTAACCACAGATGCTGGATTGGTGTCCGATTGGCGAACCCAAAGGGGCCAAAGGTGGGAATTCTTTGACCAATGCCACCAACTATACCGCGATCGCGGGCTGTGAAATGAGCAAAGGTGCGGGGTGTTGCGGCTTCTTGATGAATAATCGTTTCTGGCTTGAGATAGAAGTATTGGGCAAGACGAGCGATCGCTTCTTGGGTAAACTTTTCTTTTAGTCCTTCATAATCTTCAGTCTGCCACCACTGTGCAGGATCGACAAATGAAGAAGCAATTATTGTCGCTTTCCCCTCCGGTGCGCGGCCGTCTCCAGGATGACTGACGGAAACAAATAGGGAATTATTCTCACCAATTGGGCCATTGACATCATACAGAAATTGCAGATGGGGAGGGCATCCAGGCGGAATCGCACTGGCATCTACACCCAAATAAATCACAAACGCGCCCGATGCTTGGGGCAGTTTTTCCACCCGGTTTTGATAACCAGATGGCGCTTGTTCTCCCAATAACTGCACCAAGTTTTGCACGGTGACATTGGTAACTATGTGGTCGGCTGCTTCTGTCCAGACTTCGCCAGTTTTCTGATTTCTAATGACTACAGCAGTAGCTTTGCCGTTTTCTACTTTGATTTGTTCTACAGTGTGGCGCATCAACAATTTGCCGCCATCTCTTTCTAAGCATTGTACCAGGCGATCGCTTAATACTTGCATACTTCCCTGAAGGTGAAACAATCCTTGGGGCAGTTGGGATACACTCAACGCCGTTGCTGCATAAAGCAATGCTGTCTCGTCTGCATCCACCTGGGAGTATAGCTTCAGTTGTAAATCCAAAAAAGTTCTCAGTCGTCGGTCATTTCCCAATCCACATAACCGTAAAGCATCTCCTACCGTAAACAAGGTGAAGGGTAAGGTAATTAATGTACTGGGACGCACCGCTTGCACTAGCTGCCATAAATCCCATAAATTACGTGGTGGTAGTACTGGATCGCGTCCTTGAAATTCCCAACTGGCATTAAATAAAGTTGCCATCAATTGCCAAAACGGTTCGCTACCAGGAAACTGTTTTTGTCGTTCTTCTTGCCATTTCTCTTGGTCGCGCCAGACATTAATCGGTGTGCTTTCCCCAGGTAAATACACCGCACAAGCAGGATCACAAGGCGTTGCTGGCGGTAAATCTATTTCTAATTCTGAGAAAATCCGGTGGTGAATTCCCCCTGGTTCCAACCCAGCCACCTGAGTTGCTCCCACATCAAAGGTAAATCCCTGCCGTTTAAACGTCGAAGCACAGCCTCCGGGTACGAGGGCCTGATCCAAAATTAAGACGCTGTAACCTCTATGAGCTAATAATGCTCCAGCAGTCAGTCCACCTATTCCGGCACCGATAACAACGACATGAGAGTTACTTTTGTCAAGAGAAATGCTGGACATTGATTAGTTTATTTAAAATTCTTAATACTTTTACTTATAATTTTACCTTCTCTGCGCCATCTGTGCCCAGCATACTGCGAAGAGACCTAACCCCCAACCCCTTCCCTATAAGGGAAGGGGAGTAAGATTCAAAGCCTCTCTCCTCTTAGGAGAGAGGTTTGGAGAGAGGTCAAAGTGAATCACGGGCGGATCAACCTAAACCCAAAAAATTTGAAATCAACGGCAATAGATTGCTGCACTGTTCAACCAACTTTGTGGCACTGGGTAAACTAGAAATTGTCCCTTTTAAAATCTTTATAGCCGTTTTCGCCGCCTTTTGCATTGCCCCCTCTTGAGGACTTTTCCCCGCTTCTGCTAAAGCTTTCACTTGTTCTAATGCCTCAGCTTTATCTTCTTGCGGTAAGTTTGTATCAGCCTCAATTGCTGCTTGCAATTGCGTCAACAATTCCTTAATTCCTGGTTTATCTGGTTCGGGAGACGCTGGTAACTCGTTGATGGTATTTGTTACCGTACCGCTAATATCACCCAAATTCAAAGCTTGTCCACTGGCATTAAAGTCTCTGCCAACACTGCCAATTTCAATTTTGCGGCTGGCATCATTGCTGTTAGTCATATTTTTATTCTCAACTTTGTTGTCAACTTGAACATTAATCGGTTTATTAGCTAATAATCTTACAATCTCTGTCATCTCTGCACTTTGTTGGCGATAAACGACTATTTGCTCATCTTTAGCTTGTAATTGTGCTTTATATTTTTCTTCTACGGCTTGCAATGCCAGTTGATAATTTTGCGTAAAGTCGCTATGAATCTTTTCTTTATCACCACCATCAGGTACACCAACTTTAACGACTACTACGCCATCACCTTTATTTTCAATACTCTGTAGAGCTAATTCTGTGTCTGCATTTTGGTCTTGCACTGTTTGGAAGGCGTTAACAAAAGCTTTCCAATCAATACCATTGCGGAAAATTAAATCAACAGTATTTAAAACTTCTTCAAATAGCTTGGTAAATTCTCTTGGTTGAAACTCGCCACTACTAGGACGGCGTTCGCGGTCGTCTGTTTCAGGCTTGGGATATTCTAAAAGATAGATAAAGCGACAATCTATATTATCTAATTTGGTTGTACTTTCAATATTCCACGCTTCGACACAAGCACCTGTCATTTGGACGCTGGTGAAGTTAGTACCTACAGCTTGAGCTAAAGTTAGGTTGGCCCGCTCTAAACAAGCGCCTTGGAAGGTGGCTTCTGTAATATCAACATCTTTTAGATTCGCTTCTTTTAAATCTGCACCTATCAGGTTAGCGCCTTTCAGGTTTGCACCAGCATAAGATTTTCCTCGACCATTACCAGTGACGAGTAATTTTATAACAGCTAATTTAGTTAATATGGTGTCGTCAACTCTGGCAAAGTCAAGTTTTTTTGCTTCATAAAAACGAGTGCGTGTTAGGTTTGCTTTTCTAAAATCTGTGTTTTTCAGGGTTGCACCAGTAAAATCAGCATCGGTTAAATCGGCATTGCGGAAGCTAGTTCCACCTGTCGCAGCAAAGGCGAGAGCAAATGAGCGAATCCAAGCATCTTTTTCATCTCCCGTTAAACTACGCCAGCCAATGTAAGCGCTAAATAATGTAAAGGCTCCGGCTACGGCGAAGGCTCCGGCTATGGCGAAGGCGAAGGCTCCGGCTATGGCTCCGGCTATGGCGAAGGCTACGGCTACGGCTCCGGCTACGGCTCCGGCTACGGCGAAGGCTCCGGCGAAGGCTCCGGCTCCGGCTATGGCGAAGGCTACGGCTACGGCTCCGACTACGGCTCCGGCGAAGCCGAAGGCGAAGGTTCCGGCTACGGCTCCGGCGAAGGCTCTGGCGAAGGCTACGGCGAAGGCTCCGGCGAAGGCTACGGCGAAGACTCCGGCTACTAAACCTGCTGTTAGACTCTTACGAATGGTAATAATAAAAAAAACCAGTATCACAATTAGGGAAACTATCCCGATGATGACGTTTTGAGTGCTTTTGATATCAAAAATATATGCGACCAATACACCAACTAAGATTGAGAAAAACCCTGATATTCCCGATAGCAGCCATGAGGCTATAAGCAACCCAATAGTCCAACGTCGCTGTAGTCCAGCCTTACCACCTCTGAAGTCAGCATCTTTAAGAATCGCGTTGGTAAAGTTTGCTCCTCTAATATCTGTCTTGCTAAAGTTTGCCCCAGTCAGGTTTTGACCTTTAAAAGAGCGACCTCGAAGATTTTGACCGGAGTAGTCTGGCGGCATAATCACTAATTCATAATTCGTAATTCGTAATTCGTAATTAAGAAAGTCAAATTAAATCTGGGTTTGGGAGTTTGAATCTGGTAACGGATTTTAGAGAATTGATATCACTGAGATTTTATACAAGTTTGCTGTGCAATATTTCGGATTTTGGCAAAATAAAGAAAATATAAAAATTTTGAATGCAATATGCGGTAGAGGCGCATGACTGGGTACCCTTACCTTTGAATGCTTAAGTCATCATTAGCAATATTTAAGTTGCTGTCACCATACTTAAGCTGTAGTTATCAATATTGCAACTGTAGCGGTTCCACAACTTACGGGAGCGGTTCCCAAACTTACGGGAGCAGCTCCCGAACTTATGGGAGCGGTTTCACAACTTACGGGAGCAGCTCCCGAACTTACCGGAGCGGTTTCACAACTTACGGGAGCAGCTCCCGAACTTATGGGAGCGGTTTCACAACTTACGGGAGCTGCTCCCGAACTTATGGGAGCAGTTTCACAACTTACGGGAGTGGTTTCACAACTTACAGGAGAGTTAAATTAAAGATATGCTTTTCTAAGCGAAGCAAAGTATGCGCTATCAAGTTGTACTTGCCAACTTAATGTTTTGACCGAATTCAGCCGAATCACTCACTGGTTCTGAATACAAAGTAAACAACTCACTCAAAACTTCTTCCCATGCAATTTCTCCAAGGCTGGTAAATCGTTCTAGCTGTACAATATTACATCACCATGTGTAGGGGCACAGCAGTGCCCATTGGTGTCAACTTAACGTTACGATCAGGCGCTGTCATTGCTTACATCCATACCACGCCATCGCTGTCTTTATCCCCCTATATAGTATACAAAGACTACTATCTACATCTCTACTTACCAATTAGATACATTGAGCGACAATGCACAGATTATAGGTTTGACGCTCAAAGAATTGGATCGAGTTGCACCGAATTCAATCGTACTTATCGTTAGCAAGAAGAGTGGATGTACTTACGCGGATTGCGTAGGCGTAGCCCGTCGTAGACATCGCTACTTCCACTAGAGCAGAAAACCTAATTTTCGGTTCGGGAACTGTTTTTGATACTGCCAGACGGAGATATCAACTTGGAAAGCGACTGAATGTTGCAAAACTTGACGTTCATGCTTATGTGATTAAAGAGCATGGAGACAGTGAATTTGTCGTTTGGTCTAGTGCATTTATTGGGGAATTCCGTTAACTGAATTTCCCACACCACAAGGAGCAACGCTAGAACAAATTCAGCAAGAGTACGCACAGTTAACTCGTAAACAAGGCTATAACATTTTTGAACGCAAAGGAAATACTAGCTATGGTATATCAACAGCAGTTTGTTAGTTAGTTGATACCATCCTGCGAGATGAAATGCAAATATTTCCAGTATCGGTGAGAGCAGATTATAACTTTTTGTAAAGATTGCATAGCAAAGTACGTAAAGTTATCTGCTTGATACAGAGAAATTAATAGAAGTTTCCTTTAAGGATGAAATTATATGTCAGTATCAGCTTTTTTAGACCTGTCTAAAACTTTCTTCCTCAACAGCTTACTAGGAGCTAATCAGACAATTTATTTAGATTTCGACGGCAATATCACCTCTGGTACTTCCTGGAACACAAGTGAACGTCCGGCTAACATTATCACCCCTGCCTTCGACTTCGACGGCAATACAGCATCCTTTAGCTCGGCTGAACTTGAAACAATTCAGTATATCTGGCAGCGCGTCGCTGAGGATTTCAGCCCGTTTAATGTTAATGTCACAACGCAGGCTCCAGCAGATATTAACGATCTGATTAAGAGCGGCAGTAATGATACTCGCTGGGGGGTGCGTGTTGCGATCGGCGGTAGCAGCTACGATTGGTATGGTAAAGGAGTGGGAGGAGTCACCAAGCGTGGTTCTTTCAACTGGGATAGTGATACTCCTGCCTTTGTTTTTGCTGAAAATGCGATAAACGGTGATGAGAAGTATACGGCTGATGCTATCTCTCATGAAGTAGGTCATATGCTGGGACTCGAGCATGATGGACAAATAACCCCCGCTGAAGACTACTACGAAGGACATGGTAGTGGAGAGACTGGCTGGGCACCGATCATGGGATCAGCGTATTACCAAAACCTAACCCAGTGGAGTAAAGGCGAGTATGCTTCTGCTAACAATACTGAGGATGATTTGCAAATTATTACAACCCAAAATGGGTTCACCTACCGAGCCGATGATTGTGGTGATACAATTGCGACAGCAAAGCTACTAACCGTTTCTGGTACGTCTATCAGTGATAGTGGCATCATTGAGCGCAATACAGACCTAGATTTTTATAGTTTTGTCACAGATACTGGTCTGATTAGCTTGATAGTGAATCCTTTTAGTCGAGGGCCAAACTTAGACATTTTGGCAGAGCTATACAATTCTGCTGGTACCTTAATTGCATCGTCCAATCCAACAGATTTACTATCTGCAAGTATTACAGCAAATGTCGTTGCTGGAAATTATTACCTCAAAATTGATGGTATAGGAAAAGAAAATCCTCTTTCAACTGGCTACACGGATTACGGCAGTTTGGGGCAGTACTTTATCAGTGGTACTTTAAACTTTCCTAATATTGAGCGATGGGCAACTGGCCAAGGCGGGTTTTGGGATACTCAAAAATGGCTAGTTGGTGATTTTAACGCAGATGGGAAAGATGATTTAGTCAACGTCTTCAATGATGGGGGTCTAGCTAGTATCGATACTCACTTATCTAATGGTGAGAGTTTTGATTTCCAGCGATCGGCAACTGGCCAAGGTGGGTTTTGGGATACTCAAAAATGGCTAGTCGGCGATTTTAACGCAGACGGGAAAGATGATTTAGTCAACGTCTTCAATGATGGGGGTCTAGCTAGTATCGATACTCACTTATCTAATGGTGAGAGTTTTAATATCCAGCGATGGGCAACTGGCCAAGGTGGGTTTTGGGATACTCAAAAATGGCTAGTCGGCGATTTTAACGCAGATGGGAAAGATGATTTAGTCAACGTCTTCAATGATGGGGGTCTAGCTAGTATCGATACTCACTTATCTAATGGTGAGAGTTTTAATATCCAGCGATCGGCAACTGGTCAAGGCGGGTTTTGGGATACTCAAAAATGGCTAGTTGGTGATTTTAACGCAGATGGGAAAGATGATTTAGTCAACGTCTTCAATGATGGGGGTCTAGCTAGTATCGATACTCACTTATCTAATGGTGAGAGTTTTGATTTCCAGCGATCGGCAACTGGCCAAGGTGGGTTTTGGGATACTCAAAAATGGCTAGTCGGCGATTTTAACGCAGATAGGAAAGATGATTTAGTCAACGTCTTCAATGATGGGGGTCTAGCTAGTATCGATGCTCACTTATCTAATGGTGAGAGTTTTGATTTCCAGCGATGGGTAACTGGCCAAGGCGGGTTTAGGGATACTCAAAAATGGCTAGTCGGCAATTTTAACGCAGACGGGAGAGATGATTTAGTCAACGTCTTCAATGATGGGGGTCTAGCTAGTATCGATATACTCATATAAAAAACCAGACTTTGGGATGAAATTGATAGCCAATAAGACTGTAAACCAATCAACACAACTGATTGATTAGACTTCTTGCATGAATCAAGATCCCTCACCCTAAATCCCTCTCCCAAACTTGGGAGAGGGACTTTGAAGTTTACTCCCCTTCTCCCAATATTGGGAGAAGGGGTTGTTGAGGGTAGTTTTTGTATTCGTGCAAGAGGTCTATTATATTTACGTCTTATTGCCTGTGCAACCATTCCGGTTGTACCCATGGGTAAGAAACCGAATGTCCAATAAATGTAATTGAACAAAATTGTTGCTAGTGCCACACCTGCTAAATGACTTAAAAACATTACATCTAATAGTCCAGCCAACGGAACCATTAAGTTTGAAAGTACATTTACAGATGCAAGTTTGAAAAAATGGCGAATGAATGCTGAACTTGGAGCCAAAATAAGCAAGATTATCGAATTTATTGGCCGAGGTACATTTAGGGATATTTTTTCAGCTTCAGTAATTTTAGGTAAGCCTTCAGACCACTCTGAGAAAAACTACTTGTCTTCAATTCGGACTAAACCGAAGCGAGTATGGGCATCGGTTAAGCTGGTATAATCGCTTCCGTGATTGTTGCTGTCTGTGTCATGGCTTTTCTACCTTCCTGTGTATGCAAAACCCAGCCTTCGGGTGTTATGGGTTTTTTTCCCTTTGTATATAATGTGAAATTATTGTATCGGCTCAATTTTTTCTTTTTTCCACTACCCCGATTTATTGAGCGGATACTAGTGTCTAAAACGCTCAAAATCTAAGCTCAATAAAGGTTTGGGTAATAGCGATGCCTACGGCGGCAAGCTACGCACTGCTTGTGAGAAATGCGGGTAAGGAGTGGAATAATTCAATTATATAATTGCAAAATGCTGTCAGAGCGAAACTTCCAGGAAACTCTCTAAAAAGAAAAAACCCGCCGTAGCGGGTTGCACAACAAAACTATGAACAATGAAAACTTGATTTAGCTGGAATACCTCATTTCAGCTTCCAGTTGACGAATTAGCTGTTCGTCGCCTTTTGCTCTAGCTATTTCCAAGCGATGCTCTAGGCTTCTTTGAATATTGGCTCTGTGAGCTTCTTGTGATTTGCTTATGCTTTGTAGTCTATTTTGATTCATAATGATTACCTGGTTTAATCTTTCAATTTATGTCTTGTATTGTTAACATAACACATATTTTGTAGCTGTTGCTACAGAAAATATCTTTTTTATATATTTTTACCAAAATATGTCTAATAACCAGATAGATGAACAACCACTCGTGACTTTACTGAGCGATTTCGGCGATCGCGATGTTTATGTAGGCATAATGAAGGGAGTCATAGCCCAAATCAACCCCAGACTGACGGTGGTAGACTTAACGCACCAAATTCCGCCGCAAGACATTGCCGCAGCCAGGTTCAGCCTGATGAATGCTTATGCCCATTTCCCAGTTGGGACAGTACATCTGGCAGTAGTAGATCCAGGTGTGGGAAGCAAGCGACGAGCGATCGCAGTAGAATTTGCTCAAGGGTTTTTGGTCGGGCCAGATAATGGTATATTCAGTGGCGTACTCAGTCAAAGTCCGGCGATCGCAGCCGTCGAACTTACAAATCTTAATTATTGGCGCACTCCTCAACCAAGCAAGACTTTTCACGGTAGAGATATCTTTGCACCTGTGGCAGCTAATCTTGCTAGTGGTGTCCCCTTCAAACAGCTAGGACAACAAATCGATCCAGCAAGTTTGGTAAACCTGGATATAGGCAACTGTAAGCAGACAATAACTGGTGTAGTGGGTTGCATTCAATATATTGACCACTTTGGCAACCTAGTGAGTAACATTCCAGCGAGTTACGTGCAAGGCAAAAGTTGGTATGTGCAAGTTGCTGAATTGAGTGTACCAGGCTGTGAAACTTACAGTGATGTCAAAGTGGGAGAGATAATAGCCTTAGTTGGCAGTCACGGCTGGGTAGAAATTGCTATTAATTGCGGATATGCTCACTCACAATTACAGATTAATTTACAAGATGCGCTAAAAGTCTTGTTTTTTTAAGAAAATCAGACAAGTGAATATTGCTAAAGTTAAGACAGTGAAAAACCACTAGGCTGCAAAGTGCCTGTTGTTGATTTGTGCCAAAGGCAAAGAAAGGGGAAAATTCTAGATATAAAACGGAGGTTGGGCAACTGCACACCACTTAAAAATAAGCATTTTCATTCACCATAGGCAGTGCCGATTCGACAAAAATTTCCAGAAAGTAACTGCTAAAAGATGTAACTTTAGGAATGATGACATGAAGTTCGCTTTATTGCTCATAATAATAAAAGTAACCCTTGAGCAATTTCCTGTTGTACTTTACTAGAGAATCATAATTATATTCTTAGCTATGACTACACAAACACTCTCTGCACCAGAAGTTTATCAAGGTCAGTTTGGGGAATTTACAATTACTCAGAGTGATCGCACTGGCGTAATTATCTATCGTGCTGGATTGATGGTAGCAGCACTGAGCTTTGCCATAGGCAGCGCTTTGATTTTACTCAACAATAACCCAACAGTTGTAACTTTACTGACACCTCTATATGCTTGTTTTAGTCTCGCTCTTGGTGTAAGTTTATTTACCATCCATATCTATATGGCATCACTGCACCGAACGTTGCAAGTTTTTTGGGCAATCGGTAGTATCGCATCAGTGATTCTGGCAATCACTAGTAGTGAACCTTTGGTTCTTGCTGTTTACAATCAGCCAATTACCTTATTTGGAGTTGGTTTTATTTTCGTAGCTTTGACAGGTATTTATTTTAAAGAGGCTTTTTGCTTCAATCGCCTGGAAACCAAAGTATTAACCCCAATTGTTCCGCTACTGTTGTTAGGACATTTGGTGGGAATTTTACCAACTCAGGGAGAAAGTATTTTATTAGGAACTTGGGCGATATTATTTTTGGTGTTTGCCCTGCGAAAGACAGTCCAAGCAATTCCTGCTGATATTGGAGACAAGTCTGTGTTTACCTACTTGAAAGAACAACGTTTAGCTAAGGTTTAATGTGGAGAAAAAATCGTCGGTGTCAAAAATTTCCCAAAATCAAACTAATCAAACGCCAAGAAATGTGGACACTTACGGCTCAAGGGTGGGCGATTGCGATCGCTTTGATTGCTTATTTAATATTTTTCATTTTTACTCATGTACACTCATTTCTCGCCGTAACTTCCCCGATCGAATCAGCAGAAGTATTAGTTGTTGAAGGATGGCTACCAGATTACGCTATAGAAGAAGCTTTAACTGAATTTAAAACCGGTTCTTATCATCAAATAATTACTACCGGAGGCACATTAGAAAAAGGAAGTTATCTTACCGGATATAAGAACTTTGCAGACGTGTCAGCTGCCACATTCATAAAACTCGGTTTAGAAGCAGAAAAAGTGGTAGCTGTTCCGACACCTTTCGTAGTTAAGGATCGTAGTTATGCATCTGCTGCTGAATTTGAACGTTGGCTATCCAATTCAAATTTAAAGATAGAATCAATTAATCTTTTTTCCTTGGACGTTCATGCTCGTAGGAGTTGGTTTCTTTTTAAAAAAATACTTACTCCTGAAATTAATGTTGGTGTAATCGCCGCTAAAACGCAAGATTATAATCCAAACAAATGGTGGAGTTATAGCGAAGGTGTGCGAACAGTTCTTGATGAAGGCATCGCTTATATTTATGCACGGTTTTTGAATTGGAAAGCCTAACAGTCGTAATTCGTAATTCGTAATTTATAGCTCCCCGACTTCTCAAATAATTTGGGGAGCTATCTACTTAGCTTTTTATGTTTAATTAGGTTGACCTACTTAGCCAGGATTTGTAATAATGCTTGTCGATAAATTTTCAGACCCTCTGCATTTAGATGGTCGCCATCACTGGTCAAATTTTCTTTAAGAACATTATTTTCATACAATGGTGCTAGTCCGGCTGCGGCAACTGGCACTTTTTCTGTTTCAGCTACTTGATTAATCAGAACATTAATTTGTTCAACTCTAGCAAGTGGGGCTGCTACAGTAGGATCTGAGCTTGCTGCCACTGTCGAATAAAAAGCCGGAATCAGAAAAATCTCTTTAGTTCCCATTGTGCGGACAAGTGCGATCGCCTCTTGGAGATTTTTGCTAAATAATTCATCACTAATTTTATACAAAGCATCATTTCCACCTATGGCAATAATGGCTTTTTCGCATTTCACCTTGGTAGGAGTTAAACTTTTCAGTTGTTCTAGTAATGAGATTGTACTCAGACCATTTAATCCAAAATTAAAAGTATCACTCCCAAGGGTATTGCCAAGTCCAGCCGAAATAGAATCGCCAAATAAGCAACCTGAGAACTCTTTATCCTGGGCGGCGAGTGTTTGATATTGTAGTGCAATTTTCCCTAAAGGTGAAGAACTTACATTATCCTTTGGTGGTGCATCAGCAGAATTAGAAGAGGAGTTTGCCATACCGACCAGCTTCTGAATTTTTGACACGTCAACAACTAATTGATTACTGGGATAGGCTTGTAGAAAGCTGGCTATTCCTAGACCTTCTGGCGATCTTGCTCCGATGATAATGGCCGATCGTAGTGCTTGTATACTAGCTTGATCGCGACGGGCGATCGCTTGGGAAGCAAAAGATAAAATTTGCTTGCCCATTCCTGTGTTTACCAGCTTATCTAAAGCCACAATATCAAGCGACATTTTCACCTGAAGGGCTTCTTGAAATTTCTGTTTGTCCTTAGCGTTGAGGTAATCTAGAAAAGATTGCAGATCGGCAGAAACCTTTTGTGTCTCGCCATAGTTGCGTATATCTGCCACCGGGATCGATTGCTCAAACAATCCGTACCTGACGGTAACTTTTTCGGCTGCCAAACTAGGTAATAAACCAAGTCCGCTATGCAGCAGTAAAAATATTAAGCACCCAGATAGGCTTATTAGAAGACGATAGAAATATTTCATCACACAAGATCGGAAGATAGATAGTCAATAGTTAATAGTCAAGAGTCAAGAGTCAAAAGTCAAGGGGAATTGGGAAAGAGGAGGCAGAAGTTGTTTGTCTTGACGGCGATTCATTGCGTCTCTTGCCTTAACCGAACAGTATTGCCCCCACTCCTCCTCGCCATCAACAACCAATCTCAATTTGGGAATACTCAATCCAGTGGTGTGAGGATAGAACTGTGGTAGAAGAAGGCGCATATTGGCTAGCTTGGGCGCAAATTTCGGGAATTGGTCCGGTATTACTGCGACGGCTGCAACAGCATTTTGGCACGCTGGCAACTGCTTGGAACGCTACTAAGGTACAGTTGGGAGAGGTAGAAGGCTTGGGTTTCCAAACACTAGAAAAAGTAGTACAACAGCGATCGCGTTTGCACCCAGAACAACTATTCACCAAGCACCAGCAGGAAAACTCTCATTTCTGGACACCAGCAGATGCAGATTATCCCCGTTTACTGTTGGAAACTCCCAGTCCACCGCCGATTTTGTACTATCGTGGTGAAGTCGAACTCCAAGAAAATCTTGGACAAAAACCAATGGTTGGGATTGTCGGAACCCGCCAACCCTCAGAATATGGCATCCGTTGGACTCGCCAAATTAGTACAGCTTTGGCTAAAAATGGCTTTACAGTTGTTTCTGGTATGGCAGAGGGAATTGACACCGAAAGCCACATCGCCGCTATGAAAGCAGGTGGAAGGACGATCGCAGTTTTGGGAACTGGCGTTGATGTCATCTATCCACATAAAAATCGGGATTTGTACAAGCAAATTTTGACGGCGGGGTTAGTCGTAAGTGAGTACCCCACAAAAACCCCACCCGATCGGACTCACTTTCCCCGTCGCAACCGAATTATTGCGGGTTTAAGCCGCGCCATCCTAGTAATGGAAGCGCCATTAAAATCTGGTGCTTTAATTACTGCTACCTACGCAAATGAATTTGGTAGAGATGTCTATGCATTACCTGGGAGACTAGACGATTATCCATCCCAAGGATGCTTAAAGTTACTGAGTCAGGGAGCTTCCTTCATTCTTAAAGAACTAGACGAACTGTTAACAATGCTAGGAGCGATACCACAAATTGATGCGATTGAGGCTTCCACAGCACCAGAACAGTTAATGCCAACTTTATCGCCAGAGTTGCAAACGGTAATGAATGCAATGGCAAGTGAAGCTTTACCCTTCGATTTTATTGTCCAACAAACTGGCATGGCTGCTGGCTTAGTTTCCAGTGCTTTGTTACAACTGGAACTTATGGGTTTCATTTCGCAACTACCAGGAATGCGGTATCAAAAAAGTTAAGAGTTAAAAGAGAACAACATTATTTAGCTTTAAAATTCTACAAAATCATTCATTGCCAAATGAATGTGTTCAATTGTGCAGCTATACGGCAGAGTGGCATTAAGGTTAAAACCTTTACTCTCAATTGGATGAGGTTGACAGGCAATAAACTCTAGTTCAGCGTTCATTTACATACTTTTGAGCTGATAGTGGACTTGCAATTAAAAAATTTATAATTCATAATTATTTTTTAAATAGATATTTAAACCCCGCTAATAACGAAATTATCGTTATTAATAAGAGGAATGAAACCATTTTTAATTATGAATTATGAATTATCTTTGAAGGTAATACTGAGGATTTATCACTGGAGATTGATAACCATTTGTCGGCACAGTACCTCCCATACCGTTGGGTACAGGGCTGACAACAGGAGGCTGATAAATGCTCATGGGCGCAGTGCCTGTTGTACCGTTAGGTAAAGCAGGATTCGCAACCTGGGGCTGATAACCATTTGTAGGTACAGTGTTTGTAATGGTGTTGGGTGTGACAGGATTTTGGCTAAACTCTTGGTAGGCAGCACGAGAAATTGAGCTAATCAATTTTTCGGCACGAGGATCGTTTTCGGGGCGTTGTACCATGACAGAGGCTATGTAGCGCTTGCCAGTTGGAACAACAATTAAACCTGCATCTGCCAACATTGTGCTGATATCACCCGTTTTGTGGTATGCTCTTGCACCTGTTCCCAAACCTGATGGTAGCAGAGTGTCTTTTTGGGTACGACGCAAGATATCGAGCATGAGATCGCGTGATGGCATACTGACTAAATTTCCCTGACTCACAATCGCCATCAAATTCCCTAGTTCCTTGGGACTAGTGGTGTTTGTCCCTTGCAAATCTGGGAGTTGATTACGAATTGTTGTGGCTGTCAATCCCCAACTACGGAAACGCTGGTTTAAAGCGTCCATTCCTCCCAGTCGGGCAATCAGCATATTTGTCGCCGTATTGTCGCTGATTGTAATCATTTTAGTGACGACTTCCAGAGCAGCGTACTGAGTTCCCGGTGGTTTGTATTGCAGATTTCCCGAACCGCCAGCTACAATATCCTGTTGCATGGTCAGCATTTCATCTAGGCGAATTTTCCCTGCGTCCACATCCTGAAAAAATGCAATCAGAATCGGCACTTTAATCGTGCTAGCCGCCGGAAAACTGGTAGAGCCATTGATATCTACATAATTACCAGTATCTAAATCTACTAAGAAAATTCCAGGTGTGAGATTTGGGTTGGTGGCCGCCAAATTTTGCACGGCATTTTTCAAAGAGGTAATTTCCTGAGATAGGTATAAACTCGAAGCTGCGGCTGGGGGAGTTTGGGTAGGTTGTGGCTGCGATCGCGCCACATTACTAACATTACTATTAGATTGCGATGCCGAATTTGTGCTAATGCGATTGGCTGGGTCTAATACTGACAATACAGTGCCCACAATTGCACCCATCCCAACACCCACAATCAACAAACGCAAAACATACAATATGGTTTTGGCCATTGGCTTTAACCGGGTTTTCCGCGATGAGCGTCTGCCTGTTTTTGGCTTTTCCATCCGCACTGTTTTAACCATCACAGCACCTGGTCGGAAGAGAGGAATTTTTCCCTTGACACTAGGTATTGGTTTTACTGCCGTTGGCATGACTAACCCCGATTTTACCCTACGTGTAGCGCCAGGGATTGGGGGAGGACTGATTTGATTTTTTGGGCGTGTTAGCGGTCCTTCTCGTCCATTCGTAGCTTGCTGCTGGCTGTTAGTTTTAACTCTTTTTTTTACCACTTTTTGAACTTTTTGTGCCTGCTGGGGGCGATTTAAGGGTTGACGCCGCGAGAAAGCTGTTAGTTCGCCACTTGATTCTGACACCGTTACTCCTTGTGACCCACTTGACTGTTTTCTTGCAGACTCTTGACCCCAAACTTAATCTTTAAGCAATATTAATACTCAAATTCCACTTTGCCACTAAGTAGCATTTTTGTGTTTAGTTTAAGCCATATTAATTATTTTAGGGAGATGATTGCGTATATATTAAACGAATAATTACAAGTTTTCACTATTATTCTGGTTTTTCAGGGCCCATTCTACCTGCTGCAAAATTCCTCGCAGCATGGCTACCTCCCCAGTTCTCAAGTGAGCGCGATTATACAATTGGCGAAATTTTCCCATACGACTAGCTGCCGTATGGGGATATACATAACCAATTTTCAGTAATATTGATTCTAATTGCTGGTAGTATCCTTCCACAACATCTAAGGGTGCGAGTTCAGTTTGAGGTAAGGTTTGAGTGTCAAGTTGTTGGGCACATTGTGACAATTCATAACAACAAATTGCTACGGCAGTGGCCAAATTTAGAGCGACATAATCTTGACTTGTGGGAATACCAACAAACCTCTGTGCATAATTTAATTCTTCATTGCTTAATCCCCGGTCTTCTCTGCCAAAAATCAGGGCTGCGGGTTTTTCTGGTTCCTCCAGTAACCAGGGTAGTGCAGTGCGGGGGTTTTCTAAGGGTGTTTCTAAACTCCGAACACGACCAGTGGTAGCGATCGCCCGTACACATCCATGCAATGCTTCTGGTAAGGTCTCCACCAATACCGCAGATTCTATAATTTCCTGAGCATGAACAGCCATCATCAAAGCTTCCGTCGATAGCGGATCGCATTGGGGGTTCACTAATACTAAATTATATAGCCCGAAATTTTTCATTACTCTGGCGATCGCGCCGATATTTATCGGCCCAGCTGGTTCTACCAACACAATTCTTAATCCAGCCAAGCCCATTTTTTGCCTCCTGCGATCGCACCAGATAATCCTTACAGGCTAATTTTCAGCATTATGTTTCTGCTGAAGAGTTTCCTTGAAATCATTTTAGCTGTGTAAGTGAATGCCTGCATCAGGTCTGAACAGTTCAGCGCAATCTCCGCCGTTGGGCTAGTCGTTCATACCTCAAATGCTATTGACAAGAGGGTTTAAAGACATCATCTGTCAGAAGCAAGCAGCAAGAATAGTCAGCATATAGTTATCTATAGATAGATAACTATATGCATAGATCGCTCTGGCATAAGTTTCTTCACCGCTGAAGGGCTTGCATCTTCACATATTTGGGTGTTTTTTACTCATAAATTTACTCCATTAATTCCTTGGGTGGTAATCCGCCCCAGTGAGCCACGGCTTGCGGAGTATCCTTCCATACTTTCGGTTTTTGAGGAAAATCTTCGTGCCAGGGTCGGGGTTCAAAATATCCTACTTCGTTGAGCATGATATCTATTTCGGTAAATAGTTCGACTATGTTTTTGTCGGGATCTTTATGATACGTAGCGATGTTATGTCCTATCCCGTGGCGTACTGGCCCCCAAAGCAGCGTAATGTTGTGCCTTGCCAAAAAATCACAAGCGGTTTGTATATGTGCCCAGTCTCGTAATTGAAAGGCAATGTGGAACATTTTTTGCTGTTTAGACTGCAAAAAATTCATAGTATGGTGATCCTGATTGCATCGCATGAAGACAAACCTATCTTCGAGCCAGTCAGACACGCGAAAGCCTAACATATTCTGATAAAAATCAACACATTTATGGACATCATGCACATACATGGCGACGTGCCCTAATTTTTCAGGGACGATGCCTGTTTCTCGAAACCCATGACTGACTTGTTGAATGGTTGAATATAGCTGGAGAGTATGTCCTTCCGGATCGCAAAACTCAAGGAGTTCCGGTATTCCTGGTTGGGCATCTGTTTTTTGCTCTACCTGGATGCCTGCGTCACGCAGTTGTTTCGCTGCCTCTTTCAATATCTGACTGCCATCAATTTGAAAAGCAAAGTGATTATGACCGCTTTCTGTTGACGGATAGAGAATGATTGTATGATGATCTACTGCACAGCTTAAATAAACGGCTCCATCAGAGCCTCGTTCGGTCAAAGTAAACCCCAGAATTTCTGTATAGTATGCCACCATACCTTCTACATCTGGCGTTTTAAATCCAGCATGACCTATCTTTGCTACTTGTACCATTTTTTTCTCCTTTGCGTCTTGAATTGATTTGACGTTAGCACTTGAAAACAAACAGTCTTGGTAAGGTTGCAAAACCGGGTTGACTTGAAGTCCTTAATTTCCACTTCAGTGAGTCTAGATAAAAGCCGATTCGGTGGTGTTGTAGATATGTGGTTGATGGCGTTTGGATTCAACCAAGTCAAAGGGTTAACAAAAGTAGAACAACAAATCTAAAACACCACCTGGTATCGTATCGCTGTTTCAGACGACAGACTATTTGCGTTCACGCGTCATCGCCTAGAGGTGATGAAGCCACCTTGCGGTTCGCAAGCTCGTGGATGTACTGTTGAAGCGATCGCGGCTCCCGTCCGAGAATGGCCCGTAGCACGAGTGCGTTCCCACCGGGGAAACCGTATTCGTCATAGTCAGCGTACATTCGACGCAAACCTTCGCGGGTGGAACCTTCGGGTACGTGCGCGGTCTGCGCCCACTCATCGAACGGGGGTTCACCCGCCTCAATGGTATGCCCAAGCGCCTCGCTCATCATCGCCACAAGTTCCACACGGTTGACCATGCCCGTAGCTCAATTCGTCGCCCATCAACGCCTTCGCCGCCACTGCCGCCACGTCGCGGTAGTCTACGTAGGACGCCTTGGCTTGTTTGGAGTAGGGCACAGAGAAGCAACCATGCTCAAGCACGACATTCCAGCCGTTGTCGAGGGTTTGCATGAACATGGTCGGCTGTAGCACGGTGAACTCCATGCCTGAAAATAGCTTTATTCATTTGCAGTCAGAGTATTGAAAACTGGTTAGTAGATGTATTCTAAGTAAAAAACACTTCTGCAAGCAATAATAGACTAACAAAATATGTCTCACATTCTTGTCGAAAATCTCAGGAAGACTTTCTTTGTGTCTGAACGTTCCTCTGGGCTTTTCGGTTCAATACGAGGACTTGTGCAGCGAAAAACTAAAGAAGTTTATGCCCTCAAAGGAGTTTCGTTTTCCTTAGAGCGGGGAGAACTTGTAGGATACATTGGCCCAAATGGAGCTGGTAAATCGACTACGATTAAAATTTTAAGTGGTATTCTCGTACCTTCCAGTGGAAAATGCCTAATTGGCGGACGAACTCCTTGGAAAGATAGAATCAAGCACGTTAATCGCATTGGTGTAGTGTTTGGTCAAAGAACACAACTCTGGTGGGATTTGCCAGTGATTGAGTCTTTCGATTTGCTGCGGGATATTTATCGCGTTCCCCAATCAGAGTATCGCCAGACACGCGAAGAAATGATTGATTTGCTTGGTCTTGGAAGTTTTCTCTCGACTCCGGTGAGGCAGTTAAGCCTTGGTCAAAGGATGCGATGTGACTTTGCAGCCGCAATGCTTCACAGACCAGAAATTCTTTTTCTTGATGAACCCACTATCGGGCTTGATGCAGTTTCAAAGCTTGCAGTCAGAAAATTTATCAAAGCGCTGAATAAAACTCATCAAGTAACCACCATCCTGACTACCCATGATATGGATGATATTGAGGCATTGTGCGATCGCATAATTATTATTGGTGGAGGCGAGATCCTTTGTGATGGAACTCTAGCAGCACTGCGTTCTCAAGTTTCCTCACGTCGTTACTTAAGAATCGACCTAGCAAACGATGATTTCTTCTTTGAAAAAGAAGGAGTCAGTATTATCTCTAAAGAAGGTCGCACCGTAACTCTTGCCTTCGATCCTACAAAGCTTTCTGCTGCGTCTTTGATTAGCCAAGTTACCTCGCAACACGAAGTAGAGGATCTTTTTGTAGAAAATCCACCCATTGAAGAGATAGTTGCTGAACTTTATGCAATTTCAGCAGGAATTATCCCATGAAAGCATATTGGTCATTGTTTGTTGCTAGATTTATACTGCTGTTGCAATACCGTACTGCTGCTTTAGCAGGCGTTGTAACTCAGCTTTTTTGGGGGTTTGTGAAAGTAATGGTTTTACAGGCATTCTTTACTCATGCAACCTCTGCTCAACCTATAACTTTTCAACAATCTGTAGGCTATGTGTGGCTGGGACAGGCGTTTTTGATGGCGATTGTTCCTTGGGGAGGTGATAGAGATATTCAAGAACTCATACGATCTGGTGCTGTAGGGTACGATCTTCTCCGACCCACAGACCTTTATAATTTTTGGTTTACTCGCGCCTTGGCACTTCGTACAACGCCCCTGATACTTCGTGCTATTCCGCTTCTTGGTGTCACAATTTTTATTTTTCCCCTTTTTGGGTTTTATGAATGGTCGCTTTCTGTTCCACCCTCCTTCGCTTCTTTTGTTGCCTTTTTTCTCTCTTTTATTGGTGCAATTTTACTTTCCTCTGCATTGACTATGCTTCTTACTGTATCAATGATGTGGACAATTTCGGGCGAGGGAATTAATAGTATTCTACCTACTCTTGTTACTATCTTCTCTGGCATGATTGTTCCTTTGCCACTTTTTCCTGAGTGGAGCAAGCCTTTTTTGAATGCACTTCCTTTTTCAGGACTAATCGACAAACCTTTTCGTCTTTTTACTGGTAATCTTCAACCAAATGCCCTGTTTAATGTTTTGCTGCATCAAACTTTTTGGATAGCTGCCATTATTATTCTTGGGCGTGTCCTTGTGAAACATGGCATTAGAAAGCTTGTAATTCAGGGAGGATGAGTAAATAATTCGTAATTCGTAATACTCGCCTCCGGCGAGAAGCAAGCTACGTAATTCGTAATTTTGTCAAGCAGGAAGCTAAGTTAGGTAATTGATTTTAGATAAAAATCACAAAGCGGCTATGAATGATTTTTTACTTTACCTTCGATATATTTCTGTATCTTTCAAGTCACAAATGCAGTACAAAGTTTCTTTCTGGCTGCAAGTCATAGGGCAGCTTTTAGGAACTGCTGTTGAATTTTTTGGAGTCTGGGCACTTTTTACTCGTTTTAATAGTATTGGTACGTGGACTTTGAATGAAGTTGCTCTCTTTTATGGAATAGTTAATATTTCTTTTGCCTGTGCTGATGCCCTTGGAAAAGGGTTTGACTCATTTACAACAATAATTAAAAGTGGAGACTTCGACCGTTTACTTGTTCGTCCACGCACCACAGCACTTCAACTTTTAGGTAAAGAATTTACTTTGAAACGAATCGGAAGATTTTTTCAAGGAATTGTTGTTATGGGGTGGTCACTTTCATCACTCCATATCCCTGTAACTTTTAAAACTTTATGGCTTTTGGGTACTTCATTTTTTGGTGGAGTTGCACTCTTTGTTGGCATTGTCATTATGCAAGCAACCATCACTTTCTGGACTATTGAATCTCTCGAAATTATGAATATCCTCACTTATGGAGGAGTCGAAACGGCTCAGTATCCTCTTGCAATTTATAGCAAGTGGTTTCAGCGATTTTTTACTTTCTTGATACCGCTTGCTTGCGTCAGCTATTTTCCTTTGCTTGCAGTACTTGAAAAAGAAGATGCGTTTTTAGTGCCTTTGTGGTTTTGTTATGTCTCGCCAATCGCAGGCATTCTCTTTCTGATGGTTGCGCTCAAGCTTTGGAAAATAGGAGAGCGATACTATTGTTCTACTGGGAGCTAGTACAACAAAATTTTAACTGTGTACTCAGGCGAATTTTACAGCAATTTTCATGTATTTGAACCACATCTATCGTAAGGGCACAGCAATGCTGTGCCCCTACCGTGTGGTCTATTTACCTGAAAATAGCTGTAAATGGGTAGATCGCACTTTTCTAAAGATTCTGATTTAATACCTTGTAGTATTGCCTGATTTCACTAAACAATGCCACAAGAAGCTCAAATGAAAAACTCCAGGAAAGGTTGGTTACGTAAAAGATTCAAAATTACTCTGATTTTCCTGTTAGTGCTAGGGCTATTGTTAGTGGGATTTGTCACCTACACTGTGCGCCAATCCTTTCCGCAAGAGAGTGGCACAATTCAAATACCTGAACTGAAAGCCGAAGTAACTGTCCAGCGTGATAAATGGGGAATTCCCCATATTTATGCTGCCAACTCCCACGATTTATTTATGGCGCAAGGTTATATCCACGCCCAAGACCGCTTTTGGCAAATGGACTTTTGGCGACACATTGGTTCTGGGCGACTCTCAGAAATGTTTGGTTCTTCTCAGGTTGATACTGATAAATATCTGCGGACAATGGGTTGGGCAAGGGTGGCGCAGCAAGAAATTCAAGAAATTAATGCAGAGATGAAGGCATACCTGGAAGCTTACGCCGATGGTGTCAATGCCTATTTGGCAGAGCATCAAGGCAGCGCCCTGAGTCTAGAATACGCTGTGCTAAAATTCCTTAATCCTGGGTATAAGCCAGAACCTTGGCAAATACTGCATTCTCTGACTTGGGGTAAGGTAATGGCTTACGATTTGGGGAGAAATTTCGAGAGCGAAATTGAACGTGCTATCCTGCTCAAAACTCTTACTCATAATCAAGTAGAGGAGCTTTTTCCACCTTACCCTAAAGACTTGCCAGTTATTTTACCTGAGTTGCAGCAAGAAACAGGGGAAGCAGCGGAAGAGAGGGACAATAATGTTGAAGTCCTTCTCAATTATCCAGATGTATTACCTGCTTTAAAGTCAATTACTAAGCCGATGATGGCTTTAGAACAACTCATTGGGCCCACAGGAATAGGTATTGGCTCGAACAACTGGGTAATATCTGGTCAACGGACGGCAACAGGTAAGCCAATCTTGGCGAATGACCCCCACTTAGGTGTGCAAATACCCTCTATCTGGTATGAGGTTGGTTTGTATTGCACACCTAAGAGTGCAGAATGTCCCTACAACGTTTCTGGCTTTTCCTTTGCAGGAATGATTGGAGTAATTATCGGTCATAGCGATCGCATTGCCTGGGGTGTCACCAATGTACAATCTGATGTGATGGATTTATACATCGAGAAAATCAACCCAAAAAACCCTAATCAGTATGAGGTTAATGGCAAATGGGTTGATATGCAACTCGTACAAGAGACGATTCAAGTAGCCGGAAGTCAGCCAATTGTGCAAACGGTGCGCTATACCCGACATGGGCCGATTCTCTCTGATGTTTCGCCAAATTTGAAGCAATTCAAGTCAAGTCAGCCGCTAGAATTACCGCAAAATTACGCCGTAGCCCTGCGCTGGACAGCCCTAGCACCTTCCAAACTAGGGTATGCCATTCCCCAAATCAATCGCGCCCAAAACTGGCAGGAATTTCGCACTGCTGCCAGCAATTATGATGTCCCGGCTCAAAACTTGGTCTACGCTGACATTGATGGCAATATTGGCTACCAAATGCCTGGTAAATTCCCCATCCGCGCTAAGGGAGATGGGCGTTATCCCGTTCCTGGTTGGACGGATGAATATGAATGGCAAGGCTATATTGACTTTGATAAATTGCCCAAAAGTTTTAATCCATCCCAAGGTTATATTGCTACTGCCAATAATTTAGTTATACGTGAATATCCTTACCTGATTACCGCAGACTGGGTTTATGGCTACCGAGCAAAGCGCATCGTTGAAATGATTTCACAACAAACCGAAGCGATTTCCCTGAAGGATGTGCAGCAGATACAGGGTGACGATCGCAATTTAAATGCACAGACATTAGTGCCACTACTACAATCTATCACTGTTAATACTCCCCGCTTACAAGCAGCCCAAAAACTGCTGCAAGATTGGAATTTGCAGTTGGGAATGACATCGCCTGCTGCTGCTCTATTTGAAGTATTCTGGAAACACTTGCTAACAGATACATTTCACGATCAGTTGCCTGAAAAGTACTTTCCTGATGGAGGCGATCGCTGGTATGCTGTGGTAGCAAATTTGGTCAAACAGCCCAATAGTTCTTGGTGGGATAATCGCAACACCCCGAAAGTTGAGAACCGCGACCAAATCCTTCAGCAGTCCCTTACAGAAGCCGTGGATGAACTAGAACTAATTCAAAGCAAAGACCCGAACAACTGGAATTGGGGCAAGCTGCATACCATTACTTTTCGGAATGCCACCTTGGGTAAATCTGGAGTTGCACCGATTGAAGCTTTATTTAATCGTGGTGCTTTTGCTACATCGGGTAACGGCGAAACAGTGAATGCTAACCGCTGGATAGCAAATAAATCCTTTGAGGTGACTGATATTGCTTCACTGCGGATGATTGTAGATTTGGGAAATTTAGATAACTCAGTAGCAATTCACACTCCTGGACAATCAGGCCATGCTTTCCATAACCACTACAACGATATGGTTGAACCCTGGCGCAAGATTGAATACCACCAGATGTTATGGGAATTAAAGAATATTACAGCAAATACTAGTGCCACACTGAGGCTAATTCCCAAATTGGCAGAGTAAAAGAGAACATGACTATACAATTTAAAATGCAAAATTTTACGTGTAATTACATGCATAATTTCGAAAAAATGAAGTATAAAGTAACAGGGTAGAAATAAAGATTCTTTTTAGAAAAAGTATTTTGCTGACCATCCATTTCTACTGCCCAACTTTCAGGAAACATAGTTGGAGAGCATAAAACCTATGCAACGCGTATTTAAGCAAAATTTTATACTTTCAGTCACTACTGCGATCGCAGTACAGACAACCCCAAAACTACGCCAAGTATAAGCGATCGGATTTTGTTAACTTTTCAGAAAATTGTGTTATTTTTGCGTAGACATAACATGGCTTATCCTCATGTGTTACATTTTCAAGTAACTTGTTCAAAGATTTTTGACTTCGGCTTTCTCTATCAACCTCAAACAAGCATGAATTGTTGCTAAATAATAATAAAACATCCAGCTATACCAAATACCTTTATCGAAATCTGTCTTTTGTTGTTCGTTATGATGGCGGACACCAAAGTTATTAGCGAGATTAAACAATTCACCCTGGTCTTTAGAAGGGATTACCTGCTTAATTTTGGTTCTAAGAAACTCTAATACATCTACTAAGTCTCTGATAGCGTCACGCCTGTCATTAAGAGATGAACGATATCGCCTAAATTTGAGAATAGCTGTTTCTACTCTTTTTTCAACATTTTCTGGATCATAATTAGGTAAATCTGCCTCAAAAAGTAAATCTAGCCCTTGTTCTGCTAGTTCTAAAATTTCACCATTTTCAGAGAGTTCATAACCATCTTTATAGTCGCAAATAATATCATTTATTTTATCCCTAAATTCTTTCTGACCACCTTTTTTATCAAATGTATGATAATGCCAACCACAATTAGCATAAGTGTGATGTAAACCATCAATAGGCTTAGATACCCAATCATGTAATAATTCGATCACATCGAAGAAATCATCTTCACTATAATTTAAGCACTTGTCTTGAATCTGCCATAAGTTAGGCTTTCGCAAACTTCTAAACATTTGAGCTTCAATATCACCTCCTAATTTACCTGCTACTTCTCCCTCGTCTACCCATTCATAACCGAAAGCCTCTTGAAAATAATCGTTTGATCTAAACTCAAAATATATATCTCGAAATAAACGGCAAAGCATGGGCAAATCGAAGCGAACCGCGTCTGGATTTTTGCCTGTACGTGTAGAATAGTATCGTCGATTAACCATATTATTTTTTGGATAAATACATCTAGTACTGATTAAGAAGTTATTTGCTCCCAGGCAAATAACGCCTCATATCATAGCTAATACTTAAAGCTATTATCTAGTGAAGTGAGCAGTTAAACCGTTTAGTCTACGGTCTTCTAAAATGAAAAACAGCACATTTTTTCACAAATTATAATTTATTAGGTTCGCCTAAAGTAGATTGACCAAAGAGAAATTACTACACTACTAAAATTAGCCAATATTTTTAATATTTAATCTAGAGCGATCGCTTACAATACACTCAGATAAGTTTGCTCAGAATTCATCGGCAAAACCCGCAACTTCCGATTTTTAAGGTCTGGTTCTAACCCTAAAACTTCCATTGGTGTTACACCCAAAAGGGCATAGGGTACTTCTGTAAGTTCCAGACAATCAAAGGTTCCTTGACGCTCTGCAATACTAAGCTCAACATCTCGGAAAATTCGCCCCTGCTTCACTCCAGCAGCAGTCTCTACCTGGGCTTCTGCACCTTGGACTAAACCTAATTGACTAATAATGCTAGCAGGTAAACACAGCAAAGTTGCGCCCGTATCAACTAAAACATCATCTAGAGTATAAGAGCGAACTTCCCCCGAAGAAATAAAGCCTCGTTGTGCCAGAACTCGATCAATTCGATTCGTGACAGTGAGGGTAACTATTACTTGCCCCATTTGCTTACCCTGAAGATTTGGTAGTATCAGCCTACTCATTTCAGCAAACTCCTGAAAACAAAATATTTTTGAGAGATGCCTTAAAACACAAAGACGCAAAAGCACTCTCTGCGCCTCTGCGTCTCTGCATGAGATATTCCCTATTTACACCATCTCAGACGAAGCCTGCACCATTTGCTGCGGCTGAGGCTGGAACATAAACAACGAATACACCACATCTCGGCGGATGTTAACCATCATATCCAAGAACAATTCATACCCCTCGCTCTTATACTCAATCAGGGGGTCTTTTTGCCCATAACCACGTAATCCCACCGATTCGCGCAAGGCATCCATTTGTTGCAGGTGTTCCCGCCACAGTGTATCAATACGTTGCAAGATAAAGAAACGTTCCGCTTGGCGCATCAGTCCGGGTTGAACTTGGTCAATCTGCGCTTCTTTGAGGTCGTAAGCAATTCGCACCTGTTCGTGGAGGAAGGCTTTAATCTCGCTGACTGTGATATCTTCTAATTGACTCGCTTGTAAATCTGCTAGCAGATAGACGAATTCTTTGACTTTCTCAACCAACTTTTCTAACTCCCACTCTTCCGAGGGCAAGTCTATGTTGATGTAGAAGTCAACAATGTCATCCATCGTTTTTTCAGCGTATTTAATCACCTGTTCTTTCAAATCTTGACCTTCTAGGACTCGGCGGCGTTCAGCATAAATAGCACGACGTTGATTATTCATCACCTCGTCATACTCAAACACCTGTTTCCGAATGTCATAGTAGTAGGTTTCAACCTTTTTCTGTGCGCCCTCCAAACTGCGGGTGAGCATCCCAGATTCGATAGGCATATCTTCTTCCACTTGGAAGGCATTCATTAACCCAGCAACGCGATCGCCACCAAAAATCCGCAGTAGGTTATCCTCTAAACTGAGGAAGAATCTTGTGGTTCCGGGGTCGCCTTGTCTTCCTGCACGTCCGCGCAACTGGTTATCAATCCGCCGCGATTCGTGGCGTTCTGTACCAATTACGTGCAAACCACCGATTCCCACTACCTCATCATGTTCGCGGGTAGTAAATTGTTCATATTCCTGCTTAACCCGGTTGTAAGCTTCCCGTAATTTCTGAATCACAGGGTCATCGATGGGAGCTTTTTCTGCGGCTATAGCTACCTTGTCTTCAGCTTCCAATTCCGATAAACTGCGATCGCCATACTCACGTACTGCAATTTCTACTGCATCTTTGAGTAGTTTTTCTGTTTCTTTTGTCAATTGAGTCGGGAAAATTTCTGGCGAAGCCCGCCAAGTTTTGACTTTCTTACCAGGGACAAAGCCTTGACCACCACCATGTCCTGTAGGCAATCCGGCTGCTCTTTGAACACCAAAGGCATCTTCATCTTCTGGCATGACGATCCGGGGCATAAAGTATTCCCGCAGCTTTAGACGTGCCATGTATTCGGAGTTACCACCCAGGATGATGTCTGTACCTCTACCAGCCATGTTAGTAGCAATAGTAACAGCACCTTTGCGTCCGGCTTGGGCGACAATTTCCGCCTCACGCTCGACGTTTTCCGGTCGGGCGTTGAGTAATTCGTGGGGAATTTCCAGTTGCTTCAGCAGCCGACTGAGAAGTTCGGATTTTTCTACACTAGTGGTTCCCACTAATACAGGTCTGCCGAGTTCGTGCATTTCGGCACATTCTCTAGCGATCGCTCCCCACTTGCCTGCTTCTGTCTTAAAGACCATATCAGACAAATCTTCGCGTCTGCGATCGCGGTTGGTGGGAATTACCGCAACTTCGAGTTTGTAAATTTTTTCAAATTCTGGTTCTTCGGTTTTTGCCGTTCCTGTCATTCCACCGAGTTTTGGATACAGCAAGAACATATTTTGGTAAGTAATTGTCGCTAGAGTTTGAGTTTCTGGCTGAATCTCTACGTGTTCTTTCGCTTCAATCGCCTGGTGTAATCCATCACTCCAACGCCGTCCGGCTAGCACCCGACCAGTAAATTCATCCACAATTACTACTTCCCCATTGCGGACGATGTAATTTACATCCTTGAGGAAAAGTTCCTTGGCTTTAATTGCATTGAAAATGAAGTGCGCCCAAGGATCTTCTGGGTCAAATAAATCTGTGACTCCTAAAAGATTTTCCGATTCCGCAAACCCTTCATCTGTCAATAGAACGTTACGAGCTTTTTCATCTACATCGTAATGTTCGTCTTTTTTGAGTGTGAATGCTATTTCAGCAGCTTGTAGATACTTTTCTGTAGGTCTTTCCACCTGCCCAGAAATAATCAGTGGTGTTCGCGCCTCATCAACTAAAATCGAGTCCACCTCGTCAATTACGCAATAATTAAACGGGCGTTGTACCACATCTGCCATTGATGTCGCCATGTTATCCCGCAGATAGTCGAAGCCGACCTCGCTGTTGGTAACATAAGTGATATCGCAGTCGTAGTTTTTCTGGCGTTCACTAGGAGTCATGCTTGACTGAATTAGCCCCACACTCAGCCCCAAGAAGCGATGCACCTGTCCCATCCATTCAGCGTCCCGACGAGCTAGGTAATCGTTTACGGTGATGACGTGTACACCTTTACCAGTAAGGGCATTTAAGTAACTTGGCAAGGTGGCGACTAGTGTTTTACCTTCACCAGTTTTCATCTCGGCAATTTGCCCCACGTGCAAAATAATACCGCCAAGGAGTTGGACATCAAAGTGCCGCAAGCCTAATACTCGCCGTGCTGCTTCCCGGACAACGGCGTAAGCTTCTGGCAATATGTCATCTAAGGTTTCACCTTTAGCGAGCCGTTGTTTAAATTTGACGGTTTTACCTTTTAACTCATCATCGGAAAGAACCTTAATTTCTTCCTCAAAAAGGTTAATTTCAGTAACAGAAGGTTGGTATTTTTTAAGCTTACGAGCGTTGGGGTCGCCCAACAAAAGTTTTAACATGGCAGGTTATAGAACTGAATCAAGGGGGATGGGAATTAAAGGGTCGGCATTGATTATAAACATTTAACCCAGCCCAAACGTCTTGGTCGTGGATGGGTGTGAAATGAGAATTACCTCAAAAACAGGATAAAAACTAGCCAATCATTTAATAAACTGATTGGTTTTAACTCTTATCTTATATTTACTCTTTCTTCATAGTATCATTTTGCCCCCAGATGGGGCCAGAGAGGGAGTGGGGGAATAGAGTTAGGAGTTAGGAGTTAAGAGTTATGAGTTATGAATTTTTCAACTCCTCACTTCTAACTCCTCACTGCTCACTTCCACTCTGCTGTCAGGCGGCGGAAATTGTAATCATTAGCACTGGGATGACAGCTGACACAACTGCCAACCTGGACGGGACGTGGTAACTTAACTCCTGGATGCAAAGCTTTGAAATAACGCGAGTTATTAACGCGATATGGTGTTTCTTCGTCATCTAGCTGCACACGGGAGAAAGTCGAAAGATATTTCCACACCAATATGCGTGGTGGATCGACTAAAGGCTGAAGTTGTGCGCCGTAGTGCTGCGAGTCTTGCAGGATATTTTTCCAAGTTTGGCTAGGTAAAACGGCTGGTGGTATGGCAATGTGACATCTGGAGCAGTTTTCTAAATACAGTTCTTGCCCCAGTTGGTATTGTGCAGGTACTACGTCAACAGTGCCAATTTCAGCGGGGGGAGTAGCACTTTGGGCGTTAGTTGCCAAGGCTAGAAGCCAGCCCATAGCTAAACTCCACGTTACAATTACCAGAAGTAAACCGAAAAATTGGCGTTTGAATTCACGTTCGGCGCTTGGCTGTAGTGCTTGGCGATCGCGGATTTTGCGCTTAACAAAAATTGACATTCCTCACATTCCCAGATATTTAAAAGTGGCGCTTGTGCTAATCATAAGACTTACGCAGTATTGGCAGTGTTTCAAATTTTGCGTAAGTAGTTTTGGCAAGCAACGTATGTTTTATATCCACAACAGTAATATAAATGTCTATTCAGCGCACTACTGACTATCCAATGAAAAATGTCCTAGCAATTTTCACCTGAATCCTTACAAAAATCAGCCATAATATCTCGGATTTCATTTGCACCAATATATTCTCATTCAGAAACTTTGAATAAATCGTTAGTCGCAATCCTTTTAAAAATACAAATGGAGAATCTATGGAAAAGGATTATGCTCTCATTCTTGAACTTCTTAATCTAAAAGGTGATGAAGGATCTCACTGGTATAAGCTCGACAGCTTAATGATGTTAACAGGTGAACCCCTAACTGGTCAGAAATATGTTTTGAAAGTAGTGAGAGAATTATCAGAATTGGGATTACTGAAAGTTATCAATGACAAGAGTCCATTAAGTGGCAACTGCGTAATTTCAGATAAAGGTAAAAAATGGTTGGCTGACAGGAACTATAGTGGTTCCCTAGCTCATGAACTATTATCTACACTGGTAGATAAATATCAGCTAACCCTGTATTAACTTAGTGTGAACACGGCTATTATCGGTCATTTATGACATTTCCAAATAATGTACTTAATAGAGTAGAACAGGACTAAGAGAACAATTACAAAATTGGAAAGACATCGAACTCACATTAACATACACAAATTGAAGCAAGATAAGGAATCTAAAGTTTAGATTAACTCTTGCATTAAGGAATAGAAACCGATCGCAATAATCGCTCAACAACAGTCCTTGAATTGCGTCCTCCTCTAGGAATAAGGCGATGGCACAGAACGTGAGGAACAAGAAATTTCACATCATCGGGAATGGCATAATCACGCCCTAATAGAAAAGCTAGCGCTTGGGCAGCCCGTTGTAATGCTAATGTGCCACGCGGACTGACACCAAGAGCGATTTCCTCATCTTGACGTGTTGCCCGCACCAATTCGAGGATGTACTGTTGCAAGGAAGTTGCCACTTTTACTTGAGAGCAGAGGTAACGCAATTCCTGTACTTCTGCCAAGGTAATACAAGGCTGCAAATCAGCAACTTTTACACCATTTTGGAGATTTTGCAGCATCAGGAGTTCTTCTGCCTCAGAAGGATAGCCCAAACTCAGCGACAACATAAACCGATCCATTTGCGCTTCTGGTAGGGGAAAAGTACCTTGATACTCGATAGGGTTTTGAGTGGCAATGACAAAGAAAGGCTGGGGAACTGCACGAGAGACACCATCGACTGTTACCTGATGTTCTTCCATAACCTCCAGTAAAGCTGACTGAGTGCGGGGTGTGGCGCGGTTAATTTCGTCAGCTAATAGCACATTGGTAAAGACTGGCCCAGGAAGAAATGTAAATTCGCCGCTTTTTGGGTTCCAGATGTTGGTGCCAGTAATATCAGTTGGTAGTAAATCGGGAGTGCATTGTAGCCGTTGAAACTTGCCATCCAGTGAACGAGCTAAGGATTTAGCGAGCAGGGTTTTACCAACACCAGGGACATCTTCTAGGAGAGCATGACCACCACCTAACAAGGCGACTAGCACTAAGCGTATTGCCTCAGCTTTGCCAACGATGGTAAGAGCCAGATTTTGTGTTAATGCGTCGATTTTTTCTCTCATGCGTTGTAGGGAGTGGGGACTGGGGAGTGGGGAATGGGGAATGAGGAATAGGGAGATGAGGGGACAAGGAGAATAACCATGCCCAATGCCCAATGCCCCATGCCCAATGCCCAATGCCCAATGCCCTATCTATTGTTCCCACTAAACACTCAAAACTTCTCTAGCAACAACGCAGTCAAGTTGAATTTGTGTTTTCAGGGCTTCGAGAGAAGGAAATTTTTGTTCAGGGCGCAAAAATTTAACTAGCTGCACAACCAGTTTTTTGCCATACAAATCACCTGACCAATCAAATAAATGTACTTCCGCAGATGAATCAGTACCGTTTACAGTTGGACGATTACCGATATTCATGACGCCCAAGTTCTCACTAGGAGCGGTATCTGATGTTTCATCGAGAGTGAAAACGCGGACAGCGTAGACTCCTTGGCGGGGCACAAACTTTTCTTTTGGTAGTTGGAGGTTAGCGGTGGGAAAACCAATTGTTCTGCCTAATTGTTGACCTTGAACGACATCACCAAGAAGGGTATAGGGGCGTCCTAGTAATAGATTTGCGTTTTCAATGTCTCCCTGCTCAAGGGTTTGGCGGATCAATGAAGTGCTAATGCGGGCATCCTGAGTCGGAGTAGTACTGACGCAACTGCTTTGGGTGGACGAATCACCTGTATAAGTTTGTAAGGGAACGATGGTAACGGGAATATTGTGCTTGGCAGCGAGTAATTGCAAATCTTGAGCAGTACCACTGCGCTTTTCGCCAAAACAAAAATCCTGCCCGATGCTAATTTGTTGGCATCGCAGTTGTTGCACGAGAATTTTTTCGACAAATTCTTCGGGGGTCAACGCAGACAATTCTTTGTCAAAGGGTAGTAGTACGAGTTGTTCTACCCCAAGCGATCGCAATTGTTGGACTTTTTCATCCAGTGGCGTTAACAAAGTCCGGGGTTGCCCCGTAAAGAACTCCTGTGGATGGGGGTCAAAGGTGACAACTGTTGAATAGGTATATTCTTGATTTGTCAGTTGATTTTCCTTTGACTGCGGACTACTAGCTACTGACAAGTGACCACCAGCGTGCAAGACTGGTTGAATTACCTTTTGATGACCAAGATGAACACCATCAAACTTGCCAAGGGCAACAGCAGTCGGCGTTAGTAGCCCTTCGCTCGAAAAAGCAACCCGCACAGAACACCCATTTTTAGACAAATTTAGCACGTGGATTCTGAGATTTTAGGTTTATTTTAGCTATCAGCAGGAAGCTACCCTATGGTAAACCGCCTTAAGGAGGACATTCACCAACTGCCCATGAGGTCTTGTGCTATCAGCCAGGGCGTTTATGCTGCCGCCCCTTTTAGCTATCAGCCAAAAGCCTAACCCAAGGGAAGTCGCCCAGGATCGTTTCTTGTGCTATCAGCTTGAGAGCTAATTGCTAAGTCCAGATAACCCCAAATACCAGAGCTAAAAAAGCTCTAGTTCCGTGTTGAGACTTCAACGAGGTTTTAGGGCGACCATCAGCCGCAATCTTAGGGCGTCTGTGGGTATCTGGGCTGTGTTGGTGAATCTATAAAGTTTGTCCTCCTGTTGTCGCCCCAATCCTGTGGTCGGCGCTCTGACAACTCTGGGCAGCGCTGTCTCACCGTACAGCCAACAGGTATGCTCTTGCGCTGAAAGCCTCTGATCACCAATCTAATCTAAAATCTCCAATTCCTCCGATCGCAATCTTTAGGTAGAAAACTTGCTAACAGGAAAAGATTCTGATAAGACAACTGAGGTCGGAACCTGAAGTACCAATCCTTCCCGTGCCATAATAGCACCAGGAAATTTTTCAGCGGCTTCTTTGCCTACACGATCCAAAAAGTCGTCATCGTGTGCCGGGTCGTGGTGGTAAATCACCAGAGTTTTGACGTTAGCAGCTTGTGCCACTTTTACCGCTTCTTGCCAGGTAGAATGTCCCCAGCCAATTTTCGGGGATTTTGGCGAGTGGTATTCCTCATCTGTGTAGGTAGAATCGTAAACCAGAATGTCAGCATTACGAGCTAGCCACAACACATTGTCATCGAGTCGATCGGGAAAATGTTCAGTATCAGTGATGTAAGTAGCAGCACCACCACGCCAGTTGACGCGGTATCCTACAGCTTCACCTGGATGGTTTAAAGGTGCTGTTTCTACGGTAAGGTCATCGATGTGGATTGGTTGCCCCGGTCGAATGTCGTAGAAATTTAAATTGGCTTGCATAATTTGCAAGGGTACGGGAAAGTTCGGGTGCAACATTTGATCGTTGAGGCGCTGTTCTATGGTAGAACCATCAGGTGCGATCGCGCCGTAGATATGAAAGTCATTCCCCTTTACAAACCCTGGCGTAAAGAAGGGAAAACCTTGCATGTGATCCCAGTGAGAGTGGGTAAAAAATATGTGAGCTTCTAACGGCATTTGGCGCAACAAAGATTGCCCCAAAACATGTAGTCCCGTGCCAGCATCGAAAACTAAGCGTTTATCGCCCGCTTGCATTGATATGCAAGGGGTATTACCGCCGTAACGAACAGTGTGTAGACCTGGGCTGGGGATGCTGCCGCGAACGCCCCAAAATTGTACGGTAAATTGATTCTCTATCCTAGACATGGGTGTTGCTTGCTGGACTGAGCGGGCGATAAATGAAAGAATTGTTACTTATTTTGTCTAAGTTTATGCTGTCTCACCGATTTTGCTAGAGGGGGGATTTCTTGGTAAAACAGCATATCCTGTTTCTGGCTGATTGTGTCAAATGTGAATGAGATACGTCAGTTAGAATTTCCCAGGTGTTGGGGTGGATGTGTATCGGTTATTTCAAGAGTGCCCCTACGTTATAGCCTACATTTTTTCGTGATGCATTTGAATAACCACATTTTTTTCCTGATAAATCAAAGGATTCCAGGAAAATTGAATTCCCACTCCGATAATTTCTCTAATCCAGTTGCGTAAGTAAGATTGTATTGTAACGGACTAATACTGATGTAGTTTTTACGTACAATCTCCACATCTGTAGGTACATTTTGAGGCAGATTTAATCCGCTTGGGGGTTCCACATCCTCAATTACCTCTCCAGTTAACCAGTAGTACGTTTTTCCACGAGGATCGACTCGTTTATTAAACACATCAATATAATGCCGTAGGCCTTGACGGGTGAGAGTAACTCCGGCAATTTCTTCCCATTTGACCGCAGGAATATTGACGTTGAGCAACATTAAATCTGGCAGCGGTTTTTGGGCTAACTGGTCTACGAGAACTGTGGCAAACTTAGCAGCAGCTTGAAAGTCTTTAGATGTGTGACTCATAAGACTCAGCGCTACACTGGGAATGCCTTCAATTAAACCTTCCATTGCCGCAGAAACAGTGCCAGAATACAGAATTTCAGTTCCCAAATTCGCACCTTGATTAATACCAGAGAGAACCAAATCTGGAGGAGTTTCCAGCAAAGCCCACAGCGCCAATTTGACGCAATCTGAAGGCGTACCATCACAAGCCCAAGCTTTGACAGCAGGATGAAAAATCTCTTCGACAATTTCGGCGCGAATCGGTTGGTGTAAAGTTAACCCGTGTCCAGTTGCCGATCGCTCTCGGTCTGGGCAAACTACACTCACATCATGACCAGCCTCTGCCAAATAGTTGGCTAGGGTACGAATCCCCAAGGCAGAAATGCCATCATCGTTGCTAATTAGTAATTTCATAGTCATTAGTCATTGGTCATTAGTTATTAGTTATTTGTTATTAGCCATTTGTCAATGTCTGAGGTCACAAGCAGCAAAAAAACATTTATACTCACTAGACAGTGTGGCGAAATTTTGCTTACCTTTAAGACAAGCTGCTCAATCCCTAAGTCTGGTGAAGTGAGATGTTAGCTGGATTTACGCGCCCGCTGTACTAGCCCAATCATCTCTAACTAATAAACAGAGGTTTGGTTTCAACCCTCACCTTTAGCTGATGTTAATGGTATGACTGTAAGTTTATTTATCGACCAGTTCACAGCTTTTGACTATAGACTAATGACTAATGACTAATGACTAATAACTAATGACTAGCAATTTAGAAGCTCAACTTTTAGCACTGCGGCAAGAAGGAGAAAAAGCGATCGCAGCCGCCGACACCTTAGAACGTCTGGAGGAACTCAGAGTTAACTATCTGGGTAAGAAAGGGGAACTGGGGGCACTATTGCGAAGTATGGGGCAGATGAGCGCAGAGGAACGGCCAAAAATTGGAGCGATCGCCAATACAGTCAAAGAATCCCTGCAAACTAGTCTAGACCAGCAACGTGCTGCCTTAGAAGCCGCGCAAATTCAAGCTTTGTTAGAGGCGGAAACCCTAGATGTAACTATGCCAGGAATTTACAGCCCTCAAGGTCGCATTCATCCCCTCAACGGCATTATCGACCGGGCGCTGGATATCTTTGTTGGTATGGGCTACACCGTGGCTCAAGGCCCAGAGATGGAAACAGATTATTATAATTTCGAGGCTCTCAACACCCCGCCTGACCACCCCGCCCGTGATATGCAGGACACCTTCTACCTGCCAGACGGGAATCTTTTACGGACTCATACTTCGTCAGTCCAAATTCGTTACATGGAAAGAGAGGAACCACCGATTCGAGTTGTGGCTCCAGGGCGAGTTTATCGGCGAGATAATGTAGACGCGACTCACTCAGCAGTTTTCCATCAAATAGAACTTTTAGCCATTGACGAGGGACTAACTTTTACAGACCTCAAGGGCACTATTAAAGTATTTTTGCAGGCAATCTTTGGCGATTTACCTATTCGCTTCCGCGCCAGTTATTTCCCCTTTACCGAACCCTCGGCTGAGGTAGATTTGCAGTGGAATGGTCGCTGGCTGGAGGTGATGGGCTGCGGTATGGTCGATCCAAATGTACTTAAGTCTGTGGGTTATGACCCAGAAGTTTATACAGGGTTTGCTGCCGGTTTTGGTGTAGAACGCTTTGCAATGGTGTTACACCAAATCGATGATATTCGTCGCTTGTATGCTAGTGATTTGCGGTTTTTGCAGCAATTTTAGGGAAGCGAGCGCTGTAAATAATTAGGCGTTTACTAAATCTCTTGCATTGGATTTTAAATTTTGAATTTTGGATTAAATAATTCAAAATTCAAAATTTAGCACGGTGTCAGATGATGCAGTTCACTTGGGATGAAAATAAGCAGCAATTAAATTTGGACAAACACGGGTTTGATTTCGTGGATGCTTCTCAGATTTTTGAAGGTGCAACATTCACGTTTGAAGATGAACGTTATGCTTATGGAGAACAGCGGTTTATAACACTGGGAGTATTGCACAGGCGAGTGGTGGTTAATTGCCCATACAGAAGTTGGGGGATGAAATTCGTGTAATTTCGATGAGGGAGGGAACTAAACGTGAGCAAATCATTTTTTTTCAAAGCCTCTCAAACTGATTGGGAGAGGATTGATGTAATGCAAGATGAAAACATCGATCTTTCTGACATTCCACAAGTGACTGAAGAACAGATGAAGCAAGCGGTGCTGCGGGTTGGCGGAAAACCTATTGAACGGTTTCAACAGCGTGGTAAACGTCTAACGCTTGAGGAATATTTGAAGTATGACGATCGCACCGATAGCCAATATCAACTGGTGGCAGGTGAGTTAGTTGCAATACCACCTGAAAGCCCAAAAAATGTCCAGATATCTCTATTTTTGCTGGTAAATTTCCTCAAGTTCGTCCCGTTCAATCGGTTAAGTAACAAAGTTGAAATTGTTGTTGCTGGTTCTCGTGCGACAACTCGCATTCCTGATTTAGTTGTGTTGACAGATGAACTTGCAACAGCTTTAGAAGGTGCAACGCGATCCACAATTACCCTGGATATACCACCTCCAGCATTAGTTATTGAAGTTGTTTCTCCTGGCAAAGCTAACCAAGATCGGGACTATCGCTACAAACGTTCCGAGTATGCCGCAAGGGGAATTGCTGAATATTGGATTGTCGATCCACAAATAAATGCAGTTACCGTACTAATATTAGTTGACGGGTTTTATGAAGAAACCAGATTTGCAGGAAATACTGCGATCGCTTCTACTATCTTTCCAGAGTTACAGCTAACCGTAGAGCAAGTACTCAAAGCCGGAGAAAGCATTACTGGTAATGCCATTTCTTAGTTTAAATTTAAAATGCAGACAGACGAAGTGATTTGAGAGGTGCGATCGCCGTTAAAACTTTCATCATCTCGAACAGTAAAATGTAGTCAATAATTCCTACCCAAAGTTCATGCCATGAGCCGATGGTCTTTTTACCGCAGGATACAATAATTGCAGAAGAAAAGCTAACCAAGTATCTGCTTGTGCCGTTGCCCAAAGACGATAAATCTAAATTTCTGGCTAGGGCTGGGTACACACTAGACAATTGGCAACAACTGGAACGGGATCTACGCGCTCAAGTTTTAACGCAACCTGCCGAGGCGATCGAAACAACTCGCTATGGTGAAAAGTATGTCATTCGTGCGTGTCTGCGAGGGATTAATGGCGTTGAACTCAATATCTTAACCATTTGGATGGTTGCAAACGATACAACCAAATTTGTCACCTTAGTGCCAGATCAAGGAGCCAACTCATGAAGATACAGCACCCCCTATTCTCCCAAGTTGCCTTAGCGCAGGACTTACCAGAATACAACCTGAAGCGAGGGAATGTTGCAACAATTGTGGAACATTACCCCATGCCTGAAGGGGAAGAGGACGGGTATAGTCTGGAAGGGTTTGATCTGCCCCATGTGACGATTGAAGTACCAGCATCTCAAATTATCCCCATTGCCCAGTGGCAGCAAGAAGAAATGATTTTAGCTAAGTTACGCCAGCTATCGGGAGCGAGGCTGTTGCAATTACAAGACTATCTCGATTTTCTCTTGCAAAAAGAAGAGTCTGAGCATCAGAGTAGCTTAAAATCTCCCACCTAAGTATTTGGCGAGAAAGTTTTTTGCGATCGCTTCTTCCATTTTCCCAGAATTACAACTAACCGCAGAGCAAGTACTCAACGCTGGAGAAAGCAATGCGGGTGATGCCATTTATTAGTTTAAATTTAAAAGGTAGACAGACGAAGTGATTTGAGGGGTGCGATCCCACACCTCTCACCTAGCATTAACTGGTAACATGAAAAATGGAGCTAAGGGAGTAAAACTTCACTACTCATTTAGGATTAATATAGAATAGCTAAATCTGCTTACTATCAAACAGATGTTATCTAAACTAAGAGTTCAGCACTATAAGAGCCTCTTTGATACCAAAATAGCTTTAGAACCATTAACCGTATTCATTGGGCCTAATGGTTCTGGAAAGTCGAACATTTGTGAAGCTCTTGCTGTACTATCTGATTTTCTCCAAAGGATGATAGCCAATACAGGTTATATAGATATAATACCATTTTTTACAAATTCTTTAAATACTGTAAGCAAAAACCAGCCGAGCATTGAATCTAAATTCTGGCATGGAAAGCCAGATTATTTTTTGTTTGAGGTTAGTACCCTTACTACAACAGAAAGCATTCCTTCTGAAAAATCTAAAAACTTTTTAGACCTATCAGTTCATCTTGATTATCCTCAGCGAAAAGTTTGTTTAAGAAATCTTGAAAAGACTGACACCGTAACAAGTAACTTTACAACTCCGCTAAGAGAATTTCTGGTTTCTAATGAATACTCAGATTCTCCACTTGCCAATGCCCTGAGAAAGGTTAGTATTTACGATTTTGCCCCAGTTGATATATCTAGTAAAGCCTCCTCAAATGGCAGTATGGACAGGACTGGACAAGGAATTACTTATGCTCTAGTTGATATTTTACACGCTAATCGTAAAGGTTTTGATGAATTAGAGGAGCGTTTGACGCGGCTTGTTCCTAACATACAAAGAATTGTATTGCCCCGTGGAGAAAATCAAACCTTTTTACTGGAATTGATTGATAGATATTCAGAACACCATATTCCTGCTTCTGACATATCAGATGGAACACTTAGAATTCTAGCTTTCCTAACTGCGCTGTATCAAGAGAACACTCCAAGTATTATTTGCTTTGAAGAAATAGAGAACGGAGTTCATCCCTGGCTACTGCATAAAATGATAGAGTTGTTGAAAATTGTCTCGACAGAAGGAATTACTGGTAAGCCAGTTCAAGTTTTAATCACAACTCATTCTCCTGTACTACTAAATTATATTGAACCTCATCAAGTACGTGCAGTTGAACTAGATAACGAAGGTAGAACTCAAGTCCATAGTTTAGCCTTAGAATCTGTGCGTTTACAAAAAGCGCTGGAAGCTTATGATGGAGAGTTAGGTGAGCTTTGGTTTACGAATGTGTTTGGAGGCAATCCGGTATGAATCGTCCGATTCGTATTGGGCTAATTGCTGAAGGGGAAGCAGAACTGGGAGCAAGTATTCCCTATATCAAACCCGAAGACGGTGGAAAGGTTATTGAAAGAAATAATGAGGGGGCACTTCATACCTTAATTAGGCGAGAGCTGAAAATAGCTGGAATAGCTGATTGTGATTTTGTACAGAGACACCCATCAAGCAGTGAAAGTAAGTGTTTTAAACGAAGAACTGGACATTCAGTCTTAGATCCAAAGTATTTAGCACAGGTAGTTATCTCTTGGAAACCAGAGGAGGTAGACATGATCCTCATTGTGGTTGATGCGGATGATAACCGATCTCAAAGGCAGCGGGATTTAGAACGTGCTTTAAATAAGATTCGTGACAATCACTTAGATGTCAATGAGCAACCAATCAATGATCGTAGTGCAGGAGGTTTAGCAATTATAAATTTTGAAACCTGGTTGCTAGCTGACACTCAAACTATTTCAAAAATTTTAGGTGTAGAGCTTGAACAACTTGAAAATTTAGAGGCTTTAGATGGTACAAAGGATATCTTAGAGACAGCGATTGCAGAATCAACTTATCTCTCGAAAGAAAGTAGCAATCAACGTCCGCTTCAAATTCGATGGGACTTAGCTTCTCAGATTGATTTAGGTATTATTAAAACTTGCTGTCCAAATGGATATGCTGCTTTTACAAAATATTTAATTGTAGCGGCAAAAGTGGTTGCTGAACTTAATAGTTAGGTTGCATTTCCCTTTTGGATCTACGTTTACTGGATTAAAAATATTAAGGTGGTTGGTGAATAACACTAACCACCATTTTGAGAGTTTATTTAACTATTCCTGAATGACCAGGGATATCTGCCAAAGGTTCAAATCTACCGCCTATGTATTTGGCGAAAAATTCCTCAGCGATCGCAAAAAAGTGCAACCGATTTTCTGGTCTGGCAAAACCATGTCCTTCATCTGTGTAAAGTGCATATTGCACTGGCAAACCAGCCTCCTGCATGGCATTGACAATTTGATCACTTTCTGATTGTTTCACCCGTGGATCGTTTGCACCTTGACCGATGAGTAAAGGTTTTTGAATCCGGTCAGCGAAGAATAAAGGCGATCGCGATTTCAGAAACTCTTCTTCTGTCTCTAAATTACCAACGCGATGATAAAGCATTGCCTTCAATGGTTCCCAGTAAGGCGGTATAGTTTCGATCAGAGTAATTAGGTTACTTGGCCCGACAATATCCACACCAGCAGCAAAAACTTCTGGTGTAAAAGTCAACCCGACTAAGGTGGCATAACCTCCATAAGAACCGCCCATAATCGCAATTTTTTGCGGGTCGGAAATACCTTGTTCCACCAGCCAGTTCACGCTGTCAATTAAGTCATCGTGCATTGTGCCAGCCCATTCCCGATTACCAGCATTCAAAAATGCTTTACCATAACCAGTGGAACCGCGAAAATTCACTTGCAGAACAGCATAACCTCGGTTAGCTAGCCATTGCGCTGTGGGAGAGAAACCCCAAGTATCCCGCGCCCAAGGGCCGCCGTGAACCAGGAGTACTGTTGCGAGATTCTGCGTAGGTATTCCCACAGGAGTTGTCAGGTAACTGTGGACAGTCAAGCCATCCCGCGCCTCGTAGGAAATCGGTTGCATTGATGCCAATTGCAACGTTTCGAGTTTGGGTTGGTTGCTAAAGAGGAAAGTGCTAGTTTTGGACTGTCGGTTGTAGGCATAGTAATAAACTGGGCCATTGTCAGTTCTATAAGCTAAAGCCCAAGTTTTATCTTCCAAGTCGCGGCTAATTACAGAGAATTCTCCAGAACGCACCTTGGCGATTTCCTCAAAATCTGCGGCGATACTCTGGTCAATTACTTGCCATTCCTGTTTATCTTTGTAGAAAGAAACTGCTTGGATAACTCGCGTCAGTGGCTGAATGATTATCCCCACGACATCATACTGCTCATCTTCAGCAATGACGGTTTCTTGACAGGTGTCTAGGTCAACAGCTAGCAGACGTTTGGCGTTAGCATCATGATTCCCTTGAATATAAAGGGTTTTACCATCATCTGAGAAGCTAACAGAATTCCCTTCCTCTTCTGACCCCCAGTGGCGGAGAATTTCCCACTGTTTATCTGGTTTCTGCAATAACAAATCGTAACCACCATCGGGTGTGCTAGCTGTCGCTGCACGTATTTGAAAATCAGCGTCAGATGTCCAACTGATAATGTTACCGGGGTTGTCAGTATCGAACTCAACCGCACCATTTTTGAGGTTGATGCGGTAAACGTCAAACTTTTGGGGATTGTTTAAGTTCAACGCTACCAGCGCTTGGTCTGGAAATTTAGGTTCCAGTTCCACAAGTTCGGCCTTCACACCCTGGAATGGCGTTAAGTCACGCACAATCTTGGAGTGAATATTAACCAAGTGGAGGTGAAAGTTCTCGTCGCCATCCGAGTCTTGCATATAAATCAACTGGTCTGCGTTATAAGTCCAGAAGAAAATGCGGATACCACGCTTTTTGTCAGCAGTTAGTATCTTGTCGTCTTCTTGTCCTATAGTTCGCAACCATACCTGCAAGACATTTTTCTCATCAGGGGCGATATATGCCAAGTACTTGCCATCAGGGGAGAGTTGTGGGCTAGTTTTTTCGGGATTCCCAAACAGGATTTCGCGCGGAATCAACGGTGGTAGGGAGGGCGCTTGAGCAGATGACATATTTTTATCCTCTACTTGACCTCTTTATTGTTACTTAGTGGTGAAAATGACAATTCATCCTATTGGATGAACCTAGCTGGAGAATATTTAGCACAGCAGGGGAAAGAAAAAAGTTTTAACTTACTTTCTGTAGGCTATAAGATTATTTATCTTTTCTTTTGCGTCTTTCTCTAAGGAGACGCTGCGCGATCGCAGTTATTAAAAAAATTTAGGTATTGTAGCGGGAATACCTGACGGCGAACAAGCAGCAAGGGAGTAATTTTCATAAATGAGTCTTTTATACTCGGCGACGAGTCTTTGATACTCGTGAACGAGTCTTTTATACTCGGCGACGAGTCTTTGATACTCGTGAACGAGTCTTTGATACTCGTGAACGAGTCTTTTATACTCGGCGATGAGTCTTTGATACTCGTGAACAAGTCTTTTATACTCGGCGATGAGTCTTTGATACTCGTGAATGAGTCTTTTATACTCATTGACGGCAATTGTCACAATGTCCACAACGCAAGTTAGCTGCTTCTTTATTAAAACCAAAGGCATTTAACAAAAACTGCCAACGACACTGCTTAGTTGTTAGGTATTGCTGCATTTGTTTAGCAGCGTGTAATTGGGTTGGTGGCTGATTTCCCGCTTTTTGCCCAATGGTGTAATGGAAAGGATCAAGCCAGTTTAGCTGACCGTTGCTATGGAGTAAAGCTAGCGCCGTTGCACCTTCGGGAAATTGTCGAGTTACTGCATTTACTTCTCCCTGTTTTGGTAATTTTTTCACAAGTTGCTGCGCTATTTGTTGTTGCGATCGCATTTGTTGTTGAAAAAACTCCTGTCTTTGCTTATCCCCTGAATCTAACCACCCCGTAGGTTCACTCACCAACGTTAACGCTTCTGCTGGTTTCCCATCCCTTCCAGCGCGGCCAATTTCTTGCACATATTCAGATAACAAATGTGGCGCGTGAAAGTGGGCAACCCAGCGAACATCTGATTTATTTATCCCCATGCCAAACGCACAGGTACAAACCACAAATGGTATTTTACCACTTAACCAGCTTGCTTCTACTTCACGGCGTTCAGTGGCACCCAATCCCGCATGATAACTAGCTGTGGCATAACCCATCTCTGCTAACCATTGGGCTAAATCTTCGCTATCTCTCCGAGTACGAACGTAAACTAACCCCGATTGTTGCGGTCTATTTTGAATAAACTTTAATAATTGTTGTTTCCTACCTCGTGGTGTCCAAGCGATGCGAATGCTGGGATGCAAATTTGCACGGTAAGGATTCAAGCGAAAAATCTCTGGTTGCTGTAATTGTAAAACTGTTTGAATAATTTTTTGGGCTAAGGGGTCAGCAGTAGCAGTAAAAGCGGCGATACTGATTTTTGTTCCTGGTGGTTTTGATTTGAGCAATGCCGGACGCACCGCCCCTAATCTGCGATAAGCTGGGCGAAAAGTATCACCCCACTGCACTAAACAATGAGCTTCATCTAAAATCAAACCATTAATTTGCAATTGCGGGTGAGATAATCTTTCCCACACTGGTACACTTAACAAAGTTTCTGGTGACAAATACAGTAATCTTAGCTGTTGACGTTCCAAAGCTTGCAGCGTTGCACGGCGTTGAGATGAAGATAATTCACTATGTAAAAGTGCTGCTTTTTGGTGGCTTTCTCGTAGTTCCTGTACTTGATTTTCCATCAACGCCACTAAGGGCGAAACTACCAAAGTTAATCCTGTTTGTAGCAGTGCAGGAAGTTGAAAACAAATCGACTTCCCGCCACCTGTGGGCATAATAATCAGCGCATCTTTTTGTGATAGTAAACTGCTGACAATTTCTCCCTGTGGTGGACGGAAATCTTCATAACCCCAGATTTGTTGAAAAGCAGTGCGGACTTCTTGCCAAGATTTTGTTGTAGGCTGATTCATAATCAATAACTAGATGCACCCATATCATTGAATGCTGAATATAGCCTCTGTTATCCAGCTAATGGTTCAGTAATTTCATCATTTTAGGTTGCAACCCTCTGACCGCAAGAATGAATTATAGTTATAGTTTAATTATTAATCTCCGAACAAAGATTCTAAATCTCGATAACCACTGGCAATACGAGTAATACTAATTCCGTCTTCTCTTGGATAGTAAAATATAATGTAATCATCCACAACAAAACCGCGCAGATTTGGTACAAGCCTTCCATAACTTTTTCCCATATTGGGGAAACTCGCTACTAATTTACATTTGGAGCGAATGTCATCAAAAAGCTTACTAGCTGCTTTTGGGTTACTCTGAGCAATATATTCACAAATTTCATCTAAATCTCGAATTGCTGCATCTGAAAGTGAATAATTACTCATTCAGAGGATTCCTCAGCAATTAGACGAATTTTTTCTTGTAATCTGGCAAATACAACTTCGCCGTCAGTTACTTGTCCCTTAGCAATTTGTTCAGTTCCTACAGCAATTTTTTGCCGTAATTCTTCAAGTCGCTGCTCTCTTTCTTGTAACAGTTTAAAAGCTTCATTGATGACCTCATCTGCATTAGTAAATTTACCGCTTGCAAGCTGTGCCTGAATAAATTGCTCTAGTTCTGGTTTAATTTTGATGTACATATTGTCTAGTTTTATATAATTAATATTATTATCTAGATTCTAACAGCATTGTTACATCAAAAGCAATTCTCGAATGGTAACTAACCATCCCACAAATGCCGTAAGCGTTCAGGGGTAATAGCCTTTCCTGGCGACAACTACCGATGTGGTAAACTGCAATTGTATTTTGTAATTGCTACCCATAACCATCGATATTTACCTTTCTCGTACCAAAGTGTTTTGTCAAGGTGGATGTTAGGCATAAAAGATACTCATGGGCTGTATCGCCGTTATGGTTTGAAAAATTTGACAGAACTGGAAAAATCATGATGCGTTTAAATCCTAATCGAGGGCAAACCAGTGCGATCGCTAACCCACATTGACGGTTAGATTACAATCTAGGTATAGTTTCTCTGACTGGAGTTGTTCATCGGGTGATTCAATCCGATTCAATGACAAAGCATACCAGACAAGTATTATTTAGTGCGCTCAAGGTGGTTGTCTTATGCCTGACACTGTTCCTACTATGCACAAGCAATAGTTGGGCGCAAATCACTACTGACAGCAAAATTGCTCCCCTGATTCAGAAGCTAATAGATAACGATGCCCACATCAGTAGCATTGCCGCAGATGCATTAGTTAATATCGGTTCCCCAGCAGTGCCGTCTCTGATTGAAGCTTTGAAAAATCAGGATATTAATCTTCGCTGGCACGCAGCTTCGGTTTTAGGAGATTTGGGTGCAGAGGCAGCACCAGCCGTTCCAGCCTTAAGTGCGGCATTGCAGGATGAGGATGGACAAGTCCGCCTGTACGCCACCTTAGCTTTAGGAAATATTGGTACAGCAGCCAAAGCAGCAGTTCCATCCTTGATGGCGGCATTACAAGACAAGGAGCAATTCGTTCGCATTTATGTTCCTTCTGCACTCAGAAAAATTGGCGTAGAAGCGAAAGTAGCTGTCCCAGTATTAACTGCTGCCTTAAAAGATCATAACCCCACTGTACGTTACAATTCTGCCTACGCTTTGGGTGCAATGGGTACAGAAGCAGTATCTTCTGTCCCTAATTTAATTGCCCTGTTGAATGATAGCCAGTTTTACGTGCGTTTAGGTGCTATCAAAGGTTTAGGAGGAATAGCGGCAGGATTTCAGGACAAAGCAAATGCTTTACCTACCTCCAAGTTGCAGAAAGTCATCTCAGACTTTGAGCAGGTATTGACAACTATACAAAAATACAAAGATAAATTCACAGAGACGGACATTAAGCTGATACGTCGCCCTCTCAATGCCCTGAAAGCAGAAAAAGAAACTCGCCTCTTTGATAGAGTTCTGGAATCGCTATTTAAGCATAAATTACTCTTAGGAATTGCCGCTTACGTTATCTTATTGCCTTCTATTTGGTTAATTCTCTTGCGGATAGCCCCTTTATGGTTGTTGAAAATTAACAATGCCCTCAAACCCTACACAGATTTTTCTCTCCCATTTATCAGCGTTAATGTACCTCTGCGATATGTGCTATTTGTTGGCTGGTTTCATTACCATCCCAGAGTATTAGATGCGTGGGTAGCTAAATATATCAAAGCAGCCCGCGAACAATTTCCCAAAAAGGATACAGTTAACAGTCGTGCCTGTTACATTCCCATTCCCGTTGTTCTGGATGGTACAACAGTTCCCCAACTGATGAATGAGAATTTGCGCTCAACTTTCGAGAAACAACGTAGCTGTCTAGTAATTGGTGGGGAAGGGGGTATAGGTAAAACCAGTTTAGCGTGTCGAATAGCTGGGTGGGCTATGGCTGAGACTGAAGACGAACAACTCTGCAAACACTTGATGTTACCTGTGCTGTTAGAAGAAGAATTTCGAGTAACTGAAGGTAAGTCGCCGCTTTTAGAAGCCATCAGAGGACAGTTGCAAGCTTTAATTGATGAACCAGAGCCGATTTGCCAAGAATTACTGTTACGTTTGTTAAGAAAGAAACGCATTCTAGTGATTGTAGACCGGTTCTCAGAAATGAATGCCACTACACGAGAAGCAATTGAGCCGGAGTCGCCAGAGTTTCCGGTGAATGCATTGGTGATTACTTCCCGAATTGAGGAAAAGCTGGGGCGGGTTAATAAGACGATAATTAAACCCTTGCGGATTGAGGCTAATAAACTATCGTCCTTTATGGAAGCTTATCTCATGCAGCGAGGTAAACGCGATCGCTTTACTGACCAGGAATTTTTTGACGCTTGTAACCGTCTTTCTCTGATGGTCGGTCAAAATAATATCACTGTCTTGCTGGCTAAACTCTATGCTGAACAGTTAATCGCCAGTAAAGACGTTGCATCTAATATTTCTGCGTTGCCAGAGAATATTCCTAATTTGATGCTGGGTTATATCAATGAACTCAATCGTGATGTTACAGACAATCAATTTGATGACCGCACTGTTCATCAAATTGCCAAAACCATCGCTTGGGAATGCTTGCAGCAAAGTTATCAACCAGGAACAGCCAAGCGTGTAGATGCAGTTGCTGCATTAGCAAATTTGGGTATTGATGACCCCGAAGCACACCTCAATTATCTAGAAAAGCGCCTGCACCTGATTCAAACTATCGGTTCTGCCAAAGACAGAATCCGTTTCTGTCTCGATCCTTTAGCTGAGTATCTTGCAGGTTGGTATTTAATAGAATTGTATGGCAATAACGATGGTAAATGGCGATCGCATTTTTTTAAAAAGGCAGACGATTTAGTTAAAACAGGCGCACCAGATGCTATCAAAGGCTTGTTGTTGGCAGTGCGAGATTGCTACTTATCTGAGGTTCAAGGTAGCAAAGAAACAAACTTTGTACCCCAAAAGTCGAGTAAATTGGCTGGGTTTACACCTTCAGTCAATACACCAGCGACTACTGTGCAAACACCAATACCATGAACGGCATTTTTAAATTTATTAAAATTTCTCCGTATCCCCTTATCAGCCCTAATAATAAGTCTTCAATTACAGATTTTCGATGATGATAATCACTCGATCGGCGCTCACTGCTGTTTGCTAAGAGCGCCGATTGAGCGTGCCGATAGACTATACTAAATCAAAATTAGTGATTGTTCTGATTTTGGGAATGGAAAGGACAACCACCTGCCGTTAATTTCTCAAGAAAGATATTATTATCAAAGTAATGCTCTAAAGACTCTATCTTCAAATCATCAGTGACGCGAGCAATACTAACTCCGACGATTTCTATTGTTTCACCTGTGGGTACATAGTCTTTATAGGAACCATTAAATGTTCCCCAATGTCGCCACTTAAAGGTAACATTAGGCGGCCCCGAAAGTACTTCTGTTAATTCCCAAAGGAAGCCATTAGGAAAGGCTTTATGAAAAACTTGAAATGAAGATTCAAAGGTTTCTGTTTCAGAGTTATATTGCTCAGTTTTACCCAAAAACAGGTTATATGTACCCTCAACTGCAACATCCTCAGCAGTGAATTGTTGTCCGCCATTGGTACTCATCTTAAACTTATCAGTAACAATCGATAGCCACTGCTGAGGATTAGATTTATTAGAAGCTTCCATCTCAAAAGTGCGGACTAAGTTTTGGGCGATCGCTTCTAAAGAACCTTCTGGATGCTGAAATTTACTCTCTTGATGAAGAAATTCATTGGTGTAAGAATAATCTGGGCGTTTTCCTTCTCGCCACTGTACTTCTTCATCATGAGCAATGACTATATCTCTATCTTGTACCCAGAGTGGCAATTCTGTTGTTTTTTCGCTACTCATACAAGCTGACTGATTATAAACGTCGTTTCTCAGAATAAAGTTTTATGCATATAAGTAAATAGAAAAATCTAAAAAAGTAAAAAATATTCATAATCAACTTAATAAATTTAGCTTGTTATATCCGACATTCCGCACCCACTGTCACAATCGGTTTTTTCGTATTTTCATATACAATTAAAGCTACTTTTTATACCAAAGTTAACAAATGTCCCATAGCGATCGCTAATCCCAAATCTTAAAACATCCAAAATTCATTCTGTGACAGTTTAGGGTGCAGAATATGGGTTGTATAAATCCGAGTATAAGCAAACATGGATGTTTCTTGAGTTAGAAACTTATCCTATTAGATTTAGGTTTATTCATCCGCTAGTTACACAGAATTCATTTCTGAATTCTGTTTTGTTAAATCAAATCGTAAGGATTCAGGTGGCAGAGTATTGACAAGGGGGACACTTGAGGGGGAGTATCACAAATATGAACCAAAACCTGCCTCAAGATATAGACC
>NZ_JBALEF010000050.1:0-12202 GCF_036918245.1 Nostoc sp.
GCATTTGTTATATCGGCGTTCGCATTTGTTATATCGGCGTTCGCATTTGTTATATCGGCGTTCGCATTTGTTATATCGGCGTTCGCATTTGTTATTTCGGTGTTGGGCACTGCCAGGACTTATCCCTACTTAGGTAAAATTTTGAAGATAATATGTAGTTTTGCTGTAGTCCAATTTCCAGTCATGGACTAACGATACAATCACTATACAGATTTATTAATATCATCATTAGCAGATGATTATTAATTTGTACAGTACTTAATTCATAATAATTACGAATTAGGAATTATTTAATAGGAGTCGTTGATGAGTAGACAACAGCTAGAGCAGGTAAAGCAATTGCAAGCCACTGTGAACAAGATGGAAGTAACACTGGGTGCGATCGCTGATGCTGTAGTCTGGGTAGGAGAAGACAGACTCATTCAATGGTATAATTCTAGCTTTGAGTCTTTAGTAAACCAACCTCACGGTAGTGTCTGCGGTGCGAAGTTAACTGACTTGCTACCCCTAACACAAATAGGACAACCAGTTGCTTTGCCTTGCTATCCTAATGTGCAAATACTCAATGGGGAGTATGAAACAACAAATTATCAGTTGCAGCAAGATGAGCAAATAACACTCCAAATTTCCGGTAGCTGTACCGAATTGACTAACGATCAATGTGCCATACTGGTAATTCGGGATATCACACTAACTCAAGAATCCTTGCAAGAGATTGAGGAGCGGTTGCAGACATTAATTAACGCTACATCTGATATTATCTGTCCGCAACTTCTGCTTCGATGGAATTATCGACCTAACTGAGGAAAATATCCAATTATGAATAGCAAAACTAAATTATTGACTTTTGTTACCGTAACGTTAACAGTTTCTTCTTTGGCTATTAGCACAGTTGTAGCAAAGGCGAAACTAACGAATCAGTCAAAACTGTTTATCAACGGTATCGGCGCAGTACAAGTTGGCATGACTGTCTCTCAAGCGGCAAAGGCTGCTGATACTAAGCTAGTGGGCGATTCACCAAATAACAATTGCTATTATGTTAAGCCACAAAATGAACCCAAAAATCTTTTGTTCATGGTGACAAAAGGTCGAATTTCTAGAGTAGATGTGCGAGAAAATAATCAGATTACTACCCTCAAAGGTGCAAAAATTGGCGACACCGAAGCGCAAATCAAGTCCCTTTACCCAGGACAAATTAAAGTTACACCTCATAAATACGTCCAAAACGGACATTACCTAACTTTCATCCCGAAAGACCGTGGCGATCGCAACTATCGTGTAGTCTTCGAGACTGATGGTAAACTTGTCACTGAGTTCAGAGCGGGTAAATTGCCAGAAGTCGAATATGTTGAGGGCTGTTCTTAATTTAATCATCTTGCAAAAAAGTTTTGTAGTATATTGAAGCGTTTTTCAGCAAAAGGTTTTAGCGGTTCTGGTAAGTTATTCGTTTCCAGCTGACAATCCTCAATTTGCGTTCATCTGAATATTGTTGGCTTCAAAGGCTTGCCGTACCCGTAGACGAAACTCTCGCCCAACGCTCCATTGTTCCATAGGTGCGGTTTTAATCCAGACGCGCACTGACATACCCGTATGGGATAGGTCATCAATCCCCAACACTTGGGGCGATTCTAGTAGGCGATCGCGCCATTCTACTTCGCTATACAATTGTTTGGATACTTGCTTGAGAATCTCTAAAACCTGCTTGGGGTCGTTTTCATACGCCACTACAATAGAAAAGTCTACCCGCGACCAGAGACGGGTTAGATTGCTGACATTCATGATATTGCTATTGGGAATGGTAATTAGTTTACCTTCGTTATTACGTAGTTGAGTTACCCGCAGGTTGAGATTTTCCACTAGTCCGCTTTTATCCCCGATCTCAATTACATCTCCCACAGCAAATTGATCCTCCATCAAAATCAAGCAGCCATTGACCAAATCTTTAATCAGACTTTGGGAACCAAGAGAAATGGCGATACCAATGACAGCGCCCCCCGCCAAAATTGAACTGGTGGGCATATTAAATGCTTTTAGAGAATGCAAGATACCCAAGGTAATGAAAACAAAGGTGATTAATCCTTTGAGTGCCCCGGAAACTGTTGCAGCTCGTAGCGCAATCCGTTGAGTTTCATTCAAAGGGAGAGAGGAATGGGTTGTCCAGACATCAGTGAGGCGGTCAATTAAGGTTTTGCCGATCCGAATAACAAGACTGATGAAAAACCAAATAATCAGTAGCGCCAGGGGCCTGGCTAAAGCGTCCTTCGACCATCTCATGAGGTAGGGGACGCTATACATGATGACCACAATCCCGATGTACCACATCAGAATAAATGTCCAAAACAGTAGCCATGTGAGCAGAGAATAGATCCCCAGTTGGCGCTTGAGGCTGAACTGTCGCTGGATCATTTCTAGAAACTGCGATCGCTGATGGGCGATCGTGTCTGCATCTGTTTTCTTTTCGCTGGTTTCTATTGTGTGAATAGTTGTGGATGTTTCTGCCTCAGATCGCTTGACTACACCCTGTTTTACCGCAGCTTTCTGCTCTTGATGGCGAACTTGCAATGCCGTCTGTTTGCGAATTAGAGTTCGCCGCAGTAACCACAACACAACACTCCCCAACACTAAGCCGATGCTGATTTGCAGTGCCTGTCCAATTCGTTGCCACAATACCTTATGCGAGAAGAGTCTATTAATGCGTTCCACTTCTGCTTGTAATATTTTTTGCCACTCCTGCGCCAATTCCTCCAGAGTTTTTCCGTGGTAGTCAGCATCTGGCTCTGTTACAGTCACCAGCCTTAAAGGACGAGTTGTTTGATCGTCACTGAGCTGGAGGATTAAATCCTGATTCAGAATGGCAATAGAAACCAGAGGAGTTTGTTTAGCTTTGTTAGTTCGGTCGAGCGCTCGCATGAGCCGTTGCGTTATTTCTTCGGCACGTACCTCTACTGGAAGAGATCCATCTGGCGGTTGGCTACGATTAAAAACAGTGGGAGAGACAATCTCAAACAATAAGCTTCTGTCTAAGGGTGAATACACAGAGGCAATTTCATACATACCGAGGCGGGTAACACCACTAGGTGGCTGGTGCGGATCGTTGGAGGCTGCGGTAGGTAAGGAAGGTAGTTGACTGTGAGCGCTCGCACTCCAACCAAGTACCATTGCGATCGTCATCACACTGACTAGCACAAACCGAATTATTGAATGGAGGAAGCGATTAAACAGGAACATATCTATGGAAAAGTGATTGAGTAACTGATATTAGTGTTGGTCATCATCCTACTTTAATTCCCGATCATCAATTAATTTTAGATATTTTATAGGACAAGTAAAATGGTGATTTTATCTCCATGTGGTCTTCAATTAGTAGCAGGTCTAAATCCCCCACGCTTTTAATTCTGACTTGCTTTTTCTGAATTCTTCTTCCAGAGAAAAAATCTGGCGATGCCTGCGGCGGGCGAAGCCATCGCTTCCTATACAAAAGCTCTAGAATTCAGAATTTGCAAAAATTTTTGGAGAGTGACACAACGCCAGATAGTTTAAAAACTTTTGCAAGTGTCAACTAGCAAATGCACATTTAGGGGATGATATAAAATGTCATCTTCGTTGTTATAATTCAGGAGCTTTATGGCGATCAAATCTTCAAATTTATTTTTAGCGGTAGCATTGGCGATCGCTTCTTTAAGTTTTCCCGTATCTGTCAAAGCCGATACCGTGAATGCCCGTTGCGATGTGTTCCCAAAAGGAGAAGACCGCGCTACATCCTCTGGTGCGTGTACCTTTTCCCAACGGCAAGGTGGGGTTAGCATTCAACTGGAAAATGGTCGTAGCTATGACCTGCTCCCTGTGGGTAATCGACCCGGCAATTATCGCGATCAAAATGGTGATGCTGCCTATCGACAAGCTGGACTGGGCGACCGGGGACAGATTTATCGCCTCGCCAATGAGTCGATTTTTGTCTATTGGGATACATCTGCTAATCGACAAAACTCAGGTAACAGAAATCGTAGGGCTGGTGCTAGGCGTCAGCCTGAGGCGGGTACTACTGTTTCTCGGTTGAGTGATTTAGTGGGGGCAAGGGCAGGACAGGCAGAAAACACAGTGAAAGAACGGGGCTATCGATGGGTCAAGAGTGATGATTCGGGCTACGGCTACTGGCTAGAAGGCAGAACTAACTACTGTGTAACGATCCGAACAGAGGAAGGACGCTACCAATCGATTGTTTACACAGGGGGTTCAGAGGATTGTAAGAAATAGTTGCTATCTGGACAAACACATCCAATTTAGAGGGCACTGAGAGGATGTCTTAGGGTGTGTTTTAAAACTTGATAATAATTGTTAAAAGTAGTAAAAATTAACGAATTTAGCATTTACTGATGATTCTTTTACTGCACAGTCGAGGCGACTTGACACAGCGACAATGGAAGATCCTGATGTTGCTGCTTCCTGCTCAAAAACCAAAAACTGATCGCCCCAGCAAAGACCATCGCACAATCATCAGTAGTTACTTTGTACTACTGAATACAATTGTATCTTTATGTAACAGTTGAAGGTGCGGAATGTGAGATAAAAACTGCGAAGACATGGGTTTCGTTAAGACAAAGACGAAACCCAACAATACAGCAGACTAGAAACGAGTTCTGCCATTGCTCCAGTCGCCGGAATCGCAAGTACCACGGAAATCCTCAATCCCATTAATGGCAATCCGTCCACTGCGTCGATCGATCTCAACACGCGGATGATTTAGTCCATTCACCCGGTATTTTCCCGTGATTTGCTCAGGTGTGACACGGAGATCCTTGAGGTTCCACCATCCATCAGTACCGCCTGAATTAATTGGCGGGATGAGCCTTCCGCCCAGATGAATTTTTCCCTGCATATTACGAATCTCGACTTGAACCTCGGAATCGAACTCGTCTGTCGAAGACTCTACACGATTTTGCAGTTCATAGCGATGACGACGTGAGTTCCATTCATAGCTATTGCGGTTTTCAAAACTTGGTTTGCGACCTTCACCGTAGCAGATTAAAGTCAGTCTTTGGCGCATTGAGTCGTTACTGTTGCGCTCAGGTGCGCCTTGCTCCCGGAGATAGGTATCGATCGCAGTTTGAGCTTTACCAATTTCTCTTGAACTACAGGAACGACCATTTTGAACTAGCTCCCCTTGAGGGCTAAAAAGGACAGTGCAACCGCTTCCTCGTGTCATCCCCGTCACACTGAAATTACCGTTGTCTACAGTGTCAATTATCGCTTGAGCATTCACAGAACTCGCAACTGTAAGTGTAAGTAAACCCAGCGCGATCGGCGTTAAAGCTCGCAATGTTTTCATTGTTATATTGATTGTTGTTTTGAATAGATATGAATTAATGGGATCACTCTATCACCAAGAGGTTGAATGGTAAAGTCAGTAGACCGAAAAGTTTTGCCAACGCTAAGAATAATAGCCGATGATACCGTTTTTGGATAATTAAGTTATTAGCTTTACTTACAAAACGAGTTCCTGACAAAAAAATAAAAGACCATATTTTGAAATACAATTTTTGAATTCAAAATAAGCTTACTGAAGCCATGCTCTGGTTTTAATAATCATCTTGCACAAATGCAAAATTTGCCCTCATCCCCCAACCCCTTCTCCCAAAATGGGGAGAAGGGGAGCCAATTTCAAAGTCCCTCTCCCAAGCTTGGGAGAGGGATTTAGGGTGAGGGCTGATATTAATCCTCATTTATCAACTTTATTTCTTCAGGGAGTAAAGTAGTTTCATCTTTAGGACGTTCGCCATCTACGGATTTGGCTATAGTTATATACGGTTTTATAATTAGACTCACACCAATTGTCCAACCTAATGTAACCATCCAACCTGCGAGAATGTCACTGGGAAAATGAACCCCCAGGTAGAGACGACACCACGCAACAGCTATGATGTATAAGCTGCCAAATATGAGAACCAACCAGCGCCAGGAACTAGTCCAAGTTAAGAATAACAAAATTGCTACCAGTGTTACACTCGTCATCGCATGAGCGCTGGGAAATGCAAAACTAGACTCAGGTGCAATGGACTGCCACAATTGTGGACGCACTCGATGCATTAATTCCTTGGCTGTGCGGTTGATGATAATGCTTCCTGCTGATGCGGTGAGTAAATAAGCTAGTGATCGCCAGCGTTTTTGAAGTAGTAACATCAAGGCGATCGCACCCAAAATCAGCATCGCCGTCCAAGGCAACCCAATTGTAGCTAGGGTGACAGCTAAAACATCTAACTGTGGGTTTGTTGTAGAATGAACTGCTAACAGAATCGGTACATCCCACGGAAACCCCGCTTGATTTTCCCATATCTTCACACTCAGGATTTCAAAAACCTGCAAAGGTAAATAGACTCCGAGCAAAAGGAGTAAGAGCGATCGCCAACGAGCAATCAACAGGTTTTTGAGAAAATCAAGCGGCGATTGACTCTCTTTATTGATTTGTTTCTCTTTTTCCATATCTAAATTAAAAAGGCGATCGACGACTTCACTGATTACAAATTACTGGAAACTTGAGAAGTTCCACAATGTTTACAGTACGACAAATGCTTATAAGTAAGATTATGACAGTTATGGCATTCAATGTACTGATAATAACCGCAGTGTGGACAGTAAGTATCAAGATGTCGAATTTTCTTGGCACAATTGACACATCGTGATTTTTGAACTCTGCTAGCAGCTTGGACTTTAGCGTTAAAGACAAATTTTTGAAAAAACTGGATGATTCCAAAACCAATAACTGGAATTAGCAGGATATAAAGATAATTTATTAGGAAAAGTAAACCGCCAAAAATGGCACTGACTATATCAAATAAAAATTTAAATATTGCACCTATTTGCAGAAATTCAAATATTTTAACGATTAGTGGGATAAAAAAGATAACTAGCAAATGCCAGCTAATTAGCGAAACGAGTCCATATCCTCTTCTTTGGGCAAATTTATGAACTGATAAGGCAATGAAAATCAGTGGTAAAAGAAAGAGGGACTGAAAACCAAGTTGGATACTTGGATACCAAAATGATGCCTGCTGATAGCCTTTGTCAACTTCTTGGAATCGACTGTCATCTTTAAGAAAAGCTATAAAACTAATACTTTCTGGTTTGGCAAGTATTTCATTTTTAAGAGTAAAAGTTTCTTGTTTAAGAGTAGAAATTTGGCGATTATTTTGTTCTAATGCCTGTTTAGCTTTTTCTGCACTGACTTGATTAATTGATTGTTCGCGGCTCTGTCCGGCAATTTTTTCTAATAGCGTTGAGTCATATTGAGATTTAATAGTGCTATTGGCTTGTTCAAGTCTACTAATTTTTGCTTGTTTTTGCTCGATAGTTTTGATAATTTGCTGCTTTTCAAGATTGTTAATCTTATCTTTGTAATCGGCATATTGCAAACATGTTTGAGAAACCTTACCCAGATGTCCTGCTTCGGCTTGTTGATAGTTTCCCCGAAAACTAAATTGATTGTTCGTGTAAGATGACAATGAAAGTCTAACAATTTCATAGTCTTTATCTTTAGTAGTTTTTGTCCGGTAATTTTGCCACTCTGAATAACATGGATAAGCCTCAGTCGGACTGATATGCCATCTGCTAATATCATCAAGTCCGGTAAAAACATTAATTAAGATAAAAATATCAATTATAATAATGACAGTTAAACTGACTTTATTCAGTGGTTCGTTGTTGATTGTCCTTGATTTACTAAAAAATTGACTCAAAATTCGGCGAATTCTGGCAAACATATTGTATTTTAAATAAATGTAAATTCAATCCGAATCAATTTTATCCGATCGCTAGTGAATAGCTGGACAAAAATACATCTACCCATCTGAAGATTTATTAACTGCTCACGAAAAACAAAATCCCCGACAACTTTTACGAAGTCGGGAATTCTATGGCTTTCAATTCTCACAAATCAGGCTGCGGTCAAAAATATCATGACTTTCACCTGAAGTGTACCCCAACTCAATACCGCTCGGTTAAGAATATTCGTAGGTTGGGTTGAGTAATAGCGAAACCCAACAAACCCCGCAAAATGTTGGGTTTCGCTCCTCAAACGCCACTTGCTACCTTGCGGGAACGCTAAAAGCTAACAAGTCGGGAAACCGCAAGGGCGCAGTATTGCAACCCTACTCAACCCTATTTAGCAGCAAAGTAGGCTTCTAATGCCTCAGAACCACCAATTAATTTACCATCGATAAACACTTGGGGAACTGTTGTCGCACCTGTAACTGCTTTTAACGACCGTGTGGTGATATCCTTGCCCAAGGTAATTTCTTCGTAGTTGATGTCATGTTCCTTGAGCATTTCCTTAGCACGGGCACAGAAAGGACAACCCACTTTCGCAAACAGGGAAACTACTTCGGGCTTCACTGCTTGGGGGTTGATGTATCTGAGCATTGTCTCAGCATCAGACACTTTAAAGGGATCTCCTGGCTCCTCTGGTTCAATAAACATCTGGTTAATTACACCATCTTTCACTAGCATAGAATAGCGCCACGATCGCTTCCCAAACCCCAAGTCTGATTTGTCTACCAACAGACCCATACCTTCAGTAAATTCACCATTTCCATCAGGAATTAGTGTGATATTTCCTGCCTCTTGATCCTTCGCCCATTCGTTCATCACAAAGGTATCATTAACAGAAATACAGATAATGTCATCGACACCATTTGCTTTGAAAACCCCAGCCAACTCGTTGTAGCCAGGGAGATGAGTTGATGAACAAGTCGGAGTATAAGCACCTGGTAAAGAGAAGACAACTACTGTCTTACCAGCAAATAGCTGATCGGTTGTCACATCCACCCACTGATTGTTCAGGCGAGTATGAAAAGTGACATTGGGTACTTTTTGTCCTTGATGATTGGGTAACATAGTTTTGCTTGCCTTTAGTAATCAATTCCAGTCATAACTTATCATGGGAGAACTGGTACAATGTAACTATCAATCAGCTAAAAAACTTCATTAATGAATGGAGCGATCGCTGCTACAAATTCAGTGGTTGATTCATAGGGTAAAACATTACGCCCATTTATTTTTATACCTCGACTTTTAGGCAAACAAGCAAGATAGTGAGCCAAGCGTTCATCTGGCGTTTCTTTTTTATTGTCTTGGCTAATACTCGATGCAGTTTCTCCCATAACTGCTAATGTTGGTTGCTGAATCGAGTCAATAAAACTAGTATAATCATCTCGCCAAAACCCTGCTAAAAAAGAAAACACTGCATGGCGGCTAGCAGGATTTTTTGCACCTGCAAGCAATGTATTTAACCACTCTGCATCCACAGTATTTTCAGAAGCAAAGAGTTGACGAATCGAAAAAGAACGTAAAAATTTTGGGGTGCGTGCATAGCGATAAAAAGCACTGCAAAAAGGCGAATCTAACACATTCCAAAGGAATTTTTCCTGCCATTCTGGTGGTTTATTTGTCATCAAAGCCCACGTTGGTGGCCCAGAAAGTACCAGTCCAGCAATTAAATTTGATTCCTTTTGGACTAATTGGATGGCAACTGGCAATAAAGCGCCTTGCACTACAACAATAACAGGTTTTTGGACTACTGTTTGTAAAAAGGACTGCAACTGTTCTGCCCAATCACTAGGAGTGTAAGCTATACGGGGCATATCACTTTCACCACATCATAGTAAATCAGGGTTGTAAATTGAATTACGCTGACCTGTATTATACCACTCGCGACAAAATCGCTGCCAAAATCGCCGCGACAATCCCACGCCAATCGGATGAATTAATAGTAAGGGAATGCCCTCAGATGTTGTATTAATTGGTTGATAAATTTCGTAGGCACAACGATAATTCTGCCAACTGTAAAACTGGCTAGGAGATGCTGTCAAATTGGTTGTGTTAGCTACAGCAGATGGTTGCATAATTCCTAGTTTTTAATACTTGCTAAAAAATCATTTGTGGATGAATCAACTCGTATCCAGCTTCTTTGAGCTTTTCATTCGATACCCAAGCATTATATGGGCGAGTACTCTTGATAGATGTATCCCATTCTACTTTGGGTAAATTATGTTTTTCAAATAAGCTATCTAGCAAGTCTCGGCTGGTGAGATGTGCATCATCTACCAGATTGTAAATTCCTTGCAAACGACGGTGACGGGCAAATTCTATCGCACCAACAATATCATCTAGATGAACCCAATTTGTGGTATCCTCACCATTGCCCGGACGGGTTGTACCAGAATATCTACCAAATATTTTCAACAGTTCTCTACCAGTTCCATAAATCCCTCCTAAGCGGAAAATACAAACACGGAGATTTTCGCTAGATGCTGATAGCAACACATCTTCTGTTTTGCGGAGAATTTGGGCATTTAAATTAGCAGGTGCAAGCGGTGTTTCTTCATCTACCCAGACACCATTCCTGTCACCATATACGGCATAACTACCTGTGTATATTATTTGTTTTACACTCTTAATCTGTTGTAAGCACGAAACTAAAGTTTGGGCAGTTTGTAGATAAGTTTCTTCATAAACTTCTCCACTTTTTGCCCCAACACTCAAAAGTACAACATCTTGATTGTGCAAAACTGATTTTAGACTATCTATGTCATTACCACAGGTAACTACAACTCTTTGAGATACTGATTGTAGGGCGGGGACACGCTCAGGCGAAGTTGTGGTTACACTAACAACAAAATTCATCTCTTGCTGCCAATATTGAGCAACTTTATAACCAACATAACCACAACCAATGATTGCAACGTTCATGACAAATTAGACACAAATAAATTAAACTACTCATTGAGAGAAGATTCTCAATTAATTGTCTGGAAGTAAATAATTTTAACAGTCCAGAGCTAACAGTCAATAATTAATAGTACAGAAATTTTTACCTAATGACTATTTCGCTAATTCTTTCTCAATTGTGGCAATTATCTCTGGTGAATTTGGCTGGACACTACTATTAAATCGAGCTACCACTTCACCTTGCTTATTAACTAAAAATTTTTCAAAGTTCCAAGCAACAGTTCCCGTTGGCTCAACGGCTTTAGTAAGTCGCTCATAAAGTGGATGCTGCTGTGAGCCTTTGGCATGAATTTTATCGAATAGTTCAAAGGTAACATCATATTTACTCGTGCAGAATTGCACAATTTCTTCATTGCTTCCTGGTTCCTGCGCTCCAAAATCGTTACAAGGGAACCCCAAAATACGTAAACCTGCTTTTTCATACTTTTGGTTCAACTTTTCTAACCCCTCGTATTGAGAAGTATAACCGCAGAAGGAAGCTACATTTACAATTAAGAGTACCTTCCCGGTGTAGTCGTTTAATTGCTTATCTTCACCGTTGATGGTCTTGACTGCAATATCCGAAATTGTGTTACTCATCTTAAATCTGATTTATAGGGAATATTGCCAAGTCTCCCATATTACAGGTACTCTAAACCCGGTTTCTTTAAGGAAATTAGGTTTGTTAGCCTTGTTGTAACAATTCTATGTGAGTCATGTAGTTGCAAAACGCTGTATCTTGTATAAATAGCTCGATTAAACTGCTATCCCAGCATAAGTATGGGAAATCTGCGTTGCTTTTAATACAAAATTTTGAGTGCAGTGATGAATTGATATACCTTTAAAGTCACAAAGAATTAACTCTTTGTATAAAAAGTTAACAACATTCAAAATTGTCCCATTATGATAGTGGAAAATACGTAGCTAATAAAGGATATAGTTGCTTTTTTGTTGGCTCATGAGTTATATTTCATCACAAAAACAAAAAACTGTATTTTATGATACAGTTTTTTGTTTTGAGTAAATAGACAATCAGTCAAATTTATCCGTTTAGGCATAAATTTACCAAAGTGAAATCAGGAACTAGTCTCATAATTTCTGTGAAGGAGTATTTATATTTTTCTTTAATCAGAGTTTTTAATATTAGAAAAAGTGTGTTTCCAGAAAAATAAATAACTGATACAGAGAATGAGATATTCCTTGCCACTTCCTACCAGATTTTTTATTGACATTATTCAAGACAATTTTGGGCAATTTCTCAACCATTTTTTTTTAAAAGATTAAAGATTAAGTGAAGAAGACTTGACTATTTCAGAAAATACATCATAAATTTCTTACGAAGAACTATAAAAAATGTAAGGATTCAGGTCTAATATTTAGGAAGCAGTGATGGCCGAGACAGATAATTATTAGAATTAGCCAGCAGTGCTTGTGCAAAAAAGTC
>NZ_JBALEF010000051.1:0-36745 GCF_036918245.1 Nostoc sp.
ACTGCACCAGAGATGATGTTGTTTCCGTAAATCAAGGAACCTGCAACAGGTTCACGGATACCATCGATGTCTACTGGGGGAGCAGCGATGAAGGCAATTACGAAGCAAGCGGTAGCCGCTAGCAAGGTTGGAATCATTACTACACCGAACCAACCGATGTAGATCCGGTTGTTGGTGCTGGTGATCCATTCGCAAAATCTATCCCATACGTTGGCGCTTTCGCGACGTTGTAAGGTTGTTGTCATGGTTTTATGATTGCGGTTATTTATGAATCAGGCGGTAAAGTCTTTGCCTGTGAAACTACTTTATACTGCTTTACAATTTTTAATCAAGTTTTATTACTACAGTAAACCTGATGTACGTTATTAGGTTTGCTTATTTAAAAGCAAACAACGAGACAAGAATACGCCAAAGTGATATCACATATTTGGTTAGCTCTTTAGAATCGGTGTCTGATTTATGTCTACGATTACTCAACGGGAGTAACACTCTGTTCGCACAGCCTTTCGTAGAAAAGGGAACAAGAAATTCTGATGGTCAAAAGCCACTTCGATTTGTAAAGACTGGCTCCTGTATTACACCAAATTAATTATTTGCTTATTTATCTGGGAATAATAGCTTTGTATATTACCGCTATTCTAAAAAAATTAACCCTCAGCTTACTACTGAGGGCTTTTTTTGGTTTGGCAAAATGGCATATCTGTAAATTAGAGGGTTGCTATGGTATTGAAGTAGGATACATTCCATGCGAAAGTACTGACTTGCATTACCCCTGGTAGTTAGCCAGGGGTTTTTATTTAAACTGAGAGCGATCGCTCTTAAATATTCTGCTGAGAAATTTATTTTTAGCGATTTTGAGATAAGTAATTTTAAAATTCCCTGCATTTGGGAATTAATTAAAGATAACGATTTTAATTCAACCAGGGAATTGACAATAAATATAAACTTATATCAAGTGGAAAAATCAAGTACAACGAATTAACGATGACAGACGCTAAAAATGTAATCGATGGAAACCTAGAGGTTTGCTGTACTTCTCCCGTGACTGGGTTTTACCGCGACGGTTTTTGTCGTACAGGTGGTCAAGATTTCGGGTCGCATGTCGTATGTGCCCAAGTGACATCAGAATTCCTGGAGTTCACCAAATCGCAGGGGAACGATCTCAGCACAGCTGCTCCTGATTTTAATTTTCCTGGATTGAAGCCTGGCGATCGCTGGTGTTTGTGTGCTTCTCGCTGGCAAGAAGCTCTAGAAGCTGGTGTTGCTCCACCCGTAATACTTTCAGCAACCCATGCTAGAGCTTTGGAAGTGGTTTCTCTAGACGAACTCAAAAAACATGCCCTAACTTCGTCTTAATTGGGATTGGGCGATTGGGCATTGGGCATAAGAGGCAGAGGTGTGGGGGAACAGAGGGGAAAACTACTGTAACTTCTCCTCTGCTCTCCTGCTCCTCTGCTCCCCTGCCCCCCTGCTTTCCCCACTCCCCACTCCCCACTCCAAATCAACTGACTGGAACTTCAATAGGCAGTTCTAATACATTGACAACCGCAGAAATCAACTTATTGGGGTCAATTGGCTTAGATAAATGCTGCTGAAACCCTGCTCTTAGCGCTTCCAAGCGGTCTTCCTCTCGCGTGTATGCTGTTAAAGCGATCGCGGGGATGCGTCCGCCTTTTTCTGGTTCTAAAGATCGCAGTTTCCTAATTAATGTATAACCATCTTGCTCTGACATACCGATGTCGCTAATCAGGATATCTGGTTTTGCTTGTTCAAGTACTACTAGGGCTTCATCAACTGATCCTACCGCAGTAGCAAAAGCCCCATACTCCTCAAACATAAAACTGAGAAAGTTACGGGTATCTGTTTCATCATCTACAACTAAAACTCTTAATCCAGCAAGGGGCGTAGATGCTACAGAGGAGGAAATTTTTCCTGTTGCTTCTCTATTTCTCCTATTGTCTTGTAAGAGTGGTAGTCTTACAGTAAAGGTTGCTCCTTGCCCAGTGCCTAAACTTTGGGCAAAAATTGTCCCCTTGTGTAGTTCTACTAGATGACGGACGATCGCTAATCCTAGTCCTAATCCATTGTGCGATCGCGTCGTGGTGCTGTCTGCTTGCCGAAAACGCTCAAATACTTTGGGTAAAAACTCGGAACTGATACCAATGCCTGTATCGATAACTTTAATTTGGGCGTACTGAGATTTTGAATTTTGAGATTTTGCGGAAAGTTTAAGACTCGGCTCCCGACCATCAGAATTTTCCAAGACAGATTTTAGATTATTGCTTTCTTCAGTGTTTGAAGAGTCTAAATTTTCACTATGAGATTCAAATCTAAAATCGTTCGACTCGGTTGTACTGAGCCTTGTGGAAGTAGCGCTCACACCGTTCGCGTAGCGTTCCGCAGGAAAGTCTGAAATCGGCAATCCAAAATGCTTTGACAGCCTGACTTCTACCCTACCACCTTTAGGGGTAAACTTTATTGCATTAGTTAGTAGGTTCCAGACAATTTGCTGTAAACGGGCTGGATCGCCATAGACTGACCCGATCGAAGTATCCAGCACAGTATTTAATTGAATATCTTTTGGCTCTGCTAGGGGACGCACTGCCTCTAAAGCTGCCTCCATCACCGAGATTAGATTCACTGCCGATACGTTTAACCGCAACTGACCACGGATAATCCGCGATACGTCCAAGATATCCTCAATTAGTTGCATTTGAGATATGGCGTTGCGTTCGATCGCCTCCAAAGCGCGGGAAGTGGCTTTTTCGTCAAGTTTCTTGGTGCGGAGGATTTTTGACCAGCCGAGCATTGAGGTTAGAGGCGTGCGGAGTTCGTGGGAGAGAACAGCTAGAAACTCATCTTTCATCCGATTCGCAGCTTCTGCTTCCTGTCTTGCCGTTTGTTCGCGAATCACTTGAGCGCGGACTTCTTCTGCTTGCTTGCGTTCGGTAATATCTTCAAGAGTGCCTACATAACCCAACAAGTCTCCTTGACTAGAAAGCATCGGTGATGAGCGAACTTGAACCCAACGAATGTTACCGTGAGCAGCTTGAAAGCGAAATTCTTCTGAGTATTCCCGACCTTCACAAATGTAAGCAGACCAACTAGCGATCGCTCGTTCTTTGTCTTCTGGATGAACAGATTCCAGCCATCTCTTTTCTAAACTCTCTGACGCTTTCAAGCCACAAATTGCCTGATAGCGGGGATTAGTATATTTACAGTCACCTTCGGTATCAGTTTCAAAAATGCCAACGGGTGAGCAGGTACTTAGCGATCGGAATCGTTCTTCACTTTGCCTGAGTTCGGTATTTACAGCTACCAGTTGCGCTGTTTGTTGCTTGATAGCTTCTGTTTTCTTAAATAGTTCTACAAATACTGTGACTTTAGAAGTCAAGATATTGGGGTCTAGTGGTTTGAGCAGATAATCAACAGCACCCAAAGCATAGCCTTTAAACAGCATTTGGTCGCTGGTACTAAAGGCGGTGAGAAAGATAATTGGAGTATGGCGCGATCGCCCCCGATTGCGAATTAAAGTAGCAGTTTCAAAGCCATCCATCCCTGGCATTTGCACATCCAGCAAAATCACCGCAAAGTCTTGATGCAGCAGACACCTCAAAGCTTCTTCCCCAGAAGTAGCTTTTACAAGATTTTCCCCTAGTTTTTCTAGGATTGCCTCTAGTGCCAGCAAATTTTCTAGTTTATCATCTACTAGGAGGATGTTGACTTTGGGTTCCATCTGCATCGGTTTATTTCTGTGATAATTGACAAAGCTTGACCATTTGGGAAGCAATGTTTGAGAGTGTCAAAATCCAGTCTACTTCAACAGCAGAAATTGCTGCCTCTGGCATAATGTCGCTTTCAGCTGTGGCAGGTTCTTGTACAATGGTAATTCCTCCCCGCGCTTTTATTTTCTTAAGACCTTGCATGCCATCTTGGTTTGCTCCTGTCAATATTACACCAATAACTTCCTCTGTGTAGACATCGGCTGCCGACTCAAACAGCACATCAATAGATGGTCTAGCATAAGAAACAGGCTGATCAGTCGAAAGAGCAAAGTGACCTGGTTCAACCAGTAAATGATAATCTGCTGGGGCTATGTAGATATGTCCCGGTAGTATTTCGTCCTTGTCCTCCACTTCTCGAATTTTCAACAAACTGGATTCTTGTAATAAATCCTGGAGTGTGTTGCTAGACTCTTTATGACGGTGTTGCACGATCGCGATCGGTACAGGGAAATCTGCTGGTAAATTACCCAGGACAATTTTCAATGCTGATAATCCGCCTAAAGAAGTACCAATTACCACAATTTTAAACGACACTTATTTCGCCCTCACACCTGGAGAATGTGGGTTAAGTAACTAGCAGAGGCTCTTTCATACTGAATCAGTCAGTGTTTTCTTGCTTCTTTGCTTTCACCAGTAACCCATGTTTAGGTGCAAAAATCATTGCTATGACAAACAACAAGGTTTGCAACACCACGATGCAACCCCCTGTTGCACCATCGATATGATAGCTGATGTAAGTCCCCATAACACTAGAAAATACGCCCGATGCCATTGCAATTAGTATCATGTGGTCGAAACGGTCTGTTAATAAATAAGCCGTTGCTCCCGGAGTAACTAACATCGCTACAACCAGAATAATTCCTACTGTCTGGAGTCCGGCGACAGCAGTTAGCGATAGTAATGATAGTAAGATATAGTGTAGCACTCCTGTATTCAAGCCGATGGAACGTGCATGAGTGGGGTCAAAACAAAATAATAGTAGGTCTTTGCGTAAAATAGCTATTGTTACTAAAGTAATTACGCTAATAATCACTGTTTGGATAATGTCTTCATTAGAAATACCCAAAACATTCCCAAACAAAATGTGCGTCAAGTCTACGCTGCTTGGAGTTTTGGAAACTAGTACCAAACCCAAAGCGAAAAATCCTGTAAATACAAGTCCGATGACAGTATCTTCCTTAATTCTCGTCTTCGCTTTGATATAACCGATTGCAATAACTGAACCCACTCCAAAGACAAAAGCGCCTACAGCAAAAGGGATATTTAAAACATAAGCTATTACTACCCCAGGCATTACCGCATGGGAAACAGCATCTCCCATTAATGCCCAACCTTTGAGGGTCATAAAACAAGATAAAACAGAACAGACCACCCCAACCAAGGCACTTACACAAATTGCCTTTACCATGAATTCATGCTGTAGGGGTGTGGTTAACCAATCTAGGAATGCGAGAGTATTCATATTTTTAATAATATTAATTAGTAATTAATCAGATTCACTTTTCTTTCCACGGATAATCTGACTTTTGCTGAAAGAGAAATCTCCAAGAGAACCACCAAAAGTCCGAGAGAGATTCTCTTCTGTGAAGACTTCAGATGTATTTCCATAAGCTAAAATAGTACGGTTAATGAGTACTACTTGGTCGCAGAAAGTAGTGATAGAAGCTAAGTCATGGGTAGAAATCAAAATTGTATGACCTTCTTCTCGCAATTCCAGCAATAAGTCAATCATCGCTTTTTCTGTTTTGATATCTACCCCGGTGAAAGGTTCATCTAATAGCAAAACTGTTCCCTGTTGTGCTAAAGCACGGGCGAGAAAGGCACGTTTTTTCTGTCCACCAGAGAGTTCTCCTATTTGGCGATCGCGCATTGACCACATTTGTACTCTCTCCAAACTCTCTTTCACAACACTTCGATCTTTCGCCGACGGAATTCGCAGTATATTCATGTATCCATAGCGCCCCATCATCACTACATCATGGACACTTACTGGGAAATTCCAGTCCACTTCTTCTGATTGTGGTACATAAGCGACCAAGCTTTTTTTCTGTACAGTTTTTATCGGTAAGCCATTAATCAAAACCCGTCCTGTAACTGGCTTCAAAAAACCCATAATCGCTTTAAATAGGGTTGATTTACCACTACCATTCATCCCCACTAAACCACTAATTGAACCTGCTTGAATTCGCAAAAAAGCACCATGTAAAGCAACTTTGCCGTGGTAAGCAACTGTCAGATTTTCGACATCAATACTAATAGATTTCACTAAAATTCACCTCTAAGATTAATCATTAGTTTGTAGTGAGTGACTCCAGCATTTTTGCGAACACGTAATGTTTTCCAGATAACAAAACAGAACTAAAGTCCTTACTACAGGCTAATTTTAAATAATTAAATTTATTCTTACATACTTGCTCACTTTTCCTCTAATCCCTGAGTTAGAGTAGTAATATTAAGTTCTAGCAACTTGAGATAAGTTGGTGCTGGCCCGTTTGCTGGAGACAGGGAATCAACATAAAACACTCCACCAAACCTTGCACCTGATTCTCTAGCTACCTGACGTTGCGCTCCATCGTTTACTGTACTTTCACAGAAAACTACAGGTATTTTATTTTTTTTAACTATATCAATGACTTTTTCTAGCTGTTTGGGAGTAGCTTGCTGTTCAGAGTTGACTGCCCAGAGATAAGCTTCTTTCAAGCCATAATCGCGGGTGACGTATGAGAACGCGCCTTCACAGCTTACCATGTAGCGCTTGTCTGCTGGAACTACCGACACACTTTTTCGTAGTTTCTCATCAACTTCTTTAATTTTTTGGCTGTATACTTTGGCATTGGTATTATAAGTCTCTGCATTCACTGAGTCTAAATTAACTAATGCCTTGCGAATATTATCTACGTAGATCAAGGCATTTTGTGGTGACATCCAAGCATGGGGATTAGGTTTGCCTTTGTAGGCATCCTCCGTAATTTCTACAGGTTTAATTCCCTCACTTAGAGTAACATGAGGTACATTAGGGACGCTATTATACAATTTCTGTGCCCAACGCTCTAAATTAAGACCATTATTCAAAATTAGGTCTGCTTTTTGCGCCTTCACCAAATCGCTAGGAGTTGGTTCGTAACCATGAATTTCCGCCCCTGGTTTGGTGAGAGATTCAACAATCACCTTGTCTCCCGCCACGTTTTGCGCCATATCTGCAATGACTGTAAAGGTGGTAAGAACTACTTTTTTACCTTTTTTATCTAGATTGGTGGTGGTAGTTGTGGCTGAGTTTGGACTTAACTGTGGTTGAGAATTGGAGGCTGACGGGCTACACCCAGCCAAACATAGCCCCAATAGCAGCCCGGACGCTACAACCAATTTTTGTCCGTACTGCGGTAGTTGCATCTGAAACTTATTGATATTAAATTTCATTAGAGCAATTTCATAATCTTCTCACTTTTGTCTCACTTTAGCAGAAGTAAGACAAGAGTGAAAGAATTATGAAAATAATATTAGAGAAAAAAAAGCGAACCTGTTGCAATAAACTGTATTTCTGGGTTCTGACTTAACCTGGATTTGCCTTGATTCCTTCCTTTTCTCATTTTACGGTAGTTTTTAAGTGGTTCAAATATTTTTGTTGTTTGCATCACAAACCAATATTTTATTATTGTGAAATACCTTACAGACAAATCTTATATTTGGAGTTTTTTGTATTTTAAATAATGCAAAAATAAATACATTCTAAAAATATTTTTTTGTTAGATAACTAACTTTTAAAAGTTTAATATTTATTGTTTTGACAATTCATAAAAATTTACTTAAGCTAAAAGATAGATTAAGCAAATCAACAAATGACAGCGATTTTATTTAGCTACACCAAGAATTGCTGTTACAGACTATTGGCATAAGGAAATGAATCAAAACCAAAATTATTCTATGTAGGCAATTTAACCAGATTTGGCTATAAAAAGCTAAGACATGATTAAGCGTATTGAACCGCGCAGATATTGAACAGAATCCGGTCAATTATGGATGGATACTTGTGGTGATGTTAGTGAGTGTCCATCAATTATTGAAGTTTGACTAGCGATTTTAGATTTTTGGTTAGGTCTTCTAGTTTATATCTCGTCTGGGACGGAATAAATCTAAAAGACGCTTGCTAAGACTGCGCGATCGCCAATCCAAAATCCAAAATTTATTGAGCAAAGTGCGGTAGATATGTCCAGGAGAAGACGATGATTGAGTATTTGACATCCTTGAACGACCACAATTTGCCCTATCCAGATACGGTTCATCCCATCGTTGTCCACTTCGTAATTGCAATGGTGTTGTTTTCCTTTTTCTGCGATGTAATTGGCTATTTTACTGGTAAATCCGGTCTTTTTGAGGTGAGTTGGTGGAATATGTTGGTTGCCACGATCGCCATCTTCGTCGCGATTATTTTTGGTCAGTTTGAAGCGGGATTAGCACAGCCTTACAGCCTAGCGAAATCGGTGCTGAATTTACATACGCTAATTGGTTGGTCGCTTTCAGGAATTATCACAGCGATTACAGCTTGGCGCTATGTAATTCGTGCCCGTAATCCGCAAAAAGTATCGATTTATTATTTGGGAGCCGGACTAGTTTTAAGTCTGATAGTTGGCTTGCAGGTATATCTCGGAGATGAGCTTGTTTGGGTATATGGATTGCATACCGTGCCAGTTGTGGAAGCAGTAAAGGATGGTTTGTTGCGATGAACTCAGAATTGATTGACCAATTGAGCGGCTCTCTAGGCGCAAACGGATTACCTTACACAATTCCCATTCATCCCAACTTAGTCCATCTGACAATAGGTTTGTTCATCATTGGCATGACCTTTGATATCGTTGGTGTTCTGTTCCCGTTTGAAAAATGGGTTTTCAAATTTTTGGCAATTACCGTGGAACGTGACAACTTATTTGATGTTGGCTGGTACAACATTTTAGCTTGTAGCATTATTACATTTTTCACTGTAGGGGCAGGCTTTTACGAAATGCTATTGGCAACACCACCAGCTGATATGAAGAGTGCTTGGGGATTGCAGGCAATGGAAACTATGCTCTGGCATGGTATGGGTGGTGTGTTCTTATTAGCGTTGATTGTTGGCATGACCATCTGGAGAGGATGGCAACGCTTCGTTTGGGGCAAACAACCATATAAACAGACAGATAGAGAAGTGCAATGGATCTACCTGTTTGCAGGCATAGCAATCATGTTCATTATGTACATCCACGGCACACTAGGAGCGCAACTAGCCACCGAATTTGGCGTACACAATACAGCAGATAGTTTGCTGCGATTAGGTCAAGACCTGAACACAACACTCAAATAAGTCATTTACCCCATGCCCAATGCCCAATAACTAATGACCATGAAAATCCAGAAGATTTTAAATATTTTGACGCTGCTTACAGGCGCGATCGCAGTGACTTCTATGAGTCTCTGGATTGGCAAGCAGGCTTACTCCTGGCTTCCTCCCCAAGCAGCAGCCGAATCCCTACTAATTGATGATTTGATTAGCTTCTTAGTAACCCTCGGTGCCTTCATCTTCTTGGGAGTAACAAGTACTCTGATGTATTCTGTAATCTTCCATCGGGCAGTCAAAGATGACTTCACTGACGGCCCCCCGATTGAAGGAAATATCACCCTAGAAGTTGTCTGGACAGCAATCCCAATTCTATTGGTATTTTGGATTGCAGGCTACAGCTACCAAGTTTATGAACAAATGGGAATTCAAGGCCCATCAGAATTAGTTCATTTGCATAATCCATTAGGAATGCAATCGGCTCATGCAGATCCAAAAGATGCCCCAGCTAACGCCTTAGCAGAATCGGTAGAAAAAATCGACGTACTAGCTAAACAGTGGGCGTGGGTTTTTCACTATCCCGAAAGAGATGTTACTAGTACCGAATTGCATTTACCGAGCGATCGCCGGATACGTTTAGCGCTAAAATCACAAGACGTTCTCCACGGCTTCTATATTCCTGCGTTCCGCCTCAAGCAGGATATTATTCCCAACCATGCGATCGACTTTGAATTTACTCCCATCCGCCCCGGCAAATACCGATTGACCGATTCCCAATATAGCGGTACATACTTTGCGACGATGCAGGCGAATGTAGTCGTCGAATCCCCTGAAGATTATCAGCAGTGGCTGGCACAAGCTGCAACCCAAAAGCCATCCCTAGCAAATAATCAGGCAGCTTCTGAGTATACTCAAACATCCAATCAATCAGTCCAAACTGGTTGGGTCACAGTTCCACCTGCTGCACCTCCTCTAGTCAATTCACCTGGTTGAAAGGAAAGTAACCATGACTAATGTTCCTATTGAAGGTATCCTTCTCCCGAATGAGAAGCCTAACCACGAATCTCCGAGTAACTGGAAAGAATACTTCAGCTTTAGTACTGACCATAAAGTTATTGGTATCCAGTATCTCGTTACCTCCTTCTTCTTCTTTCTCGTCGGCGGTATCTTTGCGATGGTGATGCGGGGAGAACTGATGACACCCGAATCAGATTTAGTCGATCGCACTGTCTACAACGGTATGTTCACTATGCACGGCACTGTGATGCTGTTTTTGTGGACATTTCCCTCGTTGGTTGGTTTTGCCAACTATCTAGTACCCCTGATGATTGGGGCGCGAGATATGGCATTTCCCCGCCTCAACGCTGTTGCCTTTTGGATGGTACCAGTAGTTGGGATTTTGATGATGGGTAGCTTCTTCGTCCCTGGTGGCCCAGCCCAAGCTGGCTGGTGGTCTTACCCGCCAGTTAGTCTCCAGAATCCCACAGGCAACTTAATTAATGGTCAAGTTCTCTGGCTCTTAGCGGTGGCAATATCCGGCGTATCTTCAATTATGGGGGCAGTGAACTTTGTCACCACAATTGTCAAGATGCGGGCCCCAGGAATGGGCTTCTTCAGAATGCCCTTGTTTGTCTGGGGAGTGTTTAGCGCCCAGATTATCCAACTATTCGGATTACCTGCACTGACAGCCGGCGCGGTGATGCTCCTACTCGACCTCACGGTTGGCACCGCCTTTTTCGACCCCGCCAAGGGTGGGAATCCAGTTATGTTCCAGCATTACTTCTGGTTCTATTCCCACCCCGCCGTTTACGTGATTATTTTGCCCGTCTTTGCGATTTTCTCAGAAATCTTCCCAGTTTATTCACGTAAACCTCTATTTGGTTACAAAGTAGTTGCTATTTCATCCATCTTGATTGCAGGAGTGAGCGGCATTGTTTGGGTACACCACATGTACGTCAGTGGTACATCAGGATGGATGCGGTTGATTTTCATGCTGACAACGATGTTTGTATCTGTCCCCACGGGAATTAAAGTATTTGCCTGGGTAGCAACTATTTGGGGCGGTAAACTGCGGCTAAATACCCCCATGCTGTTTGCCTTGGGCGGATTAATCATGTTTGTCTTCGCAGGCATCACAGGCATCATGCTTTCCTCCGTGCCGGTTGATGTCCACGTTAACAATACCTACTTTGTGGTGGGACACTTCCACTACGTTCTCTACGGCACCGTGACGATGGGCTTATTTGCTGCCATCTATCATTGGTTCCCCAAAATGACCGGGCGGATGTACTCCGAAAGCTGGGGTAAAATCCACTTCTGGTTAGCCTTCATCGGCACCAACCTCAACTTTTTGCCCATGCACCCATTAGGATTGCAAGGAATGTTACGCCGAGTTGCTTCCTACGCCCCAGAGTATCAATTCTGGAATATCATCGCTAGCCTCGGCGGATTTCTCTTGGGAATGTCCACCTTGCCCTTCATTTTCAACATGGTGATTTCTTGGATGCAAGGCGAGAAAGCACCCGCTAACCCTTGGCGGGCAATTGGACTAGAGTGGTTAGTTTCTTCACCCCCCCCAGTAGAAAACTTTGAAGAAACTCCCATCATCATCTCCGAACCCTACGGCTACGGCAAATCAGAACCCTTAACATCCAACCTCCCAGAATAACGCCAAACATCGGGAAGACGCAAAAACCCTCCGCGTACCTCTGCGCTTCCCTCCGCGTTCCTTTGCGTTTCAAATTCCCCCTCAAAAACCAAAATGGACAGCTATATCAATTCCCACGAATTGCCCCATACAAGCGCAGAACACAGCCATGACGAAGAAGGCAACAAAATGTTTGGCTTCATTGTCTTCCTCCTGTCAGAAAGCGTCATTTTCTTGAGTTTTTTCGCTGGATATGCCATCTACAAAACAACAACACCTAACTGGCTACCAGTTGGTGTTTCTGGACTAGAAATAAAAGAACCAGCAATCAACACAGTAATTCTTGTTGCTAGTAGCTTTGTAATTTACTTAGCAGAACGCGCCCTTCAACGCCATGACTTAGTGAAATTTCGCCTATTTCTCTTGGCAACAATGGCAATGGGAACTTACTTTTTAGTTGGCCAAGCGATTGAATGGAACGGTCTCACCTTTGGTTTCACCTCCGGCGTATTTGGTAGTACATTCTATCTGCTTACAGGCTTCCACGGTTTGCACGTTTTTACAGGTATCCTGTTGCAGTTAATAATTTTGGTACGTTCTTTCCTACCTGGCAACTACGATACAGGTCACTTCGGCGTCAATGCAACTTCATTGTTTTGGCACTTTGTCGATGTTATCTGGATTATTTTGTTTGTCCTTATCTATGTTTGGCAGTAAAGATTGATGGGAAGGAAAACCCAGATAATTTCTCTGGGTTGGTGTATGGGGCATTGTTAATTACTTTTATGCCCCATACACCATTCACTGTAATAACTATATTTGGGTCTTAGTTCAACCTTTCAAATTAACCTTCTCCTCAAACTTTGACCCATTTTGATGAGATAAAAATTTTTCACTACTGTGATAACTTCTTCGCCATTGTTCGAGCTTATCTATAGATATTGATTTAGATGTCACATTCACACCATTTCCTCGCCAAGCAACTTCTGCATCTGTTGTGAAAACCCCGCACTCTAATTGATCTAGCCTCATATTCCAATATTCGCTAAATCGACCTTTTAAAGTAATAACTTGCTCAAATACCTTGTTTCTATGCTTATTTCTTCTTTTTCGTTCCGTTGCTCCTGTTGCTTCTGTATCAATAAACTTAGTTTCAATTAAAAACAGACTACCTTTAAAGGTTAGGAAGACAAAATCACACTTCCCTAAATCTGTGTAATCTGAAATTGGAGACTTTTCAAATAACAGCAATTCAGCGCACGAGGGAAACAATTCTTTAATATTCAGAAATAAATAAGCTTGCAATAGAAGTTCCTTATCATAAGGAAATAATATCACTCCTTCAAAAAATTTTTGAATGTCCTCGTGAGTTTGGGGTTGAATTTTTTTACAGTATGAAACAAATCTATGTAGCTCGTTGACGATCATCAAGTTCTAACTCCTTCCCCCGGTCGCAGCCTTAAGGGTATTAGCATCAAAAGATACCACTTACTCAAGGAAATTATCATCCGCATAAGTAACTAAAAAAACGATTAACATCCTGGATACTTAAGGCAATTTACTGTTGACAGTTCAATAAAACTAATTTTTAATTTGCTTTTCAGTATTGGTGGATTTTTCCCTGCTGGCGTCAGCTACCAGTCAGGGATTTTATATGAGCATGAAAACTGGCGTTTTGTAAAGCTTGAACAGTTATTCGAGAATCTTGTACACAAAATTGCCAACCTAAGCGAACAAGCTTACGAGAAGTTTCAGTTTGGATAATTCCAATCACTGGCATTTTTGCCTTTTCTTTGTCTACTGAGTGATCTTGTAAAATTGTTTTCAAGTGATGTAGGTAATCGATATTACCTGCTTGCTGGGGATTTAACTCCACCATCACCATTTGTACTGTTTCCACTGGTTCTGCATCTTCAAGAATAAATTGAGTTTGCTCGTCACGTCGATCTACTTTTCCCCAAATAATCAATCTCGTATCAACTTGGAGTATGGAACTAATACGTTCATAAGTTTTCGGAAAAACTACAGCTTCTGATTGTGTAGTTAGGTCTTCTATTTGCAAGATTGCCATCTGATCGCCTTTTTTTGTCACCACTTTTTTCACGTTATTTAACATCACAACTGCACAAAGCCTCGTTTCTTCTCTTTGATCTGCCAGTTGCGAAAGGTTAATTGGTGTCAAAAGTGGTGCTATTTGTCGTAAGGATTTTAGGGGATGATCTGATACATAAAAGCCTAGTAATTCTTTCTCCTTTTGCAACTTTTCCTGGGGGGTAAAATCCATTATAGGTTTAGATTTTGGAGCAGTTTCAAAGGCATTACTTGCTCTTTTATTCTGAGCCGAAGAAAATCCGTCGCCCAATAAATCAAATAGATTCCCTTGACCACTCGCTCTATCTTTAGCGCGAGATTGTGCCCAATCATAGACTAATTCTGAGTCGTTAATTAACTGTTGGCGGTTGGATTCAATTTTGTCAAAGGCTCCACAGTAAATCAACGACTCCAGAGTTCGGCGGTTAACAGCACGCAAATCCACACGATCGCAAAAATCAGCGAGGGATTTAAACTCTCCTGTCTCATTTCTCGCTTCCAAAATACAAGCGATCGCATTTTGTCCCACGTTACGCACCGCCGAAAATCCAAACAGAATCTTGCCTGCCGTTGGCGTAAAATCAACACCAGAACGATTAATATCTGGCGGATCTATGGAAATCCCCATATTTGTACAGTTAGTAATATATCTCTGTACTTTCTCAGTATCACCACTGTTAGCCGTTAACAGTGCCGCCATATATTCCAATGGGTAATTAGCTTTTAAATATGCTGTTTGATAAGTTACATAACCATAGGCTGTCGAATGGGATTTATTGAAACAATTGGAAGCTATTAAGCCATTTTTGATTGCAAAATTATGGTCATGCTCAACCCCAATGTCATAAACATTTTGTTTGCCTAAATATTTACGTGTGGCTATTTTTATCATCCTACCTTACCTCGAAAAATTTTGTGGAATTGATAAAATTATGAAGTTTGTAGTATTAATATGGTGGTAATACAAAATTATATCATTAGAAAACACTGCTATACTCTTACACAAAAGTAGCCAATATATATGAAAACTTTGGTAAACTATTCAATAGACGGTTGATAGCTATGTATTTGCTGTTTTTCAAAACGTATTAAACACATTTCAATACATATTAATCCGCTTATTCAGATGAATGGGGAATGGCAAGCAGAGGAGAATAAGCCATGCCCAAAGCCCAATAACCAATACCCAATTTGGACCAATATGTACTAGAATCAATGACTTGAGTCACAAAGAGAGCAATCATGGCATCCATCCGCGAGTTGCACCAACAACTGGTTAAAAAAGAACGTTCTGCCGTTGAAATTACCCAAGAAGCTTTAGAGCGCATTCAAGCGTTAGAGCCGAAATTGCACAGCTTTTTATGTGTGACGGCAGATCGGGCATTAGAGCAGGCGGGTGCTGTGGATACCAAAATTGCTGCAGGAGAAGAAATTGGGCTGCTAGCGGGCATTCCCGTGGGGATTAAGGACAATATGTGTACCAAGGGGATTCCTACCACCTGCGCCTCCCGGATTTTGGAAAATTTTGTGCCGCCTTATGAATCAACGGCGACGCAAAAACTGGCAGATGCTGGGGCGGTAATGGTAGGCAAAACCAACTTGGATGAGTTTGCAATGGGTAGTTCCACAGAAAACTCTGCCTATCAAGTCACGGCTAATCCTTGGGATTTGTCACGAGTTCCAGGTGGTTCTTCTGGGGGTTCGGCGGCGGCGGTGGCGGCCCAAGAATGTGTAGTTGCTCTTGGTTCTGATACTGGCGGTTCGATTCGGCAACCTGCGTCTTTCTGCGGTGTTGTGGGGATGAAACCAACTTATGGTTTGGTTTCTCGTTATGGTTTGGTGGCTTACGCTTCGTCTTTGGATCAAATTGGGCCATTTGGAAACACAGTAGAAGATGCGGCAATATTATTAAGTGCGATCGCAGGTTACGATCCCAAAGACTCTACTAGCTTGAAAGTTGCGATTCCCAACTATGCTGCTAGCTTAAAACCAAACTTCAAACCCAGAGGTCAGCTAAGAATTGGTATCATTAAAGAAACTTTTGGTGAAGGTTTAGACTCTGTAGTGGAACAAGCTGTTACCAAAGCAGTAGATCAACTACAAAGCCTAGGAGCGGAAATTCATATAATTTCTTGTCCTCGCTTTCGTTATGGCTTACCCACCTACTACATCATCGCCCCATCAGAAGCATCAGCAAACCTAGCTCGTTACGATGGCGTTAAATATGGGTATCGCGCTCCTGATGCAGATAATCTGCTATCAATGTACACTCGTACCCGTGCAGCCGGTTTCGGTACAGAAGTCAAACGTCGGATTATGATTGGCACTTACGCCCTCTCAGCTGGCTATTATGACGCCTACTACCTGAAAGCGCAAAAAGTCCGCACCTTGATTAAGCAAGACTTTGAAAAGGCTTTTGGCGCGGTTGATGTGTTAGTTTGTCCCACATCTCCCACTACAGCATTTAAAGTAGGGGAAAAAACTACTGACCCCTTGAGTATGTATTTAACTGACTTGATGACTATTCCTGTAAATCTTGCTGGTTTACCCAGTTTGAGTTTGCCATGTGGTTTTGACGATCAAGGGCTACCGATAGGATTACAGCTAATTGGCAATGTGCTGCGAGAAGACCAATTATTTCAGGTAGCTTATGCTTATGAACAATCTACTAGTTGGCATCTGCGTAAACCGCAAATATCTTGATTGAAAATGGGTATGGGGCATGGGGCATGGGGCATTGGGCATCGGTATTCTTCTTGTCTCCCTTGTTTCCCTTATCTTCCACTGCTCCCCACTCCCCACTTCCTCTGCCTTCTTGGTCATTTGTTAGTCTGATTACTGACTATTGACTGTTGATTATTGTCTTCTGGAGTTAGGGATTCAGCTGTAAGCTGTGGATTAAGTATATGAAGAAGACCAGCAGATGCACCGACCAATAATAAAATATAGGTCAGAACAAGAGGTATGTATGTATTTTGTTTGTTGTCTGAATTGTGATGAGCATTTTTAGAATCTTGACAGACAACATTGGTTATAAGGCTGTACGATAAGGCATTTCCATCCAGCCCTAAAGCATCTCCATAACGACGGATAAATCCTTGAAGAAAAATTGGCTCAGGCAATTCTTCAAATCGATCTTCTTCTAAAGCTTGCAAAATACCTACTCGAAGCATCGTCTGAGAGGCTATTTCTTCTATACGGATAGATTTTTCTTGTCTTACTTGTCGCAAGCGTGTGGTTATTTCCTTTAGTTGCTCTACTTGAGCTTCATTTAAGAGCGTCACAGTCTTCTCCTGTATGGGCTAATTCTACTATTCATTGAGAAGACTTGAATCCGCATACGTAAATTTACTGAATATTTGATTTTAGGATAAATTTTTTTGATAATGGCTTAATCCTAGATTTTAAAATGCTAGTCCAACTAGAGCTAAGTAGTTTTTATGTTTTAATTAATACTTTTCAAACAAAAAACGGGCGCAAAAATTAATAAACTGCAACTTATAATATAAGTATTTTCCTAACGGCTACTCTGGGCTGGAATAATTGCAGCGATCGCTAATAGTTCTGCTCAATAACAATTAGTCATCATTCTTGATTGTGCCAACTCCTTGGTTCTTATTAAATATGGCATTTGCTGCACCATAAATATTGACAAAAAATGTTTCACTGGGTTCAACTTTATTATCACCTCTGACGCCAATACTAATAACTTTGCTAGTTTCGCCAGAGTCGAAAATAATTGTCCCCAGCCCAAAATTGTAATCCGAGTCAGATTCTTTAGCAGTACCATCACTCGTACTGTAATTTACAATCACCCTTTGATAAAATTCATTAGAGAGAGTGACGACAAAATTAGCATTAGTTATCATCCCTGTTGTGCCTTCTTTGACTGATACATCTGCAATGCTAATGGCTGGAGGTTCGTCATCATTTGTGATAGTAGCCACTCCCAAACTATCAGTAATCGTGGTGTTTGTAGCACCGAAGAGATTGACAGAAAATGTCTCGTTGTTTTCAGCTTTGTTATCACCTATGACAGCAATACCAAGAGTTTTGGTGGTTTCGCCAGGATTGAAAATGATCGTCCCGGAAGCAGGGTTGTAATCAGAGTCAGAAACTTTAGCAGTGCCATCACTCGTGTTGTAATTTACAGTAACCTGCTGAGAACTAGGATTGGAGAGACTGATAGTAAAGTTAGCATTAATTGTTGTGCCTGTGTTACCTTCAGCAATTGAGACATCGGAGATACTGACAGTTGTTGGGTTGTCATTATTAATGATGGTAGCAACTCCTAAACTATCTGCAATCACGGCATTTGTCGCAGCCAAAAGATTGACGGAAAATGTCTCGTCAGTTTCAAATTTGTTATCGCCTACAACACCAATGCTAAGAGTTTTACTGGTTTCACCAGGATTGAAAGTAATCGTCCCTAAAGCTGAATTGTAATCAGAGTCAGCAACTTGAGCAGTACCATCACTCGTGTTGTAATTTACAGTAACTTGCTGAGAACTAGGATTGGAGAGACTGATAGTAAAGTTAGCATTAGTTGTTGTGCCTGTATTGCCTTCAGTAACTGAAACATCTGAGATAGTGATAGTTGGTTGGTTGTCATCGTTGATGATGGTAGCAACTCCTAAACTATCTGCGATCGCAGCATTTGTCGCAGCCAAAAGATTGACGGAAAATGTCTCGTCAGTTTCAAATTTGTTATCGCCTACAACACCAATGCTAAGAGTTTTACTGGTTTCACCAGGATTGAAAGTAATCGTCCCTAAAGCTGAATTGTAATCAGAGTCAGCAACTTGAGCAGTACCATCACTCGTGTTGTAATTTACAGTAACTTGCTGAGAACTAGGATTGGAGAGACTGATAGTAAAGTTAGCATTAGTTGTTGTGCCTGTATTGCCTTCAGTAACTGAAACATCTGAGATAGTGATAGTTGGTTGGTTGTCATCGTTGATGATGGTAGCAACTCCTAAACTATCTGCGATCGCAGCATTTGTCGCAGCCAAAAGATTGACGGAAAATGTCTCGTCAGTTTCAAATTTGTTATCGCCTACAACACCAATGCTAAGAGTTTTACTGGTTTCACCAGGATTGAAAGTAATCGTCCCTAAAGCTGAATTGTAATCAGAGTCAGCAACTTGAGCAGTACCATCACTCGTGTTGTAATTTACAGTAACTTGCTGAGAACTAGGATTGGAGAGACTGATAGTAAAGTTAGCATTAGTTGTTGTGCCTGTATTGCCTTCAGTAACTGAAACATCTGAGATAGTGATAGTTGGTTGGTTGTCATCGTTGATGATGGTAGCAACTCCTAAACTATCTGCGATCGCAGCATTTGTCGCAGCCAAAAGATTGACGGAAAATGTCTCGTCAGTTTCAAATTTGTTATCGCCTACAACACCAATGCTAAGAGTTTTACTGGTTTCACCAGGATTGAAAGTAATCGTCCCTAAAGCCGAATTGTAATCAGAGTCAGCAACTTGAGCAGTGCTATTACTCGTGTTGTAATTTACAGTAACCTGCTGATAACTGGGATTAGAAAGACTAATAGTGAAGTTAGCGTTAGTTGTTGTACCTGTGTTGCCTTCAATAACTGAGATATCCGAGATGCTAATAGTTGGTTGGATATCATCGTTGATGATGTTGACTGTAGCTGAACTGTTAGTAATTGTGGAATTTGCCGGTGCAGTTGTGAGGTTGGGGTTACTCAAGATAACAGTAATGTCTTCATTGAGTTCAAATGTGTTGTCACCCAAAACATCGACTGTAATTGTCTTTGTTTTTTCCCCAACAGCGAAGCTTAAAGTCCCAGATGCAGCAGTTCCTCCACCCGTCACTTGAATATTGTTATAGTCACTGCCAAAAATTGCCGCACCGCCAAAAGCATAATCTATAGTACTAGCCACGCCAATACCACCACTACGAGTAACCGTGAAGCTAACAGCTTGAGTACCGCTATTACCTTCAGTTAAAGTTGAGGTGGGAGTGGAAATTGCATATTGAATCGCATCATTAGCAGCAATATTGAGAGTAGTTTCAGTTATTGTCCCTAAATCAGCCCCTGCTAGCGTGCCAAAGTTGAGTACAACTGTTTCTGCATTCTCAGGTAAATCGTCTGGGTTAATAGTAAAAGTAATTAGCTGTGTTAAATTTGAGCCTGTCGCCCCAGCAGTAAAGAAGATGGTAGCGGGGGAAAAAGTATAATCGTTGCCACTAGTAGCCGTGCTATTGCTTTTGACGACAATAGGAACTGTGACAGCCGTTTCGGGAGAGGCATCTAAGGTAACAGAAATAGTTACTGTAGTGGCGGTACTATCTTCTGTTGTATTGTATGTAGCAGCACCAAAGCTGACTTTTGGAAGCACATATTCAAATGCTCCAATGTCAATTCTCTCGCTTTCAATACGGTTAAAATCCGTGCCACGCTGATCGGTAGTTAAGCCACCACTGTAAGCCGGATCGCCAGCATTCCTGGCAGGACTGTTAAAGTATAGAGCGTGAGTTTGTGTAGAACCACCGTAATTTCCTAACGGTTTGAGTCCGGGGTTAGGGTTAATAATATCTGTACCCGTACCCAGAGTCCCGGATGATTTACCAACAATTTTGCCAATTAGGTTGTAAGCATTACCATTGAAGTTGTTACCAAAGACATCGGCTCCTTGATTACCTGGATCAATATTGCCAGCAATGATGCTATTGCTGACGATCGCCGTCGCCGTGCCGCCAGATTTATAAATGCCGCCACCATTACCTTGGGTAGCGGTGTTTCCAAAAATAGTGCTATTGCTGACTGTGGCATTGCTACGACTGTAGATGCCGCCACCATTAGTTTTTGCTGTATTGCTAGAAATAGTGCTATTGCTGATAGTGACACTAGTATTGCTGAAGATGCCACCGCCATTGCTGTTCGCGGTGTTGCCAGAAAGAGTACTATTGTTTACTGTGACATTGGTACTATAGATGCCTCCCCCAAGGTTCGCTATGTTGCCAGAAATACTACTACCGCTGACTGTGACACTACTGGTACTGTAAATGCCGCCACCATCACCTTGTCCATTGTTATCACTATCAGAGGTGTTCCCAAAAATAGTGCTATTGCTGACTGTGGTATTGTTGGTGCTGTAGATGCCGCCACCGTTAGTTTTTGCCGTATTGCTAGAAATAGTGCTATTGCTGATGGTGACACTACTATTACTACCGCTACTAAAGATGCCGCCGCCATTGCTGTTGGCAGTGTTGCCAAAAAGAGTAGTATTGCTAACTGTGGCATTGGTGCTGTAGATGCCTCCCCCAAGGTTGGCTATGTTGCTAAAAATACTGGTATCGCTGACTGTGGCACTACTGCTGTAAATGCCGCCGCCGGTGCTGGCAGTGTTGCCAGAAAAAGTACTATTGCTGACTGTGGCACTACTGCTGTAAATGCCGCCGCCGCTAGTGCTGGCAGTATTGCCAGAAAAAGTACTATTGCTGACTGTAACACTACTGGTGCTGTTGATCCCACCACCATTTGCTGCATTTCCCCCAGTTATCTTCAACCCATCAATTGAAAGGGAGGCACTGGCATTAAAAACACGGGAAGTATTGTTACCACTGATGGTAAGTTTATTAGCCCCAGTTCCTTGAATGATCACTCCTTCAGTAACATTCAATTCCCCAGAAGTGAGGGTAATGGTGTCGGGAGTGGCATCACCGAATATTCCAGTCGTGTCAAAGAGGATTGTCTCAATCCCTGGATCGTTATTGGCATTGATAATAGCTTGCCTTAAGGAGCCAGCACCGCTGTCATTGGTGTTAGTTACTATATAAGTAGTGCCATCTACTTTGACAGATACATCGTCAATGGCTAAACCATGATCGTTGCCTCCATCATCTATGTCTTCCCAACGCAATATAATCTCTTCACCGTTAGCTATTGGGGTAGCTAGATTAATTATTACAGGCGTTATGACAGTTCGATTGGCACTTTGATTACCATTCAGGGCACCTGCGGTTGCAGTTGCAATTGGCCCGGTGAAATCTAACGATGTCACAGGCGTCCATGTTCCTGTTGTCAAACTTGTGAGAGTTGACCCAGTTTGATAATTGAATTTCAGCTGTTGCTGCGATGTATTACCACCAGTACGCCATTGCTCACCTGTGTAACTTACTTGCAACTTAATAATTGGTGAACCTGTATTGTTTTGGAGGCGCAATCCATAATAAATAGTTCCTGTAGTACCAGAAGCTACAGAACCAAGTGCCCGGTCTGTGGTCGTACCAAAACTGTACATTGCACCTGCATTATTAGTGCCAGAGCCAGCGTTATAATTTGTTCTTGTGGAATACCACCCTGAAATAGTTGAATCATTAGCCCAAGCAATAGATGTTCCTGAAGTAGCTAATGTGTTGAAGTTTTGAGAGTATGTGCCAGTAAAACTAGCTGGCAAAATAGATTGGTAAGCCTGTATTACTTCCGGTTGAAATGCCAGGGAAGCCTCAATTTTCCCCGTCTTCACTTCTAAATCCCAGTCGCCACCTAAAGCTGCACTTCCGGTTTTGTCAGTGGAAGCGGCAACATCTGCTCCAGTAATTCGGCTAATCTGCTGCACAAATTTTGTACCTTCGCCACTGGCTACATCACAGCCATAAAGTAGGATGTCAGCTTTATCAGTTAAAGCAGTTGCCCACTTTTGTAACTGATTTTTGTAGCTATCCAGATTGCTAAGGTTGAAGTTGATTGACCCTAGTTGCAAACTCCCCACACTTCCGTGGGAAACAATGTGAATTGATTGAACTGAATTGGATTCACGTTTTGCGAGAAACTCGGTTATTTGTGCTAAACCGTCTCTATTGGGATCAAGAATAATAACTTCACTGCCGAGTGTGATACCAGCGACCAAGCTTTGGTAATCTATAACTTTTGGATCTATAAAAACAATATTTGTGCTTGCTTCTAGTAATTTTTTAGTAGACTTATTTCTAGTTTTATGGTGATGATTTTCTGGCAGTTTTATCATAATTATTATCCTTAAATATAATTTGTTAGCTTTAGTTAGTTTGAGATTTTTTTTCACGCATAAAAAAATAGAAAGTGAATGACTATGCATTCGCTTCCATTCCCAAAATCAATCGGTAATTAAACCTTTTATCTAATGGGACAAAACCGCAATATTTTTAGTTGTTATATAAGCAAGCACACCTTCAATAAAGTTAGCTGTTTTTTAGTCACAGCTTTTGTTTATAGCAATTTATACTAAGTCTAGTGACAAGACAACTGCATTTACACTTAAATAGCAATAGATTGACTGAAATTTGAGTAAATCTAGTTTATTAATAGTTCTAGTGCTACCAATCCTTTTTGGATAGCTAAAACTGTGGCTTAGGTGCGATCGCATACTTTTAGTTTCGTACAAGATAGTATGGGCAGAAACCCGAACTGTTCCAGGAACCTTGATGAAAAACTATATTTGGTAAGTAGACCGATAAATTTTGCTTGATTACCTTCATAAACCGGGGTAACTTAGATACTCATCTAACACAAAATTTCGTCTATGCGCCTAACTTCACTGGATGTTTTTCGTGGCATTACTATCGCTGGAATGATTCTCGTTAATATGGCGGGTGTCGCAGATGATGTATATCCTCCCTTAGCCCACGCCGATTGGCACGGCTGCACACCAACGGACTTGGTATTTCCCTTCTTTCTCTTCATTGTCGGTGTAGCGATGACTTTCTCGCTGTCAAAATACACCGAAGGCAATAAACCAACCTCAGCTATTTACTGGCGGATATTGCGCCGCGCCGCTATTCTCTTTGCCTTGGGATTGCTACTAAATGGCTTTTGGAATCAGGGTATTTGGACTTTTGATTTGAATAGTATCCGCATTATGGGAGTGTTGCAGCGCATCAGCCTTACCTATCTGCTGGCTTCTCTAGCTGTTCTCAAACTTCCGCGCAAAGGTCAATGGATACTAGCAGCAGTGCTACTCATTGCCTACTGGCTAACGATGATGTATGTAGCAGTGCCAGAATATGGTGCGGGAGTTTTGACGCGAGAAGGTAATTTCGGTGCTTATGTTGACCGCCTGATTATTCCCAATGCACATTTATATAAAGGTGATGGTTTCAACTTTATGGGAGATCCAGAAGGACTTTTCAGTACTATTCCCGCGATAGGAAGCGTCCTCGCTGGCTACTTTACTGGTCAATGGATACGCAGTCAACCTGCACAGTCTCGCACAAGTATCGGTTTAGGATTATTTGGAGTCGGTTGCTTAATTATTGGTTGGGCGTGGGGGTGGACATTCCCAATCAACAAAAAGCTGTGGACAAGTTCTTATGTAGTCTTTACAACAGGTTGGGCGTTATTATTGCTAGCAGCTTGTTATGAACTCATCGAAGTACGGCTGATGCGTCGCTGGAGTAAACCTTTTGAAATTATGGGCTTAAATGCGATCGCTCTTTTCGTTGCATCGGTTTTATTGATTAAAATTTTAGTCAAAACCACTATTGGCACTGGTAAAGACGCTCCCAATACCTACAATTGGATTTACCAGAATTTTTTCGCATCTTGGGCGGGAGCGCTGAATGGTTCCCTGTTATTTGCCTTAGTCACCGTGTTGTTATGGTGGGCTGTTGGTGTTCTAATGTATCGGCAACGCTGGTTTTTGAAAGTATAAAAAAGATTTTTGTTATTATTTACGTTTTCGTGTTTTCAATGTTACAACAGGTGTTAAGTGATAGATTTGTAACACTTTAGGAACAAAGGCAATCGCAACTTTATCAATATTATTGGCGCGTTAATCTGCGCTTTCTTTGGCAAACTAACTTAAGTTCTGATATCGTTTCTAATGGCAGAAGCGTCTACAGACTTATCTGTGCGTTGAAAATTCTTATTTCTTCTAATTCACTAAATTAATCCATAGAAAAATTGTGAGGTAATCGATGCATCGCATGAATTTTTGGGTATTTTTGCCAATTACCTTGATATTGGGCTGCTCAAATCAACTACTTCAATCTAACCCGTCTGTAGCCAACCCTAACCCAGCAGTACAAACTAGTCCAACTTTATTAGCAAAGGCGAGTTACCTTTCACCGTTGGAACAACAGGTAATTGTTGAAACAAATAAGGTAAGAACAAATCCTAAAGCATACCTCCCGATTATGAAAAACTATAGAAAGCGCTTTGAAGGGAACCGAGTCAAAATTTCTAATAATACTTATCTGCGAACTCAAGAAGGAGTCAAAGCAGTTGATGAAGCGATCGCATTTCTCAAATCAGCACGTCCTATAGAAGCCTTGAGTGCATCTAAAGGTATGTCTTTAGGAGCAAAAGACCACGTAAAAGACCAAGGCCCAAAAGGTGTTACAGGTCATGATGGTAGTGATGGTAGCAACCCATTTACTCGCATCAACCGCTATGGTAAATGGCAAACAACCGCAGGCGAAAATATCAGTTATGGGCCAAACAGCGCTCAAGATATAGTTATGCAGTTAATTATTGATGATGGTGTGCGCGATCGCGGCCATCGAAAAAACATTTTTAACGGCGCTTTTAAAGTCTCTGGTGTTGCTTATGGAACTCACAAATCATATAGAACAATCTGCGTGATTGACTACGCTGGGGGGTATAGTGAAAAATAATTTGAGGAAATAGGGAGGAATAGCTGGTGATTAGAAATCGCGGCTATACAAACCAAGTCTGCCTGCACTGACTCAAAGAATTTGAAACCCGCTTAGGCGGGTTTTGTCTGTGTAGACGCGGTTTCTAATTGCCCATTTAGCTATTCTTCGGCAAACCAAGCACCATGAAACCCATAAGGCACTCGTTGCGGAATTATCACCCGCGCTACTGGTTTAGCCGTCACATCTTGGGCATTCACCACTACTAATTCTGAAGTGTTTGAATTCTCATCGTGGACGAAAGTCATCAGCCAACCATCATCCTCAGCTGTTGCACCAGGACGCGGCGCAAACACAGTTTCACCGCTATAGCGCCCCTGTCCAAATTCATGTGTTTGGGGTTTTCCATTGCTGAAGTCGTATTTGATGATACCTTCAAATAAAGGTACGGGACTGTTTGCCGCTTTGTTAGTGTAGCCATATCGGTTTTGTCGCCCCAATCGATTTTCGTTGACGCGGGGAAATTCCGAAGCTACATCATCCAACATCTCTTCACGTACTGTCCCCGTGTTGAGGTTAAATCGCCAACGATGCAGGCGGGGAATATTTGCGTCTGGGTCGGGTTGCGAATCATCAGAACTCAAAACACTTGTAGAACTCATGCGACAGGCAATCAGCACTACTTCGTCTCCTTCTTCGTAAGCGTTGAGGGTATGGAAGACGTAGCAAGCAGGACTTTGAAACCAGCGGATATTACTATTGTCACCGTGACGTGGTACAATGCCGAAGCGACTAGAGCGATCGCGCTCAAACATCATTACAGGTTCTCCCCGTTGTAATCGCTCAGGGTTAAAAGTCAGCGGTAAATCCATGAAAATCGTGTAGTTTTCAGTGATGGCAAAATCGTGCATCATCACCCCTATTGGCAGTTCAATTGGCACTGTTCGCAACAGTTCGCCTTGGGCTGAGACCACACTATATTGCAGATACGGTGGCGCAAACAGAGAGTAGCCAAAGAAAATCATTTCCCCTGTAACGGGGTCTACCTTGGGATGGGCTGTGAAGGCAGAAACCAGCTTGCCATTGTAGGTGTACTCGCCAATGGTTTCTAATTCAGGCAGCTTGATGGCGTGAGGTTTACCCCCTTCGTTCAGCGCCAACATCTGACCAGCGTGCCACACTAAGGCAGTATTAGCAGTATTTTTGTAAGCACCGTAAGGATTATCCATCTGTGGTGGTTCTAACAATCCACTCCAAATAGCTTTACCCGCTTCTCGTTCCTTTTTCCATCCGACTGTCTGGACGTAGCGGTTACGATAAGTGGCTATGCCGTTGCTAATTTGTACACCATGCAACATCCCATCCCCATCAAACCAGTGATATTGACCGATAGGTGTCCATTGAGGATTAGGGCCATTCCGCACAAACATCCCTGATAGGTCAAGAGGTAATTCACCGATGACTGGCAATTTATCGGTGGTGATTTCTTTATGGACTGGAGCAAAATTGCCATCGAGATAGGGATTGATTGCTATTGTTACCATTGTCTTGATTTCAGCGTACATCTGTACTATACATTCGAGCTTGCCTTCATGCCCACATGGAAATTTTGAGGGCGTTGTGGAATTTTTGCAATCAATCTACAAATTCAATTTTTTCTCTAGCTGTTTAATTCGTTTGATTTGTAGGAGTTCCATTCATATTCATAATAGGGTGTGCTAAAGCAGATATGTAATATTTATTTAGCGATCGCTTATAGCCATGCTGTACCCAGTCGATAAAGCAATTAATAGGGTCAAAAATCTAACTCAGTAAGTCTGAAGGTTTTTGTCCTTGACGTAGCAGCAGCACACATAAAGAAGGTGTTAGAGTCAAAGCTAGAAATGTAGAAATTGCAATGGAAAAAGCGATCGTCAGCGCAAATTGCTGATAAAGTGCGCCTGTGGTTTCCAGAAAAAACGCCACTGGTACAAACACTGGGTGCTGAGTAAAGAAGTGAGATTCCCCACTCAGCACTCAGCACAGGCTAAACGCCCCTTTGGCGCAGCCTAAGAAGAGAAGAGAGCTAACAGCACTCCTAAAGAAGCCATAATGTGCATCCTTGGTATTGGCCTAAGAAGAGAAGAGAGCTAACAGCACTCCTAAAGGGCATTGCTTATTCTCCTTGTCTCCCTTGTCCCCCCCTTGTCCCTTCATCTTCTCTTCAGCTAAGGCTTCTGACTACCAACTTCTTGTGTTTCAGGAGTAATGGGAGCGCCATTGGTTAAGTTAAGAATACCAGAAACAACAATTTTCTCCCCCGCTTTTAGTCCTTCGATAACTTGATAATTATTCCCCTGAGTATGATATTGTTCCAATTTCACCGGCTTTTGTTGAGCTACTAAAGATGGCGCTCCAGGTTTAGACTTTTCTGCTGGCGCTTCTTGCGCCACAAATACAAAAGTCTCTCCACCCAAGCGAGATACTGCTGTAACTGGAATTAAAATTCCTGGACGTTCATTCCAAATCACTCTAGTTTGCACTGACTGAAGATTAAGCAGTCGATTTCTCGAATTACCAAAGTTGGCTTTTACCAAAACTGCCTGCGAATCTAAACTAGCGTTTGGGGAGATAAAACTCACCTTACCCCTTGCTATGGTATTGCTTTGGGCGTTTAGCATTTGCACTGGTAATCCCAAGCGTAGCTTTTTGGCATCTTCTAGCGGAACGGAAATATTCAGTTCTAAAGAGTCATTTCTAGTTAGTGTAGTGAGTTGATCAGCTTTTTGCACATAATCTCCCACCTTTGCTGGAATATCACCAACAATGCCAGTGAAAGGTGCTAGAACTTTTGTGTATTGCAATTGGACTTGGGCAGCTTGAACTTGGGCAGCTGCTTGAGTTACTTGCGATTGCGCTTGGGCAATTTCTTCTGGACGGGAACCATTTTCTAGTTGTCTTAAGTTTTGTTTCTGTTGTTCCAAGGCACCAGCTAGCTCGTTGATACTAGATTTTCTGCTTTGGCGGAGTTGATCTAGGCGTTTCTGGGCTACAACCAGGGCAGCTTCAGCACTTTGCTGTTCTTTGACATATCCTTCTAAGGTATCTTGGGAAACTGCGCCCTCTTTTCTCAATTGTGCATATCGCTTGGCGCGTGACTGTGCTAGTTCCACATCAGACTTAGCTGACTGAATTTGAGCCTCAGCCTGAGCAATTTCTTCTGGTTGCGATCCCGATTGGGCATCTCTAAAACGAGCTTGGGCTTGGGCTAACAGCGCTCTAGCTTGGGCAACTTCTTCTTGTCGTGTACCTGCTTTGAGTTCAGCAAGACGTGCCTGGGCTTGTTGCAGTAAGCCTCTAGCTTGTAACAATTGAGCTTGGACATTATCACTTTGCAGACTAATAATGACTTGTCCTTGTTGAACGCGGTTGCCCTCTTGGATGAAAATCTCCGTAATTCGTCCTTCAACCTGTGGCTTGATGATTACTGAACGTGGAGCCTCTAAGGAGCCAATAAACTCCGAATTTTCTTGAACGGTTTCAGTTTTCACTGTTGCTAGCTTGACTGGAACTGCTCTAGGTTGACCAGCATTTGCTTCAGCACCACCTGGTGCATTCCTAGCATTACTAGTTTGCCACCAACGCCAACCAAAACCTACACCTGCAATTAATAAGACGATTCCTAATAGTAGGGGCCAACGACGTTTTTGAGGTGGCTTAGGCGATCGCTGTGGCAATTGTTGCGATTCTTGACTAGAATCAGTCACAGCGGGCTGTTCTGTTTCAATGGAAAGGGGAGAGTCAGGGAACTCAGAATGGGACATCTTCGTTTTCTCGTCTTGTGGATTTAGACTTGGGCAATCTACTTTTCGCTAAAAAAGCATTAATTATTTGAATAATTTTTTAACCTTTTTTCTCTATGTTGGTGAAAAATTATGTTTGGGTATTTGGGCGATCGCTCACCATGTCTAGCACCTAAAATGAACCAATTTTGTTCAGCACATTATGGTTTATTTGTACATTCCTTAACTCCGATAAATTTCTTAAAGTGTAATTTATAATTTTGTGTTAGTCAGTATAAACCCAGTGCCTTAGCTCACAGAGAAAGCACGGTTCATGTTGTTGCAGCTAATGCTTCTGCCTGTAAAGCGATCGCTTCGGTAATTAGAGCAAGTTAGTAGTTGCTTTTTAGTTATGGAAATGACGAAATAAAGTTACCTCATTGACCGCAGCAACACTAGCAATTTCTCGCGTTGTTGCTGTGGTTAAACTTGCTGTTGCAAATACCTTAGTTGCTGACTAGATCAAGGGTGCATAAGTTTGTGCCGTACTTGACGCTAAGTTTTCTATGAGTGTTTGCAAGCGCTTGCTTGCATTATAACCACATAGCAGACAAGATTGGTATTAGTTACAGATGAGTTTATCGCTCTTGAGTATTACTGAATACTGATCTTAAGGAAGAAAAGAGTCTGGAGTGATAGTGATGCCTTCTCTACGAGAGGCTCCGCCAACGCGTGGCTTGCTTCCCCGTATGGGTACGGCGGGCTACGCCTACGCTGATTAATTCAGCTCTATTAATTAATCATCAAGTTATCCTCATCAAGAACGACGTGCAATCAATCAGTATTCTCTAGATTCCTATTTTTAACCAGTCTCAACTTCCTACAGTTAGTTCACCCGATCGGTTGATTTTTAACTCACCCGAATGGATGATTTAATTTATCCCAATTAGGGTTTTGTCTGTATAGTCAAGCGAGAAATCCTCAATCCCCTTCAACCATCCACAACTGATTCCTTAGAATCGAATTTTGGTAAAATACCCACAGTTGATTTTCGGTTGGCAACAATATGAGAAAAAAGCCACTCATACCGATCCAGTGCTTGCTCTAAAGAATAGTTTTCTTTGGCAAACTGTCTTCCTGTTTTACCTAGCTTCGTCCCTAGAGCCGGATTAGCATATAAATCATGCACCGCAGCAGCCATTGCCTGGGGTGATTCTGGTTCAACAACTATCCCACCACCACTGAGTTCGATCGCTTTAGCAGCAGTACCAGTGGCGGGAACTGAACCCACAATTGGGCGACCACTCGCCAATAACAGTGGTATTTTTGAAGGCATATTGAACGAAATCACATTGTGCTTTTGCACAATTAGCCCGACATCAGAAGCTGCTAGCATTTCGGGTAGTTTTTCTCGCGGCTGTAACGGTAGTAGCAAAACATTATCTGCTCCATTTGATAGACAATATTCCTGCAACCTTTGCAATGCTCTTGATTCGCCAACAATGACAAAGACAATATCTTTGATATGACGTAAACAAACGGCTGCTTCTATTACTGTCTCTAAACCTTGCGTTAGAGCAATGTTGCCTGAATAAAGTACTACAAATTTACCATCTAGTTGATGGTTAGATATCCAGGAGTTGCTCTGTTTCGGTAACGGGCGAATGAAATTTACATTTACCCAATTGGGAATACAAACGATTTTATTAACAGGTACTCCCTTATTTACTAAATTCTCACGAAACCCATCAGTGATCACACTAATAGTGTGTGCAGTCCGATATGCAAATTTCTCTAAAGCTGCAAGAGTTCGGATCATCCACTTGTTTTTTAATAGCCCGATACGCACAGCAGCTTCTGGTAAAATATCTTGCACATTTAGAACTACTGGGCAGTTATATAACCAGCCCAATGTTGTTGCTGGTAAAGTACCTAGTAGCGGCGGGACTGTTAAGATAATCACATCTGGTCGCCCACCTTTAAAGGCTTGGGGTAAGCTTGTAAAAACAAAGCTCAACTCCAGTAACAGCCGATCCACCAGGTTAGGTTTAGACTTAATTCGGACGTAACTTCGCGCAATTGTGACGCCATTTTTTTGTTCCGTAAGATACCATTTATTCTGATACCCATCGTAAATTTCGCGCTGAGGATAGTTGGGCATTCCCGTAATCACTCGCACTTTATGACCTCGCTTTACTAGTCCTTCTGCCAATTCAGTCATTAACGGAGCAATTCCAATTGGCTCTGGATGATAGTTGTAGGAATAAATCAGAATATGCATGAACTATTTGTGAATTTTGTGAAGAGAGCATGAGACGAGCGGATTACTTATTAATAGCCAGTGGGGGTTGCTATTTTTATTATTTATAGGACTTTTTTGCATGAAGTACAAAGTTACCGTTTTTGAGGCAGGAGGCAGAAATAGAAACTGTTTATATCTGATTTTTATTCCTGCATTTTATTACTTCATTTATTTATAGAATACTGTATTTTGACTGGCAAAATTGTTTGATTAAAAAAAATGTGTTAAACATTGGTTATAAATTTTCTTCGTGGTTTTCAAAAGAGAATTTTTGTACTGCATAAAACACTTAAAAATTAATATATTACTTTGTATAAACAGGTTAGGCTATTGATAAATATAGACTTTATTTTCTGGTGATTATGACAATAGTTGGTCTGTTGATTTACGAACTAATGCTTAAATTTACACTTGAAAAAGTGTAACATTATATTCACTGTTATGCATATAACCCTCATTCCGCCTTTTCAACTGGCACATGAAGTATTTTCAACCAAGTCATCAGTATTGTATTCATTGAGGAGAATCCCACTTTTTGAGTAGTTCAAAGGCACTGACTAAAACAGTGTTAAGTGCTGAGTAATAAATGCTGAGGTAAAAGTAAAATTAATTTCACTCATATTTCTAATAAGGTTATAGTTTAATTCAATAGCTTGGGCTGGGTTGTTAACACCAGCAGCGATCGCGGTGATTTTGGCGAAAATATTTTTCATGGTCATAACTCCAAAATTGATTGATGCATATATCAATGCATCAATCAATACTAAGCTTATGATAGAAATATATACCCGTAAATACCGCATAAAATACAGTATGTAATGTAATGAATCCATGAAGAGAAGCATTTGTTTTATAAAGTTTTGCATAAAATGTCAAGTCTATAGTGATGTCTGACGAGAAGCTGCTTCTCTACGAACGTGAAGAGCGTGTCGCAGACAGACGCTCTGCGAATGTGTCTACGCTGCTTTGTATACAATCCACTCTGGCTTAACTTCCATTCCTGATTTATCGTAAATTAAAGGGTTTAAGATCCCTGCGTTTTCACGTAGCCCAGTTACTCTGGGGGATCTTGCAACAGTAGGAGTTTAAATCTCCGTCTGTTTGCATAGCGTGCCGCAGGCAAAATGTCTTGAATGTTGAATTGTTAACTATGGGGTTTTCCCCTTATCCTCTTCGATGAACGATTCAGCTAAAAATCACGAGCGATCGATCGCCTGAGAATAACTGATAAAGTTGAGCTACGCAAAGTTGAAAACAGTGTCCTATGCCTGGGTTTCTATTAGAAGTTGGTACAGAAGAACTACCTGCAAGTTTTCTCAGTGATGCTTTAGTGCAATGGCAGGAACGCATTCCCCAAAGCCTGGAAGCAAACAGCCTCAAGGGCGAAAGTGTCCAGATATACGGTACTCCCCGGCGGTTGGCGGTATTGATTAAAGGGCTACCATCGCAGCAACCAGATCGAGAAGAAGAAATTAAAGGCCCCCCCGCCCAAGCCGCCTTTAAAGATGGTCAGCCAACAGCAGCAGCAGCAGGCTTTGCCAAAAAGCAAGGTGTGGAACTGGATGCGCTGTCTGTTCGCCCCACTGACAAAGGGGAATTTGTATTTGTGCAAAAAAGAATTCCCGGTCGTCCTGTGGCGGAAATTTTGACAGAACTTGTTCCCCAGTGGATTTGGGGTTTAGAAGGTAAGCGGTTGATGCGTTGGGGGAATGGCGATGCCAGGTTTTCCCGACCAATTCGTTGGCTGGTAGCTTTGTTAGATGAGACGGTGCTGCCTTTAGAATTAGTGAATGGTTCTAAAACGATTCAGAGCGATCGCATTTCCCAAGGTCATCGGGTTTTGCATCCTGATCCTGTGACAATTGCCCAAGCTACTGATTATGTTACCGCCCTCAAGTCTGCTTATGTCACTGTTGACCCAGAAGAACGGGCAAATCTGATTAAAGAGCAAGTAAATGCAGTCGCAGAGAATTTAAGCGGGTATACAGTAATTTACCCCGATTTGTTAGCGGAAGTAACCAATCTTGTAGAATATCCTTCCGCAGTTGTTGGTAAATTTGAACCAGAATTTTTAGAATTACCAACTGAGGTAATTACTGAAGTCATGGTTACTCATCAACGTTATTTTCCTGTATTCAAACCAGGGAGTTTTGAGCAAGAATTATTGCCCAATTTCATCACCATTTCTAACGGTGATCCCAAGAAATCAGATATTGTTGCCGTCGGGAATGAAAGAGTAATTCGTGCTAGATTAGCTGATGGCAGATTTTTTTACGAAGCTGATTTAACTAAGCCAATAGATAGCTTTTTACCCAAGTTAGAAAAAGTCACTTTCCAAGAAGAATTGGGTTCGGTGCGTGCCAAGGTAGATAGAATAGTTAAAATTGCCGAGCAAATTAGCAGTCAATTAGAATTAGCGGAAAATCAAAGCCAAAGAATCCAACGTGCTGCTTTATTATGTAAAGCAGATTTGGTGACACAAATGGTGTATGAATTTCCCGAATTACAAGGCATTATGGGAGAAAAATATGCCTTAGCTAGTGGTGAAGATGCTGAAGTAGCTAAGGCAATTTATCAACATTATTTGCCAAAGGGAGCCGGTGATATTTTACCTGGAACACTCACGGGTAAAATCGTTGGTTTGGCAGATAGATTAGATACTTTAGTGAGTATCTTTGGTTTAGGCTTAATTCCTTCCGGTTCATCCGATCCCTTTGCCTTGCGCCGTGCTGCCAATGCTGTAGTTAAAATTGCTTGGTTTGATAATTTGCCGATAAATTTAGATGATTTATTGAAGCAAATAGCAACAGACTTTGCAGCAAAATATCAGAAAGATCAGGCATCATTAACCACAGCATTACAAGAGTTTTTCTTGCAACGCATCCGCACTTTACTACAAGAAGAAAAACAGATTGATTACGATTTAGTAAATGCAGTTTTGGGAGAAAATGATCCAGAATACACAGAACGGACGTTAAAAGATTTATTGGATGTACGCGATCGCGCCTTATACTTACAACAAATCCGCAACGATAGTACCTTAGATAACATCTACGAAACCGTTAACCGTTCCACACGATTAGCCGCCCAAGGTGATTTGGATACAAAACAACTAGAACCAACAACCGTAGTTCGTCAAGAATTATTCCAAAAGCCCTCTGAGATAGCTTTGTATAATGCGCTAATCGAATCAGTACCGCTTTCCTGGGCAGCACAGCAGACACGAAATTATCAACTGTTAGTAGCAGCACTAGCAAAACTGGCTCCGGCAGTTAGTAACTTCTTTGATGGCCCAGATAGCGTTTTAGTTATGGACTCCGATCCAGAAGTCAAGCGTAATCGGTTACATCTACTGGGACTAGTTCGCAATCATGCCCGTGTTTTAGCTGACTTCGGTGCGATCGTCAAAAATCTGTAGCGTAGGTCAACAAAAACTTGTGTAATTTTTGCCAAGAAACGCTACTATAGGGAGTGCTTAACCAGGGACACTCTGCTGCAATCTATGTCCAAAGCTACTGTTATTGGATTGGGAAAGTCCGGTGTTGCTGCGGCGAGATTGTTGAAACGGGAAGGTTGGGAGGTAGAGCTGAGTGATGGCAACACCTCCAAAACCCTCCTAGAACAACAACAAGAACTCGCTGCCGAGCAAATAACCGTTAAATTAGGACAATCCCTAGAATTGAATGGTGCTAATTTACCTCAATTAATAGTCGTTAGTCCTGGCGTGCCTTGGGATATTCCCGCATTAGTTGAGGCACGCCAGTTAGGTATTGAAACCATTGGCGAAATGGAACTCGCTTGGCGAAATTTACAATCGCTACCTTGGGTAGGAATTACTGGCACTAACGGCAAAACTACTACCACAGCTTTAATTGCTGCCATTTTCCAAGCAGCAGAATTAAATGCACCCGCCTGCGGTAACATTGGCTACGCCGCTTGTGAAGTTGCCCTATCCCGGAGGGGCAGAGGTGAAGAAACTGCAATCCAAAATCATATTGATTGGGTGATTGCGGAAGTTAGCAGCTATCAAACAGAATCTTCGAGTTCTCTTGCTCCCCGGATCGGAGTTTGGACGACTTTCACACCGGATCACCTCAGTCGCCATCAGACTTTAGAGAACTATTACAACATTAAAGCCAAATTATTACGTCAGTCTGAGTTGCAAGTGTTCAATGGCGATGATGCCTACTTGAGCCAGCTTGGTTTAAGTGCTTGGCCTGATGCCTATTGGACAAGTGTCAGAGGAAAAGATTTTCTGATTAGCGAAAAAGGCTTTTACATTGAAGACGGTTGGGTTGTGGAAAAATTGACTGCAATCTCTGCACCAGAACCGATTGTGAAGGTATCTACCTTGCGAATGGTGGGAGAACATAACCAGCAAAATCTTTTGATGGCAGTAGCAACAGCAAGATTAGCGGGAATTAATCGTGATGCGATCGTGCGTGCAGTTCGGGAATTTCCTGGTGTTGCCCATCGTTTGGAGCATATCTGCACATGGGAAGGTATTGATTTCATTAACGACAGCAAAGCTACTAACTATGATGCTGCTGAAGTTGGTTTAGCATCGGTTAACAGTCCAGCGATTTTAATTGCTGGTGGAGAAGCCAAAGCAGGTGATGATACTGCTTGGCTAGCACAAATTCAAACCAAAGCTGCTGCTGTGTTATTGATTGGTTCTGCTGCACCCGCATTTGCCAAACGTCTCCGAGAGGTGGGGTATCATACATACCATATTGTGGAAACTATGGAAAGGGCAGTTCCCAAGTCGGCAGAATTAGCCAAGCAGTATCAAGCGCCCGTGGTGTTGCTATCTCCGGCTTGTGCGAGTTTTGACCAGTACCCGAATTTTGAGGTGCGGGGCGATCGTTTCCGTCATCTATGCCTTGCTTGGGCAGGTGGTTGGAAACCCGCCAGAGTAGAACTTCTCGAACTTGAAAACTCTAGTCAAGAGTCTATAGTTCAAAGTCGATAAGCATTGTTTGTCTACAAGTTCGTAGTCAGGACTTTAGTCTTTATTTTCTAAGCACTAAAGTTCTTACTACAAACTCTCAAAACTAATTTGACAAAATACTAGAAGGATTATTTGGTACTAATTTAGTAGTTTTATAACAACCGCCAAGGCGGTTTGGGCATAAACTGGATGTAGTTATTTTCCTTTTCCTAGGGAGTGCGATCACTATACATATGCCCAAACCCTACAGTTACGACCTTCGTCAAAAGGTCATCCGAGCCATCGAACTTGAT
>NZ_JBALEF010000052.1:0-40200 GCF_036918245.1 Nostoc sp.
AATCGCAACGGGCAACTGTTACAAACTCTCCAAGGTCATAGCAGTTCTATTAATAGCGTGGCATTTAGCCCCGACGGTCAAACCATTGCCTCTGCCAGTTTAGACAACACGGTGAAGCTGTGGAATCTCAATTTGGATGATTTAATGGTTAAGGGTTGTGCTTGGGTGCGTGATTATTTGCAAAACAACCCCAATGTGAATGAAAGCGATAAGCATCTATGTGATGATATTGGCACACGCAGGTGAGAAACCTCTCCCTGCCTTGAACTTTAGTTCAAGTATGTCCCTCTCCGAGTCGGAGAGGGACGGTTTTGCGTAGTAAAACCAGGGAGAGGTCTTTTGATTGAGCTACGCAAAGAGATTTTAGTGATGAGCGATTAGCCAATCGCTCTTGCTGTAATCTGAGGAAGTGCGATCGCCTGTATAATTTCAGTTATGGTGTAATTTCAGAAAGTGCGATCGCTCATTAGAGCTTGTTTTACTTCCCAATTCTGCTGTATTAACCTTGAATTTGCGCTAACCAAGCTTCTAAATCGCTTAAACCCGAAAAATCAAGTAAAGCCTCTGCTAAATCATCCAACTGTGTTGAGTCTAAAGCTTGAATTTTCAATAACTGTGCAGGTGGAACAGTTCCGACCTTACGGCGAAGTTGTCGTATAACAATCGATAAAGCTTTTTCCTGCTGGATATCCTGATAAATTACAGACTCGCGCATAGCATCACTAACCTTGATTTTGCGCTAACCAAGCTTCTAAATCGGTTAAACCCGAAAAATCAAGTAAAGCCTCAGCTAAATCATTCAACTGTGTTGAGTCTAAAGCTTGAATTTTCAATAGCTGTGCAGGTGGAATAGTTCCGACTTGACGATGAAGTAGTCGCATAATAATCGATAAAGCTCCTTCCTGCAAAATATCCTGATAAATTACAGACTCGCGCATAGCATCACTCCGTAATAACCTTTTAATCAGTTCCTTGTTTAATACTAACCCAGCCAATATTGCCGTTGACGCAACAATATTACTTTGTATCCGGGTATCGTTTATTTGCTCAATGGCTTGTGCAACCTGTTGTAATGTTCGCGTTTTATCCTCAGTTTGACTGAGGGTTGCAAACGGTAACAAACCAGGTGTATTTAAAAATATCTCGTTTGGTTGCTCCCAAAGACGAATGACTCTAAATTCATGACGAGTATTTTCTAAAACAAAAGCTGTTTGTTGGACTAATTCGGATGTGGTGGGTTGCAGGTAAATGACAACTTGATGCATCCGCTTTCGGGGAAATCTGCGATACACCCTTAACCGATAATCAGTCATCCGAAAGGGAATTTCGGCTTTTGCTTCGGTTTGGAATTCGATATGCAGAACAATTTCATCTGACTGTAACAGAATTAACGCATCTGCTCGAATCGGTTCGAGGGATAATTCTGATGGACTGAGTTGGGTGAGTGTAATAGATTCGCCAAGTAACCAGGTGGCGAAATCGGCTGAAAATGACTCTGCTAAAAAACGACAGACGTTATCAAACATAGACAGGTATTATATCAGCGTGGTTTTGTCTGTCACAAAGAGATTTGAGTAAGGAGCGATGTCTACGACGGGTTACGCCTATGCCCTAACTCAAATAAAGCGATCGCCTGTATGATTTCATGATGATGGTGCGATGTCTACGACGGGCTACGCCTACGCACTATCATTTGCTAGACACAAGGAACAAGCAAAGCTTTATAACAAAAATCATGAGTTTGTCAATGAAAATCATGAGTTTGTCAATGAAAATCACGATTTTGTCAATGAAAATCACGATTTTGTCAATGAAAATCACGATTTTGTCAATGAAAATCACGATTTTGTCAATGAAAATCATGATTTTGGTGACGACAGCTTATATATTTACGTGTGATCGCTCTTGCTGTAATCTGAGAAAGTGACGCAGCTACGCCCATGATAGACATCACTCATTCATCTGCAATACTACAAATACTTCTGCAACAATAACCCTAACTTTTCCTTCGTCGCTGCTGGTGCTTTATCCAATTGAGTCAAAATCGCATGTTGCAACGCCGAATGTGCCTCACTCGGGGGTGGATTTTCACTCAAGCGCCGCACAGTTTCTTGAATCACCCTTTGAGCATTCACCGCATTCCGCAGCAAATTGCCAATTACGATCTCCACTGTCACAGTGTCATGGCCTGGATGCCAACAATCGTAATCTGTTACCAGTGCTAAAGTTGAGTATGCAATTTCCGCTTCCCTTGCCAACTTCGCCTCTGGTAAATTCGTCATCCCAATGATTGTTGCACCCCAACTGCGGTAAAGATTGGATTCTGCCTTAGTGGAAAAAGCTGGCCCTTCCATGCACACATAAGTACCGCCGCGATGGAGAGTAACTTCTGGTAAATTGAGAGATGCGATCGCATCTGCCAATACAGCAGCTAAGTTTTTACAAATTGGATCGCCAAAGGCAATGTGAGCAACAATTCCCTCACCAAAAAACGTTGAAATTCGATTTTTAGTTCTGTCAATAAACTGATCTGGTACCACCATATCCAGTGGTTTCGCCTCTTCCTTCAAGGAACCCACAGCACTAGCTGAAATTAAATACTTCACACCCAATTGCTTCATCGCATAGATATTAGCACGAAACGGTAACTCAGAGGGTAAAAGCGTGTGATTGCGGCCATGACGCGCTAAAAAAGCTACCCGTGTACCATCCAAAGTCCCCAGAATCAAAGCATCAGATGGTGAACCAAAAGGAGTCTCGACTCGCACTTCTTCGATATCTTTGAGCGCATCCATTTTGTAAAGACCGCTACCACCTATAATCCCAATACTAGCTTGAGCCATGATTCTGAACCTGTTCTTTACCGATCTGCTCAGTTATTTTATCGAAAAGGGGAGTAGCAGAAAACAAAGCGATGTCTACAATGAGATATGCGATCGCATTTCGTACCACTAACACTATTGAATTATTACCCATTAATTATTTGTTTAGGTGCAGATAGAAATCATCACCCAGTTATTCGAGCGTTAATTAATAATTTTTAGCAATCAAATTTCCAATAATTTTTGGAGATTAAATGCTTATGATTAACCCTTAAGTCAATTGTCACCACAATGTGTAATCAATGCTTAATGTATACAAATATTAAGTATACGCACTCCTACGCAGGGAAACAAAGCAAGCGTTATACTTTTGGGAAAAGGCTTATTTGAACCCCTGCTTTTAACAATTTCATAAATCAATGGCTCTCAATTTTCGCTTTGCCGTAGTCAGCGACTTACACCTGGCACTTCCTCACACAATCTGGGATCATCCCAGCCGGTTTCATCTGGTGGAAGTAAGTATCTCAGCATTTAAGAGTGTACTAGAACATTTAACACAACTCGATTTAGATTTCTTGTTATTGCCAGGAGATTTAACCCAGCACGGCGAACCAGAGAACCACGCCTGGTTGCAACAATGTTTAGCCCAGCTACCTTTTCCCGTTTATGTTGTTCCTGGTAATCATGACGTTCCTGTGCTGTTGGCTGATCAGCAATCAATTGCTTTTGCAGATTTTCCCTACTATTACACGAAGTTTGGCTATGAAGATCCACGGCAAATTTACTACATTCGTCAATTATTGCCTGGAGTTAAGCTGATTGGACTAAATTCTAACTCCTTTAATGACCAGGGAGAGCAAGTGGGGTGTTTGGATGCCAAACAGCTACGGTGGTTAGAAGAGGTGCTGGCGGCATCTGGTGATGACTTAGTTTTGGTGATGGTGCATCATAATGTAGTGGAACATTTGCCCAATCAATCGAACCATCCACTGGCAAATCGCTATATGTTGTCCAATTCAGCAGAACTATTGCAGCTGTTGAGGCACTACGGAGTCAAGCTAGTGTTTACGGGGCATTTGCACGTTCAGGATATTGCTTACTCAGATGGAGTATATGATATTACCACTGGTTCTTTAGTTAGCTATCCTCACCCTTACCGAGTGCTAGAGTTCCATCGGGATAACCAAGGTAAAGAATCGTTGCAAATTTTATCCCATCGGGTAGAGTCAGTGCCTGAGTTCCCCGACTTGCAACAGTCATCAAGGCAGTGGATGGGCGATCGCTCTTTCCCTTTCCTAATCAAGCTACTAACTCAGTCTCCATTAAACTTACCATTATCACAGGCAAAAAAATTAGCTCCTGGTTTGCGCGACTTCTGGGCAACCATTGCTGATGGGGATGCGGTGTTAGATTACCCTCATTTTCCCCCAGAAGTGCGGCGCTATATTCAGACATATAGTGCATCACAGCCCCATCCAGGCATCACCACTGCTGGAACTTTGACGCTGATTGATAATAACAGCACACTTGTGCTGAATAAGAGTTAAGAGTTACAGGGTGATTCAACACTCAGCACTCATCACTCAGCACTGATTACTGATTTTGGCGACAAATTCCAAATGCTGAGGTATAGGCGTGTAAAAAGGTTCTGCCACCAACAGGGCCGATTTCACCGCCACAGAAAAAGCCACCTATAGGAATATCGTGAAGATAGCGCTGAAATAGTTCAGAATCGAAGTTAGGTTTACCATAGAGTCCTTCACCTCGTCCCAGACAAGAAAACATCAAAGCAGCTACAGCTGAGGGTTCAGATTCTCGTTGATGTTGATAACTTTGGAGGAGTAATTCGAGGTCTTCAGCAGAGGCTTGGGCATCGCGGAGGTGGAATTGCAGCCTTTGACCGGGACGGACGCGATCGCCAATTGCGATCGCCCCAGCATTGGGATCGACTCCAAGAATACCACGAATTAAAAAGTCTCCTTGCTGCAAAGCCAGCTTAAATTCATCCATTGCTACACCAACAAACAGAGAGTGCTGTGCTAAAATTCGTTCTTGTTCGCTGAGACTGGCAATCAAATCTCGCAACACCACCAAAGGCACTTGCTCATCTAACTCTAGAATAATATTGCGATCGGCTTTTGTGACTTGCAATGGTTTGCCAATCGGTCGGCATCCTTGGGCGACAATCGTTTCTAAAACAATATTACCAGTCAAAGCTATACCAACAGTGCCCTCACGATACAAGTTTTGCTGTTCCTCACCGTTAGTATCGTTACAAAAAAGGGCAATACGACCACCCATACCTCCACCACTAGCCTGTCCCCCCACGATCGTCGATCCTGGATAAGCAAAATCTAGCCCCTGCAACAAATCGTTGATTCCAGAGGCGAAAGAACTAGACAGCAAGATGAACTGCGGTGTCGGTGATGGTGGCACACCGATCAAATCAAGCCAAGCATCTGGCGAACTGTCTAAGTCAGGTAATTCTTCAGCAACAACATGAAAAACTTGAATTTTCACTCCTGGAAGGTATGCTAAAGTCAAGCTAATAGCTGGTTCAGCTTCCAATTCTTGGGTTTCTCCGCTAACTGTCGTCCCAATTACACCACCACCACTACAGCCAATTAGCACAGGCACAGAAAGTTTTTCAGCTAACAAAGGTAACAGTCGGGAATACTCACTCGTAAAAGCAGACGAAATGAATACCAGTCCTAGATCCGCAGGTACTGTTAACGATGAAACAGCTCGTTCTACCACATCTGTAACAGCGGCTTCCAGAGAATGACGGGTTGATAGGGCATTTGCCCACTGCATTTGGTCTGCCATGAGTTTTGAGCTTCTTTCTCTTTTTAGGCTAATAGATTTTGACTTTTTATTTTGGGAAGAATTGCATCTTACAAGAATTGATGCCAGCCCTTTGTCTCCTCCATCCCAAGAAGCTGGGGTTGTCATTCCCTAATATAGGCATCTAAATATATTGTATGATTATTTATCTATGCTACTAATTCCACAAAATCTTAAAAAATAAAGGTAAATGCATTATAGATACGGTAGCTTGCTGTTTTGGTTATAAATCAATGGGCTAAAACACTAACTTATGATCGGCTAAATGGTTAGAATGGTTAGTAATCAAGCGAAAAACTGCCATTTCTGAACATTTTCTATACTAGTATTAACAACACACAACGAGACTAAAGCAATGACAAACATCCAAGAAACAGCAAAAGGCGACATCCAAGAGAAAATTCAAGAAGAAGTGGAACAAGCGCGTACTGTCTGTGATATTAACGGTAGCAACTCACCAGAGTGTGCTGCTGCTTGGGATGCAGTAGAAGAATTGCAAGCCGAAGCTTCGCACAAGCGCCAAAGCAAGCCAAAAAATTCTCTAGAACAGTATTGTGATGACAACCCAGATGCCATTGAATGCCGGGTTTACGACGACTAGAAATTGAGATACCTAGATTTTCTGTTGTTTGCTAACCAAACAACCAGGATTAGCTAAAGAAGACGCCCAGAGTGGGGGATGCGGAAACTCACCAATATCCTCCACTTGCAAGCGTTTTATTTAGAGCTACCGATTTTAATCGTAAAAAAAATAAACTCTTTATTTGAATCAATAGGCTTCTTCCAAAGAGATAAGTTGCGATTTTCATAAATTAAACAACAAATTACTTGGCAGTGGGGGCGTACATTTGTACGCCCCTATAAATTTTTTGTAATACTCGTGACTTCTAGTCATACGAGGTTCAATAAACTATTATCAAGAAGAATTCAGGATGAATTGGAGTCTGACTGACTCCTGAATAAAAAGGTTTAAAACCCCCTGCTTTATTTAGCAGTATCCAATCAGAAAGCGGTATAAAATACAACTTGATTTATTCGGACTCCTGACTTCTTTTTTATCTATTGTTTGAGAAAAAATATGGACTATAATATTTGGTTTCGACCTTTTGTTTGGATTGATTACCGACTGGCAGTATTATTCCTGGTAATTATTCCGCTAATTCTTCTGATTTGGGCATTTGTGCAAAAAGCGGAAGGCATACAACGCTTATTGGCTATATACTGGCGAGTATCAAGCCTGGTAGCAATCACGATTTACTTAATGATTGCCCAGTATCCAGTTAGCTTTATCTCTGGGTTGATAGCTCAGATTTTGATCCCGATTTCGTTGTGGTTCTGGGTGGATATCAACGACGAAATTGAGTATCAAACCAGTGGTTCTTTGAAATTTATTTTTACCTCTTGGCGCTGGGCGACAACTGTTTATTGTTTTTTGGGCACACTAGCCTTTATCCCTTTTTTGGGTTGTGCTTTTTCTGCCAATATGCTCAAGACTCCCTATTGTCGTGTCTGGTTCGAGGCTCCGTTACTATTCAAAGAATATTTTCATGCTAACAGCAAGGCTGAGTTCTTAGGTTTTCTTGGCATAACTAGTTTAGTAATTTATGTGCTTTACTTAAGCTATTTTGTTTTGATTAAGCTGGGCAAGCAGGGACGTTCAGCCACACCACAGTAACCGTCGCTGCACCACCTTACCCCTACTCTTAAAAAAATGAATTCCATTGGCAAGAGACTGGAACAATACACCGCTAAACGCCCCCAAGAAGTCCTAATTGTAACGGTGGTAATTGCCGATGAGCAAGATACAATTGCTATTTTCAAAGGCTTTTCCAGTTCTTTGATGCGCCCAACGGCATTTGATGCAGATGTACCAGTTCTACCAGATGGGGCAAACATCCTCAATATTGACCGAGTAGCCAGTCCTTACAATCCTGAAGCACCGCGTTATATTAAACAAGGAATTTCTTGGGAAGCTATGGAAGCTCTATTATTAGAAGTGGGAGTTTAACTAATTCGTAATTTTGCGGCACGGCTGACTTTGAGATTGTTGATGGAACGATGTCTACGACGGGCTGTGACGCTCGTTTTCCCTTGAAAGAAGACTCTCTAACGCTTCGCTATCAGTGATCACTCGTGTTCCAGAAATTCCTGATTTATCGCTACTTGATCTCTTCAAAGCTAGAACTTTTGATGACCTGTCACATCTTGATCCAAAAAAGCAAGAACTTCATCAGAAACTTTCGTCAACTAAACAGTTAGATGGCTTGTATAGATTTGAGTACTATGGTTTCTTGTTTGAAGTTGGGGAACTTATTGTTGAAATGGCAGACCTTTGCACAGGATTGCTTGGCTCTGTGAATAATCAGATATGATTTAGACATGGAGTTTGAGTGGGATGAGTCAAAAGCAACAGCTAACCTAACAAAGCACGGTGTCAGCTTTGAAGAGGCTAAGACCGTCTTTAATAATATGCTGGCAGTTATTTTTGATGATGAAGCTCACTCAGTAGGTGAGAAGCGAGAGATTATTATTGGACACTCCCGAAACAATCGCTTGCTATTAATTTCTTTCACCGAACGTTCTAATGCGATTCGCATTATCAGTGCCCGTTTAGTCACTCCAAGGGAGCGTGAAGATTATGAACAAAACGCCTTTTGAGGAGTCATACAATTCAGATGACGAGCTTTTAGCTGAGTACCACTTTGATTATAAAAAGGCGAAGCCCAACCGCTTTGCTACTCAAAGTAGAAAGCAACTGCTAAAAGTTGTGGTTTTAGATGAAGATGTAGCTCAAGTTTTTACAACACCAGAATCGGTCAATAAGGTGCTAAGGGCACTAATTAAGTCAATGCTACAAGTTACAGATGGCGACACAGCCTAACAAGCCCAACACGTTAAAACTTTAGGGTTAATCATACTGCCTGAATAGATGCTCGGCAGTTTTTATTTGTGTAGGCAGTCTAACTATGTGCTTTCAGCAGACTAAGGTTTGCTACTATCAAAGCAATGAATTGGAAGGCGTTCATGACACTATCGATTATGGCTGAAGCTGCTCCTTTAAAATCGAATGAGGATGGTGTAGTTCTCGTCGGTAAAACCCGCGTCACATTGGACACTGTGGTTGCTTTCTTTAAGCAAGGCACAACAGCAGAGGAAATTGTTCATCGCTATCCGTCGCTGAATTTGGCTGACGTTTACGCTACGATCGCCTTCTACCTCAATCATCAACCAGAAGTAGAAGCCTACTTGCAACAGCGACGGCAGCAATCACAAGAGATTCGGGCAATAAATCAAGCGAATTTTGACCCACAAGGCTTACGCGATCGCTTGCTTACCCGCAAAGCAGCACACGAAGCATGTTAAAACTACTTGCGGATGAAAATTTCGATAATACAGCACTCTGGACGACTGTGATAGGGCGGATCGCCCAGTTTGATAAGATGGTTGGCATAGTTAAAGAAGTTCCTAAGTCTTTCACCCTATGACAACCAAGAAATATGTTTACTGGCAAGATGAGGAGATGTGGCTTGGCTATCTAGAGGAGTATCCAGACTACTGGACTCAGGCAGAAACCGAAAACGAATTGAAGGAGAACTTAACTGATATTTACAAAGAATTAACCAGTGGGACAATCCCCAATATCCGAAGAGTGGCTGAACTTGAGGTATCGTGAAACGACGGGACTTGATAAAACGCCTTGAAGAAATCGGTTGTGTATTTATTCGTCATGGTGGCAAACATGACTGGTATCAGAACCCAAGAACGAAGGTATCTCAACCTGTTCCAAGGCATAGAGAAATTAAGGAACAGCTTGCCAAACACATCATCAAAATGCTTGGTGACGAAGGCTAACACGGCGTTGAAGCCGAACGCCGAGAGGTTATTTGCCGTACCTTGAAGGAAGTAAGCTACAGTTGAGGTCTAAATTGCCGTCTGAAACTGTCTTTTCTACCAGACGCTGCGAGAACAATTTTGAAGAATTCTTTTGACTAAAAAATGTCCCGTTCTGGATACACACTTCCCGTCTTTGCCTGTGCTGCTGCTGTTGCAGCTTTACATTGGTTACGCGATCGCCAACCCCTAAGCATAGCATCAGTAGATTTGATTGAACCCGCTCAAATCGCAGAAATCCCCATTGAACAGGTAGCAGGACTGTCTGAGAATACAGCTTTAGCGATCGCTCGCAGCGATCCTGGTGATAATCTTGACCTGACTAAAGATACACCGATTTGGGCGTTGGTGGAATGGCGAGAACAGGGTAAGGCTGTAATTATTAAAGGTGGGGAAGGAATTGGCAGACAGGTTAATGCTAATGACAAGCCAGCTATTTATGCTTATGCTCAAAGGCTGTTGCAAGAGAATTTGCAACGGATGCTAGCACCTGGGGAAAAAATTACGGTGACGATAATTTTACCCCAAGGGCGATCGCTTGCTGTTAGAACTTCAAATTCTGCTTTTGGTGTGGTTGAAGGACTTTCCCTTTTAGGCACAACCGGTATTTCTCAACCTTTGAGTACACCAGATCAGCTTGCAGTTTTTCGAGCGGAATTACAAAATAAAGCCAGTCGTTTTGAGAGTTTAGTATTTTGTATTGGGGAGAATGGCCTAGATTTGGCGCGTAAACTAGGGATTAATCCTGAGCAATTGGTCAAAACTGCTAACTGGCTTGGCCCAATGTTAGTAGAAGCTGATGTGCTGGGTGTAAAAGAAATTTTATTATTTGGCTATCACGGTAAGCTGATGAAACTGGCTGGAGGGATTTTTCACACCCATCACTACTTAGCTGATGGACGGCGGGAAATTTTAGCAGCCCACTGTGCGATCGCAGGTTTAAAATCACCAGATATCCAAGCTGTGTTTAACAGTGCAACTGCTGAAGCAGCACTAACACACTTAAAATCCCTAGATGCTGCAACTGGTAGTGATTGGGTAAATCAAGTTTACAGTGCGATCGCCGAAACTATCGATGTTCGTTCCCAAGAATACATCCAAAGTCATAGCGAAAGCGGCACAAGAGTAACAGTCTGTGGCTCTATTCTCTTTGATCGCGATCGCAAAATTATCGTGAAGAGTAAAACTGCTGGTCTGTTGATGGGAAAATTATGTTAATTTATTATGAATAATCGTAAACAATCCAAATAAATAATCCTTTAAGTAACCACTCTCGGGTAAGTTTATCGTTCTAATACCATCTCCGACTCCGGGACTAGACAAACGCACATAAGCTCGCGTTTGTAAAGGCTCTCTATACCATTATCAGCCTGTCAAGGCTGAATAATAGCATCACCATAGACCACAAAGCATCTATCTATCCTTAACAGATATAAACTCTCCCGTCATGAATACAGCGGTGACTCTACCAACAGAACAAGCGCCCCAAACATTGGAAAATTTTGGGAGACTTGATCGCCAATTGATTGTAATTCTGGATTTTGGCTCTCAATATTCTGAGTTGATTGCCCGTCGCATCCGCGAAACTCAAGTATACTCTGAAGTTTTATCCTATCGCACTACTCCTGAACATTTGCGCCAACTCAATCCCAAGGGAATCATCCTCTCAGGTGGCCCAAGTTCAGTTTATGGTGATAACGCTCCCCATTGTCACCCAGAAATCTGGAATTTGGGAATACCCGTTTTGGGTGTTTGCTATGGGATGCAGTTGATGGTGAACCAACTCGGTGGGGAAGTGGCAAAGGCTGATCGAGGTGAATACGGCAAAGCCTCATTATATATTGATGATCCCACAGATTTGCTTACTAATGTTGAAGATGGCACTACCATGTGGATGAGTCATGGAGACTCAGTTATTCAAATGCCATCAGGGTTTGAATTGCTGGCACATACAGAAAATACTCCCTGTGCTGCTATTGCTGACCACGAAAAGAAACTTTACGGCGTTCAGTTCCATCCAGAGGTGGTGCATTCTGTTGGTGGTATAGCATTAATCCGTAATTTTGTCTACCATATCTGCGATTGCGAACCCACTTGGACAACAGCGGCTTTTGTCGAAGAGGCAATTCGAGAAATTCGCGCCAGAGTTGGTGAAAAGCGGGTGCTGTTGGCGCTGTCTGGTGGAGTGGATTCTTCTACCCTGGCTTTCTTACTATACAAAGCAATTGGCGAGCAACTGACTTGCGTGTTTATCGATCAAGGCTTTATGCGAAAATATGAGCCAGAGCGATTAGTAAAGCTGTTTCAAGAGCAGTTTCACATTCCTGTTGAATATGTTAACGCCCGCGATCGCTTTTTGGCTAAAGTTGCTGGGATCACAGATCCTGAAGAAAAACGCCGCCGCATCGGACACGAATTTATCAGTGTATTTGAGGAAACATCCAAGCGCCTCGGTCACTTTGACTATCTAGCTCAAGGAACTCTTTATCCAGATGTGATTGAATCAGCGGACACCAATGTAGATCCCCAAACTGGTGAGCGGGTAGCGGTGAAAATTAAGAGTCATCACAATGTTGGCGGTTTGCCGAAAGACTTAAGATTTAAATTAGTGGAACCTCTGCGGAAACTATTTAAAGATGAAGTCCGCAAACTTGGGCGTTCCATTGGTTTACCAGAAGAAATTGTTCAACGGCAACCTTTTCCTGGGCCTGGTTTAGCAATTCGTATTCTGGGGGAAGTTACATCTGAGCGGTTAAATATTTTGCGCGATGCCGATTTGATTGTGCGGCAAGAAATTAACCAACGCGGTATGTATCATGATTTCTGGCAAGCATTTGCTGTATTGCTGCCAATTCGTAGTGTTGGCGTTATGGGGGATCAACGTACTTACGCTTACCCCATTGTTTTGCGGATTGTTACCAGTGAAGATGGCATGACTGCTGATTGGGCGAGAGTGCCTTATGATGTCCTGGAAGTGATTTCTACTCGAATTGTGAATGAGGTAAAAGGGGTGAATCGGGTGGTTTATGACATCACCTCTAAGCCACCTGGAACCATTGAATGGGAGTAATCAAGTTTTGATTGGACTTAACTAAAAGCTCATTACTTTTCGCTATGGTTCGGATTACTTGCAGGAGTTTAGATTCACATACAGCAGTTTGCAAGTTAATAGTCAGGTGTATTACTTCTGACTCCTAATTCCTGATTGGATCTGGAGCGTCTTCGTCTCCGTTTCAATAAGCTTGAGTTAAAGGTTATTGGTGTAGATAATTGCTCTTTCAAGACGCGATCAAGCACGTCTCTACATCTAGGTTTTGAACTTATCTGAACTGTATTGATTTAAAAATGACAATGCCGACCTGACTCGTTTTAAGACTCGGCATTGTCTATTTTTTTGGCTTTTTTCAAGCAAGCTCCATCAAAATCCAAACCTGTTAGTAATAAAGCAGTCAGTAGTTAGCAAGATTATTTTTTAACTTAAACTATTCGTTAAAGTTAATTTTTTAATGTAACAGAATTTAAACACTAACATAATTTTATCCAGTCAATAATTATAAATGCCAGTGAATAATTAAGCATCAATTGGATGGTGAGTAGACAAATTAAGTTATTTTCTAGGAAAATCGGCGCGATCGCAGTAAAATTACCAATGGTATGGTGACAGAGAAAAAAACAAGCAGCTCAAAATTAGAAATACATTTCATTCGATCAACATTAATGGAGATGTTATGGAACCTGCTCTTCCCCTTGCTGGCTTAAACATCCTCGTAGTTGATGATGATGATGATAGCCGCTTTTACATTACTACTGTGTTGGAGGCTGATGGAGCCACCATTATGGCAGTTGAATCGGCAGCGGTAGCATTGAAAGTATTACCTGAGTTGCAACCAGATGTCTTGATTTGTGATATTGCTATGCCTGATGAAGATGGCTACACCCTTATCCGCAAGATCCGGGCACTAAAGCCTGATATTTATGGAAAACTTCCCGCGATCGCCTTAACTGCTTATGGTGATAGCGAGTATCGTAGCCGCGCTCTGGAAGCGGGTTTTCAGACTCATGTGGCTAAACCTGTTGATCCCGGAGAACTAGTTGCGATCGTCGCAGATTTGGTTGCTTCTTATAAGAATTGACACAAAGATGCAGTTATTTGTCAGTAGTTATTTGTTATTTTCGTCATCTTTTCTTATCGTATTTTTTAAACGAAGAAATCAAGGTTATAGAACATCACTTTTGGTAAGATATTGGTTTGCGAAAAAAATGTCGGGAATAATACAATATGCTTGGGTTCAGGCTAGATCCCCCCTAATCCTCTTTTTTAATAAGTGAATTAGAGCAAGTCTTTTTCATTCTCCAAAAGGGGCTGTTTTACACTTAAACAGGGCGTGATTTAGAATTGCTGAGACTACTTTGCTCCAGTTTCAAAACTAATTTGCTCAGACTTATATGCTGGTGGCTCGACGTGAATTAAAATTCTCACTGGACGAAATCGTTCTTCTAATCGGCTTTCTACTTCTTCGGTGATGTGGTGGGCGGTTTCTACATCTGCTGCATCTACTATTAAATGCATTTCAATGAACACTTGACGACCAAGAACGCCGCGAGAAGCGATCGCATGACAGTTAATTACACCTGGAACAGAAGTGGCGATCGCGTATATTGCTTCTGGTGCGATCGCCATTTGATCCACAAGCCAAGGCAAATTCTCTTTTAAAACTGACCAGCCACTCCAAAATACCAACAAGGCGACAGGAAAAGCTAACACCAAATCCATCCATTGATAACCTAGCCAAACTCCTATCAAGCCACCAATTACAGAGATTGTTACCCAAATATCGCTCATGGTATGTGTCGCATCAGCTATAAGAATTGAGCTACCTACCCGCTTACCCACAGCACGTTCATAAAAGGTCACAAAAATATTCACACCCAGCACAATTAGTAATAACCACAACTCAGGTGGCGATATTTTTATCGGTTCACCACCACCTTTGAGAATTCGTTCGATTGCTCCTTGCAGAATTTCAAAACAGGCTATTCCTAAAAACGAGGCTATTCCTAGAGCGCCCACAGCTTCAAACTTGCTGTGTCCGTAGGGATGCTCGCGATCGGGTTGTGGAGAAGAAAATTTACTCGCAACTAATCCTAAAACGTTGTTGGCGCTATCTGTCACACTATGCAAGGCATCAGCTAGCAAACTCAAAGAACCTGTCCAGTAGCCCACAAGTGCTTTCAATCCCATTACAAATAGGTTGAGCAATAGGGTAATAATTAAAACCTTTCTTACTTCAGCGCGGTTATCGTAAGTCATAGATAATTTATCACATCAAATTCTATGACTTCTAATGTAGACCTCAAAATCCAAATAAACACAAATAAAGTGTATCAAAGTCTTACGTAGTAAGAGCTAAGTCTCTCTATAACCTCTATGTTTTAGATCGATTTATTGAGATTCTTTTTAACTAACAACAGCTACAAGTTGGATAGACATTAGTAATGGCTTTATAAATAACCGCGTATATTTAGCATTAATTTCAGTAATATTTTAATTAACTTTGTTATTAATACATCAACTGAGGTCATATCAAATTGTATTCAAAGATATTATGACGATCATTAGGGGTCTGTATTTACTCTAAATAACCGATCGGCTTAATGAGTGTTATTTACTATCTGATAAGGATAAGGAAGCTCATGGTTTATTTAGAAAATTGTCCAAATTGGAGGAGCAAAATCTGATGCCATTTCACGAAATGCTTGATACAAATGATTTGTCTCTAACTCTTTCCCCCTGCTCCCTGCTGCCTATTTGTATCAACCTTAAAGTGAAATGGTATGACTCTTTCCACCTCAGATGTCCATGCGACACCAAATAGGTGCTATCCTACTGCGGCCAAGCTTGCAATGCTGTCTCCACAACCCGCAGGAGTTCCGTTCGGGTGGCTCCGGTTGCCGCCAGAACTGATATTCCACAATTGACCGTCACAACAAAGCGGGCGAGAGCGGCTGGATCGGAATTAGCTGGTAAGTCACCCTCCGAAATCGCCTGCTCGAAACGCTTATGTAAAGAGGCTTCACTTGATGCTCGGCGTGCGGACAATTCCTGTCGGTAATTTACCCAGGACAAAATACTTGTCTTGACAGACTAACGAATTACGCGCAGCTGTACTAGTGGTCTTTGAAGAAGACATCGGGAACTATCAGAGTGGGATTCAGACCCCTTCTTCCGGTAATATAATTACTTATCAAGAAGTTTTAATAAAAAAAATATGTCTTCAATTCCTCTAACATTGAACTTAATTGAAGGTTCAGTCTCCTTCAGTTTTTCACCCCAAGCAGCACGAGAATTAAAGACAGCGACGGATCAACTGATGGAACGCCTAAAAGCGATCGCTGCTAAACCCACTCCTGGCGGTGGTAGAGTTACTCCCCAGCCTCCCCTGGAATACCGTTATACGGGTGAAGTATTTTTAGAAGTTTTTTGTAATCCGAATATCTGGCCAACGCCCTTCGCAGCCAAAGTTTTGCTGACTGTCCGCAACGTCAACATCCGCCTGACTACTGAAGCTGAACTTACTCGCATCATTGAAGACATTAATCAGTATTTAGAGCAAGTAGGATAATAGTTCATCCGATTTTTCTCTGCTTTTCGAGATTTTTTCCGAAAAAATACTATACAAATTTTGGATTTTATAAAGGTTAAGCCAGTTGCTGGCGGAGGTTCCCTTTGTTGTCGCAACTGGTGTCGGTTAGCCCGACTTAGCAAACTTTTCCAGATGGATTTTGGCTTTGAACAGCAAGCAGGTTATCACTTACTTGAGAGAAGCGATGCAATAAATTGCGAGTCAAAAGTGAAGTTCCTGCACTTCTATCAGATCAATGTAGGAACTTCACTGAATCTACATACTAAACTCAAGCCGTAACACCAGATGTACATAACAAATGGTTTTGATGCCTTCTTTAACTTGAAAAGTTGTATAAATTCAGACTCAAATGCTTCTGTATTAATCAAAAACGCAAGATTCTGTATAGGGCAATCATCAAAAACCAGAGATTATTCCCCAGATTGAGCGTTGAATCGTTGATGGTGACATCTACACATCAAAAACAAACTCCCAATCCCAAACCCGACATCAAACATTGATTAGTCGTTGTCCCACTGTTCACGACCAATTAGGTCGCCAATGCGATCGCGTAACAAAAAGTCACATTTCTCTAATTCACATTCAACGCAAACCCACTCTCTCGCTGGAATGTATTGGCAGAGGGTATATATTGGCTGTTGTCGGCTAATCATTCCCTTTTGCACCAGTCGGCGGGCTTCGTCTTGAATCAGATCTAGAGAGTAGTAATTGATAGAAGGCACCGTATTCACACTCATGTTTTTTACTCACAAATAAACACTTACGATAGTGTTCCCGTTAATAATTAGGAACAAACATTACAGAAATTAGACTTGTGGCTAAGATTTTGTAGTTTGCTATACGGAACTATTTTTATTTTGACGTTACATCTCCGAAAAATATCTCAAGAAATGTTAAGAAAGTCAACGAATCCTGACATTTTGGGAAAATCCGCTTTACAAAAAAAATTCCGAGTAGTTAACTTAACCTGCTTATATAGCTGTATGACTTGGATGCCACAAGTCTGAAAGTCTTGCCATTACTGTCTTTAGGCAAGATTTGGTGGGTGGGGAGAGTTTATATCGCGATTGCTTACATATCAAATAATCACCTTAAAAGCTGGATCTATAACTGCTGGTATTCATCTAAGGTAAACAACACAATAATATTTGTCAGTTACTAGGGTATAAACTGTTGCAAAACATAACGGCTAAAGTATACTACGAAGGCTTCAACCATAGCATCTGTTAACAATTTCTTAAGTAAGCTCGTAATTTATTAGTTAATTTCAGCACTAACATCATCCAGTTTTCTTTTGAAAAACATCTGTAAAAGGGTGGAGTAATAATAGTTCGGAATCACGACACACATAAACAGGAGTCAGAATTCAGAATTCAGAATTAGTGAATATTCCACCCATAAAGGAATGGAGTTTTAGCAAGGAAGAATGTTTAAACCTTGTTTCGCCCACAAGAAGAGAAGGGTCTTGCTGAATGAGGTTATGTTTACATTAAAACAGACGCGATCTAGTCACGTCTGTAAACTGTTTGGCGGATTTGCTGAGATTAATTGTTCTGAAGTTACATTGTTGTTTTAGTTACTTATTCGGAGAATTCCTGATCGTTTTGACCAGTGCTGTCTTCTACTGCTACCAGATTTTCTGGCGGGCGATCGTGGTTAAGTTGGTTTAGTAATGCTAATACCTTATTACCGCGTTCTATGGAGCGATCTTCGAGAAATATTACTTCTGGTGTACGACGTAGCCGTACCCGCGCCCCAAGTTCGCTGCGGACATAACCTGTGGCCGACTTTAAGCCTGCCATTGTTTCTACCTTAGCTTCATCTGTACCATAGATGCTGACGTAGATTTTGGCGTGTTGGAGATCGCCGGAAACATCAACATCAGTAACACTGACCATTCCAGTACCCACACGGTCATCCTTAATGCCGTTAAGCAGCATTTGGCTAACTTCCCGTTTGATCAGTTCAGCAACGCGGGAAACCCGACGATTTGTAGCCATAAAAATTTCGCCTCATCACAGAGGTTGTACGACAAAAATAGATGCAAGTTGGGTAGACAGTACTTAGCGGGAGCAACGCCAAGAGCAACCGTCTGTGGGGCACAGCCCCGATATAACGCTAGTCTAGATTGCACTCAAGCCCAGCATTGCCCGTAGGGTGAAAGTCAGGAAGACTAGGCTGCTCACAAATAAACCCAAGATAGCGATCAAGGTGATAGGGCGTTTCAACAATGGCACTAATGGCGCAAAGGTGTTCAGAAACAAGCCTAAGACGATCGTAATTAAGTATCGGGGGTAGCGAAAGACGTTATCCCAAAATCCGTCAAACATCTGAATCTAAACTGCCTTGTTATATACTTACGTTTGTTTTGATATGCTTTATCTACTCAATTGTAATATATGCGGCTGGAAAATTAGCCAGTTAATCTAAAATTTGGTTCGTCGGTTATATTGGCTTTATTTAGTCATAATTATTTTCAGTTAAATTGTAAGTAAATGGTAATTCAAGTCTCAAAGGAAACTAGCCCGCGTCCATTTTTGAAGTGGGCAGGGGGTAAAAGTCGGTTAATACAGCAATATATTCCTTATTTTCCCAAGAGTTATAAAAATTACTATGAGCCATTTTTAGGTGGTGGTGCTGTTTTTTTCTATCTCCAACCAAGTGCAGCCATTTTAACTGATATTAATGCCGAATTAATTAACACTTATTGTTGTGTTAGAAATCGTCTCGAAGAATTAATTTATCTATTAAAAGAGCATAAAAGCCGACATAGTAAAGATTATTACTATAGCGTCAGAAATAACTCTAGTGGTACTGATATAGAAAAAGCTGCTCGTCTAATTTATCTTAATAAGACTTGTTTTAATGGTCTTTATCGAGTCAACTCACAGGGGAAATTTAATGTACCTTTAGGCAAATATAATAATCCCAATATTTGTGCTGAGGTTTTATTAAAAACAGCCTCCGAAGCACTTTCCCATGCAGAAATTAAACAAGCAGATTTTACAGAAGTCTTAAATCATGCGACTAGCAGTGATGACTTTGTATTTTTTGATCCGCCCTACCATCCGATCAGTGACACTAGCTATTTCACTGCTTATAGTCAAAATTGTTTTAGTAAAAAAGACCAAGAACTTTTAAGAGATGCTTGTGCAGAGTTAGCAAGTCGTGGTGTCAAAGTTATGGTATGCAATTCTGATAGTGAATTTATTAAAAAAATTTATACTGATATCAATTTTGAAACCTATAAAATTAAAGCGGCGCGTTCAATTAACTCGAACATAAAAAATAGAGGCATGATTGACGAACTATTAATTACATCTTTTAAAGATTTTTATTTGCCCAAGCAATGAATCTGTCTAAGCTATAAACTGCTAATAAATTCTGGTTATCATTAACTCTTGCTTTCAGCCATTTGCTTGCGCCTTCTCGCATACCTTCACCGCCTAAAATTACGATAGTTGGTGCAGGGTAATAGTGCTGAATGTTCATGTTCAAGTAAGGAAACTTTTCATCAACGGAACCGGGGCTTTCTTGCCATTTGCACTCGAAAATTAAACCAGATGGCATTGCAGGTGAGCCAACAACATAAAAATCAACTTTCAAATAAGTATGATATATTCCGGTTCCAATATAAACTTCTTTGCCATAACGTTTTGGCAATAAAGTAGCATTTAATATAAATTCTTTTTGGACATAGTTCCCTACTTGAAAATAATTATGCCCATGCAAGATTGCTTCTACATTTGCTTCTAAAATATTCCCAGACTTATTTGCCCGTCCGCCTTGAGTCAGAGCCATCTTCAATCCCTCTGCCAAAAGTCCTGCTTATTATAGGATTTCACAGAAGCAGTAAAAAAGGTTCAGTTGCTTAATATGAATTTTTGATTTTGGCTAAACGTGGTTGGATTAATAGGTAAAAATCTGAATTTATTGGTATTTTTGTACTAAACAAATACAAATGTATTAATAATTTGGGTAAGGAACGAATTACTAATTCAGATAATAGTTAAAATAATGAATTTCTCTTTAGTCTCAAAGACCAACTATTGCAAGCGGCTACGCCATTTTTCTGGGTCTTAGGAACAGTGGAAAACAGCGTAGATAATAATCTCCTGTTCATTAAACTCGTAAAAAACGACGTAGGGAAAACGCCTAATTGTAGCGCGGCGATAGGTTTGATGAACAATCTGGTATGTGTTGGGGTGATGCTAAATTAAATTCAGGTAGACATCAATACAGCGTAGGAACTCAGCGCCTAACCCTAATTCGCGCCCTTTGTGCCAGTCATAAGCCTCAATAATGTCTAGTTCTGCGGCTATAAGGCTAGTTAGGTTTCTAGCCATATCGTTGAGAGATTCTGGCTTTTACGTCTTCAACAACCTCTCTAATAACTGGAATTTAGCTTGGATAAATTTTAGTGATTTCGTCTTGGCTTCAACCTGTCTGGGCTTCAGTATGACCGTTGCGGATAGTCCATGCTAGTTCTAAAAGTTGAGTCCAGCGCTTTTGCAGCTGTTTGGGGGTGCATTTGATGGCTTTGGCGATCGCAACGTCATTTTCCCGTGCAGTTTTTAACTGTAATATTTGCTGTTGTTGTTCTGTGAGTTGATTCACAAAGATTTCCCACTGCTGGGAAGATAAACCCAATTTTTGCTCTAAACCCGCGCCTAACCATTGATGTACTAATTGCCAGTGGTGTTGCTTGGCAAACTTTTCTACGTGGTATTTAAACCGTTGTTGGAGATAATCGCGCTGACGGCTAGTTAAACCGAGAATTTGGTCAATTTCTGGGGCTGAGAGGTCTTGAAGTTTCAAGCTGAGGTAGTTCATACAGTCAGATTGGCCTTGAGACTCCAGATATTTCATCAATTCAGTGATGACGCGATCGCGTTCTGATTCTTCAGATGGATCGAAATTAGTTTGGGCGATCATTTGCGATCGCAGCTGTTGCACCGCCGAGTTGCGCTGGTAAGATTCTGCTTCTTCACCCTTAGCAGACTCTACCGCCATTTCAATATCCACAGTAGTCTCTTGGGGCTGACGACGAGCAAAACCTTGAGCGCGCAAGATAATTAATTGCTGATTTGCACCACCAGGTAAATTGATCCGGCGTTTGGCATACTGTTCTGTAAAGGCCATGTATTCAGCTAATTGCAGCTGAGTACGCGGCGTGTGATTCTCTGGTAGTTCGTTTTCTCTACGGAAAGCTTTGATCGCTTCGATATAAAATGCTTGTAAAAAATCTTCAATCAGGCTGTAACGAGCATCAAAGCCCAACTCCGAACCAGACATAGTTACATGACGGTAAACCATAGCACCCAAATTGCTATGTAATTCCACCCGCCCTTGTTTGGAACCTAGTTGGTAGTAACGTAAGCACTTTTGCATCCGATGCCTTCCCAATGTCATCTGCCAGGACTTGATTTCCCCAGATGTTTGAATGCGGGAGCTTTTATCGCAAATGCGTTCTACTTCTACGGCTATGCGCTTTGCTAAAGCTTCTACGCACTTGGGTGTTGCTTTCACTTGCGCTTGCATTTCCTCAGACAGCAATTGAATCAAGCGATCGCTGCTGCTATCTGAAAATTCTTCAGTCGAAATGTGGTTGTCAAAAATGGGTGTAGAGTTTGGTAGATTGACGACGTTAGCTTTCATGACTTTTCCAGTAGTATTGCACCGTAATTACAACGCAGACACAGCAATCAAGACCGTCCTTGACTGGAGAATCTTTGGGCATTCATCCATCAAGACTTGCCGTATATAATGCTCACATTTAAAGCTCATATATCAAAACTATAGGAAATACGAAAGAGTTACAGTTCTGGCAATGTGTCGGTTTTTTTCACAAGCCACCATCTTAACGCTGGCACACGAGTACCCGCCATTTTCTTAAAGTTGTCAAATACCTTACTGTGTCAAGTTTTGCCACCATCCTCTTATATCCACTGCCTCACCGAAAAGCCCATCCTAGACATCGCTTTTAAATATGACAATTTTAAAACTGGAGTTGTTTTGATCACAATTTCCGAAACGGAAAGGTGCGCCTGTGAAGTGGAATTTTTATACCCATGCTGCTGCTGCTTCCCAACCTAAACCCCTCCGTATAATTGCTGCTTTGTCTCCGGTCATATCCAAGATAGTAGATACTTCATAAGTAGGTTCCTCGCCAGTGTCTACAATTATGTCTACCAACTTGTCCAAACGATCAAATAGCTCTACCCGCGACTGAATCGTTTCAGGATCTATCCGAATCATGCCATTATCTGCTTCATCTGGTGGCAGATGTGCTGAAGTTGAAATAATCGGATTGCCCAAGGCTGCCAGCAGCTCCAAACACACAGTATGGTTTGGTACTCTAATTCCAGTAGTTTTCCGCTTGGGGCTTTGCACCAATCGCGGTACTAACTTCGTAGCTGGGAGCAAAAACGTGTATGGCCCTGGAATCAGGCGTTTCATAATCCGATAGGCTGTGTCACTTACGAAGGCATAAGTTGCCACATTTGAAAGCGAGGAACATAAAAATGTCAATGGTTTATCGTTTGCTAGCTGTTTAATTTGCCGCACTCGTTCTACCGCCGACTTGGCATTCAAATCACAACCGATCGCATAGACTGTATCAGTAGGGTAAAGCATGACTGCGCCACTAGAGAGCGCCGACTTTATTTCCTCTATTCGGCGAATTTGAGGATTATCCGGATGAACTGGGAAAATTTTTGCCATAACTCGGTGAGTGGGGATTGGAGGAGCAGGGGAGCAGGGGAGCAGGGGAAGAAAAACTATTAATTATTGATCAATTCCCAATTCCCAATGCCTCATGCCCCATGACTAATGACAAATAACTAATGACTAATGACAAATTTATTATGAATAAAATCGCTTATCTTCAATGTCCGACAGGAATTTCTGGTGATATGTGCCTGGGAGCATTGGTAAGTTTGGGTGTTCCTGTGGAGTATTTAATTGCAAAACTTAATAGGTTGGGTATTGAACAGGAATATCAGTTAAGGGCAGAACTTGTCCAACAGAATGGTCAGCAGGCGACTAAAGTCCATGTGGATTTAGTAAACGATCGCCATCACCATCATCACCACGATCGCGAACACAGTCACGATCACACACGCCACTTGCCAGAAATAGAGGGGATGATTATCAAAGCGGGGTTGCCACCACGGGCAGAAGCTTGGAGTTTGGCAGTATTCCAACAGCTAGCAGTAGCAGAAGGGGCGGTGCATGGCATTTCGCCTGAAAAAGTTCATTTTCATGAGGTGGGTGCTTTAGATGCGATCGTAGATATTGTGGGTACTTGCCTGGGGTTGGATTGGTTGGGGATTGCGAGCAATGAACAAGGATTGCCCCTACTTTACTGCTCGGCGTTTCCGACTGGTGGCGGCACTGTTCGGGCTGCACATGGTCAGATGGCAGTACCAGTCCCAGCGGTATTAAAGCTGTGGGAAATGCGGGGTTGTCCAGTTTATAGCAATGGCATTGACCGAGAATTAGTAACACCAACAGGAGCTGCGATCGCTACTACTTTGGCAAGAGATTTTGGTTCACCACCTGCGATCGCTATCAAGCAGATAGGACTGGGAGCAGGAACCATAAATTTACCCATTCCCAATATTTTACGCCTCTGGTTGGGTGAAAGTGCAAGTTTACACTCCAATTCCAGTGATTCTGAAGAAACTAGCTCAAATTTGGAAACCATCTCGGTATTAGAAACCCAAATTGATGATTTAAGTCCACAAGCGATTGGCTATGTATTTGAGGCGTTGTTTGCGGCTGGTGCGCTGGATGTTTTTACCCAAGCGATCGGTATGAAAAAGTCCCGTCCGGGAATTTTGCTAACTGTGATTTGTCATCCAGAAAATTTACTCAGTTGTGAAGCCGTCATATTCCGCGAAACTACAACTTTAGGCATTCGGCGAACAACTCAGCAACGCGCCATTTTACAACGGGAAATTCAACAAGTGGAAACGGAATATGGCAAAGTGCGTGTCAAGATAGCATGGAAAGAACAATCACCAGAAAAAGTTATTGCAAATGTGCAGCCAGAATATGAAGATTGTGCAGACTTAGCCCGAAAACATAATATTCCCTGGCGCGAAATTCAGCGGTTGGCGCTACAGCGTTGGTATTTAGTCAATGCCTGATACAAACTCCTCGTTCCTCATTCCTGGTTTTCTCGTTCCCAGTCAGAGACTGGGAATGCCATCCTCAAGGCTCCGCCTTCTCTCACACATCAATCAACTCTACCTGTAATAAACCGAGTTGCCCGATGTAATTGCGGCAACTAGAATACCTCCAATGCGCGGGATCATCCACATAACCACGCCTGACTGGATTGTTGTGAATATAATCTAACTTTTGTCTAAACATTTCCTGATCTAGAATCGCCTGCGGATGAAAACCTTCTTGCCAAAGCTGATATTGTTGTTTTGTCTTATGTTTTAATTTATAAAGCTCAAGCTGGTTAAGTATGTAGTTGGAATTATTTTTTTCAAGTAAGTCAATGATAGAACGAGCTGTAAATGATTTAAAGTTTGCTATTTCTTTAGATAAACTGGCGGCAGAGGCGATTAGATGGAGATGATTTTCCATAATTACATAACCATACAAGGTTAAACGCTGCTGACGTTGCAGAAAATTGAGGGAATCTAAAATAATTTGTGTAAATTCAACTTTGCCGAATAGTGGTATCCAATTTATAACTGTGCAGGTGAGGAAGTGCGGCTGGGTTCCTAGTACGTGGTAGCGGCTGCGTCCCATGATTTTATTTAAATTAGAGGCGGAGCCTCTAGGATGGCATTCCCAGTCTGAGACTGGGAACGAGGAATTTGACTAAGTTAGAGCTTTCATCAAATATTGTGTCAATGTAAACGCATCTACACCCAATTCGCTACGCTCTTGGGCTGCTAAAATACCTGCTTGTGAATGCCACCATGCGGCAGTTGCCACAATATCTTCTACGGGAATCTGTTTAGTTGCTGCTTGCGCTAACAATCCACCCAGTAGCCCAGTTAACACGTCGCCGCTACCGCCACGCGCTAAGGCGGGTGTGCTTTCAGGAACAATCCAAACAGCACTTTGAGGGTTTGCGATCGCAGTTCTTGCCCCTTTCAACAACACTACTGTCCCACTTTGCGCGGCAGCTTCTTGTACGGCTTTCACTCTGTCATGTTTGGCATCGGCGACATCAGGAAACAATCGTTCAAATTCGCCCGTGTGGGGTGTGAGTACGGTTACTGCTTGGCGTTTTTTTAATGTGGCGATCGCTCCCATTTGTGCCAAGATATTTAAACCATCGGCATCGAGAAGCAAAGGGCGATCGCTTTTGATCGCTTCTTGCACAATCGGAGTCGCATCTCGTGTTAAACCGGGGCCACAAGCGATCGCATTAAAGGAACTCAGATCGGTGTTTTCTGGTAGTTTTAGGTGGGCGATCGCTCCACTTTCCGTCTCTGGACAACCGACAATTAACGCTTCTGGCAAGTGTGACACCAAAAGAGATTTTAGGGATTCGGGTACGGCAATCGAAAGCATCCCGACACCACTAGCCCTAGCACCCAAACCAGTTAAAATTGCCCCACCTGCATACCGCCGCGAACCGCAAATTAGCAGTAAATGTCCTTCCTTATATTTGTGAGTAACTGCTGGACGAGGTAAAGGTAAAGTAGCAAGTGCCTTTGCTGGTGTAATCCGTTTAATTTTAGGTGCATCTTTGAGAACAGCTTCTACATCAGCTAAAGGAATATCGAAATCGATTAACTCAGCTTTACCAAGATATTCCAACGCCCAATCTTGGAAGAAAGCGAGTTTCCATAAACCTAAGCAAAATGTATGAGTGGCGCGAATGGCAGTTCCCAATACTTCGCCTGTGTCGGTATGTAAACCTGAAGGTAAATCGATACTATAAATCGGTACAGACAATTCATTTAGCTGATTAATTGCAGAGGCGATGGGATCGGTCAGATTTCTTTCTAAACCAAACCCAAACAAGCCATCAATCAACAAATCAGAATCTGGCAGTTGCTCAATTGTTTGATAAATTGGAATGCCCAAACTCTGGGCATATTGCAAGTGCTGCGCAGTTAATTCTTTAAGCTTAGAAAAAGGAGAATAAATCCAAACTTCATACCCACGAAAGTATAATTCACGGGCTACAACTAAAGCATCGCCACCATTATGACCGGGGCCGACAAGAATTCCCACATGAGATCCCCTTAACAAAAAGGTGTTTGCAGGAATTTCTGGAATGCGACGGGCAATTAATCCCGCCACCTTTTCCATCAAAGCAACTACAGGCATTCCCGCTGCAAAGATCCGCTTTTCAATATCGCGCATCTGCCCAGCAGTCACTACCACTTGCGAAATTTGTTCTTGCCTATCTTGCATTAGTCCTGAGTGGTGAGTTATAAGTTTCAGGGTAACTGAAAGTTTACCAAAATTGACTCATATTCCACCCAAAAAAGTTACAAACCAATTTCCACGTCTTCAAGAATGCCGAGTGCGTCGGGGATAAGGACAAAATCTGGATTAACCCCCATAGCTTTGTACAAAAACTACTCTCCATGAATAAAACTCAAGGTAATGTAGAACCGAGAAAACAAGGTGGGCAAAGCAAGTTTCCAAGATAATGAAGCCTAGTCCAATCCATAATGTTCTATCACCTTCTATAAGTCGCGATTAACAACATGGTTGCGTTGCGTAAAAGATTCGCTGCAACCAGAGAACCGCTAAAGCCACCAATGATAGCGATCGCAAACACTATTCACCTGATCTGCTTTCCCCTTACCATCAAATCGCTTTGTCCACTCCTGCGCCCAAATAATCACTAACTCATGTATTTGCTCAGGTGTTGGAACTCGCAGTAAATAGCACCAAATGCGGCTTTCCCGTTGGCATTCAAAATATTGAAACCACGCCCGCTCACATTCATCGGAGCAACAAGAATCTTTCCCTTGGTTTGCCCAAAAGTTTCAATATCTGTACGATTGAGCGCAACCTTATCAGGTGGTTTGACAAATTTCGCTAGCTCATCAAAGTCATCTTCTGTGTAAGTATATGTATTGTCAGGGACTAGGTGATAAACAAAGTCCTGCATACTTCACCAGCAATTGCGAATTTCGTTTGCTGCCCAACGAGCTTGATCGTAGGAGTTGACTAGTAAAAGAAGGTGATCGCGATCGCTTCTCTCGCTTGCTGTTCTGGCATCAAAACAGCGTGGGCATTACCAACGTGAAAACTAGCAAATCTGAAAATAGAAGGTTTCAGAAATAGTCAGCAAATTAGAACCACATTGACTACTAAAGTTGTCAATAAGCGGCGAAAAGTTACATTTTTGACAAAATTTAGTTAAAATGTATTATTATTTATAGTTCAAACGTATTACCACTGAGTTATGACTGATTCTCCGCCAAAATCCTGGTTTGATTCCAAGACAATCTATGAACCCTGTAGTTATCAATTACGATTTAGCTTGGACAGCAATTGAGCCTACACAAAGAGCAGGTCGTGTTCTAAGACCCTGGATTGAACCGCGTACTGTGGAGCTTTACACTTTTGTTCCACCGCTAGAAGGTGATGCTTTACGAGATTTAGGCATTGCAAAACGTTACACTAACCTGACAAATCGCCACAGTCAATCTCAAGAAATTATGGAGCTTCCTGTTCTATCTATAAATGAGGAAGAAGAAGTTGATTTTTTCAATAATACATCAAAAGTCACAATTCAATCGGGTGTACTTAACTTAGAGGCTTTAGTCGATGACAATGTATCACCATTTTATCACCATGTATCTAAGCTGTATAATAACCGCGACTACGCCCGTAATATTCGTGACGATATTATTAGTGCAAAAATTTATTCAGATCGAACAATTTTGATTTACGTTTTATTTAAATACAAGGATGAATACAAATGGACTCTTTACGATCCTAAGTCAAAAAGCTTGCAGAAGAAATCGCGTAATCAATTACTTGATTTACTTCAATGTGAGGAAAATACTGAGCGTGCCCTCGTCAATGCTGATGAAATTGAAGAACTTAGCTATGCTTGCATAAAAGAGTGGTCTAAACAAAATAACGCTAATTTAGATGATGTTGTCAGAGAATGTGCAATGTATCTCAAACCAGCACATCAGCCTGATGATGTTGAAAGTTTAGCTAGATACTAGTACTTTATATCTATTGCTAGAAGTGCCACCTGCAAAGTTGTTTGGAACCACAGACAAGAATCAACTGGATACACCTGAAGCGATCGCCATTCAACTACGCGCTGACAAAAATCTTGATCCGGCGATCGCTAATGCTCTGGCATCTTTAGTCAACGCAGCGTATCGCGATCTGTCTCAAAGTGATGGCGAATTGAAGCAAGATCCTTAAAGATATGTCATTAATTCAAAGTCTATCGCCTGAATTTAGACAATGCTGTGAAGCGCTCGCTACTGAACAACGAAGCTTACTTCGAGTGCGAGCGTTTGAGCCGTTAGCCGTAGACACTCTAGCAGCCAAGTTAGGGGCAACACTTTTTAGACTCGGTCGGCTTCCAAATTTAGAGCCAGAGCAAGTAACACTGCTACTTGTAGCGATGAATGGTCAGGAGCGATTATAAGCGATCGCCCACTATGGATTGTATACAACCCAATGCTAGTGTATGGTGCAACTTCGCAGCAATGTGACTAATGTGCCTGTGAAATGCTTATAAGGTTTCAAGACAGCTAATCATCGGAAAATCCCAAAAGGGATGAAAAAGGTTTCTTCTCCTACTGCTCACTTGCTTTTTCAAGCTAGTGGTAAAAAAGTATTGCTATCACTTTGGCTGAAAGCTAGATAACATAAGATTCGGCGTGTTTACTGTTCGGGAGTGCCAAAATGTCTAAACAGCTGGGTCAAAAAATTGCACCTACACCGATATCAAATGATATCAATGTAGTGGATTTGATCGATCGATACTTCACCGCTTACAACTCAGCGCGGTTGCGGGAAATCTGCCAACTACTGAGTCGCGATGTACTAACGGAAGGTGTCACGGTGGGCGTTAGCCTTTCTGGTGCGATGACGCCAGCAGGATTTGGGGTTTCAGCGCTTGCACCTTTAATTCGCAACGGCTTTATTGATTGGATGATTAGCACTGGTGCAAATCTTTACCACGATATGCACTATGGTTTGGGTTTTGAACTCTTTGCTGGTAATCCGTTTTTGGATGATGTGAAACTGCGTCAAGAAGGCACGATCCGCATTTATGACATTATCTTTGGTTACGATGTGCTGCTAGAAACTGATGCGTTCATCCGCAAGATTCTCCAAGGAGAAGCGTTTCAAAAGCGGATGGGAACAGCTGAATTTCACTATTTACTAGGTAAATATGTCCGAGAAGTAGAAAAGCAATTGGGTGTGCAGCATTCCTGCTTGCTAGCTACAGCTTATGAATATGGTGTACCGATTTATACGTCTTCTCCAGGAGATAGCTCAATTGGGATGAACGTGGCGGCTTTAGCATTGGAAGGTTCGCAGTTGGTGATAGATCCATCAATTGACGTGAATGAGACAGCAGCGATCGCATATAATGCCCGTGAATCAGGAGGTAAAAGTGCAGCTGTAATTCTTGGTGGTGGTAGTCCTAAAAACTTTTTGCTACAAACCCAACCGCAACTTCACGAGGTTTTGGGGTTAGAAGAACGAGGACACGATTACTTTGTGCAATTTACCGATGCACGTCCAGATACAGGCGGTTTATCTGGAGCAACCCCATCGGAAGCTGTCAGTTGGGGTAAGATTGACCCGGATGAGTTAGTTAACACAATCGTTTGTTATACCGATAGCACGATCGCTCTACCACTGGTGACAGCGTACGTGTTAAACAAATGCCAGCCTCGTCCCCTGAAGCGTCTGTATGACAGGCGAGAAGCTATTTTCGAGAAACTGCAAAAAGACTATCTAGCAGCCAAAACCCGACCATCGGATCAGGTTCCAGCAGCAGTTGCTGAAAGTGCTTCACAGCAAACAGCAACTTATCCCTGTGGTCGGCTGATTCCGAATTCTCACTAGGGGAGTGGGGAATTTTAATATAGCGCTTCTGTGTTGAGTCCAATAGAAACCTAACCCCCAACCCCTTCCCTATAAGGGAAGGGGAGTAAGATTCAAAGCCTCTCTCCTTTTAGGAGAGAGGTCAGATAGCTATATGCACCACTCCCTAATCCCCTTTTCTCACTTCCGTCCAATCAACAAATAAGTTGTCATCTTCCCTTTGCCTTTAACTTCAATTTCGCCTCGTTTTTCAAATACAAATTCATTACACAAGCACTTATAAGTATTTTCTGTAACTTGGATTTTACCAGCAATACCTTGGGATTCCATACAGCTAGCGATGTTTACTGTGTCTTTACAGAGTTCATAAGTAAACTTATTCAGATCAATGACTCCCCCCATTACCGAACCACTATGGATGCCGATACGGATGCTGAAATTTTGGTTATTCTCAATATTAAATAGAGTGATCGCAGTTTGCATATCTAGTGCCATCAGAGCGATCGCTTGAGCACGATCTTGGCGGCGTGTAGGTAAGCCACCAACCACCACATAAGCATCGTTAATGGTTCTGATTCTCTCTAAACTATATCGTTCGGTGAGGCGATCGAAAACTGAGAAAATTGGGTTAAGTAGGTTCACTAATTGAATTGCACTCATAGAAGTAGCAATTTCAGTCAAGCCGACGATATCTGCACATAAAACTGTGACATCAGCAAAGTCTTCGGCAATGCTAGCTGGTTGTTCTTTCACTTCTCTATAAATTGCGACTGGCAAAATATTCAGCAATAAACGTTCGGTTTCTTTCTGCTGATAGCGAAGTGCTTCTTCTGCTGCTACTCGCTGGGTTACATTGCGAAAAATGCCGCGAATCGCAACCGGATGACCTTCAACAAATTTACAATTAATATTACCTTCTAGAAAGATTGTTTGACCGTCTTTAGTAACGAATATAGTTGTTATTTGCCCAAACTTTTCTCCTGATAGCACGCGATAAAATCTTTGCAAACTGCTTTGTTTAAACTCTGGATGTATAATATCAAAAATACTCATATTCGCAATTTCAGCTTCGCTATATCCCAAAGTTTCTCGCCATGCACGATTGACATACAAAAAACGACCAGATGGATTGACAGATTGAATCAAGTCATTAGCATTTTCAAATAAATCTCGATATCGCTCTTCACTTTCTACAAGAGCATCTTCTGCTTGTTTGCGTTTGATAAATTGGGCAATTTGGCTACCAATAGAACCCATCATCTGCAATAGGTCTTTATCTTTTGATAGTAACTCCCGGCTAAAGAAAACCATCACTCCTAAGATTTCACTATCGTCTAAAATCGGGAAGCCAAAAGCTGCGTGCAATCCAGCCTCCGCAGCCGGTAGCGATCGCCTTTGATCTCCATCTACTGTGATATCTTTAATCCACAAAGGCAAACGTCTGATCCAAATTCGACCAGGTAAGCCAACACCAGGCGTATAAGTAGTTTGCCAGGTGATTGCTTTAAACTCTCGCACAGAAACTAATCGACTTGACCAAATTTCCACACACCTTAGTACTGTATTGAGACTATCTCCTTGTACCAAAGTGCCAATATATTGGCTTGGTGTCCAAAGTTCGCCTAAATCCCATCCCAAGTTTTGACAAATCGACTGCAAAATTTGTGGAATTCCCAGCTTTATGCTCTGTGATTCTGATAATATGCGAGTAATAGAATACTGGGCAATTGTACGCTGTTCCCGGCGTTGCCAAGCAGTAATATCCCGACCAATGTAGATAATATCTTCTAATCCATCTGTTTTTTTGGGAATCACTGAGCAAGAAAAAGCAATCAACAGTTTTTCTCTAGTTTTTGTTCGGCAAACTACTTCTAGATTCTGGGAATTACGCTTTAAATAAGAATGTTGATAAATCGCTTTAATTAAAAACTGATCCTCATCAATGATTAGTGATATTGGTTGATTTATTAATTCTTCTTCCTCAAAACCAAATAATTGTTGAGCAGCACGATTTACTTTTTTTATTTTTCCTGAATTACTGGTTACTAACAAAGCATCTGCCATTGAAGTAATTACTTGTTCCATGTAATTTTTGTATGAGATTAAAGTACTTGATAGCAGATTCGTTTTTTTTGGTTGTTGTGATAATTTTTGCTAGATGCCGCTATCATAGTGATTACTAATAACTCATTAATCATAATTTATAATTAATAATTCAGTACAAAAAATGATTGTTTTAGCTATTATTTCAAATGTTTGATTAATATACAAGCCTGTTTTCCAAAATTTATAGAAGTTACTATTACTCAGTTTTTTTTACTAAGTTTATATTACTTGATTAAGTGTGCTATTTTTTCACATCAATCGAGTATAGTTGAGTAAAAACAACTAGTTCGCTGTGGCGGAAGTTTGCCTACCTTTAACAAGTTGTTCAGAGCAACTTATCTAGTTAATTGAGATAGTAGCTAGATTTCCGTCGTACTGTACTAGTGCAATGTCTTCTAAGCTAGTGCAAGAGGTTTTGTAATAAGCACTTTAGTCCTTACTACAAACTTGCTTACCCATCAATTTAAACTAAATAAGCTTGATTAATAGTTTTAATATACTTCTTTTGGAGGATTGACAATTTAATATAATATTGCACTTTGAGCAGATGATACTTAATAGTTGCCTTCATATTTAATTTTAATCCTATCTGGTATTTTAGAAAACGGTGAGTTAGATTAGTATTCCAACTAACATATTGCCGTAAACACCTTTCATTAGTTTCGCTATTTTGAAAGTTGATTTTTCAAGATAGTGCGATCGCCAGCATCTGGGAAATTTGAAACCCGTCACTTTGTAAGAGAGTGGCGAGTCTGTAGCTAGGTTCTTGCCACTCTCTTATTCTTCAATTCCATCAATGAAGTTTATGATTGTGCGCTGGCTACGATTTGATTCCAGGCTTTGACTGCTGTCTGTAAATTCTTTGGCAGGTTATTTTGAGAAATATCATTGTACTGAACCGTACCTTCTTGACTGGTAAGGGTGTAGGTGATATAATCAGCAGCAGCACTGGGGGCTGGGTAACTCAAATTCCGAAATTTACTAAACTGAGAACGTTTTAGCGATCGCACAAATTGTTGCAACTGTTGCACAGAAACACGGCGAACACTACGTTCAGAATCATTAGCATCACCAATCCGCACGCGAATCAGTCGTCCATCTTTGAGTAAAACAGTCTCATAGGTTCTGCCAGCAAAACCCCCACTGGAGATTTGGCGAAATACTATATCTCGATCTAACGGTGGTGGTAACTCACTAGCTGGAATTTGCACAGGCCCCAGTGTAGTTTCGTTAGCCTTTTGATTCAGCCTGAGTGCGGAACCTGTTTGATTAGTATGATAAACCAAGGTTTGGTCAACTCCGCCGACAACCACCCGCCAGCCTGATACCAAAGCTTGGGTACAGAATTCATCAGCATTAGCTAATTCTAAGCAGCTATCTCTCCAAGTTTGCTGTTGAGCCTCAATAATGCTTAACTGAGAAATTGGCTGTTGCAAACGTCTGGATGCGGCTTGTAAAACAGCATTTTTTACAGATGTAGGTAATTTATCTGGCAGATTTTCTGAGGGAGTGTTTGCCGAAGCTAAACGTAGCGATCGCCCATTATTATTGGTATGATAAACCCAGTTTTCTTTGCCATTAGATACCACAATCCGCCAACCAGGAACTAAGGCTTGGGTGCAGAATTCATCAGCTTGAGGCAGTTCCAAGCAACCATTGCGCCAAGTCTGTTGATTGTAGTCAATAATTTGCAATTGTCTAGTAAAAATTCCCTGCCTGCGGGCTAAATCTCGCAGTACTGCATTAGCTACTGGACGTGGCAAGCGGTTTGGTTTAATATTGTCTTTAAGAACTTCATTGCTTGTTTCTAGAGAGAAGTTCGCAGAAGCGCCCGTCGCACCTTTGACAAGTGTTAAACCGCTAGCAACAGACAAAATTCCAGTCAAAATCAAAGCAGTCAAAATTCGCGCTTGATTGGTATTAAAGTAGTTTTTTAGCATGATTTTCATAGTAAAATAAAACAAAGAAATAGTATTCAGCCACTAATAGACAATAAAGTATATAATTCCATAACTTCACTATCTGGAATTAGTTTAGTATCTATATTCTGAAATAGATATAGAGACAAGACGCTGATGTAATGATTATTTGTTCCTTATACAAATTCTGGTTGAAGAAGAATTCATAATTCAGGAGTCAGAACAATCAGTGGGGGATACCCTGCGGGATCTTGCTACAGACCCGCCACCGATTGAAAACCACTAAATCTCCTCTTTCAGAGACGTTACGCGAATGATTTATTGGGGGTTCTAAACTCTCTTGTTCAGACGCGACGCTCTCTACGTTCAGGCTGCGCGAACGTAGAGAAGTGTCGTACAGAATTAATTCTGAATTCTGACTCCTGACTCCTGAATTCTGTTTGATAAATCCATCAAATTTGCCAGCTTGTAAACTACTCTCGCTCCAACATTACCATCCCACTCCGCATCACCGACTTCGCAGATATCAAAGCCAATAATTTTTCTTCCACTATTAACTAATTCTCGGAATAGACAAAAAGTTTGCTCTAATTCCAACCCACCTGGAACAGGAGTACCCGTACTCGGACACAGTTTTGGATCTAAACCATCTACATCAAAGCTAATATAAACATACTCAGGTAAATGACTGATAATTTCTCGGCATAAATCAATCCAAGTTGTGCCCGAGTAAAGCTTTTGCTTAATAGCTGAGTCATAATAAGCAATAATGCGACTATCGGATTGGTCAATCATTTGCACTTCATCATGACTAATATCACGCAAACCTACCTGCACTAACTTAGAAATTTGCGGTATTTTCATCGCATTAAACATAATCGACGCATGGGAAAACTCAAATCCCTCATAAGCATCGCGTAAATCTGCGTGGGCATCAATGTGCAAAATCCCATAGTTTGGGTATTTAGCTGCTAATGCTTGGAAATAACCTAAAGGCGAACTGTGATCTCCACCTATGACTGCAACTCGCTTACCATTATTAATTGCTGCCTGACAATTTTCAAACAACCATTGATTGACCTGTTGACCAGCCTGATTAATTTCTGTCAGGACAGATGTTAAATCTGGTGTATCTGAAAGTTGTTTACCTTGGGCTAATCGCCCGATAATTTTTGCTGCCAAAGCGCGGTAGTATGTGTTCTTCTCTAAAATATCTTGGGGAATTTCTTCCATAAAAATTCCCTGCTTCCAACCATCAGGGTGATCAAAATCGAACAAATCTAATTGAGTCGAAGCATCTAGAATTCGCTGTGGGCCATTAGCAGTGCCAGCACCATAGGAAACAGTGACTTCCCACGGCACACCAAAAACAATCAAGTTTGCAGACTCATAATCGCAGGGCAAACCTAAGAGATTGCCATTTATTTCACCTACGCCGCTGGGATTGTAGTCTTTTAATTGATTACTCATTGAGTATCTTCTGGATTTACGTGGATAGACAGCACGCCGCCTAGTTGACATCTGCATTGTAATCAAAATTTTTCACAGGCGGTAAACTGCTTCAAAGGATGAACAGGAAAAACCCACGAGTATACAGGTCACTTCAGCATAGTTTATAGGGTACAGGGGATAGTTTTTCTTTCCTGTGCCCTTGTTAACTCCCTACTCAACTCGCTTAACTTCAAATCCTCGCAACCCTTCCGGTTCGTCATATTCAACCACAACATCTTTAACTACAGCAGCAGGTGGCCCAGAGTGACACCAGCGAACCATGTCATCTACAACCTCTCGCGCCCCTTCAAAAACTGCCTCTACTCGATTATCGGGGAGATTCCGCACCCAACCGGTTAATCCCAATTGCCTAGCTGTATCGACAGTAGAATAGCGATACCCCACTCCTTGGACTCGGCCAGAAATGAATACATGGGCGCGGATAATCTTTGGCAGTGCTGTAGAATTCTGCATAGACTGGTCTAATCTTTACGATTTCCAGTCTACCTAGTTTGTGTATACACAATCTGTTTTTAACTCCAACTAGCGAAATTAATTCCGATCTTTCTTAATACCTACTAGTTTTTGTACATTTCCAGCGCTTTTTAAGTAATTGAACTACCCTACTCCCCATCTAAGTCGTAGTCTAAATACCTGAAAACTGCTGTAATTTAATCAGTAGTCAGTTATTCCACTTGGAATTTTGAATTGTTTATGTCTAACCTGCCACCACTTAATACAGAAACAATTTGGGCAATTCTTGACGATCAACTTGATGATGCCACAGTCAACCAGTTGCTATGGCATTATTTAGGTTATCGCTATGACTCCTCAATTGCACAATGGGACACTAACCAAGTTGCATCAGAATGGCATAATGAGTACCCACAACCACCAGATTTCATTGAATCTCGCCCCGCAACTGTCAAGCTGACTCGTTCCATTCCTGTTGAAAATAAACAAATGCTAAAAGAAAAACTGGGTTTCAAAGGTTACAAAATTGGAGAATTTGGGCCTCGGCAAACTCGCAGGGCGACAGCAGCGAATTGGTTATTAAGTTATCTGCAACAAGCTAATAACAAAAAATAGTAATTTTACAGCAGGTATTTGGTAAAAATATGATGTTTTTTACCAAATACCTGCTGTATTTGAACATTATAAAAACTGTTGTTTTATTTAAAATTTTCTGTGGTTATATGCAATAGCTTAAAAAAGATTACTTTTATAGACACTCTTTGCAGGATAGTAAATCCGTATTTTAGTTAATAAACAAATACTATAAACAGTCAAAAATCAAAGAAATACGGTTAACTTTTATAAAGAATTTATAAATTCTTCCTGAAGATAGAAGCACTCGCAATCTAATTATTTCTCTGGAGCTATTTTCAAATTCTATTGAGCATCAGAGAATATTTCTATCAACCCTTGATATTACAAACACTTTTATGGCAAAGCCAATTGAATTTAATTTATTTGCACCTTACAACAAAGGAGCCGCATTAATTGGTTCTTTTTCTGATTGGCAAGAAATTCCAATGGAAAGAGGTGATGATGGTTATTTCCGCACAAGTGTTGAACTAGAAGATGGCGTTTATAAATATAAATTCCGCATTCAGTCAAATTCATGGTTTTTTGAACCAGAACAATGGGTTGATGTTACAGATCCTTATGCAACTGATATAGATGAACAAAGTGGAAAAGACGATGGTGTTATCCGGGTAAAAGATGGGAAAAGGATTACTGATACTTATGTTTGGCAACATGATGATAAACCTTTACCTGCTGACCACGAATTAGTAATTTATGAATTACACGTTGGTGACTTTTCTGGTGGTGAGGACGATCCTTATGCACGAGGGAAATACAAACACGTCATTGAAAAGTTAGACTATTTGTGTGAACTAGGAATCAATGCTATTGAGTTGATGCCACTTAAAGAATATCCTGGTGATTATAGCTGGGGTTATAATCCGCGCCACTTCTTTGCAACAGAATCAAGTTATGGTTCTACCACTGAATTGAAAAAATTGATTGATGAGTGTCATGGCAAAGGCATTCGTGTAATTCTTGACGGAATTTATAACCACTCAGAAGCATCTGCTCCCTTAACACAAATTGACCACGATTATTGGTATCATCACGAGCCTCGTGACCCTGATAATAACTGGGGGCCTGAGTTTAATTACGAACATTATGACGAAAAATTAGATATTAAGCCAGCCTGGAAATTTATTGGTGACACAATCCGTTTTTGGATTGGGGAATATCATCTTGATGGTATTCGCTATGATGCGGCGCGGCAAATTGCCAACTACGATTTCATGCACTGGATTGTTCAGGAAGCCAAAAAAACTGCTAGCATGAAGCCTTTTTATAATGTTGCTGAACACATTCCTGAAACTCCTAGCATTACCAATGTAGATGGGCCAATGGATGGTTGCTGGCATGACAGTTTTTATCACTGCATTCTAGAACATATTTGCGGTGATACATTTGATTTAGAGCGTCTCAAAGATGTGATTGACTGCAAGCGCCAAGGCTTTTTGGGTGCCACCAATGTGGTAAATTATCTCACCAACCACGACCATAATCATGTCATGGTTGAACTGGGGAACCGTGAAATTTTTGACGAAGAAGCCTTTCGGCGGGCTAAATTAGGAGTAGCCATCCTAATGACTGCTGTTGGTGTGCCTTTGATTTGGATGGGAGAAGAATTTGGCGAGTATAAACCTAAACAATCTGAATCAGCCAAAATCGAATGGACACTGTTAGGGAATGATTTAAATCGTGGTTTATTTGATTCATACAAAGGCTTAACCAACCTGCGTAAAAGTAATCATGCTCTCTACACAGAAAATATCGATTTTATCCACGAAAATCCTGAAGCTAAAGTATTAGCTTATACTCGTTGGAATGATGAAGGTTCTCGTGTAGTCGTAATTGCAAATTTCTCAGAAAACTTCTTAGCTGACTATCATGTTTCTAACTTTCCTAGCGCTGGTACATGGCACGAGTGGACAGGCAATTATGATGTCGAAGCTGGTGACGATGGCATCATAATTGACTTGGGGCCATACGAAGCTAAAGTGTTTGTATCGCAGTAATGATATACACTACCACTCAGTCGGTAGTCCAATAGCAAAGAAAAGGGGGAAAATATTTCCCCTTTTTCAGTTATTATCTTACTCAGGTACAGTTTAATTAGAAATTTGTCAAGCAGAAAATCAGCTATTTCAAAATTTCATCGGTTTGTGTTACACTTTTGAGTTGAAGTGCGTCTATAGAATTGCCAAAGCATCCCCATGCACAACAAATTATTTAATAGTAATATCGAGAACGCTAACATTGAGAACGATCGCATTTTATTAACTCCCAATGAAGTAAAGTTAAAATTACCTTTGACACAATTAGCTGAACAAAGAGTTTTAGCATATAGGCAGGAAATAGAACATATCCTGGATTTTCAGGATCGGAGGAAATTTATAGTAGTTGGCCCATGCTCAATCCACGACCAAAAAGCAGCGCTCGAATATTCTGAGAGATTGAAAATATTGGCCGAGCGAGTCAAAGATAACTTGCTATTAATTATGCGAGTGTATTTTGAAAAACCAAGAACAACTGTAGGCTGGAAAGGGTTAATTAACGATCCAGATATGGATGATTCTTTCCATGTAGAGAAAGGTTTATTAATTGCACGGGAGCTGCTATTAAAAATTACAGAGTTAGGATTACCTGCTGGCACAGAAGCACTAGATCCAATCATACCTCAATACATCAGCGAACTGATTACCTGGTCTGCCATTGGTGCCCGCACAACTGAATCACAAACTCACCGCGAAATGGCAAGTGGACTTTCGATGCCTGTAGGTTTTAAAAACGGTACTGATGGCAATATTCAAGTAGCTTTGAATGCCCTACAATCAGCTGGAAACCCGCATCATTTTCTGGGAATTAATCAAAACGGTCAGGTCAGCGTCTTTCAAACTAAAGGTAATGGCTATGGTCACGTAATTTTAAGGGGTGGTAGTCAACCCAACTTCGATCCAGCAAATGTCAAACTGATAGAAGAGAAATTAAAACAGGCAAATTTACCACCGAGAATTGTGATTGACTGTAGCCACGGCAATACCAATAAAGATTACAAATTACAAGGTGCTGTCTTAGAAAATATTATTCAGCAAATAGTGGATGGTAATACATCAATTGTTGGCATGATGCTGGAATCCCATTTGTATGAAGGTAGTCAACCGATTACTGGTAAACAAGAAGAATTAAAATATGGTGTTTCTGTAACTGACAAATGTATTAGCTGGGAAGAAACCGAAAAAATTATTTTGGCTGTTCACGAAAAACTTAAATGAGAAGTCAGAAGTCAGAAGTCAGAAGTCAGAAGTCAGAAGTCAGAAGTCAGAAGTCAGAAGTCAGAAGTCAGAAGTCAGAAGTCAGAAGTCAGAA
>NZ_JBALEF010000053.1:0-18755 GCF_036918245.1 Nostoc sp.
TTGGCATTGCAGAGGGACGCATTAACATTGTATTGGGATGCAATGGCATTGCAGGGGCACGCATCAACATTGTATCGGGACGCATTGGCATTGCAAGGTATTGCCAAATTTAATTCGTTACAAATTAATGAAATGCTGTACTAAGATACTTTTGGTTGCTGCCATAAAATGAGTTTCAATTCAGAGCAGTAGTAAGCCTCATCGCTGATTTGGTGTTCGTGGTTAGCTATCCAATCATAAATTTGTGTAGCTTTTGCTAATGCCACTTTTTCTGAGCGATAAAGCTGAGGAGTAGGGCAGTAAGCTTGGCCATTGATGTGTATAGCTGCAATCTGCCAATAATCGCTCTCTGGTACAACTTCTAAAAACCCGTTACTGTAAGGCTGGATTATTCCTATGTTCATCTACAACCATCAAACTTTCTAAGATTGGCCACAACAAAGCCGATACCAGCCAATTCTTCTGAGTCAAAGCTGGAATCACCAGGGAATGCAGTCGCAACCCCTGCTAATGATTTTGGGTTCGTAGTCAATGGAAATCTGAATTATTGGTCACTTTTTTGGCTTGATTCCGTTATTGGCAGCAACAATGGCAAAAGGGACTGGTCGGCGAGGCTACATTGTGATTGCCCAAACTCAGAGTGTGGCTGGATAAATGATAATCTGTAGAGCGAATCGGTAACTCTCAGTACTCACCCGAAATAACCGAACAAAAGGAGTAAATTTATTATGTACCGTCTGCTAACAACGTTCCGGCAGCGATTCTTACGGAGTATCGCTTTTGCAATACTCTTAACTTTGATTAGTAGTTTAATACTTCCTGGGGCTACTTGGGCAGCTTCTAGCTTGGGAGTTGATAATGGTCATCTTAGTTCTTGTCCGGCTTCAGACAACTGTGTTGTCAGTCAAAACGCAGATAAAAAACACGCCATCAACCCGATTCCTTATCATGTAGACCGCAATGCAGCTAAAGAAATCTTACTAAAAGTTATCGGTGTTGTTCCTCGTACAGAAATTGTAGAACAAACAGATAATTATATCCACGCTCTTTCTAAAAGCCGCATCTTCAAATTTGTTGATGATGTAGAATTTTATTTACCTCCTAATGAGTCAGTAATTCATCTGCGATCGGCTTCTCGCGTGGGAGAGTCTGATCTCGGTGTCAACCGTAGACGAGCCGAGCAAATTCGTCTGGCTCTACGCGATTTAAACATTTAATTTTGTCGCTACTTGTTCTCATTTAACTGATAGAAGTGCGATCGCAATACCATTTAAAAATTTATATTTCGTGGGGAAATGTCAGACTATCTGCAATGATTGTGCTTTCCATACCTTAGTAGAAGAAGCGATCAAGTGCATTCACCCTGACGAATCTAGGGTTAATTGTTCTACCGTCATTTTCTGCAATTCATTTGAGCCAGCACTCATAATTGACAGTCCTTGCGTGACATACGGCAATGATGAAAAATAACGTCAAAAGTGTAGGCGCAGCAAGTCAGCCTTTGGCATTTCAGCTTACGTCGCTATTTAGTAAATTATGGTAATATAAATAGGTCTTGGGCGATTAGCACAGGGGTAGCGCACATCCTTCACACGGATGGGGTCACTGGTTCAAATCCAGTATCGCCCACTTATACACAGTAAAGTTTTCAGCTAACTAGCTTCGGTTTCTTAACCCCAACTTATGCAAGTTTATGCAAGTTTGGGTCAAGCTGCTTATTAAGTTATGTAAATCAGTGAGTAATTCTTGAGAATCTAAACTCTCAAGCTTGATTGACACTTTAATCTTTACTAAGTATGGTTGGTAAATATTGGAACCAATACATATCCCTTGACTGACTTTCCAATTCCGCCTCCTGGTTAGGATTAGTGCGGAAAGTAAAGTTAAGTAATTTAACTTAGAATCCTTATTCTGGCTCTTTGGATTATTGTGTGCGGGAATCTAAGTAGATTTAAGCTGTCAATGTGGCAGAAAATTTAACTTGCAAAAATGAACTATTCTTAATAATTAAGAAGGCTTAAATTGTGAGCTAAGGTTTATCAACCTTCTATTTTTATTTGTTTAGTTTTTTAAAGTTCGAAAAAATATCTTTTAACTCATCCAAAATACGTTCATAGTCTTTGATATAAATTTGTTGTTTTTCAGGGATGTTTTAGGAATAATTCTAATCCTATTGGTCAGCAATAACATTAAATCATTACTCTTCTCTAGTTGGTCAAGGAAGGACTTTATTAATTTTCCTTACTTGATTACATTATAGTAAAGTTACTAAATGCAAACAAATAATTAATTGCTACATTCAAATTAAATAAAAATATCTATATATTAGTCAACATTTATTTTTGCTATTAGGAGATACAAATGAATGCTGAAAAATCAAATGGAGAAATGTGGCTGGCATTAATAGCTCTCACCATATCATTTGGAATACTAGGAATAGGAGCAACATTACCAAGAGGTAGCAAAGCAGGAGGATTAACCTTATGTGAAGCTTCTACAGGAGTAAGAGGGTATCTATCAGGTATAGTAACCTCAGTAACTAAAAAGAATGGAGACCTACTAGTAAACCTAACAGAAGGAACTCAAGGTTGTGGTGGTTTACTTATGGCTGATTACAATGCCAAAGGTAAATTACTTCCTGGTAATAGAGTCAAAGTTAAAGTCAAAGTATTAAAAGAAGGAATGTATCAATTAGTAAGTAATGACATATTAATTGATCCAACCGTAGTAGACACTCAAGGAGCAACAGAAAAACCTGAAAAAATAGAAATCTTAATCAGACAAAGACCGGAATTTGGTACTGGAGATACTTATGCATTATAATTTGCCTACTCCAAACCTAAATGCAACTTGAGAGCAGCATCAACTAATTGCATCAAATCCTGATTCAAACAACCTACCCCATCTCCTAAAATGCGCTGCTTTGAAATCGTGCGTACCTGCTGCGCTTGTACCTTAGAAGGTTTAGATAAACCACTGTCCTCTGGATTCAATAAAACCTCAAAAGGATAAACACGACTGACGTTAGAGGTAATCGGTAAAATTGTCACCGTACTAGCCGCACTGTTATTAGCATCATTGCTCACAATCAGTACAGGTCGGCGTTTATCCATTTCTGACCCCACTACTGGGCTGAGATTAGCATAATAAATTTCACCACGTTTCATCTGTTAACCCATCCCCTACCGTCAAATCCCAATCTGGGTCAACTTCCGCCGAAGCTTGGCGGTAAGCCTGCTCTAATTCCTGATAGCGCAGTAACTCCAGTGCTAACTCAATGACTTGGGAGCGAGATTTACACCCCTTTGTCACTTTGTAATTCTCAATAAACTGCATCAAAGATGCTGGTAAAGAAATAGATAGTTTTTCCGATGACATGGTATTACCAAAAGGTAATTAGATTTTTCTTACTTTATAGTAGCTAAAATAGTAGGAAATCAACTTAAATCCTGGCGAATAGAATAAAAGTTAGTTAAAAGGCGGTGGTTATCAAGGTGTTAGTCAGTTAAAACTGACTTGGGCTAACCTCCCCGAAATTGATTGCGGGGTGGTTGATGTGAAAAACTGCAGTGGAAAAGGGAACTCTTTAATTAATTCGTAATTCGTAATTAACAATAAATCATAGTCATTTACCCTGCCTCTTTAGGCTGTAGCAAATTCTGTGAAACCTCTTTTACTAGGATGATGGAAGCCTAAAACAATATCGCTTTGGGGTATCCCGGCTGATAACAAATCATCAACAACGCATAAATTAGTTGCATCTTCTTCCACCCAAATTTTGCCGTTCTTAATGCAGAGATACATGATAATATGCTGTATCTGCTTTTTGCCATCCCAGCCAAACCGAAACCAAATATATTGATCTCTTTCTTCATCAAAAGCCAAGCGATCGCTTGCTTCCACTTCTCCAGATTTTGCAATTTCAGCATTAGTCATTTCATGATATTCAATAAGTATCTTCTTAATAGCATTGCGGTATTTTTCTATCTTATCCATTGCTGAATCTCCTCCTTATCTGTATTGAAGACTATTAATAGAAGTTGATTTTGATTGATGACTGCTTGTACAGATTTTCGTTGAAAAAACTTATTACCATGCCCTATGACCAACTACTTTCGCTCTAACGTTGATACAATGGCTAGCTATGTTCCTGGTGAGCAGCCTCAACGCGGTACACCAATTATTAAACTTAACAGCAACGAGAACCCCTATCCTCCTTCGCCTGCGGCATTAGCTGTGCTACGGAATATTGATGGTGAGTGGTTGCGGCGGTATCCAGAACCCTTTGGGGGAGAGTTTCGGCAAGCTGCAAGTAAAGTTTTAGAAGTTCCTAGTGATTGGATAATTGTCGGAAATGGCAGTGACGAATTGTTGAGTGTAGTAATTCGAGCCTGTGCAGAACCTGGGAAGAAGGTAGTTTATCCGATGCCTACTTACGTGCTATATCGCACATTAACAGAAATGCAAGCGGCGGAAATTATTGAGATTCCCTACAGCAAAGACTACAGTTTACCTTTGGAAGAATTAGTTGCTGCTAATGGGGCGGTAACATTTATTGCGTCACCCAATAGTCCATCGGGCCATCTGGTGGCAACAAATGATTTGCGAAAATTAGCCAGCCAGTTATCTGGAGTTTTAGTGATTGATGAAGCATACATAGATTTTACTGAAGAGAATGCATTGGCTTTGGTTAAGGAATACGAAAATGTCATCGTGATTCGGACACTATCTAAGGGGTACTCGTTGGCAGGATTACGATTAGGCTTTGGAGTGGCGAATCCCAAACTGTTGCAGGGATTGTTTAAGGTTAAAGATAGCTATAACATTGATGCGATCGCTTGTGCAATTGGTACGGCTGCCATCACTGACCAAGCTTATAAAAATGCTTGTGTAGCAAAGATTAAGGCATCACGGACTAAGTTAGCAACAGACTTGAAACAATTAGGTTTTCATATCTGGGATTCCCAAGCTAACTTTTTGCTGGCGCAGCCAAGAGAAGGAAACGCAGAATATCTCTATCAAAAACTCAAGGAACGGGGAATTTTAATCCGCTACTTCAAGCAGCCTGGACTAGATGATAAATTACGCATCACTGTTGGGACAGATGAGCAAAATCAGGCTTTAGTAGAGGCACTAACTACAAACCTTTAATTATTCACACCCACTTACTTACAACACTTGAAAACTAAAGCTAAGACTTGCCCAATTATTCACATCCAAGCTATGTGAATCGACTGTTGTGCTGTTCATCTCCGTTTTGAGGGCACTAGCGTTATGTAGGTCTTGTAGCAAGGCTTGTACAACATCTAAAGAATTCAACAATGGGCCAATTGGCCCTTCTTCGGCTGTGGAATACTTGGCAGTGTTTAAGGCGGCGAGAGTTGCGTTAAAGGGGGCAGTACTAAAAATCAGTTGGTGTTCGCACTCAGAAGCTGGCCCTGAAATCACCCATTCAAAAGCAGTATTAGTTTGGGGTAGGGTGAGGGTTTCACCTGGAGCGATGACGACTTCTTTCAGGAGAGGCTTGGTGTCCGCAGTATTTGGTTCTTGGGGGGTTTCCCAAGAATAGAAGGCGATCGCTGTATGATTATTGTTTAATCCCAGTAAGATTAAATATACTGGGCGATCGCTCTGGTTTTCTACCCGATATTGCATTCGACTACCGATAGGGACAATCGGAGTAGGGAGTGATTTTTGAATCGAAGTTTCAGTTTTGAAAGTTCGTACTGTTTCGCGCTGCATGATAACGCGAGGCGATATGTTGTTAATTATTTCTAAGGTTGTCTTGAGAGCCAAGCGGGAAGAACCTTGATTTTCTGTCAGTCGCCATAACTTGGCTGCTAGCAAGGTTGATAATTTTGGTGCTAACTTTTGCACTGTTAATTTTACTGCTTCTCCTGCTTCCCCCGTGGCATTGGAAATTAGTTCGCCACTAAGAGAAAATAGCCCATAGCGACTAGGTGTTTGCTGTAGTTTGGCAAATAAATAATCAGCTGGTTTTTCCCCTACGACTACGGTGGAGACATGGGGAAATGCAGCAAAGGCACTTGTGGCGTCTACCCGCTCAATTCTTTCCAATCCAGTATCTAAAGCAATTATTAAATGGATATTTTGGGATAAAACCCGGACTGCTTCTTGGACAAGTTGCCCGACTTGTAGGGATACACCTTCAATTTGGGAAATTTGCGCTTTTGCTGTTAACCCAGTCCGCGATCGCAATACTAATTCTTCTGTTGTTGTTCCTAAGGTGAATCGAGAATTAACTCCGTAGTATAGCAGCACTTGGGGGGGTAATCCTGCTAACCACAGATGGACTGTTTTGCCGTCTTCTTCAATCGCTCTCACCGCGCCTTCTGCACCAATAATACCGTCTGGCGGTAAAGACGTTAGATGTTGATTTTTTTGACTATTTAATAACGCTGGTTGCTGTTTACTACCCAATTTGGATAGAGAATTTTCCATATCCGAAAGGGCGACTTGAATTCTGGTAGTTGGGGTGAATTCCCACAAATACTGCGTCAAGGCGTAGGTAAATAACCCAGCACTAAAACCAGAAAAGAGTTCTTCCCTGGCAGGCTGCTTGGGATTTGAGGTAGCTGCTAAGACAATCGGCGTGCTGGGTAACTTCTGAGTTTTAAGTTGTTGGAGAAAGTCAAGTTCTTCTGCTGCTAGCTTTGTCTCTACTGATTCTTGAAGGGCGCGACTTTTTAATCCTAATAGTGGGGTTGGCGCATAATAGCTAGTATCTAATACTGCTGTGACTTGTTCTGTAGGGAGCGATCGCAATAATAGCAGTAGAGTTTCTTCTAATATGTAGTTGACTATTTTCTCATTTTGTGAATTATGACTGACATTACCTGGCACCAGAGCATTTTGGATTGTTTCTGGCGATGTCTCCAATTTGACACGACTGCCATAGCCGCTAAAGTGGAAGACGACCACATCACTGGGTTTAGCTTGCTTACCCAGATGATCTAAAAAAGCCGCCTCAATGAATTCTCTACTAGCTTCTTCCTCAGTTAAGGTTAGGATATCTGACCCTTGGAAACCAAAGCGATGAATCAAAAGTTCTCTTTGTAGTTCCACATCCGTCAGACAACCACTGAGGGCTGGAGTTTTTGGGTATTGGTTAATACCTATTAACAATGCCAACTTGCGCGGACTGGGTTGTGCCAAAGCCTGATAATAGCGATTTCCTAAAGACAACCACTCAGCTTCAGTTATCCCCAATACTGCCAGTATTGAGCCAATTCTCTGTAAAAACGTGCGACGTTTCATAATTAGCTATCAGCCCTCAGCTATCAGTTAGCAGCTTACAGGGCTGAACTCTGTATTGTAAAGTTACAAAAGCGTGGGGAGTAGGGAGTAGGGAGTGGAGGAGCAAGTGAGCAGGGGAGAATAATTTATAACCAATGCCCAATGCCCAATGCCCAATGCCCAATGCCCTAAACTAAACCGTTACTTCTATCCGCATTGCCCGCGCCAACTCAGCTGCTACCTCTGGACGGGAAAATTCTGGTGGAGGTAACTCACCACGCCGCAGCATTTCGCGGACTTTTGTCCCCGATAGGTGAATGCGTTCTTCTGGCCTGCTGGGACTGGTTTTAGATGTTGCCATCTGCTTAGTGCGCGTGCAGTAGAAAGCGTGTTCAAATTTCATCGGCACAATGCCTAATTCACTTGGTGCAAATTCATCAAAGATATATTGAGCGTCGTAAGTGCCGTAATAGTCACCGACACCAGCATGATCTCGTCCGACGATAAAGTGAGTACAGCCGTAATTTTTGCGGACTAAAGCATGGAAGATGGCTTCACGAGGGCCAGCATAGCGCATTGCGGCGGGATTAATTGCCAAACTTACCCGATCTAAGGGGTAGTAATGTTCCAGCAAAATTTCATAGCAACGCATCCGCACGTCAGCAGCGATATCATCTTCTTTGGTCGCCCCGACTAATGGGTGCAAAAATAAACCATCAACGATTTCTAAAGCGCACTTTTGAATATATTCATGGGCGCGGTGGATGGGGTTGCGAGTTTGAAAGCCGACGATGGTTTTCCAACCCTTGTCTTGAAATAGTTGCCGTGAGGCAACTGGATCAATTTGGTAAGTGGGAAACTGGGGATGAGGTTCGCGTTGCAACAACCAAATATCACCCGCCAGATTTACAGTACCTTGGTTATAGAGTACTTGCACGCCCGGATGATTGACATCATTAGTACGGTAGACTTTTATTGCTTCGCGGATTTTGTCGTAGTGATATTTTTGCGTGAGTTGCAAAACTCCGATAAATTCGCCTATCGAGTTATCCAGACGGATTAAGCCGCCTTCTGGCAATGGAGAAGCTACTTCTTCGCTTACCGATAGTGTAATCGGGATTGACCAGACAAGACCGTTAGCTAATCGCATTTCTGTCACAGTGCGATCATAGTCTTCCTGGTTCATAAAACCCGTCAGCGGACTAAAAGCACCGATCGCAATCATTTCTAGATCGGAAACGGCGCGATCGTCTAGTTGCACTCGCGGCAAAAAGTCAGCTTTTGAGAGAAACTCTGCTCTTTGTTCTGGTGTGGCGATACGGTTAACCAACTGTCCACCGTGGGGGGCTATGGCATCTGGATTGTGACTCAACGTAATCCCCTCTTTACTTTTACTGTTATTGTTTCAGATTATGTACTAACTTATCAAATGCTGGTACGTAGAGAAAAAGAGTTTAGGGAATAGAAGAAAATTTTGCAACTAGCCTGTAAGCGATCTGATTAGGTTACGCTAAAGCTAATCCAGCCTCAAGTTTCAGAATAGTTCCTGTATTTGGAATTGCTTATGACTGCTGTATCCCTTGTTGTTAAACCTGTTAGCCAAATGCGGCTAGCGCCTGGTAGTACAGTGAATATCCAGGATATAAGTTGGGAGGAATTTGAGTCTATTTTGCAAGAACTGGGGGAAAAGCGATCGCTACGAGTTGCTTACAGCAAGTTTACGTTAGAAATTATGGTTCCTCTACCCGAACACGAAAAATCAAAGGACTTAATTTCGGATATTGTAAAAATCTTGCTGAAGATTGCAGGGAAAAGTTATGAACCCTTCGGTTCAACCACCTTTAAGCGGGAAAATATAGCGGGGGTAGAACCAGATGCTTGCTTCTACATCCAGAATTACCAAAGAATGATCGGTCGTCGCAAACTGGAACCAAACGATCCACCTCCTGATTTGGCAATTGAAACAGATGTGACATCAAAAACAACTCTTGATGCATACGTTGCGATCGCAGTTCCAGAACTATGGATTTACGATAGTAAAAAACTGAGGATTTATTTACTCAGAGATGGACATTACATCGAATCTGATAACAGTCCTAACTTTCCAAATATCCCTCTAACTCAAATTGTTGCCGCTACAATTGAACGAGCTTGCCAAGTAGGAACCGTACAAGCTTTGAAAGAGTTTGAAGGGGCATTAGATAGAAGTAGTTTTTGATAGAAAGCACGTAGTCGTAGCTCCCCGCAAGTATCGATTTTGCCAATTATTCCTAGTATCAATACGGTTCAATTAAGGAAATTTATCTTTTAAGGCATGGAAAGCAGGGGGAGAACAAAAGCTTAACTAAACTGTATTGTTATCTTTTCTGAATCAGTTTTATGACAGTAATTAAAGAAAATTTAAAGCGAATCTGGGATTGCTTAATAACAAAAGCACCTGAAATTACCTCATTACTTCAACCAGGATTAAAGCCTGAAGAAATTGATGAGATAACAAAAGATTTACCTTTTAAATTACCAGAAGAAGTTTATGAAATTTATCAATGGCGAAATGGCTTGTTAAAAGGAGTTGGTCTGTATGGTTGGAAATTTAGGGAATCATTTATTGATTTTGATTCTTTACAAAATACAATACAACATCTTAAAAAAATAATTATAGCTGGTCAGCCTACTTATTTTATAATAATTTTTTCTTTGGCGCATGAAAACGGAGGAGATTTTTTTACTGTTCCTATTGGTCGAGAGATATCTTCTGTTATTATTTTGTATGATGATGATGACTTTCTTGAATCTGTTGATTATCAGAAAGAATTTCTACCCAAGCTAAACAGCAATTTAATTGAAAGCGTAAACACTTCAGCAGAATTTATTTTAAAAGATGATTTGTTTAAAATCCGAAAAGCTTACAACAATCTGAGAAATTTTATTGCAGAAATAGCAGACTGTTGTGAACAAGGATTTAACAGGTTAGAAATAAATGAATATGGTTATATTTTTGTTTATCTAAATAAAGAAAAGTGTAATTTTATTCATTACAGACATAGAGCTGCAAAGAAAAACATATACTGTTTAACCTTAGAACAAGAAGGACAACTTTCGGAAAAAAAGCAAAGTTGGCTAAATGTAATCAATACCCGTCTAAACCATCAAAAAGCCGCTAAAATTATTCGAGAATTATATGCGTATGTTGGAGAAGAGATACCAGATGTAGTTTTTGTACCTAGCTTTTACACTGCACATCTAGGAATACTAAAAAAATCAGATTTTTTAGAACAAATCCGAAATAATTATCTTGCTAAAAAGCTAAAATCTTTATATTGGGATTTGTTACTAATCCCTTTTGACTATCTTTTGGCACAACCTGTAATTACTTCTGTTTTAACTTCCTTAAAATCTGAATTGTCTGATTCTTTAAACAATTTGATAGAAGATGATTTGAGACTTGAGATCACAGATTTTTTTCAAGATGAAGTTAGTCCTATTTTTCAAAAAGTAATTCAATTATTATATTCTGGAATTAAATATGACTTAATAGATACTTTAGGAGATAATTTTATTGAAGTTAATCTTAGGTATAACTATATTTTGGGTAATGAAGACTTTATTAGTTCAGCAGCACTATTTGAATTTGCTCATCTTTTAGGAGTTAAATTTGACGAGCAAAAGTTAAATTTGTTTGTTTCATACTGTCGAGAAATATGGTGTATTATTCCTTTCGATAAAACTATTATAGTTTGTGAAAAGCCTCAAATAACATGGCAAGAAAACTTTTTCCCTAATAGCATACAACAACCTGATATCACTTTCCCAGATGGTTATAGCATTTAGAAAGTATGAAAAGTATAAATATATCTCTCCCTGACGCGATGCGGACTTATATAGAAGAGAAAGTGGCGACTGGTGGCTACAGCAGTGTCAGTGAATATTTCCGTGAGTTAGTGCGCCAAGACCAAAAGTGTCAAGCTGCTGAACGTTTGGAAGCGATGCTTTTAGAAGGTCTAAATTCTGGGAATGCAACTGAGATGACTCCTGACGATTGGGACGACATCCGCCAAGCTGTGGGGGAAAGAATCGCCAAGCATAAAGGGTCAAACCAAGATTAATCAGTAATGATTTTAGTCACTCTGAAACTGCAAATATTCCAAAAGTAGTAAGCGCAAGTAATCTAAGGTTCTAATATAACTCTTTATCTGTTCATAATTGCCATTACTGCCAAAATAAAAACTCGCAATCTGAGGTATATTTAAAACTCGCATAGCTTGTAATTGCTCAATTGCCTGGTCTTGATTGACAATTTGACCTGTGCTTTGAATTTGACTTGCATAACCTCTGAGATTTACTGTTAAAAGTTCAAGTTCTTCTAAAAGTGAAAACTCTTCATCTTCTGCTGGAAACTGAATAGAAATTTCTTGTCGCTCGCCTCGTGTATTTTGATAAGTATTAATCAACTGTGCTAATAATTGAATAATATTTTTATTAATCAATTCTTGCTGATTTAAAATTGCTTTAGTCATCATTGACTCCATAAGTAACTATCTTTTCAGTACCATATTGGTCAGGTCTAACAATCAGATATTCATTGCCTTTACGGTATACAGCTGAACTATCTCCACGATATCCAGTTTTCGGAACTCTAATCGCTCCTTTTTTATTAAAGTTATGAGCTTTGCGTAGATACTTTAATGGGTCAATTCCTTTTCTATCAGCATGGTCTAAGATACTTTGGGCAACACTGGTATAGGTAGCAGCATTCCACTCACTTATGTATTGTTGAATCTCTGTCGTCTCTGTAGAAGTATAGCCTTCTAATAGCTGTATCAAAAACTGGTCAGAGATAGGTTTTTCCGGCATATATCCCATTTAAAAATAAAAATACCCCTCCTTACAAGTGAGGAAGGGTGGTTTTGCTTTATGCCAAAATAGGGTAAGAGTTATTTTTAACTAAACTGTTCAATAATTCCGCCACCTAACACTTTCTCGCCGTCGTACCACACCGCCGCTTGTCCGGGAGTGATGCTAATTTGGGGTTCATCAAACACCAAACGTACACGGGAGTTTTCCAAAGGAATCACTGTAACTGGTGTAGGCGTTGAACGATAGCGAATTTGCACTTCGGCATGAATTGGAGTTGATGGTTCAGCAATAGAAACCCAGTTTACCCGATTTACAGTGCATTCTGGCTGAGTTACCTTAGTGCGATCGCCTACTACTACCTTATTAGTTTCCGCATCTAATTCAATCACATACAACGGTTCAGCAGCAGCAATCCCCAAGCCTTTGCGCTGGCCAATGGTGTAGTGATGGACACCATCATGCTGTCCCAAAACTTTGCCTGTAACATCGACAATATCGCCTGTTTTGGGAGCTAAATATTTATCCAAAAACGCCCGCATGGAACCGTTACTTTCCACTAAGCATAAGTCTTGACTTTCTGGCTTATCAGCAGTTTTCAGTCCGTATTCAGTCGCAATCCGGCGGGTGTCAGTTTTTTCTAGTTCGCCCAGAGGAAATATCGTTGCTCTTAGTAAATCTTGAGACAAATCATAGAGAAAGTATGACTGGTCTTTGTTGCGGTCAACAGCCCTTAATAATTGGTAACGTCCAGTTGCTTCGTCATAGCTAATTCGGGCATAATGACCAGTGGCAATGCGATCGCATCCCAATTCTTCACGAGCATACTGCACCATTGGCCCAAACTTCACCGTTTTATTGCACTGAGAGCAAGGTAAAGGTGTAATCCCAGCACTGTAACCTGTCACCAGGTAATCGACAATATGCGTCTGAAACAGATCCCGAATATCGACAATCTGATGGGGAACGCCCAGTTGTTCACAGATATCAGCGGCGTCGATCATACCTTCAGAGCAACATTGACCTTTGCCTTTCATTAGCCAAAGAGTCAAACCAATCACTTCATAGCCCTGATGGTGCAGGATAGCTGCGGCGGTGGAACTGTCAACGCCACCAGAAAGACCAACGACGACTTTTTTCATACAAAGCACGACACGATAGCTGCGTGGTTGTCCAATTGTAGCACATACTCTTCAAAGCCTTGCTACTAAAGCGCTTCAGTTTTAAAGTCACTGAATTAGCGTCGGCATAGCCCATCCTAGATATCGCTATTCACTCTTTCATCTAAGATTAATTACAGATGTATTTTTTGCCACGCAGATGAGCTAACTTTACGTTAACGCTATATAGTTGCTACAAGGGTGAACTAATTAGTTCCTGATGGAAATTACCTAAAAATACTGTGACTACTTTCTAACTTATTATGTCGAGTATGTCGAGAGGAATATCAAGTCAATTTATCCCATTTCAAATGCCGCGCCAAAGTTCTGAGGGTTGGAAGCCCACTATCAGACTTCTCTTTTTGTTAGTGGGAGGATGCTTAGTACTGATTCCCGACTCTACCCCAGCACAAGCACAAATCTTCAACAGCAACGTGCTATTGGCTCAAGAAACTGGTGAGATTTTACCGCCACCGCCAATTCCCTTTGGTCAACAGCCATCACCGCAGTTACAACCAAGTCAAGCAGAGGACTTCAATCAACCTGAAGTTAACTTTCAGCCCTCCCAACCATTACAGAACAATCAATTTGAGCAGAATTTTCAGCCACCTCAACCATTACCGAACAATCAATTTGAGCAAAATTTTCAGCCCTCTCAACCTTCACAGTTTAGTCAATATAACCAGAACTTTGAGCGCTATTTAGTTTACGTTGATGGTAGTAATTTCCAGACACTAGAAGCAATACGTCAGATTGAACCCAGTGCTTACATTCGCCAGTTCCAAGGTCGGACTGTAATTCAGTCAGGAGTTTTTAACAGAGTAGCCAACGCCCAACAACGGGTGAATGAGCTACAGTCACGAGGCATATATAACGCCCGAATTATCAGCTTTGGTAACGGACAGGAAATAAATGCAGACAATGGCAACTATAACTATAGAGACGATCGCAATAATATAAATGCTAATAGACGAGTCTCTAGATATTATGTCGCCATTCCCACCACTTCCGAACAGTTAAGAGCGATCGCAGCACAAGTTAGGCAGAATTTAGGCCGATTTACCCAAGATTTAGGACGATCTGGCGGAGTCCTCGAAAGGACGCAACCACGAGGCCCGCATGTAGCAGTAGGGCCTTTCCAAAATCGATTTCAAGCTGAAGAATGGAACAAGTATATCCGAAATATCGGATACGGTAATGCCAGAGTTTACTACGGAAAGTGAATAAGTGGAGAGTTAGGAGTGAGGGAAGTACACCAACGGCAAGCCCTCCAATGTAAGTATCATAGAATTTTAGGCAAATCAGTTGTAAATCATACTACAGCTATCAGCCAAAATTTTTATAGAGACTCACACAAGTACAGTCAAAATGGATATAAAGAATGGCTTCGTTGGCGCTGTTGGCAATACCCCTTTAATTCGCTTAAACAGTTTTAGCGAAGAAACAGGCTGTGAAATCCTTGCGAAAGCAGAATTTCTCAATCCTGGGGGTTCCGTCAAAGACCGCGCCGCACTTTACATCATCGAAGATGCAGAAAAGAAAGGTCTACTCAAACCTGGTGGTACTGTTGTAGAAGGAAGCGCTGGTAATACTGGCATTGGACTAGCACATATTTGCAACGCCAAAGGCTACAAATGCCTAATTATTATTCCTGATACCCAGTCACAAGAAAAGATAGATGCACTGACAGCACTAGGAGCAGAAGTTCGTCTCGTCCCCGCCGTACCCTACAAAGACCCGAACAACTACGTCAAGCTATCTGGCAGAGTAGCTGCTGAGTTGGAAAATGCCATTTGGGCAAATCAGTTTGATAATTTAGCCAACCGCCTCGCCCACTACGAAACCACAGGGCCGGAAATTTGGACGCAGACAGATGGTAAAATAGATGGATGGACAGCTGCAACTGGTACTGGTGGTACTTATGCTGGTGTAGCATTGTACTTAAAAGAACAAAATCCAGAAATTAAATGTGTTGTAGCCGATCCGCTGGGTAGTGGACTTTATAGCTATGTCAAAACTGGCGAAATCAAGATAGAAGGAAATTCCATTACTGAAGGCATCGGTAACGGTCGTGTCACAGCCAATATGGAAGGCGCACCTGCTGATGATGCCATCCAAATCGATGACCAGGAAGCTTTGCGAGTAGTTTACCAACTGCTGAGGAAAGATGGGTTGTTAATGGGCGGCTCAACGGGTATTAATGTTGGGGCAGCTGTTGCTTTAGCGAAGCAATTGGGGCCAGGACATACCATTGTCACCATCTTGTGTGATAGTGGTTCCCGGTATCAGTCGCGGATATTCAACCCGGAATGGCTAGCCTCAAAAGGACTTTCAATAGATTAGTCATTAGTCATTAGTCATTGGTCATTAGCTTCCGACTTCTGACTTTTGGCAAATGACAAATGACAAAGGACAAATGACCAACATCACTCAACCATCAGACTTCCTAAAAATAGATCAAGACTCTTCTCCTAAATGTGTGCGGGTTTGTCAAAATCGTACTTGTAAAAAGCAAGGTGCAGTCAAGGTTTTAGCAGCTTTTACAGCTTTGCCAATCCCTGGTGTAACTGTAACGGCTAGCAGCTGTTTAGGACAATGTGGCAATGGGCCGATGGTGCTGATATTACCCGATATGGTCTGGTATAGCGGCGTTCAACCGGATGAAGTATCTTTACTGATAGAAAATCATTTCCTAGGTGGTCAAAGAGTCAAACAGATGCTCTATTATCGGTTTCATCCCCAGAAAGAAAGCTAAATTTTCAATATTAAGGTCTGCAATCTTTTTGACTGAAGTGAGGCATCCAATGAATATCCAGCAGCTGCGTCAATCCTTAAAACAAAAGTGGCTTATTTACTACAAACAAAATATTTCCTGGCTGGTCAAAATGCGAATTTGGGCCACTTACAATGGTCTGCGCCGTCCTCTCTCCGGTTTTATTTTGGCAACACTGTCTGTTTTGGAACCCCAGTTTGATGAAATACTTTCTTTTATGCTGGATCTGAATAACGATCCAGATAAAATAGTCGCTGCTTTAGGTCTTAACTTCAATCCTGATCAAGAGTTACGTTTAATCAAATCAGACTATTCCATAGCTACCAGCCAAGCTGAAAACGAGCCGCTAGATGAGAAGTATTCTGAGGATAAACATCTTACCAAGATTGCGTCTAATTCTCTTGCCAAAACTCTAGACTCCAACTTGCCAACCCCTGAGAAACTTGTGCCATCATTTACAGCTACTACTGAGGTAGTTCGTACACGCCAACCTGAGTTGGTAGTTGCATTTGCTACTAAAATTGCTCCAGATACTCCAGCAAAAACACCAGCCTCCGGTTTTGTAAGCGAATATCAACCACTACAATCGCCCCTTGAACGCCTCCCTTCAGGAAACTCGCTGACAATGACTGCTGAGGTTAACACCAAAGCCAAAACTATGCCATCTGCGGCGTTAGCTACTGAGGTTAAAAGCAACCCGCCATCTAACCGAATCCCTGTAGGTGCATTCCTGGCAATTACCACTGAGATTGACAGTAATGGCAAACCAGTGCGATCGCTAACAATTACTACTAAGGTTAAAAGCAACGACAAACAACCGAATATTCAACCACAAGAGTTTAAAAGCAAAGTAAATTTACCAACTACAAATGCCCATAGTATAGCTTCTTGGGTAGATGAATTTTGTTACGGTGCTAGGGATAAAGAGAAAGATATTTTGATTTGAATTACGGATACTCGTGAGAAACAAACGGGATTTCTACTATTTCACCCTCAGTTTCTCCCACTTTGACTTTTAATCCTACACCACCAGCTTTGGTGCGAATGTAACCTAGTCCAAAGTAACCATCAGCTGTTTGGGTGTAACTAGTAAGTTTGCCGACCTTTTCATCTCCAACTGCGATCACACTTCCAACTTCCACAGGGGCACTGAGGCGAACACCAAGCAGGTGTTGTTTTACACCTTTATATGTATTTAACCGAGCAATAGTTTCTTGCCCAATATAGCAACCTTTAGTAAAAGAAATTGTTTGCCACAAGCCAACTTCCAGAGGATTGTAATCATCTGTGAGTTCTGCATCTGGGGCGGGGCGGCCTTGTAAGATTCGCAAGGCATCCCAGGCGCGATCGCTCATCTCTACCGCCCCAGCTTCTAACAGTTTGTTCCACACCGTTTCTTTGTCAGTATAGGGGAAAGTGAAGGTGTATCCGGGCGCCGCTAACCCGCTACCCACAGCAATTCGCACGCCCTCAGCCGGAGCGATCGTGTATACTTGGTGACTACCGTAAGGTTGGCCGATCAGTTCGCCAATACCCAACTTTTCAATTACAGCGTCGCTTCCTGGGCCAATCAGGCTGAAGGTGTTGGTGTATTGGGTAATATCAGATAATTCCACCTTATCTGCATAGAAAATATATTTATCCAGCCATTCCATCAAAAACTGGCGGCGGTTAGGTGAAACCAGCAAGATTACTGCATCTTCTCTAACGTAAGCGGTTACTAAATCAATTGTTCTGGCTGTGGAAGTGACAAAAACCGTATCACAACCTTGTCCTGGCTTGAGTATTTGGAAATTGTTAGTACTTTGGTTGTGTAAGAAATTGAGGCGATCGTCGCCAGCTACTTTAATACGTCCCCAGGCGGTGCGATCGCAGATTGCAACCCCAACTCTGGCGGCTTGGATAGCTGCTGCGTCTTGATCGTCAAGTGTAGATGTTGGCATGGTGGTGCGAATCGTTGGCTAGAAACTAAAATCCAGAAGGGTTTGGAGGATTAGCCGCAAGGTACAGAACCTTCTCCCAAAGGGAGAGGCTGCGCCAAGACAACTGAATGACCATGTAGGTGAGAGACAGTATCCTAGAACCCTCAAATCCTACCACGTAGGTGCAACGGTGAAAGCATCACCCCCAGGTTTGAGATTAGCTATCAAAGCCTGAAGCGGGGTGAAAAGGTGGTACTACTGATAGCCTAAGTTGGTAAGCATCGAGCAAAGTACCCATGAGTAAAGCCTCGGATTGAAGATGCGATTGAATCGTCGTTACAACAAACCAGCGAAATAAGGCTAAACGCGCTGGAGCCAAAAGGCACAGGATAAGGAACTGGCAAGTCCCCATTTGACCAGCAAGCACTTCCAATAAACCCGGCGAATAGCATCACTCTAAAGGTACATAGTATGGTCATTCGGAACGAGATAACCTCTCGTTTGCTCTCAGGAGGTCAAATACCTGAGTAGGTGCTAACCGCAGCGAGTAGGAAAGATTAAGTCAAAAGCCAATGTCTGGGGTAATGCCCAGAATATGCAAACAGACTTACGGGGATTTGGAAGATAAAGTCCCAAGTAGTGAGTATATATGTCTAATACACAATCTCAACAACTGATGGTGGAATGGCATTCTATTAACTGGCGCAAGCTAGAGCGTAGCGTGTATAAGCTCCAAAAGAGAATCTTCAAAGCTTCTGAACGTGGTGACATTAAAGCAGTCCGTAGACTCCA
>NZ_JBALEF010000054.1:0-200312 GCF_036918245.1 Nostoc sp.
AAGTCACTGAAAATTATCGTTTCTATATTGATGAGCAAGAAAATCATCAAAAGACACTCTATCTTTACAACGAAGAAAAAGCGAAAATATCCCAGCTAGTTCATGTTCATCAGCGAGAGATTCAAACTTGTAAACTCGAAGCTAATGAGCTAAAAGAGCAAGTCACTGAAAATTATCGTTTCTATATTGATGAGCAAGAAAATCATCAACAAACGCTCTGTCTCTACAATGAAGAAAAAGCTAGAGCAACTGAATTGCTCACAAAATATGATGCCGCCAACTCCGAACGAGAAATGTATTTGACTTTATACAATGAGGCCAAAGCAGAACTCAAACATGAGCGTCGTTCCAAAGCTAGTATTAAGGGATGGGAAACTCGCCGGAAAGCCGAGAATGAAAAACTAAAACGAGAAATTGCCCAGATGGTTGTGCTACTGCGTGACTCTTTAGCAAGTAAGGATGAAGCAGTAAATAATCTTTACGTTGTTGCAGAGCGTATGGATAGAATTCAATCTCTAGTTGATTCGGTGGAAGAAGAAACAACTAACAATCCTATAGGTTTGGTACAAAAATTTAAACGCATCTGGCTGGCAATTAAAGACATACTTTCTGAATAAACAAGCATACTTATGAGCAAAAAATCACTACCATCTACGCAAAAAAAAGGTAAAGCGAGGCTGGGAGATCAAATTCGCAGTATTGCCGATCGCCTTAAACAAGAGACTGATGTACAGATACAAGCAACTTCTCGGATTTTAGGAGCTGCTGCTCAAATTGCCGAAAATCATGACAGACTTATTAATGAAGTAGTTGATATGGTTGAGTCAGACCTTAATGCAGAGAAACAGCTATCTCAAAAGCATATTTATAGTGTTGATATTCTGAAGCAACAGTTTAAAACTTTACGGGATGCAAAGGCTCACTTTAATCTGAAAGTTACTAGTTGGGAATTACTAGTTAATAAATTAAATGCCGTATCTTGCCAAACAACCATAATACAAAATAAACCTCAATTAAATCAGGGTTTGGCAGACACTAATATGATAAATGGTGAATATAATTTTAATAATATTGAAAAATTGACAGTTTTTTTAGAACCTGATGTTGCAAAAATGTTTCCCAATTCGGAAGCTGTAAATGAAGCTCTGCGTTTTCTAATTAGAGTTACAAGTAAAAATAGTTGAAGCATTTTAGCAACTTTATAGAAAAATATATTTTTCTATAAAGTTGAATATCGGATCTTTTCTTCTCTTATTACTAACTGATAAGGCGTAACACCATCAGAGAACGATCTGTGACTGGTAAAGTTTGAGAGCCTGAAACTAATTTTCCTCTATCTAGGAAGCGAGGTTCATTAGTGTCAATTACTATCTCCCATACCTTTTCTTTAAATTCATTGGGTAAAGCAAACTCAATTAACTCATAATGAGCGTTAAAAAATAGCAGAAAACTTTCATCAATAATCCGCTCACCACGATCCCCTGGAGTAGCAATTCCCTGTCCATTAAAAAAAATCTCCATTACTTTGGCATAGCTAATAAGCCACTGCTTCTCAGTCATTTCACTGCCATCAGAATTAAACCAAGCAATATCATTAATACCTGAACCGTGAATGGGGCGACCTTGAAACCACTTACGTCGTCGGAATACTGGATGCTGATGGCGAAAATTAATCAGTTCACGTGTAAAGTCTAATAAATCTGCGTTCGCTTTATGCAAATCCCAATGCCGCCAGGAAATTTCATTGTCTTGGCAGTAGACATTATTATTTCCCTTTTGACTACAGCCAATTTCATCCCCCTCTAATAGCATTGGGACACCTTGAGATAGCATTAGGGTTGCTAAAAAGTTTCGTCGTTGCCGTTCGCGCAAAGGCATTACTTCTGTATCGTCAGTTTCGCCTTCTGCACCACAATTCCAGGATCTATTATGGCTTTCACCATCTCTACTGTCTTCCCCGTTTGCCTCGTTATGCTTTTCGTTGTAGCTGACCAAATCATTTAACGTAAAACCATCATGAGCAGTCACGAAATTAATACTTGCATTCGGGTTACGCCCGTTTGTTTGATACAGGTCAGGACTACCTGTAAAACAGTAGGCAAATTGTCCTAAACTATCATCTACACCACGCCAAAAATCTCTGACTGTATCCCGATATCTACCATTCCATTCAGACCAACGCAGTGGAAAGTTCCCGACTTGATAGCCGCCTTCTCCTAAGTCCCAAGGTTCAGCAATCAGCTTCACATCTGCCAAGATTGGATCTTGATGAATAATATCAAAGAAAGCTGATAGATTATCTACCTCATATAATTCCCGCGCCAGCGCCGAGGCCAAATCAAATCGGAAGCCATCTACATGCATTTCTATTACCCAATAGCGCAGGCTATCCATAATTAACTTCAGAACTTGAGCATGACGCACATTCAGAGAGTTACCGCAGCCTGTAAAGTCCATGTAGTGGCGAGGATCATCCTTTATCAAACGGTAATATACAGAATTATCAATACCTCGCAAAGATAGCGTTGGCCCGAAATGATTTCCTTCGCCAGTGTGGTTGTACACTACATCTAAAATCACTTCAATTCCGGCAAAATGTAGTGCCTTGACCATTTGCTTGAATTCGGTGACTTGTTCTCCCCCAGTTCCACTAGCACTGTAACTAGAATAAGGAGCAAAATAGTTGATGGAATCGTAGCCCCAGTAATTGCTTAATCCTTTTCCTTCTAAATGTCCCGGATGAGATAGAAAATGATGTACTGGCATCAACTCAACTGCTGTAATTCCTAATTGCAGTAAGTGTTGAATTGCAGCAGGATGCGCCAACCCGGCATAAGTGCCGCGCAACTCTTCTGGAATACCTGGATGTAGTTTAGTAAAACCTTTGACGTGAGTTTCATAAATAACAGTTTTATACCAAGGTGTAGCAAGGAGTTTATCGCCTTCCCAATCAAAAAATTGATCGACCACAACACACTTGGGCATTAATTTGGCATCATCTAGTTCAGAAAAAACTAAGTCTTTTTCCTCAGCGTCTAGAGAGTAGCCAAAGACAGAGGGATCGTTATTAAACTCACCGTCAATTGCCTTGGCGTAGGGGTCAATTAATAGTTTATTTGGATTAAATCGATGACCTACTTCCGGTGCCCACATCCCATGTACTCTAAACCCATACTTTTGGCCTGGGGCAACTCCTGGTAAGTAACCATGCCAAACAAAATTGTTTTTTTCTGTCAAAGGTATGCGAATTTCTTCGTCATCGTTATCAAATAAACAAAGCTCTACCCCTGTTGCATTTTCCGAAAATAAAGCAAAGTTTGTTCCTTTTCCATCCCAAGTTGCACCTAAAGGATATACATTCCCTGGCCATAAAGTTACATACATAAGTAAATCTTGAATAATTACTTTTTCGGCAAATATTATTGAGTTCGACTTTTTTGAATAATTAGTTAAAATCTAAAATTACTAATTATTCGTTAAAATCACTAACATTACAATCTAACTTCTAAATAATATTATTTGCTCTCCCATTAGTAATAAAAATCTCTATTCCTTAAGTTGGAAAAATTAATGTAGAGGGCAACAGGCTGAAGGAAAACTGCCCTATTTGCGACGCGCAGGGCGATCTGCTTCGGTAAAGCGATGCCTACAGCAGGCTGCGCCAACGCTAAAAAGTAAGGCTTGGAAACCCTCTATATTGCGTCATCTTCCCGCAAGGTACGGCTCTTTACATAGCTCCAAATCATCCGGGGTCGAATCCCCTTCTGCCTTCTTCAAATGCATTTGCTCTTAAGTTTAACACATAGTGAATTGACCAACAATCTCATCTGAACTGTGGAAATATGACAGCGTGTCTTTTGACACGATTTTACTATTACAGCAACAATGCTACGTAGTGACTGTTTTTACTTAGTGTGAAAGATAACGTGAAAAAGGATTTTTTGTTGCTAACAGTTGCTTTACCGAGTTTACTGATAGCGTCTCCTAGTTATGCTGTTGAAAGTGAAATTGAGCAGAGAAATACTAATAAATCAACCGAAGTCATTTCAGATATTCGGAGTTTGAGTGAAATTGAGCTACCCGCCACTAATGCCGAATTATTATCTCAACAATCTGTACCAATTGAAATCAATCCAGAAGAAACTCAGCCAGAAACAGAGCAAACTCCGAGTGATGATGCAGACATTACTATAGAAACGATCGCAGAACCAGACAACCTACCCCAATCTACTCCAACTTACGTCATTGATAAAGAAGAAATTCAAAAGCAGGGCGCTACCAGTTTAGCCGATATTTTGAAAAGAATGCCTGGTTTTGCAATCAATGATGTCGGTCATGGTGCAGATACTCACACAGGTACATACTATCGGGGAGCTTCAATTAATCAGTCTGTATTTCTAATTAATGGCAGACCAATTAACAATAATGTCAACACTTATCATGGTGGAACTGATTTAAATAGTATTCCTGTAGAGGAGATTGAACGAGTAGAATTATATAGCGGTACAGCCTCCGCTTTATATGGTTCCTCAGCCTTTGGGGGAGTTGTGAATATTATTACCAAAGAAGGTTATGGCAAACCTAAATTGAGCGCTAGTGCAGAATTTGGCTCATTGAATTTAAATAATCAACAAGTGAGCTATGGTGGTTCATCTGATAAGGTCAAGTACAACTTTAGCTTTGAAAGATTCTTTACAGATAACCGTTACCCAGTTCCTATCGGTGCAGCAAATCGTGATGAAAATGGATTTTTATCAAATGCAGATACAGCAACAAGTACATACTTTGGTAGCATTGGACTAGATTTAGATCAAAAAAATTATTTGAATTTAGATGTTACTAAACTCAGCAGTCGTCGCGGCTTAATTTATTTTGGATTTCCTCTCCAACAAGATAGATTAGACCACGATGGTTTAAACCTTGGCTTATCTTGGAAAACTCGGTTAGGTAATGGCGAAAGCTCCAATCTTACAACTTCAATTGGTTATAACCAAGATTATTTCAGCACTTATGGGCCTACAGGAGCATTTTACCGTACAGGAGCTTTAGATACCCAACAACTCACAGCCAGGGTAGATCATGAGTGGAAAGTTACTGCCAATAATAAATTGCGCTGGGGATTAGATTTGAAAAACACCGATTTAACCGGTGATGTTTTGAGTACAAATCCTAGTAGGATTGCCAATAACGAAACTGAAGATAAGAGTTTGTTCAATGCAGCTTTATTCGCTGTCAATACTTGGAATATTAGCGATAAATTTCTGATAGATTTAGGACTAAGGCAAAGCTTTGACAGCCAATTTGGAAATTATCTCAACCCGAGTGTTGGGTTACGTTATGCTGTCACACCAATGCTAGCAGTGCGTGGAAGTTGGGCAGGGGGACAACGCAATCCTGGGTTAGATCAGTTGTATATTTATGATACAGTTCATGGTTGGGAACCTAATCCTGATTTAAGCCCAGAAATTGGCTCAACTTGGACTGCGGGAGTGGATGTTAATTTTTCGGAAAATCTGATTGGACAGTTTACTTACTTTGGTAGTAGTATAGGCGATCGCTTGGGAGTCATCGCCGGAAAATGGGCAAACATTGGATTAGTAGATACCAATGGTTTAGAGGCTGCATTGCAATTAAAAATTGCGGCTGGCTGGTCAACTTTTCTCAACTATACTTATACAGATTCCCAAATAAAAACAGGGACAGAGAAAGGTTTACAATTAGGTTTGATTCCCTATTCTGTACTGCAAACTGGTGTGGGTTATCAAAATTCAGGTTGGCAAGCTAACTTGTATGTTACCTACAATAGTGGCGCTCGCAGATCCATCTTCGCTAACCCTACTGACAAGCCCACAGATTTTGCACCGTCTTTTGTGAATTTAGATTTGAGCGGGCGTATACCTCTAACTAGCAATTTAGGACTGACAGTTTACTTAGAAAATCTACTCGGTGAGCAATATGAGCGAGTTAATCGCATATATAGCCCTGGATTTACTTTTCGTGTTGGTTTAAGCGCCAATTTTTAGGTATTCAATGTAGAGATTTTATCATTGCAAAGTCTCTACATTCTTATGTCTTTGCAGATGATTTGGAAAACCTCACTTTCTGATAAATGTAGAATATTAGGTTTCACAGCATTTTTTTTGTAAAGGCGACGCACTGCCGTAGAACATAGTGCGTTAAGCTAAAGCCATAATGACCCTACTTAAAATTTACTTTTAATCTAAAATCTAAAATCTAAAATTGCTATGATAGCCAGAATTGAAAATAAAATACTTTTTATCCACCACGAAGATTTGCCAGAGTTTAAGAAGGGTGGTTCGGTGGTGAGAAACTCTTATTTTTGGGCACTACGTTCAATAGCTGGTCAAGCTTCACGTTATCGTGATTGGGAATACGAACCGGAGGTTTGGCTAGCGCTTTCACGAATGCTTTTATCGTTTGCTGAATCTGGATATTTGGGTATTAGAGAAACTTTACTAGAGTTTCCCTTATCTCAAGGAGAAATTCCTAATTTGCTGCGAGATGTTTCCACATGGGAGTAGGGATGTATAGCTATCATTGTTGTTAACAAACCCTGTATAAGCTTCTGGTTGAAAATGATTAAGATTAGAGATATCAAGCGATTGCCAGAAACATTCATATCTTCTAATTTGTAACCACCGCTTTGGAAATCTCGAAATATATCTTCTACATAGACACGTAGCGGCTTCTTGCAGAGTATGAGCGATCGCTATATATTCCTATTAAGGATTCAAACAAAGAAATGCAAAGATTGGGAAAAAGGTGGGCTGCTGCCCACCCTAAACCATTATTTACTTAGCAATACTTTAAACAGGTGCTTCAGTAGCAGTCTTGCCTACTAGCATTGCAGCATTTTCCTCGCTTTCCAAGATACCGAATTCAATCAACAAGTCTTCTAACTCTTCCATCTCGATAGGTGTGGGGACAGTCAGACTCTTGTTGTTGATGATCTTTGTACCTAATGTCCGATATTCATTAGCTTGGTTGCTGTCAGGTGCATACTCGTTAACAGTCATGCGGCGCAATTCTGCGTGTTGCACAATGTTGTCACGAGGTACGTAGTGAATCATTTGGGTGTTCAAACGTTTTGCCAGGGTTTCGATTAGGTCGATTTCCCGGTCAACGTTACGGCTGTTACAAATCAAACCACCCAAGCGCACACCGCCAGTGTGAGCATATTTGAGAACACCACGAGCGATGTTGTTAGCTGCATACATCGCCATCATTTCACCAGAGGTAACGATGTAGATTTCTTGTGCCTTACCTTCACGGATAGGCATAGCGAAACCACCGCACACAACGTCACCCAAAACGTCGTAACTTACAAAGTCAACATCTTTGTAAGCACCGTTTTCTTCTAAGAAGTTGATAGCGGTGATAATACCACGACCAGCGCAACCCACACCAGGTTCAGGGCCGCCAGACTCCACACAACGTACATCCCGGAAACCGGTGAGCATTACTTCTTCGAGTTCAATATCTTCTACAGCGCCTCGTTCAGCAGCCAATTGAAGAACGCTTGTTTGAGCTTTACTGTGTAGCATCAAACGGGTAGAGTCAGCTTTGGGGTCGCAACCGACAATCAGGACGCGCTGACCCATTTCAGCCATTGCTGCTAGGGTGTTTTGAGAAGTGGTAGATTTACCAATACCGCCTTTACCATAGAAAGCTATTTGTCTAATCTTTGGGTCAGTCATGGTTGTGTTTCCTACAATGATTTAATTGATGGTTCGTAAGCTTGATGTGAAATATTCACCCTTGGCGCTGTAGGGAAGTAGAGCCTGTTGGCGTAGATGCCTAGCGACTTGTCGCTAGGCATCGCACCCTGGCAAAAACAGTTAAAATCAGAACATATTTACCCAGGAAGCGATGGCTTAAGAGATAGAGAAATCTAATCTCCTAATAACGAAGCCTTTGAAACTATGACTTCAGCATTATCAGTTGTTGTAACGAATCCCAAATGGTTGCTCAAGCCTCAAGAGTGGTTGCAGCAGGAATTCAAATGAACGCAGATTTGTTCCCTGAACCACACAACCAACCAAATTGCAATCCACTCTTAAATGGTCGCTACAACTTTTCTGATTTTGCTGATGTCAAGTAACCAAGAAAATCTATAGCGCTTCTCGTTTCGTGATTGATGCAGCAGGATAAATTCCAGCCTAAAAGTGGTAGCTACCAGTGCAGTAATATAATACCTACACAGGCAACATTTGATACTCTGGCTTAGATAATATCTTAATAACTTTTGACAGTATGGTTAAATTCCTCGAAATTATGGAACTACACCATTCTGCTTGAAGTTTTCGTTGCAAAAGTCAGTAACTGCTTCAACTTAGTTCGCGGTTGAAAATGTTTACCCCCGCAAGACGAAGTTAGTAAATATTCTGTATTTCTATTGAATTGTCAGGCTGTACTAAGAGTCTTTCTTCCCAAACTCCAAGAGTAATTGTTTTTGGCGGGTAATGCTCTAGCTAGGTTAGCCAACTCTTATTGGCTCATACCCAGATAAATTTTGATTGACTTCAAGTTGTTACAAAGGCTACTATCCTACTCAATCTAGTTTTAGATTTTCGTTAAAAAAAGATGTAGCTAATTGAAGGGGACTTACCAGAGCAAAAAAACTTTCTTGAGCTTGCCTCAAACTTGTCTTGAAGTCTTTTCGTGTTTTCACTTGTTTGATTCCTATAAAAACCATAACATACATCTCACTAATTAATTTGCCGAATCTCAAATTATTGATCTATTTAATAAAACATTATCCTTATAACCTTTACTAGTCATAACTTACACCCTCACTGGTTGCTAGTTAATAAAATTATTTCTCATAACCAATATGTGCAGTTAGATACTTTTGGATATTTGATAAAAGTATTTAAAACTAATGTTTGATAAAGAAAATAGAATTTCTTATTTTTGCAGTAAAAAATGTTAGAAATAAAGTAGATTAAATAACTCACAAAATTTCACACAGTAATAAGTAGAAAAGCTTATACCAAAACCGGACTTTCTTCTACAAAACGCTCAAACACTTGACCTAGAAACATTCTAGCTGTTCCCTATCTAACAACTATATTTTTTCAACTAACTATAATTTCAGGGAAATTACAAGACCTTGAAAGGGCCGATCATATTGAACTAGCAGTCTCCCTAGCAGCTTCTCGCAACCGCTCCACATCGCGCATCGGTGGGGCACCAAAGAGCCGCTTGTACTCTCGGTTGAAGTGCGAGGCATCATCGTACCCTACTCGATAGGCAGCACTGGTAGCATCAAGGTTTTCCCCCAGCATCAGACGGCGAGCCTCCTGGAGCCGCAATTGCTTCTGTCACTGCAAGGGACTCATTGCAGTGACAGACTTGAAGTGATGGTGAAAGCCCGAAACACTCATTCCCAGCTCTCGTGCGATACTTTCAATCTTGATCGGCTCGTTAAAGTCTTTACGAAGTCGCTCGACGGCTCTGGCGATGTGGTAAGTATAGCCACCCAGAACTGCAATATGACAGAGCCGATTACCTTGCTCTCCCATCAGGAGCCGATAAATAATTTCCCGCTTAATCAGTGGTGCGAGAACATGAGCTTCAGCAGGGGAATCTAGAAGCCTGACGAGCCGCACCACAGCGTCCAACAGATGTGCATTCAACGGACTTACGTCAATCGCTTTCACATCAGCACGGCTGCGCGATGAGGGATACCCTGCCTCGACCATCACTGAGCCAACGAGGGTGGGGTCAAGATCGAGGCGAAGGCTAAAGTACGGTTGTGCCTTTGACGCTTCCAGAATTTGGCTGACAATCGGCAGTTCGACCGTAGTAAGCAGATAATGCATTGGGTCTTCTGGGTAGCGATCGCTACCCAGAAGAACTTCTTTACTGCCCTGAGCGATCGCACAAAAGGCAGGGATAGAGACACTATGACAGGATTCCGAAGGCGAGGAGGAGCGGTTGAAGTGCAATCCTTTGTGCGGCTCAATCGTCCCATCATGACGAATAGCCTGTGCAACTAGCGCTTATGATGATTTCGCATAGATTTATGAATCTTCTTCCATCTTTCTTTCTCAGCTAATTGCGCCCTCTGGTCTTGTTTGCGGGTCAGGTAGTCGAGTTCTTTTTGTAACTTTTGGTAGCTAAGAAACCTGGAATAATCAAGTTCTCCCTCAGCCAAAGCCTGCTGCACGACACAACCGGGTTCATTATTATGCTGACAATTGCGGAAATGGCATTCTTGCGCCAAGGTTTCGATGTCTGTAAAAGTTTCTTGCAAACCTTCATCACCTGCCCAAATTTGGATTTCCCGCATTCCTGGAGTATCAATAATTAATCCGCCAGTAGAGAGCAAAATCAATTCACGATGAGTTGTCGTGTGTCTACCTCGGTCATCACCTTGCCGTACTGCTTGTACAACTTGGACAGATGCACCTTGCAGTTGGTTGGTGATGGTGGATTTACCAACACCAGAAGACCCCAACAAAGCAACTGTCTGTCCTGGTTGCAAGTAAGGTTTTAAGGCATCCAAACCTTGATGATTGGTGGCACTTAAAACTGCAATTGGTACACCCAAAGCAACTGCTTCTACTTGGGTTAAATACTCTTCTAGAGAATTGCACAAAAGAGGAAGACACTTCTACGCAGGGCAACTCCCCGCACCAGAATGTCTGTGAATTCTAGTTTTCATTCCTGTAGGAAAGAGGACTGAACAGAATCTCTGCGCCTTGTGTTCTTTGAGTTGGGATGGTCAAAGTAACCCGGACTGCTAGCAACTCAGTCATAGTTCGTCCTCCTTGTGTACTACAGTAAATAATCTCCATTACTACATTAGCCTATTCCAGAAAATTCGTTTAAATTATCTGATTTGAACCCTGATGTAGAGAGACGATTTATCGCGTCTTGCAAGACCAATGCACAAGTTTGCACATTACAAAAATAATCTTGGTAAAAAATATCTGCTGATCTTTCACCAACCTCTAGCGAAAGAAAGAGTTTGAGGCTGAGTATCTCTGTAATCATGAATGCGGACAAGTATTTATCTGCTAAATAACTGATATGCCGCAATATTTCGGAAAACTACCCACCACGAACCAAGCTTGGACAACTGTTAGCAATGTAAAAGCTGTAAGCTGGGAAAATAATATTGTTAATTTTGACTGTGGCGACTCACGCCTAACCATCAGCGTACTTACTCCGAATTTAATCCGCGTGCGTTTCGCACCAACTGGGGAATTTATGCCTCGCCGCTCTTGGGCAGTTACGCTGGATGATGCAGAATGGGCGACAACACCTTTTGCAGTCCGGGAAACTGAAGCAACGGTCGAAATTGAAACAGCACAGATTCGTGTGTGCGTCCAGCGAGAAAAATGTCGCATCGCCTATTTTGACAAAGCTAATCGCCCCTTTGCTCAAGATGCAGAGATGGGGATAGGTTGGCGGATGGGTGCAGTTGCAGGCTGGAAGGAAATTGCAGCCGACGAACATTTCTATGGCTTTGGTGAACGTACAGGCTTTCTGGATAAACTCAGCGAAGTAAAAACTAACTGGACAACGGATGCCTTAGATTATGATTCACTCACTGATGAAATGTACCAAGCAATTCCATTTTTTATGGCTTTGCGTCCGCAGGTAAGCTATGGCATCTTTTTCAATACCACTTTTTGGAGTCAGTTCGATATCGGTGCTGAACAACCAGGTATTTGGAAGATGGAAACTCGTGGCGGTGAATTGGATTATTACATTATCTACGGCCCCGAACCAGCCCAAATCCTGGAGACTTATACTCAGCTAACTGGGAGAATGCCATTACCGCCGAAATGGGCGCTAGGTTATCATCAATGTCGCTGGAGTTACGAATCAGAAACCGTTGTGCGGGAACTAGCAAAGGAATTTCGTCAACGCCGCATTCCCTGTGATGTTATTCACTTGGATATTGACTATATGCAGGGCTATCGAGTGTTTACTTGGAGTCCTCAACGCTTTGCCAACGCGGCAAAACTCATTAGTGATTTAGCAGAGGATGGTTTCAAAACAGTCACAATTATCGATCCTGGGGTGAAGTATGAACCAGAAGGTAATTATCACGTTTTTGACCAAGGCATAGAAAACGACTATTTTGTGCGTAAAGCTGATGGTACGTTGTTCCACGGCTACGTTTGGCCTGAGAAAGCTGTTTTTCCTGATTTTTTACGTCCTGATGTGAGTAACTGGTGGGCTGATTTACACAAAAGCCTAACTGATATTGGTGTGGCAGGAATTTGGAATGATATGAATGAACCTGCCATAAACGATCGCCCTTTCGGGGATGATGGTGAAAAGATTTGGTTTCCTCTAGATGCACCGCAGGGGAGCAGAGGGGCAGAGGAGAATTTACCTACGTCCATTCATATAGAAGTGCATAACTTGTATGGGTTGATGATGGCTAAAGCTTGCTATGAAGGGTTACGACGGCATCGAAGTTCAGAGCGATCTTTTGTGTTAACGCGATCGGGTTATGCTGGTGTGCAACGCTGGTCTTCTGTGTGGATGGGAGATAACCAATCGTTGTGGGAGCATTTAGAAATGTCTCTGCCGATGCTTTGTAACATGGGACTTTCGGGTGTGGGGTTTGTGGGTTGCGATATTGGCGGGTTTGCTGGTAACGCCACAGCTGAATTATTCGCTCGGTGGATGCAAGTAGGAATGCTTTACCCATTGATGCGCGGTCACTCGGCAATGTCTACTGCTCGTCATGAACCTTGGGTATTTGGTGATCGCGTTGAAAATATCTGTCGAGAATACATTAATCTCCGTTACCAACTACTTCCCTACATTTATAGTCTTTTCTGGGAAGCGACAACAACAGGCGCGCCGATTTTAAGACCATTATTGTACCATTTCCCTAACGATCCGCAAACCTATAGCCTCTACGATCAAGTATTGCTAGGTGCATCGCTGATGGCTGCACCAATTTACCGCCCTGGAGTTGAGCATCGATCTGTCTACTTACCCGCTGGCACTTGGTATGATTGGTGGAGTGGCGATCGCTATGAAGGCCCGATTCACATTCTTGCTCATGCACCATTGGAAAAAATGCCACTGTATGTTCGTAGCGGTGCGATCGTTCCTATGCAACCTGTCAGCCAATACGTTGATCAAGCCCCACTCAACGAGATCCGCTTACGGATTTGGCCTGGTAATAACGAATATCAGCTATTTGAAGATGATGGACAGACAAGCAAGTATCAAGATAATAACTTCTCAATAACTAACATCCGTGTATTTACCCAGGTAAGCCAAACAGTAGTGGAAATTGAAGCAAGAATTGGAGAGTGGACACCTGCACTGCGAGAAGTGATTGTAGAACTTGTAGGTGTTGGAGAGCAACGGTTTCAAGATGATGGTAAGCGTCATACTCTGCAATTTTGAAATACTCGCAAAGGTGGTTTTTTGAACCACCATTATTTCCTACTTTAAATTGTGCAAGAAAAAATATGCATAGAGGTAGATGAAAACCAAGTCAAGGGGTAACATACAATACAAAGGACATAAATGGTTAAACCGTAAGAAATACGTAAGTTTACTACGCTAGATAGATGCGGTTAGAGAACACTCAATGTTAAATATTAACCGCTTGCGGCTGCAAGATAGATTTAAAATCTCTACAAATGCACTTGTGGCAAGAGTCGCAAGTGCGATCGCTGTTTTTGTTGGCAGCTTGGTATTAGTTGGCTGGTGTCTTGGCATTGAAGTTCTTAAGCGCGGCTTCCCTGGTAGTCCTGCCACAATGAAAGTCAACACAGCGTTATGTTTTGTGCTGTGTGGTGTGTCGCTGTGGCTATTTTTAGAAGGAGAGCAGGGGAGCAGGGGAGCAGGGGGAAACAATTCAAAATTCAAAATTCAAAATGACGCTCTCTACGAGACGCTGCGCGAACGCGGACTCGCTAACCCTGCGCTAACAAAATTATTTACCCATTTCCCTACTCTTCTAATCTCTCAGGTCTGTGCAATAGCTGTCATCACAATTGCAGCGCTTACCCTCTGTCAATATCTGTTCGGCTGGAATCTCGGCATTGATGAGCTGGTGTTCCGTGATTCGCAAACTAGTATAGCGACATCGCATCCGGGGCGAATGGGGGTGAACACAGCACTGAACTTTATACTGGTTAGTGTCGCTCTACAGATTCTGATTCATCCAAAAACCCACCGCAGTTATTGGTATGCCCAGATTATCGTTCTGATTGCTACTTTAATTTCCTTTCAAGCGCTAATGGGCTATGCCTACAAAGTGAAAGTTCTCTACGGACTTGCCCCTTATACAACATCAATGGCATTACACACAGCGGTGTTGTTCCTCTTACTAAGTATGGGTATTCTGTGGGTGCGGGCAGAACATGGCTTAATGAGGATAGTTACAAGTGATAGTTACGGCGGCTTACTTGCACGTCGTTTATTAATTGCCGCGATCGCAGTACCTTTTATATTGGGGTGGGTAATCGTTGAAGGTCAACGGGCAGGACAATACGATCCGGCATTTGCAGTATCGGTGTTTGCGATCGTTCTGATTGTAATTTTTACTGTTTTGATTTGGCAAAGTGCCAGGGTTATTGAACGCCTCAGCTATCAACGCGACCTTGCCCAAGAAGCACTGAGAACCTACGAAGCTAAACTAGGAAGTTTTGTAGATGCTAACGTCATCGGCATTCTGTTTGGCGATGTGTATGGCGGTATCCAGCAGGCAAACGACGAATTTCTGAGGATGATTGGTTACACGCAGGAGGATTTGTCAGTAGGTAAGTTAAGTTGGAGCAATATCACACCACCAGAGTATCTATACTTGGATGAGCGAGGTGTTGCCGAAGCCCAAGGAAATACCAACGCTGCTTGTACGCCCTACGAGAAAGAATATATTCGCAAGGATGGTAGCCGCATCCCGGTTTTAATTGGTTACGTCCTGCTAGGAGAAAACCGGGAAGAGTCAGTAGCCTTTATCCTTGATTTGAGCGAACGCAAACAAGCAGAGGCAGAGCAACAAAAATTAGTGTCGGTAGTAGAAAATAGCTCTGATTTTATCGGCATCGCCACCCTTGAAGGTCAATTACTCTACATAAATGATGCAGGTCAAAAGCTGGTAGGTCTTGCCAACCTTGATGAAGTGAGGCAAAAAGCAGTATTAGATTACTTCATGCCCAAAGACAAAACCTATTTTCAAGAATATATACTGCCGACTGTGCTATTAGAAGGGCGCTGGCAGGGAGAATTCTGCTTCCGGCATCTTCAAACAGGTCAACCGATACCAGTTGATTACAATATCTTCACTGTTACAGACAAGAAGACAGGTGAGCCAATTGCCTTAGCAACTGTGACTCGCGACATCAGCGAGCAAAAACAAGCCAAGGAACAAATCCTACAACTAAACAAGGATCTACAGCGCCGCATTACTGAGTTACAAACTCTGTTGGAGGTAATTCCCATTGGAATTGGCATTGCCGAAGATCGAGAATGCCAAAATATCAAGGTCAACCCTGCTTTTGCCAAGCAGCTGGGAATATCCTCAGACACAAATGCCTCCCTCAACGCTCCCTTGGAGGAAAAATCGACAAGCTTTAAAATCTACCGAGAAGGAAGGGAACTCTCAGCAGAGGAACTCCCAATGCAATACTCTGCAACTCATGGTGTTGAAGTTCTAGATAGTGAACTCGATGTAAGACATGAAAATGGAAAAATTGTCAACCTGTTGGAGTACGTTGCACCCTTGTTTGACGAAGAGGGTAAAACCAGAGGAAGCGTTGGTGCATTTTTAGATATTACGGAGCGCAAACAGGCACAGGAAGGACTCCTAAATCAGCAAAAATGGCTAGAGGATGTGCTAAATCTGATGCCAAGACCGTTGCTGTTTATCGAACCAGGAACGGCGCGGGTAACTTTTGCCAATCGCTCTGCTAACGAATTAGCTGGGGGCGAATTTCCCAAAGGTGTACCAGCCGCAGAGTATCACACAGTCTACCAATATACAGATGCAGCTGGCGATCGCATCCCCAATGAACTTATGCCAGGGGTGCGGGTTGCCCGTGGCGAACGCCTGAATGGATTGGAGGTGGACTGGCACACTCCCACTGGTGTGCGCTCTCTACTAGTATTTGCTGATACCTTGCCAGCAATGCACGGTCATCCGGCTACCTGTATCTTAGTGTTCCAAGAAATCAGCAACCTCAAACAGGCAGAAAAAGCACTCTCGTTAGGTTACAAAAGGCTAAAGCTACTATTTGACACAGCCAACGATTTACTATCGAGTCAGGAACCAGTACTACTAATCGATAGCGTCTACCGAAAACTAAGAGAGCAAATTGGTTTAGATATTTACTTTAACTATTTGGTTGAGGATAACTCTCAGGTAATGCGGTTGAGGTCTTACAGTGGTATTTCCCAGGAAATAGCAAAGGAAATTGAATGTTTGGCATTTGGTGAAGGGGTTTGTGGTAGTGTAGCGCTCTCACGCCATCCTATAGCTGTAGAGAATGTGCAGCAATCAACTGAAGAAAAAACAGAATTGATTCGCTCTTTAAGCATTACTGCTTATTATGCATACCCATTGATCGCCCAAGGACGGCTATTGGGTACTCTTTCTTTTGGCAGCCGCACTCTGTTAAGCTTCACCGACAATCAAAAAGGGATGATGCAAGCAGTATGTGACCAAATAGCGATCGCAATGGAACGGGCTAGTTTAATTGCTTCTTTGCAACAACAAACTGAGCAGTTGCAAGAGGCCAACCGGATGAAGGATGAGTTTCTAGGAATATTATCCCACGAATTGCGATCGCCTCTCAATGCCATCCTTGGCTGGGCGCAATTACTGCAACGAAGCAAGCTCAGTGAAACCCAAATGGCTAGGGCTACGGAGACAATTGAGCGCAACGCCAAAGCGCAAACCCAGCTAATTGAAGACTTGCTGGATATATCGCGGATGAGTAGAGGCAAGTTACGCCTCGATGTCCGTACTTGTAATTTGGTTCCCATAATTGAGTCAGCCATCAAGACTGTTAGTTTAGCCGCCCAATCCAAGGAAATCGATTTGAGATTTTCTCTGATTCCCTCAAAAGAAACGCGAAATTCAGATTGGGGATTAGGAATTAATCACGAAAATCTCGAATTTCCAAAAGCACAATCCCAAACCAATCAACATTCAGAGGACAGCAAGCTGGGTGAAAATTCTCAATATTTAGTTTCCGGGGATTTTGAGCGCTTGCAACAAATTATCTGGAATCTGCTATCCAATGCCATCAAATTCACACCCGTTGGAGGAAGGGTAGAGGTGCAATTGTCAGTAGTCAATGGACAAAAAAAACAACAGACAACGGATAAATATGCCCAAATTCAAGTGATTGATACAGGCATTGGTATCAGTCCTGATTTTCTTGCTTACGTTTTCGATCGCTTTCGTCAAGCTGATAGTTCTAGCACTAGAATCTATGGTGGATTAGGACTAGGATTAGCGATCGTCCGTCATTTAGTAGAATTACATGGCGGTACTATCCACGCAGATAGCCCAGGTAAAGAACAAGGAGCGACGTTTACAGTCAAACTACCACTTCTCAAGAGTGCCCACCTCCATCCTTTTGCCCCTCTGCCCCCCTCTGCCCCTCTGCCCCTCTCCCTGCTTGGTGTGCGCGTACTGGTTGTAGATGACCAAGCCGATACCCGTGAATTTATCACCACAGTCCTCGAACAGTGCCAAGCCGAAGTTACAGCTGTAGCATCAGTTCCAGAAGCATTGCAGTTAATTATACAGTGGAAACCAGATGCTTTAGTCAGCGACATCGGTATGCTCCAGGAAGATGGTTACTCTTTGATCCGTAAAGTGCGATCGCAACCACCAGAACTAGGGGGAAATATTCCAGCCGCAGCTTTGATAGCTGATACTAGGGCAGAGGATCGGATGCGAGCTATACAAGAGGGTTATCAACTGCATTTACCTAAACCTATTGAAGCAGATGAGTTAGCTACAGTAGTCGCCAGACTTGTTGGACGGACTTAGAAATGGAGCATTGGGGAATATGAATTAAATTCTGCCCAATGCCTCATTCGCTTTTTTTCTAATATCAAAATTTATAAATAGCAGTCTTAAATCATTTATGAAAATATATATCAATCCGCTTGGGTTAAGGGTTATTGGTGTAGATACTTGGTCTTTCAAGACGCGATTTATCGCGTCTCTACATCTGGGTTTTGGGCTGATCTGAACTGTATTGAATGATATATCTTTTTCTTACCTTTGCGCCCTTCTCTACAACACACTGCGCGTACCTCTACAGGAAAGCAAGCTAGACATAGTGTCTCCTAGAGAAGGCGGTTCGTTTCCTTTTCTATATTTTTCATGAATTAGATAGGACTGCTGTAATGTCAGAATAATTGAGTTATGATTACCATAGTAATTAGCCACTTCCTTACTACGTGCTTTGATTGAAGTAGCCCTTCTACTTACCGAGACTCAGGAGGTTGTTGCAAGCGTAATAGGGTATTGTAAACCTGCGTTTTTAAGATGGTATTATTTTGTAGTTCTATAGTAATTTTGTTGAACTGTTCAAATTTCAAACCATTATCTTCGACAATTTTTTGAGCGTGGTTACAGTAGTTCACTGCAATATCTTGAGCCTTCTTTGGAAGACCATTTATGCTATTAGAATCGTTGCAGACAATATTGGGAATTTCTCCATCGCCAATAAGTTTTTTAATTTCTTCAAAGGCATTTTGACGGGCTGGCTCCATTGCTAGCACGGCTTGAGCGTAACTGTTGATTTCAGTATTGTTAACTATTGGTGGTGGAGTTTGAGCGTCAGCTTTGGAACTTAATAAAAAAGCGTTGGAAATCACACTCACAGTAGCGATCGCGCCGAAAAATAACGATCGCAAAAGGGTTCGCTTTCGGCTAGTTCGAGAAAATAAATCGGAAATTTTCTTCATATAGTGTGTGACACAAAACTACATCAGGGATATTATAAGAACTTTGAATTATTTTCGGAGTTGGAAGTTCCAGGAACTGCTCAATACATCAGGCTTTTATATTTGATTGTCAATTTCCTCGGCATACTTGGCAAAGTTCGATTACTTTAGTCTGGAGTGTTGACATTTCTGATGCTCCTTGCTTGAGGCTAACTTCTAACTCCAGCAGTAGGGGTAAGCAAGAGATTAACTGTTGCACAGAAAGCAGCTTGATTTCTTGCTGTAAGAAGTAAATCCGTTTGGGATTACCGATATCAGCGGCAATAGCTATCGCTTGTTGATTCCGTTCCCCACTTTCTATCATAATCTTTACCCACAGCCAGGTGCGAAATTGTCCAATCAGCGTCGCAACTATCCGTAATCCTGGCTCGGAAGCATTGCTCAAATCTGCCAAGGTTGTCAAAGCTTTAGCTGTATCTCCTGTTCTGATTGCTGCTGCTAATTGTAAGCTATTTTGAGTAGTATTTCTTACTAACTTCGTAACAGTATCTATGTCTAAAGGCTTATTGCTACCTTGGACATATAACCGTAATTTCTCTAGCTCATTGTAGAGAAGCCGTGTATCATTGCCAACAGATTCTGCCAACAGATGGGAAGTATTGGCAGTCAGTTTCACGCCCACAGTCTGGGCTGCTTGATTAACAGATTGCACCAGTAATTCTGTTTTCCAAGGGGGAATGAGGGGAAATTCTCGGAATTCGGTAGCAAACTGTTTTAATAATTTCGTGGATTTGAGGCGTTCATCTGGCTTATTACGGCTGGTGAGCAATAAAAATGAGTTTTCGGGAATGACTCTTAGCGATCGCCCCAATTCTGCCAACACATTCTCTGGACAGTGCTGACACAGAGTAGTGTTTATCAGCCATACCAAGCGCCCACCAGCGCCAAAAGTAGGCGTCATCACCTGATTTAACCCCTGGATAGCAGCATCAGCTTGATCTGGCGAGAATGCAGTGTAATTAAAACTTGTCCATTGGGGATCGAGGACGCGATCGCGCAAAACAGCGATCGCTTTTTCTATCGCAAAATCATCTTCACCCCAGTAAACATAGATTGGCATAGATAAACCTTGTAGTAGATTGGGAATGGGGCATTGGGGAGCCAGTGCGTTGCGGAGGTTCCCGACGCTCGATTACTCGCTAACGCTGCGCTATCCGTTGTTCGCGCAGCGTCTCCGACAGGAGAAGCAACTGGCGTCATTGGGCATTGAGAAGAGACAAGGTAGACAAGGAAGAGGGGGGAGATAAGGGAGAGACTTGTTCAATAATTCCCCCTTGTTCCCCTTGTCTTTTCGTCTCCCCTGCTCCTCTGCTCCCCTGCTTCTTCATCTCCCCACTCCCAAAAATTAAATACTTTTGAAATCATCCTGTTAATCAAGGTAATTTTCCCTAAAATCTATCAAGTGAGAGCGTGAGGCTATGAAGATTGGACGACAACTATCAAACTTACTTAAATCGGTTAGCAAGACTGACGCTGCCAGAAGCCTACAGATCCCAAGCCCAGCATATTCAGGAATCTTCTAAGTTTCAGCCACATTCTGGGTTGAGACAAGCAGCATCCTTTCCTGGCTATACGCTAATTACCCCGCCGGCAGAAGAAGAATCACACAACTCTGCTTTCTATGCCAAATTACAGACTTATCAACAGGAACTTTTGCAGTTGCCTGTAAACCGTAATTTGATTGTACCTGTACCTCCTGCTAGCTTCCATCTGACTTTAGCGGATTTAATTTGGGACAATGCTTACCTTGATGCCTACGAAAAAAATCCTCAATTTGACGAGGAGTTACACTCTTGTTTAGCTGAAATATTTCAAAAATATCAACAATTGATGACAAACAGGAGTCATCCAATTAAATGGCAAATGCTGGGACTAATACTGATGCCAAGAGCTGTAGCCATTTGTTTAGTCCCCCAAGATGAACGCTGTTACGAGGAAATTATTCAATTTCGCCGAACAATTTATCAAAATCCCAACTTAATTGCCTTGGGTATTGAGCAGCATTATCACTTCACAGCCCATATTACATTAGCCTATTTTGGGGAGGTTTCATCTGACCTAGACCGCATAAGCTTCAGCACTATGCTTTCTCAATTGAATGAACAATGGCTGTTGAATTTGCCAGAATTTTTGATCGATGGTGTTGAATTACGAAAGTTTGACAACATGACACGCTATTATCGTGAACCAGACTGGCCGATTTTGGATTTTTAAGTAATCAGTTAGTACGTTAGTAGTCAGTAGTTTCCACTCACTGACTACTGACTACTCATTATTAATTAGCTTAAAATTTCGGTTGTTGATAACCAAGGTAAATTGCTTCTAAAAATACATCAGGCGTAACAGCTTCTGGCAATTTTTCTAAATTAATAATAGCTTTAACTTGATCGGCTAGCTTTAGAGATAGTGAGGCTCTTGCCTTTAACGACATTGCACCACGTCGCTGTAAATACTCGCGAATCACAGCGAAATCATCTGGCATCAATTGCGAGAAATCAGCAATTTCGATTAACTGTTGATGAAGTCCTTTTGCCTGTTCTGAAATTGTCAATCTTGCAGATACAGTCGGTGTTTGGGCTTGAATGACAATTGTGCCAGCAGCCAAATCACCTAAGCGCTTTTCGCGGCTACCCAACATAATTAAAAAAGCACCAATAAACAAAGTTTCATCAAAGGGCCGCAGTAAAGCACGTAGCGTTGCTTGTTGTAGCCCGATGAGTCTACCATCATCTCGAACTACGCGAATTTTAGCAACCCGTTTACCAGGAGTTTGCCCAAACCATAATGTTTCAAAAAATACAAAATAGCCGATGTAAATTGCAAAGGTGATAATGAAAAAAATTGCTAACAACCAAATGTCTAAACTTGGTAAATTTGTAAAAAAGTATTCAACAAAATTTAACAGCTGTGTCGAGAAGACACTCCAAGTAAGGACAAACAGAAGCAAAGTTACACCCAACACTGTATAGTCAATCAGGAGTGCCAAGGCTCGATTACCGATTCCCGCTAGAGTGAATTCCAACTCTACACTTTCTGGAGTCTGGAATGTGATGCGATTAAAAAAGCGCATATTTTAACTAATTCAAAATTAATAGAGTTGGATTAAGGTGTTGGGTTAACGAAAATCTTGCGAGGGAGGTTCTCGTAATTGTAAACCTAGACCTTCACGCCGACTACGCAAGTCCAAGTATAAAACAGCTTTTAGTGCTTGCCAGAATGGCATGACTAAAACTCCACCGATCAAGCTTCCAATCACAGAAATAATATACACAATCGAGTAAATAGCAGTACCAGGCTCAAGCCTGATTAGGAATAAGCTAGGTATATAGTTTAATACAAACACCAACGGCATTGTAACGATAAAAGCAACTAAAACAATGCCTTGAATGCGAAAAACTGAGGCTTTAGTTAGCTCCCAACTTCTGGCAACACTTTCGCCACCATTGATATTTTCCTCAACTGCTAAAGGCACTTCAGCTACTATCCAACGGGAGTAGAACCAGGTTAGTCCTAATAATATAATGCCTGCCGTTACAATTATTGCCAATGTGGTTATGACTATAATGCCTGAAGTACCTAATATTCCTCCTAATGCTACTCCGATCAAGCCAGCTAGTACACCGCCGACGATCGCTAGTCCAATATAAATTACCAGTAAAGATATACCTACTTGCAAAGCAACTCTTAAAAATGACCAAAGACGTGGATTAACATGGCTTCTGGCAGTTTGAACACCTTCAGGCTGGTAAATCAATTCTCCAAAAGCCAAGCGTGAAATTAGTCCAGAAATGGCTGCATATTTTGCCCAACCATACACAGGAACGAGAATCCACAAGTGAGCGATCGCAGCTAGATTAAGATAAGTCTTCAAATGAGAACGATACAACCGTACCGCAGCACTGACAACGTTACCGATACTCAGTGGTTGTATCTGGCCGGAAGATCCAAAGTTTTCAGACATAATGCTAAATTTCCCTTTAAATTACGGAGATGAATTTGAGGCTATCTTAAGCTAAATTAAACTCAGTGTTCCCAAAATTCATGAATATTCAACGTTGGATTGCGCGACGAGAACCAAATTGGCAGCGTTTAGATGCCCTATTAAGGCAGATAGAAAAAAAAGGGTTAAAGTCCTTACGGGCAGCAGAAATTAGAGAGCTAGCGAGTTTGTATCGTTCAGTGTCCGCAGATTTAGCACGTGCCCGCACTCAGCAAATCGGCAATACTTTGATCCAAAGTTTACAATCTTTAACAACTCGTGCCTATACGCAGATTTACCAAGGTTCGCGGCGACAAGAATGGCAGGCAATCCTAGAATTTTACCGTTGGGGATTACCATCTGTAGTCCAGAAAGCATTTGTATACATTGCTGCGGCAACGGCACTGTTTTTACTAGGCGCACTAGTGGCTTGGTGGTATTCCTGGCAAAACCCCAGCTTTATGCCTTTGATTGTACCTGAAAGCTTGATTACCAAGGTGCGAGATGAGCATAAATTATGGATGGGTTCAATTGTCGGTGTTGAACCTCTGGCATCTAGCGGGATCGCAATCAATAATTTGTCGGTGTCTTTTGGGGCTGTCGCTGGTGGTATAACGGCTGGAGCATACACAGCCTATTTGATGATATTTAATGGTTTATTAATTGGTGCTGTTGGTACTTTAGTTGCCCAAAATAATCTGGCTTATCCTTTTTGGGCCTTTGTGTTTCCGCATGGTTCCTTGGAATTACCTGCAATCTTTTTTGCTGGGGGGGCGGGATTATTATTAGCAAGAGCAATTTTATTTCCTGGTAAATATCGCCGTGGAGATGCACTGAAATTTTATGGTTATCAAGCAGTGCAGCTAGTATTTGGGATTGTACCAATGTTGATTATTGCTGGTGCGATCGAAGGCTTTTTCTCCCCTAATCCGAGCGTACCTGAGCCGATTAAATATCTAGCAGGAATAGGATTATTTATACTTTTAGTAATGTATTGTAGCCGCAAGCAAAAATAAAATTATTTGGCGGCAGAATTATGCAGTCCTCTGCCAACAGAGCGAGTAATATTTACCTATGCAATGAATGCGATCGCTTTTGGTTTGACAGGTCTAGTACTCATTCCTTTATTATCAATTTTGTGGGAATTTTCTTAGCAGAATTTGGTCAAACTAACCCAGTTGCTAGTATTGTTCGTTTTTTCACTAGTATTATTACAGCCGTGCCTTCAATTGTTGTAGGCGTATTTGCTTATGGTGTGATAGTTTTGGTAACTAAAGGATTTAGTGCGATCGCAGAAAATTCTTAATCGCATTAGCGAATTAGAAGGTTTAAAAAAGTTACTAATTTATCTTTACAAAAAACTAACTCCTCACTATCCATGAGGATATATGATACTGATGTTTTGATTTATACATAAATATTTTAAATCGAAATAGACCTAATCCTTTTTCATAAGCAAGGATGCTATGTAAAGGATGTTTTAAAAGTCATGATTGATGTATCAAATATTTTTTTACCTCACCCTAACCCTCCCCTTATAAAGGGGAGCCACTGCGTTGGGCGGGCAATGCCCGACTTGAAGCATGTGGCGTGAGGGAACCGGATTTTCTTGTTTCCCCCCTTTATAAGGGGGGATTAAGGGGGGTAATAATTCGATTAAAATCACAACATACTACTTTTCAAACAACCTCTAAGTCAAGGTGCAAAAAATGGGTATAAAAAGTCTGCAAAAGATACATTTTGAAACACAGTCTTGATACAAATAGCTAATAACACTTTATTTGCTGTATAGCTACGTAAGTTCCATGAATATATCCTTTTGGGAGTAACATAGTGAAACAGCATTGCTGATTTGTACTGTTTTAGTTTGTCAAGTTTTGTTTCATACGTTTTGGGAATATGAGTAAACTAATTCCAGCCATCAGAGTCAAAAACTTCAGCTTCTATTACGAAACTAAAAAGATAGTTGAAGCCGTGTCAATGGATATTTATCAAAACCAAGTCACGGCAATTATTGGTTCTAGTGGTTGTGGGAAGTCTACTTTTCTTAAATCGTTAAATCGCATGAGCGAATTAGAAGCAGAAGTAAGGGTTGAAGGAAGAGTAGAATTTTTCGGGCAGAGTATTTATGAGCGTCGTGTCAACATCAATCGCTTACGTCGCCAAGTTAGTATGGTTTTTCCCAAACCAAATCTTTTTCCCATGAGCGTTTACGATAATGTTGCTTATGGGGTGAAATTAGTTGGATGGCATCCGAAAATAGAATTAGATGGAATTGTTGAATCTGCCATCAAAGCTGCCGAACTTTGGGATGAAGTAAAAAATAAGCTGCACAAATCTGCTTTAGAGCTTTCTGGCGGTCAACAGCAAAGATTATGTATTGCTCGTGCTTTAGCAGTCAAACCTAACGTTTTATTGATGGATGAACCTTGTTCAGGTCTCGATCCTATGGGTAGTATGAAAATCGAGAATTTGATCCATAACTTGCGTTCTGAGTTGACAATTGTGATTGTTACTCACAATATGCAGCAAGTTACTCGCCTATCTGATTTTGCGGCTTTCTTTTATAGTAATGAAAATCGGATTACTCAAATGGTTGAATTTGGTACTACAAATAAAATCTTTACTAACCCTGTGGATTCTCGCACCCGCGACTACATTTTCGCTCGCATCATTTGAAGTGTTTCTTAAATTCTAGCTATTCAGAGGGTTACTACATAGTGCAAGCGGAAATCAGGGGTTAAATTGAATTTCCGCTTGCTTTAAGTTTTTCTGGTGTTGAGCAACGCAATCTGATATTGACAGTATTTTTTTATACTATATATTTAAAGACAAGTATTTGCTCTAGACCACCTGAATCACAAAATGAAATGTCCCCGGTGCGAATCTACTTCATATCGTAAAAATGGTCGTCGGAATGACAAGCAGAATTACCTCTGCAAAAATTGTGGTAAACAATTCCTTGAGCCTGCATTCTCTCATTCCTTAGAAACTGACTTGCTTGCTAACAGCAACGGACATACTAAAGTATCTACGTCTGAAGCGACAGAACTTTCTTTAGTAAAAAACCTGCCAGAAAAAAAAATCACAGAGAAAAGTCTTGGCTCTTTTAGTTTGACATTAGCTGAACAACTGCTGCAAACGATCTTATCGCCTGGTTGGTTAGAATCTGCTGCGTTCAGCCAATTTATCCAAAAATTTCAACAAAAAACTGAAATAAAACATCAATTAGAAACAGGAATATCACTTCTACTTTTGGATGTAGAAAACTTAAAACTAGATGTTAGTTCAGAATTATTTTTAGCTAGTGTCTGCAAGTATCCTCTCCAATTTAAAATGGCATTTGCTAACTGGAGAAATCCAAGTGTTGGAAAGCAAGATATTGAACTATATAACCGTGGCTATCAACTTGTCCACGTACCAGAGGGTAAGGATAGTGCTGATGCAAAAATGATCGCTTTCGGTGCTTGTGTTTTACGCTCTTATCCAACAGTTAAAGAAATATTAGTCTGCTCTAACGATGGAATTTTAATTCACCTTTGCAACGAACTCCAAAACCAGGGATTAATTGTCTATTGGGTACGTAGACAAGGGCAAACTTTACATATAGAAAACCGGAATACTGGCAAATCAACTCATTATTCTTTAGCAATGGCAACAGAAGTTCCATCCTTGGAAAAATTGGTTGAGCAAATTCAAGACTTAATTAAAAACGAACAAGATTCTATTAATACTCGATTACACAGTTTAGCAACTATTACAAGTTTATTTCAAGAAAGATCCAATATCAATAATAAATCTAATCATAAGCAACCAGAAATTGAAGAAATTGTCCCTATTATAGATAATTCATCTCTACAATCTATTCAAGAAGAAGATTCTGCGGAAATCCCTAATGAAAAAACATTAGATAAATTACTATTAAAAATTATTCAAGATATACAAACAAAGTCTCCCCAAACTAAATTATCTGTGTCCAAACTAGGTTCAGAGTTACGTAAAATAACTGGAGAATCTCCTAATTCAATTATTAAAAAATTAAAGTTAGGTTCCAATTTTACCAAATATCTAGAATCATCTCCCACATTTACATTAAAAATGAATGGCAAGGAATATGAGGTAATGCCGCTACTCTCTGAATAGATACTTTCTAGATGTCTACCTACAATTTGAGCCTGTAATTCTGTATTATCTAAAAAGATGTAAAGAAATATAAATAATACGATGCAGGATAAAGTTGTTGTTATTGTCGGTGCTACTGGTGGTATTGGTTCAGCTTTAACACAAAAACTTGCGCCTACCGGAGTCCGGTTAGTACTAGCTGCCAGAGATACAGTTCGTTTAACCACACTGGCTGCTGATTTACCAGGACAAGTTTTGACTGTTGGCACTGATATTACTGACCCTCAACAGGTAGATACTTTGATAGAAAAGACTATCGCTGAGTTGGGTCAAATTGATATTTTAGTGAATGCAGCTGGTGCTGGTATACTCAAGCCCTACAACAGCCTGGAACCCGCTGATTTAGACAAGATGTTAGATGTCAACTTAAAAGGTAGTTTTTACACCACTCAGGCGGCTGCTGAAGAGATGCAAAAGCGCAAGTCTGGTCACATCTGTAATGTGGTAGGAATTCTAGGCAAGCACTCGATGGGGATGGCAGCGGCTTATTCTGCTTCTAAGTTTGGTGTTGTCGGTTTTAGCAAGTGCATGGCAGAAGAACTCAAGCGTTTTGGTATCAAGTTCACGCTATTCTACTTTGGTGGGGTAGATTCTCCTTTTTGGGATAACGTCAACCTAAAAGTAGACCGAAAAAAAATGCTCAGTCCTGAAACTGCTGCCAATGCAATTTTCTTTGCTCTTTCTGCCGAACCGCAAGCTGTGCCAATGGAAATTAACATTCAACCTGATAGTCATTTATTCTTTTAAAGTGGGAGTACGCTTACATAATTCTTGCTTAGGAAAGAAGTGAAAATCTAGCAAATAAGCCAAAATTTACAGATATATAAACTGTTATGCTGGATTTTCAATATCTATGAAAATTGATCACGTTCATTTCTATGTAGAAGACGCCAAACTGTGGCGGGATTGGTTTGTACGCCATCTTGGTTTTCAAGCAGTAACCGATCGCATCAGTTCATTTCACACTTGTACAGAAGTGGTGAAAAATGGTGATGTCTGCTTTTTTCTGTCTTCACCACTGTTGCCTACAAGTCCAGTAGCTGAGTTTCTGCGTCAATATCCACCTGGTGTGGCAGATGTCGCTTTTGCAGTCGAAGATGTCGAAGGCGCGATCGCCCTAGCTCAAAAACATGGTGCTACAATCCTACAACCCATCCAGGAACGCCAGGAGGGTAAGGTATTCATCAAATGTGGCAAAATTGCCGCTTGGGGTGGACTGACTCATACTTTGATAGAAAGGTCATTAGTCAGCGGTCATTTGTCATTGGTTTATGACAGAGGACAAATGACTAATGACAACACTTTTACCGCCATAGATCACATAGTGCTAAATGTAGCAGTTGGTGAATTGGATCGTGCTGTGGCTTGGTACGAAAAAATCCTAGATTTTCAACCCCAGCAGGCATTTAAAATTAAAACCAATCGCTCTGCTTTACACAGCCAGGTGATGGTTTCGCGCAATGGTAGCGTTCAATTGCCCATTAATGAGCCGGCTACCAGCAATTCTCAAATTCAGGAGTTTCTTGATGTCAATCGGGGGCCAGGAATTCAACATATTGCTTTGCGGACGACTAATCTTGTAAGTGCGATCGCTAAATTTCGTGCCAGTGGTTTATCCTTACTCTCGGTTCCCCAAACCTACTACTCGCAGCTAAAACAGCGACCAGGACTTACACTGTCACCCTTAGAATTAGAAGCGATCGCTCAACAGGAAATTCTGGTGGACTGGCAAGAATATACTCCCGTAGGGACAAAACAAACCGCGCCCCTACTACTGCAAATTTTCACGCAGCCCATTTTTGAACAGCCGACATTTTTCTTTGAGTTTATTGAACGCCGTTTCCAAGCTCAAGGTTTTGGTGAAGGTAACTTTCGCGCCTTATTTGAAGCTATTGAAAGCGAACAAATCAAACGTGGTACTTTGCAATGATGCCTGAGTACAAAATATCAATTGAAATTCAGCCAGACTCCAAACAAGTTGATTTTGTAGATAAGCAACTTCATAAATTTAATGTAAGTAAGATTGGAGATTACCAATATACGCCACTGTTTCTATTGCTTCGTGATTCAGAAGAAAATGTAGTGGGTGGCTTGGAAGGTTTTATCGGCTTGGGATGGCTTCATATCGGTACTCTTTGGATTGCAGAGGAGTTCAGAGGTGATGGATATGGAAAAGCACTACTTTTGGTAGCAGAGCAAGAAGCTGTTAATCGTAGCTGCTTAAACGTATATGTTTTTACTTACAGCTTCCAAGCTCCTGAATTTTATCAGCACTTGGGGTATGAAGTTTTTGGAGAGTTAGCGGATTTTCCTCCAGGTCATCGTCGATACTTTCTTAAAAAGAATTTACAAAAAACCCTTAGCTAAACTTGATAGTCTCCAAAAATAGCCATACATCTGAGATAATTTTAATAAAAATTAACATTTTCCGCCGATGCTAAGACTGATTACTGACTTCGACGGCCCAATTATTGATGTTTCCGAACGCTACTACCGCGTTTACCAATTCTGTTTAGATAAAACCCGTCGCCCAGATCAAGTAGTTCAAGAACTTCCGAAAGCAGAATTTTGGCAGTTCAAGCGATCGCGTGTTCCTGAAAAACAAATCGCCTTAAATTCCGGGTTAGACGAAGCTCAAGCCCAAGAATTCGCCCAGTTGCGGCGGCAAACTGTGCATACAGAACCTTACTTTCACTATGACACTCTCGCGCCTGGTGCTGTGGATGCACTGTTAAAAATTCAACAAGCTGGAATTGATTTGGCAGTGATGACGATGCGCCGATTTCGCGAACTAGATTATGCCTTCCAAAAACACGATTTAGGGAGATTTTTCCCAGAAAATCGTTGTTATTGCTTGACTAACGACTACGTTAAAACTCGCGATATTGAAGATAAGCCCTTGTTGATGGCTAGGGCATTAAAAGAACTGCCCCCGTCTGCTGATACCTGGATGGTGGGGGATACGGAAGCCGACATCACCGCTGCGAAAAATTATGGGATTAAGGTGATGGCTGTGGAATCTGGAATTCGCGATCGCACCCAACTAGAACTTTACCACCCCGACTTAATCGTTAAGGATTTTAGCGCTGCTGTAGATATAGTTTTAAAAGCTAAACACCTTGTCTAAAAAGGCTCTGTAGCTGCAACAGATTCAATTAATCAGCATTCGGGTTGCAAATTAAAATAGGAGTCAGAATACCTATTCTGACTCCTGACTTTTTTATCTCAGAAGAACACACATAAACTATGTCTTCTTTATACAAACCTGCTTACAGGAGTGGTTTAACGTAGAAAACTACTAACTAACCACAACAATATAAACGTCACTACAGTAGAGAATTGATTCGTTTCCAGACTGATAAATGATATTTGTGGTAAGAGCCAGCTAGCAACTAGTCCCCCAGCGATTAGGCCAATTATTAAACTGACCAGGGTGAACAAAACTGCTCGGCCAAATTTGCCTTCCTTGCGATTAAGAAAGTAAATACTAGTGCCGACGCCAACCACCAATGCTAACTGCAAAACCTGATCGCCTCCCTCTGGATAGAACAGGCTAATAGAACTCAAACCGAGAAACCAAGCTCCTGGTAAGAGTATATCCGCAGGCGTTGGCTGATCCAGCATCCGTTGCAGCCATGCAGGTGACTGCTCGCGAGGGGTTGGACTTTCTTTAGGAGGCGATTGCACTCGCAACTCTGGAAACCGTATCCGCTCAGGGACTTTGATTTTACCTTCCTGGCGCATCCGTAAGCGATCCATTAAAATCGCATCGTAAGCCGCCTCAATCACTTCCAAATGCTTGGCATCGCCATTATGTTGCTCGAATAGGCGATTACGAGCATCCTGAATTTCATCGAAGCTAGCCTCTTCTGATACCCCAAGTTTTTCGTAGGGATTTTGATCGCTCATGGGAGTTTGTTACTTCAGCCTCAGTCAGCGGCAGTCTTTTATCGAATAAAAAACAGCTTTAGGTTTTAATTTTGATCGAAACTAAAGTCTCGACCTATTTATATGCCCTACCAGGATAGTAGCACGGGTTAGTTTGATCGACTTTGTAATTTCAACTATAGTCACTTTAACATATCGCTAGAACTCCGTGTATACCCTCATGTCGTTGTCTAATTCTGGCTCTAATCTAGAATTTGAACGGAGAGTACTTAAAATTCATGGTTTTTATGAAAAAATCAACTTTATTGTTTCAAATTTGGCAACTTACTGTGCCCTAAAAGAGTTTTTTTTAATTATACTGAATAATCGCTTGTGGTATATATCCACATATCGATTTAAAATTGAAACGTTTTAAGTTACCACCTAACTGGGATCAAGAAGGTGTCTTGCTATCAAGAACGGTTGCAGTTAAAGTCAGAGCGCTTATATACTGTTGGCTAATAGAAGTTTCGCCTTCTCATTGCCCACAATCCTGATTAGAGTATTTATTTTTGAACGATCGGGATTCTTATACCGTAGCCATGTAGATTCTTAGTTAGTCCCAAAGTGGCAACTGCGTTTTTACGCAACTCTCTTGTTAATCTTACGAATTTTTGTGCAAAGTAATGGTCATGGCTCCTGCCAAGATTCTTGTTGTTGACGACGACCCTGCGGTTCGGAATTTAATCCAACGCTTTTTGATTAAGCAGAACTATCAGGTGGAGGCTGCCGAAGATGGAAAGACAGCCTTAACTCTATTTGAGCAATTTAACCCTGATTTGGTGATTCTAGATGTGAATTTACCAGATGTCACAGGGTTTAACCTCTGCCAAGAGATGCAAAGTCGTAATGGTGTTTTTGTTTTGATGTTGACTAGCCGGGCTGACGAAGCTGATAAAATTCGCGGCTTTGCTAAAGGTGCTGACGACTATCTCACCAAGCCTTTTGGGCTAGGTGAGCTAGAAGTCCGAGTTGGAGCTATTTTGAGGCGTCAACGAGTGATAACTACGGCCGAGCAGAAACGCTTGGTATTTGAAAAACTTATGATTGATCCAGTGCGACGGGAGGTAGCACTTAATAACCAAGCAGTACCCTTAACTGCTCTGGAATTTGACTTGTTGCATTTTTTAGCTAGTCATCCAGGTCGAGTTTGGCGGCGGGCAGAACTAATCCAAGAGGTGTGGGACTATGAATATGTCGGCGACCAGCGGGTTGTAGATGTACATATTGGCCAAATTCGCAAGAAGATTGAAATTGATGCTAGTCAGCCAGCATTAATTCAAACTGTACGTGGCGTAGGTTATAAGTTTGAATCTGCTGCTCACCCCCAGCAGTTGGAAGGCAAATCCTGAGTTTATAGTCTAGAGTTTTTTAACTCTTGACTGTTAACTCTTGGGGGAGCCATTAGTGAATTTCTTTGGCTTTAGTAAAAGACAAATTTAGACAATCAAAATAAGTAGATATTTCTCAAATACAGACCAAACAGTTATTTGAGATATTTATTTATCCATTTAAGACAGTGGACAGGGGAGAGTCCACTGGAAAATATTTCTTGGCATCTGACAGTTTTGGTAGATATAAGGGTACTTAACTTGGAGTTTGTAGCGGTGCCTAGCTATAGCTGTGCATTGGTTTTAACTTAAGGTGAAAAGGGAGCAACGCTAAAAATACCGCTTATAATAGTTGGTTATTTGTAAAAGTAATAACTAAGTACAAAACCCGGAGCATTTTTTATGGGAATCGGAAATATTTTTTCAGGGATTTCTGATTTTATCGGTATCTTTAGACGCAGCGATGATAGCGGAGATCGCTATTTATCTTCTTATCAAGCTTCCACTACTGCCACATCAAGAAAAGAGAAGCCTAAGCTTAATAAAAATTCATCTGCTATCAGCAGCAAAAAACAATATACCCCTCCTGTTAAAAAAGAGCAATCTCTTCAACCACTTTGGCAAAAACCAGAAAATTATGATAAGAACGCTTGCCAACTAATAGTTAACTGCTTAAAGCAGGTTAAGTTAGACCGTGCAGAATCATCGGTAGAAAAATTACAGAAGCAGTATTCCTACAAAACTAATCGTGAACTTGCTCGTATCCTAATTGTTAAAAAATCGTTTGCTTTAGCTAATGTAGCTTTGGATAGTAGAGATCCCGGAGCTTTTGCTGATAAAAGTGCAAAAGAAATTCTTGAGGGAATGGAAACCGTTCAGATACCTCGAATCGTCAGATTTTCAGCGGAAATGATTTATCAAATTGCTCTGATATACGGTCTTCCTTTCCGCTATCTAAATTGGGAAGTAGAAGTTATTTCGGTTTTTTATGCAGCGCTTTTAGGTGATGTTGCGACTCAATATGGAATAGATTGGCTTAAGTTTGGTACTAGCCCAGAGAAAAGCATTTCATCTGAAATAAAAGCTTTAATGATCTACGCTATAGGAGAGACAGCTTGCCTATTTTATGAAAAAATACATTTTCATGACTTCAATCCCTTTAAAAAAGCTAATGCCTTCAGTAAAATAAGCAGACAAGCCCAAAACTACCTAAAACTATTCAATTCAGAAGCAAAAATTAAGAAGATGGTATCAAAGGAAATCGAAAAAGCATTTCCTATTGAGTATCATAAGCTATGTGACTTACTAGAAGCAAAATCGTGGAAAGAAGCCGACAGAGAGACTTTTGACATTTTCTTAAAAATAATGAGTAGGAAAAAGCTTAAATTGTGTGAAGCAGTGCTTCTTGCAAATGCAAAATTTTCTTCTACAGTCTGGATATCAAAACTGGATTATGAGGATCTAGAGATTCTTAATAATATTTGGATAAAAAATAGTGATGGTCACTTTGGATTTGCTATTCAGAGTCAAATATATATGCAAACCCAAAGCCTAGAATGTTTTTATCAGGGTGTGGGGTGGAAAATTAATTCTGAATTAAAATCCTACAATCAATTAACTTTTGACATAGATTCTCCTAAAGGCCATTTACCAGGATTTTGGTTATATCCTGACTTTCCTATCGAGCCGGATAACACAATAGCAGATTGGCTAACAGTTTTTTTTAAGTACGTTTCTAGCCTACCAGTAAAAGTAATGGGAATAGACGATGCGGAACCTATAATTGTTAATAGTAGTGAGCAATCACCAGATGTTAATAGTGATGACTAAACAAATAGCTATTGAGAGTATAACGACTAATCAGTAGCCAATGGGAGCATCGCCTACTGATTCAACTCAAAATGTCGTACCATCCGCAAGATAAGCTAATCGTCATTCATTGTCACTGAGAGCTAGAGTCAACTAGCAGCTTTCATCCCCGACTTAAAAGACGTTCAATCTTCAAAAATTTTTGGGTTTTGAAGATTGAACTTCGGAGCTTTCACCCTGCATTCTTATAACAAGTACTAAGGGTCAGCTAATATATTCAAGTCTTGCCTCAATTGTAAATATTGCGCTATTGCCAACTAGTTTTAGCAACACGAGAAACTATTGGAACCTTTTTAAGGATCAGAATCTACTGATCTTTTTTGTTGTAATATTACCCCGATATGCCCCAATACGGTTCGGTTAAAAATATTTGTAGGTTGGGTTGAACTTTAGTGTTACCCAACAAACCCCGCAAAATGTTGGGTTTCGTTCCTCAACCCAACCTACGCATTTTTCTTTTTTGGGCTTAACTGAACCGTATTGCGATATGGCCGATCGCTCGCTATTAGCTTAAAATCCCGTTAATGGGGCACGGCATACCGTGCCCCATTAATCGGGGAATAACGCCCTTCATACCAGTACCTATGGGGTGTCTAGTAAATTAGCTGTTGCTGGTGAGTCGGTACAGGGCATTTCTACTGTGGAGTGGTGAAACAAAGTTTCTAGATAGACTCGCGCAGCACGGCGATCGCTATCTCCATTTTGGAGTAAAAACAATGATAGCGCCGCCGTCAATACTCTGTTTTCATCCCAATCGGGATGGGTTTCTAAGTAGTTTTTTAAGGATTCGTGGAGTGTTTCAGGAATTTCTGTAAAGATACTAACCGTTGATTTCATGAGATTTTCCTCCTATGAGGATAATCAAGAGGGACAAGTTGCTTGCGGTAAAGCGGTTTAGGGCTTCACACGCTCTTTCGCTATCCCGACAATCTCCGCTGAAATCTGGTGGTAATATATTTTACACATTTGATGCCAACGGTTGAACAGGATTATAAAAGCAAGCCGCATCATTGTGCGCCAAGAGGGGGTGGGTTTGTCAATGCTGCGAAATGTTAAAAACGATTGTATAAAAAATAAATGCGAACGAAAGAATCGGGATTTAAGTTGGTTTTTTGTTACTTTACTTCATAAAAACTCAGTCCTTAAACTTCTTTGCTACTTATAATCAACAATCCCCAGTAAGACAGCAAGAAGCCTATTAGCTCGTATAGCACCTGTGGAAAACTGCTAAAATCCCTGTGGAAACCCTGTGGAATTAGTGAGGAAAATTGCAGCCAATGATAAGAATTACCAAAATGTCAACAAAGCATGACATTTAAACTCATGAAATTAGCTTCTCAATCTCACTTGTCATCGTGGTTGCCCTCGATACATCCCCAAGTCTGGATTTTCGCAATTGGTAGATTTTTCTCGGAAGTTGGCACCGGCTGTACCCTGTTTTACGCCCCCATCTTTTTTGTCAATGAACTTGGTTTATCTGCAACCAGTGTTGGGGTAGCCTTGGGTAGCGCTTCGATTTCCGGCATCGTCGGGCGGATTGCAGGTGGTTCTTTGGCTGATTCTGGATATTGGGGACGCCGCCGCACTCTGTTGCTAGCGACGGCGATTTTAGCAATTGCTTCTCTAGTTTTAGCTGCAACCAATAATTTCACTTCCTTGGTAATCGGTAGCTTGATTAGCGGTTTAGGAATAGGTTTCTATTGGCCAGCGGCTGAAGCTGTGGTTGCTGACGCTAGCCAAATTGACAATCGTCGGGAAACTTTTGCGATCGCCCGACTAGCTGATAACCTTGGATTAGCGATCGGAATTGTCCTAGCAGGGTTTTTGATCGCGATAATTGGGAGTTATCGATGGCTATTTGTGATTGATGCCATCTCTTTTATGGTATTTTTTGGAGTTGTCTATGTAGGGATTAGTGAAACTGAACAACAGCAGATAGGAGAATCTGAAAAGGTAGAACTTTTTGCTGCTTGGATGGCAGTATTAAGAGATGGGCGTTTCCTGGTCTACATAGCAGTTAATATATTCTTTACAATCTATATTTCTCAAATCCACAGCACCCTGCCGCTTTACTTCAAAAATTTTGTCCTTGTCGAAAGTACTGCCAAGGGATTTACCGAAACTACCATTAGCGGACTATTTGCTTGGCATCTGGTGTTCGCAATTATTTGTCAGTTGCCTGTCACCAGCATCTTAAAACGCTGTTCTCACACACTCGCACTCACTGTTTCTGCGATTTTCTGGGCAATTGGTTTTGGACTGATTTGGGTAAGCGGTACAGCCCCATCTGATCATCTGCTTTGGGTAACATTGGCATTGGGAGTATTTGCTGTGGCAATTGTTTCTTATACCCCATCTGCTGCTTCTTTAGTGACTGAGTTAGCCCCAGAAAATCAACGCGGCGTTTATTTCTCCATTAACGCTTTGTGCTGGGCTGTTGGCTCTTTTATTGGTCATCCTTTGGGTGGATGGGCATTAGATCAACCACAAATTATTACCAATACTTACTGGCTAGGTTTCATCTTGAGCGTAGCGATCGCTGTAGCAATTTTACAGTACCTCAATCGAATTTTGGCTGATTAACCACCAAAATGGTATTATGCTCATGTTTAGCGATTTTTTAGGGAGTTAAATCACAGTGGTACGTTGATACAACAAATAGGCAAATTATTATAAGTTGCTGCGATCGGGCTAAAAGTCCGATAAGTTTTGATTTTTTGTTTGTTGTGATTGCGTCAGAATTTACTGTGAATATTCCTTCCTCGTATCTCGAAAAAATTCATGCTGTCTATCCTAATATCTCTATTGAGCATCTTGACTTTAATCAAGATGGAATGGTTAACGATATAGTAATTGTTAATCATGAGCTTGTATGTCGCTTTGCCAAAGATGACTGGGGAAAACAGGTACTTTCCCATGAAGCTAAGGTGTTGGAAGTGGTGCAAAATTATGTCGATCTGCGAGTTCCGCACTTTGAACACCTGGAAGAAGGCTTTGCTAGCTATAGATTTATTAAAGGTGAACCGCTATCTCGTAACACCTTGCTGAAGTTGAGTGAAGCATCACAAGCGCGTGTCATCTCGCAACTAGCCAGATTTCATCAACAATTACACAGCATTCCAAATGAAGTTTTAGTTAATGCTGGGGTGTCTTGTTCTGGTGCAGAGCGTTCCCTTGAAGATTGGTTGCAGTTGTATGAGCAAGTTCAGGAAACTCTCTTTCCTCACCTGTGGCGTCATCAGCAAACTTGGATACACGAACTTTTTGCGCCCGTAATTACAAGTGAACTTGACCTCAGCTACACACCCGTACTGATCGACGGCGACAAGCCAGTGTATCACATTCTGTTTGACCCGATCTCAGAGAGCATCAGCGGTCTGATTGATTTTGGTACAGCTGGTTTGGGAGATGCAGCTTGTGATATTGCAGTGCAACTTGGTAATTACGGAGAAAGTATTGTGCGGCGTATGGAAAGCGACTATCCTATGTTACCGAATGTCATCGACCGGGCGCGTTTCTGGGTGGGGACACTTGAACTTCAGTGGGCTTTGGCTGGAGTAAAGTTTAACCATATCTCATTGTCGTTGGCACATATTGGTTTAGCCAGAGAGGTTCAACCTATGGGTACACGGTTAAGTTAACCTTTGCCTAGATTCTTTATTGACGACGTTCTTGGAGCTTGCGATATACCGATTTTAAATCCACTTGATGGTGAGCTAAGGCAACCAAAGTATGATATAGCAAATCAGCCACTTCACCTGCGATCGCATCTTCTTGATCATCCTTAAAAGCCATTACCACCTCAGCAGTTTCCTCACCGATCTTTTTCAAAATTTTGTTATCGCCACCTGCAAATAGTTTACAAGTATAAGAACTTTCAGTAGGATTATCGCGGCGCTCGCATATTATTTGAAACAATTGTGACAATGTATCCCCTGGTGGTGCAGCAATTTTGCCTTCTACTTGGTGAAAACAACTGCGCTCTCCAGTATGGCAGGCAACATCTCCTAATTGTTCTACCCCAATGAGCAGCGCATCACTATCACAGTCATAACGGATACTTTGCACTTTTTGGATATGCCCAGAAGTCGCCCCCTTGTGCCACAATTCTTGTCGGGAACGGCTCCAAAACCAAGTTTCTTCAGTTTCTAAAGTCTTTTGTAACGACTCCTGATTCATCCACGCCATCATCAGGACAGTACCATCTAGATAGTCTTGGACAATTGCAGGCACCAGACCCCGTTCATCGTAGCGAATTTTCTCAACCGGGATGGTGTAATGCAGCGATCGCGAATCGTTAGAAGACATACCAGCTAGTTTGCTCTCATGAGAATGATTTATGGATTCACGATACCATTCAGAATAGACTAGCTGATATATTTTTTGGAATTAAATATCTAAAATCAAGTCTTCATTGGACTTGCATAACATATTGTTATTTTTTTGGTTCAGCTAATTTTATAGGATAGAAATTCTAAGCAGTGTTTGACCCTATTCTAAGATAGAGCGTTTTATTGCCCACTGTTAGGAGAGAACTTTGGTAAATACCACAATTAAAACAACAAAATCACAAGAAGTCTTCGCCGCTGCTCAAAACCTCATGCCCGGAGGAGTCAGTTCTCCAGTTCGTGCCTTTAAATCGGTGGGTGGACAACCCATCGTTTTTGATCGTGTTAAAGGCGCGTATATTTGGGATGTAGATGGCAATAAATACATAGACTATGTAGGCACTTGGGGGCCAGCTATTTGCGGTCATGCTCATCCAGAAGTAATTGCAGCGTTGCATGAAGCTTTAGAAAAAGGCACCAGTTTCGGCGCTCCCTCAGTTCTAGAAAATGTTTTGGCAGAAATGGTCATCGATGCCGTTCCTAGCATCGAAATGGTCAGATTTGTTAATTCGGGGACTGAAGCCTGTATGGGAGTTTTGCGGCTGATGCGGGCTTTCACCAACCGAGACAAAATCATTAAATTTGAAGGCTGCTATCACGGACACGCCGATACGTTTCTAGTAAAGGCGGGTTCTGGTGTTGCCACACTTGGCTTGCCAGACTCACCGGGAGTACCTAAAGCAGCAACTAGCACCACTCTAACTGCACCTTTCAATGACCTAGAAGCAGTCAAAGCTTTATTTGAAGAAAACCGCGACGAGATTGCTGGTGTCATTCTTGAGCCAGTCGTCGGCAATGCTGGATTTATCGCACCTGACGCTGGCTTCCTTGAAGGGTTACGGGAACTAACTCACGAGTATGGAGCGTTATTAGTATTTGACGAAGTGATGACAGGCTTCCGCATTGCTTACGGTGGCGCTCAAGAAAAATTTGGCGTCACTCCCGATTTAACAACCTTGGGTAAGGTGATTGGTGGTGGTTTGCCAGTAGGGGCTTATGGCGGCCGTCGAGATATTATGTCAATGGTTGCGCCCGCTGGCCCCGTATATCAAGCTGGGACTCTTTCTGGTAATCCTTTGGCAATGACTGCTGGGATTAAGACTTTAGAATTGCTGCAAAAGCCAGGTACTTACGAGTCTCTTGAGCAGATTACTAAAAAGCTAGCAGATGGTATGCTACAAATTGCCAAAGAAACTGGTCATGCAGCTTGTGGCGGTCAAATCAGCGCCATGTTCGGCTTATTCTTTACCTCTGGCCCAGTTCATAACTACGAAGATGCGAAAAAGTCTGATACAGCCAAATTCGGACGCTTCCATCGCGGAATGTTAGAGCGCGGTGTTTACTTAGCACCCTCTCAATTTGAAGCTGGGTTTACGTCTTTTGCTCACACTGAAGAAGACATTGAGCAGACTTTAGCAGTTGCACGGGATGTAATGTCTAGCCTGTAACCTATTAAGGGTAAGGGATTTCCAAATAAAAAGTATCCTATTAACTCTTGTGGGGTGGGCATCTTGCCCCACAAAATGGATGATTTATAGGAAGTCCCTTTTTTGAGACAGAAACAAGCGTGCGGAATTTTCGGACTCACTCTAAAGCATTATTTGCAAAATTTTCAGCAGTTAATGGTGTTCAATCGTCTTACGCGGTTGAGAATCAAAGAAATTTTTTAACAGGTTTGCTCTCTACCGTCATTACTCAAGGAAGGTCATATCTTCGTCATCATTTCGCAATGGCTTCGTCAATAGAATATGCAATATTTAGCCTACATTAAGATTTATAGTTAATGAGGCACGAATTAATAAATTATAAGGGATTAAGTCCCTCGCAACTAAGAAGTGGCAACTTTTGTGGCTCTTGTCTCGATCTCCGTTGCAAAACTTAACTTAATTACAAATTATTTTACTTGCCTTTTACAGTTCTTGAAATTCCCCTCATACCCCATAGGTTATAAAAATTAACGCGTAAGAAGGTTCTCACCTTCATGCTGAGGGTTTTGCTTATAAATATTAGATTATCCATCGGGTAAGGTATTTTTTCCGAGTCAGGGTTGGAGCTAACTTTCAAAAATATACTAATCATAACTGTAGCTTGTATGGCAAGGCTTACCAGAGTATAAAAAGCTGCCATAAGTATTGTGAAAAAAAAGATGGTTCGACCTTGAAGGAGCTATGAAGTGGACGACAATAAGTCATTTTTTGGTCTGCAAAAAATATTAGTTACGTTGCTTGTCTTGAGTGGCAGTGTGAGTTGTGGCATGATGATGCTTATTAAATCAAGCTCCTCTAATGCTCAAAGTACAGAGAATATAAATGTAAACAATCTACCAAGCAAAGTTGGAATTCAGCAGCGGATTGAAGAACTAAAAGCGATGATGCTTAGAAGTTGGCAGCAACAAGTACAAACAAAAGGTTTTTCATCTACTGTGCCACAGCGTTTTCAAGGAGCAATAGTTAATGCGGCAAAACTTACTCCCGAACAGAAAGTAATTGCGCTCACCTTTGATGATGGGCCATGGCCTGAGAGTACCGGGCAAGTACTGGATATTCTCAAAAAAAATCAGATAAAAGGGACATTTTTTCTCATTGGGCAAAACGTGAAGAATTATCCAGGCTTAGTGAAGCGGGAAATTGCTGAGGGTCACGTAATTGGTAATCATACTTGGCATCATTGGTATCAATTCTTGAATCCACAAGCAGCTGCCTATGAAATTGACCACACAGCAGACTTGATTTATCAAGTAGCAGGGATTAAAACAAATTTATTTCGACCACCAGGGGGAATCATGCATAATGGGGTGGCTAGTTACGCTAGAAATAGCAAATATGCCATCATTCTCTGGTCATCTGACTCCGTAGACTACTCACATCCTGCTGTACCAAAATTAATTAATAATGTGTTTAGGAGGGCCAAGCCAGGTGGAATTGTGCTAATGCATGATGGTGGTGGTAATCGCTCTAAAACTGTGCAAGCTTTACCAGAAATTATTGCCAACTTTCGGAAACAGGGCTATAGGTTTGTTACGATTCCTGAACTTTTAGAAATGCAAGATAAAGATCAAAAACTGACTGCAAACAAAAAAACCGTCCAAAATTAATATCTGAACGGAATTTTAACAGATTAATATTTTATGCAAATCTAGTTATGTTGCCAGTTGTGCTGATATCTTACAACTACAAGTCAGGAGGTAAAATCACCTGATCGATTGCGTGGATTACGCCGTTACTACCTGTGATATCTGCCTGTGTGACTTTAGCATCATTGACGGTAACACCAGTAGCAGGATCAACTTTTACATTGATTGTGCCGCCTTCAAGGCTTTTAACTTCGCCAGACTTCAAATCAGCGGATAATACCTTACCAGGTACTACATGGTAAGTTAAAATCTTCAGCAATACTTCTTTGTTATCTGGCTTTAACAATTCTTGCAAAGCATCTGGTGGCAACTTAGCAAAAGCTGCATCTGTGGGTGCAAAAATAGTTAAGTTATCTTTGCCTTGCAAAGCTCCGGTTAATCCTGCTGCTTTCAAAGCCTTAGTTAAGGTGGTAAAGGAAGCGTTTGACTCTGCCAAGGCTAACAAGTTTTTGCCTTGATTGTCGCTTGCCCCTGGCCCTGGTGGAGTTGTAGTCGGTGTCTGAGTCGGTGGTGTGGTAGGTTGAGTTTGTGGGATAGTACGTGGGGTGCGGGGTGTAGATTCACTAGGGGATGTAGGTTCGCTAGCGGGTGTAGGTTCACTAGGTGTCACACTACCACCACCACGGTTATAGGGAGGCTCGTTGAAAATACTTGGTTTGGGATTTAGCGTTCCACCACTATTCTGTGCTATCGGTTTGCGTTTAGTATTGCCCTTTTCTATTTGGGAAACAGCCTCAGCAGGTGTGTATTGAGCGTTTGCTTGAATGCGTTGACCCTGGTTATAGGGGGCTTCGTTGAAAATACTGGGGTTAGGATTTAGTGCCTCTTTCGCGTCAGATGGTAAAGTAATAAGGACGCTGAAACTACTCAATCCTGCTATGCCTGCCAACGTGGTCAGCAATTTGCTGTAATTTGTCTTCATAAATTTTGTTTTTCTTTTTGTCCACAGATTACATAAAGATTTATAACATTTTGCTATGCACAAAATCTAACTCAAGAGGGAAGTAAGATTTTTCTCTAGAAGAGTTTGTGCTAGTGAAGTAAAATGTTTAACCTCCACCCAAACTGATAAGTATTAAATATATCTACCATATATTTAATATAAATTGAGTAAATTTTCTCTATCACACGAAAATAAGTTAAAAAGCTCCACTTGATGTCACGTAAATTGTCAGAAAGTGTGAAAATCTCATATCTACAAGTTATGAGTTAGAATAAGCTTCAAAGAAAGATTATACTTAAAAGACAATTTATATACAAACTTGTACGTAAATAAATAGTTGATTTATAAATCCTAAATTACATAAGTAAAAAGGCTATATCTCAGAATTGACCATTGATTATTCAGCAAAAGCATGGAAATCAATTACTGAAATCTTTTAACGTAGGTTAACGGTGACAGAAGTTGAAGTACCTGTTGAAGACCCACGAATAAGAAGTTAGGTTTATATTTATATATGCTGAATTAAATTACTTAGTTATTCGATATTTTAATCAATCAGAAAGCAATATTTTTTTAAATCGATAATTTTGCCGAAAATCAGACATCAGTTAAACTCTAATGTCAATAAGATAGACAATTAACCAACTAATACCAATAAAAATTACTTAAACTAAAGATACAATTGTAAAGTTAATAAGTTGACCAGTTATAAGAGATAGAACACATGCTGGAATTATACCAATGGGAACTCTCTCAATACTCAGAGAAAGTGCGCCTAATTCTAGATTTTAAAGGACTCAATTACCGCAAAATCGAGGTTACGCCTGGGATTGGACAGGTAGAACTGTTCCGGCTAACTGGTCAAAAACAAGTGCCAGTATTAAAGGATCGTAATAAGTATATTGCGGATTCTACGGAAATAGCTAAGTATTTAGACTTAGAGTATCCCGATCGCCCGATAATCCCGCAAGATCCTAAACAACGAGGTTTAACTTTATTAATAGAAGAATGGGCGGATGAGTCCATAGGCATTAAAGGTCGTAAAGCACTATTTGCTGCCATAAGTCAAGATCAAAATTTCCGTAAGTCTTTATTACCCACCTCAACACCAGATATATTTAAAAGTCTGGTTCAAGGTGTTCCTAGTGACTTACTGACAGTGTTAGGTTTTGGCGTCGGTTACAGCCCAGATGTGATAAAGTCAGCGATCGCATCTTTAAAACAAGACTTGGAAGCCTTGACGTTATTATTGGCAGATAGTCCCTATTTAACAGGAGATGAGCCGACTTTAGCTGACTTAGCAGTGGCTGGCTTATCGATATTACTCAAGTTTCCTCGTGGACCCTATCTGGATTTACCAGCTTCTATCAGAGGTAAAGGATTGCCAATCTTTGCCGAGAATATAAATTATGAACCATTCTTTAGCTGGCGCGATCGCCTTTACGCCCAATTCCGCACACCGTTAATTAGTACCACTCCACCAACGGGAAGTGCGCCAACCTCGATTCAGATTGATTAGGGAATGGGGAATTGGCATGGGGCATTGAGAGAGAATAACTCAACACAAATGACGAATGACGAATGACTGATGACAAATTCGCAACTTTTGCCCTATGCAATTAAAATTCAACATAAGAGATAGCACCAACAATTGTGTAATTAATTAGATGAATTCGGCACAGCCATTAGGTTCAGTCATTCAAGGTTCTCTAACTGAAGGTTTAGAAGTACGATTGCATCCTGACATTTCTGTAGAAGATATGCGGGTGGGTAAGTTTCTTGTTGTGCAAGGGATGCGATCGCGTTTTTTTTGTATGCTGACAGATGTAGCATTGGGAGCTGCTAATGCCCGAATTATTGCTAATCCCCCCAGTTGGGAAGACACTTTTTTACGAGATGTTTTAGCCGGAAGTGGTATTTATGGTACTATCAACCTCGCGCCGATGTTGATGTTCACTCCCGAAACTGAAGAATCTTTCTCCCCAACAAATGGCAAATCGGCAAATCCTTTCCTCCCATCGGTGACGGGTTTAGCTTCATTTGTGCCACAAACCAGCACGACAATGGAATTGTTGCCTGTTAAAACTATTCCTAGTCACTTTAGTCAAGTTTACGAAGCAAGTGTTGACGATTTTCGCCGGGTATTTGGTTGGGAAGATGACCCCCAAAGGCGCAACTTTTCCATCGGTAAACCTTTGGATATGGATGTGCCAGTTTGTATCGATTTAAATCGCTTCGTGGAACGGAGTAATGGGGTTTTTGGTAAATCTGGTACTGGTAAATCTTTTTTAACACGGCTACTTTTAGCTGGCGTTATCCGTAAAAATGCGGCAGTAAACTTGATTTTTGATATGCACTCTGAGTATGGCTGGGAAGCCGTTGCAGAAGGTAAGAATGTCAATACGGTTAAAGGCTTAAAGCAACTTTTTCCTAGTAAAGTGGAAGTTTATACCCTCGACCCGGAATCGACAAAGCGTCGGGGTGTGCGTGATGCTCAAGAACTTTATTTGAGCTATGAGCAAATAGAAGTTGAAGATATTAAATTATGTAGCCGAGATTTAGGACTCTCTGACGCAGCCTTAGATAACGCCAATATTTTGTATAGCGAGTTTGGCAAGTCTTGGATTGTCCAGTTGCTGAATATGACTAACGAAGAAATCGAGATGTTCTGCGACGAGAAACGCGGACACAAAGGCTCGATTATGGCATTGCAGCGCAAACTCTTGCGGATGGATAGCTTGAAGTATATGCGAGCAGTTTGCCCCCAGAATTATATTAGTAAAATTGTGCAATGCCTGGAATCTGGGAAGAATGTTGTGATAGAATTTGGTTCCCAGTCTAATATGCTCTCTTATATGTTGGTGACGAATATGATCACCCGGCGTATTCATGAGCATTATGTCAAGAAAGCAGACAAATTCCTGCAAAGCAAAAATCCTAGCGATCGCCCAACGCCATTGATGATTACCATCGAAGAGGCGCACCGTTTCCTTGACCCGGCTATCGTCCAAAGTACTATCTTTGGGACTATTGCTCGTGAACTGCGGAAATATTTTGTCACACTTTTGGTAGTTGATCAACGTCCATCAGGCATAGATAATGAAGTTATGTCCCAAATTGGGACTCGCATTACCGCTTTGCTGAATGATGAAAAAGACATTGACGCGATTTTTACAGGTGTATCTGGTGGTAGCGGACTGCGATCGGTATTGGCAAAGCTAGACTCGAAACAACAAGCTTTAATATTGGGTCACGCCGTTCCTATGCCAGTAGTAGTGCGTACCCGTCCTTACGACGCAACTTTTTACGCAGAAATTGGTGAGCCAGCCTGGGAAGAAAAACCTGACGCAGAAGTATTCGCCGCTGCTGAACTAGCTAAAGCTGACCTTGGATTTTAGATTGTCATTTGTCAGTTGTCCTACCCTGCGCGAAGCCGCTGATGCGTCTATGTCCTTTGCAAATGACCAATACAACTCTTGGAGAGGCTGCGCCAATGACTAAGCGGTAGTTGAGCGCAGTCGAAACTCAGTACAAGTGACTAATGACTAATCACTAATCACTAATTCGTGACATCCCTCCATTGTCACAGCAAATTAAGTTCGGTTATCCGGCTAGTTTTGGGCAACAGAAGAGGGGTTTTTGGCGTCACTATAGATGTAGTCAGTAATTTAAAGGAAATTTAAAAATTTTTTCTATAACGGCTGCTTTTGAATTATAATCATAGGTTTTATCTTAAGATAGTTTACTATTTGCCTGATTTATCGTATCATAAGTTAAGTAGAACTCATACCGACTTCGGTTTTGCCGATCGGTGTTAGTAACTGTCCAAGAGAAGAATTCTCAAAAATAACCAGCGTGCTTATAAAAGATTGAAAATTTAGGGAAAGTAGGGGAACCGATCATTGGGGGCTTACCGTCTTAACAACGGCTGTATCAATTAATTAATTGATTTTGGTAGCTCCCGATATTTTGTGATAGATGTACTACTTTTTTCCATCCATTTTAGTAATAAAACATACATTATCTTTACGAAGTAGAGGACATCGCACCAATGCCTACTGTCAATACCCAAACGGAAAACCTCAACACCAAATTCACGGCTGATATGGTGCGAACCTATCTGCGAGAAATTGGTCGTGTACCACTGCTAACCCGCGAACAAGAAATTGTCTTTGGGAAGCAAGTGCAACAAATGATGAAGCTCATCGACGCCAAGGAAGCTTTGGCGAAGAAGTTGCAACGCGAACCGGAGATGTCAGAGTGGGCCGATCACGTTCAACAATCAGAAACCGATGTCCAACAAACGGTGGCACAAGGTAAGCGGGCAAAGCAAAAAATGATCGAAGCGAATTTGCGCTTGGTCGTCGCTATTGCCAAAAAATACCAAAAGCGGAATATGGAGTTTCTGGATTTAATCCAGGAAGGAACACTAGGATTAGAGCGGGGTGTAGAGAAATTTGATCCGATGAGGGGTTATAAGTTCTCGACTTACGCTTACTGGTGGATTCGCCAAGCAATTACTCGTGCGATCGCTCAACAAGGTCGGACTATTCGCTTACCGATCCACATTACCGAGAAACTGAACAAAATCAAAAAAGTGCAGCGCGAGTTGGCTCAAACCTTGGGGCGATCGCCGACTCCGGCTGAAATTGCCAAAGAACTGGAACTAGAACCGACTCAGATTCGTGAGTATCTGAATATGGCTCGTCAACCTGTGTCTTTGGATGTGCGAGTTGGCGAGAACCAGGATACTGAGTTGCAAGAAATGCTCGAAGATGATGGGCCATCACCAGAGTATTACACCAACCAGGAATTCTTACGCCAAGACTTGAACAACCTGCTAGCAGAATTAACCCCGCAACAGCGAGAAGTTGTAGCCCTACGCTTTGGTTTAGAAGATGGTAATGAAATGTCATTGGCAAAAGTGGGTGAGAGATTAAATCTCAGCCGCGAACGCGTCCGTCAGTTAGAGCATCAAGCTTTAGCTCATCTGCGTCGCCGTCGTGCCAATGTCAAAGAATACGTTGCTAGCTAAAAATAGAGACGCGGAATTTTGCCTCTCTACACCACTTTGATGATCCGCCTCCTGAATTCAGGGGGCGATTTTTTATGCTGAAAACTAGAAAAATGTGTGCTTGCTTCTCCGTAGGCAAATTTTTTATCAGTTTAAAGGTCAAAAGGCTTTGAATTTAAAACCCCCATTCACTAGTAGGGAATGGGGGCTAGGTTTTTGAGGCTCAGATGTGAGCAATGATACTTTTCAAACAACCTCTTATACCAATTCAAAATTAAGAAAGCCAGACAGAACAAAGGTATATCCGTATGTATCTGTTACATTCTTTTTTCAAATTGGTATTAGGAGACTGGATTAGAGAATGAGAGTGATCAAACTTTTATCCACAATTGGAATGCTCCCCTCGCAAGTGGATTTTTAACTTCCTTGATTGTAGATATAAGAGTGTAAATTCAGATAAATAAAGCTGAGGAGCGAGATAAAATTACGTTGCTCTAAAGTCATCAAAGATTTGTAACTGTAGAGTTATTTCCCAACTGTAGTAGGACTAGACAAAGCTAAAATAATAGTTGGTTAACTGTATACCAGTCTTATCTTGAACTACTGCTAACAAGTCACCATCATTCTGATATATGAGTGTATCAAGGTCACTAGTTCCCTCATAATTTGCAGTACCAAGATAAAAAGAACTTGCACTTCCGTTCAGTTGGATATAGTCATTCGCAGGATTGTAGTCTTGTATCGTAGCGTAGCCATTTCCCTGATAATAGTTTCCACTATAGGATGTACCGGATGTACCCAAAACAAACCTATCGTAGCCATCACCACCATTTAAGACATCATATTCATAACCGTCGTAGGCAGTTGAGTAAGAACCGTATAAAGTATCGCTACCACCTCCGCCATATAAGGTGTCACTACCAGAGTCCCCGTATAATTGGTCGTCACCTGTGTAACCAATTAGGTAGTCATCGCCACTAGATCCAGCGATGTAATCATTGTTAGTATTGCCATAGATAGAATCATTTCCCCCAAAACCATAACCTTGAAAACTCTCTGAACCATTGTAGTTATAATAATCATTTCCACTTGTGCCGAAATAGGAAGCCATGTCTTTGCCCTCAATAATTTGGTTACATTCTCGATCGCTCTGATCTTAGATAGATTCTAAAGGGCTAGTATCAAATTTGTCGGTCGGAAAAGGTCGGGAAAAGGTCGGGTTCTTTTTCGTAGATTTACGTAAACTTTTGACAAAAAATCAAGTTTCTGGTGTGAATATTGTAGTGAGCCTGTATTATTACCGAAAGAAATGACGGTTGAAGAAGCGATCGCAATAGTCGAGCAATTATTGGAACGAGGACGCTTAACGAGAGCGCAAGAGATTGTATTTCGCTACGCTTGGGAAGGGAAAACTTATCTAGAAATGGCGCGAGCAGTCACTTATGACCCAGGTCACATCAAAGACGTTGGCTCGGAATTATGGCGATCGCTCTCTCAAGCTTTGGGCGAAAAAGTTACCAAAAATAACCTGCAAGGAGTGCTGAAGCGAACCGCACAGCGACAACAGGACATAAACACTTCCTCAACCTTAAACTTTCAACCCTTTACGAACTATACAAATTGGGGGGAAGCAATTGATGTTTCCCAGTTCTATGGACGTACTACAGAATTAGAAACCCTCAGCCAATGGATTGTGAGAGATCGCGCTCGTGTAGTCACACTATTAGGTATGGGTGGTATGGGCAAAACCGCGCTCTCGGTGAAGTTAGCAGAACAATTGCAGGGAAAATTTGAATATGTGATTTGGCGATCGCTCCGACACGCACCTTTTTTTCACGACAAGGTGACGGAGTGCATCAAAATTCTTTCTCATCAACAAGTTACCACATTGTCTGCTTCCCCCTATGAGCAAATTACTTGTTTAATCGATTACCTCCGCAAATATCGATGCTTGCTGATTCTGGATAATTTCGACACATTATTGGAGCAAGGTAAAGGGACAGGCTGTTACCGTGAGGGCTACGAACCCTACGGCGAACTTCTGTGGCGATTAGGAGAAACTGGGCATCAAAGCTCTGTCCTACTCACCAGCCAGCAAAAACCTACTGAAGTCGCTGCCTTGGAAGGTGATGGTTTGCCAGTCCGTACCCTTGCTTTATCAGGATTAGAAGTCGCAGCCGGGCAAACAATTCTAAAACTCAAAGGGCTATCAGGCTCCGAGGAAGAAACCCGTCAACTGGTTGAGTGTTACGCTGGTAATCCCCTAGCTTTGAAAATTGCCGCCACTTCCATTCGGGACTTACATGAAGGTAACATCGCCTGCTTCTTTGCCGAAGGCACAACCGTATTTCAGGGCATTGGCAATCTTCTAGAACAACAATTCAAAAGACTCTCCACGTCTGAGCAGTTAGTGATGTACTGGCTGGCAATTAATCGGGGCAAGCTTTCCTCGACAGAATTGCAAACAGCTTTCACACCAATATTACCTAAGCCTAAGTTAATGTCAGTCCTCGAATCTTTACGCTGGCGTAGCTTGATAGAAAGCAATACTGGAGGATTCACACAGCAACCTGTGGTGATGGAATATGTGACAAAGTGCTTGATTGAGCAAGTCTGCGAGGAAATCATAACAGAATCACCGCAATATCTGCTGACTTATGCTTCGATGCAAGCCCAAGCAAAAGACTACATTCACAATAGTCAAATTCATCTGATTGTAAGACCTATCCTAAATCAACTACGAATAACCCTTGGCTCTGCTGATCAGCTTGAGGATAAACTTAGCAGACTAGTTAGAAAGCTCCAAAATGAAAAACCCTATCCACAAGGGGATGAAGTTTTTAGGCATGGGGAATGGGATAACGAGATAAGAGGGCGCGGGAACAAGGCAGACTCAAACCATGTTTGGGCAGTTGCGGTGCAGTCCAGATTGTCAACAAACGTTGAGACCAGCCCGCACTTATGAAGGCATGATTATTACTAGGGTGACAGGGTTGACTGAAGCAGAGGTAGTAACTTTAAAAACTTTAGGAGCGCTAGAAGTGGATTGATACAGCAGAATTCAGAATTGAGAATTCAGGAGTGTGTACCTACCAACTTGAAATCTGGTGTATATGTCCGAGTCCCTAATCCCCAGTTACCAGTTCATATCATGTCCGCTAGATTACTTATTAAACCTGAAGAAAGAACCCCACCCCGCCAAAACTATGCTTTGTCTCCCCTCCCGAAGAGCGGGGAGGGGCTGGGGGGTGGGGTGCAATGACTGTGGAAATCATAACTAATTATACGGACATGATATCACTTAGTTGAAAAACGTTTTAAATCTTGTAAAACTGCGGTGGCTGATTGATAGCGATCGCTAAAATGATAGCAAACCATCTTATCTAAAATTGCCGCTAATTCTTCGCTGACTGGCGCTGTTTGCCGCCACATCACATTCCCCGTTTCTGGATCTGGGTGGAGTTCTTGCGGTGGTATCCCAGTTATGGCTTGAATAGCAATCATTCCTAAAGCATAAATATCACTGCATAAACGGGGATGACCGGCAAATTGTTCTGGAGGTGTGTAACCCCGCGTCCCGATGGCTACTGTCGCTAATTCTGTTTGCTCACTACTCGACGGTTGCATCAATTTGACAGCACCAAAGTCAATCAATACCAGTCGATTATTTTGAACGCATCTAATAATATTAGTTGGTTTGAGGTCGCGATGAATCACTCGATGTTGATGAACAAATTCTAGAATTTCTAAAACTTGTTTGAGCATTTCCATCACAAATGATTCGTTTTGCACATTTTGTACAGGTGGTAATTCTTCGCTTAGGGTATGTCCCTCGATATATTGTTGAATTAAATAAAATTCGTGGTTATCTTCAAAATAAGCAAGTAGTTCGGGAATCTGATGATGTTTACCCAAAGTTTCTAAAATTTCAGCTTCACTATGAAACAACCTGCGAGCGACTTGCAAAAATCGTGTATCTTGACGGGCTGGCATTAACTTTTTAACTACACAAGTAGGATTACCAGGTCGTTGAGTATCCTGTGCTAAATAAGTCCGACCAAATCCACCAGCACCGAGAGTTTGAGAGATTTTGTAGCGTCCACTCAAAAGCAAATCACCTGATTTTGTTTCTGGTGAATCAACTGCGGGAAGAAAGTCAATAGACGAGTCGGGAAGTGCTGTTTTATCTTCTAAGAGTACATTTAATTGAGCGATCGCTTCTTGTTGTTTTTCAACTTGCAGAACAATCACCTGAGTTTGCTGTTGATTTTGGTAGCTAGTATAAGCAATCACACATATACTACTAATCACCAAAGCAAGAGCAGGAGGGATTAACGGCACCCATCCAGCTTGCAAAAACAAAGCAATGCAGATTACTACTAAGCCAAATAGAGTTATCGTTCCCACCACTAGCAAAAGCAGCGGATTTTGCCACCGCCATGCTAAAACACTACCTAATAGGGACCAGCCCCATACCCAAATAAGTTCCGCCCAGTCGGGCCAATACCAAATCAAGGGTCGCCCATCCAACACTGTACTGATGAGTTGACTTGCAATCTGTGCATGAATAAACAGAGCAGGCATTCTGGCTGGTTGATCTGGTAAAGCGCTGTAGGGCGTATAAAAGCCACCTGGAGGGATATTAGCTGCCGTAGTGCCAATAATTACCAGACGGTCTTTGAATAAACTGGGGTTGACTCGACCACTAAGTACATCTGTAAGGGTTACTTGGTTGGCGAGGCTATTGGGGTGACGGTAATTTAATAATATTTGATAGCCCTCTGCATCCAAATGTTGGTAGCCACCAGAATTAGGTTGTAAACGCAAAAACAGGGTTTTACCTAACAGAAAATCTCCTTTTTTAGTGAAATCGTATTCAATACCTTGTTTTGCCAGATAATTAATTGCAATTAATGCACCAAATGCAAATGATGTTGTACATTTCTTGTCTGTAGGGTTAGCAAATAACAAACTGCGGCGGATAATTTGGTCGTTTTCATTGTCAGCAACCACATCGCTAAACCCAACATTATCTACAGGGACATTCAGCGGCGGGGGAATTTCATCTCTACCCAAGCTGCTGAACAAACAGGTAGTGACAATGTTATCTTGATTTTGGAAATTAGCCGCCAAATTATTGTCTTCTGGTCGGAAAAGATATAAACCAACAATTCGCGGTTGATAAGATTCTATTTTCTTTAATAGCTGATTGATTGTCCGATCTGATAAAGGCCATTTCTCTTGTTTGAGATCCTTATCAGTGATTGTTACTAGCAAAATCCGTCGATCGGGTGCTTGTGCTGGACGCGATCGCAACATCTGGTCATAAACTCTTAACTCCCAAGGCTGTAACCATTTGAGTTCCCGAACTCCCCAGATAAAGGCGGTGACTCCTACACTGGTAACAAAAATAATTTGCAGCCAGCTTTTGCTCTTAGAAGTTTCACGGGAATCCTGAACTTTCAAAAAAGGTACACGGAGTTTTTCTAATAGTCCACTAATCACGGCGTTGGGGCGGTAGCCTGAATTGGGTAGATGTTGCAGGCGCAGAAGTTAATTTTCGGAATCTAGGTGAAAAGCTAGTTAACCTGAGCTTCTATTAATGTAGCAATTTACTTGCTAGTTAGAGACTTTGACATATTCCTACTTTTAACGCCCAGCCTCAACCATAGAATAAAACAAGCACTAGTCATCTGTTTGAGATGTTTGAACATCTTCAACAGGACTGGTAATTGGGAAAGAAATCGGATTAGTAGATGGAGTTAGTGAATCTAACTGGGGTTGTTCAAGTGATGCTTCAATGCTTGAATCAGCAAAATAGGAGCCAACAATTTTATCATAGTTAGAAGCAACAGCTAAAAAAGCGCCACCCAAAATATAGATAGGTAATGGCAGATTAAATTCTTGCAACCAGTCAAACAGTTCCGCCAAGGCAAATAGCACCAAAAAGCAGGCAAGCCAAACCTTCATATTCTTATCCCCCTGGATTGAAACAACTCTATTACTAGCTTAAATAGCTGATAGTTGATGTAGTACATAATCACCAACTTACAATAAAGCAGAGGGGCAGAGGAGAAAAATGATTTTCGGTACAAGCCCCGCCCCTTGTAGGCGATCTTCTTCCCCACTGCTCCCCTGCCTCCCCTACCTCTTCTTGACAACCTCTATAACCTTAGATGGGTGCAGTTAGAGTTATAGCATCTGCTATATTGCATTAGAAAAATAAAAATATATTTAGATTTAGCTTATGGCTGCAATCTAACGGCTAAGGATTGCACAGTTGGTTCGTGAGACTCGGCAGTGCCTCAAATTTACACAGGTAAAACTGGCAATCATGTTAGGAGTTTCATTCCACACTATAAACCGATGGTAAAACGGACGGATACAACCTTCACTACTGGCAATGAAACAAATTAAAGAACTACTACAGCAGATGAGAAAACCCGGTGAGTCGCTTTTAGCCAAATACTTTTAAAATGAGTGAGAACCTGAAAGCTCAAGAGGTTATTGAATTGCAGCAATATTTGAGCGAACAGCAAGCTGCACTGCGCGATAGTGAAGCACGTTACCGTTCACTGGCAGAGGCAAGCGCATCAATTGTCTGGAGGGCAGCACCTTGGGGCAACGTTGTTGATGATATTCCAACTTGGCAGGCGTTCACAGGGCAAAATCCCGAACAATATAAAGGATGGGGTTGGGTTAAAGCACTGCACCCAGAAGATCGTGCCTCGATAGCGGAAATTTGGAAACAGGCATTCCCTACACGCAGCGTTGCAGTTGCTGAGTATCGAGTTCTGCGGCATGACGGCGAATACCGTTATATGAATATACGCGGTGTGCCGATACTCGACGAAATAGGCGAAATCCGCGAATGGGTGGGAATGTGCGTCGATATTACCGAACGCAAGCAGGCTGAGGCCAACTTGCGCGAGAGTGAGGCGTGTTTTCGGCTGCTGGCTGAGAATTCAACTGATATTATTTCCCGCCATACAGTCGATGGAATTCTTCTCTACGTTTCACCAGCTTGCTACACAGTGCTGGGATATCAACCAGAGGAATTAGTCGGTCATCCTAGCCATGAGTTAGTTCATCCAGACGATTTGGTAGAGATTGCGAGAAATTACCCAGTCAATGGCGATTTACCAGATATTTATACTGTTACTCACCGTGCGCGTCACTACGAGGGGCATTATATCTGGTTGGAAGCAACTATTCGAGCTATCCGCGATCGCCAAACTCAAGAAATTTTAGAGATGCAGGCGTCTTCGCGAAATATTACTAAGCGTAAGCAGGTGGAAGAAGAGCAGCGTTTTCTGGCTGAGGCTAGTGGGATTTTGGCTGCATCATTGGACTACGAGACAACCTTAGCAGGTTTAGCGCGTTTGGCTGTGCCAGAAATAGCTGATTGGTGCTTAGTTGATATCATTAGTGACAATCAGTTACTCCGTCGGGTTGCAGCAACCCATGCCAATCCAGAGAAACAAGAATTGGTAGAACAGTTACAAAATTATCCGCCTGATTTAGCACAAACAGCAGGTGTTGCTGAGGTAATACAGACAGGCAAATCACAAATTATTCATTTGATTTCTGATCAACAGATCCAAGAGGCAACCCACAACGCCAGTCACTTTAAAATATTGCAAGAATTAAATCCGACATCTGGTATGAGTGTACCGCTAATCCTTCGGGGACGGGTGTTGGGAGTTATGACTTTGGTATCTTCTTCAGGTCGTCGCTACAACACCAAAAGCCTGATGTTAGCTGAGGAGTTGGCTGGGCGGGCGGCGATCGCTGTTGATAATGCCCGACTCTACAGAGAAGCACAGCAATCTCAACAGGCGGCTTTACGCGCAGCATCTCGCACTACCCGTCTGCAAGCGATTACCGCTGCACTTTCTGAATCTTTAACTCCGACACAAGTCGCTGAAGTAATTGTGGAGCAAGGTATGGCAGCTTTGGGAGCTAGTTTTGTTTTTGTAGCACTACTGACTCAAAGCGGCACTGAATTAGAAATTGTCCGAACTGTTGGCGAGCAACAAGAAATAGTCGATTCATCGCGTCGATTCTCGATTAATGCACCCGCGCCACTGGCAGAAGCAGTAAGAACTAAGCAACCTATTTGGCAAAAGCCAACCGAAACAAGGGTGGCTCGTTACTCAAATCTGGCTCAGGAATACGCCCAGTACAACTACGGCGCTTGGATTTCGATTCCATTGATCATCGAGGGACGAGCTATCGGGGGAATGTCTCTAGCTTTTACCGAAATTCAGAAGTTTAATCAAGATGATCGAGCCTTTATGCTGGCACTAGCACAGCAGTGCGCTCAAGCGATGGAACGTGCCCGCCTATACGAGGCAGAGCAAACCGCCCGGAAAGCAGCAGAAAACGCCAACCGGATTAAAGACGAGTTTCTGGCAGTACTTTCTCATGAATTGCGATCGCCACTTAACCCAATTTTAGGTTGGTCAAAGTTACTCCAAACCAAAAAACTTGATGAAAAGACAATTCCTCAAGCGCTAAAGACTATTGAGCGAAATGCGAAGTTACAGGCTCAACTGATTGAAGACTTACTGGATATCTCCCGGATTTTACAAGGTAAAATCAGCTTGAATATCTACCCAGTCGATCTGACATCTGTGATTTCCGCAGCAATGGAGACAGTGCGGCTATCGGCAGAAGCTAAGTCAATTGAGATGCACATCAGCCTGGAACCAAATTTGGGACAAGTTTTGGGAGACTCCAGCCGATTGCAGCAAATCGTTTGGAACCTGCTCTCAAATGCGGTTAAATTTACGCCAGAAGGCGGACGGGTTGATATTCGGCTATCATCATGTTCTAAGTCAAATTCCAACTCAGCAATCATTCAAGTCAGCGACACAGGTAAAGGCATCGACCCGAATTTTCTGCCTTACGTGTTTGAATATTTTCGCCAAGAAAATAGCAGCACCACCAGAAAATTTGGTGGATTGGGGTTAGGATTAGCGATCGTCCGTCACTTAGTCGAACTGCATGGCGGCACAGTCCAGGTAGAAAGCGAGGGCGAAGATCGGGGGGCAACTTTTACTGTAAGACTACCATTAATCCAAAATCAATTAGAGATTAAACAAGACAATAGCAATTCTGAGCCATCCTCAAATTTGAATGGTGTGAAAATTTTAGTAGTGGATGATGATACAGATACGCGAGAATTTATTGTCTTCTTACTAGAGCAGTATGGGGCAAATGTGACAGCAGTAACATCAGCAAATGAAGCCCTAGCCGCTTTAGCCCAATCCTTGCCAGATATACTTTTAAGCGATATTGGGATGCCAGAAGTGGATGGATGTATGTTCATGCGACAGTTGAGAACACTGCCAGCAGAGCAGGGAGGTCAAATTCGAGCGATCGCACTTACCGCCTATGCTGGAGAAATGAACGCTCAACAGGTACTAAGAGCCGGATTTAACAAGCATATTGCCAAACCAGTAGAGCCAAGCGAATTAGTAGATGCGATCGCCAACTTAATCGCTGAATAAACTTGCCTCTACCTGTTCACCGTTACTTGTATACGTTGAGTGGAACATTTTAGTTAAAACTAATAGTCACTCCCAAATCATATCTGTAAGAAGATTTGCGATCGCTTGTTCCTTCCTTGGTTTTTACTTAACCAGACAATAGGCTTAACAAGTTAGTTAAGCAACTTGTTAAGCCCCTTGTTGAAGTTAGGCAAACTTCCGCTACAGTCTAATAGCTAGCCAAATTAATAGCTGAATAAACCTGCCTCTACCTGTTTACCGTTACTTGATATTATCAGGTATGCTCGCTTTATATTCTAGATCAGAAAGAATCCCTTGTTTGATATCAATCTTACGCGAGATGACTTTTTCATCAAAATAAAAATCAGCAACGCGCTGCTGTTCGGCAATGATCGCAGGTGTAATTTTTCTCAATTTATAAGTACGACGGCTTGCCACCTTTAGTGCAACTGCTGGATCTAATTTCTGTTCATCAGCTAAAATTTTGGCATAATCGCTTGGGTTTTTTTCAGCCTGTTCTCCTACCTTCTCTGCTTCCTCTAAAAACACTCGCACCAATTGCGGATTTTGGGTGACAAATGCACGCCTGCCAATATAAAACCCGTTGAGAGTGTTAATTCCTGCTGCATTTCTCAGATTCCGAATTGGGGTAGTCTTTTCCACAGCAGCTAAAAGAGGATCGCCACCCACCCAGGCGTCAGCCTTGTCTTGAATAAAAGCGTCTCGGGCTTCAGTTGGAGTCAAAGCAACGATTTGAATATCGCTAATTTTTAACCCTACCTCTTTCAACGCTTTTGTTAGTAAATACTGTGCATTCGACCCTACCTGAAAAGCAATTTTCTTACCTTTAAGATCCGCTACTTTCTTAATGGGAGAATTAGCTTTCACCACAATACCTTGGTTTGTACCATCGGTGGGCGTGCGTCCAGTAAGATAGACAACTTCAGGGATGAGGCCTGGGCGTGCGGCTTGGTCAAATATTGGAGGTGTCTCTCCGACAGTACCGATATCCACCTTACCTTCATTCAGCGCTTTTATCAATTGCGGCCCTGCTGCAAATGGCCCAACCCAATTCACAGTTACACCCAATGCTTTAAAACGTGGCTCAACAGCTTTTTTGGACTTGACAATATCACCAGAACTTTGATATGCCAAGTTAATTACTTTGGCAGGCACCGCTTGAGTGCTTTGCACAAGGCTACCAGCTAAGGGAGATAATAAAGTAAACAGTCCCAATGCTGAATATTGGACAATACGCTTTAAGACTGTACGGCGTTGTGGTTGAAATGACTTGTTCATCAGTTGTGATTTTCCTTGTAAGTTTTAGCTTTTACGTTGTAGGTCTTACTTTCAAAAGCAAGTAAGATCATAGGAAGTTGTTATTTAAACCTCCTAGAACACCAATTTATGATGAAAAGTTGAGATTCTGCTAATTCAAAAAATCTCCTTTTGCCTTTAGTAAATTGGTATTCAAGTTTGTTTAAAAAACAAACTTTATATTTGATTATTCTCTACTTTTCACTTATCAGTGTTGGTGGAGTAATAGCTGCATATTCTTGAGGTGTGAGCAATGCTTCTTTAACATCAATCTTTTTGGGTAAGATTTTTTCGTTATAGAACAAATCAGCAACACTTTGCTGGGCTTGCATTAGTTCTGGAGTAATTCCTCTTAAGCGATAAGTAGCACGGCTAGAAATTACTTCCTGAATAGGTAAATCAATTTTGAGTACTGGTGCTATAAGTTTGGCTACTTCTTTACGATTCGCTTCTGCCCATTGACCATTTTTATCAATTTCTTCTAAGATGATGCGAACTAATTCGGGATTTCCCTTAGCAAATTCTCGTGTTCCTACATAGTATCCGCCTGGAGTACCAATATTGGTTGCATCTCTGAGCACACGCGCACCGTGGAGTTTTTCTACCAAAGCTAAATGAGGATCGCCAGTTACCCAAACTGGAATAGTTCCCTGAATAAATGCACCACGTGCTTCAACATTGGGCATACTCAAGACTTTAATATCACTATATTTTAGATTCACCTCTTCTAAGGCTTTGATAATAAAATAGTGAGAAGCCGAGCCTTTTTGAAAGACTACTTTTTGACCTTTAATTTGAGCTAAAGTTTTAATTGGAGAACCTTTAGGAACTGCGATCGCACTACCTTTACCTGAATCAGGTCCAAGTCTTCTACCAGCCAAATAGATGATTTTTGCACCTGCAGCTTGGGCAAAAATCGGAGGCGTTTCTCCAACTGAGCCAATATCAATTTTACCTACATTCATTGCTTCCATAAGTTGTGGCCCTTGAGCAAATTGTGACCACTCTACTTTCAAGCCCAAAGGCTCCAAACGTTTTTCTAAAACTCCTCTGACTCTAACTAAATCACCAGAACTTTGATACCCTATTCGCAGTAACTTTGTTTTAAAAGTTATAGTTTTAGCCCCTGCTGGTTCTGCTTTCGGCTCAGTTCCTGTATTTGTGTTAGATACAGTTGACGTACAGCTGATTAAAGTAGTAGATAAAGCTAGAAAACCAGGTATTGTAAACAAGGCAAATTTACTGATGACTGTTGTCTTAGATTTCACGAAATTTTTAAACATTTTTGCACCTCAATTTCTGATGAAATACTGGTATAAAACCATCATTTTATAAATGAAACTCTTCAATTTTTTAAAGTTAATTACAATGATTTACTTATTAGATTTAATTGAATCAGGTGTGAATGCTGCATATTCTTCTGGAGTAAGTACTCCATCTTTGACATTAACTTTTTTTGGTAGAAGTCCTTGTGCATACCACAAATCAGCTATTTGTTGTTTTTTAATAACTTCATCGGTGATTGGTAGCAAACCATATACTGCTTTACTATGAATTGTTTTGAGAGTAGGTACATCAATACCAACGTCACCAGTCTCAAGTTCTGCTAACTTATCAATATTTTTCTGCGACCAATCTTCAGCTTTGATAAACTCCTCTAGAAAAACTTTGATAATCTCAGGATGCTCTTTGGCAAATTTACGTGAGGTAGTATAAAAGACACCAAGATCCTGAAGCCCTTGTCCATCCATTAATACACGACCAAGATTTCCTTGAACATTTCTAGTAATGTAAGGTTCCCAAATTACCCAAACATCAATTCCTCCTTGACTAAAAGCCACATTTGCATCTGGAGGTGGGAGAAAAAGAGATTTTACATCACTTAATTTTAGTCCCTCTTTTTGCAACGCTTTTAGCAAGACATAGTGGGCAATAGAGGCTTTTTGAAAGGAGATTTTTTTGCCCTTAAAGTCAGCAACACTTTTAATCGGAGAGTTTTTTGGTACTAAAAAATAAACTGCTCTACCATTAAATCGAGTTGTTGCAATATACACAAGAGGTGTACCTGCGGCTTGAGCAAATATAGGTGGTGATTCAGCTGTAGCTGCGATGTCAAGGGAACCAGCATTTAATGCTTCTAAAGCTTGCGGCCCAGCAGCAAACTCTAGCCACTTTACAGTAAAATTCTTTGCTGCCAAACTTTTTTCTAGAGTTCCTTGCTTTCTCATCACTGCAAGAGAACCAAGCTTAGAAGAAACAACTCGTAGCTCTTGTTTTTGGGGAGTATTAGAAACTGTTTGACTTTGAGATTGTGTACTAATTGGGGATAGTTCGTTTTGAGTAGTTTTAGTTTCTTGGCTACAACCAACTATGCTCATTGGTATAGTGAAAGTGCAAGCAGCGATTAATAAAGATATATATTTAGGCTCAATTTTATATTTGACTTCTATAGGTTTAGTATTTAGGCTATACTCACATACCATCCTAATATTTTTGATTTTTGATTGCAGTGGTTTATTACTAGACAAATTTAGCCTTTGCAAAGATTTGAAAAGCCCCATAATATTTTTCTATTTAAGTTTAATAATTTTCGTTGTAGTGTTTTAATGAGCTGCTAACAACTATCAATTTCAGTTTAGAGTGTATCAAGTTTGGTTTGAAAAGAAAGTATTCATTAACACTTGTTTTTAAACAAAAAAGATTTTTTTACTATTTTGATTTCCAAGCATAGAGTTTAATACTTAGACAAGTTTTATTGGTCAAAAATCTAGAATAACTCTTGACTCTTAACCAATAAAATGTATATTTAACCGCCCATTAGCTTAATCTTCTGAGCTATAAATCCTAAAAGGGACGACTATCTGCAAGGCTAACCCGTTTTAATACTCGTCGCTCATTCGGATTGAATGCTTGGCGATAATGTAAGGTAGCTTGATTATCCCAGTAGACAATATCGCCTACAGACCATTTGTGTTGGTAGTAGAATTTCGGTTGATTTAGATGTTGTCTCAACTGTTCAATCAGTTTAGATCCTTCTTCTGGCTCTAACCCGACAATTTCCACTTCTGTAGCAGCATCCAAGTAAAGATGCTTTTTACCACTCTCTGGATGTGTTCTAACTAAAGGATGGGGAAAGATTGGACTGATTAAAGGAATATTCTTGTCTAAACGATACAAAGAGCGGGGTGCATTCCGATCTTGCAAAAATGGGTTGTAGGTAATTAACTGCAAATCTGCAATCCTTTCTTTGGTGGCTTCATCTAATGCCTCATAGGCCAAATTGGTATTTAACCAATAAGTATCTCCACCTTGAGAAGGTATTTCTAACGCATAAAGAAGTGAACCACTAGATGGCGTAGGAGTCCATTTGTGATCAGAATGGAAAGTTAATTCTCCAGTACCGGTATAGCCACCATCGAGGTTGGAAATCGGAATCACTACCGGAGTTTCTCCTGGTTTAGAAGCCAATACTGGAGTTTCGTCAGATGGTACAAAGAGTGCGCCAAAGTATAGAGAAAAGTTCAAAAGTTGTTGATCGGAGAGCTTTTGGTCTTTGAAGATTAAGATGTGGCGATCGCGCAGAGCTTGCTTAAGTTGTAATATGACTTCAGGTGCGATCGCTTGACTGGCATCAAGATCGGTAACTATCGCTCCCAAAGGGGCATCAATAGACCTAATTTTAACTTCTGTCAAAGTTGAAGTAGGCATAATATTCTCCTGTGTTTTAATTTATTCTTGGAGATAACTATTTATTCGCTAACACGTCTGAGGGAGTAATTTTGGCGTACTCTTCAGGCGTTAAAAAGCCATCTCTAACATTTACCTTCTTGGGGATAAGTCCGAGGCTGTACCACTTATCTGCAACTTCCTGTTGCTTGATAATAGTTTTCTCGGTAATTGGTACTAGCCCATAATCATATTTCTTATGCATTATTTCTAGAGTCGGTGGATCTAGCTGAGTTACAGGAGCAAGCAGTTGTGCTACTTCTTTAGGATGATCCTTAGTCCAGATTTCTTTCTTTTCTAGCTCCTCTAAAAACACTTTGATTACATCAGGATGAGCCTGATAAAATTGGCGTGAGGTTGAGTAAAAGTTGCCAGTATCCCGCAACTTACCACCATCTGCTAAAACACGAGCGATTTTATTTTGTACATTTCTTGTACCGAATGGCTCCCAAATATACCAAGCATCCACTTTATTCTGACTGAATGCTGCATTTGCATCTGCTGGAGGTAAAAAAACTGATTGAACATCGCTCAGTTTCAACCCTGCATCTTCTAACGCTTTAACTAATAGGTAGTGACCAATAGAAGCTTTCTGAAAAGCCACTTTTTTCCCCTTCAAATCGCTAACAGTTTTAATCGGAGAGTTTACAGGAACTAGAAGTGAAATAGCTTTACCACTAGGGCGTGTAGTAGCTAGATAAACAAGGGGCACTCCTGCTGCTTGGGAAAATACAGGAGGCGATTCGGCTGTAGATGCAATATCCAATCCATTTGCATTCAAGGCTTCTAGCTGTTGTGGCCCAGCCGCAAACTCAGTCCACTGTACTTTAAAACCCAGAGGCTCTAATCGCTTCTCTAAGGAACCTTGCTTTTCTAAAACTGCTAAAGCGGTAAGTTGTTTTGAACGTACAATCCGTACTACTTGCTTTTCTGTTGACTTCTCTGTAGTGCTGGATGAAACCACCGATTCAGACGAAGTTGCCGACTGTTGAGTGTTATTTTTTGCTTCACTACAACTCGATAGGGCTGTTGACAGCATTAAGCAGTAGCCCAGAGCAAACAACAAGGAACGACGTGTTATTCTCTGGCTTTTTCTGAATTCAAACTTTCCTTTTAAAGCTGACATGGGTTATTTTATTGATTTCCCTCTAAGTGGTTAGAAAAATGATGATTAATTGCAATGTAAACAAACAAAAAATCTTTTTTATTAAGTTATTTCCAAACGGCAATAAATATTTTTTCTACATTTAAAAGCTTTATCAATCAAATTAGGGAAGAGAGTGGGTATTACCCACCCTGCAACGACTTGATGAACTGAAAATTTAATAGTTAGGAGGGAAAATTTAGTAAGTGGAGTGAGAAGATACCACTCCAGTGTCGTGCTAGTGGAAGATTGAAACTTGGGAGTGAAACTCGGTCTTGTTCATGTTCAATTTTGCTAGTGCTTCCAAGCGACTAAAATTGTAGATTTGAGTTCTTCTGTAAAATGTCCAGACGGCTCAACTGCTAGTAGCGCTTCTCTAAGATCCTTTTCAAATGCTGGGGCCTTATCGCCATAGAAAATTTTCAGAGAGAAGGCTGTAGTGTATAAGTAGCCAAGATAGCTATCGACAGTCCAAGATTTTTCAAATGGCACTTCATAGGTTTCTTGACGAGCAAAAGCCGAATTGGCAATTACAACTTCATGGGGAGGATCGACTGGCTTACGAGTCCCTTGTCCTCGTTGTCCAGTTCGGCGTTCTTCACCTAACCATTTCTTTACTACTCCAACAGCAGCTTGTTTCCAAGGTAAATTGCTTTCCCAAGGATTATCATTAGTCTGAAGCAGTGCTAACCCACCATCATCAGTAAGCAATTCATCAAGGCGTTTAAGCACTAGTTCGCGTTCCATCCAGTGAAACGCTCTACCAATAGTGGCTAACTTAAATGTCCCTAAACTAGAGTCGATTAACTCTGCTCCTTGTTGTAACCAAGTGATATTATTTGCTCCGACTGCTGCTGCTTGCCGTTTAGCTTCTGCAATCATGTCGGGATCGGGATCGATCGCCACAACTTCCTCAAATCTGGTTCGCAGACCAATTGAAATTAATCCTGGGCCAGTACCTAAATCAAGGAGTCGTCCTTGACCATTGAGATGAAATATTTCCGCTAGTTTGTCGAATACAATCGGTGGGTATTTGGTTCTATATTGAGCATAGCCTTCAGCAGCTCCCTCAAATAAACTTGGGTCGTAGGTAGGAAGTGTTTTGAGTTGAGTCATATCAATTTTGGATTTTAGAATTGGTGAGTAGAGACGCGATTCATCGCTTCTTTGGGGATAAAGGTGGAGAGAGAAATAACCAATGCCCTAAGAATATTGAGTGATGACGGGTAGCTGCTTGTTGAGTACCCAATCGCCGATCGCACGCAATTTGTAGTCCACAGGATCGTGGAGGGTAAAGGTTCGCAAATCTCGCCAATAACGGTCAAATCCATATTTAGTTGCTGTGGCGCGAGTTCCGGTAACTTCAAAGATGCGGTTGGTAATGGAACGTTGTAAAGATGGGCATTGAGCATTGGGAACGGGGTATAGTCATTCTTTCCCCATTCGCTATTTCCCAGCTAGATATTCCTTTGCGGCTTTCTCAACACCTGTACCCTTGAAGAAGTCTTGATTGAGACTGGTATACAACTCCAAGGGATGGATTGAGAGGAAGTAGCGGAGGTCTTCTTCGGTAATGATTTCGTGTTCTGCCATTGAGTAGGCGTTGGCAGTAACGGCGGTGATATCAGGCACATCCCAGTGACCGGAATCTGAACCTAAGAAGGCTTTAACTCGGTCGCCAAAGGGATTAGCTGCCCGATTAAATGCTTGAGATACACGGGTATCATCTGATTCTGTACCGAAGTAGAAATGATTCAAGAAGCGATCGCGCACATCTTCTGCCTTCTCTATTCCTGCTAGTTCAAATTCGTCGAGTTCGCCTGGATCTTCTGGAGCCAATAGTTGATGGTGGAATCCTAAACCGTCACCAATTTTATCTAAGCGCCCATCTACCAGTTCGCCACCGTAGCGGGTGTACAACTCTACTAATGCTTCCTTATCGATAATCGCAGGATTGTTATTTGACAACAAATGTTGTTTGTTGCGCGTTTCCCAGTGCCAAATAATATCAGCGTAGAGACTAGCACCCCAAGCTGAACCACCTTCTAAAAAGGCAAACTTTAATTGCGGGAAGCGGCGGGTAACTCCACCAAAGAACAGCGATTTGCATAAAGCTTCTGCTGCAAAGGCAAAGTGATTAATGTGATTGTATTGGGCGTTGGTGACAGAACGCTGAGTTGTCCAACCTTGGCTAGAAGCGTGAGTTGTCGGTACAACTTTCAGTTCTACGCACTTAGCCCAGAATGGATCGTAATCATACTGGCTATCTAAACCAAAGTTATCAATCCAAACCACTTCGTTAGCGACTTCTTTGCCGTATTTTTCAAAGGCAGGAATTGGACGACGGACGTAACCAGGAATTTGAATTGCCTTGAGTCCCAGAACATTCACCGCATATTCCAACTCTTCAATCCCTTCTTCGGGAGTGTGCAGGGGAATCGCGGCAATGGGTGTGAGGCGATCGCTATAAGGGTGGAAAATATCAGCATGATAGGTGTTAACTGCCCGACAAACAGCCCGCCGCATTTCTTCGTTGCCGATATTCGGGGCCATTGTTGCCAAGTTGGGGTAGACAACGGCAAAGTCTGTACCTGCTTCTTGCAAGCGCTCATGCAGCAACTTGGGTAAGCTAATGGTAGCCAAATTCAAAGTATTTTTTGTGGGACGACCCCACCAGTTAGGGCGATTGGTGCGATAAGCAAAACGTTCTTCCCAACTTTGCTTGTACCACTTAAAACGGGAAGATCCTGGTAAATTCTCTTTGAAACGTTCGACAAGTGCAGTTCCACCAATTTGCTCTAAATAATCCAAGACTGCTGGTTCAAATTCTTGGGTATGTACATCGGTGTCAACGATCGGATAACCAAGTTTTTCCCGAATTTGAGCAGACCTAGTTTTTTGTGGGCGGTCTAGAGCGATCGTCATGATAATTTACCCTCATCAAATGTTTATAGGCATTGGCAAAGACGCGATAAATCGCCGTCTCTTAAACCGAACCGTATTGTCTACTCCCTAATCCCTTTCGCAGCCAAAAATTCATCTGCTGTTTTCTCAACAGCCGTACCTTTAAAGAAGTCACGATTCAGGCTGGTGTACAACTCCAAGGGATGAATTGACAGGAAATATTGCAAATCTTCTTCGGTGATAATCTTGCGTTCTACCATTGAATAGGTATTAGCAGCGATCGCAGTAATATCAGGTACATCCCAGTGACCAGAATCGGAACCCAAGAAGGCTTTAACACGGTCGCCATAAGGATTAGCTTTGCGGTTAAAGGCTTGAGCTACACGGGTATCATCTGATTCTGTGCCGAAGTAGAAGTGATTCAAGAAGCGATCGCGGATATCTTCTGGCTTGGTAACTCCTGCAACGGCGAATTCATCCAAATCACCTGGTTCTAGGGGAGATAATAACTCAGCGTGGAAACCTAAACCACTACCTAGCTGATCCAAACGACCATCTACTAGTTCACCACCATAGCGAGTATATAGTTCTAGCAATTCTTCGCGATCAATATTAGCGGGATTGTTATTTTCTACCAAATGATCTTTATTGCGGGTATCCCAGTGCCAAATCAAATCGGTGTACAAACTAGCACCCCAAGCGGAACCTCCTTCTAAGAAGGCAAACTTGAGTGTGGGGAAGCGGTGAGTTACACCACCAAAGAATAAAGATTTACATAATGCTTCCGCAGCCGATGCAAAGTGACCAATATGGTTGTATTGGTAATTGCTAATGGAACGCCGATTTATCCAGCCCATACCGGAAGAGTGGGTGGTGGGTACGACTTTCAGTTCTACGCATTTCGCCCAGAAGGGATCGTAATCATATTTACTATCCAAGCCAAAGGTATCAATCCAAATGGCTTCGTTAGCTACTTCTTCGCCATACTTCTCAAAGGCGGGAATCGGGCGGCGGATATGTCCGGGGATTTGAATTGCTTTGAGTCCCAGAATCTTCACCGCATATTCCAATTCTGCGATCGCCTCTTCGGGCGTATTCATGGGAATGGCAGCAATGGGTGTTAAGCGATCGCTATAAGGGCGAAAAATATCAGCGTGGTAAGTGTTAGCTGCACGACAAACAGCCCGCCGCATTTCTTCATGACCGATGTGTGGTGCCATTGTTGCCAAGTTGGGGTATACAACGGCAAAGTCTGTACCTGCTTCTTGCAAGCGTTCGTGCAGCAACTTTGGCAAACTAACGGTGGCTAAATTTAGGGGATCATTGGTGGGACGAGTCCAGAAGGGAGGGCGGGCGGTGCGGTTAGCGCGGCGTTCATCCCAAGATTGCTTAAACCATTTAGAGCGAGATGCACCGGGTAAGTGTTCTTGAAAACGCTGTGCGATCGCAGTTCCAGCAACTTGCTCTAAATAGTCCAAGAATGCTGGGGGAAATTCTTGGGTATGTACATCGGTGTCAATGATCGGATAACCCAGTTTTTCCCGAATTTGAGCAGACTTGGTTTTCTGTGGACGGTCTAGTGCAATAGTCATAGCATTTTACCTGAATTTTCAAATAGATTGGTCAAGAGGCAGAAGCTAGGAGGGATGCAGAAAGCTTTTGAAAGATGACGGTTGAGCCTTTGAGCTTGGAAGTTGAGCCTTTGAGCCTGGAGGTTGAGCCTTTGAACCTGGAAGTTGAGCCTTTGAACCTGGAAATTGAGCCTTTGAACCTGGAAGTTGAGCCTTTGAGCTTGGAAGTTGAGCCTTTGAGCCTGGAAGTTGAGCCTTTGAGCTTGAAAGTTGAGCCTTTGAGCTTGGAAGTTGCACCTTTGAACCTGGAAGTTGCACCTTTGAGCCTGGAAGTTGAGCCTTTGAGCCTGGAAGTTGCACCTTTGAAAGACTTAATTACAAAAATTTGTTTTTCTTGCTCAGAAAAGTTACTGATTCCTACCTCCCCTGCTCTCTTTGCTTCTTCTACTCCCGCATTTGGAATGGCTGATAGAAATTAACGCTGTTGTTCGTTCACAACCCAATCTGTTAATTTAAAGTCCGACTTTGCTAAACCCTGCGAGACTAAAAATTTCTTTGTTCCCTCTAAAAGTTTCACACCTTCGGCTGGTAATGGTTCTTCTGATATCTGTTTAAGTGGTAACGATACTTTGATGATCTCAATGGGATATTTAGTAGTTTGGGCATGGTACTGATAATATTCTTCAGAATTGGCTTTTAAATCCTTGGCTGCTTCTGTGAGAATTGCATTAAATTTCTGGGGAAAATCAGGCTGTTTCGCCAAAAAGCTTTCAGTTGCGACAACTAATGATGTCCCTGACAGACCTTTATGATTCGCCGAAGAATCAATCACTGGAAACCCTTGTGATTTCAAATAAGGCCCCAAATCGCTTGAGGTTGCATAAGCTGCTACATCACCACGTTCTAAAGCCGCTTTTGCCTCAGTAGTCATCAAATGAACAACTTTTACATCTTTGGCAATTTTAGCTTCAGCTAACAGACCCAGCAGGTATCGATGCATATAAGAACCTTTTTGGGTAGCTATTTTCTGACCCTTAAGTTCAGCAAGCGATCGCGGTCCATTCTTTTTCGCCACTAACCAGGCGGTTGTATTAAATTGAGTAATCCGCAGCAGTCGTGTTTCCTGACCCCTTGCTCTCAAAACTATGGCTGGTGTATCCCCTAAAGAGCCAACATCTAATTGCCCTGCAACAAGCGCCTCATTTAGATCCGGCCCGTTAGGAAACCTTACAAAAGTAATGTTTTTAAATCCCGCTTTTTGCAACTGACGATCTAAAATTCCCTTTTTCTTTGCCCAACCAAGTGGCCCTGTCGGTTCTGAACTACCTACATAACCTATTCGTAGGGTAGCAATGTTATTGGATACAGCAACAGCGTTATTGACATTAACAGCCTCAATAGATTGAGCAGATTTAGTTTCGCCTTGGCTACATGCTGTAGTTAGTAGCAGTAGAACACAAGCCACTGAGGTTGATAATCTGCAAGTAAGTTTATTTTTACTGATAGAACCTGTTACTACTGAAAACGACAGCATGACTTTTTTCTCCGCCGTACTATACGCCGTGTGCAACTTTCTCTTTGACCTAACCCCCAACCCCTTCCCTACAAGGCAAGGGGAGCAAGAATCAAAGCCTCTCTCCCTGTGGGGCTACGGTGTACACACATCTTGGTAATGAAGCCCAGACCCTCGATTTACCCCCCTTAATCCCCCCGATGCATTGGGGGGAAATATCGGGTTCTCCCCCTTTCCAAGGGGGAGTTAGAGGGGGTCAGAAGGACTTGTGTGTACACCATAGCCCTGTGGGGGAGAGGAATGGAAGTGGGGTTCTAAGGATAAGTTGCACATCGCATTACTATTTCATCTGCTTCAAAATTTGGAATGTTTCATCGGCTTTTGCTGTTGATGTACGTTTGTGTCCCCAACCGATGTTTTCCCGATAACTACCCAGTAGCCCAACTTCTGCCAATTCTGCCTCGTTGACTGAAGTCGTCACATCGCTTTCTGGTGCCACATAAAGAGCATCAACTGGACAATACAATTCGCACATATAACAGGTTTGGCAGTCACTCTGTCGAGCAATGGTTGGCGGCGCATTCGGTACACGGTCAAACACGTTGGTTGGACAAATATTCACGCAGATATTACATTTTATACACCGCGATTCGCTGACCAACTCAATCACACTGCTGCTCCTATTTTAGATAAAGGCTTTTCTGTACTTAACGGCTGACTCTTCACCCAAACCTGGTCTAATCCGCCACTAATCAAGTGATGTTGCTGGTTAGCATCTTGTTCTGGATAGTCTTGATGTTTGTGCATACCACGAGTTTCTTTACGTTCAATGGCACTGCTGTACATCCATCGCGCTGTGGCTACCATTGCCGCAGCTTCTCGCGCCCGGATTAGCTCTTTATCTGATTTTACCTGGCTACTGCGGAGTTCTTGCCAGAGATGATTTAGCTTACCCAAAGACTCAGTTAAGCCTTGTTCTGTACGGAAATAGTTCTTTTCGTAAGGGAATACTTCGGCTTGGACTGCTTGAATAATTTCATCAGTTGCCAAAGTTTGAGAGCGATCGCTCCCACTCTGTAATCCTACCTCTCCGACACCCTTAACTCGGCGTTGAGTTTTATTTTCCCCTAAGCTGCGGCTATATTCAGCAGCCGATTTCCCCGACCAATAGCCAGAAGATATTGCCCAAGCCGCATTATGACTACCACCGCCAGTAAATCCGCCACAAATTAATTCGCGTGTAGCGGCATCTCCAGCCGCGTAAAGTCCCCGCACAGAACTGGCACAACTCTCATCTACAATCCGAATTCCCCCCGTACCGCGCACAGTTCCTTCTAGGCGCAAGGTGACAGGGAAACGTTGAGTAAATGGATCGATACCTGCACGGTCAAAGGGTAAAAAGAAATTAGGCTGTGCTAAACGCATAGATGGCCGCATCGATTCCGCCGCTTTGTCTATGATGGCGTAAACTGGCTGTTGCAGTAATGTCTGGGCAATTACTGAACGTCTATGAGAACTTGCCCCCGGAATCACAGTACCGTCTTCGTAGGTAAAGGTTGCCCAATTATAAAACAGGGTTTTGGTAACTGAAGAAAAGGCGGGGGAGATGCCATAAGCGTTGGAAAATTCCATACCCGACATCTCGGCTCCTGCTTCTGCCGCCATTAAGTAACCATCCCCTGTGAGGACGTTGCACCCTAACGCTTTACTGAGAAACGCACAACCGCCTGTAGCAATGATCGTGGAATGCGATCGCACTATCCATTTCTCACCAGTCTGACGGTTCACACCTGTTGCACCACCAACAGCACCATCGTCATCAACCAGCAGTTCTAAGGCGGGACTGTTATCTAAAATCTTGACTCCAGCGCGTTGAATTTGCCGCCGCATCAGCCGCATATACTCCGGCCCTTGCAGCGATCGCCGGTAGGGTTTGCCTTCATCGTCGGTGGGAAAGGGATAACCCCACTCTGCTAGCTGATTGACGTTGATATAAGTCTGATTCAGTACCCGATCCATCCAGTTGCGATCGGCTAAAAACCCACCCAACGATTCCCGACTCGCCTTCGCTGTTTCCCGTGCTTCTGCATCGGGTGGCACATACCACACACCATTTCCAGATGCAGCAGCGCATCCAGTCGTACCACAGTATCCTTTGTCTACCAGGACAACTCTAGCTCCACTTGATGCAGCACTCCAAGCTGCCCAAGTTCCAGCTGGCCCACCTCCAATCACAAGCACATCTGCTTCTAAGTCGAGTTCAAAATCGTTTGTTAACGTCTTCAGCATCAAGTCTTCACCCCATCCATGCGGCAAAATAAATATTTAAAAATCTAGAAATTGTGACCCCTTAATACAGGTTCTCACTAGATTGGCATTACAAATACTTTTAACCGATCGGCAAACCGTAGTTTATAACCTAACAAAGCTTTTCACAGTTTTCGACAAAAAGCAAGCATTTTACCAAACTAATTAAAATGTAAATTTTTGTAAAATTAACGAAGTTATTCGGACTTACGCACTGTACAAATTAATTGTGATGTGCATCAACGGAAATAGGTTGTTTCAGGCTTTTCTTAATTATCCGTTGATAGTAAATAGATCATGCTCTGCCCTTACGAAAGATGTAGTTTTTAAACTTCCCCATATTTGGTATTTCTTGTCAATCCGTAAGTCCTAGTTATCTCTCAATAAACTTGTTTTTTACCATAGTTTGTGCGTTCATCAAATTTTTATTCATAACAGGACTTAATTTCGATAATTTTCCCGTAGTTTAATAAATTTTTCTAAACGGTTTTGTCTGGATAGTACAGACGTGAAATTGGATTGGGTTTTGTCTTGCGGCGCTAATGTGTCTGTTCGTGGGTTAAGAGCGATCGCTCCCTTAAGACTCAAGAATCCCCGGACTTTTAATTAAACAAATGTAAAAATTTTTATTCAGTCCGGGGAGTGCCATTCGGTTAAAATCTAAAGACAGTACGAATCCAAGCAAATAAACTATCAGGATTGCTGGCATCCGAATCAGGTGCAGTAATCCAGATCAAACCTGGCGTAACCTCAATATGATCTCCGATTTTATATTGGTAGAATGCCTCAACGTGCAGAGAAGTATCTCTGTCCGCTTGTCCTAGACCTTTTCCCAAATTTACATTATTACTAAGACTGGTGAGTTTCGGCTCCATACCAACTAAAATCCCCCCTAGAGCACCTTCACTAAAAAGATCCGGGAATGCAAGTCCTACGGCCCAATCCATAGCTTCAGCATCTCCGCGCCCCAAATAACGGTGTACCCCATAACTTACCCAGGCATTGATTGCCAACTTGGAACTAACTTGATAGAACGCCTGTAAACCATAAAGGTTGCCTAGAGTTGCTACTCCAGGCACGGTGCTGTTTACCAGGTTACTCCCGACTGCTGGGCCGAAATTTGTTCCGCTAAAACCTATGGTATTTGGTGGGCTATAGGTATTAACATAAGTTGCAGCTACCCGAAAATTCCTATTACCGGAGTAGTATATTAACTGTGCTAAAGCTAAATATCTGCCTGTAAATAAGCCGTTATTAGTTGTGGGATTACCACCGTTTGGTGCGCTGTACGCTATCCCGAATTGAAGCTGTTTGCCTAATCCCTGGAGTATGGCAATTCCGGGGCCGCTATCTCCATAGTTATAGACCAAAGACCGCCGTGAAAATCGTGAAATCCCATTAGCACCAGTCACAGAAGACGATTCAAAATATGGGTTAACTGGACCAGAAAGACCTATCTCACTAGCTCCGTCAGACAAGGGATAAATGTTGACTTGGGTATTTGGAAAAGGTAGAAACCGATAGCGAATACCACTAACAATAATAGTATTGCGTGGAAAAGTAATACTGGAGTTATCAGCAGTTCTCCCCTCATAAGTTCCTAATAATCCAGCTCTTGTTTGTCCCAATGATTCAAGATTTCCACCTCCTATTGTTATACCTAGTGAATCTTTTCCGTTAAAACTGGTGTTTAACCGTAAAGAAGTTACGCCTTGAAGTGTGGGATTGTGAGGTGCTGGTGTCTTTCTGACGACGTTATTGCCTGCTATAAGATCGCCAAGAACAATCTGAGATCGACCTATAAGTTTGGTTGTGGTCGTAAACTGAGTTGATTCTAACTTCGCATTTCGTACTTCCAAGCCATCTAAGCGTCCCCGAAGTTGAGCGAGTTCTGGAGAAAATTGTTCTTGTAGTTTTTTAATGGTATCCAAGTCTTCGCGTTTGACTAAATCCGTTGTCGAAGTCGCTATTAGTTCATTGAGGCGATCTAAAGCTGCATTCAACCCAGCTGCAAATTCATAACGCGTTAAGGAGCGATCGCCTTTAAATGTACCATCTGTATATCCTGCAATTACACCGTAGCGCTCAACTAGAGACTGTAATGCTTGAAATGCCCAATCTGTCGGCTTAATATCTGATAGTTGCGAGACGGATGTTGTTTGCCCTGCTGCATTATTTGGAGCTTTTTTATTAGTTGGCGGTGCAACTTGCAACAATTGTGAGACAGGTGTCACTCGATCTTGAAGCTCGTTTGGAGCTTTTTTACGAGTGACTGGTGCAATTGAAGTGTTTACTGTTTGATTGACAACTGCTTCTGGAGCTTTGTTTTGTTCTACTTCAATCGGAGATAGATCAGATTTAGGTAGTTCAGCCTGACTTTTGGCTGGATAAAAAACCAGGATAGCTAGAATATTTAGCAACGAAACCAGGAACACAATGGATCTATAATTCCAGCGAAAATTAGACATGACTCCTTAACTCCTCAACCTTAAAGATGAATAAATTAGCTCTTAATTGGACACAAAAACCAAGACAAATCATTGTTACAATATTTCTAAAAAACCGATTAGAACATAGATTTATCTAAGCTTTAGCTGCTGAAAAAAGCACAAAATTCTGATAAACGTCGAAACCAGTACTAAGTAGTTGAATGTACAATCCCAAATTCGCAGTAAGCTAGGAATTATAGCGCTTGAAATAATCCTAAAAACGTCTGGGATGAGACAATAACTGCCTTAGCAAAGACTTCTCTACTTTTAAGGGACACTCAACCACACACTATATGAACTGATACTTCTGAGACATCCTAAAGTCCGTTTTTTTAGTTATGCTGTACAAAGTTCATCAATGGCTACTGACATTGACGAAAGCTTGATTTCGATTCAAGTGATTATTTGCCAATTAACATTAGTTGAAAACACTATTTTGTAATCAGCTATATATTGACAGCATCAATTGTGATTTAAGTACGATAGTTCTATCGATTTACCGTACTTTAGTAGAATTATTTTTGCATAGAGCTTGGTACAATGCAAGACCTAGTACTTTTCCATGAGGCGAAAATATGTCAAAGTTCTTGGTTAAGTCAATTCCAGCAACTGCGTAGGCGTAGCCCGTCGTAGACATCGCCGGAAATAGTCAGTCGCTAAAAATGAATAGACCTCTTGTACAAATGCAAAATTCGCCCACCCTGCGGGATCTTGCTACATCCCCCAACCCTTTCTCCCAAAATTGGGAGAAGGGGAGCCAATTTCAAAGTCCCTCTCCCAAGCTTGGGAGAGGGATTTAGGGTAAGGGCTTTTTAGGATCTTCTAAATTATCTAGTTTGTCGGAATTGCTCGTTGAGTTAGAGGATTTGTGATAAAAACCACCTACTTCTGCCAAAGTATAGAGGGGCCTGGCTTTAACTTCTTCGTAGATCCGCCCTATATATTCGCCTAAGATGCCAACACTGACTAACTGCACAGATCCGAGAAAGAAAATTGCCATCAAAATAATCGTAAACCCGGTTAAAGGCGAATGGGGGACAAAAAGACGCCAATACAAGACTAATAAAGCCATGAAGATGGCCGCCGCCGCCGCTACTAACCCTAAGTAAGTTGATAACCGCAGTGGCACTATTGAAAAGGACACTAGACCATTAATAGCAAGGGCTAAAGATTTACTAAAAGTGTATTTAACTTCCCCAGCAAAGCGGGGGTTGCGCTCAAACCGAATCGCTGTTTGCTGAAAGCCAACCCAAGAACGCAAACCACGAATGTAGCGGGTGCGTTCTGGCATAGAATTGAGAATATCTACAATCTGCCGATCTATTAGACAAAAATCACCAGTATCAGTAGGAATCTCTACATCTGCCAGCTTCTTAAGGATGCGATAAAAGAAATAGGCAGTAAAACGCTTAAACCATCCTTCTTTAAGGCGTTGAGTGCGTTGAGCGTAGACAACCTGATAGCCCTGTCGCCATTTTTCAACCATGTCGGGAATTAGTTCTGGTGGATCTTGTAGATCGGCATCAAGGATAACGATAACTTGACCTCGGACAAAATTGAGACCAGCAGTAACTGCAATTTGATGACCAAAGTTACGAGCAAAACTCAGATAGCAGATGCGTGGATCTTTTTGATGAAAGTCTCGCAGTAATTGTAGGGAGCGATCGCGGCTACCATCATTGATTAAAATTAATTCGACAAGCCCATCCATCCGATTCATTACTGCACTCAGTCTGCGGTATAGTTCTGGAATAATTTCTTCTTCGTTATAAATTGGAACAATGAATGAATACTTTGGTAGCATCTAGAAATATGGTTTAATTTTTGAACAGCCAAGCTAACAGACTGCTTGCGATCGTAAAGGTTTGCTTCACAGTATACCTAGCAAGGCTCAAGTCTCATTACCATAATTTATTTATTCTTCGGATTGATGTAATCTGAAGAGTCTGATTCTTTAAGACTTTCTACAGCTTTTTTGGGAAAAGTCCGACGATGGCGGTACCAAGTAGACCCTGCTACCAGCATTCCAGTTAAGCCTAATGCAAGTATTAGCGGCAAAAAATCGCCTGTATTCACTGCCTTCAGACCAGAACTACCTAGTAGTACAAAAGGTAAGACACTAGGAACAGTACCAAGTGTTGTACCGAAAACATAATCTTTAAAACTGATCGAAGTCAGTCCCGCGACAAAGTTGACCAAGCCGTAGGGCATGATCGGTACTAATCGGATGGCAAACATATAAAAAAGCCCTCCACGACGCACCTCAACATCCATAGCTTGCCAGCGTCCAGCTAATCGTTTTGCAACTGTTTGGCGTCCAATAGTCCGAGTAAAAACAAAGGCAATTATTGCTGCAATCACTGCTGCCACACTAGTCCAGACAGTACCCAGCCAAGGGCCGAAAATTGCACCTCCAGTCAAATTAAGCACCGTTGAGGGCAAAACTAACATAGTTGCCACAACGTACAAAGCAATATAAATAACAGGTGCCCAAATACCAGAAGATTTCAGCAAAGCTTGGATTTGTGCTGGTTCAATGCCGCCAAGAAGATATACTGCTATACCAGTTGCAATGATGCAACTCAGTGTGAGTAGCAAGATACCAGCTTTCAAATTCCACACCAGAATACTCCTACTTTTTTTGTAACCCAACCCATCTTTCTTAAACTTCCCCTTTAATTAATTCTTGAAAACTTTGGTTCTGGAAGCTAATACTCCGACACATTACAGCTATTTTCAAGTAAATAGACCACGCGGTAGGGGCACAGCAATGCTGTGCCCTTACGATAGATGTGGTTCAAATACATGAAAATTGTTGTAATTTTGATAAATTCGTAGTGTTACCACACTGCTGTTATGTATTAAAGGAGTCCAGTCATCAGCAATCATAACCTTTATCCAAACACAGACCTAGAAAGTGCAAGCTAGCAAGGCTTGTGTCGATGAAACCAGAAGTCAACACTTCAAAGTCGCAACAATGTGGGTAATTGACACAAAACTTGTATTCTTCACGACAGTCATTGTTGCAAAAAAAGTGTCATGATTATCGGGATTGTGCGTGATAACGTCAATTTTGTGGGCAGTTTTCTTTATGAATCGTTAATCTATACTGGCGTTTTAAATAATTTCCTGTCAAATGCTGACTATAAACTACGGCAATTTGATCGATCTACCGTATAAGATATCCTTGTACCCTGCCTGATACAAATGCAAATTCTCTGGTTTATTCCTACTGGATCTCATGACGGACGCTATTTAGGCACAGATATTGGCTCTCGTGTTGTCACACCTGATTATTTACAACAAATTGCCCAAGCTGTCGATAGTTTAGGCTACACGGGCGCATTGTTACCCACAGGGAGTTCTTGTGAAGATGCTTGGATAACTGCCGCCGCTTTCATATCTGTCACTAAGCAGATGAAATTTCTTGTAGCAATTCGCCCAGGAATTACTTCCCCAGGTGTTGCTGCACGGATGGCAGCAACATTTGACCGAATTTCTAAAGGAAGATTGTTAATTAATGTAGTGACAGGTGGAGATCCTGTGCAACTAGCTGGGGATGGCTTGCATCTTAGTCATGACGATCGCTATGATTTAACCGATGAATTTCTCAGAGTTTGGCGGGGTATCGTCAGTGGAGAAACAGTCGATTTTAAAGGAAACTACCTGGATATTAAAGGTGGTAAGCTCTTATTCCCACCAGTTCAAAAACCCTATCCGCCTTTGTGGTTTGGTGGCTCATCAGCTGCTGCCAAGCGGGTTGCTGCTAAACATATAGATGTTTACCTGACTTGGGGTGAACCTCCACAACAAGTTGCCCAAAAGATTGCCGAAGTTAGGAAATTGGCGGCTGAACAAGGTAGAACAGTCCGTTTTGGGATTCGCTTACATGTAATTGTGCGAGAAACCGAGTCAGCTGCTTGGGATGCTGCCAATGAGCTAATTAAGTATGTCGATGAGGATGCGATCGCAAAAGCTCAGAAAGACTTAGCTCATTCTGATTCTGAAGGACAGCGGCGCATGAGTCAATTACATAGTGGTAGTCGAGAAGCCTTAGAGATTAGCCCCAACCTGTGGACAGGAATTGGATTGGTGCGGGGTGGTGCTGGTACGGCCTTAGTTGGAGATCCTGACACCGTTGCCGCTAGGATGCTGGAATATCACAATTTGGGCATAGAAACATTCGTTTTCTCTGGATATCCCCATTTAGAAGAAGCGTATCGCACGGCTGAATTATTATTTCCCCGCCTACCTTTGCAGAATGAACCTGCACCTTTAACGCCACCAGTCTTGAATTCTGTTGGCGAAATCGTCGCCAATGAAAAATTTGCGAAACAACTCACAAGTGCTTCATGACTTAATAATTAGTAATTTGTAATTAAAGAGCAAATTACTAATTATGTTGGTGATGCTTCTAGATTCATCCTTTGGAACAATCTAAAATCCCAAATTCCATGACTATTACCTTTAAAAGCACCAAAAGCAAAAACAAGATATCCCTGATCGAGGTGTTAGACAACCCTCAAATTGAGAAAATAGTTCCTTGGATTGTGCCTATTACCATATTAATTCTTTGGGAACTTGCTTCTAAAACTGGACTACTTTCAACCAGGATTTTACCAGCCCCTAGTGGTGTAATCGCTACAGCGATTAAACTAGGCTCAACTGGAGAACTGTTCCAACATATAGGAATTAGTGCTGGGCGGGCGATATCTGGTTTTATAATTGGTGGCAGTATTGGGTTCGGTTTAGGATTACTTAATGGCTTTTCCCGTGTAGCAGAAAAGTTATTGGATAGTTCCCTGCAAATGCTCCGTACTATCCCTAATTTGGCATTAATTCCGCTAGTGATTCTCTGGTTTGGGATTGGCGATCAAGCCAGATTATTTCTAGTATCTATGGGGGTATTTTTTCCGTTATATCTCAATACATTTCATGGTATCCGCAGTGTTGACCCTGGACTGATTGAAATGGGAAAAGTCTATGGATTAAAAACACCACAACTTCTGTGGCAAATTATTTTTCCAGGAGCTTTGTCTTCGATTCTCGTTGGTGTCCGTTTTTCCTTGGGGATTATGTGGCTGACACTAATTGTGGCAGAAACGATCGCAGCAGATTCTGGTCTTGGTTATATGGCAATGAATGCCCGTGAGTTTATGCAAACAGATGTTGTGGTTTTGAGTATTGTAATCTATGCACTGCTGGGTAAATTAGCAGATTCTGTTGCCAGAGGATTAGAAACAAAATTTTTGGCTTGGAACCCTAATTATCAAAAGTCATAAATGCTATATTCACCAGAATCAAAAGTTAAAAATTCCTGATTTTAACTTTTGAGTTCTATTAATTTTGAGTGTGATTTGCGTTCTTGACGTCTCATCAAATAATTAAATTTCAGTTTTTTTCAAAAAGGAGGTTTTGCAAGTGAGTTCAAATGTACAGGGTATAAAACTAAGTATTTTGGATTTGACGAAAGGTTTTGGAAAGAAAACTGTTTTAAAGTCGCTGAATTTAGAAGTTGAAGCAGGTGAGTTTGTTGCTATTGTCGGACGAAGTGGTTGTGGTAAGAGTACCTTATTACGTCTTGTGTCAGGATTAGATAGAGCAACTTCAGGTGGAATACTACTGGATGGAGAACCACTGCGTAGACTCAGCCGTTCTGTAACAGTGATGTTTCAAGACTCACGCTTGCTGCCGTGGAAGCGCGTTGTTCAGAATGTGGGATTGGGCTTAGAAGGTAATTGGCGTGAAAAAGCTTTGTGGGCACTCGATAAAGTCGGACTCAAAGATCGGGCTGATGAGTGGCCTTATGTTTTGTCTGGAGGACAACGGCAACGGGTATCATTGGCCAGAGCGTTAGTCAGTCAGCCCCGTTTGTTGTTGCTAGATGAACCTTTGGGAGCATTGGATGCTCTAACTCGCCTAGAGATGCAGCATTTGATTGAAAACTTATGGCAAGAGCGAAGATTTACTGCGTTTTTGGTTACTCATGATGTGGAAGAGGCTGTGGCGTTGGCAGACCGAGTGATAATAATTGATCAAGGGCAAATTTCTGTCGATCTGCCTGTAAGACTTTCACGCCCACGAGATCGAAGTAGTGAAGTGTTTATCAATATCAGAGAAGCAGTTTTAGAACGAGTAATGAGCAATGAGAATACTCAGGTAAACAACCAGTTATTACAGCTAAGTAGTTGAAATTTAAGCTTTTTGTAGTCAATCAATATTAAACTTGAGGTAGCTGCGGTAAATATGCTACTTCGAGATTAAAACTTACTTTTAAAAAGCAGCTATCTATAGCAATAAAAAAAATATTTATGAATACTAAAAATACCTCTCAACTCTCCTCTCTGCTAATCTGGGTGATTTTTTCTATATTCACGATATAGATAAACTAAAATATAATAATTTTAATCTATATTGCTTTATTGAAAATAAATAATACGCAAATATCTATTATTTATATTTAATCTAATGATCATCAAAAAATTAACAAAGTATGATGCAGAAGATTATAGACAGATTAGATTAGAAGCTTTAGATAAAAATCCCGATTCATTTGGCACAATATATCAAGAAGAAGTAATTAAGACGATAGAACAATTTCGGGATAGAATTCCAGTAGATAACGATAACTTTATTTTGGGATGTTTTGAGGATAAAAATTTAATTGGAATAGTCGCATTTCACCAAGAATTAAGAATAAAACTCAGGCATAAAGCATATATTAGTAGTATGGATGTTGAACAAGAATATCGAGGAAAAGGCATAGGTAAATTATTACTAAATGAATTAATTGAAAGAGCAAAAGCTATTAATGAGGTAGAAAACAGCGTTCAATAGCTCTATTTATCGACAATCTAAAGCGTTACCAAGCTGGTCAGCCGTTACGAAATGTAGTAGATAAAAAAGCAGGATACTAAACGATTAAAAATGAAGAGGTGCTGCCAATTGGGTTGCACAATCCAAAATCCAAATCCAAAATGGAATTAGGGAGTAGCAAATTGTGAAATTAATTTTACCCGATCATCTCATTGCAGATATAGAGCCACGCCTACCATCTAATATAGATGTAGTAGAGGTGGATAGTGAAGGTAATCTTGATGGTGATGCCAGTGATGCAGAGATTTATGTCAATGGATTTTACCTAAAAACCTCTACTCTTGACAAAGTACTGACAGCAGCACCCGCGCTGCGTTGGCAACAGTCACCAAGTGCTGGCGTGAATCACATCCTCACGCCAACTTTTTTGCAAAAGGACATTATCCTCACTAATGGCGCAGGGGTTCATGCAATTCCAATTTCGGAATTTGTACTGGCATTTATGCTCTATCACGCCAAGAATCTGCGGAAATTGCAAACTTTGCAGAATGAACACACTTGGGTAAGAGGAGTGTTTCTCGAAGAGTTGGCAGACGCGACTTTATTAATTCTCGGTACAGGAAATATCGGTCAAGCGATCGCATCTCGTGCCAAAGCCTTTGGAGTTACAGTTTGGGGTAGTCGCCGCCATCCCGAACCCCTACCGAATTTTGACAAAGTTGTGGGTGCTGATGAGTGGCGATCGCTCCTCCCAGCCACAGACTATGTAGTTATTGCTACACCACTTACTCCAGAAACTAAAGGCTCGATCGATGAAGCTGCATTGCGCTCTATGCGTCAATCTGCTTACCTAATTAACATTGCTCGTGGTGCGATCATAGATGAAGCCGCATTACTTACCGCACTACGTGAGGGCTGGATTGCTGGTGCTGGATTAGATACGGTTGCAACCGAACCTCTGCCGCCAGAAAGTCCCTTATGGTCGCTACCGAACGCTTTTATCACACCCCATTGTTCAGCCTTGTCGCCACCCCTGAGAGAGCGCATAGCACAACTGTTTATCGACAATCTCAAACGCTACCAAACTGGTCAGCCCTTGCGGAATGTCGTAGACAAACAAGCAGGATACTGAGCAATTCAAAATTCCAAAAAATTAATTATTGCTCCTATAACGATGCGATAGCACCTAAATATTGAGGTAGTACGATGTGTACAAAGGGATTTGGGCAATCTCATAACCCAAAAATCCACAAGCTAGTTTTAAAGGGAGTGAGCTATTGCCAGCAACGTAGTCCAGAAGCTTCAATTAAAAGCATTTGCCTCGTTATGTCGCTTGAATAAAGATAAATGCTAGAGTATATAGCGATCGCTATGCGAAAAATGTAAATAAGATATGGCTGACCAAAAAGATAAAGCTCAAGAAAAAAACCGGATTGAACAGCTTCAAGAAGAACAAGGCAACACAGATTCTAAACACTCAGGGGGTGCTGGCGCTTCTGGCGGCAACTCAGGTGCAGGCAAATCTGGCACATCAAAAATTTCTGCCACTGGTACACCTGATGATATCGAAAAAATTGATCAGGAGTAAAGCTGACTCCGACAACCAGTCAAGGTTTAACTACGTCGGCTCTAATTAGTAACTCAACTCAACAAAGTCCTGATTATTTTAAGGGAACTGAGCATTGAGTATGGGGAAAGATTCCTTTCTCCTGCTCACTGCTCTTTGTTCCTAATCCGAATGGCACTAAGTTTAGCTCTTTATTACAGCAGTTTTCATGTATTTGAACTACATCTGTTGTAGGGGCGCAAGGTCTTGCGCCCCTACCGCGTGGTCTATTTACCTGAAAATAGCTGTAAGGTGAGGCAGGAGGCAGAGGGCTGCCTTGCTGGAGTTATAAAATCCTTTGACCACAAGCTTTAGAGTGCATTTTAGAATATTCCCTTCTGCCTCCAGCAAGAACTGCCTTATCTTAGTGACATTCGTCCCTAATCCTTAGTCTTTAATCACTTGACTTTCAGTACAGATTTCCCTAATGACTGGCAAATAACATCATTCTGCGGTGTATGTATACGGCTACATAGAACGTCACGGTAGTGACGCTCTAAAGGATTCCTTTTTAATAAACCAGGATTACCAGTTAGTTCTAGGGCAATCTCCACAGCACGAATCGAGCTGGTTGTAGTGAGATATTTAACAGCCTGTGCCTGTAATCCTACCTTAGGCTTATATTCGCCCTTGTCAATATCTTGAGCCAAACTATAAATCAATCTATTATTAGCAAATAGCAGCGCTTCTATCTCACCCACGGCAGTTTGGAAGCGTGGCAGAGTTGCCAGTGGCTCTTGGAGATTAGAAGGCGATCGCTCCCAAAGATATTTAGCAAGCCAGTCTCGCGCACTACTAGCAACTCCGAGATATAAGGCACTCACTGTCAAACTGCCCCAAGTGGAAATTAGCGGATCAAAAGATGGCGCAGCAGATATGGGATTGATATTTAGAGCATACTCTGAGGGAATTAATACATTCTCTAAAATGAGATCGTGGCTGCCTGTAGCTCTCATCCCCAAGTGATCCCAGGTTTCGACAATTCGCAAACCTGGCAAATCGCGCGGAACTAGAAAATTCCCAACTTGTGGTTCATCTTCAGTTGTCCGTGCCCAAACAACAAAATAGCTGAGGATGGGACTGCCTGTGGTGTATTGCTTATGTCCTGTTAAACGCCAGCCCTCTGTTGTTCGTTCAGCAATTGTCGCAGGCAATCCGCCTCTAGCTGGCGTTCCTAACTCTGGTTCAACACGGGCAGCATTCAGCAGGGCAATGCCTTCAATTGATTCATGACACAGCCGCTTATAGACTTCTGGATGCCAGCGACGGCTACGGGCTGCATGAGCATGTTGAAGATAGTGCATTGTCAGTACTAATGCGGTCGAAGCATCGCCACGCGCTATCCCTTCAATCACCCGGCAGATAGTTGCCAACCCCAAATCCTGGCCACCGAATTCACGTGGAATGGTGAGGTTGAGCAATCCTGCCTCATGCAAAGCTGTAAAATTCTCGAAGGGAAAGGAAGCATCTCTATCGTGTGCCCCTGCACGGGTGGCAAAATCTTTGGACAAAGCCTCAACTCGGTCGAAAATATTGGGGAGAGTTTCTAAGCCTTTGGCTACAAAGGTGTCTGGCACTGCTTGCTCCAACTGTGACATAAATACTCCTTTGCAATTCACTGTACTACAAAACAAGAGATGTTTTTCAATATGGAAGCATCTCTATTAGTCTGCCAAGGTAACTTTGCGGAGTCCTTACTACGAACTTATTCACCCACCAAAGTTGATGTGGTGGACCACTAGTTTGCAGAAACATCAATTTTTCGCACGATGGCAGTCTCCCCTCAATCTCCAATCCTCATTGGCCTAACTGTATTACTTACAGTGATCCCGAAAATACTACTTAAAGTCGGTCGGGATTTAGTAATTGGTGATTTCTCTAAGTATGACACAAACTACTTTCATAGAGCAAGCCAAGCAGAGAATTGAGCGATCGCCCCACAACTTAGGAACTGAATTCCCTACTGGTCTTTTAAGCTAATCGTCATCCAAATTAAATCTCCGCATTCTTGCGTCTTTCTAGCGATTTGAACTATGCAACTTACAGCACTTTTCAAGTAATTGAACTACACTACTCCCTACTCCCTACCCCATCTCACTTGTAATCTAAATCCCTATCCCTGAAAATTGCTGTAAAAGCGCATCGGCTGATGTTTATTGAGGAGAGAAAACTAAGATGCTGACCTTGAGTCTTTTTCAAAGCCCTGCTCAATCGGCAAAGCTAAAAAATCCTTGTTTGCAACCAAGCACGGAGAAACAAGCGTTTAAATATTCTCTGGTGAGAGTAATATAAAGATCCCGACATCACAGAGGGATAATTTTCTCATCAAGTAGATTTTCTAGTGGATAAATATGCAGCAACAGCATTGCGATCGCAACCAAGCTGATATTGGTTGCTTTTATAGCGGTTCCTCTGCTAATGAGGTATAACTGGACTTCATATATAAATTTTTTAAGTTTGAGGATGTACCTCATCTGATTGAGAACCGCTATGGGTGATTTCCTATATTTAACCAAATCTATGGTGTCACACTTTCGTCAGGGTACTGGCTCCATAACCACCATTAAATTTATCCATTTATTACTTTACTTGATCGGATCGCAATCTTAGGTTTTAAAAGACGAATTTGCGACTTATTGTCATTTTTTGAACTATCGGCTCATTTAAACATGATGGTTATTTCTCAACTTCTATCAAGCTGTAATATGTATTGCTGCTATACCCTTGACGGGAAAAATGCTAAGATTACGGTAGTTAACTAGTGTGTGTGCTTGATCACAACATTAATGTGTTTTACCTCACAGCTAATTCAAACAACTTAAATATCACCTTTAAGCAAACAATAGTCGCCGTTATGACTAGCATCATGTTATGCCGCCTAGCTATTTAAAGATTTAATGTATAAATGGTTGTGAAATATATTTTTTTTGTTAAAAATCATCTATTAGGTGACTTGTTATAAAATTTACATTAAGAAACTCCTAAAATATCTAAATTCCACAGCTAAGGAGTGTAAACTAATTATGTAAATATCATGTTTGTATGTAAATATGATGTTCGCAAGTCTCTTTTAGTCACTTGCATTTATTACACTATAGGAGGTATAATACAAACGTTAAATAACTTGCTAGATGCTCACTTAAAGATACTAGGCAGTGCTGGGAAAAGATCCATTCTGGAATCTCCAAGCAAGCTGAAGCAATATTTGTTTAAGTGGAGTTTTGCTTAATTGGTAAAATACTACTCAAACAAAAATTACAATGTGCTTTTATAGCTTTATAGTTTTTATAGTCTTCTGTTTCCTGTAACCTACTCAAAATCCTCTTTTGTTCTAGGTTGCACGATAAAAATGAAGCTATCCCGGAGACTATCCTCAAGACTTGCAAAGCACTAGGGGAATATGCTGGGCGCTAATTGCAAATGTGTAAATTTCTGATTAACACTACAAGGTTAGTCAGATTTGTACTTATGGTTTTTTTGCTGTCAGGCTTTGATCACACAACTGCAATGAATTACGTTTTCCCATAATTTACGACTCAATGCAATTTCTAACTACAATTATGTCACACCATTTAAGTCAAGACAAGGCTGTTAAAAAGTTAGGAATGTCCGAAAACATTCTTTTAAGAATTCTTCCGAGTCAGGTCTTGTTCAAGAGCATGAAAGCTAACTTTCAGCCAGAACATTGTCCAGAACTAGAAAAAACTTCAAGAGTTTGTGATTGAGAAAGGAAATACTTTGTATAGCTATTGCTGCATATAGCAAATTATGCTCCGAAAATAATTCCTCTTAATCATCACTTACAACTGCCGCTGATTGCCAAAATAAGCTATCCATATTTGTGTGGAGTATGTTAACGCAGTTAGTTGCTCTTGAAGCTAAATGTAAGTAAACAAAGCTATAGCTCGATATTTTGACATTTACACTAGTTATTGCCACATCAATAACTGGCTGCAACAAGTGGGTTGTCCACCCAATAAAAATACCTTGGATGTAAAAGATAGATGCTTTGCTACCATCCTATTTCTCTAACTTTACTCTAATAAAGCTGAGAGTTTCCTCGGTGAAAATACGGGATTAAATAATATTTTTAATGAACTTTTGAATTGGATTCAGACTGATAACTAAATTTTTTTGTGGAGATAAGAAAATGCCACCAGTGCTTTCTGAGCAACATGTGGGTGAAAGACTTTTATACACCTTGGGTACAAAACTTTCAGAAAAAGAATTAGAGAACTTTTTGGCAGAAATGGAGATTGTGGAGCCACCATCAGCAAAGCAATTCTGGCAATCTGCACACACGAATCCTGGTATATACATTATTCTTACAGGTAAAGTCCGACTATTAGATAGCTCTGAGAATTTAATTACTACCTTTGGTGCATGGTCTGTTTTTGGTGAATTGACCTTGTTTCCCGAAGCTAACTTTAGTCCTTATGTAGTTAGAGCTTCGACAAGCTTAAAACTTGGCTATTTCAGGCAAGAAGCATTGCAAAGGTTGATAGACAAGTATCCTAACATTCGCGATCGCCTATTCGCCCGTGCAGAACTTTGGGATTTGTTGTTGTTATGTCGCCAAGTATCACAATTTCCACGCCATACATCACAAGTTTCAGGAATGCTCAAAGCCTTATCTTTGTTTGAGCGACACCAGTTAGAAACTGGCTCTGTAAGTCCACAAATATCCCAAGATTCACAGTTGTGGCTATTGTACAAAGGTCAACTGCGGCATTCTGAAGGCCATTCTTTGACACCAGGTACAATCTTTGCTCAACCAAAACAAGGAGATTGGCAAACAACGCAACCAACGATTGCTTACATTCTGAAAAACGACCAGATGCAAACAGCACTAGAATACTTCCCAGAGTTGGGGGAGTGGGCTTTTGCCATGAACGTCAGCGGAACGGAATCGGAAACTGAGGACACAACGATCGGCTCAGTGCATCGCTGGGGACTGGGTACTAGAGAAAAAACTTCCCAATCTCCAAAATCTAAAATTATTCCTTTTCCCCAAAGAGAGAATCAGTCACAACATCAGCCAACAAAAAAATCACGTTTTTACTTTCCCAGTCCGAAAGTACAAATGGGGCATTGGTGGAAACGTATCACCAAAAGCTATCCCTTCTATGCCCAACAAAGTGCAGCTGATTGTGGCTCTGCTTGCTTGGTGATGATTGGTAACTATTGGGGCAAACATTTTAGTATCAATCGCCTACGGGATATGACCAATGTAACTCGTAACGGTGCATCCCTAAAGGCGATGGCAGCAACAGCAGAATACTTGGGTTTTGCCACCCGTCCAGTGAAAGCTACTCTTGATAAATTAGCAGAACAACCTTTACCCGCAATTGCTCACTGGGAAGGTAAACACTTTATTGTTGTCTATGAAATCACCAAAAAGCGGGTGATTGTATGTGACCCGGCTCTTGGTCAACGCAGCCTGACAAAAGCTGAATTTCAAGCAGGTTGGACTGGTTATGCATTGTTACTGCAACCTACAGCTCTACTAAAAAGTGCTAAGGACGAAAGTAGAAGCTTCTGGAAATTTTTTGAGTTAGTCAAACCTCACTATCGAACACTGGTAGAAATTTTCATAGCTTCGGTAGTAATTCAATTATTTGGGTTAGTAACGCCAGTATTTACCCAGTTGTTGCTCGACAGAGTACTTGTGCAACGTAGTGTTCCAACCTTAAACGCCATTGGTTTGGGAATGATTGTTTTTGGGTTGTTTGGTGTTGCTGTCAACGGTGTACGGCAATATCTCTTATTTCACACTGCTAACCGCATTAGTATCGCCTTACTCGTAGGCTTCATCAAACATACCTTCCGTTTACCCCTTGCTTATTTCGAGTCGCGTTTCGTTGGAGATATAATCTCGCGCATCCAAGAAAACCAGAAAATTCAGCACTTCCTAACTGGTCAGACACTCTCGATTGTGTTGGATATGCTGACATTAGTGGTTTATCTGGCTTTGATGTTCTCCTATAGCTGGCGGATGGCATTATTCGTGCTGTGTACTGTACCGCCATTTTTTATCTTGGCGCTGGCCAGCACAAGTATTTTGCGCCGCATCTCCAGAGATATTTTTAATGCAGCTAACAAAGAACAAAGCTATCTCATAGAATCCCTAAGCGGAATTCGTACCGTCCGCTCATTAGCAATTGAACAGACAGTGCGTTGGCGTTGGGAGGAACTGCTAAATGATTTAATCAAAAAAGACTTTAATGCTCAAATAATTGATAATCGCTTGCAAATTATCAGTGGCGTCATCCACACCTTTGTAAATACTTCATTACTGTGGTATGGAGCGACCCAGGTAATTAATGGCGAACTAACTATTGGACAATTAGTTGCTTTCAATATGTTGGTGGGTAACGTCTTGAGTCCTTTCCAGCGACTGGCTTTACTGTGGAATGAATTACAGGAAATTGTGATTTCCACTGAACGCATTAATGATGTGTTGGAGGCGGAACCAGAAGAAGACTTAGCGACAAAACCCCGCAAGTCGTTGGGTAAACTCCGCGGTAACATTTGTTTTCAGAATGTTACCTTTCGTTATCATTCAGAAAGTGACACTAACGTATTAGAAAATCTCAACTTTGAAATTCAGCCAGAACAGATGGTTGCAGTCGTAGGGCGCAGCGGTTCTGGAAAAACAACTCTCAGTAAATTAATTTTGGGTTTATACCCACCAACAGATGGCAAAATACTCATTGATGGTAACGATATTACCAGTGTATCTATGCGATCGCTCCGTTCCCAAATCGGCGTTGTAGACCAAGATACTTTTCTGTTTGGTGGGACTGTTCGGGAAAACATTGCGATCGCTAATCCAAATGCTTCTTCAGAAGAAATTATCCAAGCAGCAAAATATGCTGGAGCCGATGAATTTATTCAAAAATTACCGATGGGTTACGAATCAGAAATTGGTGAAAGCGGCGGAATGCTTTCTGGTGGGCAGCGCCAACGCCTAGCTATTGCTCGTGCTTTGCTCGGAAATCCTCGGTTATTACTGTTTGATGAAGCCACTAGTCACCTAGATTCAGAATCAGAAAGAATTATTCAAAACAACCTCAAAACAATTCTTAAAGGACGCACAAGTGTAATTATTGCCCATCGCCTCTCTACAGTCCGCAACGCGGACTTAATCCTGGTTTTGGATCAAGGTATTTTGGTAGAAAGCGGTACCCACGACGAATTAATCGCTAAAAAAGGTCATTATTATTACCTGAATCAACAACAGATGTCTCAAGTTAGTTGATGGGGCATTGGGCAGTCTTTTTATTCTCGACGAGACTCTGCGCGTAGTTGCTTCCCTATAAGGGTACAATTTTGAATTGATTTCTCCTGCACTCCCCATCTACTGTTATCGGAAATAAAACCATGCCACATCCCAATAGATCGTCCCCACTTCCCCAAGATGAGCAAGATAAATATCAAGGTTACAAACAGCAAGAGGAATCAGTAGAGTTTGACGAGCAGACAGAGGCAGAAAATGAAAGTCAAGATTTGTACTACGGTACAGAAAAACTACTCGATGCCTTACCTCAAATTTGGACTCGTGGTTTGTTGTATGCGCTCATCGGCTTTGCTGGTCTATTCTTACCTTGGGCAACTCTCTCGAAAGTAGATGAAACTGGTAGCGCCAGAGGGCGTATAGAACCTAAAGGCGCAACTCAAAAATTAGACGCTCAAGCTGGTGGGAGTGTTAAAGCAGTTACGGTTAAAGAAGGAGATACAGTTAGAGCCGGCCAGGTTTTACTGGAATTGGATGCTGATTTACTACAAACTGAACTCCAACAAGTCCAGAGCAAATTGCAAGGGCTACAAAATCGGCAATCCCAACTGGAACTGCTGAAAAATCAACTCTTAATGTCAACGAGTCTTTTAGAACAACAAAATAAATCCCAAGAATTAGAAAAAATGGCTCAACTTAACCAGGTGCAGCAAAACCTGGATGCCAAACTGAGTAGCTATAACCTCCAAAAGTTAGAAAAACAATCATTAGTTAAACAAGCAGAGGAGCAAATTTTAACCAATCAAGATGACCGGGAATCGGCTGAAGCTCGTTTACGTATAGATTCTACGCAAGCTGAACGTTTTAGCAAACTCGTTGACAATAAGGTAGTTGCTCCAACCCAATTTGATGAAATCAAAAAACAAGAGCAAGAAAGCAAACGACTTTATAAAAAGTCTTTATCAGATATTAAACAAGCTCAATTGCGTTTAGCCCAAGAGCTAAATAGTTATCAAGTAACTATCAAAACGTTGGAGTCTGATATCAAACAAGCAAAACTCCGATTACAAGAAGAACAAAGTAGCTATAAAAGTGCCACGCAAGCCGGAGAACTAGCTGTAATGAAAAATCAGGAGCAGCTAAAAGATATACAGGCACAAATAACAGCAACGCAATCAGAAATCGCTCAGACTAAAAGCCAGCTTATATCTACAAGATTGCAAATTCAGCAGCGCGTGGTGCGATCGCCAATTAATGGGGTGATTTTTGAATTACCCACCACTAAGCCAGGAGCGGTGGTACAAGTCGGTCAAAGGATTGCCCAAATTGCACCCACGAAAACAGACTTCGTACTCAGAGCAAATATGCCTAATCAGGATAGCGGTTTCTTGAAGTTAGGAATGCCAGTAAAAGTTAAGTTTGATGCCTATCCTTTCCAAGAGTATGGCATCGTGCAAGGAAAAGTTACTTGGATCTCGCCTGACTCGAAAGTTAGCCAAACACCGCAAGGCAACATCGAAACCTATGAATTAGAAATCACCTTAGACCAGCAGTATGTCCAAAGTGGCAACAAACGTATTCCATTAGGTGCGGGTCAGACAGCAAATGCTGAAGTGATCATTCGTCAACGGCGAGTAATTGACTTTGTTCTAGATCCGTTCAAGAAACTGAAAAAGGGCGGTTTGGAGATGTAGTTAAAGGTATCGCACTGGAATCAGGAAATAGGACAAGCCAGGCTGGAGGAATAATCAATGCCCCGTGCCCGATGCCCAATTCCCAATCCACTTAATTATTGGAGATATCGTGTTATGACCCACAATCTGAACATTTCCACTTCAGATATCATTCACAGTCTGAAACTCTCCTGTCAGATACCTGCTGTTGTGGAAGCGATCGCATCGCAAAGTATTATTGCCGAAGCAGCTCAAGCGGCAGGAATTACAGTCACGCCAGAAGAACTACAGCAAGAAGGAGATAACTTAAGGTTCGCCAAGAAGCTTGTCAAAGCTAAAGACACTTGGTCATGGCTAGAAAAACACCACCTCTCTGTGGATCAGTTTGAAGAATTAGCTTACAACAACATCCTTTCGCAAAAGTTAGCGAATCATCTATTTTCCAATCAACTGGAAAAGCATTTTTACGAACATCAGCTAGATTATATCGCCGCCGTTACCTACGAAGTTGTCTTCGAGGATCGAGACTTGGCTTTAGAGCTTTTTTATGCCCTAGAAGAAGGCGAAATCAATTTTCCAGATATTGCTCGTCTATATATCTCAGAACCAGAAGCCCGTCGTGCTTATGGATACAAAGGACTCCGATACCGCAAAGATTTTCGTCCAGAGATTGCAGCCGCTGTCTTTGCTGCTGCACCACCAGAAGCTCTCAAACCGATAATGACTCCCAAGGGAGTGTATTTAATTTGGGTGGAAGAAGTCATTCAACCCCAATTAGATGAACAGTTGCGCCAAAAAATCATTACAGAATCCTTTTCTGAGTGGTTAAAGCAACAAATCACCACGATGAAAATAGTTACTCAAATAGACTCAGACGGTTCACAAGAGGAATTAATAGATATGTTATTCACCAAGACTAAATAATTTAGGAATTTTCAAATGTTTTTGTTGCTAAATATCTACCTTAAATTAGGGGAGATTTCTCTAGTCTTCAAAAATGTTGCAGATACAGGTTTTATTTACTTCAAAACTTAATAGCTTTTCTTTTTTAGTGTTTTGTGAATATATCGACAAAGTGCTATTTTGTGTTGTTTAAAAATTAAATTTAATCGTTATAACTCTTGCTATGCAGCAATAATTGCAATTTTTGCTTAAATTTGTCATACAACTTTTTTTAACTTTAAATATGACTACATATAATGATTTTTAAACATAAATACATCAGTTTTTTTAATCATAAGTTCCTCAAAAAAGGATTGACTTTTTTGAGGAATAAAGTATATTAGATGTATAGCCAAACGAAACAAGTTGGTTAGACCAAATATTCCCAACAACAGTTACAAAATTTAGGAGAACTCAAATGATCATTTCTGATCTTAACTACTTAGAAAATACCTCAGAAGAAATTATTGGTGGTGGTAACACAGTCCCCAACAAACCACCTAAACCCAAGAAGTACTTCAACTTTGCAGAAGCATTTGCAGATTCTTCTGCATCGGGCGGCCTCGTCAATCTAACTTCAACCGTTACTGAAACAACCACCACTAAGAATAGTGCTACTTCTTCATCTGCCAGTGCTGCTCAAACTTCTTCATAAGTAGTAATAATTAAACTCTACTCACAATAAGTATTAACTTCTGCAAGTAGAGTTAGCCTCACAAGCCTGGTATATTGATAAATCGCCGAAGGCTCTTAGCTCATTTGAGCCTTCGGTTTTTACCAAAAATACATCCTTTGATTGATCTCAAAAAACTGTTTTCGCAATAAAATTTTACAATATTTTAGTCCTCAACCTATTTTACAGTCTGTTCTGTTTGCCCCCCCTGAATTAAAACTCTGGGCTAAGGATTTTTGTAAAAATAACCTAAACAATTTTTATGTGAAAGTATGTGAAAGCTAGATTTAGCAAGCTATTTCAAATAAACTTTGTTGTACAACTTATTTTTACATGATGCCTAATAGTCATAAGTGAGACACTTTACCGTAGATTTTAAGCTTTTCATAGCTCCTCGAAAGGTAAAGAGTTTAGTAAGTAATCAAGCAGACATTATATGAATCGATTTTAAGCAAATTCAGTTATAAGTTTCAAAACTTGAGTTCCTTGCAAATATAGGAACAAAAGACATATTAAATAAAAATAATTGTATAAATTATGACCCGTAAATAAAAGGAGGCAAGCTCCTAAGTTTATTTATGGGGATTGTTAATTTTGAATTTGGAGCAAAGCGACGTGACCACAATTCCTGAGGCTCTCCAACTCGCTGGTCAATATCACCAAGCCAAGCGCTTCACCCAAGCTGAAGAGATTTATCATCAAATTATAGACGTAGATCCCAAGCAGTCAGAGGCATTATATGGATTAGGTCTGCTGGCACAGCAGCGGGGACAATATCAAAATGCAGAACAATTTTTTCAAGCAGCTCTGCAATTACAGCCAGAAGTAGGGGAAATACATAACAGCTTGGGGTTTACTCTGCAACAACAGGGTAAAATAGAAGAAGCGATCGCCTGTTATAAAAAAGCACTGGAAATTCTCCCTGACAGCATAGAAGTGCAAATCAATATTAATAATATTCTCCACATTCAAGGAAACCTGTCACCAGAAGAACAAGTCCACTACGCAGAGTTGAATGAGCAGTTTGCTTTAAGTAGGCAACAGGCAGGCGATTTCAAGATAGCAGAGTTATATTATCGGCAAGCTATTGTATTACAGCCAGATTTTGTATCATCTCATACTCATTTAGGAGAAGTACTCCAAAAGCAAGGGCGATTAAATGATGCCATCAATTCTTACCAACAAGCAATAAAAATTAAACCAGACTATCATCAAGTCTATCACAACTTAGGGTGTCTTTTCGAGGAAAAAGGAAAATTTGAAGAAGCAATAGAAGCTTACGAAAAAGCTTTAAGCATTCAACCTGATTTTGCAATCACCTATAACAATTTGGGATATATTCTGAGGCAACAGAATAGATTTGATGCTGCCATAGAATCCTTTCAACAAGCTATTAAAATTAAACCTGATATTGATTACATCTATTGCAACCTAGGACTAGTATTTAGAGATATTAACAAAACAGAAGCGGCAGTCCAGGCATTCGAGCAAGCCGTCAAGTTAACGCCAAACTATGATATGGCTAAATTTGGTGTTTGTATGAGCCAACTGCCAATTATCTATTCTAGTGTTGAGGAAATTTCATTCAGGCGAAATCAGTATCAACAGCATTTACAAAATTTAGCTAAATATTATGAATTAACTAATCAGGAAGAACGGGCAAAAGCATCTGAAGCTGTGGGAACATTTCAGCCTTTTTATTTGGCATATCAAGGCTTAAATGACCGAGATTTACAGCGAACTTATGGAGAAATGATTTTCCAGATTATGTCGAGTCGCTATCCCCAAAATTGCCAGCCACTTGTTCTGCCTAATTTAGATAAAAATCAAAAGGTTCGTATTGGTATTGTCTCTGGGTTTTTATCTAGTCATTCTAATTGGAAAATCCCTATTAAAGGTTGGGTAGAAAATATAGATCGAAGTGAGTTTGAATTATTTGGTTATTACACTGGGGACAAAACAGATAATTCAACAGTTAGTGCCGCCAAGGCTTTTGATAAATTGGTTCAAGGTGATCGTTCAGTTGAAGAATGGTGTGAGGTAATAACAAAAGATAAATTACATATCTTGATTTTCCCAGAATTTGGGATGGATCCAATGGCATTACAACTGGGTTGTCTGAGATTAGCGCCAATTCAAATGACATCTTGGGGACACCCTGAAACGAGTGGACTCCCGACAATTGATTATTACTTGAGCAGTGACTTAATGGAACCAGAAAATGCTCAAGAACATTATACAGAAAAATTAGTTAGATTACCCAATCTATCTATTTATTACATACCTTTAGCAATTCAACCCGAGGGAATTAAGAAACCAGATATAGGTTTAAAAGAGGATGATATTTTCTTTTGGTGTTGTCAGTCATTATATAAATATTTGCCTAATCATGATGATGTTTTTCCCTCTATTGCTAAAGAGTTAAAAAATGCTAAGTTTGTATTTATTAAAAACTCAAGTGAAGAGACTACAGAAGTATTTCGCCAGCGCTTAAACCATGCTTTTGCAGCATTAGGGTTGGATTATCAAAATCATTGTTTATTTTTGTCTACACTAAATAATAGGAAGTTTGCTGGGACTACAGCCTTAGCAGATGTTTTCTTAGATAGTATTGGTTGGTCTGGATGTAACTCCACCCTCGAATCTATTGCTCATAATATTCCGGTTGTCACTTTACCAGGAGAGCTGATGCGGGGACGGCATTCTTTGGCAATTTTGCAGATGATGGGTATAGAAGAGACGATCGCTTCAAATCAAGCAGAATACGTACAAATCGCTATCCGTCTGGGGAAAGATGCTAAATATCGGCAACATATCTCCCAACAAGTTGCAGAAAATAAACATAAATTATATGGCGATTTAAAGCCAGTCAAAGCGCTGGAAGATTTTCTTTTGCAACTGGTTAATAAACCAAGGCAATTTGACGCTAAAGATGTTGTTGAACTCTTTCAACTTGCACTTCAACATCATCGAGCTAATCGCCTAGATGTAGCCGAACAGCTATATCGTCAGGTGATAGAAAAACAACCAGACTATTCAGAAGCATTATACGGTTTAGGAATGTTGGCACAGCAGAAAGGTGCGTTACAGGAAGCCCAAAAGCATTTGAGTGCAGCTTCGCAAGTTCAGCCTAACTCTGTGAAAATTTGGTTTAGTTTAGGCAATTTGCTGCAAGCCCAAGGACAGTTACCAGAAGCTGAAGCAGCTTACCAAAAAGCTATTGTTTTGCGACCAGATGCAGGGACAATTTACAACAATTTGGGCTACACCTTGCAACAACAAGGTAAGTGGGAAGAAGCGATCGCATCTTATCAAAAAGCTCTGGAATTTCAGCCCAACTGCACAGAAGCGGAAATCAATTTAGGAAATGCGCTTTTTGCTCAAGGGAGGCTTTCAACAGAGAAACAAGCCTATTATGCAGAATTGAATCATCAAATGGGCATGACCCGCAAACAAGCAGCTGATTGGCAAACTGCTGTTGTTTACTATCGAACTGCGATCGCACTCAAGCCTGATTTAGTAGAAGCTCATTATAACTTGGGGGTGGTACTGCAACAACAAGGAGAGATAGAAGAAGCGATCGCTTGCTATCAAAAAGCTTTGAAGTTCAATGCTCAACACCAGGAAGCCAACATTAATTTAGTACAGATTTACCAAATCCAGCACCAAGAAGTTACACAATTTGACTCACTAAAAATTTGTGGTTAAATGGTCGTCTCAAAACTTTTTATGATGGACAAAAAGAATCATCTTTAAGGATAAAACAAGAATATGTCTCTAGAAATTTTAGAAAAAGTCAAAAGATTCATTATCAGACTCGTCAAAGACGAAGCTTTTCGCACTCAATTAATCAGCGATCAAATCGACGAAGTGATCAAAGTTATGGAAGAAGGCGTTATACGGAGCAGTTGTCCAACCAGAAGTACAATAACCCGATAAAACGATGAAGACGTAGAATGCATTACGTCCCTAATGCACCCTACAATAGTGATAAGTTATGAAACCCACATAGTAAAAACTTCTCTGCCATAATAAAGAGGTTTTCTAATTAATTTCATAACTTTCCAAAGATCCTAGTAATGTTGAAAAAGGCTTATTTAACTATGGATATCCGTGATTTATCTTATTTAGAGAGTGTTACGAAAGACGAGTCGATTTTAGGTTCTGCTAGAGTCACCATGACATCTAAGGCATTCGCTTCAGGGTCAAAATATGCTAGTGCAAGTAGTAGTTCCACAGCAACAAGTGATGGTTTGACAGCAAAGGGTACAGGATTCGCTAGGGCAGTAGGCGCTCATACTACGGCTAAAGTAACAGCCAAGGGTAATGCTTCTTTAGTAATTAAGAGAATTAAATCCAAATTCTCTAAAAACAGTGCTACTGCAAGTGGTTTTGTAATTGCAACTAATTGGTTCTAAAACCAGACATTTTGCACGAGTATTTTCTACTTTACTCAGCGTTCACCACTGAGTAAAGTAAACTTATTTCTAAAACCGAGATTGAGAGTTAACATGACATATCACCGCAAAAGCTATGCAGTTTGGGAAATTACCTGAAAGTGCAATCTAGCTTGTAGTCACTGTGGTTCCCGCGCCGGACATGAGCGCACCAAAGAACTCTCTACAGAGGAAGCTTTGGATCTGAAGTAGGTATTTCCTTTGGTTGCAAGACCCAAATTAACCGTCTGTCAGCCCTAGAGTTTCCGCGCATCTATTGGCAGAAAATTCAGAAATTACCACAATTTCAGAAAACAAAACTGACCTTAAGTCATTACCATCTCCAGAATTAGAAAAAATCCCCCTGCTTCCACGTTCAGTTTGGAATAGTCAATTAAGCTATTTAAAAGTGCTGTTAAAAGCAAAGCAAGTCCTAGATAAAAGCTGATAAGTTCATTAGGGATATCGAGAGATTTAGCTCGTAAATTAGGAGAGAATTACTCCCCGAATATTTACGCGCAAATTTGTTAACTAACAAAATCAACACAGGTTTTTTATGGCATCAAGAGTAAGTCTAAGACTGACACCTCAAAAGTTACTTTCTTTCAATGGTAGAGTTAATCTCAATAACAGGCCCGATCCCAAGCCCGATCCTAATCCTAATTTTGTTACCGCTGAAGGGGATGCTACTTTTTCCAACTACAGTGAAGGTGCTTCAGGAGTTTTAACTGCTACCCAGACGGATGCATTAGTTTCAGGTGGCGTTAGTGCTGCTATTGCTGAGGCTCAAGCAAGTTTTGACCCAACTTTTTCATCACTTTTCACTCAGGCTGCTGTTGTTGGATTAGATGGTCAGTTTGAAGGTACTTCCAACAGCGAAGCAAAGGTACTTGCTAGTTTTGCGGTTGGCCGTAATGAAGATTTCTCTTTTGATTTTTCAGCAGATTTAGAACTGGCAGCCAAAGAAATTGAAAATCCTGATGTTGAATATAACAAGGGTCAGTCAACAAGCACTTTTTTGGTGTTAGATACCACAAATCCTAACAAGGCTAAAGTTTTAGATTATTTTGGCATCCAGGGTAAATTAGTCTCCTCCGAGCAAATCGGCAATCTAACATTTGGTCGTAGTCGCAATGTCGCAATCGACAGTCGTGATAAAGATTCTGATATTGATAACGACAATGGTACTGACTTCTTGAATGGTAGTGCTGTTGGTACTTATGAGCGGAATTTTAATCGTAATACTAACCTAACTATAGTCAAAATTAATACTAGTTCTGTTGAATTGGCAGGAGATACTTTAATCGGCAACCTGGGTAAAGATGTTATCTATGGCACGATTCGCAAGGATAATCTGACGGGAACCAACGGGGCGGACAAACTTTATGCCAGCTTGGGAAATGATAAGCTATTTGGAAACAGAGGTAATGATGTCCTCGATGCAGGCCAAGGTAATGATTCGCTAAATGGTGGCGATGGCAATGATACACTCTATGGCGGTTTAGGCAATGATCTTCTGAACGGTGGTAGTGGTAATGATGTCTTGGTTGGTGGCGATGGTAATGACACATTTACTTTCAAACGTACCGATACCTTGTTGAAAAATGACTTTGATGTTATTCAAGATTTCCAGGTTGGTGTTGATAAACTTGTATTAGATGGCTGGGGAAGTCAAGATAATATAAAAGATACCAAAGATGGCGCTCTTCTCACCTTAAATTCTTTGTCTCTCGTTAATTCTTTGTCTCTCATTAATAATCCTCAACAAAGCATACTATTTTCAAACCTGAGTGCCAGTGACCTCAGCTCGGTAATATAATTTGCTTAAGGCTAATTGCTCGTTTCATTCCCTAACAGACTCTGATTTCCAAGCATCTGAGTAAAAAAAATTAGGTGAGTAAAAAATCTGATTGCACAAAAAAATGTCGATCCCTTTTCTGGGAGAGGTTTTGCCAACAGTAACCCCTATAGTGTACGCATTGAAATTACTTGAGTTGGTAATTTTTGATTACTAATTTAAGGCTTATTTCTCAAGAGCATCCCAATGCAAGCCAAAAGACACAGGATTAGTACAAAAAACCTGTACAAACCTCTTTTATTTGCGTCCTTCTAACGAGACGCTGCGCGAATGCGGTTCGTTATTTCATTCTCTGCCTAAGTCCAAATACCGTATAAAAATAAACTTGCACATTTGAGATGCTCCCTATTTCTCGCCCATAGTGTTGACAAAATCTTTCTTTTATCTTAATTTAATAATTTTGTTTTCTTCTACAGGCAAAAATAGGTAAGATATATTATTAATAGTTATCACCTATCATTCTGAAGTTATAGTAATCTATAAGAATCTAATATCAAATTAAATATAGTTATAGATAATAAATAATTATGGATAATACAAACATTTCCGAATCTAAAGTTAAATCTCTTATTGAAATTGCAGTACAGAAGCATCAGTCAGGTCAAAAGGATGAAGCTGAATTGCTAGATAAAACAGAAGTAGCTGAAATCCTCGAACTAGCAGTTCAACAGCAACGAGACAATCTTTTAGTGGAAGCAGAACTGTTATATATTCAAATTCTGGAAAAACAACCTGACAACCCCGAAGCTTTATATGGTTTAGGGATGTTGGCGCAGCAGATGGGACAACCCCAAACAGCTGAACAGTGGCTAAGTGCAGCTTCGCAAGTTCAACCAGATTCTGTTAAGACTTGGTTCAGTTTAGGTAATTTGCGTTTAGCTCAGGAACAGTTTTCAGAAGCAGAGAAAGCTTATCGGCAAGCTTTAGTTTTATTACCTAACTCACTGCCAATTTACAATAACTTGGGCTATACTCTGCAACAACAAGGATTATTTGAAGAAGCAATTAACTATTATCAAAAAGCTCTAGAGTTAAAGCCAGACTTTATAGAAGCAGAGGTTAGTTTAGGCAATGCGTTACACGCTCAAGGTAAGCTCTCCAGCAATCAAAAAATGCACTATGCACAATTAAATAATCAATTGGGTATTGCCCGGAAAAAAGCTCTTGATTTGAAAAATGCTATTACTTGTCACAAGCAAGCGATCGCACTACAGCCAGATTTGTTAGAAGCTCATTATAACTTGGGGTTGGCGTTGCAAGAACAAGGAGAATTAGAAGAGGCGATCGCATCCTATCAACGAACCTTAGAACTTAATCCCAACTATGGAGAAGCTTACCTCAACTTAGGCAAAATTTACCAACAGCAGAACAATTTCACAGAGGCGATTTCTGCTTATCAACAAGGGTTAAAGCTGATTAATCCCCACTATGCCAAAGCATTAGCAGCTACCCAAGCACTTGAGAACACAGATGAAATACCAGTAACTCACCTGTATCCTCAAGGGGAGGTGCAAATAGGTAAGTATTACTTCCCACTAATCCCTCCAGTATCCGAAACAGGAGACAAGCGACCTTTTTGGAGTGTGGTTATTCCTGCATATCAACGTACTGACTATCTGCTAGAGTGTTTGGTCAGCGTCCTAGCTCAATGGTCAGGAACTGAAGAAATGGAAATACTTGTGATTGATGATGCAAGTACACCACCTCTATATCAACTAGTAAATGCGATTGGGCGAGGAATAGTACGCTATTACCGCAATCCGCAAAATCTCAGACAGCAAGGAACTTGGAATGCAGGAGTTAGTAATAGTCGAGGATTGTGGATTCATTTACTTCATGATGATGACTATGTGTTGCCAGGTTTTTATACTCGCCTCAAGCAGAGTCTAGAAGGTTGTCCAGATTCCGTTGGAGCAGCTTTTACAGGTTATGAAAATATCAGTGAAACAAGAGAAATTACTTTCCGCCAACAATTATACGGCACATATAAAGGTATAGTTTCAGACTTATTGCTATATGTTGGTGTCGCAAACCCATTGAATCCACCTGCCGTTGTGATTCGTCGAACAACCTATGAACGGCTAGGTGGATATCATCCAGAATTAACCTCTACTCTCGACTGGGAACTCTACAAACGGATCGCCACCTTCTATGATTGGTGGTACGAGCCAGAAATTTTGGTTCATTATCGCGTGCATTCCCAAAGTATGAGAACTGAACTTTCCTTATCTGGAGATCGGGTAGCATCTATCTGTCGTTCTATTGAGATTTCTGAGAGCTATCTTCCAGCCGATCTTTGTGTAAAAATTACAGCACAATCACGTAAACATTACTTCATTAATTGTTTAGCAGATACAGAAATTCCTCTTGAGGCTGGTCATTTGACTGGCGCTTTTCGTACCCTTGAAGAGATTCTCAAAATCGATCGGTCTGCTGAGTCACTAGCGCAGTTATTTGCTTGGCTGAGAACAGATATTGCCACTCCTCTGAGGGATGAGATTGCCTTCAGGTTGATCTCTTTGCCTCTAAACAATTAGATAGTCAAAACCTTAACTAAGTCCTGGGGGTTCGCCCATTTTTTTGAAGTTAGAGAAATTGGTAAATCAGGTAGGAATAAGGGTTTGGAAAAAATCAAGTTTTTGGGTGGTGGTGAGTGGTGAACCAATACCCAAGATTAATTCTCTAGAATAGCGATCGCAATCTGGGACAAATGCTATAACCCTTATTTTTGCGTTACGTCTTTTTTATAACTGCCTAGAAAATGAGCGAACCGGGAGTAAATACTAATAATAAAATAATTAAAATGGCAACAATTACAGAATCTCTCCAAATAGCATCGAAACATCATAGAGCCAATGATTTAACCAAAGCTGAACAAGTGTACCGTCAGATTCTGGAAAAACAGCCTAACCATCCAGAAGCTTTATATAGGTTAGGCATACTGTCACAGCAGGTTGGTAAGTTTCAAAATGCTGAACAGTTGTTGAATGCACTCCTCCAAATTCAGCCTAACTCCGTCAAGGGTTGGTTCAGTTTAGGTAACTTACATCAAGCCCAAAGTCAGTTACCAGCAGCGGTGGAAGCATATCAGCAAGCTATAGCGCTACAGACAGATTCAGCGCCACTTTATAATAACCTTGGTTATACCTTGCAACTACAAGGCAAATGGGAAGAGGCAGTTGCTTGCTATCAAAAAGCCTTAGAGTTACAGCCCAACTGTACTGAAGCTGACGCAAATTTGGGTAACGCATTGCACGCCCAAGGAAAGCTCTCTTCCCAACAACAGGCTCAATACGCAGCGTTAAACAATCAGTTGGGCAGAAGTCGGCAACAAGCAAAAGATTTAAAGAATGCTGTAGCTTGCTATCGAACTGCGATCGCTTTACAGCCTGATTTGCTCGATGCTCACTATAACTTGGGAGTTGCACTTCAAGAACAAGGTGATTTGGAAGAGGCACTAGCCTCTTATCAAAAAGTATTGCAACTGAATCCTGACAACGGAGAAATTTACCTCAAATTAGGCAAAATTTACCAAGATCAAAAAAAATTATCAGAGGCAATATCTGCCTATCAACAAGGGTTAAAGCTCATCAATCCCCACTATCTCAAAGCATTTGTAGCTGATGCGGGAATCGAAAAAGCTGAGGAAGTGCCGATTACACCAGAGCTTCCTCAAGAGGAAGTAATTGTGAGAAACTATAAGTTTCCCAAAATTCCAGCTGTTGCGGCTAGTGAAAAGAAGAGGCCATTTTGGAGTGTGGTGATTCCTGCATATAAACGTACTGACTATCTTCTCGAATGTCTGGCTAGTGTTTTGGCACAATGGACTGGAGAAGAGGAGATGGAAATTCTGGTAATGGACAATGCCAGTACGCCACCACTTTTCGATCTAGTGAATGCTATTGGCAGAGGTATAGTCAGCTACTACCGCAATTCGCAAAATATTGGGTTAGCGGGAAACCATAATACAGGTATTATCCTCAGTCGAGGGCAATGGATTCACATACTTCACGATGATGATTATGTTCTCCCTGGTTTTTATTCCCAACTCAAGGAGAGTTTGGAGAATTGTTCGGATTCTGTTGGAGCAGCTTTCACAGGTTTTGATAATATTAACGAAAAAGGGGTGTTTCTTTCCAAAGGTGATATTTTTTACTGGTATGGAGAGGACAGAGGTATTATTCAAAATTGGCTGTTGCAAATTGGAGTGACAAATCCGTTGAGACCCTCGGCAATAGTTATTCATCGGCAAACCTATGAAAAAATAGGGGGATATTGCTCTGAGTTGAGCGATCTTAACGGGTGGGAACTGTGTAAACGTATTGCTACTTTTTATGATTGTTGGTATGAACCGAAAATTTTGGCTTGTTATCGCCTAGATACAAGTTTGTACGCTCAGAAAATGTCGAATGAGCTTTTTGCGACAGGAAATCACGCAGTATTTCTCCGCCGTGCCATCGAGATTACAGAGAGCTATCTTCCTGCCGATCTTTGTACAGAGATTACAACAAACGCCCGTAGCTATAACTTTGAATATCTTCTAGAAAACAGGGTAATCTTTCCTCTGATGTCTGGTAATATGACTGGTGCTTTGCGTATTCTCCAAGAGGCTTTAAAAATCGATCGGTCTCCGGAAGCGGTAGCAAAGTTATTTGCTTGGTTGACTAAAGATGAAGCAGCTCCCTTACGAAATGAGATTGCTGCCAAGTTGCTTGCTATTCCTGGAGAAAATATTCCAGACAATATTCCTATTGAATTAAAATCCCCACAAAGTGCGATCGCACGCTAGAAATGAAAATACTTGTAACTGGAACTGAAGGTTATATCGGCTCGTTATTAGCTCCCCTCTTGATCCAACAAGGTCATGAAGTTATTGGTTTGGATACTGGCTTTTATAAAGTAGGTTGGCTATATAACGGCACCAAGCTAACTGCCAAAACCCTCAACAAAGACATCCGCCACATTACAACAGAAGACCTGCAAGGCGTGGAAGCAATAGTTCATATGGCAGAACTCTCTAACGACCCTTTAGGTCAGTTAGCCCCTGATATCACCTACGATATCAACCACAAAGGCTCAGTACATATAGCGAAACTGGCGAAAGCAGCTGGAATCCAACGCTTTGTCTACACTTCGTCATGTAGCGTCTATGGTTTTGCCACTGAAGACTACGTTAGCGAAGAGTCTACCATCAATCCCCAAACAGCTTATGCCAAATGCAAAGCACTTGTCGAACAGGATGTGAAACTCCTTGCTGATGATAGCTTTTCTCCCACCTTTCTCCGAAATGCTACAGCCTATGGCGCTTCTGGGAGAATGCGCTTTGATATTGTCTTAAACAATCTAGCAGGTTGGGCATGGACAACTAAAGAAATCAAGATGAACAGCGACGGTACACCTTGGCGTCCCCTAGTGCATTTATTGGATATTTGCAAAGCAATTATCTGTACCTTAGAAGCTCCGCGTGATGTAATTCACAACCAAATTTTCAATGTCGGCGATACAAATAGCAACTATCAAGTCAAACAAATTGCTCAAATAGTTGCAGAAGTTTTTACAGATTGTAAATTGAGCTTTGGTAAACACGATCCTGACAACCGTAGCTATCGAGTTTTATTTCATAAAATTAACCAAAATTTACCAGGATTCAAATGTGAATGGGATGCCCAGCGTGGTGCCCAACAACTATATAATGTCTTCCAGCAAATTGATATGGATAGAGGAATATTTGAGTCTAGAGGCTTTACTCGCCTGAAACAACTAGAATACCTCATTCGCACTCAGCAAATCAATCAATATTTCTTCTGGCAGACTGTTTAAAAATTTCATATAATAACAATACCTTTGCCAAAATAAGAGCCTATAAAATTTTTGGCAAAAACGGCAAAATGACTCATATATAAGAGTTTAGCTAACAAGGTAGCTTGTCAGATCAAACCCTTGATACTGCTGGCAATACCTTAAAAAATGCTTGCGAGAAACCTTGAAGGAATTTTTAGAACTTATTGTTTTTGCCAAACCTTTGAGAACAGGACGTTAATACATCAACTCAGCCTCGTAAATTGGCGAAGGTATTGAATAAGTTATGAATTTACTAAAACCAACAGATAATCAGCTAATAACTGGTAACTGTCTATTCTGTGGAACAGGCTTACACCATACCTTCGTAGATTTAGGTATGTCTCCTCCCTGCGAAAGTTATCGCAGTCTCAAACAACTCAATGAAGTAGAGCCATTTTATCCTCTGCATGTCTATGTTTGTGAGGAGTGTTTTTTAGTTCAACTCCAAGAATACATTAGTCCAGAAAATATTTTTAGTGACTATGCTTATTTTTCTTCATACTCTGATAGCTGGTTACAACACGCCAAAAAATATGTTGATTTGGTAGTAGAACGTTTCCAATTAAACCAGGAAAGTCAGGTAATAGAAATTGCTAGTAATGATGGCTACTTGCTGCAATACTTTGTTGCCAAAAACATCCCGGCGCTGGGAATAGAGCCAGCAGCAAATGTTGCTGAGGTAGCAATTCAAAAAGATATTCCTACAGTTGTCAAATTTTTTGGACAGGAGACAGCAAAAGAACAGGTTGCTAAGGGCAAACAGGCAGATTTATTACTCGGAAATAATGTCCTTGCTCACACACCATATCTCAATGATTTTGTCAAAGGAATGAAAATTATCCTCAAACCGCATGGTGTAATTACTATGGAATTTCCCCACTTGATGCGGTTAATCGAGGAAAATCAATTTGATACTATTTACCATGAGCATTTCTCTTATTTTTCCTTTATTACCGTAGACAAGATTTTTGCTGCTCACGGTTTGACAATTTTTGATGTAGAAGAATTAACTACTCATGGTGGTTCTTTGAGAATTTATGCGCGCCACAATGAAGACTCTTCTAAACCTATTAGCGACCGAGTATCAGAACTGAAAAATAGAGAAGAAGCGGCTGGTTTTACGCAATTAGAATACTATTTTTCCTTTGGAGAACAAGTTAAAGAAAGTAAACGTAAGTTATTAGATTTCTTGATCAAAGTTAAGCGGGAGGGAAAATCGATTGTTGGTTACGGTGCTCCAGGTAAGGGAAATACTCTCTTAAACTATTGTGGTATCCGCACAGATTTTCTTGACTATACAGTAGACCGTAACCCTTACAAACAGGGCCAATTTTTACCAGGCACTCATATTCCGATTTTTCATCCAGACAAAATTGCCGAAACCAAGCCTGACTATATACTAATTTTGCCCTGGAATCTGAAAAATGAAATTATGACGCAAATAGCTTACATTCGGGATTGGGGAGGTCAATTTGTTGTACCAATTCCGGAAGTTAATATCTACTCTTAAGTATTTAATATTTTTTATAATCAAAAAGGGGTAAGTGACGTGAAAGTAGTTTTATTTTGCGGTGGTTTAGGAGCCAGAATGAGAGAGTATTCAGAAAGTATTCCTAAACCAATGGTGAATATTGGTTATAGACCAATATTATGGCACGTAATGAAATACTATGCTCATTATGGTCACAAAGATTTTATCTTATGTCTTGGTTACAAAGCTGACCTAATTAAAAGCTATTTTTTGAATTACAATGAATGGCTTTCTAATAACTTTAGCCTTTCCAACGGTAGCCAAATTCAGTTATTTAATCGAGATATTCAAGATTGGAATATCACATTTGTAGATACAGGGTTAACTGCCAACATTGGTCAAAGATTCAAGGCGGTAGAAAAATATCTAGAAGGAGAAGAAGTATTTTTAGCTAATTACAGTGATGGTTTGACCGACTTACATTTACCAACCTATATTAATAATTTTTATCAGCGTGATAAAATCGGTAGTTTTTTGTGTGTTAGACCTAGCCAAAGTTTTCACCTAGTTGACATGGATGAGGATGGCTTGGTGAAAGATATCAAAGATGTCAAACAACGTGATATTTGGATTAATGGAGGATATTTTATCTTTAAAAAAGAGGTTTTTAACTATATTAATCGTGGCGAAGAACTTGTTCTTGAGCCTTTTCAAAGACTGATTACCAAAAAAGAACTTTTTGCCTATAAATATACTGGCTTTTTCGGGGTAATGGATACCTTTAAAGAGAAGCAACAGTTAGATGATATGTATGCTCAAGGCGACAGACCTTGGGAAGTATGGGGAGATGAACAACTAGAAGTCAGCCATATATGATCCAACTTAGCTTGAACAAGACAGAAGAATCTGAGTACAAAATTCTTTGTCTAGGTTCTCATTGCGATGATATCGAGATTGGTTGTGGAGGCACAATCTTAAAGCTGATAGAAAATTACCAACATGTTGTTATCTATTGGGTTGTTTTTTCTTCCAATGAGCAAAGAGCAGAGGAAGCAACCACAAGCGCTAGTCTCTTCTTAAAAGAAATCCCAGTCAAGAAAATTATCATTAAAAATTTTCGAGATGGCTTTCTACCTTTTCAAGGGATAGAGGTGAAGGAATGCTTTGAACAGTTGAAGCAAGAATTTTCACCAGATATAATCTTTACTCATCATCGAGACGATCGCCATCAAGATCATCGCTTAATTTCTGACTTGACTTGGAATACCTTTAGAAATCATTTAATTTTAGAATATGAAATACCCAAATATGATGGTGATTTGGGTATTCCTAATTTCTTTGTCCATTTAAATGAAACACTCTGCCGTCGAAAAATTCAATATATTTTGGATGCATTTACTAGCCAAAATAATAAGCAGTGGTTCACAGAAGAGACTTTTCGTTCAATTCTCAGAATTCGAGGGATTGAATCAAATTCACCGAGTAAATATGCGGAAGCATTTTACTGTCGAAAAATATTTTTCTAAAAATTAGAATTTGAATTTAATCTCAGGTTTGTAAATTTATGATATTCACTGAAACTAAAATAAAAGAAGCATTTATTGTTGATTTAGAACTGCACCGAGATATTCGCGGCTTTTTTGCTCGGAGTTTCTGTACTCAGGAATTTCAAGATCATGGTTTAAAACCTACTATTGCCCAATGCAATTTATCTTTTAACTATAAAAAAGGAACATTGCGGGGTATGCATTATCAAATGCCTCCTTCTCAGGAAACAAAATTGGTGCGTTGCATCAAAGGAGCTATTTATGATGTAATCATCGATTTGCGTCCAGATTCTCCTAGCTATTTATCTCATATTGGTATAGAGTTAACTGCTGAAAATCGTCTTGCTCTCTATATCCCAGATAGGTGTGCTCACGGTTTTCAAACTCTGAACGATGAGACGGAGGTGATGTATCAAATGGGTGACTTTTATGCACCAGAATATGCTGGCGGGTATCGCTATGATGACCCAGCTTTTGGTATTGAATGGCCTCTATCTGTGACTGAAATTTCGGATAAAGATCGGGCTTGGAGTTTATTTAAATCGAAAAAAATTGTAACGCCTACGGTGATGTAAGACTTTTAAGATCAATTTAAAAATATATAGTTGCTGAGTAAATATAGGATTAGGATCGCACAGAGGCGCAGAGACACGGAAAATCAAAATTTGAAAAATTAAATTTTGATTTTCATACTTAACACTGTGTTCAAGCTTTGTTACAGCAGATGAGGGGCGAAGTGAATACAATTTATTTTGATTCGATTTTTAGTGATGAAATCAGACGCAAGCATCTTTATAATGGACAAGTGTTTGTCTTTTCTCCTTGCGCCAGTGCGATCGCTCTATGTGATTTTGCTCGTGGCATGGTTGAAGAAGCATTTGCCCCTTTAGATCCGAGAGAAGCACAACATAGTTTGCCTGTAGAGAAATACGTTGAGATATTAGCACAACTCAAGCCAGCTTTTATCCATCATCCTGAATCTAAACAACTCATTCAAGGCATCTTGAAAGAAAGTGGATGTGACTTGAGCAAAACTTATTTCGATGTACCTCGCCTGAGAACAGCAACCAGCGATCGCTATCTGACTGCTGGTATTGCTTACGCTTTCCATCCTCATCGTGACACTTGGTACTCTGCTCCTCAGTGCCAGATCAACTGGTGGATTCCTGTCTACGATATTACCCCAGAGAATGCGATGGCATTCCATCCGCGCTACTGGAGTCAACCAGTTAAGAATAGCTCAAGAGATTATAACTACGCTCAGTGGATTAAAGAAAGTCGCAAAAATGCGGCACAGCACATTAAAACAGATACGCGCAAGCAACCCCATGCGGAAGAAACTTTAGAAATGGAGCCGCAATTGCAGTTAATTACACAAGTCGGTGGCATGATTCTCTTTTCAGGAGCGCAGATGCACTCCACTATTCCCAACACATCAGGCTATACCCGTTTCAGTATTGACTTTAGAACCGTACATTTTGATGATGTCATAGCTCAAAAGGGTGCGCCAAATATTGATTCAGCTTGTACAGGAACTTCTTTAGGCGACTTCTTACGAGGCACTGACTTCTACCCGATTACTGACACATTGTTATTGTCTACAACAAACAATCTCTTGTAGAATAACTTTTGTTTTTCAAACTCCAGTCTGTGAGCAATAAATGGTGAACTATGTTGAAAAATTGTCTGGACAAACAATACTGATTACAGGTGCTAGCGGATTTCTAGGATCTCATTTAGTCCGTCATTTATGCCACAATGGTGCAGAAGTACATGCTGTTTCTCGCAATTTTCATACTTCTGATATCAGCTGCTTGCGATGGTGGCACGGTGACATGGAAGACATTAAGTTTGTTCAAAATGTTTTCCACAGCATTAAACCTGACGTAATCTTCCATTTATCCGGTCTTGTGACAGCAGTTCCTAATCTAGAATTCATATTGCCTACCTTTCACAGTTTACTGACCAGTACTATTAACTTATTGACGATAGCTGCCGAAATTGGCTGTAGTCGCATTGTGTTAATAGCTTCTTTAGAGGAACCAGAACAAGATCGTCCTGAAGTAGTTCCTTCTTCTCCTTACGCTATTGCTAAATTTGCTAGTAGTACTTATGGTCGGATGTTCCATCGACTCTATCAGACACCTGTTGTTCTTGTTAGACCCTTTATGACCTATGGGCCAGGGCAAAATGTGTATAAGATCGTTCCTTCTGTTATTCTTTCCTTGTTGCAAGGGCAAGCTCCAAAACTTAGTAGTGGAAAGCGTCAAGTTGATTGGATTTATATCGATGACGTGATTGCAGGACTTCTCGCTGCAACACAAGTTCCTAGTGTAGAGGGCTGTACATTCGACTTAGGTTCGGGAGAACTAGTACCTATTCATGCAGTTGTGTCCCAGCTTGTTAATCTGGTCAACCCTCAAATCCAGCCTCTATTTGGTGCTTTACCTGAGCGACCGATGGAAAGAATAAGAGTAGCTGATACGGCTTATACATACGATAAACTGGGTTGGCAACCTTCAATTCCTCTAAAGAAAGGCTTGGAATTGACTGTAAATTGGTATACAAAACATCAACAAAAGATTGGATACACCAGTTAACAAGGATTCTACTTATGGTTGCAGATAGATTTCAGAATATTAATTTAGTTGATCTAAAAAATTCTTTGAATCTCAAGGATATCAGTCTAGAAATTTACCAACTAATTTCTGATTTATATCCCATTTGCCGTAGTATTACAGGTGATGGTTTTAGAGAAACTTTAAAAATTATCCAGCAGTATATTCCTTTGTCAGTTCATGAAGTGCCAACAGGAACAGAGGTATTTGATTGGACAGTCCCTAATGAATGGAATATTAAAGATGCCTATATTAAAAACTCTCAAGGTGAAAAGATTGTAGATTTTGCTAATTCAAATTTGCACGTTGTTAACTATAGTATTCCCATACATCAAAAATTATCTCTCCAAGAACTTAAATCACATCTATTTACACTTCCAGAATCCCCTAATTGGATTCCTTACCGAACTTCATATTACAAGGAAAGTTGGGGTTTTTGTCTAAGTCACAATCAATATTTGCAACTAAATGATGAAGAATATGAAGTATTTATTGATTCTTCCCTCGAACCTGGTCATCTGAGCTATGGTGAGTATTATATTCCAGGAGACAGTACTGATGAAGTCTTGATTTCTTGCCATGCCTGTCATCCTTCACTGTGTAATGATAATCTTTCGGGAATTGCGATCGCTACTTTTATCGCTAAATATTTAAGTCAAACTACACCAAGATATTCCTATAGATTTCTCTGGATTCCCGGAACCATTGGCTCAATTACATGGTTGGCTCTCAATGAAGCTAAAGTCAATAACATTAAACATGGCTTGGTATTAACTTGTTTAGGAGATTCAGGCAACTTTACCTACAAAAAAAGCCGTATAGGTGACACTAAAATCGATAAAGTTGCTGCTTATGTACTCAAAAACTCAAAACAAGATCACAAAATTATAGATTTCTTTCCCTATGGCTATGATGAGCGACAATATTGCTCACCTGGATTTAATTTAGCTGTAGGTTGCTTCATGCGATCGCCTCATGGTAGTTTTCCTGAATACCATACCTCAGCAGATGATTTAAATTTCGTTCAACCCCAATATCTTGCCGAGTCATTCTTTCAATGTCATTCGATGTTGTATATCCTCAACAATAACGAAACCTACTACAACAAAAATCCCAAATGTGAGCCACAGTTAGGTAAAAGAGGAATATATCGGACAGCTGGTGGTAACAAAGATAGCGGGCTAAATGAAATGGCAATCCTGTGGGTTTTAAATTTATCTGACGGTCAGCATACTCTATTAGATATTGCAGAAAGGTCGGGAATGTCATTTGATGTGATTAAATCTGCTGCTGATATATTATCAACACATGACTTATTAACAATTAAAACCAACTAAGTTTGGAAAATATTGGGAAAATAAAATTCGCTACGACACAAACGTAGGCAAGTCTTTCCCACCAGGTAATCTAAAAGAAAATCAGGGGTTTTAAACCCCTGGAGGCGGGTTTGATGTGTGTAGCCGCGAATTCTATTTGTTAGGGCTGCTAACTTTTTCTATATTATTATTCTCAACGGTTCTGTGAGAATACTTATTTTGTATTGATAATTTAATGTAATTTTTACATTCTATTTATAATTACTGCTCGGAAAGTAGCTTAACTTTATAATCTAGAATATACTTCACCTCTTCACTATTGCTTGGAAAAATATCCTATTTAACTTCATGATTACTTGAAATAAATGTCATTACTTATACCATTGTAAGAGCAGTTTAGATGATTGATATTAGAGAAGTAGTTTAAAAACATACCTTGTCTAGTACATGAATAAAAAATGGGCTGTTAAACGACTTACAATCAATCTCACATCAGGTGAGGCACAGAAGCTTGAACAATACTGTTCAACAACGGGGAGACCAGCAACTGATGTAATTCGGGAGTTAATTCGCTCTCTTTATCCTAAAGATGAAAAAGCCTCTGAAACCTCGTGAATCAGACTGCAAAAAAAATCAAATCAGGATAAGTACATCTTAATTTGTCAGTGAAATATGCTGCTTAACAGTTATCAGCTAACAGTGAATCCCCATAACTAAAGTTAGGGAATTTAAATAAGAATACTCTCTTACAAAGTTCAGAGCCGAGGAAATCTTCGCTCTGACTTTTGCTTTGAATATGGTGCAATCATCTTGATACACTTGCATAATGAAAAATATCAAATTAATTGAACAAAAGGTAGAATTCAGCATCAAGATGCTCTTGCTAGCTTGCTTCCCCGTAGTGTTAGCGAGTCCGCAAGCGTTTTGTAAACCACCAAATTTCAAGTTTTGTGGGTGTCTTGTCTTTAACCAGTATGTTTAGCTAGGGGCGATTTCCAATTGGCAGCAGATTCCTTAGTGCCTTTGGAGAAATTTGGTCTTGGTGGACAGCTAAGTGTACGGACGTCAAGACGCATTACTCACAGATAATGGACTGTTATTTTCGGCGGAATTTCGAGTACCAATTGTCTGCGCTGCCAAAATTGGCGGGGTGTTGCAACTGACACCCTTCATTGATGTGGGCAAAGGCTGGAATACTAAGGGCGAAAATCCATCACCGAGTAAGCTTGTTAGTACTGGGCTAGGGCTGTTATGGAAACAGAGTGATGACTTCTTGGCCCGTCTAGATTGGGGCATTCCTCTGATCTTAGTGGACGGTGAAAGGCGATCGCTCCAGGAAAATGGGCTGTACTTATCGGTGCGCTATTCACCGTTTTGAGGGAAGCGATCGCCTAGTTGATGGTGTTAAAGCGATAATCCATTTAGGGAACCCTATGTATTATAAGTATTGAAGGAAACCGAGCGATGAAAGCAGCCTCTGTTTACTGGGGTTTGATCAATGTAATGTTGACAGGTGGAATGTTCCTCTGGTGTGGCTTTGCCAACGCCCAGATCACCGCAGATGGCACTGTTAATACCACTGTCTCCCAAAATAGTAATAACTTTATCATCACTAACGGTAGTGCTGCAAATAGTAACCTTTTTCACAGTTTCCGGCAGTTTACTGTTCCCACAGGCACTTCAGCCATCTTTGATTTAATCAACACGCCTAATATATCCTCTATATTCAGTCGTGTTACAGGAGGTAATATTTCTCACATTGATGGCGTGATTCAAACCATCAACAGCAACAACCCCGTTAGCTTATTTTTGATCAATCCTAGTGGCATTGTCTTTGGCCCCAATGCCCAACTGAATATTGGTGGATCGTTTGTCAGTACAACTGCAAATAGCATTAAGTTTGCTGATGGGGTGGAGTTTAATGCTAGCAACACTACAGCACCCCCTCTCTTAACGATCAATGTGCCAGTTGGCTTGCAGTTTGGGCAAAACTCAGGCGCGTTGGCGCAGCCCGCCGTAGGCATCGCAGTACAAAACTCGATCAATGGCATCTCCCAAAATCCACTAGGTTTACAAGTGAGTTCAGGAAAGACCCTTGCCTTGTTGGGAAATGGGATTGATATAGCAGGGGGCGTTCTCAAAACTGTGAATGGCTCCATCGAACTCGGTAGTATCCAGTCAGGACAAGTTAGCCTCAGTCCAACAAATCAAGGTTGGGCGTTTGATTATTCCAATGTTCAGAGACTGAGTGATATTCAGTTGAGTCAGCAAGCACTGATAAATGTAAGCGGGTTTGGCAACAGTGCGATTCAATTGCAAGGTAAAAATATTCGTCTTTTAAATGGTTCCACTGTTTCGACTAATAATTTTGGTGCCATGTCATCGGATCGGATCGCAGTCAATGCCACTGAAACATTTCAACTTATCGGAACAACTCAGGATGGAACCAGAAGCAGCCTATTGATCAGCAACACGAGCAATCTGGGTCAGGGTGGAGATATTGTCATATCGGCAAGACAACTTTTGCTTCAGGATGGGGGAGATATTCTGACTCAAACTTTAGGTCCAGCAGCAAGTGGTAACATTACAGTGAATGCGTTAGAGTCCATTCAAATGAGTGGGTTTAACCCTGCCAATTCGGGGGGAAATACAGCGATTTTAACGCTCTCTTATGGTTCGGGAAATACAGGTAATATCACGCTATCCACCCAAAAACTAAGTGTTACTAATGGTGCTGGCATTGCGTCATCCAGCTTCCAAAAAGGCAACAGTAGCAATGTTCAGATTAATGCCTCCGATTCCATTGATGTTGCTGGGATCAATAATATCAACCTTTTGCCGAGTAATGTGAGTTCATCAACGATTGGTACTGGCAATGCAGGTAATGTGACTATTAAAACTTCACGGCTAACCGTACGCGATGGAGCCAATGTTACCTCCTCAACTGGGGGAATAGGGAATGCTGGAAGCCTAAAAATCACCGCTTCAGACTTTATTGAGGTGAGCGGCGCGGCATCAAATAGTACGTTGACTACTGGAATTGGGGCTTATGCACTCCGCCTTGATCCAGTCTCCCGCGCCGCTTATGGACTACCTGACATTCCTAGCGGTAATGCGGGTGGGGTAATTCTGATAACGCCGCAATTACGCATTTCGGATCAGGCACAAGTGGGGGTAAAAAATGATGGCACAGGCAATGCAGGCAATTTTGAGGTTTACGCTGATTCAGTTACTTTGAGGAATCAGGGAGCAATTACTGCCGCAACGCAATCTGGAAACGGAGGAAACCTAGTTCTCAACGTTAAAGAATTGTTGCTCATGCGCGGTAACAGCAAAATTTCTGCTGAAGCCAAGAGCATAGGTAACGGTGGTAACATCTCAATCAATGCACCGATCATCGCCGGATTAGAAAACAGTGACATTATTGCTAATGCCATCAAAGGTCAAGGGGGCAATATCCAAATCAGCACCCAAGGGATTTTCGGATTCCAGTTTCGTCCCCAACTGACACCTGAGAATGACATTACTGCTAGTTCGCAATTTGGGGTCAGTGGCACGGTTCAAATAAATAACATCGGCGTTGATCCAAACTCTGGCTTAGTACAACTGCCAGCGAATGTGGTTGATCCATCACAGCAAATTGCTACAGGCTGTGCGGGCAGTGAAGGCAGTCGCTTTGTAGCAACGGGACGCGGTGGTGTGCCGCAAAATCCCAATCAGCAAGTAACGAGCGATCGCACTTGGTCAGATATCCGCGACCTCAGAGCATACCACAAAACTGGTAATGTCACTGCCCAAACGCCTAGATCGCCAGAGGTTATCGTCGAAGCCACTTCCTGGCATCGCAACGCTAATGGCCAAGTTGAATTAATAGCAGCTCCATCTCCTAGCTATATGCAGCAACTATTAACCTGTGCTGCTTCAGCTAACAGTTAACTACAAATAAAGTTAACTACAAATAAAGTTAGCAACAATTCCATTTTGGGAAACCTAAGCACACAGGTCAAAATGGAGACGGGGTAGTGAAAGTAATTTCTGCTAGGTTTGGTTTCATCAGTGGAATGTTAATATGTGGGATTTGGAGTAGTTCTGCAAATGCTCAAGTAATTTCCGATGGCACTCTCAATACCACAGTATCCCAAAGCGGCAATAACTTCACCATTACCAACGGCAGTCGTGTCGGCAACAACCTGTTTCACAGCTTCAGCCAATTCTCTATTCCTAGCAATGGTTCTGCATTCTTCAACAATGCGGCAGATGTGCAAAATATTTTTAGTCGTGTGACTGGGGGCAATGTTTCCAATATTGATGGTTTAATTAGAGCCAACGGTAGCGCCAATCTATTTTTGCTCAATCCCAATGGGATTATTTTTGGAGGCAATGCCAAATTAAATATCGGTGGTTCGTTTATTAGCACGACAGCTAATAGCATCAAATTTGCTGATGGGACTGAATTTAGCGCCATTAATCCCCAAGCGAACACATTATTAAGTATCAATGTTCCCATTGGACTGCAACTAGGTCATAATCCTTCAGCGATACAAGTCCAAGGTACAGGGCATTTAGATATCGAGAGCGATATTATTCCTACGATTCGCAATCCTAGCCCAACAAGATTGCAAGTACAGGCAGGAAAAACTTTGGCGTTGGTGGGTGGTAATCTGAATCTGAATGGCGCTACCTTGAGTGCCGAAACAGGGCATATAGAATTAGGTAGCCTGGGAGGTGCAGGATTAGTTAGTTTAGTGCCAACCACTCAGGGATATAAATTGGAGTATGGCAACGGGCAAAGCTTTAGTGACATTCAACTAGCACAAAAGTCACTATTAGATGTCAGTGGGGTAAATGCGGGTTCAGTTCAGCTTCAGGGACGAAATATTCGCTTGAGCGATGGTTCGTTAGTTTTAGCGCAGAATTATGGAAGTCTTCCTGGTGGAGACATTCGTTTTCAAGCATCAGAAGCCATCGATATCATTGGCGGAACATCCGCTACCACAATTCGAGGTGGGATTCGCAGTAACACCTTGAGCACCGGAGCTGGTGGGAATATAAGTATCATCACTCCCCGGTTAACACTCCAACAGGGTTCGGGGATAGAGAACTCAACACACGGAGTAGCTGACAGTGGCAACATTCAGATTGAAGCGGCAGCAATAGAGATGTCCGGCTTCTCACCCCTGACGCCCATTGCAACAAACATTCTCACTGGCACATACGGTACTGGGTCAGCAGGTGATATCTCTATTAATGGGGATAGATTGGTAATATCTGGTGGAGCTTTATTGACTTCATATACATATGGCAGTGGCTCTAGTGGTAAAGTGACAATTCGCAATCAAAATACCACAGTTATGGGGAAAACCCCTTTTGAAATTTCTAGTAACATTAGTATCAGTAGCTTTGCGAGCGGAAATACAAAAGATTTGATCCTAGATACTGGGAAGTTACAAATCTTAGATGGAGGAGCAGTTGGTTCATTAGTATTTTATACTGGCAATGGAGGAAATGTCAGTATTAATGCTAGAGAGGCGATCGCAATTAGTGGTGTCAGTCCTAACACTTCCAGTAGCCTCGGTTCATCTGTCATCCGTTCAAGTCCACAACTACTTAAGTTATTTGGCTTACAGGATGTACTGACGGGAAATGCAGGTAGTGTTAGTATTACCACACCAAATTTGACACTCAAGGATGGCGGTATTGTAAGCGTTACCAGCCAAGGTAGTGGAAATGCTGGCAATCTTAATATCACAAGCGATCGCATCCAATTAAAAAATCAAGGCTCAATCCAAGCACAGACAGAATCTGGTAATGGTGGCAACATCGACTTACAAGTGGGAAATTTGTTGCTAATACGCGATCGCAGCAATATTAGTGCTACAGCAGGCGGTAACGGTAATGGAGGTAATATCAATATCAATGCACCTATTATCGCCGGATTAGAAAACAGCGACATTATTGCTAATGCGGTGAAAGGTAGGGGGGGTAATATTCAAATCAGCACACAAGGGCTTTTCGGACTGAAGTTTCGTCCCCAACTGACATCAGAGAATGACATCACTGCTAGTTCCCAATTTGGGGTTAGCGGCACGGTTCAAGTCAATACCATCGGCGTCGATCCAAATTCCGGTTTAGTAGAACTGCCAGCAAATGTTACAGATCCATCTCAGCAAATTGCCACAGGTTGTTCGGATACTCAAGGCAGTCGCTTTGTGGCAACAGGACGGGGTGGTGTGCCGCAAAATCCCAATCAGCAAGTAACGAGCGATCGCACTTGGTCTGATATCCGCGACCTCAGAGCATACCGCAAAACTGGTAATGTCACTGCCCAAACGCCTACATCACCACAGGTTATCGTCGAAGCCACTTCCTGGCATCGCAACGCTAATGGCCAAGTTGAGTTAGTTGCAGCGCCATCTCCCGCAAATATACAGCCTCAATTAACTTGTGCTGCGCTTGGTGGAAGTTAATTTGCTCCAGGAATTTAAACATAGTAGGCATTGCAATTACTTTACGAAACAAACTCTTAAACCATCACTAACTACCTGTGACTTTCCAAATTAAAAAATGTCGTTGGCTATATATTAGTTTGAGTATTTTGAGCTTGTGTTTGGCAGTGACAATAACACCTGCAAAAGCATCTGTGCAAGTACCGACAACTTCTACCCTGAATGTGTCAGCATCTACTCAACCTAACAATTGGCTGGAACAGGGACGGAACCTTTACCGTTCAGGACGCTTTGCAGAAGCAGTGACGATTTGGCAAACGGCAGCACAACAGTATCATACCCAAGGCGATCGCCTGAACGAAGCTCTAAGTTTAAGTTATCTGTCACTGACACAACAGGAACTTAATCAATGGCAAGCAGCCCAACAGTCTATTGAGCAAAGTCTGAAACTATTGCAAACCTCTATTCCCTCTGCCGATCCAATTCTTTGGGCACAAGTACTTAATACCCAAGCAAATTTGCAATTGCACACTGGCAAAGCCGAAAGCGCACTTGAAAGTTGGCAACAAGCTCAAAAATTTTATGAGCAAGCAGGTGACAAAATGGGAAGCCTGGGTAGTCAAATCAATCAGGCACAAGCTTTACAAACTTTGGGATTTTACCGCCGTTCTAAACAACAGTTAGAGGTACTGACTGAAAAACTCCAAGGGATGCCGGATAATGAAATCAAAGTCAGCGGATTGCGATCGCTTGGTCTAGCCCTGCAAATGATTGGCGATGGCAAAAGTCAACAGGTTTTAGAACAAAGTTTAGCGATCGCCGAGAAAATTGCAGCCAAACCCTACTTGAGTTCTATCCTTATAAACCTGGGAAAAACTGCCGTTGACTTGCAAGATCCAGAAGCAGCATTGGATTACCTTGAACAGGCTCAACTCTTAGCCACCAACCCAGGCGATCGGTTACAAGCGCGTTTAGCTCAGTTTAAACTTTTCCTCGATTACGACAAACTTGAGTTTGCTACCCCACTCGCACCTCAACTACTCCAACAACTTCGGGAACTACCCCCCAGTCATACCTCCCTCTACGCAGCGATCAATTTTGTTGCCACCCTGAATCGTCAATCAAATCCTGACCAAATCCTCCCAATCAAAGATTTGGCGCAACTGATGGCAGTCACAGTCAAATCTGCACAGCAGATCCAGGATGCTCAAGCCGAAGCTTATGCACTGCATCAGTGGGGAAAACTCTATCGTCGTACACAGCAGTTATCTGAAGCACAGGAGTTAACTCAGAAATCCCTCAACATTGCCCGTCAACTCCAAGCTAACGATATCATTGCTCAATCTGCCTGGCAGGTAGGACAGTTGTATAAACAACAAGGCGATCGCTTAAAAGCGATTACCGCTTATACAGAAGCAGTCAATGCTTTAAAGGCACTGCGGGGGGATTTAGTTGCTATCAACCCTGATGTCCAGTTCTCTTTTCGCACCAGTGTGGAGCCTGTCTACCGAGAACTAGTTGATTTACTTCTAGAAAATCAACCTAGTCAAGCAGAACTAATACAAGCTCGTGAATTGATTGAGGCACTCCAAATTGCCGAACTCGATAACTTTTTTCAGGAAGCCTGTTTAGATAGAACTCAACAGATCGATCGGGTTGATCCCACTGCAACCGTCCTTTATCCCATCATCCTGAGCGATCGTTTAACAGTAATCCTCTCTAAAGCAGGGCAACCACTGCGTTCGTATGTCATTCACAAATCCCAAGCTGAAATAGAGCAGACTCTGGACAATTTTTTGGTTGCTCTCAACCCAGTCTCGGATTCCAAAGATCGAGATCGATTGTCCCAACAGATTTATGATTGGTTGATTCGTCCAGAGGAAGCAGATCGAGCATTCGTTGATACTAAAACATTGGTGTTTGTTTTGGATGGTAGATTACGGAACATTCCCATAGCATCTCTTTTTGACGGTAAGCAATATCTGATCGAGAAGTATGCTGTGGCGCTCTCACCAGGATTGCAACTAATGGCGATGCGATCGCTTCATCAAAACCACATCAGTGCGATCGTCGGTGGCATTAGCCAATCTCGCGCTGGCTTTAGTGCTTTACCTGCTGTGGAATCAGAAGTGAAACAAATCTCCAAGGCGGTGTCGTCCTCTGTGTTGCTGAACCAGAAATTTACCAGTCAAGCTCTTGCTAAACAGGTGAAATCCAGTAGTGCAGGTATTGTCCACCTAGCAACCCACGGACAGTTTAGTTCCCGCCTTGAAGATACCTTCTTGCTCACTTGGGATGGAGAAGTCAATGTTAAAGAGTTATCTGAACTCTTGAAAAATCGGGGTAGCGATCCATCAAAAGCCATCGAGTTGCTGGTACTAAGTGCCTGCGATACAGCAGCAGGAGACGATCGCGCCGTCCTGGGACTAGCAGGCTTGGCTGTGAAATCCGGCGCTCGCTCAACTATCGCCACCCTATGGCCCGTCAAAGATCGGGCAGCTGCAATGCTAATGACTCGCTTCTATGACCAACTGCGACAACCCAAAATTACTAAAGCCGAAGCACTAAGACAAGCACAAATTAGCCTAATTCGCCAAACTGATTTCCACGAACCGTTCTTTTGGTCTGGCTTTGTTTTGATCGGCAACTGGATTTAACTAAGTAATAAAACGGAGTTTTTTATAAATGATTTAGCTATTTTTTACAGTGTTTTAGCTCAAGCTCGCCTATACTGCTAGTAGAAGTTCTCTGACTTTACTATTACCTAGACTTATTCTCTGAGCTTCTGACTATAGTCGAAAAAACGTATTTTGTTTGTATCACATTTCAATGACATAAGGAAAAACATCATGAAACGTCAATATCTAGCTAGTACATTGAGCGTTATCGCTCTGATCGCTAGTAGTGTATGGACTAGTGCCTATGCTGTTACATTTACCCCGCCCGCCAATAGTGGCTCTCCCAGACAAGCAACTGGAGGAGCTTCTCGCGGTAGTATATTTACACCTAGCGCTGGTAAAGGTGTGCCTAGACAAGCAACTGGAGGCGCTTCTCGTGGCAACCTCTTTACACCTGCTGCCGGTAAAGGTGCACCCAGACAAGCAACTGGAGGCGCTTCTCGTGGTAATCTCTTTACCCCTGCCGTCGGCAAAGGTACGCCTCAACAGGCAACTGGAGGAGCTTCTCGCGGCAACCTCTTTACACCTGCTGTTGGCAAAGGCGCTCCCCAACAAGCAAGTGCGGGTGCTTCTCGCGTTGGTACTTACTACTTGAATCCAGCAACTACAAGTACAACACAACCAGCAGCGCTAATCGCCCTCTTGCCCCAAAACTTCTATGGCACAACACTGTCTGAACGTCCCACAATATTGGTCTATCTGCCGGCTTCCAATGCTCAAGAAGCCGTGTTCAGCCTCAAAGATGAAGCTGGCAATATGCAACATCAGATGAACATTTCAGTTGCGGGTAAAACTGGGGTAATCGCGATCAAATTACCAGTCAATGCACCCGCTTTAGCCGTTGGTAAAAATTATCAATGGTTCTTAGCACTCAAAGTAGATGGGCAACTTAGTCCAAGTACGCCTTACGTCGATGGTTGGGTTCAACGTATCCAGCCCAGTGCTGAGTTGGCAACAGTAATCCAAGAGCAAGATGCTCTGAAGCGGGCTACTGTTTTGGGTAAAAACGGTGTTTGGTATGATTGTGTGGCAACACTTGCAGCGGTATACACCGCTCAACCTAACAATGCAACTCTCCGCAAACAATGGGAAGAACTTCTATCCTCAGTCAGTTTGAAGGAGATTGTAACAGCGAACTTATTGGCATCTACTAACTAATGGCAGTTTGGGAATTGGGCATTGGGCATTAGGTTAAGAGTAATTATTCTTTTTGTCCCCCTCTTCTTTCTTCTATCCAGTCCCTATTACCCCCTATCTTCAAAGGAGACGCTGAGTTCCCCAATCCCCATTTATATAGTACAAATATGTGGCGCAGATTCCAGGCTTTTGTCCAACGCACTCGCAGCGTTTTGATTATTACTCCTAGCGTTGCCTTGACGGTTATGGTTGGGCAATCGTTGGGACTTTTCAATTTACCGGAATGGAAAATTCGTGACCAATGGGTTCGTCAGCGATCGCCTGTGGCGATCGCTGATGAGATTGTGATTGTCACAATCGATGAGCGCGATATCCAATCCGTGCGTAAATGGCCAGTTCCAGACTGGGCGCTAGCACGATTACTAGAAAAAATCCGGGCGCAGCAGCCTAGAGCGATTGGATTGGATCTCTATCGAGATTTACCGGAAGGAAGCGGACACGAGCAACTTGTTCAAGTTTTTCGGAACACTCCCAATTTGATCGGAGTTGAGAAAATTACTGGCGAACGCGTTAATCCCCCGCCGGAATTGAAAAAACAGGATCGGGTGGGATTAGCAGATTTAGTGTTAGATGGCGATCGCTTTGTACGTCGCGCCCTCCTAACAGCTGAAGATGCCAAAGAGAAAAACACCATTAAAGCTGGACTGGCAACCCTTGTAGCCCTGAAGTACCTCGAAGCTGAAAAAATTAGCTTAGAAAGCATTGACCCCCAAAAACAAAAGTTTCAGTTGGGTAAGGAAATTTACCTGCCATTGCAAAATCAACAAGCAGGTTATACCGATGCCGATTTAGGAGGCTATCAAATTCTACTGAATTGGCATGGAACAGATGCCGCATTTCGGACAGTTGCGATGCGCGATGTCTTAGCAGGGAAAATTCCAGTAGATTTGATGCGCGATCGCATGGTATTTATTGGGTCAATCGCCTCCAGTACCAATGATTTCTTCAGCACACCCTTCTCTTCTTGGATATCTGCTGAAAAAGCGACTCCAGGTGTGGTTGTTCATGCCAATATTGCTCATCAACTAGTACGAGGAGCAAAAACAGGAAATGCCAGTCTGCACGGTGTTTCTGGCATTTATTTATCACTCTGGATTGTTTTGTGGTCTGTCATTGGTTCTACGGGCAGTTGGTTATTATCCAGTAGCAAGCTGCGGGTTCCGGGTGGCAAAATTCTTTGGGCAACTGTAGGCATCAGTGGAGCCTGTATATGGGGTGGTTATGGGATGTTTTTGTATGGTGTTTTAATTCCGGTAACACCTACCTTAGCAGCGTTTATCGGTAGTGTGATTGCAACAACTAATGCCTATAAACAGCGGAAGTTAGAAGAAACCAATCGCCAACTGGAAATTGCCAACAGTCAACTATTGGATTATTCCAAAACCCTAGAGACAAAAGTCGAAGAACGAACTCATGAATTAGTTGAGGCAAAGCAAGCTGCCGATGCTGCTAATCAGGCTAAGAGTGAGTTTCTCGCCAACATGAGCCACGAACTACGCACACCTCTCAATGGCATCCTTGGGTTTGCCCAAGTACTAGAAGGATCGCCAAACATGACAGCTAAAAACCTGGAAGGAGTCAGCATTATCTCCCAATGCGGCTCACACCTCTTGATGCTGATCAATGACATTCTCGATCTCTCGAAGATAGAAGCGAGGAAATTGGAATTAGTTGTCACCAGTGTGCATCTGCCCAATTTATTGCATGGTGTGACTGAGATTTGTGGTATCCGAGCCGAACAGAAAGGGATTGCATTTAATGTCTTAATTAGCGATCGCCTACCACTTGCCATTGAAGTCGATGAAAAACGGCTGCGGCAAGTGTTAATTAACTTACTGGGCAACGCGATCAAATTTACAGATAACGGTAGCGTAATTTTCAAAGTAGAGTTATTAGAGACTGGGCAAGAGTCTTCCCAATCTCTAATCGCCAAGATTCGTTTTCAGATTGAAGATACTGGTATTGGAATGTTACCACACCAATTAGAGAAAATCTTTTTGCCGTTTGAGCAAGTGGGTGAAGCAGGGCAACGATCTGAAGGTACTGGCTTGGGATTGGCGATTAGCCAAAGAATTGCGACATTGATGGAGAGCCAAATTCAAGTGCAGAGTCATCTGGGCGAAGGAAGTCTGTTTTGGCTGGATTTGACAGTACCAGTACCACTCGATCATGACTGGCATAGAAGAGGAATCGTCCCAACTCCCCAGAAAATTACAGGAATTCGGGGTAGTGCGCCTCAGATTCTCATCGTTGATGACGATCGCAACCACTGTTCCATGTTGACCAGTCTGCTGCAAGAAATTGGCTGTCAAACCCTAGAAGCGACCGATGGCAAACATGGGCTACAGGTGGCAACAGAACACAATCCAGATGTGATTCTGCTCGATTTAGCCATGCCCAATATGGATGGTTTTGAGCTAATGGTTCACCTGCAAGCAAATCCGCAAACCTGTTCTATTCCGATTATCGTCTCTAGTGCTAGCGTTTTTGAGGAAAATCGCCAACGGAGTTTAGAGGCAGGGGCAACAGCATTCCTGCCCAAACCCCTCCAAATCGACGAACTACTCAATAGGTTGCGATCGCTGTTGGGAGTGGAGTGGATGTATGCCGAATCTTCGTCGTCTCCGAAAGTTCAGCAGATAACTGCTAGTGAATGGGTTCTACCATCCCAAGATGTTTTGCAACAACTCTATCATTTGGCAATGATGGGAGATATCTCGGCGATCGAGGGAATGTTAAAAGAGCTAATTGAGGAAAACAGTCAACTAGCTCCTTTCGCGGCAGAGTTAAGCAAACTCACTGCCAATTTCCAAACCGGAAAAATCCGTAAGTTACTCAAATCATTTGTCACAACGGAGTTACATCCATGATTGTTGTTCCTATCTCGAAACCCATACATATTCTGTTGGTGGATGACAATCCAAACAATCTCAAGCTGCTATCTGAAGCGATTCAGAGATGTGGCTGGAAACCCCTCATGGCTACAGATGGAGAGTCGGCGATCGAACAAACAGAATATGCCTGTCCCGATCTGATTCTGTTGGATGTGATGATGCCAGGTATTGATGGATTTGAAACTTGTCGCCGGCTGAAAACCAATCCCATCACTCAGAATATTCCGGTGATTTTCATGACTGCCCTGTCCGATTCTACAGACAAGGTGGCGGGACTGGAAATTGGTGCAGTTGACTACATTACTAAACCCTTCCAACAGGAAGAAGTTATTGCCCGTTTAAAGTTACACCTGAAAATTTCCCATCTCACCCGCAGATTAGAAGAACGCGTGCAAGAGCGCACCGCAGAATTAACTCAATCTCTACAGGAGTTACAACAAACCCAACTACAACTGATCCAGAGTGAGAAAATGTCTACTTTAGGGCAGATGGTTGCAGGTATTGGTCATGAGATTAATAATCCGGTTGGTTTTGTTGGCGGAAATTTATTCTATATTGAAGAATATGTAAATAATCTGCTTCGCCTGGTAAGCCTCCAACAGCAGAAGCTACCGCAGCCAGACCCAGAAATTGAAAAGCTTGTTAAAGAAATCGACTTGGAGTATCTAGCAGAGGATCTGCCGAAACTACTGGCATCAATGCACCAGGGAATTACCCGTCTTAAAGATATCAGCCTCTCTCTGAGAACTTTTGCTCGCGCAGATATTTCATCTCAGGTGGAGTTTCAGATTCACGAAGGAATCGATAGCGCCTTAATGCTGTTGAAACATCGACTCATAGGCAATAGCGATCGCACTAAAATCCAGGTTGTCACACAATACGGTGAGTTACCTCCAATCAGTTGCTATCCCGGACAACTGAACCAGGTGTTCATGAATATCATCGCCAATGCCATTGATGCATTTGATGAACTCCATCAAAACAATTCCGATCGAGATATTGCTGCTTGCCCGAACATCATCACCATTACCACATCGGTTGATCCCCAACAACAAACCGTCACAATTTGCATCCAAGATAATGGCCCCGGTATACTTACTGAGGTGCAATCTCGAATTTTTGAGCAATCTTTCACAACCAAACCCGTGGGTAAGGGAACTGGGCTGGGATTAGCGATCAGCTACCAAATTATTGTTGACAAACATAACGGACAAGTCAACTGCTTGTCAGTACCTGGTGAGGGGACAAAATTTATTATTACTCTGCCAATGTAACCGAATATAGATTATTTTTATCAGAAATTCCGCAACTCTACATAACTACACTCGATTTAGCCTATAACCTGAGTAAAACCAAATTCACTTCTCTTTAGATTTTCTTTACGAATCAGCTCTAAAGGTTGCACCTGATTTTATTAATTATTTAGAAGTTTACAACAAATCAATAATCCAATCTTGTTAGATGGACTGAAAAGCCTGCATTTGGCAAGGGGTAGGCGAGATACCCACCCTAATTATGCAATTTCAATTTGCAATAGCTGATTTCAGAGCACAGAACCATCAAACGCAGTTTTGTAAGCATTAGCAGTTTCTATGCCAAAACCTCCAGCTTCGACATGACGAACTAGCGATTGAATGATGGGTGTAGCAATACTAATACCAAATAAAGCATTGAAGCCTGCAACAACGACTGGTGCTGACAAAATAACTGTAAATTCTGGAAATAAAGCTAACACAGCTACCAAGAGCAAAAAAACAATTGGTGTCGCAATACCTGCTGCTTTTGCTGCTTCAAAAATTAGATTTTGATACTCTTCAACAGTAATGTCGCCTCGATAAAGATCCAAAGAGTAGGAAATCGCCGTTACTATAACCTGGGTGAGAATAGCTGTTCCTGTTGCAGTAATGCCAAGTCTAGCGATTGTTCCAGAATTGCTGACAATAGAATCTACCGCATTATAAACCCGAATATAAAACTGCTCGCCAATGGTCATTACTTTCGCACCTCGACGGAGATTGTCAACACCTACTTCCCAAAGGATATTATCAGCAGCATTCGATCCACCTTGGGAACGTGGATTGATGTGGCTACCATGCTTATCCCTAAGAAATTGACGAATTGTATATTCTTTGGCTCCAAGCTTTGATGTGCCAGGAATTTTCTCAAAAAGCTTCATGACATCTGCATCAGAGCGAGGTAAGTCTCCCACCCGAACACCAGCACGATATCTCAGCCTATTTGCAATCTTAGGCATTTCTTGGGCTAATTCGGCAGCTGTCTTTGGTAAATTTTGCAAAGCATCAGCCATAACCATGCTAGATGCAGCAACTCCAACAGCAGTTTGTTGAAATGTTTTACTAACATTTTGAACAGTTTGAAAAGCTGACTGTGCTGCTATGGTTGACAAACTTTGTAAATCATTAACTGCATGGACACTTGAAGTAGTCATCTCGGTAGTAGCGTTCTTGATTCCATCAACTACCTCATCCATCCCGTTTACTACATTGTTGGCTGCTTCTTGAGCTTTATCTCTAACCGTATCTGCAAACTTCTGTGCTTGGTTGATAAAATCCATGTTTTAGTAACCTTCCATTTATGCTGTGGAGTATTTGCTCCAGTTTCTCTTTCTAAAAATGAGAACCACCTCAGCATTAATGACTAATTTACTTCCAAAAATATTAAAGAGATAGTAATCAATTTATATCGTTTGTATATCGTTGTTTCAAAAACTGAACTATCCGATTAGTTTAACCAGCAATTTTGGATTTTGGATTAAAAGAATTATTACCAAAGTTAAAAATTTGTGGAGGTTGCTCTGTTCTATGATCCTACTCTGCTGAGAGATAGAACTTTCCTCAATGCGATGTCTACGACGAGCTACGCCTACGCAGTTAACGGCACTAAAAATACTCTTTGAAATTTATTAATTTAATTTTTCAAATTACAAAAATATTGTGGATACTCGATTGCGCGACTCTGAACCCGAAACTTCGACCTCTGAACTCGGAACTTCGACCTTTTAACTCGGAACTTCGACCTTTTAACTCGGAACTTCGACCTTTTAACTCGGAACTTCGACCTTTTAACTCGAAACTTCGACCTTTGAACTGGGAACTTCGACCTTTGAACTGGGAACTTGAGCTTTAGAACTCGAAACTTGAGCTTTAGAACTCGAAACGTCAAATTCTACACTCAAACTCCGAGTTTCTCAGCTCTAACTTTTAATTTCTTAAGCACAATTGCCGAGAGATTTTCTCCACTATTAATGCTTAGGGCTGCACTTTCCCAGATTTACAGATGAAATTGCGCCTCGATCAACTTTTAGTTTCTACCTTTGAAAGAGTTTAACCATTCTTGAACTTGCTCGCGGGCAATATCGCGCCCTCCAAGACCAAAAGCTAGGGCAATAGCAACTGCGATCGCACCTAGTAAAAGTCCAAAGGCTAAATTCACAATATCACTGGCAACTCCAATCTGTTGCAGTGCCATTGCCGAGACTAAGCCAATGATGGCAATCCGCGCCACTTGTCCCAAAATCTGGGCTTGGCGATCGCCGGAACTGGTAATGATATTAAAAGCTAGATTTGCCAGGAATAAGCCAATGGCAAATATTATCAATCCTGCCAAAATCCGCCCGAATACGATCACAATACCAGACACTAATGCCGTCAGGGCTGGAATATTCAAGATATTCACCGCCGCCACCGTTGCAAACAGCATGATCCCCACTAAGGCAACAATGCCTACAATTTCCGATGGCGTGCGGGTTGGAATCGGGGGGGTTGTTGATTCTGTAGAAATTACAACTCGTCTGCTGGGTGTTGTCAGACCCAGTATGCTGAAAATGTTATTAAACCCTAAATTGGTGAGGATACTTGTAACCAAGTCCGCGATAAACCGCCCGATGAAATAGGCAACAATCAAAATTGCCACGGCTGTAAAGATGGCAGGGAGGGCGTTGAGAACCTGTTGCAGCATTGCGATCGCAGGCACAGATATCGCATCAATTCGCAAGGCATTCAGCGCTGCGATCGCTACAGGAATCAAAATCAAAACATAGACAATTGTGCCGATGATACTCGATAGAGGTTGCACCCCCGCAGTAGAAGATAATCCCAACCGACTACCTAAATGGTCAAGACCAGTAGTCGCCAGCAAGTTTGTTACAATCCGCCGCACCACATTAGCGATGAACCAGCCAACTACAGCAATCAAGATCGCCGCTAAAATGTTCGGCAGAATTAACAGAACTTCTGTAATTAAAGCTTGTACTGGTTGTAGAGCCTGCTGTAGTCCGAGAGTATCCAAAACTGGAGCGAGAAACAGTAAAAATATAAACCAATACAGAGCGTTGCCAATCGTCTGACTCAGAGACAGCTGATTGAGGCTGGGTGCTGTGTCTGCTGGTTCTGGATTCAAACGCTCATCCAGGTTAAATGCCTGTAATGAGCGCACAGTGATAATCCTCACAATGGTCGCCAAAAACCAGGCTGCTACCAAAATGATTCCTGCACCAACCAACTTTGGCAAAAAGCCAATAAGTTGATTGAGAAAATTATTCAGGGGTCGAGAGGCTATCTCCAGATCCAATGTCTGTAAAACAGCTACCGCCGTTAACAGGATAATGCTCCAAAAAACTAAGCTGGAGATTAATTTCTCCACTTGGGGAACATCTTGACGACCCGTTATCCCTGCGGCAATGCGGTTATCTATATTTGTGCGATTAAGGATTCCTCGCGTCACTGCTGCTGCGATCGCTGCAATCAGCCAACCTACTAGTAAAATTGCTACCGCCCCTAAAAGACGAGGCGTAAACAGAATTAACTGTTGAACAATACCTTGCACATCAGCGATTCCTTGATTCACTGCTGGTTGTATTGGTTGCAGGCTGGGCGATGATTGTGCTAAAAATTGCTGCACCCCCGTAGATAAACTAACTCCGTAGGCGTAGCCCGTCGTAGACATCACCTGGGTTATTTCTTGCCAAGTTGTGTTCATGGTTTTCGGGAATTATGCTTAAGTATTCGCTGCAAACACTGAGTCAGTGTTTTGCCTATCAATTTACCAGTAAAGACATACATATTTACTCATATTTGATTTAATATACCGGCATTGGGCATGGGGCATTGGGCATTGGGCACTTGTACTGAGCGAAGCCAAAGTATTGGACATTGGGCATTGGGGATTAATTATTCTCCTCTGCTCCCCTGCCTCCCCTGCCTCCCCTGCTCCCCTGCTCCCTCATCTCCCACTCCGCTGAATTTTGCGTTACTCTAATTGCAGCAACAGCACCAAAGATGTGGAATGTCCCAAGTTTTGGAACAATCAATTCAAATTAATGCTACAGCTACGGTGGTGGAGCGCTGTATTAGCGATTTAGCTCTTATGCACCGCTGGCTCAACCCCGTTCTGCGTTGCGAACCTGTGGGCGAAGCTTGGAGTACTGATGTCGGCAGTGAAAGTCGTTTTATCATTCAAATTCCTCTACTCAAACCCACGTTGAATAGCGTAGTTGTAGAACGACAACCGGGTTTGGTAGTCTGGGAATTTCAAGGGTTTTTTCAAGGGCGCGATCGCTGGGAATGTCAACCCACAGAAAAGGGAACGCTCCTACTCAACCGCTTTGAGTACGATATCCCTAACCCTTTAATTAGTTGGGGTTTCAACACCTTTGCCGCGTCTTGGACAAAAGAAGATATGCAAGCCCAGCTACGTCGCCTCAAACGAGTTGCAGAAGAACAACAAAATTAGTCATTAGTCTATTAGTCATTCTCCCCCTGCCCCCTGCCCCCATCCCCCCTACGCATCTTTACTCAATTCGGTAAGTAGCCGCCGAATCACAGATGCATCCTCGGCATCAGGAACTTTTGCTAAATAATTTTGTAAGTCGTCTACGGCTTGGGGGTAGTAACCGAGTTGATAGTAGATCAAACCGCGATCGCGCAATTCTAAAGTTAAACCAGGAAACAGCAACAAAATTCGTTCAACTGCTGCCAGCGTTTTTTCTAACTCTTGCTGTTTGAGGTAAATAAATTTTAAATTTGTCAACATCCGGGCCAAAAATTGCCGATTACTAACTACAGCTAAAAATTCTGGTTGTAGCCTCATCGGTTGCTGATAAAGTTGAGACAGCCGTTCCTCGCAATCTTGGGCAAATATTATTTCACCGCCATTGAAAGTATCCACAAAAATCTCTATATCGGGAATATCTGGGCGGATCAGGAAATGTCCTGGCATCCCTATACCCACCATCGGAAAATCAATCCGTCGAGCAACTTCCAGGTAAACCAGCGCTAAGGTAATGGGAATCCCCAATCGGCGATCGATTACATCATTGAAAAAGCTGTTGCGCGGGTCGTAATAGTCAATTTTATTACCAGAAAATTTTAAATCATCGTAGAGATACTGATTAATACTTTGAACTATTCGCAAAGGATAACGTGAATCAGGCAGGCGTTCTTGAAGCTCCCATGCCATTGTATCAAGGGCGTTGAGATATTCCTCTGGGTCTAGCTTGGGATATTCTTCTAGTGCAATATACAAAGCTGCCTTTGCTAGGTCAATGTGCTCGTCAGACTGCTGAATCTCCTGGTAAAAATATTGTCGTGCTGACGAGAAATTCATAAGCTATTGCTCGGTGGAGGTGTGAAGATGAAGCGGGTGAACTTACACCAGTTTGTCGTAACTACATTTATTTTAGCGTTGCATTAACACTACTTGACGGCAGTCGTTCCTAAATTTACGCAGCTTTTGATTTTTGACTTTAATCAAACCCTATGGGTACATGAGTAGTATAAAGCTGCTGTAAAAAAAACATCCCAACTTTAAAAACTTTTGTCTATGTATTTGCTAAAAATATCTATGTAAGCCTGATGTTAACTCAGTTTTTGCTACTATTAAATTAAATTCATAATTTTAAATTTACGTATTTACACGTATATTTTATTCTCAATAAAGAAATTAACCACTAAGCTATTTAATAGTTACTGAGCAAAGAAATAAAGTGATTTGTATGACTACATCAACCGTTTTAAAACATTTAAGCAAAATCAGCATAGCGAACGCAGCTTTTACGGCAATTGGAATTGCAACATCGGCTTCTGCTAAGGCCGCATCCGTGGTTCTTCTAGAAGACAATTTTAATACTGAAAATAGCGGCAATGAGGCGTTAAACTATAACAGTTTTGCCAATTGGAATGTTACAAACGGAACAGTTGACCTGATTGGAAATAATGGGGTTTTTGACTTCTTGGCAAGCAACGGGCTATACGTAGATACAGATAGGCTCATCAGCTCTGGCTGGCAAATTTGAATCTAAAATAACATTCGCGTTTAATGCAGGTGATATCCTCAATCTCACTTTCAAGCTGGCTGGCGATCAAAGAAATAACGGTTCCAACTCTCTGGTCATATCGTTGGATAGCCTGTTGAACGAAACAATTACGCTACCATCGACCCAGAACTTTACAACCTTTACTCGTAACATCACAGTCACCTCAGCAACAACCGCCAAATTGGCTTTCGATGGGGTTGGTGGAGATAATATTGGACTACTGCTGGATGACGTGAAATTTACCAAGACCACCTCTGTTCCTGAACCTACTTCCATAATCGGTGTCCTAGCCTTCGGTGCTTTCAGCGCTACTTCCCTTTGCAAGCGCAAACAGCTACAAAAAGCTGCCGTGAAAGCCTAAATTTCTTCTCACCTTCATTTTGAATACCTGCTGTGCCTGTTAATGTCAGGCACAGCAGTTTTTTATTTTGACTAAAAATTTTAGATTTTTTTGGTTTATGACCCGTATTTTTATGGTCTCTTTCAATCCAAAAGACGCTCTCTACGAGACGCTTCGCGTAGCTTGCTTCTCTGTAAGAGTACGCAGACTCGCTAACGCGACGCTATCGGCAATTCCATTATCCAAAATTGCTTGACTGACTTGAACAGTTTTACAAGTAAGCCTACCTTGGCTGCTCAGACACTAGTCTTAAGGATCAATTTAAGGCGAAAGTAGGGTCGTTCAGTGCTAATCTGAAAGGTGACATTGCTTAATTTTATGTCTTCTCCGACCGGATCTGAAATATAGCTTCAATCATTAGGCGCAGCATGGTCACAACCGCAGAAAAAACAAACATTGGCTACATTACCCAAATCATTGGCCCAGTTGTAGACGTTAAATTTCCCGGCGGGAAATTGCCACAAATCTACAACGCTTTGATTATCAAAGGCACCAACGAAGCTGGACAAGAAATCAACCTCACTGTTGAAGTACAGCAACTGCTGGGCGACAACCAGGTGCGGACTGTTGCAATGAGTTCCACCGAAGGCTTAGTGCGTGGTTTGGAAGTCACCGATACAGGCACTTCTATAAGCGTACCAGTTGGTAAAGCCACTTTGGGTCGGATTTTCAACGTCCTTGGCGAACCAGTGGACAACAGGGGCCCTGTAAATGCTGAGGCAACTTTACCCATCCACCGCTCTGCCCCCAAATTCACCGACCTGGAAACCAAACCTTCGGTGTTTGAAACTGGGATTAAAGTTGTTGACCTTCTGACTCCCTATCGACGCGGCGGTAAGATTGGTCTGTTCGGTGGTGCTGGTGTTGGTAAGACCGTGATCATGATGGAGTTGATTAACAACATCGCTACTCAGCACGGTGGAGTATCCGTATTTGCTGGCGTGGGTGAACGCACCCGTGAAGGCAATGACCTCTATAACGAAATGATTGAGTCTGGGGTTATCAATAACGAAAGCCTCAATGATTCCAAAATTGCTCTTGTGTATGGTCAGATGAACGAGCCACCTGGAGCAAGAATGCGGGTTGGTCTGTCAGGATTGACAATGGCAGAATACTTCCGGGATGTGAACAAGCAGGATGTGCTGCTGTTTGTTGATAACATCTTCCGGTTTATACAAGCAGGTTCGGAAGTATCAGCGCTACTGGGTCGGATGCCCTCAGCAGTAGGATATCAGCCCACATTGGGAACCGACGTAGGTGAACTGCAAGAGCGGATTACCTCGACCACAGAGGGTTCGATTACCTCCATTCAAGCAGTATACGTACCTGCAGACGACTTTACCGACCCCGCACCTGCTACTACCTTCGCCCACTTAGACGGAACAACATTGCTGTCTCGCGGTTTGGCATCTAAGGGAATTTATCCAGCTGTTGATCCCCTTGGTTCAACTTCCACCATGCTACAGCCCAGCATTGTCGGTGACGAACACTACAATACTGCCCGTGCCGTACAGTCCATTCTGCAACGTTATAAAGAACTCCAGGACATTATCGCCATTCTTGGATTGGATGAATTGTCTGAAGAAGACCGTCTGATCGTGGCGCGGGCGCGGAAAATTGAGCGCTTCTTGTCTCAGCCGTTCTTTGTGGCAGAAGTATTCACCGGTTCTCCTGGTAAGTACGTGAAGTTGGAAGACACCATCAAAGGCTTCCAAAAGATTCTGTCTGGTGAGTTGGATGCTCTGCCGGAACAGGCTTTCTACTTGGTTGGCGATATTAACGAAGCGATCGCCAAAGCTGAAAAAATGAAAGGTTAGTCATTAGTCATTAGTCATTGGTCATTGGTCACTGGTCATTGGTCATTAGTCATTAGTTCAAGTGCTAATGACTAATGGCAATTACAAATGACAAAGGACAAAAGACAAAGGACAAAAAACAACAGACAACAGACAAAGGACAAAAGACAAATGACATTAACCGTTCGTGTAATTTCCCCAGATAAGACAGTCTGGGATGCTCCAGCTGAAGAAGTCGTTTTGCCTAGCACTACTGGTCAACTAGGTATCTTAACTGGACACGCACCACTTTTGACTGCTCTAGATACTGGTGTCATGCGAGTTCGTGGCGCAAAAAATCAGAATTGGGAAGCGATCGCTCTTTTGGGTGGTTTTGCCGAAGTCGAAGAAAATGAAGTGACAATTCTGGTTAACGGCGCTGAACGTGGCGACAAAATCAATCTTGATGAAGCCCGTGCTGCTTACAACCAAGCAGAAGCGCGTCTGAATCAAGTAGCAGGAGACGATCGCCAAGCCCAAATTCAGGCAACCCAAGCCTTCAAACGGGCCCGCGCTCGGTTTCAAGCTGCTGGCGGTTCGGTCTAATTTAACTTTCTATTTCAACTTTGTAGGTTGGGCAATGTCCAACCTACAAAATATTTATTCAGAAGAACTCAGCAGTCAGAAGTCAGAATTCAGTATGAATTCTGTACGGGTGCTAAAAGTCTATCCGTAAAGGGATGGAGTATTCTGAATTCTGACTCCTTGTTTATTAAATTTTAAAAAATTACGCCAAGTTTAAGAAATCTAGCCAAGCTTTGATGAAGTGTTAACTTAACTAATTAGTTGCCCAAATGGGCACAAATTATGAAAAGCATTTCATCTTTGCTTGGTACGTGTAAACAAAATAAGGTAGCTCGTTTTGCAGCATCTGTGGTAACAACGTTAGCAATTGCTGGTAGTGTTTACTCTGCCAATGCTACTTCTGTCAAAACAACTACTGCAAAAGAAATTACTTCAGCGACTGTTCAGCTAAATCAGACCACACCAAATATTACCCAGTTACAAACGAGCAGGACTCAATATCAAGCTGCTGGACTTGATCCAGTTGTGCTGGTTCCGATTCTACTTGTTGGCGGTTTAGTTATATTCGTCCCCCTGTTCTTTGGCGGACTGGTGGTTATTGGCGAACGTGAAGTCGGCATTGTGGTGAGGAAATTTACCCTTTCCGGGCGTGGACTCCCCGCCGGCAGTCTGATTGCTCTCAACGGCGAAGCTGGCTTACAGGCAGATACTTTAGCTCCTGGTTGGCACTGGGGCTATTGGCCTTGGCAGTATTCTGTAAAGAAAGAACCGGTAATTGTCGTTCCCCAAGGGGAAATCGCTTTGATTGTAGCGGCAGATGGAGCATCCAACCCACCAGAGCGGATTTTGGGTAAAATCGTGGGTTGTGACAACTTCCAAGATGCTCGAAAATTCCTCACGGAAGGTGGCGAAAAAGGGCGGCAAATGGGTTTTCTTACGGCTGGTACATACCGGATTAACACCGCCTTGTTTAAAGTCATCATGGCATCAAATGCCAGCGCTCATGGCATGACTCCAGAACAGTTGCGGGTGTATAGTCTGGCATCTGACAAAGTTGGCATCGTCACTACTTTAGATGGCGTGCCAATTTCCGCAGGTGAACTTGCAGGCGCGATAATTGACGGACACGACAACTTCCAAAATGGTCAGAAATTTATTAATGGAGGTGGGCGGCGAGGTTTACAAGAACAAACCTTGCTTTCTGGTTCTTGGAACTTGAATCCTTGGTTTGTCCAGGTTGAGGAAGTGCCAATGACGGAAATTCCCATTGGGTATGTAGGTGTGGTGATTTCTTTCGTTGGCAAGGCACATCAAGATGTCAGCGGTGCAGCTTTCACCCACGGTAACTTGGTTAATCCTGGACATAAGGGCGTATGGATCGAACCGCTGTATCCTGGCAAGCACCCAATTAATTCCCGGATTATGAAGATGGAACTGGTGCCTACGACTAACATTGTATTAAATTGGTCAGACCGTACCGAACGCCACAGCTATGATGCTCAACTAGCTTCCTTGACAGTGCGATCGCGTGATGGGTTTGCCTTTGATTTGGAAGTAGCACAAATTATCCATGTGGGTGCTTTAGATGCCCCGAAGGTAATTTCTCGCGTTGGTGCAATGCAAAATCTGGTAGACCATGTATTAGAACCGACTATCGGGAATTATTTCCGCAACTCAGCCCAAGACTATACTGTACTAGACTTTCTGACTGCTCGGAGTGAACGGCAAGCTGAGGCTGCTGAGTATATTAAAACAGCATTACGGGCTTATGACGTACAAGCGATCGACACCCTCATTGGTGATATTCAGCCACCAGCGTCGTTAATGCAGACACAAACAGATCGGAAAATTGCTGAAGAAGAACGCAAGACTTATGAAGTCCAGCAGATGGCGCAAACGCAACGGCAGCAACTTGTCCGGGAAACGGCACTGGCTAATATCCAGCAAGAAATGGTGAAATCGGAGCAGAGTGTGCATATTGCTGACCTAAAAGCCCAAGCCCAAATCAAAGAGGCGAACGGTGAAGCTGAAGGGACAAAACTCCGGACAATTGCTGAGGCTGAAGGTATTCGGGCCACAGGTAATGCCAAAGCTGAAACCTACCGCGCTGGTGTGGAAGCTTTGGGGCCACAAGGTTATACAGCAATGCAACTGATGCAGATTATCGGCGATCGCAATGTCCGCTTGATTCCAGATGTCTTAGTTGGCAGTAACGGCAGCAATAATGGCTTAGTGGATGGGCTACTATCGATGATTTTATGGAATCAAACTGGTAAGGGTGAATTGACACCAACACCTTTGCATCCACAACCAGTAGTTACCCAAACACAACCAACCCCAGAAAACGGTCTTCCACCTATAGTTGTGAATTTTCCGGGGGATAAGTAATATTAGCAACATCTGGTAGGGGCGTAGATATGTGCATTGGTGTCAAATTACAGCTATTTTCAGGTAAATAGACCACACGGTAGGGGCGCAAGGCCTTGCGCCCCTACAACAGATGTGGTTCAAATACATGAAAACTGCTGTAAGTTGACACCAATGAGATATGTGCGCCCCAATACGGTTTGGATAAGCAGGGGAGGCAGGGGAGGAAATAGTTACAAAGAGACACGTTCAGCCTCTTCTCCCAAACTAAAATTCAATCGTTTTGCCTTGGAATTCCCCGTCGCTCAAGATAGATTCGCTCTACATCAGAACGAGCAGCTATCGTTTGGATTAACAAAGGGGTGACTTCCGCCACCACAATTGGTGTATAAAGAGATTGATAAATGACCCGCTGGTTACTTTCCTTAAGTTGGTTTACAAGAGGTTGCTGAATTGCCTCATAGTGAGATTTAAGAGTATTCAAGTGATTTTGATGCTCAGTGCGGTTCGATCCTCGATCAGGCTGAACTGTTTTTCCTTTTAAATGAAAAACGACCCTGATAGGGCTATTGCTTCCTTGACTAATGCGATTGGCTAATTCGGTTTCCAATTTGCCAACGAAGCCCTTATTGTTGATTGCTTGAATAGCCTGGTCTAACACTTCCTGACTAATTTGATTGCCAGCAGCATCAAGGGATACACCATAGATATTGCCTTGGGGATCTATTAGCTTAAACCGCGTGATTCCAGTATCAGCTAGAGTTACTTTGTTAGCTACACTGAGGTGGTCAGCCAAGATTCCTGTAGTCTTAGAAACCTCTAACTTAGCTTTTTCAGCCAAATTGTTTAATGTCTGGTTTCCTGAGAGCGGAAGGCTAAAGGCTACTGTAGGCACAAATGAGATAATAGCAGATAAGCAAATGGTTAGACCTAAAAATTTCTGCATCTTGATAATAAGTAAGTTCAACATGATAAGTTTTCAACCGGACATGATATGAAACTGAAGTTCCGAGTTCTGAGTAACTAAAAACAGCTATATTTTATTGTGGATGCTGTGTAGGCAAAGAAATTTTGCTTTTACAAGAACGTTATCGTTTACTCAAGCAGATTGGTAAAGGGGGATTCTGCAAAACTTTCCTCGCTGTAGATGAAGGTCAGTTTCCGCCAGTTCCTTGCGTCGTTCAAGAATTATCGCTGGAAGACGAAACATTTAAAAATTTTCAGCAGAAGGCGCAAAAGCTAGAGGAATTAGGAAAGCATCCGCAAATTTCCGCTTTATTAAATTATTTTCAGCATAACGGGCATTTTTATTTAGTGCAGGAGTTTATTGCAGGCACTAATTTAGCTCAGGTGGTTGAAGAAGAAGGCGCTTTTAATGAAACTCAGATTTGGCAACTTTTAGAAGATTTATTGCCAGTTTTGCAGTTTATTAGCGATCGCAACATCATTCACCGCGATATTAAACCCCAAAATATCATCCGTAGATCCCCAATTACCAAGAAGGGGGATTTCGTCATAGTCGATTTTTCCACTGCGAAAATCGTCACAGAAATCGATCGGCTAACATCTGAAACCAGTATCGGCAGTCCAGAATACGCTGCACCAGAGCAGACGAAGGGAAAAGCCATTTTTGCTAGTGATTTATATAGCTTGGGTGTAACTTGTATTTATTTACTTACGCAGATTTCTCCCTTTGATTTATTTGATATTGCAAATGATTGCTGGGTTTGGCAACAATATCTTACTACTAACGTAAGCGATGTCTGGCGACAAGACTCAAAGAGTCTACGCTTGGCGCAAATCCTCGACAAGCTACTGCAAAATTCTGTTAACCGTCGTTTTCAATTGGCTGATGAAGTTATGCAAGCAATGGGTATCGAATCTAAAACTCAAAATTTTAAATTACCAACTCCTCCTTGGCGATGCTTGCATACCCTAACTGAGCATTCTGGAACATTGAGTAGGGTGAATGCCCTTGCCATTAGTCCTGACGGTCACACTTTAGTCAGTGGTAGTGATGACAAAAACATCAAGTTGTGGGATTTAAATACCCAAAAAGTCCTAGCTAGCTTATCAGGACATTCCCAAGCTGTAAAATCAGTTACCTTCAGTCCTGATGGGAAAATTTTGGCAACTGCTAGCGGCGATAAAACTATCAAATTGTGGGAGGTTGAGACATTAAAGGAAATCTGCACCCTGTTGGGACACTCACACGCAGTAAAATCAGTTGCTTTCAGTCCAGATGGGCAGATTCTCGCTAGTGGTAGCTGGGATAAAAGAGTCAAACTTTGGGATGTAAATACTGGCACAGAAATTTGTACCATAACTGGACACCAATTACAGGTAAATTCAGTAGCATTTAGTCCCCAAGGACAGCTTTTAGCCAGCGCTAGTTATGACAGAACAATTCGCTTGTGGCAGCTAACTGCATTAGAAGGTTTCCAGAGAGAACTTCAAAACCGCCCATGCTATAGCTTGTTAGGCACCCTTTCGGGTCATGCATGGGCGGTTTTGACAGTCGCTTTTAGTCCCGATGGGAAAATTTTGGCGACGGGTAGTGATGATAACACTATTAAGTTGTGGGAGGTAAACACTGGTCAGCTAATTTGCACACTTTTAGGCCATTCTTGGTCTGTGGTGGCTGTGGCTTTTACTGCCGATAGCGAAACGCTCCTAAGCGCAAGTTGCGACAAAACAGTTAAACTTTGGAGGGTAAGCACAGCAGAAGAGATTGCTACTCTCTCTGGTCATGTAGACTCAGTATCTGCTGTTGCTGTGAGCAAAGTTACACAATTAATTGCAAGCGGCAGCCGGGACAAGACTATCAAACTGTGGCAGCTTGTAGAACAGGACAATAGCTAATTTTGTAATATCAAGCGCTACCTGTAAAGGCAACTTCTGGAAATTTCAACTGAGCTTCTGCCATTGGACGGTTTCTACCTTCCTCTTGCCAGTAGTTAATCACTTCTGTCGCTTTGTTAAGCAACTCAACACGATCCAGGTCAGTAATCCAATGTTTGGACTCTAATTCCTTTTTTAACTCTTCCCAGGCGTCATTTCTGGGCCAAAAAAAGTACTTAGTCAAAGGACTGGTGCCTTTGCCTACAACTTGATCGACTGCTAGAGCAACGTTCTCGTCTAACCACAGAATTTTCAAAATAAACTTGGTCAATCACACCTCCGGGAATTTCCGGGCATTACTTAACTAGGATAGCGATCGCTTATTTTAACGCAATACCCTATCAAATGACCAAACAGTGGTTGAGAATGGTCTACCACAAGGTTTTATGCTTAAAAGGAAAATCAGCAGTTAGTTTCGTTTTGCTTGAATGTGTCAGGACTAGCGATTTCGTCTGATTGTGCATTTTCCAATTCTTCGAGGTGGGTTGAACTATGCGATCGCCAGCCAGGTTCATCTGGGGTGGAAATGGCGGCAACGCTAGCGGATTTACTGCCAACTTGGTACATCCCTTTAGGCGGGAAGCCACAGGACATTCGGATTGTAATTTTGCAACGTGGTTTTGAAATTCTCAAAGAGTCCGCAAGCGATCGCCTCCGTGAAACTGCACAGTCGGCGCTCCAACAGCGAACTGCCTCTGTCGAGGTATTGCTAGAATCTGAAGTCAAAGCAGTTCATCCGGGAACTGTAGAATTTGAGCGCAATGGGCAACTAGAGAGATTAGCCGCCGCTACAGTGGTATGGACAACTGGGAATGCGACGCATCCAGTAGATTGACTCGCTTATTTATGAAAGGATGAATACATAAAGCCAGATGACTAGAATCAAATATAAAACTCTTTTCCTCCCTACCCATGACTGAACAAACTTCTGCAAAAGCGATTGTTGTTTTCGATATTGATGGCGTTGTGCGCGATGTTAGCGGTTCCTATCGCCGGGCGATCGCAGATACCGTAGAATATTTTACTACCCAAGCATATCGTCCAACCCCACTGGATATTGACCAACTCAAGTCTGAAGGCGTGTGGAATAACGATTGGGAAGCATCGCAGGAATTAATTTACCGCTACTTTGAAACCCAAAAACAGACCCGCGAACAACTGCAACTAGATTACAATGCGATCGTTGCTTTTTTTCAATCGCGTTATCGTGGCTCAGACCCAAATAATTTTACTGGGTATATCTGTAATGAACCCTTATTATTACAATTTAGCTATTTAGAACAACTTACCCAAGCCGGGATTGCTTGGGGATTTTTTAGCGGTGCGACTCGTGGTTCAGCTAACTACATTTTGGAAAAGCGTCTGGGCTTAGAATCTACAGTGTTGATTGCGATGGAAGATGCGCCAGGTAAACCTGACCCCACTGGACTTTTTGCTACAGTTCGTGAATTAGAAAATGGAATTGAGCAAAAATCAGCGATCGTGTATGTGGGAGATACGGTAGCAGATATGTATACCGTCGAGAAAGCACGAAGTCTAGATTCTTCTCGCCCTTGGATTGGTGTAGGGGTTTTACCGCCCCATGTACAGGAGACAGCAGCCCGTAGTGATGCATACAGTGAGACACTAATAGCAGCAGGAGCAGCAGTAGTTTTGCGTAATGTGCAAGAATTAACCCCAAGGCAGATTCAAGAATTGATAAGTTCATCTGCCCAATCTGTGATCTAAACTTAATCAAGCTAGGGGTGCATGAATGACTGGCTAATAACAATCTTGCTTTAATCATTAGGAGATTAATCAAAATGTCTGCACTTAAACTGCCTAAAGGCCCTCAAACTCATCCTTGGGTACAGACGTATCAGTGGCTTACTAATCCCTTAGAATACATAGAAGACTGTGCTAAACGTTATGGTGATATCTTCACCCTTCAGCTCGGACAAAATTCTCCTCCTCAAGTTTTCGTTAGCAATCCTCAGGCGATTCAGCAAATTTTTACTACAGATCCAAAACAGTTGGACTCTGGCGAGTCAGCAGGGATTAGCTCGCCTTTATTAGGACGGCAATCACTACTAGCGCTAGACGGAAAGCCTCATCAGCGACAAAGAAAGCTATTGACACCGCCCTTACATGGGGAACGAATGCTAGCTTATGGTGATTTAATCCGCGACATTACTGAGCAAGTGACTAATCAGTGGCAGGTTGGAGAATCCTTTGCAGTTCTGCCATCAATGCAAGCAATCTCTTTCCAAGTAATTTTAAAGGCTGTATTTGGTCTAGAAGATGGGCCACGTTACGAGAAACTCAATGAATTCCTGATTGCAATCCTAAATCCCAAAATCCCTATCTTAAGAACAGTTCTGCTTCTTTTTCCATCAATGCGACAGGATTTAGGTGCGTGGAGTCCTTGGGGGAAATACTTGCGTTTACGGCAGCAAATTGATCAACTCATTTACGCCCAGATTCAAGAACGCAAAGCACAACCCGATCCATCTCGGACTGATATTCTATCTTTAATGATGGCTGCTCGTGATGAAGCGGGAGAGCCGATGACAGACTTGGAATTACGTGATGAACTGATGACCCTATTAGTGGCGGGTCACGAAACTACTGCAACTTCCTTATCATGGGCGCTGTACTGGATTCATCATCTGCCGCAGGTGCGGGAAAAACTGCTGCAAGAATTAGATAAGTTGGGTGAACAACCAGATCCAAACGCTATTTTCCGATTGCCTTATTTGAATGCTGTCTGTTCTGAAACCCTACGCCTTTACCCAGTGGCGATATCGGCACTAAATCGAGTGGTCAAATCACCGCTACAAATTGGGGAATACAAGTTTGAGCCTGGAACTCTGCTAATTCCCTCTATTTATTTGACCCATCATCGAGAAGATTTATATCCTGAGTCGAAGCAATTTAAGCCAGAGCGTTTCCTAGAACGGCAATTTTCTCCATCTGAGTATTTACCCTTTGGTGGCGGGAACCGTCGCTGTATTGGAATGGCATTTGCCTTGTTTGAGATGAAATTGGTGTTGGTGACAGTGCTGTCTCACTGGCAAATGGAACTGGCTGATAGCAAACCAGTGCAGCCAGTACGTAAGGGTTTGCTATTTAGCCCAGTAGGTGGTGTGAGGATGGTGGTGAAGGGGAAGCGTCTTCAAAATCAGCCCATTCTCCAGACTAGCTTTAGTTCAACTTGAAGAGTTTTAGAATGCGTTAGATGACTCCCGTAAGGCATATAAGTTGAAAGTGTCGGAACCCTGTTTCAAGGGTTCTTGCTTCACTGTAACCTTGCTCAAACCGTATTTTTGAAGTAGCTCCGTAATTCTTTTAACTCGATTATCCAAATCGTGTACTTCTACAACGACTTGCTTAATCTTCTGCCAATCTTGCTCCTCAATACCTAAAAGCACATCTAACTCACTTCGCTCCACATCCACTTTCAGCAAGTCAATTTGCTGAACATTATACTCGCGGATAATCTCTGATACAGTTCTCAATTGGCAAGTGACTTGTTCTACTTGAAAAGCTTTCTCCAATTTGTTATCGAGAATAAGCGATCGCAAAAACGACGGCAACCAACGAAGCCAACGGACTTGACTTGGTGCATCTTTGAGATTATTGCGTAGAATAGCATTCTTAAACTTATCTCGTTGCTGCTTTGAACCATCAGGATAAGCGCTAGACAATGCTGTAGCGTTAGGATAGTAAGCAAACTTCATTGTTTTAGATTCCTGTGAAAGTCCACAGGGAAATACTTTAATTTTTTCTGGTTCAAAGCGTTGGGCATTAGCTTGTAGAACATCAAAAATGGCAGGAATAGGCTCGAATGAATAAACATTCACATTTGTTTTACACAGATGAAATACCCATAATGTGAATAAACCAATATTTGCACCCACATCAAATACGGTGTCACCTTCGTGTAACTCAATTCCATATCGGAAATACTCCTGGATTTGCCCATAAATAATCGGTACTTCCTCTTTGCGGATGCAAAATATTTTCATGCCATTAGGAAGCGTATTCTCTGGGATTAAAGTTGGCATAAAAAAAATATAAGACTCCTATTTGATTTTTGAAAAAAAACTCAGTACATTTTTATTTCTTCTTCCCTGTTAACAGTTCTTTGTCTCTACGAGGGATTCAGGAATCAAATCAGATTGCTATATATGCATAATATTTTATTACTGTTGTGTTTGAGCCAAGACAGGCTTGCGCGTAGAAACAGCCTGCTCAATAATATCGGCGGCTCGACTTACCCCCCCAGCAGCGTGAGTAGCTGCTTGTAATCTGAGGGCATTCTGTTTATAAGATTCTTCTGTCAACACCCGCCTGATAGCATTTTTTAATCTGGGAACATTCAGTTTATTGAGGGTGACAAGCTCACCTGCCCCTGTCCAAGCGATACGCGCTGCTACTCCTGGTTGGTCATTAGCAACTGGAATTGCCACCATTGGCACTCCTTTTTTCACACATTCCATTGTTGTATTCATTCCCGCATGAGTAATCATGAGGGTGGCTTTTTCTAGCACTTCTAATTGAGGTGCATACTCAACTACTAAAGGATTTCCTGCCAAGTCTGGCAATGATTCTGGTTTAGCAGAACCTCCCAGAGAAATCACTAACTGAGCATCCAAATCTTCACAAGCTGAAGCAATAGTCTGAAAAACCCAAATCAGACGATTTTGTAATGTTCCCATCGAAGCGTAAATTAACGGTTTCCCCGTCAATTTTTCATAGGGGAAAGAGACAGGTGCTCGACTGGCTGAAGTATGGTAGCTTCCCGTGAAATGGAACCAAAAAGCTAATTCTTCCCTGGGAAATTCAAACTCAGCAGGTGCATTACTTATTTGAGCCAGTTGAGAGTTACTATCTTTAAGATTAGAATACACGGGTAATTTCCACTCTCGACGATATTCATTGATCAAATTTTTAAGTGGTTTGGCGACGCTATTAAGTAACGTGTAACCCATTTGGTTGCGTAAGCGTGCCCACCCAGCTGGGCTATACTTCCAAGTTGTGAAAAAAGGAGGAATGCTAGGTTCTTGATTCAGCACCACAGCGCTGCACACAGTGATGAAAGGAATTTCGAGAAACTCTGCAATTGTCCCTCCCTCTACTGAACTTTGGTTTACTAGCAATGCTTCTACGCCTGCTGCTTTAAGTAATGCTGGAGCCTCTTGGAGTGTCACAGATGAAATATGCTTTAGCAGTTCAACAGTGTATCGAAACGCAGCAAATCCACGCAGTTGACCTAACTTGGTAAAGGATTTTGCTGTTGAGCCAGGGAGAAAATCTTTTTCACCAATTGATTGGAATTCTATTCCTGCTGCCAGTGCTTTAGGTTGAGAATCGAGTGTTGCCAAGAGGGTGACGCGATGCCCACGCCGTTGAAGTTCCTGCCCCAAGGGAAGCATAGTGTTGAGGGGGCCAGTTGTTGCACCGGGACAGATGATACCAAAATGAGTCATGATAAATGCCTCTATTTGATTTTCAAGAATTTATCTAAAGCTGATACCATACTGGGCGGCCAACGGCGGATATTTGTTACCCAGTTAATGTCCTTATAACGGCTATCTAGCCCGTAAGCTGCTACCCAGTTACTTTCGGCTTCACCTTGTTCTCCATTTACCCAATATGCAGCTGTGAGGGCAGCACGCACATCAGCAAACTTGGGATATTTACGGACAATATTTCGCATTTCACGGATTGCTTGCTCTTTTTGACCAGTTTCATAAAGGGCGAGGGCATAGTTAGCACGGGCGAAGGCAAAATTCGGGGCTATCTCATTAGATTTTTTGTAGTCTGCGATCGCATCATCCCATTTTCCTAATCCTGCTGTGGCATTACCGCGATTGTTATACGCCATCGCATCGTTAGGATCGAGTTCTAAGACATGATTATAATCTGCGATCGCCGAATCCCATTTTCCCATCCCTTCCAACGCTGCGCCCCGATTCAAATATGGATCGGTGACATTTGGCGCTAGTTCTATGGCTTTGTTATAATCTGCCAACGCGTCTTGCAATTTATTCTGGCTTACCCGCGAATTTCCCCGGTTACTCCACGCCCCCGCATTCGTAGGAAATTGCTCAATAATCTTTGTCCAGTAAGTTTCAGCCGTAGCAAAGTCACCTTGATTCGTCGCTATAAACGCTTGATTTGCCCACTCATCACCTTGTTTTAACTGTTCTTGAGTAATGGGCGGCTGAGATTGTGCCATGACTGGAGTACCCCAGCCAAACACAATTAACAGACTGAGAAAAATACTAATTAACTTAATCATCTAGGTTTACCTGTTTATCTTGAAGATGGGGCATGGGGCAGAGGAATGGAGTTCAAAGCCTCTTTAATGGAGTTCAAAGACTCTTTAACGAGTATCAATGCTCCATGCCCAATGCCCCATGCCCATAATTTACAATAATGACAACTGTTCATTAGGCGGCGTGAATCCCAAATGCTTATATGCTGCCTTTGTCGCCATCCTGCCGCGATGAGTCCGAGTTAAATATCCAATCTGCATGAGGTAAGGTTCATACACCTCTTCAATTGTTTGAGTATCTTCACCCGTCGCAGCTGCCATTGTTTCTAACCCCACCGGCCCGCCGTTAAATTGTTCAATTATCACACTCAGCATCTGACGATCTGTCCAATCTAAACCGCAAGGATCTACTTGGAATAGTTGCAATGCCTCGGATGCAATGTTTTCATTAATCTCTCCAGATATTTTTACTTCCGCATAATCACGTACTCGTTTCAGTAACCTATTAGCAATACGTGGCGTTCCGCGTGAACGACGGGCAATTTCTGTGGCACCATCTTCTGTAACGGGGGTTTTGAGTAATTGAGCGGTTCGCAGTACAATTTTAGTCAGTTCGTCAACTTCGTAAAATCGGAGTTTTTGAATCAAACCAAAGCGATCGCGCAGTGGTGAGGTTAAAGCACCAACACGGGTTGTAGCCCCTACTAGGGTAAACTTTGACAGCGGCAAACTTCTGATGCGAGCGCTGGAACCCTTACCAATGGTAATATCTAAGCGATAATCTTCCATTGCTGGATAGAGAATTTCCTCCGTCATCCGCGAGAGGCGATGAATTTCATCCACGAATAAGATATCCCCTGGCTTGAGGTTTACCAATAGCCCAACAATATCTCGTGGACGTTCTAGGGCTGGCGCACTAGTAATTTTGTAATTTACCCCCATTTCCGATGCTAAAATCATTGCCATTGTGGTTTTGCCCAATCCCGGCGGCCCATACAGCAGCAAGTGGTCCAGTACCTCACCACGAGACTTAGCTGCTTTAATGGCAATATCTAGCACATCCTTTAAATCTTTTTGCCCAATGTAATCAGCAAATCGGTGTGGTCGAATACCTTCTTCTTGCTGTTCTTGCTCATCAATAGCAGCTTCAGGCTTTAAAATATTTTCTGTGGATGGTGCTTTCGCCGACTCTCGACGCTGCTTTGGTTCTCCGTTGGGTTCTGGAGGCTGTTTTTTCGATGAGATTATCGCCATAATTCAGCTATCTACTTTTAAGGGAACAGAATAATTTGTAATACTCGCCAAAGGCGAGAAGCAAGCTACGTAATGACGCTCTCTACGAGACGCTAAAAGCGAACGCGGACTCGCTACCGCTGCGCTAACGTAATTCGTAATTAGGAGTGGGGGGAGGCAAGAGGAGAAAGCAATGCCCAATACTTCGGCTTCTCTTTGAGACGCTACGCGTAGCTTGCTTCCCCGGAGGGGTACGCTCAGTACAAGTGCTCCATGCCCGATGCCCCATGCCCAATACTTCGACTTCGCTCAGTACAAGTGCCCAATGCCCCATGCCCAATACCCATGAAAATTTTCGTTTGAGAATACCCGCGCCAATTTAAAATTTAAATTCCGGTCAATTACCCAGAAGTACAAAAGTTATTATGTTATCTAAAAGAATCTTACCGTGCTTAGATGTGAAGGCGGGACGGGTTGTAAAAGGAGTTAACTTTGTTAATCTCCAAGATGCAGGCGATCCGGTAGAGCTGGCCAAGGTTTACAACGAAGCCGGTGCTGATGAGTTAGTATTTCTGGATATTACAGCTACTCATGAAGACCGAGCTACAATTTTAGATGTAGTCTACCGGACTGCTGAACAGGTCTTTATTCCATTGACTGTAGGTGGTGGCATTCAATCCTTAGAAAATGTTAAAGCTTTGTTACGAGCGGGCGCAGATAAGGTTAGTATTAATTCTGCGGCAGTGCGGGAACCAGACTTGATTAATCGGGCAAGCGATCGCTTTGGTAATCAGTGCATAGTTGTTGCTATTGATGCCAGACGCAGAAATAACCCGGAGAATCCAGGTTGGGATGTGTATGTGCGGGGTGGCAGAGAAAATACAGGCTTAGATGCTCTATTGTGGGCACAGGAAGTTGAAAAACGGGGGGCCGGAGAACTGCTAGTCACAAGTATGGATGCTGATGGAACCCAAGCCGGGTATGACATTGAGATCACAAGGGCAATTGCCGATGCTGTAGAAATTCCAGTTATTGCTTCTGGTGGTGCAGGTAATTGTGAACATATTTACACTGCCCTAACTGAAGGCAAAGCTGAAGCTGCATTACTCGCGTCACTATTACATTACGGACAATTAAGCGTAGCAGAAATTAAAAGTTACTTGCGCGATCGCAACGTGCCAGTCAGAACATTCTATTGATCTACCATTTTCCATTTAATGACATCCATCTAAGGTTAGACACACTTCCTGAAAAGGGTGTTAATATTATTTTACAAGTATTAATAAATATTAAAAAATATGTTGCTTCCTATTTTACTTTTTGATGTAGCCCTGGTAGCGTGGTCGCTGCACTTAATGGAAAAAGCCTACGAGAGTAAAGAATTTTCTCTAATGTTAGCTGGTACCTTGGTTGCTCTTGCTGCCGCTGCCATGTTAGTAGTTTACTTTTTGATGGGGCATTGTATGACCTATTTGTTGAAAGTATCCTAGAGAGTCCTGAGTGCGAGAGGAGATATTTAAAATTTAATTTCCAGAAAAAGCTTGACAAAGTAATAATAATTAATCGGTAATTATATAATTTATTTCAAGGGGTTATAGTGCAGTTGGTAGCGCACCTGTACATTCACAAATTAGATTTAGTAATCGATTTCGGCGTTTGAGTAAGGATTATGAATTATACACAGAGCTAAGTGAAGCAATAATTTATGGCTCATTGATTCGTCTGATGGTAAAGTGAATGGCACCTTAAGCTTTTCTTGACGAATCAGCTCTAAGGATAAATATGGCTAACTAAACCTTATTTATGCATCATCACTTTTTGAGTTTTACTTTGTGGAGTAATTCATCTTTAATCCGGTTAAGAATTGAAGTCTCATCCAAGTTTGTCAAAATCCGATTAATCACTGCTTTTGGCCCATCAGGCCCCCAAGTTGCGCCATTGGCTAAATAAACTTTGGTAACTTGTCCAATACCGTAAGAAGAAACACCAGCTACTCCTGCTTGGGTAATTGCCACCGATATATAAGGGCCTAGCGCAATGCCACCCGTAGCTGTTGCAGAGATTCCAAGTAAAGTTTTTAATCCACTTAAGCCTAAATTTGCTAACAATTCACTAGCACCGATGCCACCCATACTCAGGGCGATTTTTTGTAGCAATTGTACAGCCCCAGCTTCTGTCATGGAGAAGCCATAGAGTTTAGATAAACCCAAAATCAGAGCAATATCAATTACCACACTACTCAGAATATCTACCACAGTTATAGGATTGAGTGCGATCGCTAATGCCTTAGTCATCACAGCCTTCCAAATCAACTGATTGGCATTCACCTCCCGAATCATCAGTTTTCGTTCTATCAACTGCTCATTTACGATATCGGCATAAAGCATGGTATTGAGGGCAACCAAAGCTTTACCCTCACGATGCAGAATCTCCAAGATTTTCAGCTTCAGTTCCTCAACTTGGGCATTCCCTGTACGTAACTGTATGCCCCTCGTACCATCAGGGCGACGAATCGCCGTCTTCACCAATGGCGATGCCGCCGCCATGACAATTTCTAGAGGTGTGAGTAATTCCCGCACCCTTTCATCCCGGATTTTGTGATAAATTGCCATCCGGTCTGCTTCTGGATACTGGTCTACTTTGTTAAACACCAGAATGATCGGTTTACCTGCTTCCCGCAACTGAGAAAGGGCGGTGTATTCCAGCTTTGTCATATCGCCAGAGATCACAAACAGAATCAAATCCGCTTGTTTGGCAATCTGTTCAGCTAAGGCGGCACGGGTTGCACCATCTACTTCATCTAACCCAGGAGTATCAATTAATTCCACTTGGGATTGACCTACACCAGGGAGAGTAACTCGCAAAGCACGTTCAGTTTCCCCAATCATCTCCTCGCTAATACTCCAATTAACTGTTTGTGCAGTACGGGTGACACCGTGCAGCGGCCCAGTTTCAAATACCGTTTGCCCAACCAAAGAATTGAGTAGAGAAGACTTACCACGTCCCACCATGCCAAAAGTCGCAATCTGCACTACCATGCGGTCTAACTTTCCCAGCATGGTTTCCAACTCAGCAATTTCCGTCTCTAATCCGGTTTTCTCTTGGGGGGTGAGGTCGAGATTGGCTACCAAGTTTCGCAGTGCCGTTTGTGCTTGTTTATAGTTCAGTTCCGTCTGAATATCTTCAAAACTGAAAATAGCACTATCCAGTTCTTCCTCCCAGCTGAGAGAATTTGCATCAGTGTTGGCAGAATCGCTTTGATCAGGTTCAGGCACGGGCAATATCGAAGTCATATCAATTTGAGATTTGAAATTTGGGATTTTTAAATTAGCCCTGTCTCTTATCGTAGTTATTTTTAACAGGGGTTTGTGGAGATAAGGGAGCAGGGGGAGCAGTGGGACACAATGAGTGGAAGTCAAAGACTCATTAACGGAGTTCAAAGACTCGTCGGCGAGTATCAAAGACTCGTCGGCGAGTATTAAAGACTCATTAACGGAGTTTAAAGACTCGTCGGCGAGTATTAAAGACTCATTAACGGAGTTTAAAGACTCGTCGGCGAGTATTAAAGGCTCATTAACGGAGTTCAAAGACTCGTCGGCGAGTATTAAAGACTCATTCACGAGTATCAAAGACTTGTCAGCGAGTATTAAAGACTCATTCACGAGTATCAAAGACTTGTCAGCGAGTATTAAAGACTCATCCCCTATTCCCAATACTTCGGCTACGCTCAGTACAAGTGCCCAACTAGTGGACTAATGGCTAACAAAAAGTCATAAACTGAAAAATGCATCTAAATAACTCGTTAGGATCTTGACTAAATTACCTGTGCGGAAAATCGTTATTGCCGGCAACTGGAAAATGTTCAAAACCCAGGCAGAGACCCAGGAATTTTTACAAGGATTTCTGCCCCACTTAGACGAAAGCCCCGAAGGGCGAGAAGTCATATTGTGCCCTCCGTTCACTGATTTAAGCCTTTTGTCCCAGAGTTTGCACGGTAGCCTCATCCACCTGGGGGCACAAAATGTTCATTGGGAAGAATATGCAGCCTATACAGGCGAGATTTCTGGCCCAATGCTTACAGAAATTGGTGTGCGCTTTGTGATTGTCGGTCATAGTGAACGAAGGCAATACTTTGGCGAAACGGATGCAACCGTTAATCTGCGCGTCCGAGCTGCTCAAAGGTTTGGTTTGACCCCAATTTTATGTGTTGGCGAAACTAAACAACAACGAGATGCAGCAGAGACGGAATCAGTGATTACTCTCCAACTCGACAAAGGCTTGGTAGATATTGATCAGGAAAATTTGGTGATTGCCTACGAACCTATTTGGGCGATCGGTACTGGTGATACCTGTGAAGTAACGGAGGCGAATCGGATAATTGGCTTAATTCGGAGCAAGTTGAGTAATCCGAATGTATCAATTCAATATGGCGGCTCAGTCAAGCCAAATAATATTGATGAAATTATGGCTCAACCAGAAATTGATGGTGTTTTAGTAGGAGGAGCAAGTCTAGAACCTGAGAGTTTCGCTCGGATTGTGAATTTTCAATCAGTGTGATGTGCTTTTTTCTCGTTCCCATGCAGAGCATGGGAATGCCTAATGTAGATTTATGCCAAGGAACTTGATAATTCGAGGACGCTGTTTCGATTGGGGACAGCAGACTTATTTGATGGGCATTTTAAATGTAACGCCTGATAGCTTTAGTGATGGGGGTGAGTTTAACACCTCCTCTACCGCTTTAGTTCAGGCGCAAGCACTGGTGGCTGCTGGTGTTGACATTATCGATGTGGGCGGTCAATCAACTCGACCAGGGGCAAAGCAAATAACTCTGGCGGAGGAACTTGACCGGGTACTATCAGTATTACGGGTGCTAAGACCAGAAATTTCAGTCCCGATTTCTGTAGATACAACCCGTGCTGCTGTAGCCCAGGCATCTGTAGCAGCTGGAGCGGATATTATTAATGATATTTCTGGCGGCACTTTTGACTCAGAAATGTTGGCAACAGTCGCAGAGTTAGGTGTGCCGATGATTTTAATGCACATCCGGGGAACACCACAGACAATGCAACAACAGACTGATTATCAAGATTTGCTCGGTGAGATTTATAGTTTTTTGGCTCGGCAAATTCAGGCAGCAACTACTGCGGGCATTGACCGGGATAAAATTATTATCGATCCTGGTATTGGTTTTGCTAAAAACTATGAGCAAAATTTAGAAATTTTTCGCGGCTTGCGATCGCTCACACCACTCAACTGTCCTATCTTGGTAGGAGCATCTCGTAAAAGTTTCATTGGTCGCATTTTAAATCAACCAGATCCCAAAGCACGAGTTTGGGGAACGGCAGCAGCTTGTTGTGCTGCTATTTTTAATGGCGCTGATATCCTCCGAGTTCACGATGTTCAAGAAATGCGCGATGTTTCACTGGTAGCTGATGCCCTATTGAGACAAGCTATACAGCATGACTCTTAAGGATTACCGTTTTCGAATTTTTTGCCGTTACCTTCTTGATTTCCTGACTCGGCTATCAACTCCTGAAACATTTCACTTGAGTTAGCTGGGTCTACAAAGACAATTTTGGCATTACTGCTCTCACCAAGTTTTTGGCTGGCATCTACGTAATCTTGAGCTACAAGATACCGCAGAATGTCCCTACTGTCAGGATTGGAACGTAGAGCTTGAGAAATGATTTGCACTGAAGCCATAGTTCCTTCTGCTTTCTTAATCGCAGCTTCCTTTTCCCCTTCTGCTTCAGTAATCAATGCCCGTTTTTTGATGACGGCGGCTTGTTCCTCTTCCCTAGACTTTCGCACACTCTCAGGTAGAGTAATTCTCTGAATATCTAACCGGAGTATATCAACTCCCCAATCTGCCGTTACACTATTCAACTGGTCTAAGATAGCTGAGTCCATCTCCGTTCTAGAGACGTTGGTCTGCTCTAGGGTATTTTGAGCAATGATTTCTCGCAGCGTGGTTGTGGTGATCTGTGTCAATGCCCCTTGCAGATCCTCAATCGCGTAAAAGCTTCTCTCGATATCTCTAATCCGCCAGTATACAATAGCGTCCACTTCCACATAAATATTATCTTGGGTGATCACATTTTGAGGTTTGATGTCTAAAAACTGCTCTCGTGTAGTATCTTCCATCACAATCTGATCTACCAAGGGAACAATAAAGTTCAGCCCAGGCTTAAGTTTCCGATGATACCGCCCCAAGCGTTCGACTAAGGCTTCATTTCCTTGATTAATCAGTTTTGCAGAACCTAAGGCATAACCTATAAGGGCTAAAACTATAGCAATAATTGGCTCCATGTATGCTCCTATTCAGCTTTGGGGAGATTTTAGTGTCAAAGATATGCTACTAGCTTGTCATATCTTTGAGTCTAATGTTTTGAGTCTGTAATTTTATCAACACCAGCAGCGATGTCGAGTCGCTGCAAGTTTTGTACATAAGTTGTAAGTGAGACTGTTTTGCAGAATGCGATCGCTATTAAAGCACCTTGATAAAACGCTGGCAAGGACTACTTGATGTAATCAACATCACTTGTACTGGCATTTTCAGACAGCTTGGATTTTTTAAGTACATTTATGTAAAACAAATTATTGAAAGGTAAATTTTTGCATGATTTTAAAAACACCACTATAATCGGATAAAAATTGGCTTCAGCCATTAAAAATATCGCAATATTATGGGCAGATTGTTAATCAAACTTATAGGTTTAATTCTACTTTTCACAGGATTATACTTTTTTGGTCAAAACATCATATTTGTTAGCGGTTACTATTCATATTTTTACCGTAGCTTCCCTGCTACAGCTTCAGTTTTGGCAACGATGATAGGTATATTTGCATTAGTCTTTTTTAAAAGAGAAACTGGTAACTTGGGATGGATTTTTCTAGGCATTGGCATAGTACTAGTTTTCTTAAGCGGTGGAGTTATTCTAAAGCCAACTAGCTTATGGAATTTCATAATTGCTTTTACCGCATTAGCATCTGGATATAAATTACTAAATGAGGGCAGAATCAACTTTTAAAATCTGTTTTCATCATGTATCTTAGTAACTAAGATTACATTATTCCCCAGTTCAGAGTACAGCCAGAAAAATTTAGTATTATAATTTCCCCATCTTCTCTATTGCTTCTGAGAGTGCATTAGGGCACTTAGATTAACTTTTAATTAAGTAACGATTTTACGAGAGAGAAGCACACATAACCCGCCTCAACCGGACGAATAGCCTCTTAATCATGACTTTAACTCAGAGGGGTTTTACTAAGGTTGAGGGTAATATTAGAATGGAAACTATTGATGATGAGGAAAAGGGAAGAGTGACCCAGGTGGTTCTAGGAGAGAACGAAGGAATAGACTCAGCTTTGCGTCGGTTTAAACGCCAGGTTTCCAAAGCTGGGATATTAGCTGATGTGAAATATCATCGGCACTTTGAAACACCGATAGAAAAACGCAAACGTAAGGCAGTGGCAGCTAGACGCACAAGACGTTTTAAATAAACCTATTTGGTGTGATACTGGCGTTGCTTGAGGTTATGACCGAAAACAGGCAATAGTAAAAGCGCCATTATTCATACAAACATTAAGCAAAGTCTGCCGCACCGCTAATTAGGGTGTAAATGAGTTACTTTTCCTATACGTAGAGCGCGTTAGAGGCTTTATCTTGGTTAGATGGAGCAAGCTAAAATCGCTGCCCAGCAACCAAAATAAGCGCCTTTAAACATCGGTTAGCTTTCTTTAATAAGCTGATAGGACAGTATTTATCCAGCCCTAAGACTCAGAATTATTAACGGTGCGGCTATTACAAACATTCATCGCCTTTTCTACTCCCTGTTTGAGACTCAGTTCAATACACTCAACTACGAACTGAAGTACAAGAGACATCTGCTGATTTTCGGCAGCGGAAAATCGCCCCAGCACATGGGAGATAGCACCGGAATCATCGTTATTAGCTGCATCTTTGGGTTTACCAATACCGATTCGCAAACGGGGAAAGTTTTGGCTACTAAGATGTGCGATCGCACTTTTCATGCCGTTATGTCCCCCAGCCGAACCAGATAAACGCAAACGAGTTTTTCCCAAGGGCAAATCCATATCGTCATAAATCACCAACACTGACTCAGGCGGCAATTTATACCAACTTGTCACCGCTTGTATTGCTTGTCCTGAGCGATTCATATAAGTTAACGGCTTTAGCAAGCGAATCTTACCTCCACCTGGGGCGATACCCTCGCCATACTCACCTTGAAATTTGCGGTTTTCTGTTAAGGAAATGCGCCAAGAACGGGAGAGAGTTTCTAAAGCTGCAAAACCGATATTATGGCGTGTTTGGTCGTACTTAGCTTCTGGATTCCCTAACCCGACAATTAGTTGTGGAATTACCAAACCTGGTTGCGTAACAGCTTCTGTCATTTTGCCTACAGTCAATTGATATGCAGCATCCTAGCTAGGTTGGGAAGAACTAGCGGTATCCTGCTCAGATTTAGCAGGGTGGATTTGCTTAGGTTCCAATTCAGCAGTAGTCTTTACAGTTTCTTCTAACTGTTCTGCTTCTTTTTGAAACTCGTTTTGAAACTCCTTGGAAGCTTCTTGAAAACTACGAATTGTTTTCCCCACACTCCGACCAATTTCTGGCAGCTTCTTTGGGCCAAAGATTAACAATGCTACTACCATAATTACAGCCATTTCCGGCAGACCGATACCAAATATATTCATTTTTTGTCTCCTGTAAACTATAGAACCACTATATAGACTCACATATTTATGTAGTCTACTCAATAATCGCTTATATAGAAAGCGATGATCTCCCCACGAGCGAGTGATGCCTTAAGTAAGTCGGCACTAATATTTCCAGCTATCTTAAGAAATTTAAATGTAGGTGCGTTATCGCGCAGTGCAACGTACCGCCAAAAATTTTACCTTTGCCTTAATATATTTCTTCTGTAGAGTTGAGTAACTGTTCGGTTGTAACACCTACATAAGTCTTTTGAATAACTGATAATTCTTTCATTGAAATTAAAAAATCTTAATATTTGTGCCAAAAAATTCGAGTTGCGATAAGGCAACAAAAAAGGAAAAAAGAACAAGAGCAGAGGCCAAAAGAGGAAAAGTATAAAGGGCTACTGAAGAATCCTCCCAACCCCGCAGACAACACGAAAACCAACATCGTGGTTGATGCCGTCGTGCCCCGCCCTATAGTTGATGCCGCGGGACGCGGAACGGCAGGTCCCAGGAAGGTTGAACCAGCAACCGCCCCGCAACACGGCGTTTCCTTTTTTTTGAGAAAAGTTATTATTATCATTAAACCACGTACTGCCATCTATTGGCGCTCCTTCATAGTTATTGTGCCAATCATCAAGACACCATTCGCATACCTGGCCGTGCATATCGTATAACCCAAAGGCGTTAGGTACTTCAAAACTGCCCACTTCTGTTGTTTGCTCTCGATATGTTCCTTTCACACCAGCACCGTAAGTATAGTTAGCATTGAAGTTGGCTAACTTTGATGTGATTGTTTCGCCAAAATGAAATGGTGTTGTTGTTCCGGCTCTACAGGCATATTCCCATTCCGCTTCACTAGGAAGACGGTAGCTTTTGCCTGTGTATTGGGAGAGGCGATCGCAAAATTCCACCGCTTCAAACCAAGATACTCCCTCAACTGGTCGATTTTCTCCTTTAAAATCGGATGGGTCTGGTTTCAGTTCGCGGTTGACTTGGGGGAGAGATGTGACTGCTTGCCATTGTGCTTGAGTGACTGGGTACTTGCCCATAAAAAAGGGTTGAACCTTTACTTCATATTGAGGTTTTTCAAAGCCATATCCTTCACCTTCGGGTGAACCCATCATGAATGTACCACTAGGGATGGCAACACCACTGGGGATAGATAACCTGGTGAGAATCGGCTGGTTCTATAATCAGCGATTGATTATGGTCAGTTTGGGGTAGCAATCGAAATTTGAAGGCTTCATCGAAATTAACTCCTTGCTGAAAAGTTTGAGAGTTAAACAGTTTTATTAATTTATCATCAAGTTTAACTGCATTACGACTCAATAAAAAACTATTCGTAACTGAATCCTGATTGAATAATGCCTGATAAAGTCGTCGAGAAAAACATCGGGCTGCAACATCTAGAATTTTATCTTCAGCGTTAACCGCAATTACATGATACACTCCTGTTTTTATAAAAGCTTGAGCTAACTTTTCAGAATGACAGGCATTAAATAATGCTAATTGACAAGGTGGCTGGTTTTGATTTGATAAGGCGATCGCCAGTTCTTCTTCACTAAAAGAACGAGTAATTCCCACTTCATCTTATAACACCAACGCTGTACTATCTCTATCTCTCATTCCATGACCAATAAAATGAATAATCAGTGGTTTGACACGATGAGACAACACATCTTGTAGAGTCTGTGAGGTGGCTACTTTAACCACTATTTCCACTGCTATAGGGAAAGATATATCCTCTAACACTAAAGCAATGGCATCAATTTCTTCCTGCAGATATAAATTCTCTACTGGCGATAAGTCTTCAGTCAGTAGAGGGGCTGAAAACAAGATTAGAATTTGATTACTGAACGAATTATCTTGTTTAGTAACTTTTTCTAACCCTGGACTAAAGGGAACTTTTTCAGCTACTTTTGAGACAGCCATTCTTCTATTTCTTCATCAGTGGCGGTACTTAAGTCAAGCGAGGGGCGAACTGGGTGTTCTAACTTGCCTTGTGGTTCTATCCCTTTTTCTCGCAATTTTCGCCGCCAATTATTGATCGCCTTAGCGACTTTGATACTGTACTCTATCAAATTGGCTGTTGCTGCTATCCCTCCAACTACTGTAGCCACAAAAACTATGTCATCTGCACCTACTATCCGACTTGGTGACTTTTGCACCTTGATTGAACTCATCCCCAGCAATGTTTCTAAAGACTCTATTTCATCTGGGGGCAATTGGGATGAAATCACTATGCTACAGAGAGGAATTTCGCTCATTTACACCTCTAAAAGTTTTATTTTTTGATCAATATTTGCAGTTCGTATTTAAAAGCTAGATTAACTTTTAATCCTGTTTGACTAAGTAATACTTAGTGATATTGTAGTACGACATTTTTTCTTTTGGCAGATGTTTTGCTTCTACCCCGCTTGTGTCACTCTGGGGAGAAAAAAATAAATATAGGTTGGGTTGAACGAACGCAAACAGCGTCTCATAGGGAAGTTAAACCCAACAAACTTTTGATAATGTTGGGTTTCGTTCCTCAACCCAACCTACACCTGCTCACATATATAGTTAGTCTAGTAGCAAATCGCAACTCACAAAAAAACCCGGAAAAACCGGGTGTAACTTAAGTTGTTATCCAAACTCGCTCGCTGTATTATCAGTTAGCGTCCTAAACTGCGCCAATCGACAAATACATCCTGAACCAACAGTGATTTATTGTAAAGTTGCAGAATAATCAGCAGAAACACGAAAAATAGCGCCATAAAAACAGCCATCACAGGGGTAGTACCCCAACCTGGAGCCACTTTCCCATACTCAGAGTTCAGTGGTTTCAGGATATCTCCCAACCTAGTCCTTTGTGCCATAGTTCACCTAAGATTACTTGCCAAAGCTTTTTTTAATCTTCTGTAATATTCTATAAGAATAGCACTCATCATCTATCTCTCAATTATGGAACCCGCAATAGTTCTTAGCATTTCTGTAGCTGCCGTGGTGATTGCCATCACTGGAGTTTCGATTTATACCTCCTTTGGCCCTCCTAGCAAGGAATTGAACGATCCGTTCGATGACCACGAAGATTAAAAGAGTCATATCATATCCGCATAAATTTTTGCTGCGATGTCTACGACGGGCTACGCCTACGTAGACAAGCATTGCTGTTGTTCATCGGGGTTTCCTCCATGAGCGGTTGGGAATCATAACTAATTACTCGGACATGATATTTGAAGTGCGTTACGGCTTGAGCCGTAACGCACACTACTTTAGATGTTTTTTAATTGCAAGTCCCTAATGGCTTGCTACTACCTCTGCTTCAAGGCGAGCTAGTCGGACTGCCAAAAGTTTTTCAAGGTCTTCTAATGCCTTGGTGAAACCTTTGATGCCCTCGTCTAGTTTGTCAGTCGCCATGCGGTCAGCGGCGTGCATCTTGTCATAGGTAGCTTTGTCAATGGATATCTTTTCAATTTCCAAGTTTGCTACCTTGGCAGGGTCAAGTTTGCGTGGCAGTTCTCCAATGGTTGCCTGTAATTCACCCAAAAGTGACGGGGAAATTGTCAATAAATCACTACCGGCAAGTTCAGTAATTTCACCAACGTTACGGAAACTAGCTCCCATAACTTCGGTTTTATAGCCGAATTTCTTGTAGTAGTTGTAGATTTTGGTGACAGACAAAACTCCTGGATCTTCGGCTGCTGGGTAGCTATCTCGTCCAGTATCTTTTTTGTGCCAGTCGAGAATCCGACCGACGAAGGGAGAAATTAGGGTAACACCAGCATCTGCACAGGCGATCGCTTGGTGAAGACCAAACAACAAGGTAAGGTTACAGTGAATACCTTCTTTTTGCAGGATTTCTGCTGCCCGAATGCCTTCCCAGGTGCTGGCAATTTTAATTAAAACGCGATCGCGGCCAATCCCGGCAGCTTTATACTGGGCAATTAATTCCCGTGCCTTAGTCAGGGTAGCTTCAGTATCGTAGGACAAGCGAGCATCCACTTCTGTAGACACGCGACCGGGAATGATTTGCAAAATCTTTAATCCAAAAGCAACTGCCAAACGGTCAAAAGCTAGAGAAACTATCTGTGTTTGGGTAGCTTTGGCTCCAGCATCTTTCTTTGCTTGGAGTAAAGTTTGATCGACAACTTCCTGATATTCTGGCATCTGCGCCGCAGCAGTAATCAGAGAAGGATTGGTGGTGGCATCTTGAGGTTTGAACTTTTCAATTGCCTGGATATCCCCCGTATCCGCAACCACGACAGTCATTTTCCGCAATTGTTCTAGTAAACTCTTGGACATAAAATACTCCGTGATGAATGTTACAGGATTTACTTAATTCCCCAGTTGTTTAAACTCTTGACTATTCCTTCAATTCTGATTCTGGCAATTTTTCGGAATCATTGCCCAACTTTGCTTACTATTCACAGCCACAGCCCTATTCTAGGTGGGTTATGCCGAAATTGGCTGTCCAATGGAATGCACTTTGATTAAACTAGTTGTTCCCGATTTACCAATTGGAACCCCAGAGGTAATTACCACCTTATCGCCCTTATTCGCAAGACCCATGTCTACAACTGTGTTCACCACATTGGTAAACATCTCTTCGGCATTGTGGACTGGTGGGATCAGCAAAGCTTCCACACCCCAAGAAAGCGCTAGTTGGCGATAAGCGGTGATGTCAGAGGTGAGGGCAATAATGGGAGAAGTAGGCCGATATTTAGATACCATTCTTGCCGTACTTCCTGATGAAGTGTTACAAAGAATTGCTCGTGAGCCTGTTTCATAAGCGATGCGACACACTGATTCTGCCACTGATTCGGTAACGCTGAGACTGCCTGCTTCATGACACCAAGCATGTCTGCTACCCTCATCTAGAGCCTGTTCTGTCCGCACGGCGATGTTGTGCATCATCTGAACGGCGGCAATGGGATATTGTCCGACAGCTGTTTCACCAGAAAGCATTACCGCATCCGTACCATCTAAGATGGAGTTGGCAACATCGGTTGCTTCGGCACGGGTGGGGTCAGGGGCGCTAATCATCGACTCTAGCATTTGGGTGGCTGTAATCACCGGCTTGCCAGCACGATTGCAACGGCGAATAATATCTTTTTGAATTAGGGGGACTTCGTGAATTGGCACTTCCACCCCTAAATCGCCACGGGCAATCATAATCGCGTCGGCAACTTTCAAAATGGAGTCAAAGTTTTCTACTGCCTCTGCTCTTTCGATTTTGGCAATTAAGCGGATGGAAGCACCAGCAGCTTCAATCATTCGCTTGGCGGGTTCTAAGTCTTGTGGCGATCGCACAAAGGACACCGCCACCCAGTCTACACCCAACTGAATCCCAAAGCGCAGATCCAGCAAGTCTTTTTCGGTGATTGAACTGACGGGTAAAGGAGTTTGGGGTAGGTTTACTCCCTTGTGCGTAGAAATTAACCCGCCAATTTTTACTAGTGCCCGAATGCGATCGGCATCGCGATCGGTGACAATTAATTTGACGCGACCATCATTAATTAAAATCGGTTCGCCTGGTCGCACCATTGCAAACAAAGTCGGCAATGGTAGAGGTAGTTCGTCAATACTCTCACCCTTTTCTTGCAAAACAAAGGTAACTTCACTACCAGCTTCCAGATTTAACCCTTCCGGTGGCAAAGTTCCCAAGCGAATCTTCGGGCCACACAAATCTTGCATAATTGCGATCGGCTTTTGCTGCTCAGTACTAATCTGCCTGAGATAGTGAGCCGTTTGGGCGTGGAATTCATAAGCTCCGTGGGAGAAATTCAGCCGTGCCACGTTCATTCCAGCTTCTACTAAGCCTTGCAGCCTTTCAGGTGCAGATGTAGCCGGTCCAACAGTACAAATGATTTTGGTTCGACGCATAGGGATTGGGGGTTGAGGAGTAACCTGCAAATTTGGATGCTTTGAGCGATCGCACGAAACATCCAAACTCACACGTGCTTCATATCACTGGTTTGCTAAATAAAAATACTAGATTACGTTTTGTTTTCGGAGTATTTACCATTTGACCCAAATCCCAAAAGTCTCTAGTCAAGAGTCAGCAGTCAAAAGCTAATGACTAATGACTAATGACTAATGACTAATGACTAATCAAACCACAGCCCCTGTCGGGGCGAGTTTTTCCTTCTGTGACATAGACAACATCAGGTCAATCACACGATTTGAGTAGCCCCACTCGTTGTCATACCAGGCAATTACCTTGAAGAAGTTGGGATTTAACTCAATCCCAGCACCTGCGTCGAAGATGCTGGAATGAGTATCACCTTGAAAATCTGTGGAAACTACTTCTTCATTTGTGTAGCCCAAGATACCCGTTAGCGAACCTGCGGCAGCCTCCTTCATAGCAGCACAGATTTCCTTATAACTGGTGGCTTTGGCTGTTTTGAAAGTTAAATCAACTACAGAGACATCGGGAGTCGGAACTCGTAATGCCATCCCAGTTAACCTGCCCTTCAATTCTGGTAAAACCAGTGCTACGGCTTTAGCTGCGCCTGTGGAGGAGGGAATAATATTTTGGGATGCACCTCGACCACCCCGCCAGTCTTTCTTGCTGGGGCCGTCTACAGTTGGCTGAGTGGCAGTCATAGCATGGACTGTGGTCATTAACCCTTCAGTTAACCCAAAGTTGTCATTAATGACCTTAGCTATGGGAGCTAGACAGTTTGTAGTGCAGCTAGCATTGGAGACAATGATATCCTTGCCAGGTTCAAATAGGTGATGATTGACACCCATTAACAGGGTAGTAACTCTATCTGGATCTTTGGTGGGAGCGGAAATTACCACTCTCTTTGCACCTGCCTTCAGGTGGTTTGCAGCTCCTTCGTAGTCAGTGAAGAGTCCGGTAGCTTCCACGACATAATCTGCACCTAATTTTCCCCAAGGTAACTCTGCTGGATTCCTAACTGACACACAAGGAATGAAATGTCCGTCAATCAGGATGCCGTCTTCCTTGGCTTCAACCTTGTGCTTTAATTGACCGTGGGTTGAGTCGTACTTTAATAGATAAGCGAGATTATCTGGTGGTACTAGGTCGTTAATGCCCACAAACTCAATGTTGGGATTATCGATGCCAGCGCGAAGTACAAGTCGCCCGATTCGACCGAAGCCATTGATACCAACTTTCAATTTAGTCAAGATTAAACCTCCCGTTGTGGAAGTTGAACAAAAGGAGAAAGTTAAAAGTCAAAATAGATTGCCTTTTACTCTTTACTCTTTGATCCTGACAGTCTCAGTCAGCTAAGGCATATTTACTTGGCATCTTTTAAGGATTGGGGCATTGGGCATGGGGCATTGGGCATTGGGCATTAATTATTCTCCTCTGCTCCCCTGCTCCCCAGTCCCCAATTCAATTAGTAGTGGGTTGAACAAATCGCTTAATTTCACCACAGGCAATATAAGATTTGCCATCTGGTGCGGTTTTGACTTCATCAACCACGTAAAGTATTCCTTCCTCGCGAACCGAGCGCGGAAAACGCATGTTCCAATCCGGTTCATATCCGTCGGAAACCACCCTAGCACGTAGCTTGCTGCCATCTTTGACACACTGAACTAAAATGCTGTCTCCTACACTGTCAGTTGTGGAAAGATCGGCAGCACTGGCAGGGCCTTTGGAAGCTTTACCTGTGTTAGTTGGATGCGATTGTCTAGGGGCAACAAAGATATCTGTTTCACCGGGTTGAGCAAAACGGGTGATATTACCACGTACCCGATAGAAAGTGCGTTCGCTTGAGAGTTCCAGTCCTTCAACAACATAGCGTGCGCCCTCGGCACGAATAGCCCGGGGAAACTGGATGTTCTTGGTTGAATCGTAGCCTTCGGACATGACCTTGACCCGCAGTTTACCCCCTTCACGAACGCAATACAATTCAACACCTGAACCGACTTCATTCACAATCGGCATGGCGTACACTTCATCGCCAGCAGTGACACCGCGCCCCACCAAATCATTGCGATTGCGCGTCATCGTCTGGTAAGTCTGATCCCGCATCTCTTTACGTCCGGCATTACCTAGAGCTTTTTGGGCGATCCGACCTGCGAAATACTCAAGCTGATCGATCTCTTCAGCAATTTCAAAATTCTCGTTCAACCCTTTATCTCGCAAATCTTTCACAAGCGCCCGCAGAGTTTGTTCAGCTTCCTGATGCTTGCCATGTTCAGCGAGATTAAGTCCAGTCTCTTTGGCCTTAGCGATCGTCAGGCGACTCAGCTCAAGAATAATATGGCTCGTAGCAGCAAAAGCTGCTTCCTCAACAGTGCCAACTTTGGTGACGACATCGACTGTACCTGACACGCTTTGAATCAGGTCATTTTGCACAACATCAGCGCTGTAATGCAGTTTCATCACAGGTAACTCACCAACTCGAGCGTTTGATATCCCCAGACTCAAACCGAGAAGTTTGTCCTCACCCTCGTAAAGCTCTCCCAAGGTGATGACAGCTTGACTGGCGTCATTCTGGCTAACTTTAGCCAGACTTAAGGTATCAACCAGGCTGACACCATCTGCCAATTCAAGTGTCACCTTGAGGTTCTGTCCCACTACTGCTCTTAGACTATCTAGCTCAATACTAAACACTTCGGTTGCTTCATCGATGCTCTGAATGAAGTAGAAGTTGCCCGTGGCTGCCCTTGCCATCCCAATCAGCAGGTCTTCATTGAAACCCTGAGCAAAACCTAACGTAGTTGTGATAATGCCTTCTTCAGCTTTTTGCCCTGATGTCGCCGTCAGTATTTTGGGGTCTTGAATGCCCATATTGGCGTGACCATCGGTAAGCAGGAGAACACGGTTGATTTTTTGCGGATCAAGTCGCGTTTTCACGTGTTCGCAGCCTTTGAGCCATCCCCCCGATAAGTTGGTAATACCGCCTGCTCTCACCTTGCGGATGGAATTTTTCAGTGCGGCTTTGTTAGTCACAGACTGGGGTGGCACAACACTGTCCACTTCATCGTCGTAAACAACTACCGAGAGAATGTCATCAGGCTCAAGTTGATCTACCACAGACTCAGCCGCTTTGAGTGCGTGATGCAAGGGAGCGCCTGCCATAGAGCCGGAACGATCAATTACAAGCGAAAGGTTAAGGTTACGTCGAGGAGATTTAGCTATGTCAGCACGAAAACGTAGCAGAATATTAGTCTTTAATGAAGATCCTGCTGCGAGGATAGACTGGTCAAATTCGTAACTTGTCTTAATCATTTTTTATATCTCTGAGAATTGTCTGTTATCAGCTACAAGCCATGTAAGGCATAGACAGTAAGTGCTTTATTTAGTTTACCCAGAAATAAGTTTATTCAGTATAAAAATTGTACCTAATGTAATATTTTATAGTTATAACTTCTTGTCAGCTTAGACAAAGCCCGTCGTAGACATTCTCGACTCTCCAGTATTGAAAGGCGATCGCACTGGTCACTATTGCGGGAAACTGAAAGCAGATATATTAGGAGAGGAGAACCTAATGAGTTGGACTAAAGTTCTTGCAGTCGATGCACTTTCCCCAGGTGCGCGAGAAGTGGTGAAAGTTGGCAACCGGAAAATTTTGCTTTTGAATCACGAAAGTCAGCTTTATGCTGTAGATAACACTTGTCCTCACTTAAAATTACCGTTGAAAAGTGGGAAAATAACTGAGAATGGAGCAATTGTTTGTTCCTTCCATCACAGTGCTTTTGACCTGCGGACTGGTGAGGTAAAAGATTGGTGTTCTTGGCCACCTGGTGTAAGTAAGGTACTCTCGTTAGTTTCACAACCAAAGGCACTGCCAGTCTTTCCGATTCGTGTTGAAGAAGGCAGTATCTGGGTTGATGTGCAAGAGGAATAGCACCCTCTCCCTGAATTTACTGAAATAGTTCTAAGTAGAGCGACGTAAATAATTCAAGGTTTGTAGTGAGGACTGAAGTCCCCACTACGAACTTATCTCAAGATTTTTTACATTACTTAATCTACTTTGATTTATTCTCGCCTACTTACTTAAGTAAAAAAAAAACCCCAGCTAAACTCGTTGGCTGGGGTTTCTATCAAAATTTACCTATTTCAAAGATATAGGAATCATTGAATGAGAAAATAGAACGTCTTCTCAAGTAGTTTGAACACTTTGCTGTGATGTTATGTTGGGTTGTGTGTTGCCATTGCCAGGCGGATACTGGGAACGAGTCAAGCCTCATCAAGCTAGGTTTTTAGTACTTGTGTACACCGTAGCTTTGGCTGTTTGGGATTTTTCGGATTTAATTAAGTAATCAAGCGGACATAATATAAACAGTTATCCTGCTTTATCTGCAACTTTTATATACAGCCGGCACTGAAGTATGGTTGTAAGCGACGATGATTTTATTTACAATCTAGTGACAGAGTTTTGCTTTCTGATTTCATGTTCAGTTTTATTCAAGAAATTCTTCCTGATTGAAAATTAACTTAGTAACTGATATGGATGCTCAAAAAATCAAAATTTTATTAGTTGATGACAACTTAGAGAATTTACATTTTTTATCAGACATCCTTCAACACCAAGGTTATCAGGTAGAAAGTGTCATTTCTGGGCAATTGGCAATCAATACAGCACTCGCTTCTCCCCCAGATTTGCTTTTGCTAAATGTTCTAATTATAGAGAGGGATGCTTATGAAGTATGTCAATATTTGAAAGCTAACGATCAAACTCAAGAGATTTCGATAATTCTTTTCGGAATTTTCGATGATTTTTTTGAAAAAATAAACGTCTTAAATTTAGTCGATATTGACTATATTACTCAACCATTCCAAACTAAAGAAGTTTTATTACGCGTCCAAAATCAACTCACTCTCCAAAGACTGAAAAAACAGTTAAAAGAAAAAAAATCCCAACTGCAACAGGAGATTAAAGAGCGTCAACGGATTACAGTTGAGTTAAATATTCGCAACAGACAAATAGAAGATATTTTTAAAGAAATTCCCGTTAGCATTAGCAAAGCCTTTTGTAGAGAAGTTTATCAAAGCGAACGCCTTGTAGTCGAAGCCGCCCTCAAGAAGAGTGAAAGTCAGTATCGGCTCCTCGTGGAGACATCCCAGGACATGATCTGGTCGGTGGACATTGATGGACTAATTACCTTTGTCAATCCCGCAGTCAAGCAGATTTATGGCTACGAACCCCAAGAAATGATCGGGCGTGCCTTAATTGATTTCATCTCACCTACACAAGTTGCTCAAGATAAAGTAGCCTTTGAGCGTGTTCTTCAGGGAAAGTCTATCTTCCAGCATGAAACTACCTGTGTAGCTAAAGACGGTACCTTACTTTATCTAATGTTGAATGCGATCGCATTACGCAACGAAGAGGGTCAGGTTATAGGCATGACAGGCACTGCGAGTAATATTACGCAGCGTCGAGGAGTAGAAAAATTACTCCAAGAAAGCGCGATTAAGCTCCGCAATCATAACCTCGTGCTAACACAATTGGCACAAAATCAAACGCTTTATCAGGGTGATTTGAAAGCAGCTTTGAGTAAAATCACAGAAACAGCTGTCAAAAATATTGGCATGGAACGAGCTAGTGTCTGGCTGTATGACGAAACAGGCATAAAAATCCAGTGTTTTGATCTATTTGAGGGCAGTTACAATCAACATAGCGAAGGACTTTTCTTATCAGTGGGAGACTATCCAGTTTATTTTGCAGCTTTGCAGCAAGACCAACCAATCGCCGCAGATGATGCTCATACCGATCCCAGAACTAAAGAATTTTCTGCGTCTTACTCAAGATTAAACATCACCTCTATACTCGATACACCCATTAGGCTGGAGGGAAAGACCGTAGGAGTTTTATGTCTGGAGGCAGTGGGAGTTACTCATCATTGGACGCTAGAAGACCAAAATTTCGCTCGCTCTCTGGGCAATTTAGTATCCTTGGTATTGCAGGCAAAAGAACGCCAACGCGCAGAAGCAGCGCGACGCGCTTCTGAAAAAAAGTTAGCATCAGCTTTTCGGTCATCTCCCGACCCAATTGCCTTAATTACTGTTCCCAACAAACGCTACATCGAAGTAAACGACAGCTTTTGTCGGTTTTTTGGTTATTCTCGCTCTCAAGTGATCGATCGCACCGATGAAGAATTAAATATTTGGGTGAATCCAGAAGAATATAATTTTTTCACCCACATCCTGCAACAAGCAAAAGCCATCCGCAACTATGAGATTGATGTCTGCACTTTTGCAGGAGAAATCAGGACAACACTGTTGAGTGCAGAAATGATTGAGATTGATGGGCAATGGTACGTACTGGGAACCGCAAAAGATATTACTGAACGCAAGCAGGCAGAAAATGAAAGCCGTTTGTTACTGTTGACAACCCAAGCTATTACTCGCGCCAGTGATGTCAACAGCGCCTTAACAGTGGTCTTGCGCTTAATTTGTCACACCATTGGCTGGAATTTTGGTGAAGCATGGATACCTAATGAAGATAGGACTGTTTTAGAACACAGTCTGGGCTGGTACGGTGAGGAGAGCAGTTTAGAAGAATTCTGCCACCAGAGCCAAACTGTGAAATTTGCTCTGGGAGTAGGATTACCAGGAAGAGTTTGGCAAAACCAAGAACCAGAATGGATAGAAGATGTTTCTAAAGTTACACAACCAGTTTTCTTGCGATCGCTACAAGCAGCAAAGGTGGGATTAAAAGCTGGTTTTGGTGTTCCCATACTGGCTGGGAACCAAGTATTAGCTGTTTTAGTATTTTTTAAACGTAGCTCAGTATTGGTAGATCGGCGTTTGCTCTTGCTAGTCAGTGCTGTTGCTGCTCAATTGGGTGGGTTGATTGAGCGCAAAACCCTAGAACAAGAACTAGCACTCAGAGAAGCTCGTCTCAATGCCTTTTTTAGCAGTGCTCCCGTCGGCATGAATATTGTAGATAACCAGCTGCGATTTGTGCAGATCAACCAACTGCTAGCGGAGATTAATGGATTACCCCAGCAAGATCATATTGGCAAGACCATCCATGAAGTCTTACCCCACATCGCCCCTTTAATGCAACCAATTTATCAACAGGTTCTGATAACTGGTCAACCCATTCTCAATCAAGAATTAAGCGGCGCATCAATTAAACAACCAGATATTATCCGCCACTTCTTAGCTTCTTATTTTCCGATTGTTGGTGAAGACGATCGCCCCTCTGGTGTCGGCACAGTTTTAGTAGAAATTAGCGAACTGCAAGCAGCGTTGCGCGAACGCAAACGCGTCGAACAAGAAATACGTTTAGCCAACGAACGCCTACAATATCTGCTCACCTCTAGCCCTGTAGTCATTTATAGCAGCAAAACATCAGAGGATTTTAGCACTACTTTTATCAGTGAAAACGTTAAAGAAATGGTGGGCTACGAAGCGCAGGAATTTATCGATCATTCCAGTTTCTGGCTCCATCACGTCCACCCACAAGATATTGAACTCATCTCGGAAAAATTTTCCCGCCTTGTTGAGCAAGAGTACATTTCCTATGAATACCGCTGGTTACACGCTGACGGAACTTATCACTGGTTCTACGAAAAGATGAGGTTAATTCGTGACGAAGCTGACTACCCTATAGAATGCGTTGGTTATTGGGCAGACATTAACGATCGCAAATTGGCAGAACTAGCTTTGCAGTCAGGTCAGCAACGATATCAACTACTAGCAGAAGCCTCACCAGCTTGTATATTTCATACTGATGTAGATGGCAATGTTTTATATTTTAATCAACGCTGGAGTGAAATTACTGGATGTAGTTTAGAAGATTCTCTGGGAACAGGTTGGGCAAATGCCGTACATCCAGACGACCGCGAACAGCTATTGTTGGCATGGAATCAAGCAACAGCTGCTAAGTCAACCTATAAATACGAACATCGTTTCTTGCATGATGATAGTACAGTCGTCTGGGTAATTTGTCAGGCTTTGCCAGAATTTAGAGATAATGGAGAACTTAAAGGCTACATCGGTACAATTACAGATATTACCGAGAGAAAATTGGCAGAAGAAGCCTTGCGTGAGAGTGCAGAGCGAGAAAGAGCGATCGCTCAAGTGATTCAAAGAATGCGCCAAACACTGGATTTAGAGACGATATTTGCGGCTACAACCGAAGAATTACGCCAAGTACTCAACTGCGATCGGGTTGTTGTCTATCGTTTCAATCCCGACTGGAATGGGGAATTTGTTTCTGAATCAGTGGGTAACGATTGGATTTCTCTCATAGAAGAACACAACAATGACCCTCATCTCACAGAAGGTGTTTTACAAGATGGGCGTTGCCTAGCGAAAATTTTAGATAGCGGGGATAACCAGGTGGAATATCCCGATCTGCAAGTAACCCCAGGTGCAAGTTTCATCTGTGTCCCAGACATTTACAACGCTGAGTTTCATCCTGCTTATATCAACCTCTTAGAGCGCTTTCAGGCTAAAGCCTACATTATTGTTCCGATTTTACATGGTAGTCAGCTTTGGGGATTACTAGCGAGTTATCAAAATTCCGATCCCCGCCAATGGAAACCAGGAGAAATCAACATCGTAGTTCAAATTGGCAATCAGTTGGGTGTTGCTTTACAGCAGGCACAATTGCTAGCGCAAACTCAAAGGCAGTCACAAGCATTGCAAGAAGCTGTGATCGTTGCTGATGCTGCTAACCGTGCCAAAAGCGAATTCCTTGCCAACATGAGTCACGAACTGCGTACCCCACTCAACGCCATCCTTGGTTTTACCCAAGTCATGAGCCACGATCATGATTTATCAACTGAACATCAGCAAAATCTAGCAATTATCAATCGTGCTGGCGAACATCTCCTGAATTTAATCAACGATATTTTGGAAATGTCTAAAATCGAAGCTGGCAGAATAACCTTAAATCTCAACAGTTTTGACTTAATTCGCCTCTTGGAAAACCTCGAAGAGATGTTGCGCTTCCGCGCCACCTCCAAAGGATTGGAATTGTTCTTTGAATATACATCTCACCTTCCCCAGTACATCCAAGTTGACGAAAGTAAACTGCGTCAAGTCTTGCTTAACCTCTTGGGAAATGCAATCAAATTTACCGATACTGGAAGGGTGACGCTGCGAGTGGGGATGGGGACTAGGGACTGGGGAGCAGAGGAGCTGGGGAGCAGAGGAGCAGAGGAGCAGAGGAGAATAATTAATCCCCAACTTCCAATGCCCAATGACGCCAGTTGCTTCAACGGAGGGAACCTCCGCAACGCACTGGCTCCCCAATGCCCAATGACGCCAGTTGCTTCTCCTGTCGGAGACGCTGCGCGAACAACGGATAGCGTAGCGTTAGCGAGTAATCGAGCGTCGGGAACCTCCGCAACGCACTGGCTCCCCAATGCCCAATCCCTAACCTTCGAGATACAAGATACTGGTCGCGGTATTGCCCCACAAGAAATTGACTTGCTATTTGAAGCTTTTGGGCAAACTGAAACCGGAAGAAAATCGCAACAGGGAACAGGACTAGGTTTAGCAATTAGCCGCAAATATGTGCAACTAATGGGAGGAGATATTAGCGTCACCAGCACTATTGGCGAGGGAAGTAAATTTGCTTTTGATATTCAAATTGGTCTAGCCGCAGCCAGCGAAATCCAGATTAAACAAACTAGACCCCAAGTTATTAGTTTAGCGCCTGCTCAAAGTGAATACCGTATTTTAGTGGTTGATGACTCCACAGACAGCCGTTTAGTGCTAATGAAAATTCTGACATCCATCGGTTTTGCAGTCCAGGAAGCAATAAATGGCATCGAAGCGATCGCACTTTGGCAGACATGGCAACCACATCTAATCTTAATGGATATGCGGATGCCAATTATGGACGGCTACGAAGCCACAAAAGTTATTAAAACTAGAGAAGAAACCTCAACCCAAAATACCGAATCCCAAATCCCCAATTGGAAGACCATTATTATTGCCTTAACTGCTAATGCTTTTGAGGAACAACGAGAGGCAATAATCAAAGCTGGTTGTGATGATTATATTAACAAGCCTTTCCGCGAAGAAGAATTACTAGAAAAGTTGAGCGAATATTTGGGAGTTCAATATATTTATCAAGAAGAAAGCTATCAGCTAACAAACCTAAAACAACAAAGACCAAAATCAATATTGACGCTCACGGATTTAGTGACTCTATTATCTGAAATGTCGCCTGAATGGGTAAAACAGGTATACACTGCCGCAGCTCAATGTAGTGATGACCTGATTTTAGAATTGATTGAGCAAATCCCTTCAGAAAATGCTGTACTGCAAAATTTTATCAAGAATTTAGCTCATGATTTTCAGTTTGAGAAAATTATGGAATTGACGAGTATTGCAGGAGTATTATCTAGTTAATAACAGTTTGAGCAAAAGCAGCAATGTAAATCGATAAAGCAGAATTCATTAAATTTTAGATTTTAGACTTTGGCGTGAGCGCTCAGTCGAACGCTTTTTGCTTCAATTTAAAATCCAAAATTTAAAATTCAAAATTTAAAATGGTTTTACCGTAAACGTCCCGATCGCAATGTACTAATAATTAACCACAAACCCAATAAACTAGCGACTGCAAACAGGATAGTACTTAAAAAAGATAGCTGAGTTGTCTGCGCTCTGGTGGAAATAATTGCCGCACCCATAATCAACGAACCCACTAAAATACTAAAAGATAGTCGGTTAGCGGCATCGTCCATAGTGCGCCGCACACCATCTAATCCCCGCAGCGAGAGATTCCACTGTAAGGTTTCTGAGGTAACTCGGTCTAATAAGAGTTCGATTTGGCGGGGAGATTGGAGAGACAGACTTTTAATATCCAAGGCGGTCCGTAATAGTGATCGCACTGGATTATCCCCTACTAGCTGCCGACGAAACAAGTCTGTAATTAATGGTTTGACTTCATCAAAAAAATTAAGTTCTGGGTTGAATGTCCGCGCTACCCCTTCTAAATTCGCTAGGGTTTTGGCATACAAACCCATATTACTAGGCAACTTAATTTTATTGTTGCGGGCAACTTGTAAAACTTCATAAATTATCTGACTGAAGTTTATTTGCGTGAGGCTGACATTATGATACTTACGTAACATGCGATCGTAATCATTTTCTAACCGCGACAAAATTACTGGTTGAGCAGAATCTGATAGCTGCAAAGTTAACTGAGCGCACCTTTGAGCATCTAAATCAACGATCGCTAGCAACATTTCCGTTAATATCTGCTGTGTACGCGGATCGAGTCTTCCCACCATGCCACAATCTAAGAGGGCAACACGACCATCTTTGAGATAAAACAAGTTTCCTGGATGGGGATCGGCGTGAAAAAAGCCATCAATATATAGTTGCTGGAAAAATACCCGAAATAACAAAGTAGTTATTTCTTTACGCTTTTCGGCAGGATCTTTAACGTTGGGGTCATTATCCAAATCCGCCGCTAGGAACGGTATCCCATCGAGCCATTCCATTACCAGTAATTTTGGTGTGGTCAATTCCCAGTTAATTTCCGCAACCACTATTTGTGTGGGATCGTACCAGCGACTTTTAGATAAATTGCGTCGCAGTTGGTCTGTAAAACCCGCTTCCCGTGTAAAATCTAACTCGGCTTCTAAGGCTTTGGTAAATTCTTCGGCGGTAGATTTGATTTCGTAGGTTTGCCCAAACTCAGTCCGCGCCACTAAATCGGCAATACCTTGAATTAAAGCAATATCTTGGGCAATAGTAATATCAATTCCCGGACGTTGCACTTTCAAAGCGACTTCTCGACCGTCTGCTAGTGTAGCTCGATGTGTCTGGGCAATCGATCCGGCTGCGACTGGGATCGGGTTAACTGTGCTGAAGGTTTCTGCTAGTGAAAGTTTTAATTCTTTACGGAGGATTATTTCTATCTCTGACCAAGGAACTGGCGGTACTTCGTCTTGTAGAGTTGACAATTCCTCAATATAGGAGGCGCTCAGTAAGTCGGGGCGGGTAGAGAGTAGCTGGCCAAGTTTGACGTAAACTGGCCCCAAGTCTACCAGGATATTTTTTAAAACCGCAGGTGTTGGAAGTTGAGGTTCATCAGCTTTGCCACCCGTAAGTAACCTTCGCATATAGTCCCAGCCATTGCGAAGGAAGACTTCCAGGATTTCTCGTTGACGGGGAACAGTTTGGGTGAGGAACATTTTTGTAAAAAACTGCAAAGAGGCAGAGGAGTTAAAGAGGTAAACAGCAGGGGATGACAATACAACGGAAATCGGCTCTAGTTTTGATGCTTGTTAAAGTGTTGCTAGCTGCCGCACATTCTTGAAATCTTTTTATGGATGATTGTACGGCTTGGTGGAGCTTCTGTTCACTCAGCATCCGTTTGACGTAGTTTGAGCAGGAATCCCCACCGTGTAATAAGCGATGGGAACAAGAAAAACCTTTGGACGGAGAAATATATTTTTGATAGGCAGTAATAGAATCGATTGCCATTGTCTTGGCCAGAGGCTCAAAGCTAATAATGTCCATAACTGTCAGATAAAATAACAGACAGTCAAGTTATAATGGGAAAATAGACTTTTTCGCCTCTGCCAAGGGTTCTAACTTTTATAGCAGGTCGGTAAATCGGGAATCGCTTTGGAGAATTTTAAGGATCTGCTTGATTTCCTGGGTACGTTCTTTTTTGACAACGAGGGTGATATTGCGATCGCGCACAATCACCACATCCTCTAAACCAATAGTAACAACTACATCCTCTGGATTTGAGGCGTAAATAATTGCCCCTTGCGTATCTAAACCTACGTGAGTAGCGAGTTCCACATTGGGAGTATCTTCCGTTTTCAGTAAACGTTCGATTGCATTCCAATCTCCTAAATCATCCCAACCAAAATCAACTGGCAAAACGTATGCTAGAGTGGTCTTTTCCATTAACGCATAGTCTATACTCTTCTTAGGCAACTGGGGATAGATATCAGGACCATGTTGTTCTAAAGGTTCGATAATTTCTGGAGCATGGGTATATAGTTCCTTGAGAACAACCCCTGCCCGAAAAACGAACATTCCACTATTCCAGCTAAAGCGTCCCGTAGATAAAAAAGTCTCTGCCGTTTCCCGGTCGGGCTTTTCAGTAAAACGGTTCACGTGATAAGCTGGCAACTCATTAAAGCTACCTATTTTTTCACCTTGCTCAATGTAGCCGTAACCGGTTGATGGAAAAGTCGGCTTGATCCCCAGTGTAACGATCGCTGCTGTGCTTGTTGCCAGTTGCGTAGCTGCATTTAATGTGTGTGCAAACGCCTCTTGGTCAGCAATCCAGTGGTCAGCAGGGAAAAAGCCAATCACAGCGTCTTCTCCATAGCGCTGTTTGATTTCTAAACTTGTCCAAGCAACGGCTGCGGCAGTGTCTCTTCCTTCCGATTCAATCAGCAAGTTTTCAACTGGTAAATCGGGTAGTTGTTGTCTTACGCCTTCAGCTATCTGACTAGAAGTGATAACCCACAAGGAATCCCAACCGCCACCGAGTTCAATCAATCGATCGGCGGTTGCTTGTAATAGACTTCTAGAGCTACCATCAAGACTTAAAAATTGCTTGGGTCGGTCTTTGCGGCTCAGGGGCCAAAAACGTTCACCTTTACCACCAGCTAGGATTACGGGGAACAATAAAGTATTCATGTTGTCATACACGCCTACCGAAGAACATTACAAGTTTACAGTGAGCTTTTCCACTGGCAATATTTGTAGCTTGGATTAACATACTTTTAGGGAGTGGTTGAGTGGGGAGATAATTGTGATAAAACAAGTCGAATGGTCGGAAAATCCGGTTACGTCTCAACAAGTAGTAGAGTTTGAAAGTGACGTGCGATCGTCGCAACTTCAACGGACAGAAAATCAAGTAACGCCAGCACCAGTAGCCGACTCAGAGGAGGAGGTTGAACTAAACCAGCCAGCGAATCCGAACCACCGTAGCGTCGTCGAATCTGTGGGCGCGATTCCCAATCAGCTTTCAGAGAGACTGGGCTTAACCATGCCTCGATGGCTGTTATGGTTTATGACGGTTGTCATTGGCATCATCTTATCTGGGCTGCTGGTGTCAACGTTAGCGCTGTGGACTCCTTTATGGAGCAATCTAGATCGAACAGATGAAGATTTAGGAACTACTGCTAAAGACGAAGTAAAAATCCCATTACCAGGGGAGTTATGGGGCAAACTCTCCCAGTACAAGCTTTCACGTCCGATGAATATTTTAATCATGGGGATTGAACCAGTCAGCGGTACTGTTGATGGCTCACCAGAAAGCTTTGCAGGCAAAAGCGACTCCATGCTACTGGTACGACTTAACCCTAGTGAAAAATCTGTACGGGTGCTTTCCATTCCCAGAGATACGATGATCGCCATCCCCGAAAAGGGAGAAAAGGGATTAACTAAGGTATCTGATGCCAATGCCAAAGGTGGCCCAGTCTTGGCAGCACGGGTAGTTAGCCGTACCTTAAATAACGCCCCCATCGATCGTTACATCCGTATTTCTACCAGCGGCTTACGGCAGTTAGTCGATCAGTTAGGCGGTGTAGAAGTCTTTGTTCCTCAATCAATGACATATAAAGACTCCAGCAGTCGGCTGTCGATTAATTTAGTCAGTGGCTGGCAAACCCTTAATGGCGAACAAGCAGAACAGTTTGCCCGATTCCGCGAACCAGGTTTGGGAGATTTGCCGAGAGTGCAGCGTCAGCAAGCACTAACAGCAGCTCTGCTGCAACGCTTAAATAGTCCTACCGTCTTACCCAGGTTGCCTCAATTAACTCGCCTAATGCGAAAATATTTTGATACCAACCTGAAGATGGAAGAAATGATGGCGTTGGTCAATTTCGGACTCAACCTAGATCGGGATAATTTCCAAATGACTGTGTTGCCTGGTACCTTTAGCCGCTTTAGCAAAGACCCTGATAGCTATTGGCTGAATATGACTGGACAACAGAGCCTGTTGAATGATTATGTTGGGGTAAATGTACCTGGTCTAAAGCCAGATATGCGTCAAGTTCCTAACCTCAAAATTGCTATTCAAAATGCTTCAAATCAACCTCAGCTAACTGAAAAAGTTATTGCTTATCTCAAACAGAAAGGCTTTAATAATATTTACAAAGTGCCTGATTGGCCAGATACCCAACGTCAAACTCAGATTATTGTCCAAAAAGGCAACCGACGAGTTGGGGTTGATTTGCAAAAAGTCTTAGGCTTGGGTCAAATTGAGGTGTCTGCCATTGGTGATTTAGAATCCGATCTGACAATCCGCATTGGGAAAGATTGGAAATAGGCAAGAGTCATTAGTCATTAGTTATTGCTTAAATGACAAAGCGCAAAGTCTGAGCGGAGGTTTCCTCCGCTCAGAACTTTGTAAGAGAGGACTAATGACAAAGGACTACTGACAAATAATAAAGTTATGAAAAAGATTTTACTGCGCTTTTTAGGTTTGATTGTGATTTTACTACTAGCCTTTGGGTGGATAATACTTAATCTCAAACCGGCTTTTGCTCAATTAAACACAATTAATTACAACAATATAAATTTAGAAAATCGTGACTTTTCTCATGCTGATTTAGCAGGTGTAACTTTTGTCGCGGCAGAAATGCGGGGGACGAATTTTCAAGGAGCGAATTTAACCAACGCAATTCTGACTAAAGGAGTTTTATTAAAGGCAAATTTGGAAGATGCGAACTTGAGCGGCGCTTTAGTTGATCGCGCCACTATGGATGGTGCTAACCTGAAAAATGCTATCTTTACTGAAGCAACTTTAACACGCAGCCGCTTTTACGATGCTGATGTCACTGGTGCTGATTTTACCGATGCTTTAATTGACCGCTATCAAGTGTCGCTGCTGTGTGAACGAGCCGATGGCGTAAATCCAGTTACGGGTATGTCAACGCGAGATAGTTTGGGTTGTAGGTAAAGAATCTCCGCGTTGAGCATAAAAACAGAGACATTTTTGCGAAAAAATGGAAAATACAAATTCTTTATTAAACTATGTATTATTAGCTATCGATTTGATTTTAATTTGGGATTTGGTCAGAGATAAAAATATACAACTTTATGAGCAAACACAAAATAAGCTTAAGTTTATTGTTAAACCGAAGTTACTTAGATTTATTGGGTTCTTTATTGGACAAATAGGTATAATTTATTTATATGCTATTTTTATGTTTCTACCTGTCACACAACTTGATTGTAAGCGTGTTTTACAAAATATAGATACTTCAAATATTCAGCAAAAGTCATCAAAAATTATATGTCAACTGATAGAATTTGATTTTTTTGGTTATCAAAAAAGCCAAAAACAAATTTCTGGATTAATTGGAAGTCGTTTATAAAAACAAACTACAACTGATAAAGAGGGAAAAATAATATATAAATATCAAGTTCAGTTATTAACTAAAACAGAAAGTATTCTGTTTAGACGAACTACTTACAGTGATTATTTTTCCGAAGAAGCGGAGTTTATCATATTAAAAATTAAGAATTTCTTAGTACAACCTTTAAAAAAAGTTTAGTAGTTAAGCAAGATGATACTTTAGTCGGCTACGCTGCAATTGGCATAATCATATTTTGTTTATTATTAGGTTTATTAATTATAGCGTCAGGTTCATTTATCGACTTTAATTTTGATAAAGAGTCAAATAGCTTAAATATCAGCCGCTATAAATGGTTTGGAAAATTGGGAAAAGTAGTTTTGGTGTATTCGTTGAATGAAATTGTTGATATTAAAGTTAAAAGCTTTAATTCTGGCGAACATATCACAGATCCTCGAGTTACCTTAATTTTAGAATCTGGTGAAAGCGTACTTTTGATTGGTTCCTATGATTCTGGGGGCTATAGTTCTGGGTTTGAAGAGAAACAAGAAATAGTTAAGACGATCAAAAGTTTTCTCGCTTCAAATTAGTAGCTGTTTATACTAATTCTGCCACTTTCTCAACATCAACTCTGCGATCGCATCCCAAAAAACGTCCCAAACTATAAATAAAATAAATTATTATATTGATTCAAGCGTTGGTGCATTAGTCTAATGGCGTAACGCAATGGTAGTTATGATGCCTTGGGGGAGCGGAGGAAACCTCTACTTATCCTGGCTCCCCTATTTAAGATTGACTGAGAATTGTCAAAAATCAGTAGCCTCTAATTACTGCTGGGAATTTCAATTAAAAACTCTGTTCCTTCTCCTGGTTTAGACGAACATTTCATTTGACCATGATGTTTCTCAACTACTATTTGATGGCTAATAGACAATCCTAACCCCGTACCTTTACCTGGTGCTTTGGTAGTGAAGAAGGGATCAAATATATGCGATCGCGCCTCTTCTGGAATCCCAAGACCATTATCAGCTATTCTAATTACAATCTGGTCATGAACGGCTTGGGTACTAATCCAGATAGTCAAGGGTATTTTCGGACACGTTTGTAATAATTTTAAATATCTTTGCTGTATAGTGTCAAACTTTTCCTCTAATGCATCAATACTATTACTCAAAAGATTCATAAACACTTGATTTAATTGCGCGGGATAGCATTCGAGCAAAGGTAAATTATCATATTGTTTAACAATCTCAATAGCTGGGCGTTCATTATTGTTTTTAAGGCGATGCCCTAAAATTAGCAAAGTACTATCCAAGCCTTCATGAATATCTACTGGCTTCAATTCAGCCTCATCTGTACGAGAGAAATTTCGCAGTGATAGCACAATATCACAAATCCGCTCTGTTCCTACTTTCATTGACTCAAGGGTTTTGGGTAAATCTTCGATGAGAAAGTCCAAATCACTCTTGTCGATTTGCTCTTGGATAGTTGGCAATATTGAGGAGCTTTGACGGTAAAGTTTCACTACTTTTAGCAGTTCTTGAGTATATTCACTTAAATGGATAAGATTGCCAAAAATAAAACTGATAGGATTGTTGATTTCATGGGCAACTCCAGCGAGTAGTTGTCCTAATCCAGCCATTTTTTCACCCTGAATTAACCTGGTTTGAGTTTGTTTTAATTCTTGCAAGGTTTGAGTAAGTTCTAAGGTTTGACGTTTAGTTTGCTCGAGTAATTCTGCTTGCTGAATCGCAATTCCTAATTGCACCCCAACTTGAGCCAGTAAATTAATTTCTTCCTCTTTCCAATAACGCGGTTGCGAATTTTGATAAGCAACTAATAATCCCCATAATTTTTCACCTTCCCGAATCGGAACAAAGGTTTCGTTACGTGGAAGTTCGTTATCGTCGTCGGTGTCCTCAAAAGTTTCTATAATCATTGGTTGGTCTTGTACAACAGGTTTCCAACCATCTTTAAAGGAATCTGCTACAAATTTACCGCTCCAATCTGGGTTGAAGCGGTAAATTGCAACTCGCTCGACTTCAAGTAACTCTCGTACAGCGTGAGTAGTGGTTCTAAAAATAGTTTTAATATCGAGTGACTGGCGGATTTTATCAATGGTTGCAGCCAGCAGTTCTTGCCGTTCCATTGCTTTTTCGCGTTCAGTAGCTTCTGCTAACTGGACAACCTGCATTTGAACTTGCTTTAAATAAGAATCCTGTTTTAATGCGACTCCCAATTGTTCGGCTATTTGACTGGTAAATTCAATTTCAGAGGGTTGCCAATAACGAGGAGCGGTGCATTGGTGAATACACAACAATCCCCAAAGTTCACCTTTTTTCAATAGAGGTGCGACCATATTTGCCCGCACTTGAAATTTTTCTAGGATTTGGACGTAGCAACTGGGGAACTTTCCTTGATAAATGTCAGCGATCGCATTTACTCGACCTTGGGCGTAAAGGTGTGCAAAGTCTTCACCGAAGCAATAATCATAAACTTTTTCTGCCATTATCGAGTTACACTCAGGTACAAAATCCTCAGAAATAAATTCTCCTTCCCAATCTTTTTGCGGGTCAAAACGAAAGACTGCCACTCGGTCTGCTTGCAGCATTTGCCGGGCCTCGGTGACAGTAGTCTGGAAGATTGTATCTAAATCTAGGGACTCCCGAATTCGAGTAATCACACTAGTTAATGTCTTTTGTTGCTCTGCTTGGTACTGAGCGTATGCCAGCAACTTATGGTGTCGCACTGCTACACCAATTTGTGTACCGATTTTGCTCAGTGATTCGACTTCATAAGATTGCCACTCTCTGGGTGAGACATTTTGGTAGGCAGCGATGATTCCCCAAAGTTGATCTCCTTGGAGAATAGGGGCAGTAGCAAAGGCTTTTGCCTGAAATTGTTCCAACAGAGTTACATGGCAGTTTGTTAATCCGGCTTGGTAAATGTCATTGGCTGTAAATGTCTGGTTATTAACGTAACGTCCGCCTTGCGTCTGTTGTAAATAAGTATCAGCGATCGCAGGCTGAACGCTAACTAAAGGAGTGCAGCCTTCTGCAAATGATTCAGCAACAAAGTTACCACTCCAATCGGGATTGAAGCTAAAGATGGCAACTCGGTCAGCTTGCAACAGCTTGCGTATTTCTTGAGTTGTGGTTTTAAAGATAGTTTCAATATCAAGGGGTGAGCGAATTTCATCGACAATTTTAGCTATTACTTGGTCGCGCTGAACTGCTTGAGCCAATTTTGCAGCTTGCAATTGGACTTCATGGAGATGCTTTGCTTGTTGGATCGCAACGACAAGATGATCAGCAATTTGACGAATAAACTCAATTTCCGATTCTTTCCAGTCACGAGCCTCACTGCACTGATGAATGCAAAGCAATCCCCACAGTTCCTTCTGGCGCGATAGAGGGACAACGAGGTTGGCCTGTACCTGAAATTTACTCAAAATTGCCACATGGCAATCACTCAGTCCCGCCTTGTAAATATCTGCTACTGCTTGCACTCGACCTTGTTGATGACTGGCAGCAAATTGTTCTCCAAAGCAATGGTCGTAAACTTTTACTGCCATTGCTGAGTCCCAGCCAATCGCAACATCTTCAGAAACAAATTCTCCCTCCCAGTTTTGTTCACGGTCGAACTGGAAAACTGCTACTCGGTCAGTATTTAGCAACTGACGCACTTGTGTAACAGTCGTTTGAAAAATTGTTTCTAAGTCAAGAGACTCCCGAATTCGGACAATTACACTCGCCAAAGCCTTTTGTTGCTCTAGTTGCTCTTGAAGTTGAGCGCTGGACAAGAGAAGTTGATTTTCCGTAAAATTTGAATTGGCTTCCATTGCTCTGGATTATGTAGTTTTTATACAAAGGTTCCTCATACCAAACTTCATAGGGTTAAAAGGTGTCAAAAGTATGACAAACTGCAAATCAAATTTTTACAGTGTTCAACTATTTCCCAGAAGATGGTTATTGTTATAGTTCCCCTTTCTCGATCTATCCTCGTAATGAGTTAAAAAATAATTTTTGGCTTGTACACAACAAAGGAAATGATTAAGTTAGTGTTGCAGGGACAAATCAGAAAAGCGATTTGACCCCTTTTGAATCGCGTTCGCTGTATCATAGCAATCTCAGGAATTTAATTCTGGGGGTAGGCGTAGCCCGCCGTAGGGATCGCCTTGCCCTTGGCGTAAGCATTTCAAATCACTAATTTGTCAAAATTTACCTGACAGACTGCGGAATTTCAGGTTAAATGTTTTAAAGTATGCACTCTGCAAGAGTTGTCGGGTATTATTCGTGACACAACAAGATCAAAAACCCTCTCGTTCTTTCGCTGGAATTGCTGGCATTGTTGCCGCAGCCACATTAATTAGTAAAGTCTTCGGTTTAGTGCGGCAGCAAGCGATCGCTGCCGCATTTGGTGTTGGTGCTGCTGCCACTGCCTATAGTTATGCCTATATTATCCCAGGCTTTCTATTGATCTTACTCGGTGGGGTAAATGGGCCATTACACAGTGCGCTCGTCAGCGTTTTAGCCAAGCGTCGGCGAGAAGAAGCGGCTCCCCTAGTGGAAACCGTGACAACGCTGGTAGGTGGAGTGCTGTTGCTGGTGACAGTGGCTCAAGTTCTATTTGCGGATGCGATCGTTGATTTAGTCGGTCATGGTTTGGAAGAAACAACCAGAGCGATCGCCATTCAACAACTCCGCATTATGGCCCCGATGGCTTTATTTGCCGGTTTAATTGGCATTGGCTTCGGTACTCTCAATACAGCCAATCAATATTGGTTACTCTCCATTAGCCCTTTATTATCTAGTATTACCGTTGTTGGCGGTCTTGCTATCTTGGCGATGCAACTGGGCAAGAATATTATTAAGCCGGAGTACGCTTTAATCGGGGGAATGGTATTAGCTTGGGGAACCTTGGCAGGAGCGATTCTCCAGTGGGTAGTGCAGCTAATTGTCCAGTGGCGGTTAGGATTGGGCACATTACGCCTGCGGTTTGATTTTAAATCTCCAGGCGTTCAAGAAGTGATCAAAATTATGACTCCGGCAACAGTTTCCTCTGGAATGATGCCAATTAATGTTGCTACTGACCTTTATTTTGCTAGTCCTATCCCTGGTGCGGCGGCAGGATTTAACTATGCCAATCTATTAGTCCAAACTCCCTTGGGGATTATTTCTAATATTATTTTGCTGCCTCTATTACCGATATTTGCCAAACTTGCTGGCCCCGAAAATTGGCAGGACTTAAAGTTACGGATTCGCCAAGGACTCCTACTCACTGCTTTTACCATGCTACCGCTAGGGGCGCTGATGGTGGCGCTATCTGTACCCATTGTGCAGGTAGTATATGAGCGCGGGGCTTTCAAGCCAGAAGCCACACAGCTAGTTTCATCTTTGCTAGTGGCTTATGGAATTGGGATGTTTGTCTATTTGGGGCGTGATGTTTTGGTGCGGGTATTCTATGCTTTGGGCGATGGACAGACCCCTTTTCGCATCAGTATTTTTAACATCTTGCTCAACATCTTATTAGATTGGTTTTTCGTTAAACCTTTTGGCGCTCCCGGTTTGGTATTAGCAACGGTGGGTGTAAATTGTAGCTCAATGTTAATGCTGTTATGGTTGCTCGATCGCAAACTCAATGGTTTACCTTGGCGCGAGTGGAGTTTGCCGATTCTAGGTTTGGCTGCTGGTAGCGTAGTTGCTGGGGTAGCAAGCTATGGGACATTGATTGGTTCTCAGCACTTGTTAGGTAAAACGGGTTTACTGATTCTGGTGTTGCAGTTGTGTGTATCTGGCTTTGTAGGGATTGCGGTGTTTGCGGCGATCGCTTCATGCCTGAAAATACCAGAGGTGAATATTTTTATATCTCGTCTACGTCAGCGCTTTTTGAAGAAATAACTGTTATTTGAATTTTTCAGTTGTTACACCCAGGTGGGTGAGAAATAATTCAGCCACTTGGGTGAACCAGGTGTGCGAGGTTACATTTTGTAAAAAAAGAGATTCTAGTACTAGAGAACATTGATTTTACCTAACTCTAGTGAGAATAATTCTATGAAACTTACAAAATTAGCTGCGTCTTTCCTTGCTGTTGCTTCTATTGTCCTCTCAGCCGGCATTGCATCTGCTCAAACAGCAGGTACTAACGGTAACTACATCGGTGCTGGTGTTGCTGTTGGTGCAACCAGTGGCGGACAAGGAAACGATGAAGCACAAATTGGTGGTAATATTCAAGGACGATACGCCGTACCCAATGCCCCTGTTTCACTGCGGGGTTCTGTGCTGTATGGTGGTGATGCTGCTGCAATTATGCCCATAGTAACTTATGATGCACCTATCGCCAAAAATACTAACGTTTACTTCGGTGGTGGTTATTCCTTTGTAACTGACGAAGGTCAAAAAACCCCATTGGGCAATCGGAATTCACCTGTAGTCACCCTTGGTATTGAATCAGAAGTTAGCAAAAATGTCATTGCCTACGGTGATACTAAATGGGGTATTGACGCTTACAGAAATAGTGATGCTGATGCCGTCAGCTTCCAAGCCGGATTAGGCTATCGCTTCTAGTAATTACAAGCTAGAAAACGGCTTATTCGGAAGCTAAAGCAATGATGTTTACCAGCCGTAATAGTAATTCACTCTTTCATACCTGAGTATTCATATTCAGGTATGAATCATTTTTTTTGATGATTTTGATAAAAAATGATATTGGCTAGTATTGATACTTTCTTTTAAAGTGAAATTAGCAATAGCGAATATACGTATAAGATATTACTCATGAAAAAGATTAATTCCATTCCAGAAATAGTTGGTGAAACAACTGACGTGGAATCTTGGCTGATGCGAGCGGGGCTAAGATTTTCCGACTTAGGTAATGATGCCGACAGTATCGCAATCCGTAAGCAATGGCGAGAGTACCAAGTAGCAGTTCACAGATGCTGTGTAACCCTACATCAACCACCATCATGCGTTCAACTAAGCGGCGACTATGCCAGCTTGAGAATACCTGGTGGGGCATCAACCAATTGTGCGATCGCCTGTCGAGTTGTCCCCAGTCCTTAAACTAATTATCCTGTTGCACGCCGTTCACTACTGGCTTAACTTCCGAAAATGGATCGGTGCCGCCACCCCAATTAAAATCACTAATTCGGATGCTGAAGCCGCCTAACTCCAGCACTGGATTGTAACGTAAGGTGATGCCATAGGTGCGACGGCTATATTCCAAAATGTAATCGGTGCTAGTTTCTCTACCAGTATCCAAGTTAACAGATGTTTGAAAACCTAAGCGAAAAGGGCCGTAGATTTGCTGTGATATTCCAGCAGTCAATACTGTGTTATCAACGGAGCGGTCGAACAAAAAGGGTGATAATCCGTTATTAAAGCCTTGAGAGTAACTGATATTAAAGGCCGTATAGTCGAAAAAAGGCCGGGAAAAATGACCAATTTGCCCTTGTAAGCCAATTGTACCAATTAGGGTGCTTTGGTTATCACCATTGCTGTAATAACTGGTAGTGCCTGTAAGGCTAGCGATTGCTTGCAAGTAAGGAACTACAGGGGTAGCAGTGTATCGTAATCCCTCAGTGGCAGTGGGTGGTAATGGTTTTCCCTGCCACAGCAACAGCCCTTTACTGAGGGTAGCACTGGCTTGTAAACGACCAAGTGAAATGCGATCGTTTTCCCGCACTGGCTCTAGCAAGTCTGGGCGATCGGTGTTGGCATCAATATACTGGGCACTTGCCTGGTAATTGAGGTTGATGCCACTTTTTCCTAAAGGAATCACCGGAGAGGTAATAATACCGCCAAAACTGCTCTGGACAGTTTGAAAACCCAGAGTACCGTTGTAGAGACGATCGCGGTAGTTATATTGCACATTCAATGTGTGGGGAAGGGAAGTCCCTAATGTCTGGCGCAATCCTAAATTTACCCGCAAATTGTCTTCCAGATTGTTCAAGTTAAAACTAGTTAACTCCCCAGTTCCCTGAATTATCGACCGTGGACTTAAAACAGAATTTATCTTGGTCTTCAGACCAAACAGTGCGCCTAAGTCACCCGTGCCTTCTTGCACACCTCTCTGTAATAATAACTGGGGCGTGATCGTCCAGCGTGTCTGCTCTGTATCGATTACTGGAAAGCCACGCTCAATATACAAACCACCCCGATCTTCTCCATCGTAGCCAGGGGAGACTATTGCAGGTGTAACGTCCCGCTCTCGGCGGTCAATAGTACGCTCATTCAGCGGAATTGGTAAGGAGACTGTTTGATCCAATACCAAACGCTGTCGCTGTGTCCTGATGCGGTCTACCAAGGGTGATTCTCGCGTCAAAGTTACTTTATCTGCGCGTAATTCTAATTCAGGGGGCGAAAAAGGATCGTTGGTGATGCGGACATTGCTTGCTTGCCAGCCTTGCGGATAAAAGTCAATTTGTTCAGCTTCAAACCTGAGCCGATTGACTACACCCCCTGTTTTCGGTGGCGGGATGTTGCTAGCATCTGCCTGACCACCAAATGTGACATCAATTCCTCCAGGGCTACTCACACCGGAAACGGGTTGATTGGCTCTAATGCGATCGCTGGGCGGACGTTTTGAAACTCCACCAGCACTTACAGCCGTGGGTGAAAAAGCAAAATCTGTTTGTGCTGAGGGTACGTAAATTTCTCCTCTACCATTTTCCAGTTCCCCACGATCTTGAACGAAGTTATAGGTAAAGCGTTGTCCACGCAGTATCTGATCGCCCCGTGTTAAGGTGACGTTGCCGAACCCCGCAGCGATCAAGTTGTCCAAATTGACTTGTAAGCGATCGGCATCCACCACAGCCCCATCAAATCGCACAATTACATTACCTACAGCTGTAATAATTCGCTGTTTCTCATCATACTCTTGCCGATCTGAAGTGACTTCTACAATTCTTTGTCCGGCTGGCAGTGTGGTAGCTGGCGCAGTTGTACCAGATGGTTGAGCTTGTGGCTGAGTGGTATTTACCTGTGGTGTAGGCGTTGGTACTTGGCTTTGTTGCTGGACTTGGGACTTAAATTCTACAGTGATGGGTGCTGAGAGTTGGTTTGTGGGCTTACGAGACTTGAATGTGATGAAATTTTGTACTGATTGAGAACTCGGTGCTAAATCGGCAGCAGATACAGAGATATTGTCTTTTTTTAGAGACTGTTGTGCAGTAATATCACGTTGCTGTTTTTGCTGGATTAACTTCTCAGCTAAAATTTCTGCTTTGGATTTGCCTAACTTGTTGCTGTTTGTGGCAGTTGGGGCAATTTGAAGAGGGCGCGGAGATTGGGCGACAAGGGGACTTGGAGAAACTCTATAGCTAAAGCTAGAAGAGTCTAAAAAGGTTGGTTTTTCTCCACCATTAGAATTTGGATTTAGCGTAGACGCAAAGCGGCTTGTCGTCAGACATCGCTGACTGAGTTTTTGAGAAGGTTCATCTTTTGCGTTTTGGTCTGAAGCCTCCGCTCCGACTTTTCTTTGCAACGCAGCGGCTTCTCTTTGCATCTCCCGTTTACGCAGCGCCGACATCAAGATAAGTTCCGAGTGGCGGGGTTCGACGCTCGGACTTGTCTTTGTGTCTTCTTTTATTTGGCGATTAGAGGTTGTAACCTCCTGCGTGGGATAACCAACAATCAGCGGCTGCCCCAAAAGCCCAGCAGTTGCAGAACCTGGGAGTAGGGAACTTTCTGGTGGAAACGTTTCTGGTGAATGAGTTACAGAAGAAGTTTCAGCAACTACCAAGTCATCTTGAGTTGAGCTGATCGGAGTTGACAATAAAGGATCGCTTTTGGTATTACCCGAAATTGCCAACTGAGCCAAATTCTTGGGCTGCTTGGATTTGTCTGTCTTTTCGTATATTCCAGTATCTACACCTGAAAGAAACTTTGTATGACTAGCAGATGAGGCGGGATTTACAGGTTGTAAAGATTCAACGATAGGAGGCGGATTAGGTGGCAGAACTGGATGAAGCATAAGTGAGCAAAATCGGGCTAACAAACAGCCAAATGACAAAGGGAAGGATTAAACATACATTTTGCCTTCCGACTGTTGCCTTCTGCTACCTACAGCAAGCTACTTGGAGAAAGAAACTTACTAAATTTTCGCTTAGTAAGTTTCCGTGGCGTTTAGTATTTTCCGCCTTCCAAAGTCGCGGATGATTTATCGCCCTTTTACTCTAAGTCCCGACGGCCGGGGTTACGAGCTGGATCGTTCGACAAAAATCCGAAGATGAAGATAGTTACGAAGAAGGCAACAACAATATAAACAGCGATTTTTAAAGTCAGCATAGAAATATCTCCAACGGGTAAAACAAAGAAAGCTTTTCTTTCAGTATCTGCAATGCAGAAAAGATAGCTACTTTATATTACCCAAATCTTGTCCCTTTTTTAGAGGACTTTGGGGACTCAGGACTAGCAATGTCTACCCTACGGTTATTGATAATGTACAAGATGTCAGGTGTCTGACTTGTAGATGCCCTTAAGAAAGTAACTCAGAGACGTTTACCCTTGTGACGTTGACTGATGGCAAAGGTTTCCCAAAAAAGGCAACAGGTTACAGGGGATAGTTACTATTCCCCATACCTTTCAGCAGTGCTGAGTGCTGTACATGAATAGCGGGGCGTTGAGCCAGTGCTGAGTCGGGAATCAGGAGTAGGAGATGAAGAAGCAAGGGAGCATACAACTCTTGGAGAGGCTGCGCCAACGACTGCGCTCAGTAACCGGGGGAGCAGAGGAGAAGTTGCACTAAGTTTTTCCCCTCTGCCCAATGCCCAATGCCCAATGCCCAATGTCCAATACCCTATTTTTCAACTTGAAGCTTTGCTATATCTTTGCCAATTCGGTTTTTGATTACTCGTGCAGGTATGCCGACAGCAACGGAAAAAGCAGGAATATCTCTATTAACAACTGCTCCCGCACCAATAACACTACCTTTGCCGATAGTAACGCCATCTAATACTGTTACTCCATGTCCTAGCCAACAATTATCCTCAATTTCAATTCCCTTGCGAGTAACACCTTGGTATTTAATCAGATCCATCGGATCGGCAAAATTATGATTATTGGCATATATCCCTGAATGGGCAGCAATCATGCAGTGTTTACCAATTTTAATGTCTCCTGGCCCCTCAATACACACGTTGGGAGCAATGAAGGTGTCTTCATCAATATGTATATACGTATCTGCCAAAGACCCAATATCAACGTTACGCTCAATCGCAACTCTATCTCCTAGATGAATTCTATTATTTTTGTGTCCTCTCGCATCCATCCGCACACCCTTGAAAATATAGACTCCTGCGCCGATCTCAATACAAGAAGTACCGTTAAATTCAACACCATTTTGAATATACACTGGACTGTCTATCTGGGCAAAAATACTACGATATCCTAAATTACGCAACTTTGGACCGAGAAGAAGTGTCGGGATATCTCCTAAAACTGTAGTTACTAAAAGTTCTTGCACGCGCTGCAATTTGGAAAAATATTGCTCGTTCTGCATAGCTACATATCTCTTTAATCAATTGTTGTTGACAGTGTTTAAAGTTGTTTTGGCTGTATCCTAATCTTCTGCCAATACCAATAGCCTATGTGTGTATTAATACATGAGCTAAAGTAGCAATATCACCAAAATTCCCCAAGATTTTTAGATGGTTTTCCAACATTTGAAAAACCAGAGTCTGGCTTTGACTATGCAAGCAATTCTTGAGGCTAGGTGTGTAGAATTACTCAAGTAATATGCACATTTGTGTTAAGTCGCTATCAGCTTTTGTACTATATGCACGTAAAACTTTGGCTTCTTTTTCACAAAATAAATTAACAAAACAGTTTCAGTGCATTGCTGGGTCAAAACTCAGACTCTTAAATTGTCTGATGGAAAATTTACTGGTTTAGATAGACTACTGTTTTGGTTCTCTGGCAAATTTGAAAAGCTTGCTACCGCTAACAGCACTCCTAAAGCAAATAGGGATAGTGTTGTTTGTCTTGAGGCTATATCCTCTCAAGCGGTTTTAGTCTTTTAAAACAATTCAGTTTCACAAGCTATTTGGCAACAAAAAATACATTTAACTAGACTATATTCAAAGTTTAGATAAAATTTTTGCCTAGCATAACAATGTAATTATTGTTGGATTGTTCTGGGTATTTTTGCCCAAATAAAATCCAATTAGGGTGGATTATCTCCCACATCAGCCATCACATTGAAGTTAACCATCGGTGCAAACAAGTAAGCGCTTCCCCGACTGCTATGACGGCTTTCTTGCAACGAATTTCTAGAGTATGCTGCTCCAATCATGTTGCACACGGATGATTTACAGGCTAACCAATTCACGTTTGTAATTACATGAATGGTTTTTAATAACAATTGTTTTTAACGATAACACATTTTATTTTTAGTGGAACACTCTCATAAAATAAGTTTATTTCCAGGTTTATTGTTGATGAGAATGGTGGAAATAAGTTAACTTTTTTACTAGAGCGATGCCTACGGCGGGCAAAGCTTACGCTACTTGTAAATATTTTTATACACTTAGATAAAATCCCTTGAGGAGGGAGATAAAAAAAATGCTGTCAGCAGTTATTGGCATTTTTGTCTATATTTATATCGTTGCTGGGAAAAGTAATTTTATGATTGGGTGTTAAACTTAGGATGATATCTACTATACTTGTGACACTCTCTTCGTTAAAAAGCCAAATTAGCTCAAAATATTCCTTTTGTCCACATACTTATTATCTAAAATATTCTAAATCACCCATTCGGGTGAGCCAAGAGGGTGATGTGTGCTTGGTACTAGTCGTTATAAATTTTATTTAAAGAAATCTAAAACGTAGCTTAGTTTCGAGGATAAATCTACCAACAAACATCTAATTTCCCAAATTGAGGTATCGGTTTTAACTCACACACTTGGTTCAAATTATGGCTTTAATTAAAGAAATTGTACAAGAAGCTCTAACTATCGGCTATCTGAGTGTTGTAGCCGAAGATCAACTGCGATCGCAACTTCAAAGTAATTATGATTCAGAAGACTTAGATGCCTGGATCATTTTACAGCGAGCTATTGCAGCAGGTGATGTCAAACAAAAGTCGCGCCGAAAAAAAGCTTCCCCCTCTCCTAAAGTCAAGGACACTTCATCAAGTATCAAACTTGCTTATCAAATGGCAGCGGAACTCGCTTATGCAGCAGCTGTAGCTCTGACAATGACAAAAAATACTAAAGATCAGCCTTCACTAGGTGCATAAAATAACACCTTTATAAGTTATTTTCCTGATTTAGTGTAAATATTTCATACCAAGTAGTTAGCGTAGGCGTAGCCCGCCGCAGGCATCGCTTTTCTTGATTAACTGCTTGGTAGGGCTTTCATCCAATTATTTATGGGGTTCCCCTTCTGCCTCGTGACTTGAAAGTGCTGTACATGGATAGCGGGGCGTTGAGCCAGTGTTGAGTAAAAATCCTAGTCTTTAGAAGATTTTCATGCAAGGCTTTTAAAACTCGTTTCTTCGGGATTGCCTTCTTTGACAGCGCAATTTTATTAAAAAATAATTAAAAAATTTAACTTTACTGGACACAGCTATGGGGAATTTTCACCCTCAGCCAAGAATCTCGAATTGATCCCCGGAAGCAATACTAAAATAAATATAAATTATTTATTATAAACTAAATTTTTTTTAAGTGATACATACCAGTCAATGATTAAATTTTAATATACCAAGTACATGGCTCAGAGTCAGGCATAGAATTAGAAACACCTTGGTGTAAACTTTAGCAACGAGGTTAAAAATGATTCTCAATGCTTAACAAAGTCATCGCTTTTTCACAAACTACTGTATAAAGAATTGGCAACATTGGTAAAGAGAGTAAACAATAACCATAGCTAAACTTGGAGTTTTGCCAACCTATGCAGCCAATTCGCACATTTAACGTATCCCCTTCACTACCGCCGCGACTCGAACCACTACGGCGGCTGGCATATAACTTGCACTGGGATTGGAACGTTGATACTAAAGATTTATTCCGTCGCTTAGACTCTGACCTGTGGGAGTCTAGTCATCATAACCCAGTGTTAATGTTGGGTACAATCTCTCAATCGCGGCTTCTGGAAGTTGTCGAAGATGAAGGCTTTTTAGCGCAAATGGATCGAGCTGACCGTCAGTTAGACGATTATTTGCAAGAGCGCACCTGGTATCAGAAACAACGGGAGCAGAAACCCAAAGAATGCTACGCCTATTTTTCGGCGGAATTTGGACTTGTAGATTGTTTGCCCGTCTATTCTGGAGGCTTGGGTGTTCTGGCGGGGGATCACCTCAAATCTGCCAGTGACTTGGGGCTACCGCTTGTCGGTGTAGGTTTGCTGTATCAGCAAGGCTACTTTGCCCAGTATCTCAATGCTGATGGCTGGCAGCAAGAACGTTACCTGCTCAACGATTTCTATAATATGCCCTTGCATCTAGAACGCAATGCCGATGGTTCTGAACTGCAGATTGCGGTAGATTATCCAGGACGCAAGGTGTATGCCAGAGTTTGGCGCGTACAGGTAGGAACAGTACCTCTGTATCTGCTGGACACCAATATTGAACCGAACAACACTTACGACCACGACATCACAGATCAGCTGTACGGTGGCGACATCGATATGCGTATCCACCAGGAAATTATGCTGGGGATCGGTGGTGTGCAAATGCTCAAAGCTTTGGGGCTGAAAGTTACCGCCTACCACATGAATGAAGGTCATGCTGCCTTCTCCGCCCTAGAACGCATCCGCTTGCTGATTCAGGAAGAGGGACTGAATTATGCCCAAGCTAAACAAGTGGTGGCTTCGAGCAATATCTTTACCACCCACACACCAGTACCAGCAGGGATTGACTTGTTCGCTCCCGAAAAAATGTTGCACTACCTGGGATATTATGCAGAGATATTTGGGTTGCCCAAAGAGCAATTTTTAGGACTGGGGCGTGAAAATACAGGCGATTTATCTGGGCCTTTCAGTATGGCGGTGCTGGCGCTGAAAATGGCAACATTTTCTAATGGTGTCGCACAACTGCATGGTGTGGTGTCGCGGCAAATGTTCCAAGGCTTGTGGAAGAATGTGCCAGTGGAAGAAGTGCCGATCGCCGCAATTACTAACGGTGTCCATGCTCGGAGTTGTGTGGCCAAATCGACTCAAGAATTGTACGATCGCTACCTGGGTCCAAATTGGTCATCAGCACCACCAGATAGCCCATTGTGGGAGCGGATGGATGCCATACCCGATGAAGAATTGTGGCGCAATCACGAACGCTGTCGCTTAGATATGATTTTGTATGTACGGGAGCATTTAGTTAAGCATTTGACCGATCGCGGCGCTTCCGCTTCCGAGATTATCCAAGCCCAAGAAGTTTTAGATCCTTACGCTTTCACCATTGGCTTTGCCCGTCGCTTTGCCACCTACAAACGCGCTACCCTCTGGATGCGCGATTTGGATCGCATTAAGCGGCTTCTGCTGGCTAACAAAGACCGGAAAGTGCAATTCGTGATTGCTGGTAAGGCACATCCCAAGGATATCCCTGGTAAAGAACTGATCCGCGAGATCAATCACTTTATCCGCGAACAACATTTAGAAAAACAGGTAGTGTTTGTTCCGAATTACGACATTCACATCTCCCGGTTAATGGTTGCGGGTTGCGATATCTGGTTAAATACACCGCGTCGTCCACGGGAAGCCTCTGGTACTAGTGGGATGAAAGCGGCAATGAATGGATTGCCGAATTTAAGTGTGCTAGATGGCTGGTGGGATGAAGCTGATTACGTCCGCACAGGCTGGGCGATTGGACATGGAGAGAATTACGACGATCCTAACTACCAAGATGAAGTAGAAGCAAATGCTCTCTACGAGTTGTTAGAGAAGGAAGTTGTACCGTTATTTTATGAACATCGGGATACTGATGGTTTGCCGCGTCCGTGGGTTGCCAAAATGAAGGATGCAATTCGGTTGAATTGTCCCTTCTTTAATACAGCGCGGATGGTAGGAGAATATGCACAAAGGGCTTATTTCCCAGCTAGCGATCGCTATCATACCCTGACTGTTGATAACTATGCCCCAGCCAAAGAACTAGCCGCTTGGAAGGAAAAACTGGGCGAACACTGGTTCAACATCAAAATCAAAGATATTGACGTATCGGCAGTTTCAGACATTGAGGTTAATCAAACCGTTGCTGTCAAAGCCAAGGTTGACTTAGCAACTTTGACCAATGATGATGTGCAGGTGGAGTTATATCAAGGTGCGATCGATGCTAATGGTGAGATTGTCAACGCTGTGCCAGTGGTGATGGATTACCAAGGGGAAGATGCACAGCAATTGAGTACTTACACGGGTAATATCACCTATACCGCTTCTGGTTTACAAGGTTTGTCTTTGCGTGTATTGCCAAAAAATAAAAATCTGGCTAATCCTTATGAACCAAGGTTAATTGCTTGGGCAGAATCAGAGTAGTCAGTAGTTATTGAATACTCAAAACGAGGCGTTGCTGATTTAAGTTTAGCAACGCCTTTTATATTAAACATTTTCAGGTAGATAATTAATATCTAGTAGCTGTTCTAAGGTATAAGTACAATATTTCGGTAAGTTATCTAGTTTGCCCTCAGTTTTCTCAATTACATATCCTAAAGCATCATCATAAATTGATATTAATTCATTTTCTAAGTATTGATATAAATTCCTTGTCAAGTTACGTTTTAATTGATTCCTGAAACTTCTAATTTCTGCTTTCCAGTGTCCAGAATTATATTGAGTTTCTTCTGTCCAATATTGCAGCAATAAAAGATGTCTAATAATTTGTTCTAATAAACTAGCAACCTTGGCTTTGTCTCTACGACCCAAATTTTCTAGCTCCTCAATTAAATTTTCTAAATCTAATTCTTCTAAATGGTTACCTTTCAATAGTTTGATTGTTTCCTCTAACCAAAGATGATCGTCAATTTCATAAAGCTCTTTTAAACTCAAGTTAGAATTAACTCCTTGCATAAAACATCCTCGATTTCAATCTTACGAGATTACAAAGAGATGAAACCTGATTTTAGCTAAATGACTCGTCAACTGTAGCAGTCCTAACGCTAAAACCTATTTCTTTTCCTTATAACATTCTTTGAGGGATGACAATGTAGCCAGTGGTGCCATCGCCTAATACCAAATTACGTTCTTCTCCCCAATACCACCAATAAGCAGCAACATAAGCGCAAATTAAGCTATCTAGTTTATCTTCGGTTACTTTGAGGGCTGCGCCTGTGGTGGGGATTTCGGAAGTAAACAAACCGCAGAGGCAAGAGAGGCGCAGAGGAGGAGAGAAACAGGGGAGGATATCGAGAAGATAATTTTGGAGTTTAATTAGTTCTAGGCGGCGCTGATTGAGGCGTCCTTTTTTGTATTTGAGGATGCGTTCTAAGTTAAATAGGTTAACAATTGCTGGGTGGGGAAAGACTTCTATTTGATATCTGCTGAGTTTTTGGGGTTCAATGGTGGGGGCGTGTGCAAAACCGCGTGATTCCAATTCTAAACCAAAATTGATGGTGCGCTCTGCGAAGGGTAGGTTTTGATTAGCTGGGTAGCATCCCGCATGATATTTACCAAAGTATTTGTGGCTGAGTTTGTCGGGGAGACGACTCCCGTTAGCGTTAGGGTATAAGGGTAGGTGCATCTACGGCAATAATGGCTGGTTCGTCTGCTTATACGCTTTGAGCGATCCAAATGAGGATGTCTGCAATGGCATCTTTGCGGTCTAGATCGAGTAATTGTAGTTGTCCATCTATCCATTCTAAACAGCACAACCCACTTGGTTGCGATCGCCAGCCTAAATCAATGCCAATAAATTTCATCGTTATAACACGAATTTGCGATTATTTTCGCATTTTCGGGCAACCATTTATCTAAATTTACTTGCTAAAAGTTGTGATAAATAATCTTATAATCTTAAGCAGCTTGTCTTAATTTATTTTATCTGGCAATAAGTTAATCAAGATTATTCCAATGAGAATTTTATTTTTACATCCCAATTTTCCCTCACAATTTCGCAACCTAGCGACAGTTTTAGGTAAAGATCCTAATTGCCAAGTCGTCTTTGGGACAAATCGTCGGGAAGGGGAAATACCTGGCGTTTTTAAAGCTATTTATACTCCTTCTCGTGAAGCGGCACCTCAAACTCACCACTACGTTCGTAACCTGGAAAATGCTGTTCTCACAGCACAGGCTGTCTATCGCGTGGCAGAAAAATTAAAAGCTGAGGGTTTCTTTCCAGATATAGTTTATGGTCATTCTGGTTGGGGGCCAACTTTATTTATGAAAGATGTTTTCCCCAAAGCAGAATTATTGTGTTATTTCGAGTGGTTTTACCATGCTCACGGTTCCGATGCAGATTTCGATCCCAACGATCCACTGAACGCTGATGATGAATGCCGCATCCGCGTGAAAAATGCACCGATTTTAACTGATTTATATAGCTGCGATCGCGGTCTTTCTCCAACTAATTGGCAGCGTCAGCAGTTTCCCAAAGAATATCATAGCAAGCTCACTGTAATTCATGATGGTGTTGATACCAATTATTTTGTTCCCAAACTAGGCGCAAAGTTAGTTTTACCAAGAATAAATCTGGATCTTTCTCATGTGGAAGAGTTGGTAACTTATGTAGGACGAGGAATGGAACCTTATAGAGGTTTTCCGCAGTTTATGGAAACTGTAGCGCTAATTCAGCAGCGACGACCTAAGTGCCATGTGGTAGTTGTGGGAGAAAATCGAGTTGCTTATGGTAAAAATCTCCCCGATGGTCAGACTTATAAACAATTAATGTTAGAAAAATTATCTTTGGATTTATCGAGGCTGCATTTTACAGATAGGCTTCCTTACAATGAGTACCTTCAGGTTTTGCAAGCTTCTTCTGCCCATGTTTATTTAACCCGTCCTTTTGTATTATCCTGGTCAATGTTAGAAGTAATGGCAGCAGGATGTTTACTAATAGCTTCTAAGACTTCGCCTGTCTTGGAGGTTGTACAGGATGGGGTGAATGGACTGCTAGTAGATTTCTTTTCTCCTCAGAATATTGCTAATCGGGTTGAAGAGGCGCTGAATCATCCTCAAGAGATGAAAGCAATTCGTGCGAATGCGCGAGAGACAATTCTGAAGCGTTATGATTTGGCGAAACTGTTACCACAGCATTTGCAGTGGATGTTCGCTGGGAAAAATTCTGATAGTTTGAAAAAGCGTCCAAGTTCTAAAGGATTTGGCAGAAATTAGATAACATTAGTCATTAGTCATTGGTCATTGGTTATTAGTCACTTGCATAAATATTTTTTGCCTTAAGCAAATGTGCAAATAAAAGCCTGAAAATAAAGACTTTTACAAGAAGTATATTAATCATTAGTTATTGATCAATGACAAATGACAAATTACAAATAAATACAGAAGCGATATTGAAAATGCGAATTATTTTTACCATTGCTCATTTTTTCAAAGCTAGCAATGAGGGTCGTCATGCTTCCCAACGCAAAGACCCGCAACCCCGCTTGGAGGCGTTAACTAAAAGTATTACCGCTTTACACCAATTATTTGGCAAATCTCAAAGTATTATCAACATTGCTCAACGACTAGCTTTTCCTGCTAATCAGCCGCAGTCTCACGAACTAGATATTGTTATTTGTACAACTAAAGATAATCATCTCCTGAATCAGCTTCCCTTACCATCCCATTTATATAGGCATCATTCTAGCAATGCAGAGCCTCTGCTTTTGGGGTTTGAGTGTCAAGCTGTTTTGCAAAGTTGTCTCGGTCAGTATGATTATTACTGCTTTCTTGAAGATGACTTAATTATTCATGACCCTTGGTTTTTTATAAAATTAAACTGGTTTACCCAACAAGCGGGTGATTTAAATTTGCTTCAGCCAAATCGTTATGAAGTCTCTCCCAAAGCTTTGGTTCACAAAGCTTATATTGATGGGGATTTGGCTTTACGAGTAACTGCTCCTTTTCAAAATGTGCAGGAACAACAGGAACTTAAGGGTACAATTATGAATACACCAATTACCTTTTGTCGTGCCCTCAATCCTCACGCAGGCTGCTACTTTTTAAATGCAAATCAGATGGCTAAATGGGCTAATCAAACCTATTTTTTTGACCGAGATATTAGTTTTGTTGGGCCTCTAGAAAGTGCTGCCACATTAGGAATTATGAAGACATTAAAAATTTACAAAACCTCGCCGGAGCAAGCAAGCTTTTTGGAGATTCAACACTTTGGAACTGGATTTTTGGGGCTAATTGGAGGACAGGTGGGTTTGGCAGATAGGTAAATCGAATTTAAGAGTTTGGCTGAATGATTATCGTTAAATCAATTGCAAACGGCTAGAGTATTTTTTGTCAAACCAATTACCAAGCTAGCTTAACTTGATACTTGGTAATCATTAAGATCGTAAGTGACTAAAATAGCATATTCAATATTACTCTGAGCAATCAATAAGCGCTCAAATGGATGTTTATGATAAGGAGTAAACTTTCCAAGGCTAAAACATGATTAAGAGTAACAGGTAATATTTCCAAAGCATTGATTTTTTTGTTGACTTTTAATTAGTTCAGCATTTATTTGTGATCAGTTTAGATGCAACCCTGATACACAGATGCTCTCGCTATCACTATGACAAGAAAAAAATAGTGACTTATATTTGGATAAATAAAAGAAATATTTAGATTATTGCAACTAATTTTGATTTACTATTGATTACAATATCAAGAACAAATAGCTTTAGCAATAGCCTATTTATAGTAAATTACTATCTAAAAAATATATTCTATCAGTTAAACTTATTCAAATATATATTTAGATAGATGACATTCCCCACAAGGTTTTCAGAATCTCTCTGGAGAGAGTGATGAAAGAGGGTTAAGTAAGTCGGTGCGAAAAAACTAAACTAGTAAAGATATGCTTGGTGGACTGCATATAGAACCCATTTGACATCTAAGAAGGTGCTGCAAGCCTCTTAATCATTAGCCTGATGAAGCAGAGATTGAGTTTGGCAGTGGCACTAACCA
>NZ_JBALEF010000055.1:0-23959 GCF_036918245.1 Nostoc sp.
TCGGTCTATATCTTGAGGCAGGTTTTGGTTCATATTTGTGATACTCCCCCTCAAGTGTCCCCCTTGTCAATACTCTGCCACCTGAATCCTTACCATTTGAGTTATGCTTATGTTACTGGGGGACTCCACAAACGACCAGAGCGTTCAGTAGACGTCATGAGCTTTACAGTAGTTATTAATGAACTAAAAATCAGGCTATGAATACCACAAAAGAAAAAGTTCAATCTCTGCTGAAGCAATTGCCAGATGATTGCTCAATCGAAGATATCCAATACCATCTGTATGTAATTGAGAAAGTTAGTCGTGGATTAGAAGTAGCCGACACAGAAGGAGCGATCGCACAAGAGGAAGCTGAAGAACGTTTGAGCAAATGGCTTATCAAGTAGTTTGGTCTTCCAAAGCACTAGAAGATGTAGAAGACATCGCCACGTATATATCTCGTGATTCGACTGCTTATGCTGCGGCAGTGGTTCAGAGGATAATTGATGTAACTCGTCACTTGAGCAACTTTCCTTTCTCAGGTCGAATAGTACCAGAGTTTAACGATGATAGTATTAGGGAAAAGTTTGTATACAGCTATCGAGTCATCTATCGAATTCAGGGTGAAACTTTAACTATTGCAGCAGTGATTCATGGAAAAAGACTATTGGATAAACTGGATGCAGATTCAGAGTAAGTCACCAGCTACATTGAAGAAAAAACTAATTTGAATCATTGCTCGAACTATCGGTCATATTATGTCAGCTTGATTGCTTACTAAACCCCAATTCCTGCAGAATATATCATAGATAAATGGATGCTGGGTTTTGGACTACTTACAGACAATTACCATAATTCATGAGCAAATCAACCCTTTACATGGGATGCTGGTTGATGATTAGTGAGTTTTACCAATGTCTGTTGTTTCTGCTATCACTGTTACCGTTCCTGCCACAACTGCGAATTTGGGGCCGGGTTTTGATTGCATCGGTGCAGCTTTAAAGCTGTACAACGAGTTCAAGTTCACTCGCCTGGAAGAGGGTGGGTTAATTATTCATGTCACTGGTACGGAAGCTGAACGAGTTCAAACTGATGAGAGCAATCTCCTTTACCAAGCGTTTTTCAAGTTCTATCAACATATAGAGCAGACACCGCCGACTGTGAAAATAGAGATTAAGTTAGGTGTACCGTTGGCGCGGGGTTTGGGTAGTTCGGCCACAGCAATTGTTGGTGGATTAGTTGCGGCTAATCAACTAGAAGGTGCAACTCTGTCTCAGTCGCAGGTGATGGAGTTAGCGATCGCAATGGAAGGACATCCTGATAATGTAGTTCCAGCTTTGTTGGGAGGATGTCGTCTTGCTGCTACCAGTGGCGCAGGTTGGGAAATTTGTGATGTTCCCTGGCATAAAGATGTTGTACCAGTTGTAGCTATTCCTAATTTTGAACTTTCCACTTCAAAGGCGCGGGGCGTTCTGCCAACAGAGGTGAGTCGTGCGGATGCGATTTTCAATACGGCACATTTAGGGTTATTGTTGCGCGGCTTGGAAACTGGTAACGGACAATGGTTAAAGACAGCTTTGCAAGATAGATTGCATCAGCCCTATCGGAAAGCTTTGATTCCTGGTTATGATGCTCTCAACATTGCAGCCGTTAGTGCTGGTGCTTATGGTATGGTGATTAGTGGTGCGGGGCCGACACTGTTAGCTTTGGCGGATAAGTTACACTCAAAGGCTGTGGAGGCGGCGATGTTAGCTGCTTGGCAAGAAGAAGGAATTACAGCTGAGGTGCGATCGCTTTCTCTAGATACCCAAGGCGCAAAAAGCTTTTAATATTTTACTCAGCACTTAAAACTCGATTTATGCAGCAAACTCAGGCTGAAATAGCGGCGCTTAACTCTCAAATTCAGATTCTTTTAGAAGAACGCGCTGCACTCACTATTAATAATGTCATCTCTGGCGAGAATGATTCACCCCAGGCGATGGTGGAAGCTTACCGCCGTCAAGCCAGAGAAAATGCCCAATTATCGGTTGAACTCCAAGGCATAGATGCAGCGATCGCCGCCCTGGAAGCCCAGATAAAACAAAAACAAGGTAAGTTAGTGCGTTGGCAAGGTGAATCCAAACAACTTATCCAACAGCAGCAGCTAGAGGAAGCAAAAGAAGTAGCTCAGGTTCATGCTCAACGCATTAATCAACTAGCAAGTGAACTGGCCGCAGAAGTCCGTTTTCTTAAGGCTTGTGCCAATCAACTGAGTCCAATGTATTGGCAGATTTATTACAAGCCCTTTATTACTGGCTTTAAGACAATCTCCGTTCCCTATGTCCGCTCTGATGGGGAAGTATGGACAATTGTCAACCGGATTGTTTAATGCTTTACCCTTTTCGTTGGTATGCAATACATATTTACAGCAATCTTAAGAAAGATGTGACTAATGCATAGCAACTTTGAGAAAGGGATTTAGGCTCAGGGCCCAAAGATATTTCTTCCAAAATGGGATGCTCCCTGATGCTCAAAGATAAATGCTGGCTTTCCTCACAAGTTCCTCAAATTGTTTTGCTATAAATATAAATATAGGGCGAAACCCTTTAAGAGATTTAAAATTCAAAAGTCGCTAAACATAGTTGAGGGATTAGTCATTTTTGACAATCCAGCATCTGGAAACCCGAAACCGTAAAGACCAATTACCAATGAAATCGGAGGTCTATTATGATGTTTAAAAAGATTCTAGTTGCATTAGATCGCTCGGAAATAGGGCAACAGGTTTTTGAGGAAGCATTGGATTTAGCAAAGTTAACACAAGCTAACTTAATGTTACTTCATGTCCTATCTTCCGAAGAAGAGGGTAGTCCTTATGTACCTATGCTGTCTAATATGGACTACTATCCAGGATTGACCAGTCAAAGCTTTGAGTTATACCAACAACAGTGGGATACCTTTAAAAATCTAGGAATCCAGATGTTGCAATCTTTTTGTGCCCAAGCAAACACAGCAGGTGTCACTACGGAATTTACACAAAATGTTGGGAATCCTGGTCGCATTATTTGTGATTTAGCCCATAGTTGTGGCGCTGACTTAATTGTTATGGGGCGTCGGGGTCATTCTCGGTTGATGGAACTATTTCTCGGTAGTGTGAGTAACTACGTTCTTCACCATGCTCCTTGTTCAGTGCATGTTGTGCATCTTTCAATTACTCCTAAAATAGATAAAGTTGTCAAAGAAACTACAAGCGCTTTCAGCGTTAACTAACTACTAAGCTATTCCACATCTAACTTGCATAATTAGGGTGGGTAATACTTCAGCGTGACGCTATGCAAAATTAAAGTTAAGAGCGAAAAGTGGATCTATGAAAGAAGATACTAGTGAGATCGTTGGTTTTCATGCTCATGTTTACTTCGATCCTGGGAGTCGGGATGTAGCTGCGCGTGTACGCGAAGGATTAGGCGCTAGGTTTGACGTGCAACTCGGACGCTGGTTTGACAAGCCCATTGGGCCCCATCCAAAAGCGATGTATCAAGTTGCTTTCTTACCGAATCAGTTTGATAAAGTCGTTCCTTGGTTAATGCTCAATCGTGAGGGATTGGATATTCTCGTCCATCCTGAGACAGGGAATGCTGTGGCAGACCACGCAGTTCATTCCCTATGGTTAGGAGAAAAGCTAAATTTAAATATTGAGTTTCTTCAAAAGCTTAGTCCGACTTTATCCAATTAAGGAAAGTAAACAACTTCGTTGGTAAAAGTTTTGGTTTGAGGCATGAAACTTTTTCTATTGTCGCTAATTCTGGTGAAATTGAAAAAGTCCAATTTCTTAATCAATAAAGGTTTCAGGTTTCAGCTTATGCGTAGGCGCTTTAGCGGTTTGCTGCAAGCATCGCAATAAAGGAAAAATGGATAAAGTCGAGGCTCAGACTATGACTAAAACTTAAGCTACAGCAGATTGCAACTTGCTGAGGTACAGATAATCGTAGGGAACATGGCTGTGCCCCTACACGTGTACTTCATTTACCTGAAATAGCGTATTAACCGCTTGTTTCTACGAACGTCTCCTAAGTTGGACTGAGATAATTCTTTGACCGCCCACTTTTCCATGATGCTATTACCCCCTTCTCTTCTCTCAACACTATACTTATCAAGCCTTTCACTCTTATGTTAAGTCTCTTGTTTGATTGTTAAGAAAGATGCGGGTAATGGATAGGGGGAGGGTTGGGGAAGGGTGTACCTTATGTATTTGCAAAACCCTGTAACAAGTGAGGAGGCGACTATGATATACCTTACTTTTACTATTATCTAGTAAGAGAAGGAGAATCGTGTAGATAATTGGTCTTTCAAGACGCGATAAATCGTGTCTCTACATCAGGATTTTGTTGCTCATTCTGAACTGTATTGAACTTTAGAATTGAAGCAACTGGTTGACTTGAATATTTAGTCATTCGGTATTTGCTTGAGAAAAGCTATCCACATATCAGATGGAGCGGAGTAGTAATCAATTTCTTCAACTTGATATTGATAAGATTCACAACCTTCTCGTAAAATAATGCGATCGCAAGCTTTAACGCTTTTCCCTACTCCAGTCATGTACCCGATTGTTCCTTCATTGAGGCGCTCAAATATGTAGTCGCCTCCACAAACTTGTTGTCTGTAATCATGGATTTTATTCTTTTGTTTTAATTCTGTTACTGGAGAGATAACCATAGCTAATTTATTTAAAAAACTAAAACTTAAGTTCATACCTGTCCTCATCAAAGACATAAGTGAGTTCTCCCAAAGAAGAAATCTATAACAAAGAGTTCTGGACTCTAGGTGAATCTAAATCTCTTTCAATCACCAATCCAGAATTGAACAGATGGACAATCTAGTTAGTAATTAACTTACATTGACAGCTAGTAAAGGCAATTTATCACCCAATGTCTAATTAAGCAGTTCGTTGAAAAGGTACTTAATAATAATTTTAAAAGAAGATCAATGATTTTAAATTATTTTTTTCAATTTTAATCTTTAGTTATTAATGTTTGAATTAATGTTTGAATTAATGTTTGAATTAATGTTTGAATTTATTCCATGATATCTTTTGCCCAACAACCATTTAAATTTACAGTACTATCAATTGCAGCTTCAACTGTAAAATCACCGAATTATTGTCCAATAATAGGTCAGATATGACATTTTTTTACTTAACTAGATAATCCGAAAATTTATAAAGCTTTTATGTCTTGAGAATGTCATCTATGTATCTTTTTTAAGATAAATAGCATCTAGTCCTTACTAGTTGTTTTTAGGGCTACATCTACCTGCTCTAGTAATACTTTTAGGGTGGAGGAGTTATCTAAAACGACATCTGCATGAGTCACTTTTTCTTCGATAGAGAATTGGCTGTTAATCCTGGCACGTGCCTGTTCTCTATTTAAATGGTTTCGTTGTATTAATCTTTGTAGTTGTTGCTCTTGAGAACAATGCACTACCCAGATTTCTGTAACCAAATCAGTCATCCCAGCTTCAAATAATAGAGGCACTACTAACACCAGTATTTGTGACGAAGACTGAGCAATTGCTTTGAGGAAGCGATCGCGCACATAAGGATGAATCAAATCCTCTATCCAGTTGCGTTCATCTTGACGATTAAAGATAATTTCACCTAGCTTTTGGCGGTTGAGGCTGCCATCTGGTAGTAAAATTTGTTCGCCGTAACGTTGAGCGATCGCACCCAAAATAGGCGAACCTAAAGATACTGCCTCTCTAGCATAAATATCTGCGTCCAAAATCGGCAGGCTATAAGTGCTAGCTAAATAATTGGTGACAGTGGTTTTGCCTGTGGCAATACCTCCAGTTAAGCCGATTATACGTTTTGTCATTTGTCATTCTCCTCTGCTCCCCCTGCCGCTCCCTCATCTAAGAATTTGCCGCCCATACGATCAGTGCTTGGGTTAAACCATCTAAAGTATATTCTTGGGCTTCTACATCCACACGTCCGAATAAATCATGGCAAGTTTTGGAGGTTTGGGGGCCGATAGAGGCAATACAAACTCCCTCTAAGACTTGGCTAGCATCAGAGTTGTTGGGAAATATATTGTTAGTAAGTTGACAGAAAAATTGTACGGTTTTAGAACTGGCAAAGGTAATCACATCTACCTTGCGGTTTTGGAGAGCTAACTTTGCCGCAGGTGGAATACTACTAGGACAACAAGATTGATATGCCGCAACTTCTATCACCTTTGCTCCCTTGAGAGTTAATTCCTTAACTAAAACTTCTCTACCGCCGCTTTCAACTCTGGGAAATAACACCTTTTTACCATCTAATTTATCTGGGAAATTTTCCACTAAAGAATCGGCAACAAAGTTGGGGGGAATAAAATCTGCTTGCAGAGAGCGTTGTTTGAGACTTTGGGCTGTTTTCTCACCAACGACGGCAATTTTGATGCCAGCTAAGGCACGGCTATCTTTCCCTTGGGTAGTTAGCCTTTCAAAAAAGTAGTCTATGCCATTGGTAGAAGTGAGAATTAACCAGTCGAAGTCAGATAAATGAGCGATCGCATGATCCAAAGCTTCCCAAGTGGAGGGCGGGCCGATTTCTAAGGTAGGCATTTCGATGACTGTTGCACCTGATGCAATGAGGCGATCGCTAAATTGACTCGATTGGCCAACTGAACGTGTAACCAAGATCATTTTACCAGTAAGGGGAAGGGGAGATAGGGGGAAATTGCTTGACATAGCAGGGGGGCTAAAAGTTTTGGCTGTAGTCGAAACCTGACAATCTATTTTCTCAGGTTGTAAGTACTTGCGTAGCCCAACAACTTCGCCAATTACAATTACCGCCGGGGAAAGGGATAATCCGGTGGTTTGTTCTAGAATATTGCCCAGTTGCGCTGTCCAAATTTGTTGTTCGGGAGTTCCTGCCCAACGGATGATCGCAATGGGTGTTAAGTGCGATCGCCCGTGTTTTACTAGTTGATCTATAATCTCTGCTAGATGTCGCCCTCCCATCAAAATTACCAGTGTCTCTAAGCGTGAGAGTGCCTCCCAGTCTAAAACCTCTGGTTCATGAGCTGTAAGCACTGCAAAAGTGCGGCTTAACACCGGATCTGTTAGGGGAATTCCTGCCAATAAAGGTGCTGCAAGGGCTGAGGAAATTCCTGGTACTAGTTCAAAATCACAACCGGATGCTTTCAACGCTTCAATTTCGGAAGTGCAACGCCCAAAAATCAACGGATCACCTGATTTGAGCCGTATAACTTGTTTTCCTTGCAGACAGTGCTTTACCAGTAACTTGTTAATCTGTGCTTGGCTTGTACTGGGTTTGCCACCGCGTTTACCGACATCTAACTTCAGGCAATCATCTGGTACGCACTGCAATAATTGAGCATCTACTAAAGCATCATAGACTAATACCTGAGCAGTAGCTAAGAGATTGTAAGCTTTTACTGTCAGGTATGCTGCATCTCCAGGCCCAGCACCTACGAGGTAGACTTTACCCCTTTCTTCAGTCATGGACATTTGTCATTTGTAATAATCAATAGTTCTTCTTTCCCTGCTCCCTGCTCCCTGCTCCCTGCTCCCCATGCCCAATGCCCAATGCCCAATGCCCAATGCCCTTTATTCAATTTGTTTGGGTATTAATTTTTTGGATTAGCCGATCGACTTGCTCAACCATCTCCTTGTTTTTCTCAGCTTGGAATAATTCTCTGGCTTTTTTGAGATTAACGATCGCTTCTTTTGGTTGTTGTTCTCTTCCCAAAGTGATTCCCAAATTATAGTAAGTGAATGCATCGTTAGGTACGAGGCTAATGGCTTTTTTGTAATGTGCGATCGCTTCTTGAGGTTTACCTCGATCGTCCATCGCATTTCCCAAACCTGTGTAAGCTTGTGCGTGTTTGGGATCGAGACGAATCGCTTCGGTATAGCCAGCGATTGCTTCTGTTAGCTTGCCTTGAGCGTAAAAAACACTTGCTAAATTATAGTGAGCGTCTGCATAGTTGGGAGCGAAGCTGATGGCTTTTTTGTAATGTGCGATCGCTTCTTCTAGTTTGCCTTGAGCGTATAGAGTATTTCCCAAGGCATTATAACCTGCTGGATTTTTTGGTTGGAGGCGAATGGCTGCTGTATATTCGGCGATTGCTTCTGCTGGCTTTCCTTGAGCGTACAAGGCGTTTCCTAAGTAATAGTGAGCGTCTGCATAGTTAGGATCGAAGCTAATAGATTTTTTATACTGAGTAACTGCTTCTGCTAGCTCACCTCGATCGTACAGAGCATTTCCTAAACGGGTGTAAGTCGGTGCATAATCTGGTTTAAGGCGAATTGCTGCTGTATATTCGGTAACTGCTTCTGTGAGCTTGCCTTGAGCGTAGAGAGCATTTCCTAAGTTATAGTGAGCTTCAGCATACTTGGGTTCAAGGCTGATGGCTTTCTGATATTGGGCGATCGCAGGTTCTAACTGATTCAGTCTTGCTAAAGTCAAACCTAGATTAAAATATGCTCTAGAGTCTTGAGGATCAAGGCTAATGGCTTTATTGTATTGGGCGATCGCTTCTTGTGGTTTACCTCGATCGTCGAGAGTATTTCCCAAGGCAATATAAGCTTGTGCAAAATTGGGTTCTAGTTCAATTGCCTTCCGAAAAGCCGCCTCTGCTCCTTTTAAATCTCCCTGTTTATAGAGATTGCTTCCTTGCTCGAAGTTAGCAACTGCGTTTTTGTTCCGAATAACTGCGGACTGAGTAGAGTTTTGAATTTTTGTTAAAATAACGCCAACATCTTTACCAAAGGCAGTATTTTCATTACTCAAACACAAGCAGATAATAGCTGCTACCAGTAGATTCTTGTTTTTCAGCATTTTTATTACCTTATCTGCTTGGTTTACATATAATATCAAGTTCGGCTAATTGCGATCGTCAAAATACCCGATCCCAGCCCTTCCTTGCTTGCTCTTAGGGGGGTTCTAGCAGGAATTATAAGTGATTAAGCTAACTTGATACAAGTGTACTTTCATATAAATGTCTATTTGTACACAAGAGACATTTCAAAGTCCCTTTCCCAAGGGTGGGAGACGGATTTAGTGTGAAAGCTCATTAGACCTCTTGCATAAGTCGAATAGACCCCCCTTTATCCCCCCTTATAAAGGGGGGAAACTTGAAATCTTGCCCCCTCCCCTTAACAAGGGGAGGGTTGGGGAGGGGTGATTCAAGGATTTTTGCAAGAGGTCTATTGATTCATGCAAGAAGTCTAATAGATGCTGCTTTATTAAAAGTAAAAAGTTGCTCGTTCTTCAAGTATTTGTTTTTGTTAGTGGATATCTCTACAGGTTCCAAACCACTTGACTACAAAACCTTGCTCATCTTTGAGTAGTAAACCTCACGCTAGCTGCCAACGATAGGAGCCATCAGCAGTTCGTTTAAAGCGATATTCATTGTTATATATAGTGCTTTTTTTACAGCATCAGACCACACTTTATCAGTTCTTTGAACATCATCCGATTGCAATTGTAATGGCCATGAAGAGAGTGGTCAAACTTGCGGAAATTACGGAGATAATTATGGTATACACTAGGAAGTTACCAAATAAAAACCATTCTCACCATAATGATGGGAATGGCAAAAAAAATAGGAGACACAACAGGAAAATTTCATCTCTGCAATTCTGATTAAAGTTAAGATTCGCTTGACTTAGCACTCATTTTATCTAACAGTTGAGTGATTTTTTTAGCTTTTTCAGGTTGGCGCTGTTTTTGTAATAAATCTTTAGCTTGTAGCAGGTTAGTTTTAGCTTCTTCTTCTCGCTCTTGCTGCATGAGAATATTTGCCAGACGCAAGTAAGCATCAGGATTTTTCGGACTGCGGCGAATTACTTCCCGAAATAATTCTGTTGCTTCCTCTACTTGTCCTTGCTGGTTTAAAACATCTCCCAAAAACAAGCGCACTACGTCATTTGTAGAGTTGATGGAAATCACTTTGCGAAAGGCCGCTTCTGCACCTTGGTAATCTTTTGCTTGGGCAAGATTGATGCCTTTTTGAAACAAGTCTGAGGTGATCAAAGTTTTCCAAGCGAAATAGCCAAGGATTGACAGACTCAGAACAACTACAACAGCAGCGATAATCGTACTAGTGGGAAAGGTTTCTAGCATTGTCTAAGCCAAAAGACAGCCGATAGGAAAAATCAGATATTCCATAAAAAAGAGTTTCCAGATAAATTGGTAGAATTGAGCGATCGCACTTTTATCTTGTAAGTCTACCGTCAAACTCCGCAACCACAGCCAAGCCAACAGTCCCAAATGAGTAACTACCAGGAATATGGCGTTAACTGAGGCGACGTTTAGCACCCCAACCAGAATTATTCCCAGATAGCAGGCAGTTATTACCCAAAGAGACAGATTGAACACAGCTTGGGGCCCAAGTTTGATGGTGAAAGTAGTAATATTGTAGAGGCGATCGCCTTCCATATCGGGGATATCTTTAAAGATGGCGATCGCAAAGGTAAACAGCAAAATAAATAACGTCAGCACCCACACCACAGGCGGAATCGTTTGGCTTTGTTGCAATGCCCAACTGTAATGCAGATATAACCCTAAGTTAACAATCGTACCGCGCACCGAAAAAATACACAGCGCCGCCCAAACGGGAAACTGTTTCAAGCGAATTGGCGGTAAAGAATAAGCAGTACCAATGGCCAAACTAATTGCTACCATCCCCAATAAGAACGGCCCAGTCAGCCACGCCACAACTAGCGCCAAAATCCCAGTCAAAGCGACAATTAATTGCCCAGTTTGGCGGGAAAACTCACCAGACGCTAAGGGTAAATGAGGCTTATTAATCTTGTCAATTTCTACATCTTCTAATTGATTCAGCCCCACAATGTAGACATTGCCACACAGACAACCAATCCATGCACCGAAGACAGGGAGTAGGGAATACGTAGAGATGGGATGAATCGCGTCTGTAGAGATATGATTAATCGCGTCTCTACTTATGGCAATGGCAATTAAATATAAACCCAAAACACTCAGACTTGTACCGATAATCGTGTGAGGGCGAGAGAATTTCCAGAAAGCGTATAACCACTGGAAATATGATTGAACAGGTTTGCCTGATAAAGGGCTGTTTTGAGAAGTTTGGCTCATAAGTAGCTTAGATACAGTATTCTGGCTGGTTGTTAATCATTGTCACAGAATTTGGTCATTAGACTTCTTTCATGAATCAATGAGCTTTCACCTTAAATCCCTCTCCCAAGCTTGGGAGAGGGACTTTGAAATTGGCTACCCTTCTCCTCCATGCCCTCTGCGGTAGCCTGCAACAAGCCGTTCGCGTAGCGTCTCCGACAGGAGAAGCGTCTACGTTATTCTAAACTTATAACTTCTTGCGCCAACTCAAATCAAGAATGCGATTAATTTTATACAGTAAACCCGGCTGTCATTTATGTGAAGGCTTGCAAGAAAAGCTAGAACAAATCCAAAATCTCAGTTTCGAGTTGGAAGTTAGGGATATTACGACTCGTGAAGATTGGTTTGCTGCGTATGAGTATGAAGTCCCAGTACTTTATTTATCGAACTACAGAGGCGCAGAGGAAAAAGAGGGAAGTGAGAAACCATTGCCACGTCCTTCTCCTCGTGCTAGTGTGCAGCAGTTGGAGCAAATGTTGCGTAAATATTTAGCCAATTAGAAAAAAATAATGCAGAATAAGCGCAAGATCAAGAATGTGACGAGGTTCACAAAATGAAATTGCGGGAATTACTAACAGCGGTAGACAGTGTTGAGCAATTGCCTAGTTATTCAATGGAGGATGTTGAAGTTAGGGGTTTAAAGACGAATTCCCATGCTTGTCGTGTGGGAGATTTGTTTATTGGGATGCCAGGAACGCGGGTTGATGGTGGGGAATTTTGGCAAAGTGCGATCGCATCGGGGGCGGTAGCTGCGATCGTTTCTCCCGAAGCTGCACAAAAAAATCCTCCCACAAATCAGGCTGTGGTCATTAGTGCAAGTAACATCACTCAAGCTTGTGCGCAGATAGCCAGTGCTTTTTATGGTTATCCGGGGCGAAAACTCAAGCTGGTAGGCGTAACTGGTACAAATGGCAAAACTACAACTACTCATCTAATTGAATTTCTACTAGGGCAAGCTAATTTAGCTACAGCTTTGATGGGAACTCTCTACACTCGTTGGGCAGGTTTTGAGCAAACTGCTGCCCACACTACCCCTTTTGCAGTGGAATTGCAACAGCAGCTAGCAGAGGCTGTAAAGGCTGGGAGTGAATTAGGGGTGATGGAAGTAAGTTCTCATGCTTTGTCCCAAGGTAGAGTGTTGGGTTGTGAATTTGAGGTGGCGGTATTTAGTAATCTTACTCAAGACCATCTCGACTATCACAGCGATATGGAAGATTACTTTGCTGCCAAAGCGTTATTGTTTAGTCCTAATTATCTCAAGGGAAGGGCAATAATTAATGCTGATGATTCTTACGGGAAGCGGTTAATTGCGTCGTTGGATTCCGAACGAGTTTGGAGTTACAGCGTCAACGACAACAGCGCTGATTTATGGATGAGCGATTTAAATTACCAGCCAAATGGTGTTAGTGGGACATTACATACACCAAAAGGTGACGTGGCTTTTCGATCGCCCCTAGTCGGACAATATAATTTAGAAAATCTTTTAGCAGCCGTAGGAGCAGTTTTACACTTAGGGCTAGATTTGCAGTTAGTGGCATCTGTGATACCTGAGTTTCCCGGAGTTCCTGGACGGATGGAACGGGTACAGATTAGTACTGAGCAAGATATTAGCGTGATTGTGGATTATGCCCACACGCCCGATAGCTTGGAAAATTTATTGAAAGCTGCGCGTCCGTTTATACCTGGTAAAGTGATTTGTGTATTTGGTTGTGGAGGCGATCGCGATCGCACTAAGCGCCCAAAAATGGGTAAAATTGCTGCTGAGTTAGCTGATGTGGCAGTGGTGACATCAGATAATCCCCGAACTGAAGACCCAGAAAGGATTTTGCAAGATATTTTGGCAGGAATAGCTGACACAGTGCAGCCAACAGTAATTTGCGATCGGGCGATCGCAATTCGTACCGCTATTTTACAAGCACAACCCGGTGATGGAGTATTGCTTGCTGGTAAAGGTCACGAAGACTACCAAATTCTCGGCACCGAAAAAATCCATTTTGACGACCGAGAACACGCACGCGAGGCTTTACAGCAAAGACTGAAAATAGAACGTTAATTTGGGCATTGGGCATTGGGGAGCCAGTGCGTTGCGGAGGTTCCCTCCGTTGAAGCAACTGGCGTCATTGGGCATGAGTTATTCTCCTTGTCCCCCTTGTCCCCTTGTCCTCCACTCCCTTGTAGATAGAGTTTTTTATAGTTAATGTTTCTTTCCGTGGTGATTTTGTAAAAAATGCACACATAAAGGTGAAAATCGAAGACAGAATTATTTCTTGCTTCATCCTTTTTGTGCTTGACTCATGAATGTTTCTCTGGCTAAGGATCTGTCTGTTTATCAACTGGTTATGGGAGTGCAAGCGCCTCCTAAACCATTGTCCCTCAGTCCTGCTACTCTACTATCACTGGTGAGAGCGCAAATTGACTTACTCATTGAGCAGCAAATTCCAGCCACTCTCTGGGTGAAGCTACCACCAGATAAAATTTGGCAATCAGAATTAGCGCGTTATCAATCCTCGGTAGGTGCGTCTAGTCTCATTTATACTTGCCAAATTGAGGAGAGCAGGAAAGGGGAAGCAGGGGAAGCAGGGGAAGACAAGGGAGAGGAAAGATTAAATATCTCCTCATCTCCCTCATCCTCATCCTCTGATCATGTCCCCGTTCACCTACCACCAGATAGCCAAATGCGACGGGAAAACTTTCTGATGGTGTTATCAGCACAGTTTTGCAGTTTAATTTTGGCTCATCGACCACTTAAAAAACGCAAAAATCAGACATTAGGGAAGGTAAATACTAATAAAAACCAGCCGTTGCTAATTATAACTACTGTTGAGGGGAGAGTAATTCAGCAAGTATTAAATAGTATCCAACAAGCGATTGCACCAGAATCATCCTCAATTTTACCTGCTAACTTTATTTGTCCAACCGTGCCCCAAGGCGCACTTATGAATCAACTGTTGGCAAAACAACTCCTCCGACAAGATGAAATTAATCGTCAAATCATCACAGTACGCACTAATAAGTTGGAGCAGCAAAATCAAGAACTGCACAACAAAGAGCAACTCAAAGATGAATACCTGAAAAATGTCTGTCAGGAACTGCGTATACCCTTGACGCACATGAAGACAGCACTTTCATTATTAAATTCCCCTAATCTTAAACCCCCACAACGACAACGTTATTTACAGATGTTAAATACCCAGTGCGATCAGCAAAACTCCCTGATTACTGGTTTTTTGGAATTGGTGCAGCTAGAACAAAATTTAGAGGGGACGACTTTGGAGTTGGTGCGTCTATCAGATATAGTACCTGGAGTAGTCAGTACCTACCAACCTGTAGCCCAAGAAAAAGGAATTATGCTAGCCTACACTGTACCGACTGAACTCCCATCTGTTTGGTGCGTGAGTGGTAAGCTGAGGCAAATTGTGATTAATCTGTTGCATAACAGTCTTAAGTTTACCCCTAATGGAGGTCAAGTATGGGTGCGTACCCGTAATCAAGGCGATTATGTCCAATTAGAATTCCGCGACACAGGTATTGGTATTGCTGAAAACGAAATTCCCAAAATCTTTGATCGGTTTTATCGCGTGCGTACAGCAGCAACCGAAGATTATGGTGGTGCTGGGTTAGGGTTAACGATAGTACAGCAATTGCTGCTGCGCTGTGGTGGATCTATTTCTGTAAAAAGTAAATTATCTGAAGGTTCTACCTTTACAGTGCAACTGGCAAGTGCTGGTAATATCCCAAAAGCGATCGCTACAGAAAATGAGTTATGAATTATGAGTTATAAGTGATAAGTTAAAAATTCATAACTCATCACTCATAACTGATAACTTCTACAGTTATTTTGCCTAACCTGCTGCAAACTCAGTAAACTTCCGCTTGTAGGGAGCATGAAAACCCAAAACAATATCTTATTTTGGCACTCCAGCATTATTAGCTATTAGTTCATAATCAAAAGTCCATAGTCAATAGTTAGTCTGATTCAGATATTTATGCCTAACCGAATGGCGGCAACCATGTAGCGAAAGATGTAGTCTAATAACTCAATATAATTACGAGCAGCTTCAAGAGAACAAGCCCAAACTGTCAAACCATGATCCCGAATTAGTAATGCGGATATTTGCGGTGGAGTGACGGCAAAGCGTTGTTCAATATCACCAGCAATCTGGGCAACTTAGAGATGATTAGCAAAAATTGGTATTACACAACAGGGATTTTCTTGCCAAACTCCCAAACCTTTGAGCATTTCTAGCGGTGGTAAAGGTAAAGTATCACCTTCAACCAAGCGAGAAACCAAATTGCTCTCAATAGAATGTATATGATAACAAGCAAGTGATTCTGGAAACAGGCGGTAAAGTAGTTGATGAATAGCTGTTTCAGCTGAAGGTAGCCCCTGGCTTGCTGATGCTTCTATTTTGCCATCTGGAGCAATGAGAACAAAATCGTTGAGTAATAACTCACCCTTAGATTTACCACTAGCTGTAATCCAAAAACTACCATCAGCTAATCGAGTAGAGAGGTTGCCGGCAGTTCCTACCATCCAACCTTGTTGGTAAAAATACCGAGCAGTGGCAATTAGTTGCAAACGAGGATCTGCTATTGTTGGGTTTAACTCCATGATTTTGCTAAATAATCGCGGATTTGTAAAAAATCATTCCAGAAAATATAGGGTTTTTGGTATTCATCTAAATATTGTGCTAAAGGAGAGCGTGCAAAGACAACAGAAGCTTGCAATCCCATATTTAAGTCGGTGATGGAGTCACCAATAGCAATCTTTTCATCGGCTGGGTACTGATCCATAACTTGCGCCTTAGCGATCAGTTCTGTATCTCCTTCGTATTGAGAATTTACTTTTAAATAAGTACTGCTAATATCGACATCTACAGCATAAATTCTCTCTACTCTATGCACTATCCCATCCAAAACAACCTCTACCATTCCCCGTAGTCCTCCAGAAATGACTATTAATGAAACTCCCTGACACTCCAGAAAATCCAACAATTCTATAAACCCACAACGTATCAGTTGAGGTTTAGTAAATTCCAGAATTTCTGGATAACTTGCAGATGGAATTGATTGCAGAATTTCCTTGACTCCCTCTCGTAGTGTCAGCCTTTTTGCATACATTTCAGGCAGTAGTTTTGCAGAAAGTACTGGTGCAAACTTTCTCAGAACTGCAACAAAAGTTTCGTCAACTGTAATAGTGCCATCAAAGTCACAAAAAACAATCCGCTTCATACTAATTCGTAATTTGTAATGTTTGATAAATTAGAATTTACCTCACCAGGGGTTGGCGGGTGCGAATTTCTCTGCCTGTATATTGAGGTATCCAACCTTCTGTGGTGATGAAATAGCGTACTGCTTTCACCCGCCTTGCTGGGGTGAGATAAAACCAATGTTCGGTTCCGGCTGGGATGTTGATATATTCTTCTGGTTGTACTGTCAGTTCTACTTGACTACCATCAGAAAGTACAAAACCAAAAATCGCTTCTCCATCAATGATGTAGCGGACTTCATCATCTGCATGGGTATGAATTTGGTCAAACTTTGCCATTAACTCATCAAGGTTAGGAATCCCTTGATGAAGGACAACCAAATCACGAGATTTATAGCCAGCTGTCTGTTGTAGTTGCTCAAAATAACTATCTATTGCTTTGAGTACTTGTTCTTTTTCATCTTCGTTGAGACTATCCTGTGCCAACCAATGTTGAAGTTTGGGGTTATCTGCTATAGTCAGGCGATTAATTTGAATATTCAGGGGGGCTAATTCCTGGGAAATGTGAATTAAATCGGTGTGGAGAGTTCCATTTTCTAGTTTGAGAACTGCCATTTTTGACCTCCATTAAAATAGTTAGAATAAGGCTTTCGAGGCATAACTTGTAGGAGCAAAGACACTATTTAAAAAGTATTCTCTTGTTTCATATTTTACAGGAGCGTTAATCACATCGTGGCAGGTTCATATCTTGCTCCAAGCCATTTTTTCTGCTCATATAGCTTGTATACCTCTATTTGTGCTGTCTTCTTAGGTAATTTATATTATTAGCGTAGTGAAACTTCTGCATTCAACCAATTGACAAAACCCTGATTAATTGCTGTCGGAGAAATTTCGGCGATAAAATTAGTATAAGTAATATGCTCTTGAATAAGTTTTTCTATTTCTAAAGCATAACCATCTTGAGTTTTGACAATTAAAACAACTTCTGGTTCTTCAGTAATTTCTCCTTGCCAACTATAAGCACAAGTAATCGGGAACCAATTGACACAAACTGCTAACTTACATTCCAGTAATGCCCGACCAATTTGGCGTGCTTCATCTGTATTATTTAAAGTTACATAGTAGAGTTTCATAAAAGTTTCCGACTTACAATTAGAGTGAGAAAATACGCCATAATCCCTCTAGCTTGGCTACTGTTGCTTCTAAATGGGGTAAATGAGTATCCAGAGCTTCCACAGATGTCCACTTCTCTACAAAAGTAAACTTATTTTATCTCGTTATGTGACTATATTGACTCCGTTCTATCGATTGGGGCAGCAGTCGTGACTATTGCTTTGAAGTTTGAGGCTTACCTACTAACAGCATCAGTAGGGCTGCTTTCAGATGCCATTGAGTCGTGTGTGACTTATCCAGTCTGCTTTGTAGCTTATTTTTCAGCCCTTCAAAAATTCTACATATTCCAGGTTGCTACTTCTTCTTAAATTTGGCAATTTTGCTGTTTATTTACCAATACAAAACTTACTAAAAATCCTTTCTAAAACAGACTCTGTTACTTCCTCTCCGGTAATTTCTCCTAAAGCTTGAATCGCCCCTCGTAAGTCAATTGTCCAAAAATCAAGAGGTAACTGCTGAACAATTGTTGCTTGTACCTGTTCCAAAGAAATTTTAGCTTGAGTTAAGGCTGCTGCCTGCCTTTGGTTAATGGCTAAATCCATATCAGCCGCTTGCACTTTTCCAGATTGAACTATCTCTAAAATTGCTGTTTCTAAAGCATCAATACCTTGATTTTGGGATGCGGCTGTGACAATTGTAGATTTTGGGTTGCACATTTGATGTGCTGACAGCGCAACTGGGATTTTGGATTGAAGGTTTTTCTTATCACTTTCTTCTACTAAATCGATTTTGTTAATAACTATAATCAACGGACGGTGTTGTACCTTTTGGTAAATTTCTTCATCGCCTTCTGTCCAGCCTGCGGAAGCATCGATGGTAAGCAAGACTAAATCAGCTGCATTGGCAGCACGACGCGATCGCTCGACGCCAATTTTTTCCACTTGGTCTGTTGTTTCCCGAATCCCCGCTGTATCTAGTACTTGTACGGGAATTCCCCCAACAACTAACTGAGACTCCACTACATCGCGGGTTGTACCAGGTAAATCAGTCACAATGGCGCGATCGCTCCGACTCCAAGCATTCAATAAGCTCGACTTACCCACGTTCGGACGCCCAACAATTGCCACTTTTAAACCAGTGCGTAGCAACTCACCTTGATCTTTGGTTTCCAATAACCTAGTTATTTCTGCGGCAATTTTATCAATTTCTGATATGATTGCTTTATCATCCAGCGGCGGAAGGTCTTCCTCAAAATCAATTCGAGCTTCAATTTCTGCCAAGATATCCAAACAGTTAGCGCGTAACTGCCGAATTGGATGAGCTAATTTTCCTTGTAAACCAGCTAAGGCACTTTGAGCAGCTTGGGGCGATTTAGCTCCCACTAAATCGGCAATACCTTCGGCTTGAGTTAAATCCAATCGTCCATTCAAAAAGGCGCGGAGAGTAAATTCTCCCGGTTGCGCTAGTCTGGCCCCATTTTCCAAACACAGTTGTAATACCTGCTGCACTGCCATAATTCCCCCGTGGCAATGGAATTCTACAACATCTTCACGGGTGTAAGAACGGGGTGCTTTCATAATCAGCAACAAGGCTTCATCCACTATTTGTTGCGTCTGGGGATGGCGAATGTAACCGTAGAGAATCCGGTGACTTTCCCAAACTTGTCGCCCTGGTGCATGAAAGAGACTTTGGGCGATTGCCATTGCTTGAGAACCAGACACCCGCACAATCCCAACACTACCCTGTTGGGGGACAACAGCAGTGGCGATCGCGGCTATAGTTCCAGTAGTAGCAAACAGTTCTGACATGAGCGCCCTTTATTATAGAGTAAGGAGTAAAAATCATAACTTATAACTCATAAGTTTCTAAATGGTAAGTATTTAGACTAATGAGATACCAACTGGCAAGGTAAAATTTACCTGTAGGTCATGCCTGATAGTAAAGAGTTAAGAGCAAAGCCGGAGACACCCCGCCTCTGGTGAAGAGTTAGAGATGAAAATCATAACTCGCAACTCGTAACTTATAACTTTTAGAGAGAGGAATTCACTGTGGAGCAAAAGATTAACTGCGCTGTAGCCTGTGTTAACGGGTGTGTTTTAGGGGATAAATGCCCCAATACCGAGTTTAGAGAAGCTACGACAAAATTTATTGAAGAGACTCCCTTAGATAAAATGCTGGAGTTGGCACAAGAACGTCTGCGGAAAAAAATGACGGAACCGCCAAAATGGGTTTTTCCTGAAGATCCATAGCATTTGAGTTAAGAGGCACAAGCAAGACAGCGTGGAAGTTAAATGGTATATCTATATTTAATTCTCGCAGTTTTGCTGCCAAGCGATCGCTGTGTTCCTTCTCCTGTTGTGCCACTTCTTCCGGTGTCGGAACCAGTTTTCTCTCAGGAGTGTAGGGTTAAAGCATTCTACGGCAACTAATTATTCATCACCGCATCCAAAAGTACATTGGCATCAAAGCGGACTACATCGGTGCAAGGTAGCCCCGTTTCTGCTATTGTTTGAGCAATGCTTTCCTGGGCCGCAGACTCATCTAGATGGGCTGTGTTCAGCGCTATACCCACTACAGAAACACTTCCAAAAGCACCACCGGCATTAGCAACAGTTTCATAAAGCCGAATCACCTCTGGTAAAGGTGGAATTATTACATGGGGATGATTACGTACATGGACTTGTCCCGCCCGATGTACTAACAGCAGTTGGGTTGGTTGGGAACCACGGATTAGGGGTAGAGTTGCCGTTGAACCAGGGTGTAGCAGTGAACCTTGTCCTTCAATATGCAAAATATCGTAGTTTTTGCCATAGCGCATGACTATCTGTTCTACAGCACCAGCGGCAAAATCTACGCGCACGGCATCTAAAGCCACGCCGTCTCCTTCTAACATCACCCCAGTTTGCCCTGTGGCGAGGAATTTAGAACGCCAGTCCCGCAGTTTTGACGCCCAATGTAACTCTAGACTAGTTGACATTTTACCAATCGCCATGTCGGTTCCCACTGTCAACACCCGCCGACACGAAAGGGTGCGTGCCATTCCACTAGCAACACTAATATTAGATGGTTCTTTTCGGACATCCCAAATTAGTTGCCCTGGTTTGAGCAGTGCATTTAATTCTGGGATACTTGCCATTGGTGTATGTAAACCATTCACCAGTGACATTCCCGCTTCTAAAGCGTCTTTGATTTCTAGCCAGTAATCATCTGGTACAGCACCACCTCCTGGAGCAATACCAATTACTAAAACTTCTGGTTTGTACTCTAGGGCTGCGGCTACCGATGCCACAATCGGCACATCCCGCTTGATACCTGTTAATTCTGGTAGGGATTTACCAGCACACTCGCGATCAATTACGGCTACAATTGGGGCTTCACTGTAACGTAAAATTGCTAGCCCTGTTTTGCCGTGATGCCCGCTAATTCCATCATGCAGCAAGATAGCTACTCGTTGATTAAGTGATAGACGCACTGTGTTGTACTCCCAAACCTGGTAAATCGTTTGGCAAAACTCTTCCTTGTTTTAGCAATGCACCTGTAAAAGGGTCATCAATTAAGTTAAGGTGACTGTCTAAATCTAAATAATCAGCTAGTGGTGCTAGCTGTAATGCTGCTGTATTAGCTAGCGAACTGTCAGAATAGCAACCGAACATTACTTGCAACCGATATGCTCGTGCTGTATGTACCATTCGCATTGCCTCTGTTAGCCCCCCTGATTTCATTAGTTTGATATTAATGCCATCCACGTAATTTGCCAAATCGGGAATATCGGTGCTGGTGAAACAACTTTCATCGACAAAGATGGGCAGGGGAGAGTGTTGTTTGAGTTTTGCTAAACCTTTTTCTTCTCCCCGTGGCAATGGCTGTTCTACATACTTTATACCTAAATCAGCTAGCCAATTGCACATTGCGATCGCATCTTCTAAACTCCAACCCCCGTTGGCATCAACAAAAAATTCTAGTAATGGTGCTTCTTCCCGCACTGCTAAGAGCATTTTTTGATCTGCATCTATGCCATCTGGACTACCTAGTTTTACCTTAAAAAGGCGGACATCGGTAAATTTTAACCAGTCTCGCGCTCTCGCCCTAGCGCCTTCAGGTGAATTAATCCCAATTGTGACTGAAGTCGGGACTATTTGATTGCGATCGAGTCCCCAAAGTTGCCACATGGGTAATCCTACGCGCTTACCCAACCAGTCGTGCATTGCCATATCTAAGGCAGCTCTTGCAGCAGAAGGAACCTGGTTTTGTGTTAAAACTTGCTCAATTTCCTGACGTTGTAAGGGGCTGAATGTTTGTAAGAGTGGCACAACTTGCTTTAAAGCATCTTTAATTGCATCAGTTGATTGCCGATGATTACCCACACCAAATGGTGATGCTTCTCCCCAGCCTTCGATATCATCATATAAAATCTTCACCCATACATTCGTTGTTTGTGCCGTTGTGCCCCGACTAATGGTCAAGGGAAATCTCTTGTTTACTGTAAATAATTTTACATTTATTTGCATACTTTTTATACATATTATGCTATTACCAAAGTCAGTGTAAGTTTAAAGTTTAGATTATCGGATGCATCTGTTATACTTTTTTACATTCATTACAAATTTTTTATACATACATTTTATTTGTTACTTAGTTTATGAACAACTTAAAGAAATGGAAGATTTTAAAATCAAAAATGGTTTTAGATAATCCTTGGTGTCAGGTGAGGCAAGATGAAATAGAATTACCGAATGGTAAAATTATAGATGATTATTTTGTCAGTATTAAGCCTGACGTTGCAATGATTCTACCTATCAATAGTAATAGAGAAATTATTTTTGTGCGGCAATATAGACACGCCGTGAGTGAATTTTTCTTGGAACTGCCAGCAGGGAATTTTGACCCGACAAAAGAGAGTGCAGAGGTAGCTGCAATTAGAGAGTTGAGAGAAGAGACCGGTTATATTCCTCAAGAATTGAGAAAAATTGGAACTTTATACGATAAGCCGAGTAAAGATACTAACCAAATACATTTATTTTTAGCAGAAAATGTGAGTAAAGTTGGAGAGCAACAACTAGATATTACAGAAGAAATTGAAGTTGTATTTCTACCTGTCGAATCAGTTTTAGATAAAATTGTTCAGGGGGAAATTTCTGTTGCAGGAACTGTAGCAGCTCTCTTCTTAGGTTTAAATTTTATTACTTATATTAATAATCAATAGAGCTTTTTGGCTTTAGCAATAATCAATGTTTGAGACAGATTTAAACTTTGCGCCATTTAGCATCGATACGCGATTTTCCTGGCACGATTTCTATAAGTCCTTTCTTCCGCAACCTATAAAAAATATTTTTCATTACTGTACCTGATTCGATCCCAGTCACTTGTCGAGCAATACGATTATCTATATCTTCATGATCTACAAGATAGTCCATGACTAGTTGCTCATACTGTGGATACATTTCATACATTGAAATTGCATTTTCTGAATCTGTGTGATTAATTCCAACTTTACGCCAGGCTGCATTACTTCTTGCTCTCCCAGGAACAGCCTCAATAAGTCCCCTATTTTTTAACCTATAAAATGCTTGCTTGATAGTTCCTTCTGAACGAATTCCAGTTTCATTTCGAGCAATGTTATTAGTAATTTCTTTATGCTTTTCTAAATATAACATTATCGTTGCTTCTACTGAAGCTAGAGGTTCATGTTTAATGTGTACAGCTACAGAGGTTTCGGTTTCATATATCTCACGAGGTTGCAGTCTCAACCTAGCCATTGCCTGGAAAGCAGTATTCAAACCTTCTCCAACATCTTTATTAGGTGGATTGGGAAATTTGTTGATTATACGAACAATAGCTCCGTTCCGTGCATACTGCTCTTTGAGAATATTTTTTACAGTAATATGACCAGGTAATCTACCTGGATTTTCAATTTCTATCCTATTGTCAAAAATGCGAATATGAGTATCAGATACTATACTGTAGTCTCTATGTAACAAAGCATTTGTTATAATTTTATGAATAGCTTCTTCTGGATAGCTGATTGATTCTAATCCCGTGTCTCCTACTTTTGGAATTTCTTCAACCATTTTTATTGTTTTAGCTACTGCTTGCTGAATTTGATCGTATAGACAACCTTCAATAGTTATCGGGTCAAAAGCAAGAGTATCTCTTGTGCCCTCTATATCTTTTGTTTTGTATCGATAAATTTTAATTCCGCAACGCTTTGGAAAAATAGCTTGAGGTTCATCAGCAAACAGTAGAGTACCTGCAACTGTTGGTTTATTCTTTTGAATTAATTGTTGTTTTCTGAGCTACAATTCAGCCTCGCTAGTTGGAACTACAGCACTAATAAATTTAGACATTACTTGTGATGTTGTAATTACCTCTAGTTCTACGTCAATAGTTCTTCTCTCAAATGACTCGATACCTTTGTCTAATCTTAATCTGTAAGGATTCAGGTGGCAGAGTATTGACAAGGGGGACACTTGAGGGGGAGTATCACAAATATGAACCAAAACCTGCCTCAAGATATAGACCGA
>NZ_JBALEF010000056.1:0-300755 GCF_036918245.1 Nostoc sp.
GAATCCGCAAAAAACTCGATCAGTTTGATTGTTTACGAGATGCGATTGAGGATGTCTTGCGTTTGGTGTCCTAACCGCCTTGGCGGTTGCTATAACTATTGAAACTTCAGTAGCTTTGAGTTGGAATAATTTCAAGCTTCAAAATTTGCTTCAACTTTTGAATCTCAAATAGGCGTAAAAATAGAGAAATAGTTTTTATTTTTCTTTTAATAATAGCCACAATGGTGCAATACGCCTGTGCGATCAAAGCTATCAATTTGCGTTAATAGTTAGGCTTACAGTCTTTTCCCACTTTAAGCAATTGGCGTGTGGGGTGCAATGACTGTGGGAATCATAACTAATTAGCCGGACTTGGTATTACTTAGAACTTTCCAACACCGCTAACAAACTCTTCAACATCAAATAAGCAGAAGTCCCTCCTGGATCTGGATGTCCGATACTCCGTTCTCCCAGGTAGCTAGCCCGTCCCTTTTTCGCCTGCATCGGTATAGTTTCTTGCAACCCTTTTTGGGCTGCTGCTACGGCCTGTTGCATAGCTTCCAGCGTTCCCTTACTTTCTCCTACAGCTTGTCCAAAAGCGTTTATAGCTGGAGAAAGCACATCCACCATCGTTTTGTCTCCTAGTTGCGCTTTGCCACGTTGCACCACGCCGTCTAAGCCTGCTTGGAGTAGCCCTAACACATCTTGTTCTGTTAATTCTTGCTTACCAACTACTGCTATAGTGGCTCGTAAAAACCAGGTGCCATAAAGAGGCCCACTAGCACCGCCAATAGAAGAAATTAAGGTCATACTCACAGCTTTAAGAATGCTGCTGATGTCCTTATCTGTAAGAGTTGGTAACTGAGCGCTTACCTTTTTGAAGCCGCGATCCATATTGATCCCGTGGTCAGCATCTCCGATCGCAGCATCTAATTCTGTCAAATATGCTTTATTCTGCTCTATCTCGGTTGCATAAGCCTGCAACCATTGTAATATCTCCGTCTGACTAACCATATCAACATAATTCGTAATTCGTAAATTATGAAATTCCCCAGCGCCAACTCGGCGTTTTTACTGGTGCATCCCATAGCCGGATCATCTCATCATCTAATTTCAGCAAGGTAATAGAGCAACCTTGCATTTCCAGAGATGTGATATAAGGGCCTATCAAGTTTCGCACAATTTGCAATTCTTGCTGTTCGCAGATTTGGGCGAGTTTGCGATAAACAATATACAGCTCAGAAATCGGGGTTCCACCCATACTATTGACGAAAGCTAATAAGCAATCGCCTTTGGCAAATGGTAGACTTGTTAGCTCTACATCTACCCATTCTTCTTTGTCTTCATCCCACTCGCGCAGTGTGCGGCTGTATGTTGCATCCTCAATGAGCGATCGCGTCAAAATTTCGGTGATTTCATCTACTGCTTTGATGGCTGTACGTTCTATTCCTGGCTCACCGTGGATACCGATACCTAATTCGATTTCGCGATCGCTCAATTCAAATGTCGGCGTTCCATTAGCGGGGACTGTACAAGATGTTAGAGCAATTCCCATACTCCGCCCATTCAAATTTACTCGGCGACATAAATTTGCTATTTGTGGCAAATCATACCCTGCCTCAGCCGCCGCGCCACAAATTTTTTCCGCCAGTATTGTTGTTCCCACACCCCGCCGTCCTTGGGTATAGAGACTATCTTTCACTGCTACATCGTCATCAATCAAAATATTTAGCGATCGAATACCCTCACCACGGGCTAACTCGGTTGCCATTTCAAAGTTCATGACATCGCCACTGTAATTTTTGACGATATAAAGGATACCAGAGCCTCCATCTACTTGCTTGGCTGCTTCTAGCATTTGGTCAGGAGTCGGTGAAGTGAAAACCTCACCAGGACAAGCTGCATCAAGCATTCCTTTGCCCACGAAGCCAGCGTGCATTGGTTCATGTCCACTGCCACCACCTGAAATAATTGCTACTTTTCCCGGAATAGGTGCATTGGCTCGATAGACAAAGGCAGGATCGTAGTTCAGTTTAATTAAATCGGAATGAGCCGCCGCCATACCTTCTAGACTTTCCAGCACAAAATCTTCCGGCTTGTTGATCAGCTTTTTCATAATCCGTGTTTGGTTAAAAGGGTGCTAAAACCCAGGTTATAGCGATCGCTGGTTTGTATGCAATACAGTCTGACCTCTCTCCTTAAAGGCTACCGTGTACATACAAGTCTTTTAGAGTGGCTCCACGACTTTTAATCCCCCCAACCCCCTCTTGAAAAGCAAAGCTGTTTCATTCCCTTAAAGGCTCAAAAAAGACTTGTGTTGTGAAGGAAAAGACTTGTGTTATGAACGAAAGTACTTGTGTGTACACCGTAGCCCTAAAGGAGAGAGACTTTGAATTTTTCCCCTTCCCGTGTCGGGAAGGGGGTTAGGTTTTTCGTGGGTTTTGCCATATAACCGAATAATTATGAATTATTTGGTCAATTCAAAGATTCCATCAACTCAATACACTTGTGCATCTGCTGATGCATGGTTTCCCTATCAGCATGAAACCTTCGTCCATGACCTGGTAGTACCCACTCAAAAGAGTAATTAGCCAAGTTCCGCATTGATTTAGTCTGTTCTGACCAAGAATACCAGCAGAAATCGCGGAATGCAGTTAGTTGGTGCAAGCTTTCTGACCAAGCGAGATGGTCGCCAGTGAACAGAAACTTATTTTTGTAGAGTAAAACAGTTTGTCCTTTGGTGTGACCGGGAACTGGGATAATTAATAAATCTGGAGTCAAAGTAAATGGTTCTGAACCAGTTAGCTGTATTTCTACATTGCGAGTATCCGCAGTAATATCATCAGTGTGGAGGATGCGATCGCACTGAAAATGCTCGGCAAACTTTTGATGATCTGCCACATCATCCTTATGAGTTAGGTACATATAACGAATTGGCCCCAGTTCTTCTAAACGCTTGACTAAAGGCGGCGTAAACCGGGGAGAATCCACCAAAATGTTACCTTCTGGAAGTCGAATTAAATAGCTAGCAGCACCGTAAGATTTTTCAGAATGATAGCCGCAGTGGTAAACATTTTCCGCTACTAATATTGGAAACTTTTCTTGAGCAACTTTGATATCTTTTGGTTTCTCAACAGTGCCAATAGAACTAGTAGGACAAGCTAAAAGTGCTTCAAGCGCTGCTAATCTTTCCGCATCATTGCTTGGTTGATGATAAACAGCCGATTGATCATCAACATCATAAAATACTTCAGGAGCCATCCAGCGACAGGTATCACAATCAATACAGGTAGTATCTACATAAAAATCGCCGTTGACATTTTGGGGACGACGCTGATTTAAATGAGCCATATTAATCCTTTTGCTTCCAGGCGCTTGCTGGGGAGCGATAAACCTTATATCACTACGCTAGCAAAACTAACTTGAGACTGTAGCCGCCACTAGAAGTAAATCCGCTCAAAAATATCAAGACTGGTAAAACCCAGTAAGCAGAAATTGGGAAAACTGAACATAGACACTATCTGCTGATATATTCCCAAATATGCTTTACTGTTCTAATTCCAGTTGTTCAAATCCCTTTAACCCTGATGACAATAAGTTTTGCATTAAGTGTGGACAAACACTCACACCATTATTCAGAAACCGTTTCCGGGTAATACGACTTTTGGGTGAGGGTGGATTTAGCAGAACTTATGAAGCTAGGGATGCAGATAAGATAGACGAACCTTGCGTAATTAAGCAATTTGTCCCTCAATTAGAAGGAACGGCTGCACTTGAGAAAGCTACAGAGTTATTTAAGCAAGAGGCGAAGCGTCTGTATGACTTGGGAGAACACCCGCAAATTCCCCACCTGATTGCTTATTTTGAACAGGATAAGCGGCTTTATTTGGTACAAGAGTTGATTCAGGGGCAGAATTTATTACAAGAATTGCAGCAGCAGGGAGCCTTTAGCGAAGAAAAGATAAAACAGCTTTTAACTGATTTATTGCCTATCTTGAGGTTTATCCATGAACGCGGTGTAATTCACCGAGATATCAAGCCAGAAAATATCATGCGTCGTCTGGATGGCAAGTTAATATTAATTGATTTTGGTGTTTCTAAACAAATTACAAAAACTTTTGTAGGTCTTGGCACAACAGTAGGAACGCCTGGATATACACCATTAGAGCAAATGCGTGGTCAAGTTTTCCCTGCAAGTGACCTTTATAGTTTGGGTGTAACTTGTATTCGGCTATTAACCCAAGTTTTACCAAAAGCAGATGGTTCTGATGAACTTTATGATGCGTTCAGGGGTTGCTGGATTTGGAGAAAATATTTATCACAAGGTAGAAGTATTACTCCTGAATTTGGGCAAGTTTTAGATAAGTTAATTCAGGATTATGTGAAGGAACGCTATCAATCTGTTGATAAAGTAATACAAGCTCTTAATGCTGTCAGTTTTCCATTTTCTAAATCAAGATATGGAAAATATATAAAAACTACTACAGCTAGTCAACCAAACTATCAAAGTTCGACCGTTCATAATCTAAATGCGGCGGTAACAGCAAATTTTCCTAGACTTAATGAGCTACTAGCTTCTGGCAGATGGCAAGATGCTAATGAAGAAACTTTTGATATCATGCTTAAAATAGCTGATAGAGAAAAACAAGGTTCTCTTTATTTAGAAGATATAGAAAAATTTTCTTGTGAAGACCTTTTTGGTATTAACTACCTTTGGAATAAATATAGCAACGGACACTTCGGTTTCAATGTACAAAAACAAATCTGGCAAAATATGGGGGGAAGCAAGGAGCCAGATTGGGAAGCTTGGTGTAGTTTTGGCTCGGAAGTAGGATGGTTGCGTTTTAAAATGGGAAGACAGAAATTATTGTTTTTTATAGATTTATTTGAAGAAATGTCTCCTGTATGGTTTGATGACCTGATCTTCTCTATAAAAGCTCCAAAAGGTCATTTACCATGTTTTAGAATTACTGGGATGACATTAGTAGTGAGTTTGATTTTACTACGCTGCAAAGAATGTGGACTTTAAAATATAGTATTTAGACTAAATGTTAAATAAAAATTTTAAGTTTTGTATTTTTTTGGTGAAATTCAGGTCAACACCATCAAGTATCGGTAGAGTATGACCTAAACGCAATCCTAAAATAATCCATCCTTCAAGAGTATCTTGCAAATCTTCCCGGCAAGCTTCTAATGTTGCAGCGTTTGCCCACACTCCTTGACATTCTGGAATTTCGCCATAGAAAGTTCCATCCTCAAGCAACTCGTAGGTTGCTTTGTGCATTGCTGTACGAATGTAATTTGTCAACATTGCCAAGATATCAGCAAGATTAATGAACTTTGGCTAAAGTATAGCAACGGGCGTTTTGGCTTTAGTGTCCAAAGACAATATTTGGTTAAAATTAGGCTGTGATTGGATTAAAGTAGGCGATCGCATCGGTTGGCGTCTAAACAATCGCTGGAAAGAATATTCTGAACTACTATTTAGTATAAATTCCCCTACCTATCGGTACATTACGGAGTATCTTTCAAGGGGCGAAAATTCCTGAATCTGAATGGAAATGTTGATATGCGATCGCGCCCCTTTACCAAACGCGATCGCTAAATTTTCCATCCCCTATCCAATAAAATGCAGATGATTAATCACTGCACTAATTAGATTATGGGTAACGGGAAGACTATCAACCACCATCCCCAGACACAACAGCATCATATAGGAGATGGAAAAGAGAAACAACTCTTTAGCTACAGCGCGATCCTCTGGATTTTGCAACAAACGCCAAGATTTGTGGATAAATAATCCTCCCAGAATTACAGCGATCGCAGCATAAAGAATTCCACTCGCGCCCAAAGGATAAACCAATAACAGGGTTGCAACTACAGTGATCAGCGTATAATACCAAATCTGCTTCACAGTTGCCGTATCACCTTCAATCACAGGTAGCATTGGTATCCCCACCTTTGCGTAATCATCCCGAATCATCAGAGCTAAGGCCCAGAAATGGGGTGGTGTCCACAAAAAGACGATGGCAAAAATTAACCATGCTGACCAGCTTAAAGTGCCTGTGACAGCAGCCCAACCCACTAACGCCGGAATTGCCCCAGCAGCCCCACCAATGACAATATTCTGGGTGGTGTGGCGTTTTAGCCAGTGGGTATAAACCAAAATATAAAAGACGATGCCAGAGGAAGCTAGCAGGGCGGCTAACAGATTGGCAAATACTGCTAGGAGTGTAAAGGAAATCGTCGCCAGTGCGATCGCAAAAATTAGAGCGTCGCGTGGCTGCACCTTACCCGAAGGTATCGGACGATGGCGCGTCCGCTCCATGTCATAATCAATATCCCGGTCATACACACAGTTAATCGTCTGGGCGCTTGCAGCAGCCAAAGTGCCACCAGTGAGAGTTACTAGCAACAGCAATGGATCTACTTCTCCCTTAGCAGCAATCCACATACTCCCAGCCGTGGTAATCAAAAGCAACGGAATAATCCGAGGCTTTGTTAGCTGGTAATAACTTTGAACTACCTGGAAAAATGTTTCGTGGTGGCGAGAGACATTAGTCTCAATCATTTTGGCTCTGGTTCCTTATTTTTCAAAAACTTACAGCAGAATTCAGAATTCAGAATTCAGGAGCGGAGCCGGAGACGCTCCGCCTCCGGTCAGAATGGGCTGCGCCCCGCTGCGCTAATAGAAGTAAAACAGGCTTTATACCTGGCTTTGAGACTTAGCTTGTGTACTTCACTTCCCTTGAAATCCGCTGTATATGCAGCCCCCGCTCAAGCTGGCTCTTTCAGGCAAATAAAAACACAGACGCATCATCAGTGCTGAGTTAAGAGTAGAGACGCGATTAATCGCGTCTGTACAAGAGTTAGGAATTAGGAATACTTCCCCTGCTCCCTCATCTTCTTCATCTCCTCCACTTTCTACTCAGCACTGGCTCAACCCTAGCTATCCGCTAACGTGACTCAGCACTCACTGAGTCACGTAGTGATAAAACTGTGAAAGCCACCAAAGTACCTAGCAAAGTAGCTCCTATAGCTTGATGAGAGACTGTGAGAGGCTCGACTTGGAGATGTAATTTGAAAGTGGCGACTCCCAACAAGATTTGTAAGATTAACAACGCACCAGCCATATTTGCCAGTCGCCGCAAGGCTGGATGTAGTGCTGGTGTCCGCCAACAGATAAATACCATTGCCAAGGTTGCCACTGTTGGCGGCACCAAACCAGCAATATGGCTGTACATTACAGTACAAAGTTGAGAACCGCCGAGGCATTGGTGTAGCGCCCAGCGAGAGCCTACCAAAGCACCTAGCAGACTTTGCAGGTAAACTAGAACAGCAGCAGTTAAACCGACCCAAGGCAACTTACCAACAGTTCCATTCCCCTGATAGGGCATGAGTGCTGTGCCAATAATCAGGAGGGTGCTAAAAAACAACAGCGCCGTTCCTAAATGGGCGGTAACGATATCAAACCGCAACAGTTCGGTAACGGTGAGTCCCCCCAAGATACCTTGGAAGACGATTAGAAATAGGGCGAATGTAGATGCCCAAGGCAGCCAAGAGGGTAAGGAACGACGACGCCACCAGGATAAACCGAAAAGTGCGATCGCGCTTAAACCAATTAAAGCCGCATCCAATCTGTGAAACCACTCCAAAAACACTTGGAGATTCATTTGCTTGGCTGGCACGAGTTCGCCATAGCATAAGGGCCAGTCTGGGCAAGCAAGCCCAGCATTCATGACGCGGGTGGCACTGCCTATGGCCATCAAAATTAAGGTGGCTATGCACATTTTCCACACCAAGCGCCGAATCATTTCCTTGGGCTTTTGCTGCTGAAGCGCCGCTTCATTTTGTTGTTGTAGGACAAATTCGCTCATGAACGATACCTTCTGCCCGCTCTTGGTGGATCTCTTAAAATTTTCAATTTTCTTTTAGTGTCCCATCTCCACCCTAGCGTATAGGCTATGGGTTTATAGATTAGCACTCACTTATACTTTGAATCACTCCAGCAAAGTTTTGCCTGAAGCTTTAGGTATTTTTCAAGATGTGAGAAATTGATTAATCACAATATAAATTTTTCCTTAAATTTTTTCACTGATTTGCATCTATTTTTGGCGTTGTATGGTAGTAAACTCATACTCAAAATTACTAAAATAGCCAAAAAAATTAATAAAAATTTCAGACCTTTGTCCCCGATGTCTGACAGCCTAGACTACCTTAGTAAGTGAGTAGCTTCGAGCTAACATAGTAAATTCAATTAAGTAAGCCGTGAAGATTCCAACTTCCATCTGGACATTACTCATTGGCATCGTGCTAACGCTAGCCAGCTTTTGGTACGGTCAAAATCACGGTCTGTTGCCAGCAGCCGCCACTGATGAAGCCGTCTTGGTGGATGGTCTGTTCAACGCGATGATGATCGTTTCTACAGGCATATTTCTGCTCGTCGAAGGTATTTTAATTTACTCTGCATTTAGATATCGTCAGCGTGCAGGTGACAATAAAGACGGCCTACCAGTTGAGGGCAATGTACCTCTAGAAATTCTCTGGACAGCGATCCCAGCAATTATCGTTATCGGTATTTCTGTTTACAGCTTTGATGTCTACAACGAAATCGGTGGCTTTGATCCCCATGCTATCCATGAAGCACCGATGAATCAGGAGTCGATGAAAATGCCAGGTCATGGGAGTGCGATCGCCGCAACTTTAAGCGATACTCCTCCCAGCACTGAACCCAACCTCAATCAAGAAAAATCTGATCAGGCAATGGAAGATCCAGCTACGGCAGAAGTCCGCAATGCTGACCAAATTCCCCAACTGCGGAATGCCCCAGGTGTAGGTATTGTAGCTCCGACAATTGGGGGCACTCCTGATAAAGCAGGTAAACCAGCTGAATTACAAGTCAACGTCACTGGTCTACAATATGCCTGGATTTTCACCTATCCTGAAACTGGTATAACTACAGGTGAAATGCACGTCCCCATCGGGCGAGAAGTGCAAATCAGTATGACCGCCAACGATGTCATTCATGCCTTCTGGGTGCCAGAGTTCCGCCTGAAACAAGATGCGATTCCTGGTAGGCAAAGCGAGATTCGCTTCACCCCCAAAAAAGCAGGAGATTATACCCTGATCTGTGCTGAACTTTGTGGCCCCTACCACGGTGCAATGAGAGCGCCAGTAGTTGTTGAGCCACAAGAAGCCTTTGACAAATGGGTGCAAGAACAGCTAGTTGCCAGTAAAGAAACACTAAATCAAGCCATTGCTGTTAACCCTGCGGATCTATCCCCAAATGAATTTCTCGCTCCTTACACCAAGGATATGGGAATTAAACCAGAAATCCTCCATCAAGTTCACCATTAATTAATAGTCCATCTTAAAAGTGCAATAACTCAGCACTCAGCACTCAGCACTCTTATGACACAAGCTCAGTTGCAAGAAACTGCCAATATCCCCGCCCTTAGTGAGGAGCCAGGGATCAGAAAATGGCAAGACTACTTTGGCTTCAACACCGACCATAAGGTGATTGGGATTCAATACCTAGTCACTACGTTCATTTTCTACTGCATTGGTGGCGTGATGGCTGACTTGGTTCGTACAGAACTGCGAACACCAGAAGTCGATTTTGTCACCCCTGAAGTCTACAACAGCTTATTTACGCTGCACGCCACGATCATGATTTTCTTGTGGATTGTGCCAGCTGGTGCGGGTTTTGCTAACTTCCTCATTCCCTTGATGATTGGGGCAAAGGATATGGCATTTCCGCGCTTGAATGCTGTTGCCTTTTGGATGATTCCCCCTGCGGGTTTACTGTTGATCACCAGTTTAGTGGTAGGCGATGCACCGGATGCGGGTTGGACTTCCTACCCTCCCCTGAGCTTGGTAACAGGTCAAGTAGGTGAGGGAATTTGGATTATGAGTGTCCTGCTACTGGGTACGTCATCGATTTTAGGGGCAATCAATTTCCTCGTCACATTGCTCAAGATGCGTATCCCTGGTATGGGGGTTCACCAAATGCCCTTGTTTTGCTGGGCGATGTTTGCTACCTCGGCACTGACTTTGGTATCTACACCAGTGTTAGCAGCAGGTCTAATTCTGCTTTCCTTTGACTTAATTGCCGGGACAACATTTTTTAACCCAACTGGCGGTGGCGACCCAGTGGTATACCAGCACATGTTCTGGTTTTACTCCCACCCAGCGGTTTACATCATGATTTTGCCCTTCTTTGGCGCAATTTCAGAAATTATCCCCGTCCATTCCCGCAAGCCGATTTTTGGCTATAAAGCGATCGCTTATTCGTCTCTTGCGATTAGCTTTTTGGGGCTAATTGTTTGGGCACACCACATGTTTACCAGCGGTATCCCCGGTTGGTTGCGGATGTTCTTTATGATCACCACGATGATCATTGCCGTACCCACGGGAATTAAAATTTTCAGTTGGTTAGCAACCATGTGGGGTGGAAAAATCCGGCTTAACAGTGCCATGCTGTTTGCAATGGGCTTTGTCGGTACCTTTGTAATTGGTGGGATCAGTGGCGTGATGTTGGCAGCAGTGCCCTTTGATATTCACGTTCACGACACCTATTTTGTAGTTGCACACTTGCACTATGTCCTATTTGGTGGTAGTGTTCTCGGCATTTATGCGGCGATTTACCACTGGTTCCCGAAAATGACGGGACGGATGCTGAACGAATTTTGGGGTAAGGTTCACTTTGCTTTAACAATAGTGGGTCTAAATATGACCTTCTTACCAATGCACAAGCTGGGATTAATGGGCATGAACCGCCGTATCGCCCAGTATGACCCCAAATTTACCTTTCTCAACGAAATCTGCACCTATGGCGCTTACATACTAGCAGTTTCGACATTCCCCTTCATCATCAATGCGATTTGGAGTTGGTTGTACGGCGAGAAAGCTGCCAATAATCCTTGGAGGGCACTTACCTTAGAGTGGATGACGACCTCACCGCCAGCGATCGAGAATTTTGATCAAACCCCAGTACTGGCTACAGGCCCCTACGACTACGGTTTGGAAAATGCTAATGAAGGTGTACCTTTATCCGATCCCAATCCCATCTTATCTGGTGGGCCAAACTCAGTATTAAGAGCAGAACCCGACCCAGCGGTTGCCGCCAATCCCGAAGACCGGAAATAAATAGGGTACTGGGGAATGGGGACTAGGGATTGGTTAATTAATTCTCTTCCCAATGCCCCATGCCCCATGCCCAATGACGGCAGTTGCTCCACTTGGGGAAACCCCAAGTGGAGCAACTGCCTCCCCCATGCCCCATTCTCCACTTATCAAAATTCATGCAAAGTCAAATTATTGACCCAGCTAAAACCGAACTGAATCATCACCACGCGGCGAAAGCGTCCGTCGGTCATCATGAAGAACATCCAGACCATCGCCTGTTTGGGCTAATTGTCTTCCTGATTGCTGAAGGGATGATTTTTATGGGACTGTTCGGAGCCTACTTGGCTTTCCGTGCTACCTTACCTGTGTGGCCGCCAGCAGGTACCCCAGAATTAGAACTATTGCTACCTGGAGTTAACACCATCAATCTAATTTCTAGTAGTTTTGTCATGCACAATGCCGACACTGCTATTAAAAAGAACGATACACGGGGTGCGCGAATCTGGTTAGCAATTACCGCTGCAATGGGTGCTATTTTCTTGATAGGTCAAGTATATGAATATACCCATTTAGAATTTGGTTTAACTACCAATTTATTTGCCAGTGCATTTTACGTTTTGACTGGTTTCCACGGATTGCACGTTACTATAGGCGTTTTGGCAATTGTTGCTGTGTTGTGGCGATCGCGCGTTCCGGGTCACTACAGTAACGAAAAGCACTTTGGTATTGAAGCCGCCGAAATATACTGGCACTTCGTTGACGTGATTTGGATTATTTTGTTCGGATTACTTTATCTACTGTGAGTATTAATTAACTAGTTGTTCAATCCACGCGGACAACTTAATAAGCCCCCACTAGGGGGCTTTTTTAATTAACAGAATAAAAACTATCAGTGAAAAAAATTGTAGAGACGTAGCAGTGCTACGTCTCTACAAGGGTTATGGATAACGCATATTTATCATTTACCTAAAAAAGTTAAATAAAATGTATATCAAAACAAGCATAGACTATTCCCACTATTACTTTTGCTAGATGCAACTGAGTTATTACACGTGATATATATGCGAGTAAAGTAAAAGGTGGGAAAAGTCGGAAAAGTAGGATATTTTGGAGAAAGCATTGAATAACCAGTTAATATACTGTAAATTGATATTCTAAGGACTGAGTAAACCAATAAATAAAGAAAGTTCGCAAATTTATGCGAATTTAATTTCAGGAAATAGCAGTCCTAATATTTTTTCTAGTCAAGAAAGTGGAAACTTGAAGTTCTTCGAGAGATTGCAAGCATTGTAAGTAATTCGCCATTTTGCTTTCTCATTTAAGTAGCTCATACCAATTCAAAAAATGTTTACGACAGATAACCCAACCCGCGCTGACGCGCACCTTCCCCTTGCTAAGGGTAGGTAGGGATGGATTCTTTTTTAACAATTGGTATCACATATTAATTGTGGTATTTAGTGAAAGTGAATACGCATTACAGATTTGCCAGAATTAGGAGTAGATCGAGATCATAAAATGTGTGAGTGATTGAAAAGTTACACCTAATTTACCTCAAAAACCATCACTCGATATTTACCTCAAAAACTTACGCGATCTTTTTTAGTTTTTTCGTCGAACTCACATTGATCTGACAACGCGATCGCAGTTAGTAATGACTAAAATCTGGTAACAAAATTGTGGCGAACACTGTAAGGGTATTTGTGCCTTTAAATTTCACTGTTCAAGTTGTTGCCAGTAATCAGACTTCACAGTCAAAAGAAATAAACATCCTGACTCATAAATATTATCCTCTGCCCACAGTTTAAATACTGTGGACTAGTGTTAAATTTACTTAAGTGATAAGATTACAGAAGTAGTTCAGAAATTAATTTTGTATTAAGATACTTATAAGGGTATTAAACAAAGCAATCAAGCAATTAAGCACCAAACTCATCCAAAGCACAGGTTGCCCGATCGGCTGACTGACTCAAATACCAGCAAATCTATCAGCAGGGATTCATAACCTCACCCAAGCTCTGAATGGTCAGTAAATTAAGAAGTAGTATACGCCACATGAGCCAGAACCCTCTAGTCAGAAAAACACTCCGGAGTCGCTTTGAGACTGTCAAAGTGATGGGAAGCGGAGAATCTGATAATACTTACTTGTTAGGGGGTGCTATACGTAACAGACATAGATATTCTCTCAACAGAAAAACACTTCGGAATCGCTTTGAGATTATTAAACACTTAGGAAGTGGAGGTTCTGGTGATACCTACTTGGCCATTGATTTGGATTTACCAGGACAACCCCATTGTGTCGTCAAACATTTCCACCCAAAAGATTCCAATCCTGCTGTTCTACCCATTGCTAAAAAGCTATTCGATCGGGAAGCGGAAGTTTTATACCAGCTAGGCAACGACCACGATCAAATTCCAAGACTGTTTGCCCATTTTGATGAAGATGGAGATTTTTATTTAGTCCAGGAATTTATTGACGGTCATGCCTTGACTCAAGAAATTGTACCCGGTCACTGTCTTAACGAGAATACAGTCTTAAATTTATTAAAAGACATCCTCGAAGTGCTAGCTTTCGTCCACGAACACGATATTATTCACCGAGATATTAAGCCTCAAAACTTAATGCGGCGGTACTCCGATCAAAAGATTGTGCTAATTGATTTTGGGAGTATTAAGAAAATTGGTGCTTTGGGAGCAGGCTTAACAATTGCTGTTGGGACTCCTGGCTATATGCCAAGCGAACAGGCTAAGGGAAAGCCAAAACTTTGCAGCGATATCTATGCAGTAGGGATGATTGGCATTCAAGCTTTGACAGGTTTAATACCTGAGCAACTACCAGAAGATCCCAATACTGGAGAAGTTATCTGGCGCGATCGCGCCCAGGTAAGTGATGCTCTGGCAAATATTTTAGATACAATGGTTCGCGATCGCTACAACCAGCGTTATCAATCTGCTACAGAAGCTTTGCAAGCCCTTAATTCCGATGTAACGTCACAGCCCTCACAATCTGCTGGCATCGACCACAAGGCTGATGAGAGCTATTTGCTAACTTATAAAAACTTTATTTTGCTGCTGGGCATAGGTCTTGGTGCTACTACTAGCTTGATAGTAATAGTTTTAATCTATACATTTATTAATACGGGGACATCACTTCCAAACCAACCTACTCCACTAAAGAGTTTTCTAGAAAAATTTGTTGAGTTCCCATTAACTAATATGAATAGTCTAGTAGCTAAATCAGCACCTAACAAAAGAATCAGTTAAAGCAATTGCACCATTGCAAAAACTACCAAATAGCAAATTTAATTTCACTACATTAGAAAAGGTTAATCATTTAGCAGCAATCATAAAACTGCTTATTAACTAGCTATTAGAGATTTAGTTTGAATTTAAATATTTAAAAATTACTGTAGGATAAATACTTAGATATTCCTGTAAGATAAATACAATGAAACAATATTTAAAGATATGGACAATACAAATCAAAGAAAAGCTTTAATTAACAGCGAAATCGCCCTCTTTCTTAGAGGTTTGATTATTGGTAAAGTTCTAACACTTATGGTTATTGGCGGATTACTTTGGTGGTTATTGAAGCCAAATTTATTGTCCCGCAACAGTGTTAACTCTTCCTCGGCTCAAAATATCAACAGCGTCTCTAATAATAATGTATCTAATAATGCATCCAATTTTCAGACAGTTGCTGATGTTCCCACTGCCTCATTCAATTACGGAGGTAGTACAGCTTGGGCATCTATCCGGCAATTAGTAGATTCTCAGATCCAGAGCGATCGCCCGGAACTACAATTACGCTACGTAAACCCTGTTAATGGTAGCCCTGGTTCTAGCTCCGGCATTCGGATGTTGCTTGATGGGAAACTAGACTTTGCTCAGTCCTCCCGTCCCCTCACAGATAAAGAACAAGCTACGGCAAAAGAGCGAGGCTTCACCCTTGAGCAACGTCAGGTGGGTATGGATGGGATAGCAGTGGTAGTCAATCCATTACTCAGTGTATCGGGTTTAACTGTTGACCAATTGCAGCAAATTTATTTGGGGAAAATTACTAATTGGAATCAAGTCGGTGGGCCAAATCTACCCATCACAGCTTTTTCCCAACGACCAGAGGACGCAGATACAGTAATATTCCCTAGTAACAGCGACTTAAAGGGACAAGCATTTGGCTCGAATGTGCAGTATGTCTACTCTACTACAGAGGCGCTGCGCCAACTCAGTAAAACCCCTGGTGGTGTGTATTACGCTTCTGCCCGTTCAGTAGTCTTTCAATGTAGCGTGAAGGCTTTGCGATTGGGTCGGACTTCTAGTCAGCTAATTCCCCCCTATCAGGAGCCGATGGTATCACCTGAACAGTGTCCACGTCGGCGCAACCAGCTAAATACTCAGGCGATCAAAAATGGCAGCTATCCGATGATTGCTAATTTGTTTGTGATTATTAAGCAGAACAAAGGTCCAGAACAGCAGATTGGAAATGCTTATGCCAATCTTTTATTAACTGACCAAGGGCAAAAGGCAATTGAGCAAGCTGGTTTTGTTGGAGTTCACTAGTAGATTTGGAAGACAATTGAGCAAGCTTCCTACCGATCCCCAACTTGTTTAAGAAGTCGGGGATTTGGAGCGATCGCTTTTCTATCCATTTACTACTTGTTCAATATTCATGTATTCATCACTTGAGTTGAAGTTCACTCGACAGCATAACAGGTAAACTGGCGCTTAAAAGGAGAATGGAACCCAATAACAATATGAGAAGGGGGTACACCTAACTCAACTAATCGTTCCGCAACAGACTCTTCCATACCGTTATACTGTATCCATATTTTCCCATCTTGAATATCAAAATGCATAACCGGGCCAAACACCCGCTTATCTCCTTGCCAGCCAACGTAAGCTAGTTGATAATGGTCGTTTTCGTTGTCTAAAATTAATTGTGATTTGACAGTATCGGTATTAGACGTGATTTGTTGATGTTCGCTCAGAATTTGTTTGATAAATTGTCGATAGCGTTCTATTTTATCCATAGCCGAATTTCCTCACGTTTTGGATCGTAAATTATAGCGGTTCTCGCTTGGGTGCAGTACAGTTTTGACCTCTCTCCTAAAAGGAGAGAAGCTTTGAATCTTACTCCCCAACGCTAGAAGGGAAGGGGCTGGGGGTTAGGTCTGTATTCCATGCAATTGGGAACAGCTATATTAACTTAACTTGGTAATGATGAAGGGTGCGTTGGACAAAAGAAAGTTGGAAAAAGTCTTGATATGTTTCGATCGGAACGGCTAAATAAAGCACTCTGTCTGCTTCTTTCTCTTCAATAGCTTGGCAGTAATTCAAATATTGTCCGAGTGCAGTATGAAATTCACTGATATCTGAATCTGCAATAAAACTCTTAATTTCAACAGCTATTTTTTCTGTATTCCGTTCTGCGGCAATGGCATTTTCAGCTGCTAAGTCTATTTGTAGTTTAATCGCTTCACTAACACGAATTGTAAAAGGGTCGTGAGTAATTATCCACCCATCTTTGATTAATGCTTTTTTTACCTGTTGATGGAAAACATCTTTAGCCATTTTGCTATCTCTAGATTAGAGTCTCAAAATGAAAATATTCCATTTTTATGATATTTTAGCGTTTAGCTTAACCCAAAATTAGATTTTTGCTCTATGCATTGCGTTCCCCGAAGGGGTTGTCGTTCGCGCAGCGTGTCGTAGACAAGACATCGCACTCTCCATTATTCTGCATTGCTGCGGCAAGCTTCTCTAGATTTTGACGAATAGTGACACTACGGTGATGATTTACACCCCAGACTCGTTCGCAAATATTTAAAGCTTGCAAATAAAGCGGTTCTGCTTCAGCGTAACGTCCAGTTTCACGATAAATTTCTGCCAGATTATTTAGACTTTCGGCAACATTGGGATGATTTTCTCCCAATAGGTGCTTATCAAGTTCTAAAGCTCTTATACATAAGGGTTCCGCTTCATTGTAACGCCCCTGCTCCCTGTACATATAACCCAAAGCATAGATCGTATCTGCTAAAAGCGGATGCGCTTTTTGTAATACACGCTGCTTAAGTTCCAATGATTCCAAAAACAAAGACTCCGCTTCACTGTAACGTCCTTGAGCGCGGTATATTAAACCTAAATTGTGCAAATCTGTTGCAACATCAGGATTCTCTTCTCCCAAAAATTGCTTATCTAGTTCTATTGCTTGTTGCGATAACGGTTCAGCTTCACTGTAACGTCCTTGATGATAATAAAGTAGCGCTAAATTATTTAGTATGAGAGCCAAAGAAAGATGATTTTCGCCAACCAGACGTTTTTCGAGTTCTAATGATTGCAGATACAGAGGTTCTGCGTCGTCATAACGTCCTTGTTCATCATATAGTAGTGCCAAATTGTTCAGACTGACGGCTACATCAGCATGGTTTTCTCCCCACAGTCCTTTTCTCAGTTCCAAAGCTTGTTGATATAGGAGTTCTGCTTTATTATATTGTCCAGTTGATTTGTAAAGTCCTGCCAAATTATTCAGGCTAGTAGCAAAAGAAGGATGGTTTTCTCCTAGCAGACGTTTCCTCAGTTCTAAAGCTTGTTTATATAAGGGTTCAGCTTCGCTGTAGTGTCCTGTTGCACGATATATTCCTGCTAAATTGTTGAGGCTATTAGCTAAGTCTATCTGCAAACCTAATTCATTTTGTAGCTCACTCGCTTGACGCCAATATTTAATTGCTAATTCCTGTTCTTCTTGATAATTTTGAGATTCACCCCGATCTAATCTGCTGTGGTAAATATCGCCCAATCTTGAGTATAAAGTAGCCAAGGTGGGGTCTTTAGTTCCCCGTTCTTGTTCTACCTTCTCAATTAACCTTTGTAAATCTTGAATGGGTAAGAAAAAGGGGTTGTTTTCATTAGTATCTGTGCTAGCTAATTCTGTATCTCGAAAAACAAAGCGGATATTTTCTAATTCTTTACCAGGAATAGCATTTGTCTTTTGAGATTCAAACCTGAATACACCGTTGCGCCAACTCCAAAAATCAGGAGCTTTTTTAATTAGGTTGACTAAAATTTGGTTAGTTACCCAAAGCACGATCGCAAATGGAAATTCGCGCAATCCTTCCCTTGTCCACTGTAAGTAACCAAAAAATTTCTCCTGTTCCGATTGCTCATTTCCCAATCTGAGAAAATAAAGTTGTTCAGCACCCGTCGCAGTGATTACCGCCTGGTTCTGCTGACGGAGATATTCTTCTTGTTGTACCAGTTGGTTAAGAGCAGCTTTGAGGCTTGGTTCCTGACGTGCTAAAGTTACTCGATATGCACGAAAGGCGGGTTGTAGTTCAGCTTCATATTCAGCAATAATCTGATCACGAAAGCTAGCATCATCACAAACTGCAATCAGTAAATTTAAGCCCCGCTTTTGAGCTTCAATAGAAACAATTAAATCATCATAGGCATCTTGATTTTCTCCTTGATCATCTAAGGATTCTTCATTTAACATTAATGGCTCCCTGTCTTTTTAAGCTTTCGATAATAATTGGATGAACATCATACCAAGTTTCATCAGTGCGATATTCTAGAACATACAGCCCATGTAACAAATCTAAAAACTCTGCTTGTTTAGGGTCATTGGGCATAAATTGTTCATACACACTCTGCAAAATATCGATATCAACCTTTCCTAAACGGATGGAAAAATCATTGCGAATTTTATTGATTGCTTGCAGAAGAATTTTATCATCAATAATAACTTTGGCTGAAGGATTTCGCCGGATCGTTCGCAAACATATACGGCAACATTCCTTAGAAATCCGAATTAACTCTCGCAATACGCCACCACTGTAAATTACGATTTTTTCAGCCGTTTCTGCCGTAATTAATTCACTGGGAATCCGTTTTTGTAAAACTTCTCCGAGAATCTTTGTTGCTTCCGGGCGAGGTTCAGCGTTAGAAAAGCGATTTTTACCTTTATCAAATATTTTTAAGACAGGCATTGCCACAACTTGATCGTTGGTTTCAGTGGCAATTATTGTGCTAATAAATGTTTCTCGAAGGACTGCGATCGGGATAGTGTAAATAATTTGAAAGTTAGGTTGGCAGAGAGCTTTAATGTTATCTCGATAAATTTCGTTAACTCTGCCTAAGTCAAGTTTATCTAAATCATCAATAATTACTAAAACGTTTTGTTTAGTTGCAGCTTGAATTAGAGCAGCAATTTCATTAATTCTGGCAACTAAATCTGATAACTTGCGTTCAAATTCTTGCTTAATTTCATCCCGAACGCTAGCATCAGCCTTTAATTTAGAGCTAATCAATTTTAAAAGGTCAAAACCGATACTAGCTTCTGCTTGTAAATTTAATTCTTCAGTGCGAGTGCGGGTAGCAAACCACTTATAAAGAGCTTCTTTAGTAGATTGCGGAATATCAACTTTGCGTGCTTCTGCCTCTGTCATTAAATTAACTGCGATCGCAAACAGTATATTAATATGATTAACAGCCGACATTTCAATTTTGTCAGCAATAGAAAAGAGAACTACAAAATATTTATCTTGAATTTGTCGGCTAAATTCAGCTAACAAAGTAGACTTACCACATCCTCGATGTCCTGTAAAGACAATTTTGCCATCTCCATTAGGACTATCTTCTACTAATTGGTTCAGGTCTGCAATCAAATCATCACCATATTCGACTCGAAATCTTTCCATTTCGTTCCGTTCCATCAACGGAAACAGTTCGAGATTGCTGTATGCTTCTTGAAAGGAGTTTAATAAGTCTTGAGACATTGGATAGTGCTGTAAACGTGCTAACTATTCATATAATGGCTCATGATTTTTGAAGCACAAGTTTAGGTAATGTCTAGGATAGAGTATACCTACATAACTTCTCAAATTCCGTTAATAAATAACTACTAAGTGAGTGGTATGTTATGTCTTAAAAAGAGATGCCCTAATCCCCAAATTTCAACCTATCAATAAGTAACAGAGGTCAATAATCAATAAGACTGAATGATAGATTATACATTCGATAAGTTAAACTGAATGATAGATTATACAGATAACATCGTGAAAGCTACTTAACACATAAATAAAATAAAATTTTCAGTTATAAAAATAAATTTTTAGTGTGCTTCGTCTCATCCCCCTCTAGCCGATGCGATGGTAGCTGTTGTTACTATTGGTTTACTAGGCGGATATTTCACTTTTGTAAATATATTTAGTACCGCAAGGCGCAAGTCATGCATTCAAAAGTCAAAAGTCAAAAAGCTTAGAAGACAGGCTTTTGAACGATTTGAAATAGTTGCTTTATTTACGCCGTGCTGTTATTACCCCACCCTAACCCTCCCCTTGTCAAGGGGAGGGAACTGGATTTCTTGTTTCCCCCCTTGACAAGGGGGGATTAAGGGGGGTAATTCGACTTGTGTGTACACCGTAGCCCCGAAAGGTCGAGAGGTTTTGATTCTTGCTCCCCTTCCCTTGCAGGGAAGGGGCTGGGGGTTAGGTTTGAAAGTTTGAACAACTTTCATCAAACTAGCTTTTGCGACTTTTAAACTAGCTTTTGCGACTTATAAACCAGCTTTTGTGACTTCAAAACCTGCTTTTGCGACTTCTAAACCAGCTTTTGCAACTTCAAAACCAGCTTTTGTGACTTCTAAACCAACTTTTGTGACTTCTAAACCAGCTTTTGCGACTTGTAAACTAGCTTTTGCGACTTCAAAACCAGCTTTTGCGACTTCAAAACCAGCTTTTCTCAACGAATTTCAGCAAATATACCCGCATCAGTTGCCTAATGCCATCCAATGCTCTTAAAATTCTGTAACTTCACTGTGGCTGATGCATCTGCTTATTGCGTATTTTTATGATATATAAATAACTCAGTGTGCAAAATTAGGGTTATTTATAAATTAATCCAAACAGGAAAACTATATGAAGCAACGCAAACGGAACTCCATGCCACTGAGTAAAGCTGAACGACGGATTGAAGGAATGCAGACAATTAACCCTAAGTTAGACTTTAGTAATGGGTTTTCAATTGCTACTTACAACACTAAAGTTATTGAGTTACGAGAAAAGCTAGCCGCTTATAATCAAGCACAAACAATAGTAGATAAGACACACAATGCATTAATAGAAGCAGAACGTGAGTTGAATACTTATTCTGAGCAGATGCTGCTGAATGTTGCATCTTGCTATGGCAAAAATAGTGATGAGTATGAAATGGCTGGTGGAACACGCAGGTCAGACCGCAAGAAACCACGTCCAGTAGTAAACCAAACAGTGACATCTGTGAATTGATTGTTTGGACTTGCTGCTTTTTTAGATAAGAGTGCGTTGACCTTTGTGACAACGCACCATTTACCTGCTATTCTGATTCCAAGCTATGGAGTTATAAGGTATACAAATCTTGCCAACTGCTGAACAAGGCATCAGGTGTGTCATACTATGTCAATCTTTGACCAATACATTCACTCCTATTTACATTGTCCGCCTCGATGAACAAACAGGTAATGTGTTTATTTTGACAGGAGATAACATAGAGGTAGAAATCTATCGCAATGGTCTTTGGAGGTTCTTGTGATTGAGCCAGACTTTAGCAGCATGAGCAAAACCGAGTTAAGAGCCTTCGTCATTGCTCACTCCGACAACAAAGCAGCGTTTCGTGCTTTTGTTGACCGCTTTACATCTGAAGCGTCTCCAGAGACTTTTGACATCCCAAAATCGAATGCTGAGATTGAAGAAGTTGAAATTTTGATTAAACAAAAATTAGAACAATTAAAAATGAGCTAGTACTGCAAGGCAAAAGTCAAAAGTCAAAAGTCAAAAGAATTGTATTCCAAGCTCTTGCGCCATTTGAAATGGTATGTTTATTTGCGCCATGTTGTACTAGATTTTAGAAGTTTCTTTTAAATGTCGCAGAATTAATTGAGTCGAACAACTGTTCAGTTTTGCAACCTACCAAGCTATGCGACTCGGTTTGATATTCGGAGGTTGTCACCTTCCTCGCTGGTTCAGGTCTGGACTCCCTGATGTCCGCTCGATAAATTCCCATTTATCAACTCTGACTTTGGGGAGTACTCACGCCACAGCCACCGCCACCACGCGAAAACCAACAGTGTAGGAACTACCCGCGCGCACCACCCTATATCTACTGGCACAACGGCAAAACCAGGCATTACTGAACCAACTACCGCCACGCAGCAGTTTTAAGTTATTCTCTTTACCAGTCAGCCACGCACTACCATCTTTTGGCGCACCCTGGTAATTGTCATTATATACATCTTGACACCATTCCCCTACATTACCATGCATATCGTATAAACCGAAAGAGTTAGGCAAAAATTTTCCTACATCTGTTGTTTGTTGACTCATTTCCCCTTTTGGTGCAGAGCCGTAGGGAAAGTTACCGTTGTAGTTAACTAAATCTGTGGTAATCGTTTCACCAAAATAAAATGGGGACTTGGTTCCAGCCTGACAAGCATATTCCCATTCGGCTTCACTAGGTAGTCGATAGGTTTTTCCTGTCTTTTGGGTCAATTTTTTACAAAATTCTACTGCATTATCCCAACTCACCTGTTCTACAGGTCGTTTCTCACCTTTGAAGGTGGAAGGATTATTACTCATAATTGCTTGATACTGTGCCTGGGTGATTTCATATTTACCCATGAAAAACCCAGGTACTTTTACCTGATGCTGTGGACTTTCATCTTTCTCTCTGTCTGCTTCTCCTTCCGGTGAACCCATCATAAAGGTTTCCCCTGGTATCTCCACCATTTCCAGCGTGACATCATTCCCTAAGTTTTCAACAAAGTATTTCGCTTCATTATTGCTACGGTTGGCGATATTTCCCCGTGCATCCACCCTGACAATTTCAAATTGAAAGCTTTTTAGACTAATTGCTTCATTGGTGGGGGGGGTGCTGGTTGTTGCTGAATGAGATGGCCAAAAACGTGGTAGTGCAATTGTCAAACCCAACCCAGCAACTGCAAACCCAGCAGTTTGAATTACACGTCGTCGTGACCAGTTAGGTAATATTAGGTTTGATAGCGAAGAAGGTGTTGAAGGTGTTGAAATAGTAGATGTTGAAAATTGTCCCGCACCAGAAGTCTGAGTATTATTAATTGGGGATAATGAGGTTGGCTTGGAAGATGGAATTTGAGGAGGTTTACTTATAGGTGTATTTGTTACTGACTTAGATGGTTGTGGAACTGTTTGCTGAGGTAAATCAGGAATTGCAGAACTATTTCGCAACCGTTCAATTCTTTGTAAACTTCTCACCGCCTCCATATCTTGCCCTGAAGCCGCAGCTAATACCCGAATCCATAATTGCTCTGCTAAATCTAAATTCCTGTTTACTTCTGCTTGGTAAGCATCATTTTTCAACGTGGCAATATCCGCTAAAGTTGCATATCGTGGCACAAGTATTAGGTGAGATTTATTCACAGGTTCAGCAATTACATAAGGTGTTTGCCTTGTATTCTTATACTGGCGAACCAGTTCAGGCACGCGAAACTTGAGATATTGATCCAAACGTTCAACAGTAGCGCATCGACCTTGAATTCCTAACCCTTCTAGTAACGCAGTGGTAAAAGCACCTTGTTGTAAAGCATTAATTTCATAAGAATACTCCTGGGGAATACAAGAAAAAATGCTGATAACTCCTTGTTGACGTGCTTCTTGTGCAGTTTGTCGCCCAATTCCTTCACCTGTTTTTTTGCCTTCATTGCGACAAGCATCCAAAATCAAGACAACATTATCAGCACCGCAGCGACGCAGACGTTCACTCACAAAATTAATCGCAATTGCCGTGTTTTCAATATCCTCTGGATCGCCATCACAGGGCATGAGATAATCACGGTCAGCGTATCTTATCCCATGACCACTGAAGAAAAACCAGAAATTATCCCCTGCTCCCATAAAGGATTTCTCAAAGCGCTGCCGCAAGAGTCGCAGCAAGTTAGTGCGAGTTGGGCGAGTTGATTTTTCATCAATATCAGGAGAGTCATCAGAAAAGAAATATATCCGCTCAAATCCTGCTTCATTGCCCAGAAACTCTTGCATTAACTGTGCATCCCGCTTCGCATAGTTTAGCGGTTGCAGATAATCATACTGGTTAATTCCGATCGCGATCGCCCAATTTTTTGCCATCTCACTGTGATTCTTGGCGCTTAAACTTCAGCTTAATAGCTCCTTTAGTCCCAGCTTTGGCACCATTGCCAATTAATTTAACTTCTCCTTCCCCACTAATTTCTACCGATAGCTCAATTTCATTTAGCTGCATCCTGGAGTTAACTTTTGCTTGCTGTTCAGCTTGACTAAACAAACTTCCCACTACTTTGAGAAAGTGAGTCATATTTTGCTCTAATGTTTGAGCGCTAACCTTAACGGCATCTCCTACCCCTTTACTACCAATACTTTCCCTGATAGTTTCCTCTCCCCAACTGCGTGTATTAGTACTCCCGCCTTTAGCACCGTCAGGAATCGATATTTGCGGCACTTCATCCGTCACAATCCAAATGCCGTCGTCTTGAGGTGTTTCTGACATATTACTTTAAATATTTACATTAAATTTTCCCATAAATTATAGATACAACCGTAGAGATTGCGATTCCGATTCCGATTACTAGGAAATCTCACCGAGCATCTCTATTGCACCTCTATCTCTCCCTCCTTTGCGAACCTCTGCGCTTCCCTCCGCGCCCCTTTGCGTTAAAAAACATAACCCCTCTCCGCCACCGGAAAGGGGTTAATCACTGCTAAAACTCAGCAATCTCTAATAAGCGTCTTGCAACTCGTAGAAATCAGGCGAGATATAATCCTTCCGCAAAGGCCAACCCACCCAATCTTCCGGCATCAAAATCCGCTTGAGATTTGGGTGTCCTTCGTAGATAATGCCCAACATATCGTAAGATTCGCGCTCTTGCCAATCTGCGGTCTTCCAAATCCAGTACACAGAAGGCACTACAGGATTTTCCCGTGGTAAGAACACCTTCACTCGCACTTCTTCGGGGCGATCGCTATTATCACCCACTTTAATCAAGTGATACATACTCACTAATTCTTGTCCTGGCCCAAGGTCAATACCACCTTGACACTGGAGATAATTAAACCCATAAGCATAAAGGGCTGTAGCGGTGGGAAGCAAAAAATCTGCCGCCACCTTAATTATCTCTACACCATTTTTATCTGGTGCCAAAAACTCATGGTCAAAGCCATTTTCCGTCAACCACTGGGAAACTTTACCCGCTTGTACCAATGACTCTTCTTTGGCTGCTGGTACTGGTTTAGACTCTTCTTCGTCTGCTGGTACTGGTTTAGATTCTTCTTCAGCCACGGGTTTGTTCCTCCTTTTGCGCCTTTTCTGTCAGCAGTGCGGGTGGTATTGGCATACCGATCGCTTCCGCCAATTCCTTCGGTGGCACAGAGCGAGTTTCTGACTGCAAATACTTACCAGTTAAGATTTCCTCTACTGGCTTCAAATTATGAGTTGTGCTGTAGTAGCGGTGAGTTTGCTTAATTTTACCCCGCTCTTGCATCGATTCATTGGCGATTTTCTTCCGCAGCTTAATGATTGCGTCGATAATTGCTTCTGGACGGGGAGGACAACCGGGTAAGTACACATCCACAGGAATCAGTTTATCGACTCCGCGCACTGCCGTAGGGGAATCAACGCTGAACATCCCGCCAGTAATTGTGCAAGCTCCCATCGCAATTACATACTTCGGCTCTGGCATTTGTTCATAAAGACGCACCAGTTGCGGAGCCATCTTCATCGTAATAGTCCCTGCCGTAATAATTAAATCGGCTTGGCGGGGGCTAGAACGGGGAATTAGCCCAAAACGGTCAAAGTCAAATCGGGAACCAATTAAAGCTGCAAACTCAATAAAGCAGCAAGCAGTACCAAATAACAACGGCCACAAACTAGAAAGCCGCGCCCAGTCGTAGAGATCGTCAACCGTCGTCAAAATGACGTTTTCTGAAAGGTCTTGAGTGATTGTAGTCCGTTCAATGGGGTTGATGATTCGTTCTTTGCCCTGGGTTGTTAAGTTAGAATTCAAGACCATTCCAAAGCTCCTTTACGCCATGCGTAAACTAAAGCGACTACAAGAATTGCAATAAAGACTAGCGCTTCAATAAATGCCAATAGCCCCAAACGGTGGAAAGCTACCGCCCAAGGATACAAGAATACAGTCTCCACATCAAAGACAACGAAGACCAAAGCAAACATGTAGTAGCGGATGTTGAACTGAATCCAGGCTCCCCCGATGGGTTCCATGCCAGATTCATAAGTGGTGCGACGTTCTGGGCTGTAACCACTGGGTCGTAGAAGCTTGGAAGCTGAGAGCGCTAAGGCAGGTACTAGGCTACAGATGATGAAGAAACCTAGAAGGTACTCGTAACCGCTGAGGACAAACACAATGAGTATCTACCGCTTATGGAGTATTTTAAGTAGTGACTGGAGATTGGGTACTGACGACTAGAGAATTAGAGATTTAAGAGTGGGAGGACAGAGAAATTTTCTTTCCCATGCCCAATGCCCAATGCCCAATGCCCAATGCCCTATACCCAATCCCTTAACTGCGTAACTTTCTTTTACATTATATCTGTTTGGTTTTTCTGAAATCTGGGAAACAGACGCACTTCACGTATTTGATTCGCTTTTGCTAGTGATAGAAAAGTCTAACAATTATGTCATAATTTTTAACGTATATTTAAGATTTATTCTCTGCGAGGCCTTAGCCATGAGCGAACCAGCTGTTGAGACTACGGTGTTAGACCGCTACGAGTGTCGCGCCTGCGGTTATGTTTACGAACCCGAAAAGGGAGACGACAAGGATGATATTCCTTCAGGGACAACCTTTGCAGAACTGCCCATTAATTGGCGCTGTCCAGTTTGTTCTGCTAAGAAGACCGCTTTTGCCAACATCGGCCCTGCCGGTACTGCATCCGGCTTCAAAGAAAATCTCGGTTATGGTTTGGGTGTCAACAACCTAACGCCAACCCAAAAAAATATCCTAATTTTTGGTGCTTTGGCTCTTGGCTTCTTGTTTTTTATCAGTCTTTACGGCTTACAATGACAGCCCTTAAGCAATTCAAAATGACGCTCGCGGACTCGCTAACGCTGCGCTAACAAAATTCAAAATTCAAAATGAAAAATCCAGGATTTTCCAGCATCCTGGCTGCCAACTCTGACAAAAATTTAGAAATAACTAAGAAATACTGATGCATTCAATTGTGAAAGGTTGGCAACGAATATTTGCCTTGTTAATAGTAGTCGTGATGTGCATAGGTTGTGGCCAAGTCCCCTCTGTTAGCTACAATCCTTGGAAAGTCATTTCTGTGCCAACAGACTCGAATTTATTGGATATTGCTTTTACTAAAAACCTTGAGCATGGCTACTTAGTAGGTAGCAATGCCACCCTATTGGAAACCAATGACGGTGGTAATACCTGGAAACCAATAATACTGCAACTGGATGAGCAGAAGTATCGCTTTGACTCAGTAAGTTTTGCAGGTAAAGAAGGCTGGATTGCCGGAGAGCCTGGACTGTTATTGCATACTACCGATGAAGGTGCTTCTTGGTCGCGTATTCCCCTGAGCGAAAAGCTACCAGGTAGCCCGATCGCAGTTAAGGCGCTAGCAGACAATACAGCTGAAATGGCTACTGATGTGGGAGCCATATATAAGACCACAGACGGCGGCAAAAACTGGAAAGCGCAGGTGGAATCAGCAGTGGGTGTGGTGCGTAACTTAGAGCGTTCTGCTGATGGGAAATATGTTGCTGTTTCGGCTAAGGGTAGTTTCTACTCGACTTGGGAACCAGGGCAAGATACTTGGATACCCCATAACCGCAATAGTTCTCGGCGGGTAGAAAACATGGGCTTTGCTGACAATGGGCAATTGTGGTTGCTAGCTAGAGGAGGTCAAGTTCAGTTTAGTGACCCAACTAAACCTGAAGAATGGCAAAAGGCAAAATATCCAGAGTTATCCACCAGTTGGGGTTTGCTGGATTTGGCATATCGCACACCCGATGAAATTTGGGTAGGTGGCGGTAGCGGTAATTTGCTACGCAGTGGCGACGGTGGCAAAACCTGGGAAAAAGACCGTGACATAGAAGAAGTTGCGGCTAATTTGTACAAGATTGTTTTCTTAGAGCCAGAGCGGGGATTTATAATTGGCGATCGCGGCGTTTTGCTCAAATATCTACCAAACCCTGAAACAACTTCCCCAGAAGCAGCTTAGTGAGTAAGAGGTAGAGGGAGTGGGGAGTGGGGAAGATGAAGAAGATGAATCAATAACCAATGCCCAATGCCCATACCTAATTTCTGAGAAGAACGTTGCAACTTGTAACTCTTTCTTAACTTTGTAGGATAATAAACTCAATAACACTCTATGTATAAGGTAGGGATCTAAATGTCAGGTACCACTGGAGAACGTCCGTTTTCGGACATCATTACTAGCGTTCGTTACTGGGTAATTCACAGCATCACCATCCCAGCATTATTTATTGCTGGTTGGCTATTTGTCAGCACCGGACTGGCTTATGATGCTTTTGGTACACCCCGTCCCAACGAGTATTTCACACCAGCGCGGCAGGAAGTGCCCATTGTGAAGAACCGTTTTGAAGCTAAAAAACAAGTTGAAGAATTTATTGGAAAGTAGTTTGAGATCATGACTAGCGGAAACAACATCAATCAACCAGTTACCTATCCAATTTTTACCGTTAGATGGCTGGCAGTACACACCTTAGGTGTACCAACTGTATTCTTTTTAGGCGCGATCGCCGCAATGCAATTTATTCACCGTTAGGAGCAATTATGGCAGAAAGATCCCCCAATCCCAATAATCAGCCGGTTGAACTAAACCGGACTTCGCTATACCTGGGATTACTAATGATTTTCGTTCTGGGTATTCTGTTTTCTAGTTACTTCTTTAACTAATTAGAAGTACTGTTGTTAATCTTTGTTTATTGAACGTGTGTTGATTTGTTGTTAAGGGAGGAGAGAAGCTGTGTCTGGAAGTGGGAGAATTCCCCTGTGGGTCGTCGCTACGATCGCAGGTTTAGGTATAATTACAGTCTTGGGCATTTTCTTTTATGGTGCCTACGCCGGACTCGGTTCTTCGATTTAACATGAGTTAGTTTGAACCGAACACTATAAGTTAGAATTTTCTAGCATTTGTTGAGAAATCAACGTAAAAAAAACCGCCTGTCTCTATGAGATGGGCGGTATTAATTTTGGTCATTTGTCCTTTGTCATTTGTTTTTTACAAATTACTAATGACCAATGACTAATGACTAATGACTACATCAGTATCAGTTAATATCACTGATATCATCGCTTTCAATGTATAAAAACAGAGACGCGAAGACCACACCTGGCAAAACCCAACCAATTATGGGAATGAAGATAGCAGACAAGTACGAAGTACTAGCCAAGACAGTAGGCAAAAAAGAAGCTGCCATAGTAAAGGTTCCTATTAAATCACACTACAATTCAAAATGAGCTTACTGCAAATTCTGCCAAATTTTTGAAATTCTTTCATATTTTTAACACAGGGGAGATGGGGACAAGGGGACAAGGGGGAATTATTGAACAAGTCTCTTCCTTGTCTACCTTGTCTCTTCTCCATGCCCACTTGCCCTGAGCGTTCGCGTAGCGTCTCGTAGAGAAGCCGAAGGGATGCCCAATGCTTAATGCCCCTCATACCTGAGTTACATACCCAGGAGTTCATCTAGCTGCAAGTTTGGCAAGTCTGGAGGAATGACGGTTCGTACTATTGTGACTTTGTGACTCTCCTGTTGGGTTGTAAGATCGAGTGCGATCGCTTCTAAGCGAATTTCCAAACAGCCAAAGGGAATGTTTAATTGTGTCATCACTTCCAACCCTCCCAACGCATTAGGAAGTAAATTTGTCAATAAATGAGGACCATCTAGTAAGTAGCGAGTTTGATAATCTTCAAGCCATAATTTGACAACAACTTGCAGAGGTACTTCTGGCAGTACTACGCGCACTATGAGAGACTTGCCAGCAATTAATTCGCCTTCTGGCACATACAAATGTGGAGTTGGCAAAAGCTCAGTGGCTGCTGCAATTATAGGTAAGGAAGAAGATGAATATAACAGTGGTTGCTCCTTTTCTTCAAAGGTGTAACTCCCAGTTGTATCGGCTTCTAGTTCGGTATCTGTATCATCTACAACGATTTCTTGCGCCAACCAAGCTGACGCTATATTTATTTTTATCGGAGGAGGAGGGGGCGGTACTTGTGTTAACAGAGCCGATGAGATTGTTGGTTCTTCTAGGACTTTTTCTATTTCCGTATTTTCTCCAATCCCTAGTTCCACTTCCTGCGCTGTGTCTATATCTTCCCCAAAGTTCTCTAGTTCAAGAGCCAATCCTTCGACTTCTTCCCATGTCTCTTGTCCCTTGGGCGTTTCAGTCAGGAGAAGTTGTGAACTGCTCCAACCTTCGCTCAGATTATTCTCCGTGTTGGCATCTAGGTCTAACGGCAAGTTAACATCAATATTCGCATTTTCTGCACTAGGAGAAAGGGGTATCTGCTGTGCTGGAACATAGTTATTGTAATCTTGAGGTTGCAGATCGTTGATAGATTCAGGCAAGGAGTATCCTTGGCTCTGCATCCACTTCCTCAGCAGGGGAGATGAATAAAGGTTTCCTGTTGTAATTAACTGTGCATTTTGCGGGGCTTCGACTTTAGAAACAGATTCTTCCTGGAATTGTGCGTTTTGTAGGGCTTCGACTTCAGCAACAGATTCTTCCTGGAATTGTTCATTTTGCGGGGCTACTACTTCAACAATAGATTCTTCCTGGAATTGTGCATCACCTACTAATTCAGGTATATTTTCATCTTCAGCCACAGTTGCGTCCAACTTTGGAAAATCTTCAGCCGCTTTAACTTCCAACGCATCTGAAAAAACTTTATTTTCTACTTTTTCTTCTGCATCACCTGGCAAAGCTTGTAGCCGTTTCAAGTATGGCAAAGTAGTCTCGATTATTGGCGTTCGACGTTGCTTGATGACCAACTGCTCCAAGTTGATGGTGACTATAGTAGCATCCTTTTCTACAAGCTCCTCCGGTGTCTGTAGTTCTGCAACAATATCTGTGGGAATGTTGGCATCACTTTGAATAGGGGGCAGTTTCGGTAATTGAGGCAACGAAATGCTTGAATTCTTGAGCTTAGATGTCCGCAGGTTAGCTTCTCGCAAAACTTGTAGGTTAATTTGCGGTGGTAGGGGTGTATTTGGGGATGGATTAACTATCTGAGACTGGTCTGTTTTTGGAGTCTTGACCAGATTTAATAATTTCAAATCGAGCCTAACAGGTGTCTCTGTTTCTGTGAAAGCAGCAGATGAGTCTGATGGTGTTATGGGGTTATTTAAAGATGCACTGGATTTGGCTGCGGCTGTGATTGCCAGTAATTCTGTTACATCTGCTGTAATGGTGAAGGACTGGCTGGCTAACAGCATGACTTCACCAGCATCGGCGAATTTACCATACAAACTGATATCTGCCAAAATTAGCTTGGATTCACAATCAGCAGGAATATCAATTGAGGTATTGATGGTAAAGGGCAACTCCTTATCTGATAAGGGTTGCCGTATTTTGGTCAAGATTTTCGAGTTCTTGGGCGATCGCAGTTCAATTTTTAGTTCAAGCGCCCGCAAGCTTTTTGAAGATAATATTTCACCCCAATCTATATTTGTCTTTTCTTGGAATTCTATGTACCCGTTGATTATAAGAGCTTGTCCCCAACGAGCAATGAAATTATCCTGACTTAAAGTTAGCAGTAAGGGTGGCGGTAGTTGTGTTGCCGAAAAATCTGTAACCTTTTCATCTTTGGGCAGCAGTTCAGAGGCGGGTAAAGCTAAATCTATTAAATTTTGTAAAATCTGTTCTGCCGTCTCTCCTTTGAGCCACACAGGACTTACAGGCTGATCGATAACTATATTTTCATCTTCTTCAGTTTTATCTGACATAACAGTGATATCAAGGTTGCTGTTTGTAATTGCCAGTTCTTCGGAAACAGCGATCGCTTGATCTAGCTCAATTACCGTTTCTGCTGGGGCATTAGATTCCAAGTTCTCTTCATCTGGCACAACAGTGGTAGCAAGGTTGCTGTTTGTAATTGCCAGTTCTTCAGAAACAGCGATCGCTTGATCTAGCTCAACTACAGTTTCTGGTGGGGCATTAGATTCCAAGTTCCCTTCATCTAGCAGAACAGTGGTAGTAAGGTTGCTGTTTGCAGTAGTTGCTAGTTTTTCAGAAACTGCGATCGCATGATCTAGCTCAATTACCGTTTCTGGTGGGGCATTAGATTCCAAGTTCCCTTCATCTGACGCAACAGTGGTAGCAAGGTTGCTATCTTTAGCAATTGCCAATTCTTCAGAAACTGCGATCGCATTATCTAGCTCAATTACAGATTCTGTTGGGGCATTAGATTCCAAGTTCCCTTCATCTGACGCAACAGTGGTAACAAGGTTGCTATCTGTAGTAATTGCCAGTTCTTCAGAAACAGCGATCGCTTTCTCAAACGTAAATAACGTAATTGCAGTTTCTGCTGGGGCATTAGATTCCAAGTTTTCAGAAACAGTATCTAGGCGATTGTCGGGTGAACTTGATTCTAAATTTTTCCTCGGCTCTCTGTCTGCTAACAGTGAGAAGACTTGCACTTGCACACTGTATTGCCAAGATTTACCGAGCAGATCCGACATCAAATCGCCAGAACACCGCAACTCCCAAACTCCCGGTTGGAAGTAGGTAAAAGGAATTATCGGCATTAAGCCTTCTGAATTAGTGCGACGCGATCGCTTGAAAATTCGCCGTGTTGGTTGAACTTCCTCGGTTGAAGAGTGAGTTACCCGCACTTCCACGTCTGTATTCAGAAGGTTAGAACGAGCCAAAACTCTATACTGTCCTTCCAAAATTTCCAAATTTGGCGATTCTAGGATATGCCACGAGCGAGCGCCTTGTTTCTGTATCAGAAATTGCCAGTGTTCCATTGTAAGTGATGCCCAGACCGACGAGCCGTTGAGTAATATTGTGGATTAACTTGCTTGCAAGTTTACCTCAGTATTTTAGAAATGCCTCACTTAAATGGCTATCAAGTTAACTCAGTTTTACTGACTTGACTTCTCACACTTTAACTACTCACCTCAAGGGAATTTCAATAAGTCGCCGTGTTGCTTGTGTGTAAAGCTTTTGTTGTTTTCTGAATATTAAGTTTGACACATCCTAGTGCTAAATTAACAGGAATGCAATGAATACCTTTAGTTGTATTTGCTCAACTTAATGCAAAAATTTTTGTATTATTTTTTACTAACCTTCCCACTTTGTAATAGACACAACGTACAATAAATTAAAATTCACTTGAGAATTGTTATTGAATCGTAATTGCCTACATTTTTGCTACAAAGAGGTAGGATGTGGTTCTAAGTGTCCTCTGCGATCGCCCAAGTTAGGCGCAAAGCGAGATCGCAAATCACAACACTTAACCACGCAAAACGCATCCAATCTATCTGAAGTGGCTCTTTGAACCGCTACAAAACACGTCTTCCCTTGAGTGAAATGTGGGTTGACAATGAGGATTTACAGGAGGGATTCGATGCTAGTCATTTTAATGGACGAGCAAATCCTTGCCCCTGAGCAAGTTTGCCAGTCTTGTTTACTCGCTGACGGGAGCGGTCAACCCCGTTGGCGTGGGGGTCAACTGCGCTGTGGTCAAGCCATTCGCAAACTTACTCAACAGCAGCCAGATCAATATGAATGCATGATGGGCTTTCGCATCGCCCATATAGAATAGTTGAATTTCTCAGCAAGACCTAGCAACTGCGTTATCCTAAGCTCAAGTAACTATTAAAATTTAACCACAGGAGAACGCATAATGTCTTGGCGCGGGTCTACAACAGTTTCAGATCGGATTTTTGCTTCCTTGCCTTATTTGTATCCTCTAATTGAAGTTTTTGTATTTGGTAGATATTTGCTCTCAGAGTTTCCACCACTACAACTACTGTTTCTGCCGCTTCTGCCATTGTTGAGAATTTACTTTGGCGTGCGTTATGCAGGAATGATTATTTTCTTTGCTTTATTTTTGCTGGTAGTAAGAAACGAAAAAATTAGTCACTTTATTCGTTTTAACACCATGCAAGCAATCCTTTTGGACATCATTATCTTTTTGTTTAGCATCCTAACTGATGTTGTGGGACTAGTTCCCTCCGGTGGTTTTGCCATCCAAACCCTATCCACAACCATTTTTATCGGCATAGTGGGAGCAGTCGCATATTCAGTCATCCAGTCTGTAAGCGGACGTTATGCAGAAATTCCAGCGATTTCCGATGCAGTGTATATGCAAGTGCGTTAGAAGTTAACGGGTCGCTACGATGTTTTCCAGGCGACCGATACCTTCAATTTCTACGCGGACGCGATCGCCTGGATGCAAAGCACTTACACCCTCCGGCGTACCTGTAAGCACTAAATCACCAGGTAGTAGCGTCATCACCTGACTGATATAGGAAACTAAAACATCGGGAGAAAATACCATCCGATCTATACAGGTAGATTGAACTGGATTAGCGTCGTCATTTACAAAAGTCTGCAATCTCGCTCCTGGATTTAATTCCCGTACAATCCAAGGGCCCAAGGGACAGAAAGTATCAAAACCTTTGGCTCGCGTCCATTGACCATCCTGTTTTTGTAAATCCCGTGCTGTTACATCATTGGCGATGGTGTAGCCCCAAATTTTCGTTTGGGCTACCTCTGGTGTACATTCAAAGGCATAATCGCCAATCACTAGAGCTAACTCTCCTTCGTAGTCAACTCTATGTGACTGGGGAGGATACTTAATTTCCCTCTCAGATGGAATGATCGACGTAGGTGGCTTAAGAAAGATTAGTGGCTCAGAAGGTACTGGAGTTCCCATTTCGGCTGCATGATCTGCATAATTCTTACCGACTGCCACAATTTTTGAGGGAGCGCAGGGAGCCAGAATTTGGTAATTTTCTGGTGTCAAAGTTAAATCAGTGGGTTGTCCTTGTAACCAGGGTGGAGCATCTAACACCTGCACATTCAGGGATAGCTGTAGTAACCCATAGTAAATTTGTCCTTCTGGATTTTGAATTCGCACGTAGCGCTGCGCCATAACCTTGATGAATATCCTTTTTTCTGCGATTAGAAGCTGTGAGCAGGTAGCAATCGTCAGTTAGCTGTTTAGCGAACCGATTGAGCCTTGAACAAAAAAGCGATCGCTATAAGATGCCCTTAAAGAAAGATACCTCTTAGCGAAGCTGATAGCTCGATCAATCTTGTTAAAGAAATATCAGGGTTGCCTCCCAACCTAGTTTTCATTAGGGACATCCAAAAAATCCAAACTTCGGCGATTTGGCTAATGATTCAAATTGAAAACTGGTAAGATTATAGTTCCTTGTTGCTTCAGATATTGATTAATACTGACATTTTAAATAAAGTTAAGGTATAAAATAATATCAGCAGCCACTTTTGTCCATGAGGAAACTGAAAAATATGACTACAAATTACGAAACAATGTACATCCTCCGTCCTGACCTGGGAGAGGAACAGGTAGAGCAAGCAGTTACTAAATATCAGAATTTACTTCGCGATCAAGGCGCCCAGGAAATCCAAATTCAAAATCGTGGTAAGCGCCGTCTGGCTTACGAAATCAAAAAACACCGGGATGGCATCTACATCCAGTTAAACTACAGCGCGCCTGCAACTGCGATCGCCCCCTTTGAACGCGCCATGCGCTTGAGTGAAGAAGTGATTCGCTATTTGACAATTAAGCAGGACATTGAAGAAGAAAAACCCCCTAAAGAGGAAAAGGAAAAGCCCACTAAAGTAGCTGCAACGCCTGCAACAGCTGCAACAGTCTAAGGGACTGAGGACTGGGGACTAGGAACTAGTAACTAGAGACTAGAGAAGAAACTGAATGTTCAATCCCTACTCCCATTCAATAAAATTTTGTCTTTTTCTTTTTTCGTGACTTGTTTGGGAATGCTAAATTAACAAATACTTGCCAAAGGTAGTACTCCCGCAGTTATACCTAAGAGTGGACAAGATTCTGAATGGGAGCTTTAAGCTACTGTGAGCCAATCTGATACACCTAATATTCAAGTTCTCTCGACGGAAGTATCGCAGCTACGCCAGGAGTTGCAACTTCGCGATCAATTAGTGCAACAACTATCTCAAGAACTCTTCCGGCTGGTAAAGGGTAACACTAGTTTTATGCCCCAGCAGCCTGAATTTGAGCGTGATCTGACCCAGTTACACGCTTTACAAGAGCAACTTCAAGCTGTGGAACAACAGGTGGCGTTCTACCAAGAGCAAATTACAACTCGTGACTCCGAAATTTACCAATTGCGACAGTCAGTTCAAGAACTTACCGATCGCACTCGGATGTTGGAGCAAGTAGTACAAGAGTTGCCTCAAATTTACCGTCGGAAGTTTGAGGAGCGGATGACGCCAGTGAGAGAAAAGGTAGCAATGCTACAACGGGAAAACCGCCAACTGCAAGCAGAACTGCAAAGTGTGAGTTACCGTTTAGCACTCAAGACTCGCAATGCTAGTCACAGCGGTATTGATTTACCAAATTTTCCCCGCCCAGCATCCGAACAAACTAATATTTCGACTCCCCAGAATGCCTAAAATTAACATTATGGTGGAATCTAAGAGGTAAGAAATTGGTGCATCAAAGCATCTTGGAGGCATCCAAGTAATAGATCGAGGCAAACAAAACAATAACTATAGAGTTAGAAATAACGTAAAGGCTGATATTCTAACCTTTCTTACCTCCTGCTTCTTTTCACTAGTTACGCCGCATATAAAACAATTAGCTTAGAGTAATTTGAAAAACCCTGTCTTTAAAAGGCTGGGGAGTCTCACAAACAGTTGCATTTGCTTTGACCAATTTTGGTCATTTCTGAACTTTACTGCTTTAGGTAGATGACTTCCAATAAGCAGATTCATCCATTTGTAATTTATACTACCTAGCTTAAAGCCATGAGTTTCCTTCAACATTCTTCTCTAGACAAGAAAGAAAATCAGCCTGCTAGCACCAGACTGTTATCTTAGAGAATGTGAAAAAATGCAAATATTGCTTGACTCCGCCATCCTTCTTTAGGTAGATTTATTAGTTAGTCTGCTAGCACCAGACTGTTATCTTTGACGGTGGTAAAAATATCTTGGTAAGTGTGAAAAATTTCAAACACTGTATCGAGTTGGGTAAGTTCCAAAATCAACCGTACAGGAGCTTGTACGTTGCATAGAACCAAGCGGCAACCACTCTGACGTGCGGCTTTTAACCCTTTCACTAAAGGAACTAACCCAGAACTGTCCATGAAGTTAACTTCTGCTAGGTCGATAACCCAGAGTTGATAAGCTTGAGGGACTACTCCACCCATCTGTTCGCTTAAAGCTTTACCGCCTTCCAAATCTATGCTTCCTTGGGGTTTAAACAAAATTACTTGAAGTTCTTGTGTGAAAGCCATGAATTTAACAGGGTAATTGGAACACTTGACAAAAAATTGAAAAAGACATCAATACTTCTTCTCTTTCAACGGTGAAATGACTCTTTTACCCAGATATTTGGGCAATTGCAGTCCTACAGTTGAGAGAGATTATTTCAGTATTCATGTCGTATAATTTGTGATAACTTACATCAATATAGGCATAAGCGCCTAACAATTTCGGTATCAACCGTATCTTTTACAAAATTTTCACAATTTAAACGGATATTTATAAATTTTCTATAAAATTTTTAATCTTTTTTTAATAAATTATGAACATGTGGTAGAGATTTCAAAAAAATTCAAAAGTTAACAGTTACCATAAAGTAACAGCTATGGATTAGTCAGTATTAAACTAATGACTTAATGACTCTATGTATTAGTTTGATTGACACCCCACCCAAAAACAAGCAAAGATATAGTAAAAGTAAAAATTTGTAAAGACGGCGGTGCGGAATGTCTTTAGAGCTGATTTCACTAGAAAATATCCAGGAAGTTGCTCATAATTACGGGTATTGGGCAATTTTTTTCGGAATTTTGCTAGAAAATTTAGGCATTCCCCTTCCTGGTGAAACCGTGACCTTAGTGGGCGGGTTTTTAGCTGGCAGCGATGAACTAAATTTCTGGCTGGTTCTCGGTGACGCAATCATGGGTGCTGTCATTGGTGGCACTTGTGGCTATTGGATTGGTAGAGTTAGCGGTTGGGCTTTTCTGGTAAAAGTTGGCAGCATATTTCGGATTTCTGAAGTGCGGCTGCTGAGTATTAAAGATCAATTTAGTCAAAATGCTGCTAAAGGGGTCTTTTTTGGGCGTTTTTTGGCATTGTTACGAGTTTTTGCTGCACCACTAGCTGGTATAGCTGAAATGCCCTTTAGAAAATTCTTTTTATACAACTTGTTAGGAGCAGTTGCTTGGGCTAGTTTGATGGTGACATTAGCTTTTTTTGCTGGCAAAATAGTCTCTTTAGAACAATTGGTTGCTTGGGTGGGTCAATTTGCGATCGCAGCCTTACTGATCCTCGCTGCCTTAATTATTGTGCCCCTGTGGTTAGAGTCTCGCCAAGTTAAAGAAGCGAGTAGTGAAAAGTAAAAAGTGAGGAGTTAGGAGTTAGGAGTTAAGTAGAAAGTTATTTTTTAATTTTTACTTTCAAATTTTGCATTTTTAACTCCTAACTCATGTACAGACGCGATTAATCGCGTCTGTACTTCTAACTTTTAATTTGCCGCGACCAAATGCGAGTTGGTAATCCCCAAACGTAGATAAAGCCTTCAGCAGCTTTGTGGTCAAATTGGTCTTCGGCTCCGTAGGTTGCCAAATCAGGAGTATAGAGGGAATTATTGCTCGAACGTCCAACTATGGTGGAGTTGCCCTTGAATAACTTCACTCGCACAGTTCCAGAGACTCGCTCTTGTGTTTTTTGAATAAAGGCATCCAGTGCAACTTTGAGTGGACTGTACCACAGACCGTTGTAAACTATTTGGCTATAAGTTTCTTCAATGCCACGCTTGTAATGGGTGACATCTGCTGTCAAAGTCAAGCTTTCTAAATCTCTATGTGCCTGAATTAGCACTAACATCGCGGGTGATTCGTAGATTTCCCGCGATTTGATCCCCACCAGACGGTTTTCAATCATATCGATCCGTCCGATGCCATGATTTCCTACCGCCTGATTGAGTTCTTCAATTAGCTCAACTGGCTTTTTGGCTATACCATTGAGGGTTGTGGGAATACCACCGTGGAAACCAATTTCGATGTACTCTGGCTCGTTGGGAGTATGAGCGATCGCTTTGGTCATCTCATAAATTTCTTCTGGTGGCTCAAATGACGGATCTTCGAGTAAACCAGCTTCAATACTACGACCAAGCAAATTCTTGTCAATACTATAGGGAGAAGATTTTTTGACTGGTGAGGGAATACCAAACTTTTCACCATAAGCGATCGTTTCCTCACGACTCATTCCCCATTCTCTGGCTGGTGCAAGGATCTTCAAGTTTGGGTTTAAGGCGGTTACAGAGACATCAAAGCGAACCTGATCGTTGCCTTTGCCGGTGCAACCGTGAGCGATCGCATCAGCACCATATTTTTCGGCTGTTTCTACTAATATTTTGGCAATCAGTGGACGAGCCAGGGCGGTTCCTAGAGGATAACGATTTTCATAAAGGGCGTTGGCTTGAATCGCTCCAAAGGCGTAATCTTTAACGAAGCTGTCTTTGACATCCGCCACTAGGGATTCACTTGCACCCGATTTCAGAGCTTTTTCTCTGATTGGCTCTAATTCATCTCCCTGACCTAAATCTGCTGCTAGGGTAATTATCTCTTCCACACCCCACTCCTGTTTGAGGTAGGGGATGCAAACTGAGGTATCCACTCCGCCAGAATATGCCAGGACAACCTTTTTGGCGCGACCCATTAATTTCTCCAGTTAGGACAACAAAGAATGAGTCATTATTATATCTAAACTAATCCATGTATATTTTATTCATGCAACAACCTATAGGAGGATTCAGGAGTTAGGAGTCACAATTATGGTTTACTCTTAATCCAGTTCGGTTAAGCTCTAAGCAGTATTGAGTATAGAAAAATAAAATTTTTCTATAGCTTGCTATGCGTAGCATTGATCGTAGAAGAAGGCCCGATCGGAAATAGCAAAAGGATTAGGGCGAGTTTACCTAAGTAAGCTCACCCTAATTTGTATTTAATGCTAACTTAGTTTTGAAATCCTTATACAGGCTAAGGGTAGAGTGTAGAGAAAATCAGGAAAATCTTACTGAGCTAAGATTGATATATTTAATGAGATTGCCTTACACTTTGCAACTTCTCGTTCTTGCGCTTGCGTAGAAACATACCACCTACAGCCAGCATACCTAATGTAACACTAGGCTCAGGAACAGACTTAGGGTCAAAACCTGTAAATCTGTCAGTTCCTATATGGAAAGAATGGTTGTCGCTTTCAAATCCACCACCACCTGCTTGGGTAATGACAATCTTGTTGAAAATATCGTTGCTACTATCTGAGTAGAAATGAAGGTAGCCATTTCCTTCACCACCATGCTGTGACGCATGAATTGGAGCAACTGGGTTCACATCCTCAGTTGTAAATGATTTAATCAGAGTATCGCCCTTGTAGAAGGAAAAAACGTTACCAGAACTAATAGCTCCCCAGTCAATACCGAAATAATTGAGGGAACTTGCAAGTTTAATTGCGACTTGATCGCCGTTGAAAACTGCCAAATATTTACCATTATTATTGACTTCACCTTTTGCCCCAGCGGGTGCCCATTGATCTAACCTAACACTACTGGTTCCACTGTTGTTCTCAAAAGAGTACTTAGCAAAACCAGTGGTTGGTGCTTGACCATTATTGAAGTCAATAGTTGTTGTACCAGGAAGCTGAGTAAACTCAGAAAAAGCACCTTTGTCAGTTTTTCCATCAGGGGCTGCAATACCAGTGGTTACTTTGAAGGAAATAGCCTGGGCAGAACCTGCACAGATAAATGAGGAGATTGCAGATAAAGATAAAGCCGCGATACAAGCAATTTTTGTAAGAGACATACTTTTGAGATTCTGTATTTTTATTTGTTGAAAAATTCGCTGTGCGATTTGAGTTCATTATGTAATGTCTTCTCTAAGGAAGAATAGGATGAAAATACTGGATTTTTATTTACTGAAAAATTGCTATATTTGGGAAAATAATTGCTTGATTATTGAACATAAATAAGTAGTTTCACTTGCCGAAACAATAGATAGAATATCTGTTCTTCATCTGAAGATAAAAAAGTTGTAAAGCAATCTCGTATATATTAAGAATTTGGATCTTCGGATGTTGTGCTGATTAAGGACTAATAAAGACAACGGACAAGACTGTTTGAGATTCTCTGTTTGCTGATAAATAGAAATACATTCATGTTCATTACTATTCGTTTTGACATTCTTCCCTTGCTCTGTCTACTCGTCTTTCTCCAGTCAACTATGCCACCTAAGTTTTTTTGACATGGGTAGTAACATGAATTAGACTACCTCTTGCAACAAAAGAATCTTGAATCTATGCATCCAACTGAAGAAGCTGCTGTCCCTACTCGCGTTATCGGTTTAATTAGTGGCACATCCGTAGATGGCATAGACGCTGCGTTAGTAGAGATTTCCGGCACAGAATTGGATCTCAAAGTTGAGTTGCTAGCCGGGGCAACATATCCTTATCCAGCCGAACTTAGAGAAAGAATATTAGCAGTTGGTGCAGGCGTTGCTATTTCAATGGCAGAATTAGCAGAAATAGATGATGCGATCGCTCAAGTCTTTGCCCAAGCCGCCCAAAATATTCAAATTGGTCATCAGCCAGCCACTCTCATTGGCTCCCACGGTCAGACAGTTTATCATCGACCACCCAAAGAGGGAGCAGGGGAGCACGGGAGCAGGGGGAGAGAAATGCTCACTACCCACGGGTTAAACCCTAGCTATCCGCTAACAGCACAGGGTACTTCCTTGGGTTACAGTCTTCAACTAGGGCGAGGTGCATTAATTGCCCATTTTACAAGCATTGCGACTGTGAGCAACTTCCGCGTTGCTGATATTGCTATTGGTGGTCATGGTGCGCCTCTCGTGCCCAGAGTAGATGCTTATTTACTTAGTCATCCCCAGGAGGGGCGTTGTATTCAAAATATTGGTGGTATTAGCAATGTTGCTTATATTCCGCCTCGGCATGGAGACTGGCTCTCAAAAATTCGCGCTTGGGATAGTGGCCCAGGAAATAGTCTGTTGGATCTAGCGGTGGAGCATTTAAGCGCTGGTGCTAAAACTTATGATCAAGATGGGAATTGGGCAGCGAGTGGTACTCCTTGCCATCCATTAGTAGAACAATGGCTCAACCAAGACTACTTTCATCTATCGCCACCAAAATCGACTGGACGCGAGTTATTTGGTGTGACTTACCTGCATCAGTGTTTAAAAGATGCTCAAGCATACCAACTCAATCCTGCTGACATTCTGGCAACTCTCACAGAACTTACATCTGCTTCAATTTTTCATAGTTACCGCACTTTTTTGCCAGAAATGCCACAACGAGTACTATTATGTGGTGGTGGTAGTCGCAATCTCTATTTGAAACAAAGATTACAGTTGTTGTTGGGATCAATACCAGTCTTGACGACAGATGAAGTCGGCTTGAGTGCAGATTTTAAAGAAGCGATCGCTTTCGCAGTTTTAGCCTACTGGCGACATTTGGGTATTCCTGGCAACCTACCCACTGCCACAGGTGCACCTCAAGAAGTACTTTTGGGAGAAATTCACCAACGTCAATCCTGAATGCTGAGTCAGGAAAAATAAACAAGATAAAAAATTTCTTCATTCTGACTCGCAACTCAGCACTCGTAACTTAGCACTGCTATAACTATAGTCTTGACGGCACTCAAGCAAGACAGGGAATAAAAGGTGGCTCATACTTTTTTATTGGAACCAGGACGCTGGGCAATGGAAGGAAATTGGCTGGAACGCAATGGTATGCCAATTAGCGTCAAGGGTATGACCTTGGTAGCTTGGAATCGAGATAACTGGTTTACTATGGCCACAAAACTGATTTTCCCAGGTAGCGATCGCTCTGAAATCTCTCTGAAATATAAGGGGCGGTTGCATGATGGAGAGCGTCAGTATACTTTTTTACTACAACATAATATTTTGGGGCAGGTTGAAGGCGAAGGCTGGATTGGTTTGGATACTATCGTACAGCGTTACTGGGTACTAAGCGATCGTCAGCGTCGTAGTGGCTTTGAAACCCTACACCGGATTTCGCAAGATACATATCACCTCAGTAGTGGTATTTTGGCTGGTCATTTTTTGACTAACACAATGGAAGCTAGCCTAGAGCGTCAGTCAGCTTAAAGGCAACGCTGCCTCACCGCTTTGCTGTTCTTCTGGGCCAAAAACCGCTGTTCAAAAAACTCTGGCAACGCACTGGTTTCCCAACGCCTAATATCTCCTGCCCAACTTTAACCACTCATCGTTTATTCTCACTGACCTACTGAGTTGTATAGTAAAAAAGAAATGATCAAATTATGGTCAGGATTTTAGTATTTTACCTAACCGTATAGTCAGGAGTTCAGTTTCGTGAATCCTAAAGTCTCCGTTATTATCCCTGCTTACAATACAGAAAGTTATATTGGGAAGGCAATAGAGTCAGCCTTAGAGCAAACGCTCACTAACATTGAAGTTATTATTGTCGATGATGGCTCAAGTGACAAAACTGTAGAAATCGCTAAAAGTTTTACCGATCAACGTCTCAAAGTGATAGTTAATCAGCAAAATCTTGGAGCGGCGGCGGCACGTAATCGCGCCTTCAGAGCAGCCCAAGGAGAATGGATTGCTGTACTTGATTCAGATGATTGGTATGCTCCCGAAAGATTGTCCAAACTTGTGTCTTTGGCAAATAAAACAAATGCAGACATGATTGCTGATGATGTTTATTTAATCAAAGACGGTGCAACATCTCCTTGGAGTACATTGATTCAAGAAAGTGGAGAACGTATAGATAAAATTCTCCAAATTGATATCGTTTATTTTGTAGAAACTGATGTCTATGGGGAAGCAGGATTGCATCTGGGCTTAAGCAAACCTCTATTCAAACGAGAATTTCTGGTCAAGCACGGCATTGAGTACGATGATGAAATCAGGATGGGTCAAGATTTTTGGCTTGATATGAAATGCTTAATTAAAGGAGCTAGGTTTTTTATTGAACCAAAACCCTATTATTTCTACCGTTCACGCCCTGGTTCTCTTGTATATCAAAGCCAATTACCACGTCTAAATCAATCTTGCAAAGCTGCTAAATATTTCATGCAACAAGACGTTGTGAAAAAAAATCCTGCTCTAATGCGTGCTCTATCTTATAATCTTGCAGGTTATAAGAAAAATCTAGCTTACCTTCAAGTTGTAGAACCTATAAAACAAGGAAAATGGTTAACAGCATTCACAGAAATCAGGAAATATCCGGGCTTCTTTTCTGATTTTATGTCCCGATTTAATAGTATCGTCGAACGTCGGATTCAATACTATGTGATGAATAATAAATCAAGTTTTGATATATATCCTAACCAACAGGGAAAACGAAAAACTACCACTTAGGCTATCACAGTTTTATCAATAAATGATGCATCCTTACATAGTAAGAATGAGCCTGAAGGTTAAAAATCTTGTTAGAGGTTGTTTGAAAAGTTTTTCGCTGTGACTTTAGGCACTTTTAGATCCCCACTAACCCACCTTGAAAAGGGACGAACCGGAATCAAAGTCCCCCTTTTTAAAGGGGATTTAGAGGGAGCTAAAACTTTTGATACCTACAAGAGAACTTTTCAAACATCCTCTTAGATAATCATAAAAATGTTTTAAAAGTATTGGGCGAATAGAATTTGCTATTACACAAACAAAATCTACCTCCGTGGACTAATGCAAATTTAAGGGTTTGTTAACCTGCAAAGGCAGGTAAAGTTTCGTGTAGCCAAACTGTACAGTCTTCTCCCAACACGAAGCAACGTCTCCAAGAGTTGGGAAGACGCCAAGAGTGATAGCGCATTAGTCAAAATTGGGCAAACTAAAACTACACCACAATTAAAGTGCAAAATGGTACAAAGCGTCATTATCAATCTACTCTTTATGCTTGTTTGATTTGGTATGTTGCACCACTTGCAATAAACGTCTCGGTTGCAAACGGTCAGATCGTGGTTTCAATCTTCTGAAAGAGGACTGAAAAAGCTAGTACAGCACGGCGTAAATAGACCAACTATTGGAAATCGCACAAAAGCCTAGCTTATAAGCTTTTTGCCTTTTGACTTCCATTTCTGTCTTGCAGTACGAGCATAAAAAGTCATTTCTAGGCGCAATAATCAGATATCAGTTTGAATGCACTTGTCCTCCTAAACACTTACAACCTGCTTTTGGAGTCGAATTTTCTATGTCAGACCCCAACATTGGTCGCTTACTCAGCAAACGCTACCAACTCCAAGAGTTAATCGGTACTGGAGCAATGGGTCGGGTTTATCGTGCTAAAGATACATTGTTGGGAGGTGTACCTGTTGCAGTTAAGTTTCTGGCTCTATCAATCCAAAATGAAAAGATGCGATTGCAAGACCGCTTTGAGCGAGAAGCAAAAACCTGTGCTTTACTAGGGCAAAAAAGTATCCATATTGTCCGAGTTATGGACTATGGCGTAGATGACAATAACATCCCGTTCTACGTCATGGAATACTTACAAGGACAAAGCCTGAACAATATTATTCGCAAGCAACGATTACCTTTACCAAGATTCCTCAGTATGGCGCGTCAACTCAGCCTGGGGTTACAGTGTGCCCATGATGGCATCCCGGTTGATGGCACTATTTGCCCAATTATCCATCGTGATGTTAAGCCAAGCAATATGCTGGTGATTCAAGATCCCAGTTTTGGAGAATTGGTCAAGGTTCTAGATTTTGGTATTGCTAAGTTATTACAGTCAGATGGCGACCATACAAAATTTTATTTGGGGACATTGGCTTATTCTTCTCCCGAACAGATGGAGGGTAAGGAATTAGACAATCGTGCTGATATTTATAGTTTGGGCGTCATGATGTTTGAGATGCTCACGGGCAAAATGCCACTGGTGGCACCAACTCACTCTTTTGGTGCGTGGTATAAAACACATCACTATCAAAAACCACGTTCTTTTGCTGAGGTTGCGCCGGGATTAGAACTACCAAAAGAAATCGAAAATTTGGTGATGAGTTGTCTAGCTAAAGTAGCACGCGATCGCCCCCAAAGTATTACTGAAATCCTCAGAGTTTTAGCATCTTTAGAAAAGCCTGAGCATACACGCAAAATTCAGCAAGCTGGCCATGCCCTAGTTCCCACTACTACAGCTAGCACTGAGCTTGAACAAAAGACCAAAGCCGATTTGCGGGTATCTTGGTCAAACGATGAAATAGCTCGTGCCATTTCCTGGCCCCAAAATAAACCAATTGCTGATATTGTGTTTCCCCAGTCCATTCATACCAATGGGGAGGTTTTACCAGCTTTGTGGGTGATGCTAACGCAAGAAGAAATTCAAAAACGCTTACTCTGTACCCGCTATAACCAATTTCTGTTCATCTCTATCCCCCATCCCATGCTGCTATGGATTACTGTCATCTACAACCGCAAGCATGGCGCTAAATGGTTGCCTTATTACCTCGATCTCAAAACCAGCCTTGGTCAAGAAATTGCCCGGTTACTACAGCACACAGGTTACTACCGCCTCTTATTCTTTGCACGAGAAGCACCAAATCGCTGTACCCACATCTTACTTTCCAGCGTCGCTTCTGCCCAGCGGCAACGACTGCAAGAGTGGGTCGCAATGAGCAATACGTTGATGTCCTCTGCCGACCCGCAAATCAGTAAAAGTTTACTCAAAAACGAGTACGAAAAGATTAAGCCCCAAATTATAACAAAACTGGAAAGTATTGATACAGATTCTCCATACGATCTTTCCAGCTAGGCATAGTTTCTTAATGTTACGTGTTTTATATGGAACTAAAAGGTGGTCGCTCAAACAATGTAACGTTTTATAAACAAAATATATATAAAGATGTTAGTTCTAGTTATATGTATAAAGAGTGAAATCATTAGCTGCTAAAGCAGTGGTATCAAAATTATCTCTGAATCTTCCTGTGCAAACATTCCAGTGGATTGTAAAGGTATGCAGGGATGATTCTCACACTAGACTAAACAACAAGAAGTTTGGCTAAAGCAAACAACGGATTTAGCCTGCAATGCTAAAGTTAGTCTAGACTCCAGCAGATATGCTGTAGACAATGTTTACTCATTCTTAGTTAATTTCGTGAATTGAACTTTTGCGCTATCTTGTGGAATTGCTTATCGAAGTTGACGCCCCGACATCCCCAGCTCTTTTCCTCCTTGGAACCAAGCAAGAGAAGGAGGTCGCCCACTGCGACATTAGAACGACTCTATGCCATAGTGGAACCGGAATCTAAGCCCCACTGGTGCTTAAGAAGCTCTTGATAAGTTGCCTCGCGCACGACCATTTGCTCATAGAGCTTGACTAAAAAATCTTTAGCTTGATCGTGGCTCATATTCTGCACCTGAGTAGAAAATGAGCAGATGCTGAATTGCTGTTCTAAGGATAGTTTCATTGGTTGACTCATAATTAATTACTCCGAAAAAACAACGCGTAAAGGTGATATCACTCACAGAAGTCCAAATGGGAAAATATTTGGACTCATATCTGTCCAACATTTGTTCCCCCGTATTACGAAAGATAACAATTGTTTGACAGATTGCCCACATCCCAAGTGTGGACTTTTTCTGCTCTGATATCTTGCACCTAATCCTACTGATATACCACCCAAGTTAACTGAACCATATTCCGGAAAATAAGCTCTATTTGGTCTCAGATAGGTATAACTACCTCCCTAATTCCTTCATGCTTTGCACAAATCTTCTTTAAAGAGAATATCTGGTGCTATGCAAAACCCGTCTTAGTCTTTGTGTTTAAAAAGCCTAAGATGCTGTCTCCCCAAGCGTGGAGGAAGCTTCGGAGGGTGGAGATTTTAAGGAGGTTAGGGAATTAATGGTAATAAGCGTGAATAATAGTCGCTTTACCTTATTACGTGCAAGATGTCAATTTACCAATTTATACAAATTTAGCCTCTTTAGGTCATTTTAGAGGCTAAAAATATTTGTATCAAATTGTAAAAAGGAAAAATGCTCACGCTGAACAAATTACTGAGTATATTTACCGGATTAGTTATTTGTCCTTTGTTTTTGGACGAAAAGCAATTACTAATGACTATTTTCTTCAAGGGAAACGATGACAACTGTAATGTTATCGTGTCCTCCATGCTCTTTGGCAGCCTCAACAAGAGAGATGGCGGCTTTATCAAGCCAAGGACTATCTTGGAGGCAGTTAGCAATCTTCTGTTCGACAAGTTCTTCTGTAAGACCATCACTGCATAACAGCAAGCGATCGCCAACTTTTACATCTAGTGGTTGCACATCGATTTGATGCAAGTCTTCGCGCCCCAAACAACGGGATAATACATGGCGAAAAGGATGTAATCGTGCTTCATCTAAGTTAATGTCACCAATTTTGATTGCTCGTGCTACCCAAGTGTGGTCTTCCGTCACCTGTTGTAAGTGCGACTCTCGGAAGCGATATAGTCGCGAATCGCCAACATGAGCGCACCAAGGCGACTCTGGGGAGCGAAAAATCACTGCTACAACTGTTGTCCCCATGTCGGCGCGTTCAGGATGATTTTGCTGATCCTGCAAAATCGCTTCATTGGCACCCCACAAAGCTTGCTCTAGTAATTCTTGAGAAGACTTAGAAGTTTCCCAATTTGCTACCAAATACGCCTGAATTTCTCCAGTGGCAATTCTACTTGCCTCCTCACCTCCAGCATGACCACCCATGCCATCGGCAACAACAAAAAATCGCCCTTCAGGGTCGATATAGTAAGCATCCTGATTATTAGAACGAATAAGTCCCGGATCGCTAAAACCCGTGAAATTGAGTTTCATAAATTTTTTGCAACAATTAATACATACGATCGTAACGGTCGAGGCGTAAAAGTAATCGGATCAGGATCACTGAAAGCCCTGCTGCAATTAAACCAGGCAGCAGTGCCAACCATACATAATCCTTAACCACTAAAATAGTAGCTGAAAGCGTGAAACCGCTGATTAACAGAGCATAGCTTATTGAGAGCTGAATACTGCTCTGTCGCCGCAGCAGGCGTTCAGTTTCTATAGACCGAACGCGCAAGCGCATGTCTCCCTGCTCTAGCTTCTCTAGTGTATCCTCTAACCTACGTGGTAAACCCAACGCAGTACTACTTACCTGAGCTGCTTGGCGACTTAATTCGTTAAGAAAGCTATTCCCTTCAGAACCATTCATATCGGTTATAAGCTGCATTGCATACGGTTGGGCAACTTCCATAAAGTTAAACTCTGGATCTAAACCTTTGCCTACCCCTTCTAGAGTAGAAAAGGCTCGCATCACGAAAGTGAAAGTTGCTGGAAATCTAAATGGCTGATTATAAGCTATTTCGTAAAGGTCGTCACTGATTGCCGCAACTGATTGGTTCTCAAAGGGCTTATCCATGAAATGATCCAGCATATATTGGACGGAACGCCGCACTGGCCCCATATCATCGGTTGGGGCGATCGCGCCTAAATCGATGAGAGACTGCACAACGCGATCGCCATCTTTTTGAGCAATGCCAAACAGTGTTTGCATCAGTCCTTCGCGGACGTTGGACTTAATCCGCCCCATCATGCCGAAATCATAGAATATTAAAGCACCATTTGCACTAACGGCAATATTGCCTGGGTGAGGATCGGCGTGGAAAAAGCCACTATTGAGTAATTGTAGTAGGTAGGCTTGAGCGCCTTGACGAGCGATCGCCTTTCGATCTAAACCTGCTGCTTCTAAAGCTTCATATTGGCTAATTTTAATTCCAGGGAGATATTCTAAAGTCAGCACTCTGGAAGTAGCGTAACGCCAGTATATTCTAGGGACGTTCACCCAATCGTAGCCGCGAAAGTTCCGGCGAAAAGTATCGGCGTTACGACCTTCGTTAAGATAATCAATTTCTTCCCAAAGAATGCGACAACATTCTTCATAAATACCCAACCAATCTCGTCCACGTCCCCATTTGGGATGGCTTTGAAAGTAGCGGGTAATTCCTTTGAGAATCTGTAAATCTATTTCAAATAATTTCTTTAGTCCAGGACGTTGCACCTTGACAACAACCGATTCCCCAGTATGTAGCACAGCTTTGTGTACTTGCCCCAAGCTAGCAGCAGCTAAGGGAATCGGTTCAAAATTATGAAAGAGTTCAGGAATTTTTTTGCCTAGTTCTTTCTCAACGATCGCTTCTACTTGCTCATAACTAAATGCGGGTACTTTGTCTTGTAACTTGGCTAGTTCTTCTACATATTCACCAGGAAATATATCAGCACGGGTAGAAAACAGTTGCCCAACTTTGATGAAGGTTGGCCCTAAATCCAGTAGAGTATTACGAATCCAAACCGCTTGGGTTTTGCGTCTTGTAGCTTGCTTTACATCAGTCACACCTCCCGGATAACTCCAAGATTTGTTGTATAGCCAAAGTTTGAACAGTAAGGTCAAGACAAAAGACCAAATGTCCACAAAACGCCGTTTGCTAGAGTATTTTTCCCGATTCCAACGGTATGCCTTATCTGAATAACCTTGTTCCATATACTTTGTTTACCGTTGGTTTGCGACCGAATCACTTGGAAGAAAAGACACTCTGATTCCTAAACTGTTTTTTTCTTAAATGTCTTTTGTCACTTGTCTTTTGTCATTTGTACATAATTTTTGACCAATGACCAATGACTAATGACTAAAATTTATGCAGAAGTTCGGCGATAATGTTGCAATTCTGTTCGTAACAGGGCAATTTCGGCTCGTAATTCGTCAATATCTGCTTGCAAGTCACCTGAATCGGAACTGGCTTGCCCAGTACCTGCGGTAGCTTGACCTGCATTAGCTGCTTCTGCTGCCCGATTTGCCCGCTCTAGGACTTCTTCTGTAAACTGGCGCAACTGCTCTCTAGCTTCTGCATCAAATTTGCCCAGATCGCTCAAAGCATCGGTCAAGGCGACCTCTAAACGCTCATTAACTACTTCAGCTACTGCTCTGCCTACGAAAAAGGCTTGCACAAGGGGGTTACTCATAAATTTTTGTTACGTTGATCCGCAAGAAAATTATAACTTGCCTGTATGCTTTGCGGCTTCTGTTGTTGAGCTAGAAATTTACATAAGGCGATCGCTTTATTTATGATATTCCAGCAACTCTTGATAATATTGCTCTGGTGTACTCGGTAAATAAGTTGTCATTTGCAAAGTTTGTTCTCTCAACTTGAAACCTTGGGTAATGTTAATCTGGCTCAGGAAATCGATATCGTGGGAAATTACCCAAAGCGCTACTTGGTAATCATTGATACCTACTACCATTTGTTCAACAGTTTCAATATCCAGGTTATTAGTTGGCTCATCGAGAATCAGTAGATCGATTTCTGAGATACTGATCATAGCGATCGCTAATCTTGCCAACTCACCCCCACTCAGTATGGAAGCGCTTTTGTGAACGTCATCATATTTAAAGAGAAAGTGTCCCAACTGTTGACGCAAAAGCTGATAGCTGAGATGAGGATTGGTAGCTTGCATATTTTCCAGAATTGTGTATTGGCGATTTACCAATTCGTAGGTTTGATCGAGATATACAGCTTTCATTGCTGGTGTGAGCAAAATCTCACCTGATTCTAAAACTGCTGTTTGGTTTTCCACCCCCAAAATTGCTTTGACCAGACTCGATTTACCAGAACCGTTTGCGCCGATAATGGCTATGCGATCGCCAGATGATACATACAGTTGAATATTTTGAATCAATAGACGCTCTGATATCCTAAGATTCGCACCCTGGATATTAATTAGATTTCGGCGCTTTAGATTTTTTTCTTCTAGCTGAATACTCGTTACTTTGGTAGTTTTGACTTTCGTCTCTGCAACTTTTTGATTAGCCTTTGCTACTGCTGCTTCATGTTTCTTCTTCGCAGTTCCGGTAGACACCTCAGCTTTGGTTTTAATCAGTCCTGCTGCCATTCTATCAATACTACCATTCAGAAACTTGGCGCGACCGTTGCGACTAGATTGGGCTGCGCGTTGCTGTTCTTGCATCGCTGTGGCTTGGGTACGTTTGAGTTCCTTTCTGGCGGCTTCGTGCGAGCGCAATGCTACCTCTAACTCTATTTTTTTCTGTTCTCGATAGTGCGAGAAATTACCACCATATATTTTCACGCCAACAGGTGTAAGTTCCCAGGTAACTTCTGTCACTTGATCTAAGAAAAAAGGCTTATGCGAGACAATTACATACGCACCTGTGAAATTCAAAAGAAACTGTCTTAGGCTTTCTAATGCTTGCAAATCCATGTGATTAGTTGGTTCATCGAGCAATAACAAGTTTGGCTCTTGAGCTAAACCAATCGCCAAAAACAATTTAGTAAGTTCTCCGCCACTCAAGTTAGCGATTGGTAAAGAGAAGTCAACTTTGGTGTGGAATTGTGTTTGTAAAATATCCTCAATCTTCCACCATTCATCAGAGATGGAAATCAAAAAATTAAGTACTGTATCTGCTGTAATTTCTGGCTTGATAGTGCTGATTTGTGGTAAATAGTACACAATACCATTACACCACACTGAACCTGTATATCGGTTAATTTGATCTGCAAGTATCTTGAAAAGGGTTGATTTTCCTACTCCGTTGCAACCTACTAAAGCGATGCGATTGCCCGCGTCGATATTCACATGAACTTCTTGAAACAAAGTTCTATCTACGCTGAGGTCATAAGCTAAATTCTCTGCTAACAATATTGATTTTTTCGGCATTATTCTCAAACCTCAATTCGTAAACTTCCACCCGCATGTTTTCCAGAATTACGGGTAGATTAGACACAAAAAAACTCAGCCGCAGACACTTGTCAAGCGATTTTATGTAGATAGGAGTGATGACAATATTTTTAGTGCATGACTATGTGAAGTAACCCTGTCAAACTAGTTGCGTTTATTCTTTGTTGACATTTGTTGCTTCGGCGCAACAGGTGTTTGGTACTACTTCATTTGTGCTATTTCGTTGGAGTTGTAATGAGGTTTGATATTAACTAGAGTGTAGCATGAAGGTATTTCGGAAAGCGAGGATGCGATCGCTTTTTCTATTTCCACACTCCCCAGCCCTACTAGAAAAACTTACAGCAGTTTTATTCTGTCTTAAATACATCTTGTGGGATGGGCTAGGGATTGGGTTATAAATTTGGCTGAAGACTCATTTACAACTGTACTAATACTACTAACATTAGGATTTGGAGCTAGCGCAGGAACTGGGATAATAATGGGCTTTCTAAATCAATTTATTTTGTTAGCACTAACCGGAACCAGTTTACCCGCACTTTCCATGCTGCTTTATTCACCCTTAAAAAGACGTAGATTAATTACTAAATATCGCCAGTCTGAAGAATCTTTAATCAAACCGTAATGAAACAGATATCTAACTTCTTTGAGTCGGATATCTTGTCTTGTTTGTAAGGAAGACAAGATTACACTATCTTTTTTTTGCCTAATCTAAGAATGCGATCGCCTTTTCTTGAAAGCATTAATTTACGGCGATCGCTATAATATTATTGCTAAAATTTATATTAAACCAAACAATAAACAATTTCTATGTCTTACAAAATTAACATTATTATCGAAAAAGATGAAAATGGCTATTATGCTTATTCTCCAGAACTTCCAGGTTGTCAAAGTCAAGGGGATTCATTGGCAGAGGTAAAAGAAAATATCGAAGAAGCGGTTGGACTGTACCTAGAAACTTTATCAGAATCAGAGAAACAGGTACTTTTAAACAAAGAAATTTTCACAATGTTTTTAGAGGTACAACTTGCCTAAACTACCGCGTCTAACAGCCAAGGAAGCCGAAAATCTACTATTAGATGCGGGCTTTACTTTAATACGAAGTAAAGGTAGTCACAGAGTATATCGTCTAAATGACATTAGGGTAGTACTTCCTTTTCATGCAGGAAAAGTGTTACATCCAAAGATAGTACAACAGGTGATAAAAGCTATCAAATCAGATGAAAATGATATCTCTAATGATGAAACTTAATCTAGCTAAGAGTCCGTAGATGCAAAGCAGCTTGTCGCTAGACATCGCATTTTTTTGCCACCTCTTCATGTAGTGCGATCGCTTTTACAAAAAGATTATGACATATCTAACTAACGAATATAGGTTAATCTATGCCTACAAAACAAATCACAGAGTATTTCAACTTCCTGTCTTATGAAGATATTAGACTTAAAGATTCAAGGATTGGGATTGAAACAATTCTTTATGAATACATTGATTGTGGACGTTCTCCAGAAGAAATTGCCCAAATTTATCAAACAATCTCTTTAGAGCAAGTATATGCAACAATTCTTTATTATCTGCAAAACAAAGAAACTGTCAGTGCTTACATGAAAAACTGGATAGAACACGGTCATAGAATGCGAGAACAACAGCGGCTTAATCCCCCGCCAGTGTCAGAAAAACTGCGCCAACTCCGAATTGAAAGACAAGCTAAACAGCAAGCATGACACTGCAATATCTGATTGATGAAAATGCAATCCTGTATATCCAAATCAAATTAGGCTAAGAGAACCTGATATTGCGATTAAAGTGGTAGGAGAATCAGGAACTCCACCAAAAAGTACACTCGATCCAGAAATTCTGTGTTGGTGTGAGGATAATAATTTTATATTAGTGACAAATAACCGAACTTCTATGCCAGTACATTTAGCTGACCATATCGCTGTTAATCGTCACGTACCAGGAATTTTCATCCTCAATCCAAATTTAAGTATTGGTGAAAATATAGAAGAACTTATAATAATTGCTTTGGCATCAGAAGACGATGAATATCAAGACAGCATAGTTTATTTACCATTACCCTAATAATAGGCGATTACCTACAGTACGTTAGGCCTCGCCAACCATAACACTGCTAAAATCAATCCATAACTACTTGATGCTGTATCCATTCTATGACTATTGCTCAAGAATTAGATTCTCAAGAAGGCATCTGTCAAGATGTTATATTCCCCCCTGGCGATTTATATAGCGATGAGCCTCCTTTGGAAAGCGAACTTCATCTAGAGCAAATCATGCTCTTACTCAAATGCCTAAAATGGCTGTGGCGAGATAGAAATGATTTCTATGCGGCGGGAAATCTGACTATCTACTACAGTCCACGCCAACGCAAATCAGAACACTTCCGGGGGCCAGACTTTTTTGTAGTACTGGGATGTGAACGTAAAACCCGTAAAAGCTGGGTAGTATGGGAAGAAGATGGCAAATATCCGAATGTAATTCTAGAAATTTTGTCTGACTCAACAGCTAATACTGACAAAGATTTAAAGAAAACAATTTATCAAGATACCTTCCGCACACCCGATTATTTTTGGTTTGACCCTTACACACAAGAATTTGCAGGATTTCATTTAGTAGATGGAGAATATCAACCTCTGCAAGCAAGTGAACAAGGATATTTGTGGAGTCATCAGCTAGGGTTATACTTGGGAGTTTATGAAGGTTTATTGCGGTTTTTTACACGAGATGGGCAACTAATACCAACACCGGAAGAAACGGCAGAACAGGTACAGCAAAAAGCTGAACAAGCTGAACAAAAGGCAGAACAAGCTGAACAAAAAGCAGAACAAGCCGAACAAAAAGCTGAACGTTTAGCAGCAAAACTGCGGAAGTTAAATATCAATCCAGATACAATTTAGACCAAAGCTATTTCATTTAGGATAGTGTTGCGCTAAAAACTCCTCCGCTTCAGTCTTATCTTTAATTACTCCATCCAAGGTAGCAGCAAGTATATCATCTAATATTTGCCGATATTGAGGCCCTGGTTTGTAACCAAGTTTCTTTAAATCATTGCCATTCAGTAGTGGTTGCACATTAGCCCAAACAGTTAAATATTCCCAAATCTGATGTCTAAGCGATCGCGGACTTTGTACAGCAATTAAAATCAGTATTGGTAAATCATACTGTCGCAACAACTGCATTACTTGACTAGGACTTTGACACTTAGGTAAAGATTCCATTACTTCAGTTTGAGCAGAAGCCAAGTTTTGCAACCGTTTAACGCCATCTTCTTGCAGTTGTAAGTTCTTTGCTACTTTTGCCCGATATTGTGGTGCTAGATGGGCGATTAACGCTTCTAAACGCATTTCCCAATGAATGAGGGTTGGTTGCGGGTCAAATCGCCGCAAACAGCTTTCTAGCAAACGTAATTGTCGCAAGAGTTCTGCGTCTAGCTTCAGGGTAGGATGGATGCATTGCAATGCTTCTAAGTTATCGAGTAACTGTAAAGCTGATTTCCAGTAGGAGGCTTCTAGGATGTGTTTTAATTCTGTTTTCAGTCGAGTTTGCAGGGCTGGAGTTCTGCTATTCTCTTGAGCAGTGCGATCGTAAACACCACTGTTGATTGCATAACGGATAAACTCTTCAGTTTGCGGTTCTATCTGAAATCCGAAGCGCACGGCAAAGCGCACGCCACGAAAAATGCGGGTGGGGTCTTCGATAAAACTATTGGCGTGTAAAACCCGAATTTGTTTAGCTTGTAAATCTAGTAATCCACCAAAAAAATCGAGTAATTCACCAGTACGAGGGGAAGTCAGGCGCAAGGCGAGGGCGTTGATGGTAAAATCTCGGCGATACAAATCTTGACGAATGGAACTCGCCTCAACTTCTGGATTTGCGGCTGGATAAGGATAGAATTCTGTTCTAGCAGTGGCAATATCTACCCATAGAGAATCTAATTCTGGGTCTTTGTGCCACAACAAAGCCGCAGTTTGAAAAGCCCCGTGGATTTCTGAGCGAGCCATAGGGTAAAGTTGTTGGAGTGCCTTTGCTAATTCCACACCAGCACCGACATCTGCTGATTTATGAAAGCCATCAACCACAAGATCGATATCTTTAATCATCAAAGTGCCCGCTACTGCTTCTGTTAATAGCAAATCCCGCACCGCACCGCCCACTAAATAAAGATGCCAACCGCGTTTTTCTGCCTCTTGCGATGCTGTAGTGAGTAATTGCCACAGTTGGGGAGCAAGGCGATTTTGCAATTCAGTGCTGAGAGGAATTTTAGATTTTGTTAGCGCAGCGTTAGCGAGTCTGTGAGCGTCATTTTGAATTTTGAATTTTTGCTCTCCCTCTTGGTCTTCATCCCTTTCTTGATGCAATTCCCGCAAGACATCAGTACGGGTGACAATGCCCATTAACTGCTCATTTTCCAATACTGGTAAGCGTCCAATATCATAAGTCACCATCAGCGACTCAATTTGTGGCAATGTCGTATCTGGTGTAATCGTTTTGAGATTCTTAGTCATGTAGCCCTTGACTGGTGCATGACTAAATCCGTGGTGTAAGGCAATATCAATATCCCGCCGCGAAATAATACCTACTAGTTGCCCTTGAGTATCGACTACGAATAAACCAGAGTGTCCATAGCGTAATAAAATGCGCTGGGCTTCGGCAATTGTCGTTTCAGGCAGAATCGTGCGGACAGGAGAAGACATCAAATCTCTAGCAGTGAGGGGATGGGGAATTTGTACTTTTATCCCGTCAAGGAGTTGTTTTAATATTGCCTGCGAATCAACTCCCCTTAGATTTAGCGATGCGGCTTGCGAATGACCGCCGCCACCCAAGAGTTGGAATAATAGGTTAAGATTCGTTTTGGGAATTTGCGATCGCCCAATTACAATTAAGCGTGAATCCTCTTCACCTAAAGGATACTCATTAGCCAATAGTAGGGCATCAATTTCGGTTAATTCCACAAGTTCCGAAGCTAGGCTCGATAGCTCTGGCACAAAAGCCTCTGTTTTCAGAGTTACCCAAGCAACCGTATATCCGCGTAGACAAATATATTCTAAATTTTCCAGCGCCTCAGTTAATAACTGCTGCAATTGCAAAGACAAGCCAGGGTCACGGTAAGTAGAAATTACTGATAAACTTGCACCTTGTTGCATCAACCAAGCCAAAGCTAAAGCATCCCGTGGTGTGGACTGGTCATATGTCAAGGAGCCAGTGTCAACGTGGATACCCAAAGCCATTACAGTTGCTTCGGCAGGAGTCAAGGAAATTTCCTGTTGTTGTAACTGCTCAACGATTAAAGTTGTGGTGGCTCCTACTGAGTCAATATGCGATCGCGTCGCGGGAATATCTGATTCTTGTCCTAAGTGATGGTCATAAACTATAATCTCTTTTAGACTAAGTAAATCTAACCACTCAGCAGCTTTACCCAAGCGATCGCGCTGTTGTGTATCCACCACAGTCAGAGAGCGAATTTTTTCTGGATTCACCGAACGGCGTTCAATCAGAGGATATTCATCCCGATGCAATGCTAAAAAATCCCGTACTGTAGGATGAGAGCCGCCAGTTAGCACAATCTTGCTTCCCGATAGTAGGCGTGTTAACCCTACTGCTGCTCCTAATGCGTCAAAATCTGCTGTTGTGTGGCAAAGAATTAAATCCATAGTTTTACAGTCATTAGTCATTAGTCATTGATACTTAGACAAAGGACAAATGACAAAAATGTTGCAATTTCTGCTAGCTTAAAAATAATAAGAAAGTGTCAGTGTCGCCCTTTAGGATATTCTATCCTTAGTATTTCGCTGTATTGGGAGAAGCAAAAATGACCATAATATTCCAATTTGCCTTGATAGGTTTAGTGGTGTTATCTTTTGTCCTCGTTGTTGGAGTTCCGGTTGCTTACGCCACTCCCCAAAATTGGGGTGAATCTAAAAAACTGCTCTGGCTTGGTTCTGGTGTCTGGATTGGTTTGGTATTTTTAGTTGGTTTGTTAAACTTTTTTGTTGTGTAGGCGACGGCTTCGCTCTGGCGCAGGCACATAATATAAGAACTAGAGGGGCAGAAAAGCCAAAGTCAAAGGTTAAGGGAAACAAGGGATTTTTCTTTTTCCTGATAACTTCATCCTGACCGCGCTTTCCTGCTCCTCTAGATTTAAATAAGAAATGTATATTGGCCAGAAGTATAGTTGATAAAGAGGCAGTCATGGCAGTTTTCGAGGGAACTTTTACCCAAACGGAGCCTTTGCGGTTTGCAGTGGTGATTGGTCGATTCAATGACCTCGTTACCGGAAAGCTGCTAGAGGGATGTCAAGATTGTTTAAAACGCCACGGTGTAGACCCTAATCCCCAAGGTAATCAGGTGGACTATGTTTGGGTTCCGGGAAGTTTTGAGGTACCTTTAGTAGCTCGCCAATTAGCACTTTCCCATCGTTATGATGCTGTAATTTGTCTTGGCGCAGTCATTCGAGGACAAACACCCCATTTTGATTACGTATCCTCAGAGGTTTCTAAAGGCATTGCCGCCGCTAGCTTTCAAACTGGGGTGCCAGTAATTTTTGGCATTTTGACAGTAGATACTATGCAGCAAGCCCTAGAACGGGCAGGCATAAAAGGTAATCATGGCTGGGATTACGCCCTGAATGCCTTAGAAATGGCTAGCCTGATGCGGCAACTGCGTTCTAACCTGGCAGAGCCATATTCTCGTAATAGTCAGTCTTTGCCAGCCTCTTTTCCAAGTGCCAGCGTTGGTAATTTAACTGTGGAGTCAGAAGAAGTGGGCTAAATTCAGTTATGAGTGCTGAGTTATGAGTTAAAAAACTCAGCACTTTAACTAAATTAAGGGGTTGACAATTACAGATAAATCTGAGATATTAGTATTTGGGTGATGATCGCGGGTATAGCTCAGTGGTAGAGCGTCACCTTGCCAAGGTGAATGTCGCGCGTTCGAATCGCGTTACCCGCTTCCAACTGAAACCTCTTGAATTTAACAATTCCAAGAGGTTTAGTGTTTTTAGGGTGCGTTGAAGTTTTCGTAGATTAGCTCTGCACTCTTGTAAACCCATCCAAATGTGGACAAGTAAGTTAACATTAGCCACAATCCTTATATATTTGGACAAAGAGTTACACACTACAATAGATATTTTAGCAATTCCCGCTCTGTAAACGCTTGTGAACTCCAAGGAGTAGATATTGGACATAATGCCGATCTAACCTTGAGAACTGATAATAATATATAGTTACAGTAGCCTAAAGGTAAATTAGCGGGTTTGTTGATGTGTGTTGTTTACGAGCGTAGCCTTCTCAAAGGATTTGCTTTCGGAGTGGTTGCTACCTATGCTTAAAATTGTACCAGGTGTGTCAGCATAATAAATCCCCAAAAACGCAACCACATTACCTTGAAAGCGACAGATGAAGAGAAGGAAATTTTTAAACAAGATCGCTAGCTACGGGGAAAAATTACAAATAGATAACTCCGTACTGATTTGGGAATTAGTATACTTGAAGTTAGCTGCATCTACTGTTTGTAATCAGGGCAATGTTTGCATCACCTTTTTTTTATGTATATAAAGATAGAAGCCTCTAAGGTGCTTACCAAGGCATTATATTCCCCTAGTTCGTGTAAAACACGCTCAAGTTATTAGAACGCTTGTGCAATCTCAAAAACCCGAAAAAATCGATTTCAATACCGAATACCCCTGTCCCTGTCGTCGCCGGGGTCAGTTAATTCCGATTACGCTGACAGAAGCATTTGGTTGCGATCGCTGTCAGCAAATCTTTGTGGTAGAAGATAATGGTCATGTCCTAGAACAGCTTTCTACCACCTATCCCTACAAACGGGCTTGGCGTTGGATGGGAAATAGTTGGCATGTTGTCCATCCCCGCTTGGGAGAAAGCTATCTGCCTATAGCGCTGGGCATTATTTTCGTGCTAGTGATTATATGGCTGCCATTAGCACTGCGATTAGCAAATGGTTCCAGCATTATTGCTTGGGCAATGGTGGCGGTGCTATTAGCTATCTTACCAGCACTAATGGTCTGGCTGACCTACAGACGTTAACTCAATGACTGTTGAAGTTTTGGATGACCACCCCGAACCGATTACTAGTGCCCAACGAGCCTATCAAGCTTCCCTAAAGTTGGGACTCACAAAGGGAGCAGACCGAAGTCGTGCAGTATTGGCGATGGCACAGGCGATTGAGCGCTCATTTGACGACATTCTAGAAGCCAATACCTTGGATTTAGAAGCCAGTCGGGAAATGGCAGTACCTGAGTTGATATTGGACTGGCTGAAGCTGACTCCCACAAGGCTAGAGATGACAGTAGACATTTTACAACGGTTGGGGGAATTATCAGATCCGTTGCGACGTGTCAGAACCGCTGATTATCAACTGGAAGATTCCCAGAGTTATACCCAGTTAATGCCCTTGGGAGTAATTGGATTTATTTATGAGGCGTTTCCCGATTTAGGGGCGATCGCAGCGGCTTTTTGTATCAAAACTGGCAATTGTATAATTCTCAAAGGCAGCACCGAAGCTAGCCATTCCAACGCCGCTATCGCTGAGGCACTGCAAAATGCGATCGCAGAAGTTGGTCTAGCTCCGGGCTGTCTAGAACTGATCACAGCAGAACATGGTGCTTCGATTCGGGATTTAGTCACCCAAGACCAGTACGTGAATTTAGTTATTCCCTACGGACGTTCTAGCTTAGTGCAGCAGGTAGTCCGACAGTCAACTTGCCCAGTTTTAAAGTCAGCGATGGGTAACTGTTACCTGTACTGGTCGCCCAATAGTAGCTTAGAAATGGTGCGCTGGATGATTCTTAATAGTCATCAAAGTGAACCCGATCAAGTCAACGCTATTGAAAAAGTACTAATTCATCGTCAGGCCTTGCCATCATCTCTAGCAGTTTTGTGGAACAGCTTGATGGAAAAAGGCTTTGAAATTAAAGGAGATGCAGAACTAGTACAAGCCTTTCCTCAGTTGCAGCTAGTGAAGGAAGGCGAATGGGGAAACCCTTATTTAACCAGGACAGTAGCTTTTAAACTGGTGGATAGCTTAGAGGCTGCGATCGCCTGGATTAATGAATACAGTAGTGGTCATGCTGACTCCATCGTTACTGAATCCTATCAGGAAAGTCGGCAGTTTGCCTTGGGAGTTACCAGTGCCTCTACCTACATCAACACTTCCCCGCGTTTTTCCCGCAACCCCTCACGGGGAGATTCAGTGTTTCTCGGTATGTCTAACCAAAAAGGTCATCGTCGGGGATTTATCAGCCTGGAAACCTTGACCACCGTTAAGCACATTGTTCAGGGGAATGGCAGATTTTAAATAATTCGTAATTTATACACTAGAATTCTGAAGTAAGACGATCTCAAATCACCGTGAATAATTAAATTCCCCCGACCTCAACGGTGCAGTTAAGCAAATCTCACAAGTCATCAAACAAACCCTCCAAATATAATCTGGAGGGTTTCAATATAGTCTTAAATATGATTTCGACTATTAGAATATCCGAATTCGGATGTTGTTATCTTGCATTTTGCGGGTATTCGGATATAGCAATCCTATCTGAGTTACCAAAATTGCAAAACACTTAAAAAAGTAGAGAATATGGGAAATTCAGGAAAAATGCAGACTATTCAAGTCGGAAGCGATCGCCTGTTAAAGATTACACTAAATCAAATTTGCTGAAGAGTTGTTTTAGCATTTATTTGCAATACTTAACTAACTGTTAATTAAAAAAACTTAAGATAGATTAAAAATAATAACTAACATTATAATTTATTAAGTTCATCGGGCTACATTGAGAGTATACTTAATAGTTGAAGTCTCGTTAAAAGTTTAAGTAACTAAGTGCAAATAAACTTAAATATTTGTTTAGTTTTTTATCCTTTGCTATTTGTTTGAGTGTTAAATACTAAAAAACAAAGTTTATTTGTGCCAACTTACTAACTAGGCTGTCAAACAAGGTGGTGAAAATCCGACCAGAGCCAAGTACCAACAGCGAAAACAAAAGTAAACTTCACAAAAATTACGTAAAATGATCAGAAGAATTTTGCTGGCTGTATCGGGATTGGGACACGCAGAGGAAATGCTCAAAACCCTGAAAGAAATCCCTTCAATTCAATCTGCAAAAGTTACAATTTTGCATGTTGTTCCTGCACAAAGAACTGCTACTACCATGACAGCTAAATGGGAAAATGGTGGTAAAATTCTGGCGAATGCCATTCAAACCTTGAACTTAGATCCTAGCCAAGTTTCTTCAATTTTGCGTGAAGGCGACCCCAAAGATGTAGTTTGCCAAGTCGCCGATGAAATCGACGCTGACTTGATTATTATGGGTTCACGCGGACTGAAGCGGCTGCAATCGATTTTATCGAACTCAGTTAGTCAGTATGTTTTCCAACTATCTTCTCGCCCCATGTTGCTGGTAAAAGATGACATTTATGTTAAAAGAATTAAGCGCATTATGGTGGCAATAGATAACTCTGACTCAGCAAAAAATTGCTTGAAATTGGCACTGTTTTTACTCCGGGATATTCCGGGTGGCGAGTTAATTTTGGCAAATATTAGTACAGATTTAGGCGGTAAAAAATCGGAAATAACCAAGGTTAACTCAGACAAAAATCCAGTTTTAGCAGCCGCTGTTGCAGAAGCTGAAAAACAAGGCATCCAATCTCGTTCTTATATCAGCAGTGGAAAACCTGGTGAAGAAATTTGTCGACTGGCAGAAGAGTTGAATATAGACTTATTATTGCTCGGTTCTCCAGATCGTCGTCCATCGATCGCTAAGAGTTTTGTTGATATAGATCGACTCATCGGATCTTCCTTGTCTGACTATGTTCGAGTCAATGCCACTTGTCCAGTATTATTGGCGCGGACAATCGCTTAAAGTAAAGAGCGCTGAATATAATAATTGTTGTAATAAAATAGTAAAGAAACAAGATTTGTCTTGTTTTTACTATTCAGCACCCAGCACAGGCTACGCTAACAGCACTAAATTGATAGTTGATAAATAAAAACCCCTACACTATTGGTGCAGGGGTTATTTATTTTATACACAAACTCTTAACTATCTTTTCCACCTTGGCGGCTAGCAGTTTGGATGTACAGAATTAGTAAAAACACAGCGGGGACTAGTACGAACAAAATGCTCGCTATGAACCCCAGGTCATTAACTTGCATGGCAAGAAAGCCTCTCTTAAATTTCCAGTCAACAACATTAGGATAGCATCATTGATGACAGAGTTATACCAATTCAAAATTCAAAATGTCCGCATAGCGTTTCGTAGAGAATAAACTTAATTTTGGTAAGTATTTTGACTACTGACTGGATACATGACAGATTTGAGAACTTAAGGCTTTGTGACTACGCTGACTGAGCCATTTACTAAAGTTTGACAGGCAAGACGGTAATTTTCCGGCTTTTTCTTGAATTTTCGGTTTTCTACGTCTGTGCGGGAGGAAAGATTTTCTAGTCCTTCGACTATTTCCACAACACAAGTACTACACTGACCATTACCACCACAATTGGTCATCTTACCAATCAATTTATATATGTCAATGCCATTTTGTATCGCCTTGAGGCGGAGATTAGCACCATCTGCCGCCACTACTTCTTTATTTTCTTTGATGAATTTGATATTACCCACAACTAATTCCTCCTTGACTATAAGCTTGGCTTTCAAGGCTTCATATTGACATAGCTTGATTAACATCTTATTTATTATAATAATTTGTTGCAAAATATTAATAAATATTAACTTTATCAAACACAGCGCTGTAAAAAAAATAGGACAGGTACTCTACCTGTCCTATAAATTGAACAATAGATTAACTTATCTAAATCCCACAGCTGCTTGCCAAACGAAAGCAAGCAACAAGAAGAATACGGGGATAACTGGGAGAACGTCTACCAAAGGATCGAAGATTTGGTAAGCTTCTGGCAGTTTTGCTAATAAAAGTGCTGCTTCCATGTTTGTTTAAATCCACCTATCCAACACAGCTTTCATAATTGAGAAGTATCTTAACATGGTTTGAGTCTCGATCATTGGTCAATAGTCATTTATAATTTCACCCTTATCTGGTGCTGATTCAGATGAGTTGAGCCAGTGACCAAATTCTGCAACAAAGCGATCGCTCAATATTGCTTCTCTAATTTTTTGCGTAAAGCGAATTAGTTCGGTAATGTTGTGAATGCTCAACAAGGTATAAGCTAAAATTTCCTGCGATCGCACTAAATGAGATATGTAAGCACGGCTAAAATTTTGACAAGTGTAGCACGGGCAAGTTTCATCTAATCGCGTAAAATCTTCACGAAACTTAGCATTTTTTAAATTCCAGCGTCCGCCTTGGACTATCGCTGTACCATGTCTTGCCCAGCGGGTGGGAATGACGCAATCAAATAAGTCTATACCAGATGCGATCGCGATCGCCATTTCCCGATAAGTACCCACACCCATCAAGTAACGCGGCTTTTCGGGGGGTAGAAGCGGTGCTGTCACTTTGACAATCTCAGCCATTAATTCTGGCGGTTCTCCCACACTCACGCCACCAATGGCATATCCGGGCAAATCCAACTTAGCCAAAGCTTCCGCCGCACGGCAACGCAAATCCAAATACACGCCCCCTTGCACAATCCCAAACAACGCCTGATCGCTGCGTTGATGAGCCGTTATACAGCGTTCTAACCAGCGGTAAGTGCGTTCAGTTGCAGTTTCTACCTCTTGGCGAGTTGCTGGGTAGGGCGGACACTCATCAAAGGCCATAATCACATCGGCCCCCAAAGTATTTTGAATCTCAATGGAGCGCTCTGGTGTTAAGTTAATAATTTGTCCATCATGGGGCGAGCGAAAAGTTACGCCTTCTTCAGTAATTTTTCGCATCTCGCTTAAGCTGAAGACCTGAAACCCACCTGAATCTGTGAGCATTGGGCCGTTCCAACTCATAAATTTGTGCAACCCACCACCCCCAGCCACGATCGCTTCCCCTGGTTGTAGGTGAAGATGATAAGTATTGGATAATATCATTTGCGCCCCAGTATCTCGTAGCTGAGATGGAGTAATAGTTTTGACATTTGCCAGCGTTCCCACTGGCATAAATCTGGGGGTTTCTACAAGACCGTGAGGGGTGAAAAACACTCCTGCTCTAGCTTTTGTCTGACTACAGCAAGCAAGACATTGAAAAGAAAAATTCGCACTCATGCCATTTGGAATTTTAGATTTTAGATTTTGGATTGTGAAACACTAATCGGTAAAGAGTTTCAGAAATCCATAACTAGTACAACGCGGCAGAAATAAACCTACCATTTCATTACAGCCAGAAAGCTTTTTGACTTTTGATTTTTGACTTTTGCCTTGCGGTACTAGCAGCCATAAAACCAAATGGTATTAGGGCAAAATTAATATTATTTGGCTAAATTATGGACAAACATCAAAATTGGTAATTGAGTTTTAGCGAACACTTAAGCATTCATTACTAACCTAGTTACCAACTTTACGAGTATATACTCTAAATAATTGTTATTTAGAAAGAATCAGAACAGTCATCGTCAATTTCTGCATCCCACCTGGCTGAGAGTACTTGTTCCATCATCGCTTCTATGGCGCTGACATTGAAGCTTCGCTCTCGTCGCTCTTGTAAAGGGGTTGATCGGGGAATTAACCGCAGACACACTCCTTCTTGCATCAAATCGAAGTAGGTTTCTTGTTGCGACGACTGTTTTAGTTCCAAGTAATCAAAACTACAAACATTCAGATATAGGGCGCGGTTAGCCACTAAGGTAGACCTTTGCGGATTGGCAAAAACTTCCATCACATCTCCTTCACCCTCGCTCAGTACCTTATCTTCTTGGGTGTAGATGTAGTGGACTCGACCTAAATCTGCCAGCAATCGCCGGATGTCGAGCTTATTCACAATGATGCCCGTGTTAATAATGCACGGAGATGGTATCCTGGTGTCGGGTAGATGGTGACTCATAGAAAAATTGCGATTGAGCTAAGGAGAGCAACAACATGGCTAAACTCTCATAATTGAATAGCTTGTTTACTCCCTACATTTAAAAAAATATCAATTTTATGGGGCAATCGTCTAATAATTTGGAGTAAGTTTTTAGTTAACGAATACAAAACACAAATTTTGCTCCGTGATGGAATTTTAACTTCCTAAACAACTTATTTTTGTATAAGACATTACTCAAAAATACTTAATTGCCACTTAGACCAGCATAACAAAATTTTCAACGAGAATGTTTAATAGAAGTAAATCTTATTTAAAGTTTTAAAGTCTGCTCATGTCGGTTGTACCGAAATCAAGACTATTATCCAGCAATTTACCAAAAATTAATGTAATTCAGATGACGAAACAGCAACAGTGGTGGAAAAAGCTGCTGTTAAAGCTGGCAGCTAGTATTATATTTTACACAAGTATTCCACTACCGTATTTAAACGGATTGGACTTTCAGGGAGTGGCACGTCTTGCTTCGCTTGTTGGGTTGATAATTGGGGGAATTTTAGGGTTACTGGATACGGGGATGGATTATCTGGGGATGCCCGTGCTAACTCGTAGTGCTTTGGTAGTAAGTGTTTGGATTGCCATAACTGGAGGATTGCACTTAGATGGGGCAATGGATACTGCCGATGGTTTGGCAGTGGGCGACCCAGATCGGCGACTGGAGGTGATGGCGGATAGTGCTACAGGAGCCTTTGGGGCAATGGCTGCGATCGCCTTGGTAATACTGAAAATAACAGCTTTAGCGGATATGCCAGAAAACCGTTGGTTATTGCTGATGGCTGCTTGTGGCTGGGGACGTTGGGGACAGCAACTAGCGATCGCGCGATATCCTTATCTAAAAGCAACTGGTAAAGGCGCATTTCACAAACAAGCGATTCGTTCTTACAAAGATTTGTTACCGGGATTAGTGTTGTTGTTTAGTTTGAGTGGTTTACTTTGGCTAATAGATAAACAACAGCTATTTCTCGCACTGACAATGATAGTTGTTGGAAGTGCGATCGCCACTTTAACTGGTGCATGGTTCAACCATAAACTAGGCGGACACACCGGAGATACCTACGGCGCAGTCGTTGAGTGGACTGAAGCCCTATTTCTTTGTGTCTTGACCGTTTTTTAAGATCAGGAGAGTGGGGAAGGGGGAAGGGGGAAGCAGAGGGAGCAGCGGAGGCAGGGGGAGAAAAGAATTAATAACCAATGCCCCATGCGCCATGCCCAATGCCCAATGCCCAATGACTAATGACCAATGACTAATGACTACTTCATTTAATCGGTTGCAACTTTGTCACCTTGAGTTTAAAAGCCCCAACCCCAGTTTCCCCAAAAGACCGGACACGAATCACATAACTCCCTGTCTCCACGATGCGAGTAAAGAGTAAGGAATTGCTACTACCATCAGGGCCATCATCATTTTCTGCTAAAGTCGAACCATCAGGTGCCAGCAGTGTGATGATACTGTCAAAGTTTTCCGATGACAGGTCAACTGCTAAATTATCACCCTTCTGCAACTTTACTGTGTAATCACGGGCAAACCCACCTTGACCTGTGGGAATGTCTTTGTCGGACAGGCTATCGGAAAGTTCAGTGCTGTTAGATAAAGGAATTGGACTATATAATTTATTTTGAGCAAAAGCTGCACTTGTACTAATGCCTATTGCCAGCAATGTGGCAGGAATGATAATGAGTTGTTTTAAACCTGCCGCAAAAACTTTATTCATACATTTCAAGCAATTTTTCTACAAAAATAGGGTAATTCGGTCAATTTATGTACTTATCTGTCAAAGCTTGCCCATTACTTCTTAATTTATCCGTCTTTGACGGCAGTAGCTACAGCAACTAATCCTAAGACCACAATTCCATACTGACGAAGTGTTTGCACAGCAGACCTGGCAGTAGCACCAGTAGTATAAATGTCGTCCACTAACAGCACTGGGACATTTGGAGGATGATGGCGAAATTCTTGCCCAATAGCAAAAGCTTTATCCAAGTTTTTTTCTCGTTTAGACACCGACAAACCAAACTGCGCTTCAGTTTCTCGCACTCTTGCTAAACCGTTTAGTTTCAATTTTAATCCGGTTATTTCGCAGAAACTTTGTGCTATTAGTGCGGCTTGATTGTATTTACGTTGCTTTTGTTTGCTAGCGTGGAGTGGGATGGGAACTACTACAGGCTGGCTATCTCGCCTCGGTGAATTTAACAACCATGCTTCTCCTAACCATTGACCCAAAGGACGAGCTATTTGGGGTTGATTTTCGTATTTCATCGCTGCAATTGCTCGTTTCACCGGGCCACCATATTCCCCCCAGCCAAACACAGGTATAGGTTCTTGCCATAGAGAAATCGGGTCTTTACGTTGACATTTTTGCAGTTGTCTGGTGCAGTTCTGACAGAATTCTTGGGAAGTTGCGCGTTGACATAGAGGGCAATGGGATTGGAGAAAAAGATTGAGTAAGCCTGTGAGATTTTTAATCCAAGCGTGCATTTAGAATTGTCCTTTGTCATTGAGTCATTAGTCATTAGTCTTTGACCAATGACTTAACATACACGCGATCGCACCTTGTTGTTTCTACTCCTGTTGCTGGAGTGTAGCCATTGCTTTCATACAGCTTGACTGCTTCCACCAAAACGCTGGCGGTTTCAATCCAAATTTGTTGAAAACCACGCTTTGCGATCGCTGCTTCTAGCTGTTGTAACAAATATTTCCCTAATCCCAAACCCCTGATGCTGGGTAAAAGATACATTTTGCGGATTTCTACAGCTTTTTCGCCTCGGTGTATGGGGTAGTATGCTCCAGTACCTACTAACTGACTTTGGTGTTCAATTACCCAAAACTCTCCCCCAGTAGCTAAATAACATTCCTCTACGCGCAGCACATCTCGGTCAGCACCCTTTGGTTCCCAACCCAGACCGTATTCTGATAACACATAACTGATCACTTCAGCGGCTCTTGTGCGATCGCTTTTCACCCAATCACGAATTAAAAAATCTTGATAATAGTTTTTCATACCATTTGCTGGTCAAGTTTACACAGAAAAATTTTCCGCATCTATATCCCAATTTACTCAGCAAATAGCAATTCTTGCAGAGTTCATTTCAGGCTGTACTCTTAAAGCGTGAATTATGTCAGTGCTGAGAAAAATCATCTTTAACAAAGAAATCGGCTCTACATCTACCTACATTATCAATGCACAACAAGGTGTATTCTTGCCAACTATTACTGATTGACAAATTGTTTATGACCTTAATCTGTCAAGAATAATATACAACAGTAAGTATATTGTGCGATTTATCACATTCTATTTTCAGAACATAGTGAGGTAACTTGATGATGCATTTCCTCAATTCGGTATCTTGCTACTCTCATGACAATCTCTCTGATACTCCCAAATCCACTGAATTTCCGCTTGGAACAATTTACGACCGCGTTTAGCATCTCTTTGAGCAGCACGTAATTCCTGCTGACGGAGACAATACCCCTAGAAGCCTGAATTTGCTTTTTGTCAGTAACTATGAGATATTTTGTTTGAGATTGAAAATACTGTATTTTTATAGATTTACTGATAATTCGTGCTAAGTAGCAGGGTGTATAAGCTTTTTTCTATGAATTTAAGTTTTTTTAGAAAGCATCCACTGTTGTTTGTCATCATAGTTTTCTTTGGGCTTTTTTTCAGTAGTACAGTAGTTGCTGCAAAGTTAAAATTATATTTCGTTGCTCAAAACTCTAGGTCAGTAAAATTAGTAAATCTCCAAGCTATTAGGGTAGCAGAACAACAACTGCCTGTAGATAAATTACTAAAATTGATCCAGCAGCGATTGTTAATTGCACATGATGTAGCCCGCTGGAAATGGAATCAAAAAAGTCCTATAGAGGATCTAAAGCGCGAACAAGAGTTACTATTAAAGGTTAAACAGCAAGCAACAACCCATAGTTTAGAACCCGATACAGTTGCAGCATTTTTTCAAGCACAAATAGAAGCAGGAAAACTGATCCAAACCGCTGATTTTCAAAACTGGCAAAAGCAAGGCATTAAATATTTTCCTAACGTGCCAGACTTAAACCAGACATTGCGACCATCGTTAGATAAATTAAACATAGAATTTCTCTTTACTTTAACAGAACTGAATTCTGTTCTAGGTTGTCCACAGATACGGGAATTAATTCAGTCACGTTCCCAGGTGATTATTCAGGGAGATGGTATTGATCGGCAAGTGCAGAACCTAGCAATTTCACCCCTGCTGCAATTTAAAAGCACTTCTTGCAAAGTAGTTTTCTTCCCGAAATTATAAATTCGATAATTATTCTGAAAATTAGATTAATGTAAAAAATAGTTCAAAATGAATTAAGACATCTCCGAAAATGAATGTAGAGACGTTATATGTAATGTCTCTACAAGGGTTTCAGGTAAAACATCATTAATTTCTGGAGATGTCTAATTGACGACAACTGCTGCACGTTCGGCTGCAAGATGTTTGGTAATAGAGGCATCGATTCTTTTGGATGCACCCGTGGAGAAGCCGATTAGAGTAATACCATTCAAGTCGAGGGTTTCGATCAGCGTAGCGAGGTCGTCGGCATAGGTGTCCATCTCGTTACCATTCCAGGGCTGGCTCGATCTGCCATGCCCACGGCGATCGTGGGTGATGACGCGATCGCCCTGCGATGCCAGGAACAGCGCTTGGATTTCCCAGCTATCAGCATTAAGCGGCCAGCCGTGCGAGAGAATAACTGTGGACCCTGTTCCCTAGTCCTTGTAGTATATCTGCGTACCGTCTTTGGTAGTGATTGTACTCATGTGAATCCTTTGTATATTGAGAGCAAAGACAACTGCTTGAAAGCGATCGCCCATGTTGAGTTTGTTGAAAATTATAATAGGCAGTTATTGCTTCCATGATTAAAAGCTTCTGTGATTGGGTTAGTGATGATGTTTATGTTTCATTCATCAGCTTGCACTCAATTCAGAACACTCAAGTTATTGGAGTTAATTCAAGAGTCAGAAACCCGAAGGGCAAATTTTCAACAGGATTGGGACAATGCTATGGATGCGTTAATGTTTTATGGTCGCAAGACAGAACTGACAAAGCTTGAAAGCTATCTAGAACATTGAAGCAAAACACCAATTGGTATTCATGTCTTGTGGTAAGGACTGACTTTTCAAGGTATTTGGAAAATTTTTATATTAAACAATTGCTCGCAACAGAATTTAATAAATAAATAAGAGGGGTAAAGGGTAAAAGGTTGATAATAGTACCCCACATAGGAGCGATAGCTTTTTACCCTTTCCCTTGCCCCTTACCGTTCCTTATAAATAACTGATGATACACTGACTGTTCCTGCCTTCTTGTATTAGGGCAATGTCGCTTCCGAAATGCTCAAAGTGTTGTTGGCATCAGCTTTCGAGGACTCATTTGCTGGAACGGATGCAGTTATCTCCCCAATGGTGCTGTCGTTTGTCCCGCTACCAGGACGCAAGGCACTTAAAGCAGTCTTAATCACAACAGCTGTAGGTACTGCCACAATTACACCCAACAGTCCGCCAACTCTTGCCCCTGTTAAGACCGAAATTAAAATCCAAACTGGATTTAAACCAGTAAAACTGCCTAAAATTCGGGGAGCAATTAAATTTTCGAGAATTTGCTGTACAATTACCGCTGCGATCAACACTCTCACACCCATTGAAAAATCTTGCAACGCTACCAATAGTGTAGTCAGGGCGATGCCTACAGAACCGCCAAAGGGGACGAGAGCCATCAGACCAATAGTTAGTCCGAATAGCAATCCAAATGGCACTTTCAGCCACAAAAAGGTAGGAATCAGGGCTGAAGCCATACAGGTAGATAAAATCAACTGGGTGATGAAGAAATTTTGGAAGCTTAAGCGGACTGTTTTAGAGAAAGGTTCGCGAAATTTATTAGGTAGCCATTCGACTAAACTTTCCCAGAGTTCACCTCCATGCTGTAAAAGATAAAAAGTCAAAACCATCGTCAAGAGAATATCTAGCAGACTAGTAACTGTGAGTACAGCCAGATTTAAAACTTGTCCGGCGATCGCTTGTAATTGTCCTTTGACGCGATCGTTGATTTGCACCACCAGAGCATCGAGGTTAATCGGTAAGCCAAAAGTCTCAGCTTTCCCGTTTAATATCATTAACTGAGAGCGTCCAGAGTCGATTAACTCTGGCAAACGAGCCACCAGTTGTTCAGCTTGGGTAAGAGCCAGGGGAAAAAGTGTCACACCCAACGCCAATAAAATCGATAAAGCCAAGAGAAATACTAAAATAGCAACTTGCTCTCGCTTCGCACCATGATGCTCCATCCAGCTCACGGGGTAGTTGAGCAGAAATGCTAGCACTGAGGCTCCAACTAAAATGACTATGAGAGAATGGAAATAATTAAAGAATACCGAAAGTGCCCAACCATTGAGAACTAGCAGCGGAAGGAATAACGCGATCGCCCCGATTCGCGCTATTGGTGTGAATCTTTGCCACCAGTCGAGTAGCTTGCGTGTCTGCATTTTGAGCTGATTGGAATAGAACTAAATGAAATTTTTCTTTACAGCTTATTATCTCTAACTATATGAGTCTTATTCATCCTTCTAGTTTAGGAGTTAGACTAACCCCAATGGAGAATTTTGAACCAAAAGAGAATGGGGAGTGGGGAATGGGGAAGGTGGGGCCCCCTCTGGGGATAAGGGGTAATGGGGAGTGGGGAGCAGGGGAGCAGGGGAGCAGGGGAGCAGGGGAGCAGGGGGAGAATAATAATGCTCCATCCCCAATGTCCAAAACACAGTTGCTTTTACATTTAGTTCCCATCGTCGGCTTTTTTCCATCCTTGTGGACGCTCTATCGGGGCCAGGGTAGTCGGGAACAACTTGCTATTAGTCGTCTGTCTATTACTTTGGCACTTACTTGGTTGTTGAGTTATCTATTATTAGCTACCGGAGCAGCAACTTCAGATTTTTTTCCGCTACGTCTATTTATCCTCAATAGCTTTCTCACATCAGGTTACTTTTTAGTAAGTGTTTGGTTGATTTTGCGCCTAATGCAGGGCAAATCTGGTCGTTTACCAGGGTTTAGTAGTTTAGCTGAACGAGTGCTTGGCAAGTATTTATCTTAATTTTTCCTGGTGATAATTTGTCGGTGTTTTTACTGATTTTTGGAAAACTTCTGGCTGATTTATCTATATATCTAGTCAAATCCAGTTTATTATTGCCATACTTCAGTAAAACATCTCCAGGTTGTCCCAAAAAAAGAATAAATGCTGCTATAAGTGTTGTGGTTGACACTACATTAAAAAAGTTAGCACCGATAATTAAGAGTTAGCTATTATGGGTTGATTTGTTTGGGTGTTTTTAGTCTGCAAAATTACTGAATTTGATTAGTGAGTAAGTGTGAGGAAGTCTGTGACGATTCAAAGAAGTTCGGCGGAAGAAAACCAGTCAGGAAAAGCTTCAAAGTCCAATAAAAAAATTTCCCAAAACTCGACATCAGGACGTTGGCTGTGGTTTTGGGTAGGTATGAGTGGTATTGCGATGGTATCAGCAACTGCGGGGGCGCTTTTGGCGGTGTCTTTGACCAGTACGCCTTTGCAACAAGCGCAGCTAACTCCAAAGGATGAGGCGGCTTTTGATAGCGATCGCATTTCTGGAGGTGTGCTGCGATTTTCAGAATTAACTCGTCCGGTAAATCTTTTGGTGATGGGAATGAGCGTACTTCCCCCAGATATCCAAAACCCTCCTGAAGATACCAAAAATCTCAAATACCTGCCCCAAGTAAACTCTTTTGATGGTCTTTCTGATGTGATGCTCTTGGTCAAATTTGATCCAGAGACAAAAAAAATAAATATGCTCTCCATTCCCAGAGATACCCGCACAGAAATAGAGGGTTATGGAGTAAAAAAAATTAATTCCGCCAACGTTGAAGGTGGGCCAGCTTTGACTGCCAGAACTGTCAGTAATCTCTTAGGAGGGGCGGGAATTGATCGCTATGTGCGAATTAATGTTTTGGGAGTTGCCAAGCTGATTGATGCTTTGGGTGGCGTGACTGTCTACGTCCCTAAAGATATGAAATACCAAGATGATTCTCAGCATTTGTACATCAATTTGAAGGCTGGTAAGCAGCATCTAAACGGCGATCAGGTACTACAATTGCTGCGTTTTCGCCATGACGAACTCGGTGATATTGGTCGGATTCAGCGCCAGCAAATGGTCATGCGTGCTTTGATGGATCAAACACTCAACCCAGCTACTGTTGCTCAATTACCTAAAGTTCTTGATGTCGTGAAAGAACACATTGATACCAACTTGACAGTTGAAGAGTTAGTGGCGCTAATGGGTTTTGGGGTGCGGACAAATCGCTCTAATATGCAAATGTTAATGCTGCCAGGTCGCTTTAGCGAGAAAGGCGAGTTTGATGCTAGCTATTGGTTGCCCAACAAAGATGGTATTGCCAAACTCATGGCTCAACACTTTGGTTTGGACTCAGAACAGGAACAGCTGGCGACTGCGACCGATCCACGCTCTTTGCGTGTAGCAATTCAAGATAGTACAGGTGGCGATCGCTCTAACCTCCAACCGTTAATTAGAGCCTTGGAAAAATCTGGATATCGCAACATCTATGTCGCCAAAGCATGGGGTGAACCTCTAGATGTAACTCACATTGTCGCCCAACAAGGAGATAGTGACAGTGCTGAATCAATTCGCAGCACTTTGGGATTTGGAGAAGTGCGGGTGGAAAGTACTGGCAACCTTGGCTCGGATATCAGTATCCAAGTGGGTCAGGATTGGTTGCAACAAAAGTCTATTTTGGAGGAGTCGCTGAGTAAATAATTCGTAATTCGTAATTCGTAATGACGCTCGTTCGCTCTTAGCGTCTCCCCTTGGGAGAAGACTGGCTAACGCTACGCTATCGCCCTTGACGTCTCCCCTTGGGAAAAGACTCGCTAACGCTACGCTAACGTAATTCGTAATTAATTACGAATTGTGTTGACACTTGGAAGTGATGAAATCCATGTGTTTACACTGCCACAAATGCTGCTGATACTGAATTTACTACCTGGCTCAGTTCTTGGAGTTTAGCTGCTACTACACCATTGGTTAATAATTCTTCTGCTTTAGCTAAACCCTCTGCCATATCTGAACAAATACCACTCCGCCATAGATAAAATCCGCCATTCCACAAGGCTGTTTGCATCAATTCACCTGGTTTACCTGCCAAAACCGCTTGAATATCCGCCAGCAGTTCTTCAGTAGTTCCAAGGGGTACGTTCTTGGTAGTAAAGCCGTAATCACGCGGTACGAGGTGCAATCGTTCTACCTCTTGGGGTGCTACGGATGAGGATAAGCTGATGATTGCAGTGCGATCGCGCGGTAAGTCGCAACTACCTTCCAATCCTTTGACTAGTGTAAATTTTGTTACTCCCCGCAGTCCGAAAGCTATCTGAAACATCCCTTCTGTCGGCGGATGGACAAATCCAGCAATTACGTGAGCATCCCCAGCATAGGGACACCAAATTAACTCCATTGTCGCCAACGGCGGACGTTTGCCAAGTTGGTCGCGGTACTCCCAAAGACTTGTAGTTAAGGGAAAATGCTGAGGTAAATAAATAAAGCCAATTCCTGTTTGCTCAAATACTTGTTGAGTTTGTGCTAGGGGTAGGGTAGTCCAATCGACTCCTAAACCATGCCAAATATCTATCAGGGGTAAGCCGTACTTAGTTGGTAGGCGATCGCCACCGTGCATTACCACTGGTTGTCCCACTGCGGCGAGTAGTAAAGCTGTTACGGGACTAATTGGTGCTGTGCGTGTCCTACCATCATAGGGGATGCCAAGAGCGATCGCTGGTCGCCCAGAGGCTATGGGTTGCAGTTTTGGCCCCAGTTCTTCATAAGCATCCAACATTCCAGCTAACTCTTCTCCCGTTGGACGCTTGATTCGATGAGCAATCAAAAACGCTCCAATTTGGGCTGGTGTCGCTTCACCCAGCAGCATCATTTTAGTAGCAGTGGCTGCTTGGGCGCGAGTTAAATTCTCAGCTGTGTGGTTTCCGCTGCCTACTTTTTGCAGAAATTCCCGAAATACATTGCTCATTTTTCCTTTGTCCTCTGTCCACCGTCATTTGTCTATTGTCCTTTGTCCTTTGTGATAAGCGAAAATGACTAATGACCGAATATTGGATTTTGGATTTAATAAATGTGAGTTCGATGAACTAAAAATAGCAGGATGTAGAGCAGGTAACTATTTGGGGTAGATGTCAATAAATGGTTTTTAAGGCAAATAAGTATAAGCAGTCAAACCCGCAATTAAGTTGACAAGGAAATTGAAAACATTACGATGTCTAAAGTCAGTAAAATGCCTTGAAAATCAGGACTTGCAAGCAGTTTTAGCATCAATTTCAGAAATCTTGCCTAAAACGCTAAGAATAACGACTTTTATTATTGCCCAGCAAATGTTTCAAGCGATTTACAGACGTATTTTGCATACTATCTACTGAAAAACCAAAATTTTTATACTTCTTTAGATAGATTGTATTATATGCTTAATTACTGGTAGTTGTTAGAAAATAGGCGCCTGAGGGCAAGAAATCTGAGCACGTCATTCGTGTATCCGAGGTCGCCGCAGCAATCCAGGTTTTTTCTACACTTTAAGAAAAGAAATTTCCACTTTAGCTTTTGATAGTTCACAAATCTCCTGGCTCTTGAAAGCGATACTTGGCCGCTTTCAGCCAGGAGATTTTTTGCAACTGCGTCACCTTCTATTTGCCAGAGAGTCAGTATGAAAGACATCGAAATTGAGATCATTGATAATTTTGAAACGTTTCAAAGGATCAGACACCATTGGGACTCCGTATACAAAACCGATCCTGAAGTTCAATTTAGGATTTTGGCAAACCAATTGGGAAGGCAGAAAAGGCGCAGACTACTGCCAAAAAATCGTAGAGAAAATTGGGTTACTTTTGCGTCATAGCTTTGCACACCAAAGCTTATACTTACCAGTGCTCTGGCAAGGGAACCAACCGCTGGGCGCGATCGCAAACCTAATGGATTTTGATCGCAAAACGGCTCTCTTCTTCATCGCAGGTCGCGACGACACCGCCAGAGAGCTTTCTTCTGGTCTGGTTCTTCATGCCTATGGGATTCAACATGCGATCGACAATAAATTTAAAGTCTATGATTTCCTGATGGGCAACGAGGCATACAAGTTTTCGTTTGGAGCCAAAGCCCGTCAGATCAAAACCATGCTGATCCAGTTCAAGCGATCGCACCAAAATCAAGCGCTAAATTTAAGAACAATTCCGGAAGCGCTCCACCGTTTTACCCATTACCAACAAACCAACCGACTCGATCAAGCAGAGCAAGGCTATCGTCAAATTCTGAACGTGCAACCTCAACACCCAGGCGCGCACTCTATCGGTTAGGAGTCTTGATGCATCACAAAGGAAAGTACTCAATCGCTGAAGAGTTGTTTAGATATCTCCTTCAGGTGCAACCTCAAGACGTGAAAGCTTGGTTTAGTTTAAGCAATTTGCATCAAGCTCAAAATCAATTACCAGAAGCGGAAGCAGCCTATGAGCAAGCTTTAGCACTCCCCTCTGAATCCTCAATGCTTTCATCAGCAATCCATCATAATCTTGGCTATACGTTGCAACAACAGAATCAATGGGAAGCCGCGATCGCACATTACCAAAAATCCCAAGAACTCCAGCCCAACTCCATCGAAGCAGAAGTAATTTTGGCAAATGCCCGCTACGCCCAAGGAACATTACCCCCAGAAAAGCAGCTGCATTACGCCACCCTCAACTATGAATTGGGTACTAAACGAAAACAGGTAGGTGATTTAAAGGTTGCGATCGAATACTATCGCCAATCCATCACAATGCAGCCCACTCTAGCAGAAGCTCACTATCACCTCGGCATCGCATTCCAAAAACTAGGAAACTTGGACGAGGCGATCGCACATTACCAAAGCGCCCAAGCCGTGCAACCCAACTATCTTGAAGCCGAAGCAAGTTTAGCGAATGCTCTTTATGTCCAGGGAAAGCTGCCCTCAGAAAAACAAGCGCATTATGCTGCCCTCAATTATGAATTAGGCAACCACTGCAAACAGGCAGATGATTTAGAAACTGCAACGGAATACTATCGGCAATCTCTCGTCCTAAATCCAAACCAACCAGAAGTTCATTATCATCTAGGATTTGCTCTCCAAGAACAAGAAAACTTGGAGGAGGCGATCGCACATTACCAAAGCGCCCAAGCCCTGCGACCGAACTACCTTGAAGCCGAGGTAGGAATCGCAACCGTCCTCTATGCACAAGACAAACTATCCGCAACGGATCAAGATCACTATGCTGCACTCAATTACGATTTGGGCAAGGTTCACCACCAATCAGGAGATATCAAGGCTGCAATCAAATATTATCAGCACGCGATCAGACTAAAACCAGACTTGACAGAGGTTCGCGATCATCTACGCCAAGCACTGCAAGAAGAGGACGGTATTAAAATTAAGGTCAGTCTTGCGAAACAATACACAAGTCCTAAAAACCTAGCTTAATATTTTTCTCGTTCCCAGTCTCCCAATATGGTTCGGTTAAGGTTTTTTGATGAAAATTTTAGATTACAAAGACGCGATAAATCGCCGTCAAGACGAAAGACTGATTATTGTAGAGACGGCGATTCATCACGTCTGTTGCCTTAACCGAACAGTATTGCCCAGTTTCCGACTCTCCATGCATTCAATGCCTGATTGGAGGCAGCAGCTCCTAATAAGCCATTCCCATACAGAGCATGGGAACCAGATAAACGAGAGAACAATGGAAAATCAAGCTTTTTCAACTTGTGTGTAAACCATAGCCCTTTAGGATCACTGCGTTGGGCGGGGCAATGCCCTACTTGTTCGCTTTTAGCGTTCCCCCTATGAAAGCAAGTAGCGTGAGGATTGGAGAGGGGTATACTTAATGTAGTTGCAAAACAGAGAATGCTGATTACCAAATCAACTTTTTACTACACAATATATACAGTGAAATTAACTAGGTTATCCTGACCAAATCGCAGTAAATCAGCGTTAAGCAGGCGATACTGCATACCGGGAGTCAGAGGATTGTTGTTTAAATAAATACCATTTGTACTCATATCAACAATCATGTAGGAATTTTGCGACCAGTCCCAATCGACTCGCGCATGACGACGAGAGACTATTCCCTCACTGGGAATACCAGTCAAGTCAATTTCTGGCGGTGCTATTCCTGGACTCTGACTGCGGCGACCAATATAACCTCCTTCCCCAACGAGGTGAAATTCTCTGCCGGTGCTATGAATCAGCTTTAAGGCTGGCGCTCTTTGAGTGGGAGGGGTATAAACAGGCGGTGTTGGTTGATAGGAAACTCTTGGCTGATAGACTGTTGAATAATCAACAGGAGCTTGTTGGGGAGGTTGGTAGTTAGGTTGGTCTGTGGCTGGGCGCTGATACTGAACAGGCGGTTGTTGATTGGGCGGTGGTTGACTAGGCGGTTGTGTTGTAGGGGCAACTACATTACCCACAGGAGTGGAACACCAGGGACAAACCTTAGCGTTGTTAGGCAGGGCGCGGTTAAAATATTCGCAACTGGGATTAGGGCACCGATTTGCAGGCATAAGATTTTATATCATCAGGCATAGGTTGTAAAGCTACAAGACCTACTTTACTAAGTAAACACTGACCCTGACGAGTAGTTAGCATCTGGGCAAATGTAGAACCACCAGGCAGGCGGTTGCTGTCTTTAGGGTACACTACAAAAATAGGGTATCCCAGAGGGTAGCTTTGGAAAGTTGTGACATCAACATAATAATCATCATGCTGACACAAGTCATCTGAGGGATTAATTGAGCGCCGATCGCGCTTTTGAAACAGAGGTTGAATAGCGGACTTTTTAGCATCTGCGATCGCTAGAGGATAGCCAGTACACTGACTCGAAGTTTTACTGATAATCCCAAAACTGATAATACCAGTGGTTCGCCCCTCTAAAGTCTCACGGCGTATTAGGTTTTGGGTTTTTGTCGTATCAAGTTTAGTAACTTTCGCTGCAAATAAAGCTTCGTCTTGAGGGGCATTTTTCAGGACTATTTCTTGAAATTTACTGATTGCTTCTGGTTCAGTTGGGGCAAAAGGTTTCACAGGCAGATTTGGAAGTTTGGGACTAATCTGCTGCCAATTAGTAATTTTGCCTGTGTAAATTTGACGCAATTGCTCAAGATTGATTTGCCCCCCAAGAGCATTGGCAAGATTTGAGTCTCTTTTATTAAATGCTACAAAAACAAGTAACCCATCATAAGCAACTGCTTTTTTAGCAAGTTTATCTGTGATCTTGTCTACCAAACTAGTAATTGCAAAATCTTTTTTGTTTGTTTGGACTTCTTCGAGACTTTTAATCGGATTATTTACATTTGATGACAAAACAGATTTATAGTCAAATGTTGCTGTTGCATCTGGCTTTGGTCTGGTCAATAAATCTCTTAAACGACTGTTGTCTACTAATTGCGTTAAAACAAAACTCCATGTACTATCTTTTTCTCCTGTGTAGGTAAATTGTCCAGAAGGAACGTTGGGGACTTCTGAAAAATTCCGCACAAGTCTAGACCATTGTATATATTGATTAGGATTATCTGTTTTCCTGCCCCAAAGCCAATACCAAATTCCCCCACCAAGTAGTAATAAAAACAGGATTACTAGCAAAAGTAAAGGCATTGGCAAAGGCTTTTTTATTTCTTGAGAACCTGGCGATCGCACTGAACTTGAACTTTTAGCACGATCTTCTTGAGGAAGTTCTAGCAGTGCTTGACGAGCCGCTTCTGCACTCTCAAAAGGAGTTTCCAGCCCAATTAAACGATAAATAAATTGCTTTAAATGGCTATCGGTATCCGGCCATTGTTGATAATCTCTAGGATCGAGAGGCTGGTTAGATGAAAAATTAGTTGTCCGCCCTGCCCATAAAGAAAAGGCTAACAATCCTAATGATTCTAAATCTTGACCAGTCCTGGCGGGAGCAGGTTGAGGAATAATCGGTGGAATAAATAAGTTTTCCCAGATAGCTAAATCACAAAAGTATATAGAAAACTTTTGATTATTTTCTACTTTAATTAAAGTACTATCTAAATTGATATTGCCGTGAGTGATACCCAGTTGTGTTTGATTGGAGGGAAAACGCAGCTTTTGGGTGTGGAGAAACTGGAGAGTTTGTAAACCTTGATTTAGTACTTCACGCACATCAAGAGAAGTCATTGCTCCCTTTTCTATGAGATACTTACCTAAAGTTTGGGATGAATCTATGCCTTGAGTAATTAAATAGCAGCGTTCTCCTTTTGCATCTGCGATCGCTTCTTTAGTTTCCACAAGACGGAAGTTTTGAATTCGACTATCGGCTAAACTTATCCCACCCACCCGTTTAAAAGTCTCTTTCCGCTTTTGAGTCTCACTTTCATTAAAAGAACGATTGGGGAGCAGGTATTCTTTGATGATTACAGGTTGTTTGTCTTTAAGTTGAACACCTGAGTATAAGCGGCCTAAACCCCGCACACCGACAAAACGAGCTATTTGATAAGTTCCCTGACTTCCTTTAATCTCAGCCTCCTGTGGTAAAGTTGCTGGAAAACCACATTCCAAGCAAAACTTAGCACCCTTAAGTTGCTGCGCCGTTTGGAAGGGGCGATCGCAACTTAAGGGAGAATTATACGAGCAGGGGTATTCTTGATAAAAAGATTCAAATGAAGCCATATACAAAGAGTTTCGTGAATTGCACCAATTACTTCTGTCGTGCTCAAGCGTGAACTAATCCTAACTTGAGGGCAGTCACAATCGCTTGAGTCCGGCTAGTAACCTTTAATTTTTCAAAAATACTGGTGAGATGCGCCTTAACAGTAGCAACTGTTACATATAAATGTTTAGCGATTTGTTCATTAGAAGCACCTTGAGTTAACCAGTATAAAACCTCTTGCTCTCTTTCAGTTAAATGCACCTCCTGACATGCTTTTACACAAGAATCTGAATAAGCCTGAAAAAACCGGAAAAATCGACTAGCAACTTCTGAAGGTAGATAAATTTCTGACCTAGTTACAGTGTCAATAGCTTCACACAATTGGGTTGCCACACGGTTTTTAAACACATAACCTGCGGCTCCCCCCTGCATCGCTCTAAAAATCCAGTCGTCTTCTTGATGAGCCGACAATACTAAAACTTTGCCAGTGTAAGCAGCTTCTTTAAGACGTGCCAGAACTGTAATTCCATCACATCCTTTCAATTGCATATCCAGCAAAATTAAATCTGGACACTTCTGGGTTGTAAACTTTAAAGCCTGCTCAACAGAATCTGCATCACCAATAACTTCTACAGGTAACGCCGAATTTATACTATAAAAATTTAGTAGAGTACGTAACCCTTGACGGAAGCGTTCTTCGTCATCTACGAGTAAAACTGAAAGTTTATTACTATCATTAGCCATCTTTTTAATTACGAGTTACGGATTACAGATTACGGATTTGAATTAATTCACGCTCCTTGGTCGAGGTAAAATCATCGAAAATTGTGCCCCACTTTCTGATAAAATTTGTGCCCAGATACTTCCTTGATGATCCAAAATGATTTTTTTAGCAATAGTTAAACCTAGTCCCGTGCCTCCTTTCCGTTGGGAATAAAATGGGGTAAATATTTTTTGTAAATCCTCTTGAGACAATCCTGGCCCTTGATCGGAGATTTTAATTAAAACTTCATCTTGAAAAATTTGCCAGCTACAGGTAATAGTTCCTGAATTAGGACTGAAATGAGCGGCATTACTGAGGATATTATCAAAAACTTGTTTCATTTGCAATCTATCTATCTTCAGTATTGTCGATGTATCAGGAATCAATATTTTAAGTTTTTTCTGCTTAATTAGAGGTTGCAAAGTTGTGATACTTTCAACCACTAAACTTCTTAAATCTTGAAGTGTTACTCTTAATTTTGCACTTTGACCGCAATCAATGAGTTCATTTAAATTAGTATCTAAATCTTGTATACTTTCGCCAATGATTGTTGCTTGCTCTTGCCAAGGGCTATCCTTTAAACCTAAGCAGAGATTATGTGCATACAATCCTATGAGTCCTAGAGAGTTACGTAATTGATGACCTACTCGATGCAAGATATCTTCCAGGAGTTTAATTTCAGTTTTTTGTCTTCCATAGTCCAAGGAAATATCTACATACTTACTCAGGAGGGTAGCAGAGCGTTTTACATATAGTTGTAAACTCGACGAGAGAGGTTCATGAGTAATGATTTGAATGTATTCAGGTTTTTGATTTCTATAGGATATGGGGCAAATGTAAGAAATCGATGAAAAGTCCTTAAGCTTAAATTCCTGTAAAGTCAAAGCAGGCGGAAAATCTGTGAGCCATACTTCCGAGCGCAAATAAGCTAAAGTTTTTGGGGAAAAAGGAACTTGGTCTTGACCATAATTTATAACCTCTTGATTAGCTCTCAATAATGAATCATGATAGACAATACGAGCGAAAAAAATTGGATGCTGACTAGTTAACTGCTCAGACTCAAGCTGACAAAAGCCTTGGATGTCTGAGGAACTCAAATAATTAGAGCCATTGTCTAGTTTTTGTACAGAAAAGCCTAGTGTCATCGCTTCACTCGCTTTTTGCAACCAAATGTTTTTACTCATCTGCTGGTCAGTATAAAATTATGCAGTCTTAGGAATGTTTATTTTTTTGTTAAGTTATCTTTTTAGATAATTCATCCAAATAATTATTAAGGTTTGTATTCACACGTATATTAAGCTAATTTTGCTGTATAAACAAGTTTGTAGTAAGGACTTTAGTCCTAATGTTAAGCATTGAAATACTTACTACGTACCCTGGCTTTCGTTAGCTTAATGGACAACTTAGGCAGGCTTTTCAGCCCACCCCACAAGAAAAAAATGTAGTGCGTCCAATTAAGAACTGCTCCAGATTAATCTACAACCTGAAGTTGCAGCTTTTCGGATTTTTGACCCAATACCCCATTTAAAAAATATCGACAAAAGTCTAATTAACTTTAGAAGACTGATACATATACTCTAGATGCATCTGGATTAGCTACCAGCACAACACTTTCATGCTTATCTTCGTTCTTCAAACTTTAGCCGAAATTCTAGCTGGAGGAACCTCACTTACCAGTACCGAGCAAATTGACTTTAGCCATCCTGGTAATCGGAGGGAAGAAGGAGCAGGGCCGACTCTCAATTTATATATTTTTGATATACGTGAGAGTAAGCAGGTACAACATTCTGGCAGGCAAGTTGAACGCAAGCTAACACGCGCTCTACAACCTGCTATTGTAAATTGGGCACCCGCTTGGTTTGATGTTGCGCTGCTATTAACAGCCTGGGATAGGACAGCTTTAGGTGAGCATCACTTTCTCAGTGAGGCTTTGACTGTGCTGTTGCGCCATCGCACCTTGGAAGAAGAGTTTTTGGTTCCTGAATTGCGGGGCTATGGGAATTTGAACCTGACAGTTGCCTTAGAGCCGCCAATTGAGATTGGCTCTTTATGGAGCGCTCTCAATGTGCCATTGCGTTCAGCCTTATATTTGACAGTTACAATACCCTTCGAGCCACAACCGACTCCAGTACCTTTGGTTTGGGAGCGAATTTTCAATTTGCGAAATCAATCGTCTCCCGATAGTGACAGTCTAGTATTAACCAGGCGAGTTGCGATCGCGGGTATTGTCAAAAGTGCGGTGACAAATCTGCCGTTGGTAGCGACAGAAGTGGCTGTAAGGGGAACTGAAAAGTCCATATTAACCACTAAAGAAGGGCTGTTCTTCTTTGAAGACCTTCATTTAGGTAATTATGTTTTGACTCTGAATCATCCTGGCTATTTACCCCAAAACGTCAATGCACTGGTAGATAACCAAAGTAATACTTTCAAAGAAATATTTCTAACTCCTGAATAATTAGATTTTTACTGACTTGGAGGGACTTTCATGGCTAGACTTGATTACTTTGCTCCTGGTGTCTATATTGAAGAAATTGATCGGGGTAGCCGACCAATTGAAGGTGTTAGCACAGCAGTTGCCGGATTTGTAGGTTTTACTGAAGACGTTCGCGGTGGGGCTGAGTTATACAAACCCCTGTTGGTGACCAATTGGACGCAATATCTCAACTACTTTGCCCGTCCCAACTCTGATGGATTCACCGACTTCAACGCCTATTTACCCTTTTCTGTCTACGGCTACTTTATGAATGGTGGCGGTCGCTGCTGGGTGACAAGCATCGGTACTCAGTTACCAGGCGCACCCAAACCCACGACTGCAGAACCGGCTATTCTAAGAATCAACGCTCGAGGTAATCGTCCAGCCCTGCGCTTTACTTTGCGCCCTGAGCAAGCAGCAGGTGGATTAGTAAATATTGTCATTATTGAAGGTTCGCCACGTGCCCTACCTGAAGGCACTGAAGGAGAAGCTCCTCCAAATACAGGGGAATACTTCACAATTGAGATTCGTCGGGGAGATGAAGTTTTAGAGGAATATGAGAATTTGACAATGAACCGCGAGCCTGCTAATCAGGTAGCCACTTATGCGCTGGCGGCATTGAGAAATTCGATGTATGTCACTTTAGAAGATATTACTCAAAGCGGACAGCCTTTAGCTCGTCGTCCGGTTAATGGTCAATATGAACTAGCGCCGCCGATTGTAGCTACCCCGCCTGATAGATTTTCACAAAATTTAGAAGGGGTTCGAGACGATCGCACCGGGGTACGCGGTATCTTTGAAGTTGATGAAATCACGATGCTAGCCTGTCCTGATGTGATGCGGGCTTATCAAGAGCAAGTGCTTAATTTAGATCAAGTCCACGGCATCATCGAACTGATGATTAGTATGTGCGAGGGTTCTGCCAGTGGCGATATTCCCAATCCGCCTAACCGCATGGTTGTACTTGATGCGCCACCGGAAGCCGTTAAACCCCAGCAAGTAGTGGAATGGTTGAATAGATTTAACCGTCGTTCGATGTTTGCGGCCCTTTATTATCCTTGGATTAAAGTACCTAATCCACGCGATCGCGGTAATCCAATTTTAGTACCTCCTTGTGGTCATGTGATGGGTGTTTGGGCCCGCACCGACGAAACTAGAGGAGTTTACAAAGCCCCTGCAAATGAAGTTCCCAGAGGCGTAATTGGTTTGGGCTATGACACTAACTTCCGCGAACAAGAACTATTAAACCCCTTGGGGATAAATTGTATTCGCAGCTTCCCCAATCGAGGTATCCGCATTTGGGGCGCACGCACTCTAGTTGAGCCAGATAAAACAGAGTGGCGTTACATCAGTGTGCGTAGGCTAATTAGCTATATCGAAAAATCCCTAGAATTGGGGACTCAGTGGGTAGTTTTTGAACCGAACGACCAAGATTTGTGGGCGCGTGTGACACGTACCGTCAGTAACTTTTTAGAGCGCATTTGGCGTGAAGGTGCTTTGTTTGGGGCGTCTCCAGAACAGGCATTTTATGTTAAATGCGACGAAGAATTGAACCCACCAGAAACCAGGATTTTAGGTCGTTTGTACATTGAAGTCGGTGTTTGTCCGGTCAGACCAGCGGAGTTTGTTGTTTTCCGCATCAGCCAATGGAATGGTATTCAAGATAGCGAATAGGGCATTGGGCATTGGGAAGAGACTTGGGGACAAGAAAAATTGGGGACAAGAGGAAAGGAAAGACTTGTTGCAAGTTCTAACTTTAGTCACCTTGTCTACCTTGTGCCCTTGCCTCCCCTGCTCCCCAGTCCCCATTACCCCTTATCCGCAGAGGGGGCCCCACCTTCCCCATTCCCCACTCCCCATTCCCAAATTAACTACACACATAACTACACGCAAAGGAGTCTAAAAGTATGGCAGGCGAATTTTTAACCTCTTGTAAATTTTACTTCGAGGCTGATGGAATTACTGATAAATTCATTAAAGAGATTAGTGGACTCGGTGTTGAAAATACCCCAGCGCAAGATGTCCACGGATCATCTAAGGGCGGTAAACTAATGCGCCAAGCTACACCAACTGTTGTTAAATTTACCAACATCACAATACAAGTCATCGCCACTGATGATATAGACCTTTATAAATGGTATCAAGACTGTAACGAGGACATGGGTGACCCTCGTAAGTGGAAGGAAAAGCGTAAGACTGGTTCGGTGGTTGCTTACGACCAACAAGGCTCTGAAAAGGCACGCTGGAACATTGTCAATTGTTATCCCTGTAAATACACTGGGCCTACCTTAAGTGCCTCTGGTGGTGATATGGCGAATGAAACCATTGAATTGGTTCACGAAGGAATTAAACGGATCAAATAATTAGCATTTGCAGTAATCAACAGTGGTACAATCCGCAAGTCGAATTCCAGAAGTTCTTACGGCCCATCGGTTCTATTTAGAACTGACACTAGAAGGTCAAAACGATGCCAATTGTTTCTTTTTGGAGTGTCAAGGCTTCAAAAGAACACAAGAGGTTATTGAAATTACTGAAGTCACTTCTCAAAGCTGGGGTACAAAAGGGCAGTCAAAAGGTCAGGTGGTAAGAACTAAGCTTCCTAGCAATCCTAAGAGTGGTAATCTCATTCTGCGTAGAGGTACTACCAACTCTATGGATTTTTGGAAGTGGTTTGAAAAAGTCCAACAGGGTAATTGGTCTGAGCAACGTAGACTTCTTGCTTTGTCTATTTATAATCAGGCAAATCAAGAAGTAGCTAGATTTGAATTAGCCGGTGCTTGGCCCGCAAGTTACAAAATTGCCGATGTCAACGCCCGTAGCCATGACATCGAAATTGAAGAAGTAGAGGTTGCTTTTGAGGAATTTAAACGCGTGAAATAATAGGAGGATTATGTTTCCCACAGAGTTTGAATTTACACTGCCAAAGGGGTATCTAGACTCTGAAGGCAACCTCCATCGCAAAGGTGTAATGCGGTTATCAACGGCGATAGATGAGATTGCACCCTTGCGTGACCCACGTGTTAAAGCTAATCCCGTTTATGCCACAATTATTATCTTGGCGCGAGTGATTACCCACTTGGGTGCTTTATCAGAAGTGACCCCTGCAATAGTGGAAAACTTTTTTTCGCAAGATTTAAATTACCTCCAAGATTTTTACCGTCGAATCAATGGATTGGAAGGCGAAACTTCCATACCAGAAGATACAGTAAATTCTCCCGAAGCACTTCTTCATAATTGAGTCGGGCATTGGGCATTGGGGAATGGGGAGCAGGGAGCAAGAGAGCAAAAAGCAAAGACTCATTAATGGAGTTCAGAGGCTCATTAATGGAGTTAAAAGACTCATTCACGAGTTATTAAAGACTCATCCCCTATTCTCAATGCCCAATACAACTCTTGGAGAGGCTGCGCCAACGACTTCTCTACGAGACGCACTCGCGTTCGCTCAGTACAAGTGCCCAATGCCAAAATTAAATAACCTATGCGCCGTAAAAAGGATACTCTCTGCACAGAATTTGCTTTCACTCTTCCTAAAGGGTTGAGTGATGGTGAACAACGAGTACATCGTCATGGGGTGATGCGTTTAGCCACCGCTAAAGATGAAATTTTAGTGCAACAAGAGCGCAAAGTTCAGGAAAATCAGGCTTACGATGTCTTGGTAATGCTTGCACGAGTCATCACTCGTTTGGGCAGTTTCAACTCTGTTAGTCCTGATTTACTCGAAGGACTGCTCTTACATGACATTGCCTATCTCCGAGAATTTTACAATCGAATCAATCAACAAGGCAATGTACACATTCCGACACAATGTCCCCACTGTAATACTCAATTTTCAATGGAGCTAGAACTAGCGGGGGAGTCGTAAGCTACCCCTCTGATACTTTATATGAGGAGGTAGCTTTTATTGCTTATCATTTCCACTGGTCACAAGATGATATTTTAAATTTAGAACATACTACCCGTCAGCGCTGGGTGGTAGAAATCAATAAAATTAACCAAAAATTAATATGAAAGTAAAAGTTAGCTACTCACCAAATCTAAGTGAAGTCAATGAAGTTGACCTTACCACAGAAACTCCAACGAGAGGAGAATGGCTAATAGGTCGTTCTCCTGATTCTGATTTAGTGCTAGACAGCCCTGATATCAGTCGGGTACATGCTAAGTTCTTTGTTAAAAGTGGAAATTACTACTTCTCTGACCTTGGCAGTAGAAATGGCTCAATATTTAACGGGAAACAAGCTGAAAAAGATCGACCATATTCTTTGAGCGATGGAGATATTATTCGGATTGCAGATTATGTTTTGATTTTGGAAGCAGTTGCTCCCGCTTATGAGCAACCAGAGACGGTCTTTAGAATTATAGATCCTTCACTGTTTTCTCGGCCGCGATCGCCTGAAAATGTCAGCGCTGCCAATGTTGTTAATCCAGCCCCAGAGGTAGTTAACGAAGTTCCAGCGCCAATTAGTCCCGAAGTAGAAACACCCCCTTCCTCAGAAATCAACGAAATCTCAGAAGTTGTTTCGACTCAATCTGATGATGTCCCCCCAGTTATTGAGATAATCGCCCCTGAAAACATCATTCAGCCACCAGAAGCAGTTAGCGATGTTCCACACGATGTTAGTGATGAAATTGTGGATTTGCAGACATTAGCTGCACCAGAAGTCAGCGAAGCCTCAGAAGTTTCTTTGACTGAACCTGATGACGCCATAGCTGCACCTGAAAACATCATTGAAACTCCTGAAGAGGAAAGTATAGTTCCAGAAGCTACCCATGATGAGGTTACAGACTTTGAAGCAGCACTGGCGGCAGAATCTACTTTCGTACAACAGCGTGAGACAAGTGCTATTCCAGAAACTACCTACGGCGAGGATGCAGAGTTAGAGGCAGCACTAGAAGCAGAAGTTACCTTCGTACAGCCACGTGATATTTTCAACGAAGTTCCTGCACAGAATCCTATTCCAGAAGCTACTTACGATGAAAATACAGAGTTGGAGGCAGCACTAGCAGCAGAAGTTACCTCCGTACAGCCGCGCGATATTTTCCACCATGTATCTGAGGAGGAGAGTGACATTTCCGAAGCTACTCATGATGAAGTAGTGAATTTGGATACGCCAGTCACAGAAGAAGTCAGTGAAGTTGTTGAAAACGAAGAGATTCAGCCACAAGAAGCATTGAGCCAAGTAGCAGAGGAGGAGAGCCAAGTTACACAGGATATCGATATCATTGATGAAGCAATAGATTGGGATACGTCAGTTACAGCAGCAGACAGCGCAGATGTTGACGAAGTAGAACCTACTTCTGCGGTCGATGAAACAATAAGCAAAGTTTCTGAAGCATCAACTGCACCTGATGATGTCGTTGCGGAAGTTTTAGGCAATCAATACATTGATTTGAGAAATGCAACTACTGAAGAAGTTAGTGTATATGTTGATGATGTTGCTGCACAAATAAGTGAAATTTCTGACTCAAATGATATTCCATCTTTGGAAACAACAGAAAGTGGAGCTACTGAGAGTATCAGTCAAACTATTGAAGAATTTCCGCAAGTAGAAGAAGATCGTTTTGATGAAACTCCAGAAGAAACAAATGTCAGTGAGTCTCCTCAAGCAATCATTGAAAGAAATATAGTACTCATCGCTCATGAAAGCAAGAAATCAGAACTTGCTGAATTGGTTTCTGAACATCAGGAATTTTTCTCGCAGAGTTTTACAATTACCTGGCCATCTGTTAGTGAAGTTTTACATCAACAGGCAGGGATAATTATTAGTCAACAAACCCCCGCACCAACTTCTGGAGGATATCAAACAATTGCTTCATTGGTTGGAGCCGGAGAAATTGTAGCAGTTATTTTCCTGCGGGATTTGCTGCAATCTCAGCCTGGTCAAGCAAATGAAGAAGCACTGTTAAGATTATGCACTATTAATCAAGTTTTATTGGCTACTAATTTGTCAACAGCTAAGGCGATTGTGCATTATCTGAAACACATATAGCAATTCTAAATTAGTCACGAATGTGAAAGCCAGCCTAGAAGAAGCTTTTAGATATTGTCTCGTTCCCAGTCGGAGACTGGGAATGCCGTCCTAGAGGCTCCGCCTCCCTTGCTGGCGGCTCTGCCGCCAGGAGCAGCATTTCCAGCTAGAGGCTGGAAACGAGGTCTTAAAGGAGTTTCAGCTTAAGTTGACACGCATGGGCACTGCCGTGCCCTTACACTCCGCGATATAATGTTGTACCGGATCTGAATGGGAACCGCTATAGTACTTTTTCTAAACACTAAAGTGCTAAGAAAAAAGCTCGGTCACTCGCATGACCATGCTCTTAACTATTTCAATCAATTATTGCAGGTAAAGTAGTGCGATGGCGTAACCGCCCAGCGTAGCTGATCGCAAACCCTTAGTTAGCAGACTGTTCCAAATTTACCTTGACAACTTTGTTCTTTTCTTGCTCAGTTTTAGGCAGTGTCAGATTCAAGATGCCATCTTTATAATCTGCCGTAACGTTGGTGTTTTGAATCCGAGCAGATAGAGGAATTACGCGTTGAAATTTACCGTAATGAAACTCACTTCTGGTAACACCTTTTTCCTCTGTTTTCGTTTCAGACTTCCGCTCACCGCTAATGTAAACAGCATTTTCTGTGACTTGCACATCCAGGTCTTTAGCTTCTATTCCTGGCAGTTCTATCTTCAGATGAATCGCATCTTCAGTTTCTTGGATTTCAGCAGCAGGAACTTTGCTTAAGCCTTTGTCAAACAATGCAGATGGTAGTCTGGTATCTTCAAAGAAACTATTGATTTGGTGTTGTAGAGTGTCAATTTCTCTCCAAGGATTCCAACGAACTAGTGTTATAACTCTTCCTCGCATCACTTAGCTTTGTTTAATAATTTTTGCACTTAATTTTGTGCTTACATATTCATATTATGTAGAGTTGATCCTGCTGTAAATTCGCTTTTTAACACCAATCAATTGATGATTACCGTACTAAATTAGATAGAAAAAATTTTACGGGTTACTATAATTTGTATGTTCGGTAAACCCGAATAGACAAATTAGATTTAATTTATACTAAACCAATAAATTTGCTGTTGAAGGGATAGCGCAGAAATACGATGCCTCAGTTGGGCTATGTTTACAACTGAGTAACAGCTTTGCATAAATTTTTAGATAACCTCAGTTAAATACATATCTGTTCAATTTTGTCCTGCACTTACAGCAGTTTTCATGTATTTGAACCACACGGTAGGGGCGCAAGGCCTTGCGCCCCTACCGTGTGGTCTATTTACCTGAAAATAGCTGTAACTCCCGATTGATTAACCAACACAGTATCAATAATGAAACTCTTTTCCCTGCTCAATTTTGCACACATTTTTGATTATAGTGTCCTACCTAGAATCGCTAGGAATCAAATAGCTACTCATAGCAAGAGTGGCACATCAATCAACACAGCTATCAAATCTAATACTTTACACAACCATTCCACAGATATCAATTGCCTCAAAACCTTTGATACTGCTGTTCTTGCTTATCACATGATGGGTCTTAACAACTTTTAACGATTCGTAGGATGCGCTCAATTAAATCACCCGAATGGGTGAAGAGCAAATCAACCGTTCAGGTGAACTGGGTGCAGGAAGTTAAGACAGATAAAAAATAAGACCCTATTACTCAAGAACACTAATTGCACTTTACTATAACTAAGGATAATCCTATGAAACTCTCTATCTTGATCGATTCTGTACTCATTGTTACTTCTATTACTTTATTGCCTGGAATCGGTGGCGTTCAAATAGCTACTAACAATAGTGGCGAACCTATAGCTATCAACTCTAACGATTTATCTACTCATTCCAATAAGGTCAGCTACCTCAAACCCTTTGATGCTGCATTTCTAGCTTATCAAGGTAATCTAAAAGCACAGGGTATTCCTAGCGGTAGCGCTTCGGTATTTCAATACCAAACAGGAAACCTGACTGCACTAAATGTGGTTAAGGCTGCTGTCAACGCTAAAAAGTTACCAGCACAAGCTTTGAATGATAAAGATTATCTAAACACTGTCGAGTCACAGCTGACATTATCCGACAGCACCAATAATTTATCTTACTAAGTACAGATTTGCAGAGGTTCGTAATGGATTTATAAAATGCTGTACTATCATCTGGTTGCTTTTTTGACAACAAAATGCGTAACCGAGCAGGAAAAGCTGCTGTCTCCGCCTAATCACCATCTGATTCGCAAAAATTACTTTGACCCCTCCAATACAAAACTTTGGAGGGGTTTTTATTTGGTGCTACGGTTGCTACTTGCTCTAGCATCATCCCCTGCACAGTCGCACTGGAATGCTTTCTGCTCGCGCAAGGGCGTGACTTATCACACTTTTAGAAAAAAGGGACGGGTCATAAATTATTTACTGTTCTATCAAATTAACGTTGTTAAGTTACTCAGCAGGTGTAGTTTTCACCTCCAGGCTGTGTTAGATATTGTGACGCGAAACAGGAGTATAGATACTTTGCTAAAGCTTTCTCCAGAATCTCCTCTATTTATTGTATTAATCATTATTAGTTTTCTAGTAGTAACTTTGTCAACTTGGTTATCATCTAAACCATTTGTTTTAAAACCATTTGGGGTTAATGATATTGTCCAACTGCTCACATTACAATTATTCATTTCTTTGCTGTTAGAGCGTTCTTTAGAAGTTTTTATAACTACTTGGCGTGGCCCGTTCGTCGAACAATTAGATATTAGTATCCAGCAAAAAAAGGCTCTATTGTCTGAGAAGATAAGACTTATGGAAGTACAACAGAACCAATTCTCTTCTTTAGAATCTAATCAAACCAGTGGACTCCCACCTGAAGGAATGAGTTTAGAACAGCAAATCATCCAAAACTTTACACAAAACCAACAAGAACCATTAAAAATATTCAAGCCACAAATGGATGATATAAATGAAAAAGAGCGCCAAAGAGCAGCCTATAAATCTGATACACGAACAATTGCTCTATGGACATCTCTTTTATTCGGTCTTTTAATGAGCGCAATAGGTATTCGCTCAATTGAGCCGCTTGTAGTAATTGATTTAGATAATCCCATACAAGTAATTATTTTTCGTTGTTTAGATGCATTGCTGACAGGAGGTTTAATTGCAGGAGGTAGCGAGGGAATTCATAAGCTCATAAAAGTTTTTATCGACTTTATGGAAGCTACATCTAAACAAATAAAAAATCAGGGATCGTCTTGATAAAACTCTGAATGTAGGATAATATTACCAAGATTTTGGTAATTACATTAATATCTATTCTAAATATATAGTACCATCTTGCCATAAATAATCTTTAATTTCTACAAAATTTTTGTTTAAATTATTTAATAAATCTGCTTTAGATAAAACCTGAACTTTTTCCATTTCCAACTTATTTTTTTGTTGGCTCACATAAGTTATCAAATAACCTTTAGAGTCTAATATTCTATGTACTGGATAATCAACAGGTGAAGTTTTTTTCAGGTATATAGGAATAGCTCTTAGATAGCTATTATCTACTCCTATAGCTTTGATTATCTGTTTATATGTAACTACTTTTCCACTTGGAATTTTGATAATAAAATTTAGAAATCGTTTATATGGAATTTCAGATAATGCTGGAAATTTATTAGCTTGAACCTGAAAATTACTCCCAACCTTGATTTGACCTGATTTAATAACTACACCTAAAATTCCTCTTTTACGTTGGATGCTTTTTAATGATTTTACCAAGTGAGCTATTCGCTTACATGGTTCACAGTGAAAAGTTAGCCGAATTGCTGCACCACTTTCAAAGGTTAGCAGAGAGCCAGGGATAAATTTATCAATTTCTATACCTTGAACTACAATATTTTCTCGCAATTCTCCTGGTTTAATTGATAAGTCGAAAATATCTTCGTATCTAACAATTAAAACTTGCCTGGGACTTATAGGATCGGCATTAATATCTCCTTCTATACCATGATTTACCTTTAAATTTAATGTTTTAAGCTCTACCATCGCAGAACCTGGTTTTACTTTCCTAAAAAGATGCATGATTGAGAGAGCCATATTCATTCAGCAGCGTGATTAATCTCAAATTTAGGAGGTGAAGTCAGGTAAATTATCGGATTTACTAAGAATGAATAAACTTCCATCTCCTCCACGTCCAATTCTTAAGGTTTCATCTAAGTAAGTAATATCCAATGTGGCAGTTCTGCTAGTAGGATTATTAGCTGGGACAACCTTAAATGGGTTAAGTTGGGGAGTATTAATGCCAACAATCTTCTCAATCGATAGATAGCGTTTATCAAAATAGACGTTGATACGTTTATTCGCTATAGGCTCTAAATCTTCTTTAGCTGGCTCAAAGCTAGCTGTCACTTTGACATATCCCGATACTAGCCCCAGAGGATGTTGAACTTTAGCTAGATTGAAAAACAATTTATTTGCAACATCAATCACTTGATAAACTTTACCCAGCTTTAATCCCAATGGAAGAGAAGCTAAAGAACGGATTTCTCTGGCTGTGGAGTATTGCAGTTGCCAAGCTCCCTCTAGCAAAGAAGTAGCGTAGAGAAGAGGATTGAGATTGGGATTGACGCTCTCCAATTCCGTCGTCAATTGTTCAAATTCTGCGGCTAAGGTTTTGTCTAGCTGCAAATCGGTAACGGGAGAGCCGTTGCTCTTGGTTTGAATATTCTCAAGCTTTGCTTGTAATTTTTTCTTAATTAAAATTTGGTTATTCAAGGGTTAAAGATTTTCCTTTATATATCCTGTTTCTTTAGTTCAACTTTTATGCGGGAAGTGCATAAAAGTTGGATTATTTAGATGAGATTAGTCAATGAGTTGTGGGGTGGGAATTTGTGTATCGATATCCGCTTGGGAAAAAGTAGGGAGCAACCAGCTACTCTCACCCGCCTTGAATACTTTCGCAGGTTCAACATTCAATTCGATTGCACCAGTGGCTGGATTGGTTCTAGCAAGAGACTGTGTGCCATCAACAAACTTGACGGCGATTGCTTGGGTCAGTTCTTCTGGTTGAGCATTTGGGCCTAGAATCACTTGAGAACCTGCGGGTAAGTAAATGCCATCGCAATCCCAATCATCATCGGTGATTGTTCCTGCGCCCAGAAAGTAAAGTTGGGTTGGAGATTTTTTTGGTTTATTGGCATAGACAGCCAAAGTCTTTCCAGTTTCATTACGGCACTGTGCCCGCTTTCTAGCTGTTTCTATGACATATTTCTGAAACTGCAATTGTGCCAGTCGCTGCTGGAATTGCTCAGGTGTATAGCCAGCTTGCTCAGGTGTATCCTTTACAGTTAGAAGTTGATTGAGCGCCTGAGTTACCTCAGCATAGTCAGCCCCCTTAGTGAAATCTTTGCCTGCCCAAGAGGGTTGAGCAATTAGCAGGTTCACCATCAATACGAGAGCGACAAGAATAATTTTGAGAAAGTGCATATATTTCTCCTTTTTTTGAAATTAGTATTCAGTACCACTGAAACTTTACCAGATTTCAAATCCTTGAAAATTTTGATCGCGATCGCACCAACAATAGCCATAAGATTAATTAATAGCCCTACAAGCTCTCCTCAATATCCACTAAACGGTGCTAGCAGTTAACTAGTAACTGATGGCTGATATCAAACCCTTAATTGAGTTACCGCGATATTGCCGGAAAAACATACATCCACATCGCTGCCAGGAGTGCGATCGCGTTTGCCATATTCCCCTACATAATAAAAATCATCGCCTTCAATTCGATAGTTCACGGGCAAAGGTTTGGTACAGGCTTGGCAAAATACCACTTCAGGATCTGGTTCTCCTGGTTGCAGATGCGGCAGATTCACATTCCAGAAGCTTCCTGGTTCTAGGGGACGCTTGAGTAAATCCGCTAAAACTTCAGCAGTGAATTTGGCAGCCAGATTCCAATCAAAATTCTGTTTGGCTTTGCGATACTGAGAAATGGCAACTCCGGGAATACCGTGCATCGCGGCTTCCCGCACGGCGGCAACTGTGCCAGAAATATAGGCATCGACTCCCAAATTGCCCCCAGCGTTGATACCTGAAAGTACAAATTTGACATCCGCGGGAATTTGTGTTAAGGCAATTCTCACACAATCAGCGGGAGTACCTGCGATCGCATACTCAGTCTCAGAACGTCGCTGGAGGTTGATAGCACGAGTAGTAGTAACTTGATGTCCACAGCCAGACTGATGATCGGCAGGAGCAGCGATAATAGAATTTCTGCCATTTACAGCTTTAAGCAGCGCTTGGATACCGGGGGCATCAATGCCATCGTCGTTAGTTAAAAGTATAGTCATGTATATATGATATTGATTTAGCTAAAATATCAGAAAAATGCAGATATCAACCATCACATAGACATCTACAGCAGAATTCAGAATTCAGAATGGGCTGCGCCCCGTTGCGCTAACAGGAGTAAAATAAACACGCTTTATACCTGGGTAACAGACGAATCGTTGTGTACCTCACCTACTTGAAATCTGCTGTATGTAAATTAAATATGCATTGTCCAAAACCCTTGTAGAGACTTAGCAATATAACGTCTTTACATTCTTTTTCACTTAGATATCTAATGAGTACGGCAGGAAAAGCTACTTGCAGATATAAAAATATATACTTGATTTTGCAAAAAATATTGATGTGCGATATGATTTCTAGATGGTTTGCAAATTCCGCCCTAAGCATTTGGGTTAATTCCCAAAATGGGCGGTATTTCTTGTGACTAGCAAGACAGTTAATGTCAGGTTAATGCTTGCACCCGCCTCAGAACAAGTTTGTGTAATCAAAAATCCCGTACAATACATATTTGCTGGGAATATCAGAAATTTTACACTGAAGAAAATCGGGAACGAGGTGATTTTTGCAGTGGTTCTGTAGTATTTTTGGTGCAAGTCTGTCTTAGGGATCACACGATGAAACAGCTCCTCAAACAAGTTTTTAGCAGTCAAAAACACCTCATCCGGCTAATTCTACCTTTGGTGACGGTTATTTTCGCAGCCTCGCTGTTTGCTACACCTGCTTTAGCCACAGGTGTGTATCAAATACCCAGCCTGACAGCAGGGAATGACACCTGGGTTTTGGATCAAGGTGAAGTCATCAGCCGTCTGAATGAAGGCAAGATTAGCAGCGCTTTTAAGGATTTGGCAAAGCAAACAGATAAGGAAGTCAGAATTGTTACTGTTCGCCGACTCGACTACGGCGAAACACCAGAAAGCTTTACAAAAGAACTGTTTAAAAAATGGTTTCCGACAAAAGCAGCCCAAGCTAATCAAACTTTATTGGTTCTTGATACAGTTACCAATGGTACCGCCATTATTACTGGGGATCAAGTCAAGCCAATGCTTACTGACTCTATTGCCGAGAGTGTAGCTACTGAAACAGTAAGTGTGCCGTTACGCAATGGTGACAAATACAATCAGGCATTTCTCGATGCAAGCGATCGCCTTATCGCCGTTCTCTCTGGCAAAACCGATCCAGGCCCACCCCAAATAACTGACACTGTGCAGGTTGGAGGCACTTTCAAGAAAGCAGAAGAAACCAACCAAGGTAACGCTACTGCTTGGGTAGTAGGATTGTTAATTGCCGCCACCGTTATCCCAATGGCAACTTACTATATCTATCAGATAAATCAGCCCTCATCTAATGGGTAATGGTGGAGTTAGGAGTTAGGAGTTAGGAATTTCTAACTCTTAACTTTTAATTCTTAACTTTTAACTTCTCACTCCTAATTTTAATCTTGAACATACTCTTGCCCTGTAACTAAAGCTACCTCAGCCCGGACAAATTCTCGACCTAAATAAGCTGCATGATCTAATTGAGTTACCAAAGTGGGCTGAGTTTCTTCAAAAATTTTCACGCAAAGTTCTTTCGCCGTTCTCGCGCTAAAAACTGTTGTATGAGTTCGTTCTACCTTTTCTCGCGCCGGAATAACCTTTCCCGTTTCAGGATCGACAGCTAAACCGCGATCGTCAATCACATTTGTAAAATGCTTGGCATAAATTAACCCTGCGTCTCGATCTAAGTAAATAATGAAATATCCACCTGGATCGAGGTCAATATGACGCTGGGAAAGTTTATCATCAATTGCGGCTAAATCTTCAACTATTAAATCCATAAGCATTATAAAAAGAAATTTTCTTTCTTGAGGGTTTTTACACTCTATATCAAGTGTAATTCCTATCTTCCTTAGTATTATTGATATCTTTCAGATATTTTTGATTCCTTTTACTTAAAAGAAAATTAGAGAATTAGACTCAACTATTCCGAATAGTGCCATCTGGCATGATAGTGTTACGAAAAGCTGTGCGACGCAGACTAGATCCTTCCAAATTGGCTCCAGTCAAGTTAGCTTCCCACAGAATACATCCCCCCAAATCAGTTCCACTCAAATTAGCCCCGGTAAGATTAGCTCTATCGAAGCTATTTTCGTAAAATCTCGCTCCTCTAAGGTCAGCGTTGGTCAAGTTAGTAACTCTGAGGTTCGCGTAAGACAATCTAGCACCTCTGAGATCAGCTTCGGTCAAATCGGCAACGTCTAAACAGGATTGAGCCAATCGGGCATTGATGAAACTGGTAGGCTTCAAGATGGCACGCTCAAAATAAAACTCGTCCATCTTATTTCCACTAAAGTCAGCACCACTCAGGTCAATCCCTGACAAATCTATGTCCAACTTGACTCCAGCAAAGTTTCTTTCCCCAGCAGGATATCTTCTAATCAACTCATCACGATTCACACGATCCATAAATATTTTCCTGAACTTATTAGGACTTACGCAGTGATGTTACGAAAGTAGTTCCTTTTCCTTAAGCATTTTTCTCACTAAACGGCAACTCTGCATTAATTGCCTCAATCTGCTGCTGTTCGAGTTGATTCACTTCCTTAATATAGGGAAGTAAAATTTGTCCTAAACGATTATTGTAAAAGCGGTGCAGACTGTGATTGGGCATAGCGGGGAAACCTCGCCGTTTTTTGTGACGCCCACCCGCGCCAGGGTCAAAATTTTGGATGCCGTTAGCGATCGCCCACTCAATTGGTGCATAATAACAAGCATCAAAATGTAAGCAATCTATTTCTTGAAAACTTCCCCAATAGCGTCCATAGAGTTTGTCACCTTTAAACAAACAAAAAGACATTCCTAAAGGATGAGAATTATCTTCCTCGCTATATGCGGCAATAAACAAGACTCGGTGGCGATAATTGGAGTGTAGCTGCTCAAAAAATCTCCGTGTGAGATACTTGCTACCCCACCAGCCAAACTTATCACAGGTGTCAGCATAGAATTGGTGCATCAACGGAAACAAAGACTGAGGAATTTGATCGCCAGCCAGTGGTTGCAATCGTAAACCTGCTTTCTCCACAGCTTTGCGTTCCCGCTTGATATTGCGGCGCTGATTGGCGTTAAACACCTTCAAGTAATCATCAAAAGTTTTAAAGCCAGCATTTTCCCAGATGTAGCTATGGTGCAGCCAAGTTGTAAAACCATGCCGTTCTAGCATCGGACGCCATTGGGGATCGACGTAGAGAAAATGACACCCAGAAATCCGATTTTTGGAGCAAAAAGTGTCAATTTCATGCACCATCAGCGCTGTGATTTCATCCTCATCTTCTCCTGGGGCAATTAAGAACCGATAGCCTTCAGCTGGGGTGAATGGTGTCATTCCCAGCAATTTTGGGTAATATTGGACTCCGATGCGATCGGCTAACTCTGCCCATTGGTGATCGAAAACAAATTCACCAGAACTATGTCCTTTAAGATAAAGTGGCGCAGCAGCAATCAGCGTTTTATCTCGCCACAATGTCAAGTGATTTGGCAACCAACCAGTTTTAGCCGTAACACTCTGGGAAGTTTCGAGATTATTCAGCCACTCCCATTCTAAAAATGGCGTTTTGAGTGGCATTGCCAAAGCATTCCAGGCATTTTGAGGTACTTCAGCGATTTTGTTTGTCCAAACGACAGAATAGCGAGGCTTAAGTTGTTCCACCATTTTAGGGGAGTAGGGAGTAGAGAGTAGGGAGTGGGGGAGCAGAGGAGCAGAGGAAAATAATCAATGCCCAATGCCCAATAACTTAACTTAGCGTAATCTAATCTGTTGGTCGTTGCAGGCGATAGTGCAAAAACACTTCTTGCTCAACTGTATGAACTTCTATGAGTTGTAACTTGGGAGCCAAAGCAGGTAAAAATCCTTTCCCTTCGACAGGTGTGGGTGCAGTATTACCACCTAAAATCAGCGGACAGACAGTTAGCCATAATTCATCAATTAAATCTAATTCCAGTAAGGAAGCTACTAATTCACCTCCACCTAAGACCGCCAAGCGTGTTATATGTAGAGTGGCTAGTTGCTTCAAGGCTGCGAGAATGTCAATTTCTCGCGTTGGTGTTTCAAAAACCAGAATCTTCTCAAATTCTGAAGGGTACTCCTGTACTCCAATTCCCAGAGTTGAGTGAAGCGTCTGTAAGCGTTCTTTCCACGAAAATTCTCCTGCTCTTGTGGTGAGTAGCCAGCGTCTAACTGGTTGCTTAAAAAAGTGAATTTCCGGATTAAGGTTTGCAGAGTTTGTAATCACTATATGAACTGGTTGCCGAGGCTTCCCTCCTTGCGCCCGGAGTTCCACTAGAGTTGGATCGGTTACAGTAAGTGTTGTTCCATAAGCGTCCAGAGTCCCAGCACCGAACAAAACGGCATCAGAGGCAGCAATTTGTTTTTCTAAGTGTGCTTTATCAACCCTTGAGCCAAACCGAGCAGGCGATCGCTTAAAATCTGCTATCTTGCCATCTGCACTCATTGCTAAAACAACTGTAGTATGAGGACGATGTTGCAACATTAAATTGATTTGATAGTTTTAATATTTACTTTAGTCGTGTGTAGATTCTTAAAAAAACCATACCGACAAGCTACTATTTTATAATTTCACCACTGTATTGATATGCAACACAAATCGCTTTTACATCTAGCATATACGAGTTTTGGTATACCACGTTTCTTTTTGAATTATAGCAATTTGTTATTTTTAAACATTGAAAATAAAATTCTGATAATTTAATAAAATGTCTCATCTAGCTGGTTTAATTGCATATCTTTGGTGTTGTAGATTGCAGGTGCAAAGTGAGACACTTGATGACTAATTCCCGCCAATCTTCCTTTCGTCGAATTTTAGTAACGAGAATATTGCTGCTGTTTGTTCCAGTTTTACTTGTAGGCGAAATTGTTGCCTTGAATAAGGCACGTTCTAGTATATTGAGAACTGCACGGCAAAATTTAACAGAAAGCGCCATCAGTAAAGGGGAGAGAATTGGTGATGCGATCGCAATCTTAAAAGCTAATTTGCAGACTGTAAGTAAAACAACCGTAATTCCGTCAGATTCGCCTATACAAGAGCAAGAAATTCTCACGCAGTTAAGACAACAACTTCCAGCCAGTATTGAGTGTATCCAATTAACGAATCTCTTAAACCAAAAGATAATTGCTAGTAGCTGTGGGGATCGAGAAATTGGAGAATTGAGATTACCTTTACCTAGTGACGGAATTGATGTCAAAGCAATCTTCCCGCCAAAGGCAGGAATAACTGGAAAAAGAAACACACAAAATCAACTGCAAGTAGTTTTATCTGCACCAGTTTCCGATAGCCGAAGAAATTCAGTTTACAGCTTAAGTATTCAGTCTGCATTGTACCAACAAACCAGAAATCCGCCGGGATCGCTCACGGGCGCTATGGTAGTGATTGCTGAAGATGGCACAATTTTGGCACACCCATTCACAGATTGGGTGGGAACTAATATCAATCAGCACCCTCATGCTTCCCAAATCAAGAGCATAATTAAAAATGCAATTATGGGAAAAAACGATTCGATAAATTTGTCTTTTACACAGGGCAAAGAATTAGTCGCTGGCTATACAGCTATTGCAAATCCACTCACCCAAGAGCAGCAGCAAAAATGGATAATTTTAGCTGTTACTAGTGTCGATAATGCGCTTTTTGGTTTAGAAGAAATCAAATTAATTCTTATCGTTTTGACAGTTGGTTTGATTGGCGCAAGTTTGTTAGCATCCTTATATTTAGCTCCTTACTTGGCCCGTCCTGTAGAAGAATTGCGAGACTATGCTCTCAATATTCACTCTCACCATGCTGCACAACCAGTTCCGCACAATTTTCAAATTCGGGAATTCAATCAACTGGCCCAAGCATTAGACCAAATGGTAGAACGGCTTAAAGCTGGATCGGAAGAACTAGAAATAGCTTGGAAAGAAGCAAAAAGCGCTAACCAAATTAAAAGCCAGTTTTTAGCTACGACTTCCCATGAATTGAGAAACCCATTAAATATTATTATTAACTGTATTCGCCTGGTTGAAGAAGGCTTATGTGATGACCGAGAAGAAGAAATGGAGTTTCTCAAACGTGCCGATGAAACAACGATTCACTTGCTAGGTATTATTAATGATTTACTCGACATTTCTAAAATCGAAGCAGGTAAGCTTTCGGTCGTCTCTACACCTATTGACCTCCGACAAATATTGTTAGAGGTGATTAATTTACAATCAGTTAATGTTCAACAAAAGGGCTTGCAATTGAAATGTGAGTTAGCTCCCAAAGTGATACCAATTAAGGCAGACGCGGGAAAACTCAAGCAGGTGCTGATTAATGTTATCGGCAATGCCACCAAGTTCACCGATACCGGAAGCATCACCATTGCTACAGAAATTCAATCTAGTAATGGTAAATCTCAGGTGGTAGTAGCTGTCAAAGATACAGGTATAGGCATTGATCCAACTCAACAGCACAAACTATTTCGCCCCTTTGTAATGGTGAATGGCACTACGACACGTCAGTTTGAAGGTACTGGACTGGGACTAGCGATTTCACGAAACTTAATCGAACTCATGGGAGGTAGCATTACTCTTGAGAGTACGGGACTTCATCAAGGTACGACACTGAAAATTACCTTACCTTTGATTGATATCTCATTGTTAGGTGTTCCAAATAAAGAAGCAAATGTTGGGGAGCTAGGATTCTCCTCTGGGAATGAAGCGGTAAAAGCAAGCCGCTACCCCAGCCTACAGGAGTTTGGGGGAAGTTCCTCTTTGGGGATCAATAAGTCTGTGAAAATAGAGATAGATAAAAAAAAGTTCCCGAAGTCCCAGTTGCTAGTTGGAAATGAGACTTGCGAGATTCGTCTTTCGCCCCTGCAAACTATTTTGGTAAGTCTTCCAAAAGGAGGAGTTTGTGCAAATGGGACTTTCAAGAGGTAATTGAGTCAAAAGTCCACATTCATCAGTACTCCTGAAACTTTTGATCCTTGACGATGCGATCACTCAAAAAAACAGGTTTACCGCCTTGGCTAAGAGATAATGTTAGAGCAGCAAGAATTTCTACTAACTCAGTGCCTACCCAGCCAGACGAAACCTCTGAGGGAGTATTTTTGCGAATAGAGACAACAAAGGAGGAGCAAACTCGCCCCAATGGTTCTCCTGGCTCTAATTCCAGCGCTATCTGTCTTTGATTCACAGGAATAAATTGATTGCCTTGCTGTTCAAACTCACCATATAGCAGGGTTAGGGGTGATGATATTGACATTTCATCAAAAATCAAGCTGCCAAGGCTCCCCACAATTCCCAGGCGTCGCTGCTTATCAGGATTCAGCCAACACAAGTGAATATAAGCTTGAAAGCCATCTGGATATGTGAGTGTCAGCCATACTAGGTCAGCTAAACTTTGAGGCAAATGAGAATCTGTGCATGGACTCACCTCTGCTCCTTGTAGCCACACAGTACCCGTTGCTTGTACTTGTACAGGAATTTGACCCAGCCAAGCGTTAAAGATTGCAATATCGTGAATGGCTAAGTCCCACAGCGCATCAACATCTTGCCGGACAGGCCCTAAATGGGTGCGGGTGGCGTAACCATAGCGTAAATCACCTAATTTCCCTGCTTGTACTACACTTTTTCCTCGCTCAACTGCTGGATGAAATAAATAAGTATGGTCAACTATTAGTATCAAATGATGCTGCTCTGCTAAATGGCAGAGTTCCCGACATTCTGCTGGATTGAGAGTTAGGGGTTTTTCTGCCAAAACATGGTATCCCTGTTGGAGAGCGTTTTTAATTAAAGCATAGTGGGTGGTAGCTGGAGTTGCGATCGCCACTCCTGTCAACCCTGGCACTGTCTTTAAATTCTGCCACTGGGTTGTTAATAGTACATTTTCATCTAAATTAAACTGCTGCTTGACCGCCGCTAATCGTTCTGGATGGGGGTCTACTACAGCAACTACATTTACTTGGGGATGTACTAAAAAATTCCGCAGCAGATGCACTCCCCAACGCCCAACTCCGATGACAGCAATTTTAATTTGATTTGTCATTAGTTATTTGTCATTACTTATTTGTCATTTGTCATTTGTATACAAGGGACTAGGGACAAATGACCACTGACAATCCACTGATTATCAGTTTATCAGCCGTCTTTTGGGTTCAGGGTTTTTGCTGATTAGAAATTGCTAAAAAAGCTACCTTAGCTGCGGCTTGTTCTGCAGTTTTGATTGAGCGTCCCTTACCAACTCCTAGCATATTTCCGTGCAGCCACACTTCAGCCATGAAACGTTCTTGATTGCGATGCGGTTGAGTGACTTCCACAACCCGATACTCTGGTAAAACTTTAAATTGCGCCTGAGTCCATTCTTGGAGAGCAGCTTTGTAATTAAGTCTGGCAGGATCGAGGCGAATTTCTGTTGTTAGTTGGTGGAAGTGGGGATCTAGCCAAGAGCGAATCAATTCCAGATTTTGAGTACTTAAGTAAAGCGCACCCAGAACTGCTTCAAAAGCATCAGCCAGTCGTGACTCTAGACCAACTTTATCGGCGGTAGCACTGCCAGCGACTAGTAAGTATAACTCCAAACCATAAACTCTGGCCAATTGGGCGAGGATGCGATCGCTCACCAACACCGAACGAATTGCCGCAAAATCCCCGACTGGACAATCGGGATAATTTTCCCATAACACAACAGCCGACACCAGCCGCACCACTGCATCGCCAACAAACTCTAGTTGTTCATAATTTGCCGAATCAGAGACAGTGGGATGAGTTAGCGCTAAATCCAGCAGTTCCCACTTTATAGGTGCTTCTAGCGACAAACCAAATTTTTGGACTAAACTTTCGAGTTGCCGTTGACGGCGTGGATAGGCAAGGGGCATTACATGATAAGGGGAAGGGGGCAGGGGGGCAGGGGAAGGCAACTAATTATCTATCTTATATCCCTAAAGTTCTTGGACTATTAATCTAGCAACTTTTCGCTACTTCTCTCTATCTAGCTTCTCTTGGATAGCTTGACGACAAAATTCAGGAGGATCGTCTTTAGCTTTTACTTCTTGCTTCATTTCCTTGGTGACACGAAAATTCAATTGTTCTGTTAATTCCTTGCTTGGTTGGTTTCCAAAATTTTCAGGTTTACCCTTAGCTTTAGCCATTTATATAGAAACGTAAATATAGCTTAAAGTCGATGTTAACAACGGAATAGAGTTTAATTCGGTGGTGTTCGTGTCTTGCAAACTAGTTCACCACCGATTCCCACTTTTACAAGAGGTAACTCTATTTTATGTTTACACGCACAGAATTAGAAGTTAAAAGCTTGAGAGCGTTACGCGATTTATGTCTGATACAGTACGGCATCCAAGCAATAGGAAACCCTGCTGATAAAGCTTCCTACATTAACGCACTCCTGACTTTTCCTGTTGTAGCTTGCAAGCAAGTATCAGAAAATAAAGGATTAAAGTCTCCCATATTCTCTCAAGTAGAAGCGCTAGAAGCGACACTAGAAGCTATGGGAACACCGACACCAGAGCAGTCGGCATTACTCAAGGTGACGATGGAGGGAAGGAAACTAGAGTACCCAGCACGCTACAGTCAAGAGAAACTGTTTGGACTCTATCGGGTTAAATGGCATCTGGATACAGCATTAGAGATCCTGGGAATGCTCTAAATGATCAATTAGCGATCGCACAAAACCCGTACAAAAAATAATAGAGTACAAACCATGAAAGGTTCATACTCCATTAAAGGGGAGAGAGCAGGACATAAGCCGGGTTCTGTTCTCTTGCGAGGGCAGTTATCTATCTGGGACGCTTGTTACCAAACGCCTCAAGCGGCTCTCCTTGAGCGGAACTGGTAAAACACCAACCGTAGTTCCTATCGCCTTGCTCCCAACCGGGGTTTACCGAGCCAGCACCTCTCGATACTGCTGGTGCGCTCTTACCGCACCTTTGCACCCTTACCAGATCAATTAAAAATGTAAAATTAAAAATTAAAAATTACTCATTTTACATTTTTAATTTTTAATTTTTAATTGTCCTGGCGGTATCTTTCTGTGGCACTATCCTCACGATCGCTCGCACTGGACGTTATCCAGCAAGTTTGGTCTTTCGGGAGTCCGGACTTTCCTCAAACCAGTGACTATGACTGATCTGCAACCGCCTGCGCCTACTCTCTCCCTAGATCCAGTGTAATCTCTTGGTTAACATAGTATATTGACATAGCATTACTTTTTTTTATTCCAGGGTAGAGCGTAAGTCCAAGGTAGTTTCCTGACTGTGAAAGGACAATTGATAATACTAATGGGAGGAAAATCGCCACCTGGGGCTAGACCTAAACGCACTTCAGATATCCTAAGCACTAATTGCAGAGAAAAATCCAACTCTTTTTTTCTGTTAAAAAAGTCGTTGTACAACTTTTTTTGCCCTTTTTGTAGCCCATTGATATCAATTAGTGGTTTTTTTGCTAAATAGGTTCCAGCTACTTGATCGCGCTGGAAAACATCTTCTGCTGTCACTGTTTCAGAAAGTGTTTTCTTGGGAGCAATCAGGCTAGGACTTTGGGGTACTGCTAAGTCGCGGGTTAAGTCTGGTGATTTCCGAATTACGCGGCGCGATTGCTTACTATGTTCAACAACTAAAGAACTGTTATCCCAGTCAACGTATAGGGCAACATTATCCGATTTATTTTCGATACTAATTCCTAAATCTTTCAAATCGTCAATTGGGTATGAGGATTTGAGTTTAAAGGAAATTCCAATTTTATCGTCGAGATTTTGTTCTTTGAGTTGCTCGTCAACGATTCCTTTTTTAAACTCAAATTTAACTTGGTCATCGATGGATTCAATCATGCGGTTGAAAACATAAGAAACACCGATAATATAAATCGTCAAAACTACTAAATTCTGGTCGCTACTCCTCATAACTCAAAAATCTTAACTCCCGGTGCTAATGAATATATATTTGACTCATCGCTAATCTACAATTTTTAATTGCGCTTAATTTATACAGAATTTTGCAGCCAGCCTCTTCGCCAAAAAAAGAATAGCAAACTAAATGCGATCGCTAACATCACTGCCCAGCAAAGTGGATAGCCCCAATACCAATTCAACTCAGGCATATTATATGGCGATTTTTCAGTATTGAAATTCATACCATATATTCCGGCAACAAAAGTCAGTGGGATAAAGATTGTTGAAACTATCGTTAGCACTTTCATGATTTCATTCATTTTATTACTCACTGCCGAAAGGTACACATCCATTAATCCAGATGCTAATTCTCGGTAAGTTTCTACCATATCCATCACTTGCACTGTATGGTCATAACAATCTCGTAGGTAGATTCGCACTTCTTCACAAATTAAATCGGGAGCATCTCGAATTAAGGAATTAATTGCATCCCTCTGTGGCCAGATAGCACGACGTAGTTGCAGTAATTCTCGCCTAATTTGATAAATATTTTGTAGTGTTTGGGGAGTAGGTTTAACTATTACTTCTTCCTCTAACTCTTCGATTCGCTCACCATAAAGCTCCAGTACTGGAAAAAAGCCATCAATAATTGCATCTAACAGAGCATAAGCTAAATAATCCGCTCCCTGTTTCCGGATCATACCTTTATTTTTTTCAATTCGCGATCGCACCGCTTCAAAGCAATCATGTTCTGGTTCCTCTTGTACTGTCAGCAGATAATTTTTTCCTAATATCAAACTCACTTGCTCACTATAAAAACCACATGTTCTTTCCTTTGGTACTACCATTCGGGCAATGAAAAGTAATTGATCTTCATAATCCTCTGTTTTGGGACGCTCCGGTACATTGACTACATCTTCTAAAACTAGAGGATGTAACTTAAAAACATTACCCAATCGTTGTAATATATCTTGACTACCTAAGCCTTGTACGTCTACCCAAGAAATCGATTCCGCTTCCAGATAGGGAACACACTCCTCTGGAGTTTCTATTTGTTCGCGGATGAAATTGGTTTGGTTATAGTCAATCAAAAAAATTACTGGTGGTGGAGCATCTGCATCAATAAAAATGGTTCCAGGTATAGTCCCTGGTTGGTGATAAAACTCATCTTCATGTGGCTTATTTACTATTTTGGGAAGGCGACGCAGTTTTCGTACCATGCAATATTACCTAATAGTTATTAGTCATTTGTCATTAGTAAAAATAATTGACTTGTGGCAACTGACAACTTACATTTCATATTACAAAAGTTAATACAAAGACGGCAATTTTTAGATTAAGCAATTATTTAGGTTGCTAATTTGGTCATCAACATTTTGTTGGTAGTCAGTTGTAAGGGCACAGCAATGCTTACGGGTGTCAACTTAAGCTGAAACTCCTTTAAAACCTCGTTTCCAACCTCTGGCTGGAAATGCTGCTCCTGGCGGCTCTGCCGCCAGCAAGGGAGGCGGAGCCTCTAGGACGGCATTCCCAGTCGGAGACTGGGAACGAGACAATATCTAAAAGCTTCTTCTAGGCTGGCTTTCACGTTAAGTTGACACCAATGAGCAATGCTGTGCCCCTACGATACGTGTGGTTTAAATAGATGAAAACTACTGTAAGTTTATTTACGTTCAGTGAGTTACCAGCAATACAGATAACATATTGCTTCTGAATCAGCAATGCTATAAAAAAAACAGTTTGCCTTGGTAAGACAAACTGCTGAAAAAATATTTATCTGGGTGAGCAGAAGTTAGAACATGCCCATGCCGCCCATGCCACCCATGCCACCCATGCCACCCATGCCGCCCATGCCACCCATACCGCCCATATCAGGGGCAGGAGCAGCAGATTTCTTCTCTGGCTTTTCAACAACGATCGCTTCGGTGGTTAAGACCAAACCAGCAATGGAACCAGCGTTTTGCAAAGCTGAACGCACGACTTTGGCAGGGTCGATAATACCAGCAGCAATCAAGTCTTCAAATTCGCCAGTAGCGGCGTTGTAGCCAATGTTGAAGTCGCTCTCGCGGACTTTCGAGACGATCACAGAACCTTCAGCACCAGCGTTGTCTGCTATTTGGCGCAAGGGGGCTTCTAGCGCTCGTTCGACAATATCAGCCCCAATTCTTTCTTCGTCATTTTGTAAGGTCTTTTTAATCGCTTCTACCACCTTAGCTAAATGAATTAAGGTTGTCCCACCACCAGGAACAATACCTTCTTCCACAGCAGCTTTAGTGGCGTTGAGCGCGTCTTCAATCCGCAGTTTACGGTCTTTGAGTTCGGTTTCGGTTGCCGCACCCACTTTAATCACTGCCACACCGCCAGCGAGCTTGGCGATGCGTTCTTGCAGTTTTTCTTTATCGTAGTCAGAATCGGTTTCTTCCAACTGCCTGCGAATTTGACCGATCCGCTTTTGTACTTCTGGCTTGGTGACACTGCCAGCGACAATTGTGGTGCTTTCTTTGTCAATGGTGATTTTGCGAGCAGTTCCCAGCGCTTCTAGAGAAGCGGTATCCAAGCTTAAGCCGATTTCTTCTGAAATCAACTGTCCATCGGTGAGAATAGCAATATCTTCTAACAAAGCTTTGCGGCGATCGCCAAACCCAGGCGCTTTAATCCCAGCCACGGCCAGTACACCCCGCGCTTTGTTCACCACCAAAGTTGCCAAAGCATCACCTTCGACATCTTCAGCAATAATTAGCAAAGGCTGACCAGAACGAGCAACTTTTTCCAAAATCGGCACTAAATCTTGGATGCTGCTGATTTTTTTATCTGTCACTAAAATCCGGGCGTTTTCAAATTCGACGATTTGCCGTTCGTTGTTGGTGACGAAGTAGGGAGAAATATAACCCCTGTCAATCTGCATCCCCTCAACTACTTCTAGTTCAGTCGTCAGGGATTTAGATTCTTCAACGGTAATTACACCATCTTTGGTGACTTTTTCCATTGCTTGAGCTAACATTTGACCAACTTCTTCATCGTTACCAGCAGAGACAGTGGCAACTTGAGCGATCGCACTTCCTTCTATTGGCTTGGCTATTTTGGCAATTTCCAGTACCAATGCCTCAATAGTTTTGTCGATTCCGCGTCTCAAGCTAACAGGGTTACTACCTGCCGCAACGTTCTTCAAACCTTCTCGAATTAAGGCTTGTGCTAAAACTGTGGCGGTGGTTGTACCATCTCCAGCGACATCTTTAGTTTTTGAGGCCACTTCCTGGATGAGTCTTGCACCAGTATTTTCCAAAGGATCTTCTAATTCAATTTCCTTGGCAACAGTGATACCATCGTTGACAATTTGAGGTGCGCCAAATTTTTTCTCTAAAAGGACATTGCGACCTTTAGGCCCCAAGGTGATTTTTACAGCATCGGCAAGGGCGTTAACACCCCTTTCTAGAGCTCTCCGAGATTCCTCGTCAAATGCAATAATTTTCGCCATGTTTCATTTCTCCAGCGCTTCCATTAGACAATTTAGCACTCACAGCGCCAGAGTGCTAATCTCTCAAGCTGCTCAAGTTACAAATGGAAATAAAAAAAATTGATTAATATACAGGTGATGCTCATATTAGATACTGGCAGTAATGCTTGAATTGGGAGATGAATCTAGACAACTCCCTTAAGTCCCTTGGTATTGCCGACCCTAGCGGCACCGGCTGGTTGGCAGTAGTATTTACGTTCCTCTTGGCTTGCCTTGTAACTTGGCGTTTAATTCCGACAGTACGCAAATTCGCCTTGCGGGTAGGTTGGGCTGACCAACCCAACGCACGGCGACTCAACCGAGAACCTTTACCTAATGCAGGGGGGCTGGCTATCTACGCGGGCGTGATTGCCGCGCTGGTATTAGCTAGCCTTTTACGACCGATCGAACTCCAAAACGTATTGGCTCAGGTGCTCACTATTCTGTTGGGGGGTTCGATATTAGTCCTTGTGGGCTTTATTGACGATCAGTTTGGCTTACCCCCCTCTGTTCGATTGTGGGCGCAAATTGTCACGGCACTGTTGCTCGTAGCAAATGGCATCAGCGTCAAAGTCCTGTTTGGCACTCCCATCGACTCGCTTCTGTCCATGTTGCTAACAGTACTATGGGTAGTAGGGATTACCAACGCCATCAACTTGATGGATGGTATGGATGGCCTGGCAGGAGGAATTAGCTTTATTACCGCCATGAGTTTGTTGGGCGTTGCAGCTCAATTTAACAATCGTGCCGCGGCAATCTTGGTACTCGCAGCCTTGGGAGGTGCTGCACTAGGATTTTTGCGCCATAATTTCCATCCATCACGAATTATTATGGGTGATGCCGGAGCATACTTTTTCGGTTATGTGTTGGCAGCAACTAGTATTTTAGGCAAACTGCAACAAAACACAATTTATGCGCTAATTCCTACGGTTTTATTTCTGTTGTTACCGGTGCTAGACACCACTCAAGTATTTGTGCGGCGGTTACTAGCAGGAAATAACCCTCTCAGTACTCCTGGCAAAGACCACCTGCACCACCGCTTACTTGCTTGGGGACTCTCCCAGCGCCATGCTGCGTTTACGCTTTGGTCAATTACCTTAGTTTTCAACTTGCTGGCGATGAGAATACAAGGTATGAATTTGGCTGTGATGCTGACAACCGCCAGTAGTATTATCCTGCTTTTGGGTTTTACTGTCTGGCAAAGGATACGCCAACAGCCCTAGTACCACATGGCAAAAGTCAAAAGTCAAAAAGTTTATAGAGCATACTTTTTGGCGATTTGGAATGGGTGGTTTATTTACGCCGTAGTACTAGTTGCTTGTAGGGTGAGCATTCCAATGCTAGCCCTACTATGGTTTATTCAATCCACAAAAAATTCAAGCTGGAGTTAAATTGTCTTGCAACCAAGCGACTAAATCTCCTTCTGTGGAAAAATTTAACAGTGCCTCGGCTAGATTTTCAAGCTGTTCGATAGATAACTGAGTAATGCGCTCTGACAATTGCTGACTCAAATTACCAATGCGTCGTTGCAGCTGACGCATGACTACTTATAGAGTTATTTCCTGCTTGAGTTCCTCATAAAGTCTAGTAGTTTTGATATCAAAATCACCGAGTCCAAACATTTTTATCAACTCCTGACAACTGATCCGCGGTAGTTTGTAAACTACAATTGTTTAGAGTTAATCAAAATACAACAAGACAAGCTACGTTTCTCAACCCAACCTACGCCTACTGGGTTGGATAGCTTGGTAGGCATTTAGCCGAACAGTTGCCCAATTCTATTAGCTTTAGAGCATTAAGATTAGCCTAAAGGATAAATGCGGGTATATTTGCCAAAATTCGTTGAGAATAAGAGGTTTACAAGCCGTGAAGTTAGTTTAGCAGTTGAAAACTCGATTTAGAAGTTGAAAACTCGATTTAGAAGTTGAAAACTTAATTTAGAAGTTGAAAACTCGATTTAGAAGTTGAAAACTTGATTTAGAAGTTGAAAACTCGATTTACGAGAGTAAACTACCTGAAATAAAATCGGTGTGTTACGTCGAAAGCGTAACACACTCTACGAAAATTACTGTAGACGCGATGAATCGCGTCTCTACTTATGCCATGACCATGCCGCCATCGACGTTAAAGACTTGTCCAGTGACGTAGGCGGCGGCGGGGTCGGCGGCGAGGAAGCGCACCATCCCAGCGACTTCTTCGGGCTGACCGAAGCGACCGAGTGGAATGTATTTGAGAATATCTTCGGGGTTGTTGAGATCGCTAGTCATGTCGGTGGTGATGAATCCAGGGGCGACAGCATTAACGGTAATCCCACGAGTCGCTAGTTCTTTGGCAACGCTTTTGGTGAAGCCGATGACACCTGCTTTGGCGGCACTGTAGTTTGATTGACCTGGGTTGCCCATTTGCCCAGCAACGGAGGTAATGTTGATAATCCGCCCCGATCGCTGCTTCAGCATAATTTTACTGGCGGCCCGTGTACATAAGAAAACACCAGTTAGATTTAGGTCTATCACTGCTTGCCAATCTTCTGGCTTCAAACGTAAAAGTAGTGTGTCGCGCGTAATACCTGCGTTGTTGACCAAAATATCCACACGGCGGAACTTTTCCATGACGGTGTTAACTAGTGCGTCTACTTGCTCAATTTTAGAAACGTCAGCTTGGATCGCGATCGCCTGACCTCCTGCTGCTGTAATTTCTGTAACAACTGCCTCAGCAGCAGCACTTGAACTGGCATAATTGACAACTGCGATCGCTCCTTGTGAGGCTAATTCAATTGCGATCGCGCGGCCAATTCCTCTGGATGCACCTGTGACAATTGCGACTTTATCTTGTAATAGTGTCATTTAATGTTCCTCAATCTTAGAAATACCGCGCTAATTATCTTATGGCGATTTCGGGAACATCTGAATATTGTCTGAATAAAATCTAACTCTTGCGGGGTGATAATCTTGCTGTCATGATGCAAGTTAGATAGCTAATAGATCAAGTTATACGTCGTATTTAGCTAGATATAGCTATCCTGAATCAAACGCGCAGAAACAAGACCCCCAACTTCATAAAAGTTGTCAAGGATCTGCGGGTTGTAATTTTCACAAATTAAATAGGATTACTACATAACTCAATTAACACGAATTAACGTTTTACTATAATTAAATATCTATAGTTATTTCTTTGTGAATGTATCGATAACTTTAAGTAATATATTCGCCTGACTGGATAGACTAGAAAGTGTTGCATCTACACCCATCGTAGATATCACTCTTGTGAAAGCCTCTATAATTATTTGGCTGGTCAGGATAGGTTTAAATACATATTTAATCCAGATGCACAACATAAAAGAATATACGTGTTTGATTATAATTATTTAAGATTTTTGGCTGGTAAATCATTTTATATTAACTAATCTAATCTTTTACCAACAAAAACCCATGAACCTATACCTATTTTATTTTCTAAGAACTACTATTGAAACAAACAATTGAAAATCGGTGTGTGTCACATGGCAACGAAAAAGCAATTTAACAGCTTTGAAGAGATGCTGTCTGCTTCTGATGTACCTGTATTAGTAGATTTTTATGCTGACTGGTGTGGCCCCTGTCAAATGATGGTGCCAATTTTAGAGCAAGTCAATGCCCAACTTAAGGAGCGTTTACGGATTGTCAAAATCGACACAGAAAAATACACAGATTTAGCTACTGAGTATAAAATTGCTTCTCTCCCAACTTTAGTACTATTTAAGCAGGGTAAGCCTGTAGAGCGGATAGAAGGAGTGATGCAAGCACCGCAGTTGGTGCAATATCTACAAACAAAGATTTAAGCTAACCTTAGAATTTTGATTTTGGTTCTTAGAGGCGCGAAATATCGCGTCTCTTTCAATAGATAGATACTAATGTGTGCCCAGATTAATCAAATCACTGTTTGGTTGAACTTCTAGGAGCTATAAGACTCCTATTTGATTGCATGAAAAAACTCTGTATAACTAAGGCTGATTCCCTACTCCCTCCCTCTGGCGCTTGCGCTGTACTTTGAGTACCACGCAAATAAGTTTAAAAATCAAATCGGATTGCGATAAAACCTTAAGCAAATGTTAAGCATATTTACTTATATGTCTAGAGAAAGTAGTTTAGAAATTGAGAAGACTATATTGTATAGATATAACAAAATATATTGACAAGTAAAACCATATATGGATAAAAAGCAGCAAAGACCTGAGAAAGCCTATATTTGGGCGAATATTGATTTTGATAAGGTTAAAAATAGAATAGATGCGGTGACTTGCCAGATTGACCGGGTTATACAAAAGCACCACCTTTCAAATCAAAGTGCTAAATCAGGTAAAAGAAATAATTAGGTTATCTGTAAGGCGATATCTACGATGAGCTACACCTACACAATTTATTTTTAATGTAGCCCGCACTTCGGTCATTCCTAAGAGGTTGTTTGAAAAGTTTTTCGCTGTGACTTTAGGCACTTTTAGATCCCCACTAACCCACCTTAAAAAGGGACGAACCGGAATCAAAGTCCCCCTTTTTAAAGGGGATTTAGAGGGAGCTAAAACTTTTGATACCTACAAGAGAACTTTTCAAACATCCTCTAAGCTCAGTCACTACCATAGACATCGCACTAGTTTTGCATAACAGATTTTGGGCAATGCGACTATATTTTTGTCAAAAACCAAACAATATTATTCAATAAACATCCACCGAATTTCTACGTATTTATTAGTCATTATTTTATCCTCGACACTCCTTTTAAAGATATGACTAATGGATAGCCAAAGCTTACTCAAATGCGGGGTGGGGTTCTTTATTGTTGATTTATGCAAGAGGTCTACCGTGAACTTTGTTATCCAATCTCAAAATCCCCCAATTTCTTGGGGGATTTTGACTGCCTACTCCCAATCTCTTAAAATGTAAAAGTAGTCCGAAGTACACCTACAGTCGTAGTCTCATTGTTGCTGTTACCTTCTGGATTAAAGAGAACAAACGCACCAGGGGTAATGCTGATATTATCGCTAACTTGAAGGCGGTAATAGGCTTCTAAATGGTAAGGAGTCGCCCGATTGTCGCCTGTGGGCGTAAGTTGAGCAGAACCACCAGTATCACTACGGTAAAGCGGCTGACCAAAAAGAATCCCGGCAGTGTTTCCTGACTTGAATAAATCTCTGAAGTGAACTCCCGCCATCCAACTTGTAAAGGTGGTGGAAGCATCCACGCTATTGGAAGCAGCATCAACAAATATTGCTGCACCGTAGCCAGATAATGCTATTTTGGGAGACAATCGCCATGTTACCGTACCGCCAACAGAGTTGAGTGTGAGGGGTGTTCCAGCTGCAACCCCTGCTAAAGCACCGATATCACTACTAACTAATCCTGTAGCCAAAATATTGATTTCGTGATAACTGTGGGCATAGTTTAAAGCAATATCCAGAGCAGGACTTGGCTTGAAGGTTAACTGTGTGGCAATAATACTACTACCACTAAATAAACCTGCTCCCAAAGGTGTAGTAGAAACTCCTGGTACTGCCTCAGTCGCAGATTTTTGGGTTAAATTGGCATTTGGATTGCCGTATAAAGCTCTTAAATCCAAATTTGGCGAAATGTTAAAAATAAATCCCGCCGCCGATGCTAAACCAGTACCCGAAGTCCCACCAGAAACCCGTAGCACAGGATTCAAGCCGGCAAAACGAGAAATTGACTCTTGTCCTTCACCATAAAAAGGCGTAATTGCTGGGAAAGCATCTGATGTCTCTGCCGCAGTTCCCGCAAACAAGGTTAATTTATTAGCGATGGGAAAGATATACAGCAATTTGTAAAGCTGAATACTGTTTGCGCCAACACCCGACAAAGTATTGACATTTAACCCCGGAAATTGCGGCTCAAAACTGGTACGAGCGCTACTTGCACTTAAAAGTGGCGCAGCTAATCCTAAACTTTGTTGCAGGCTACCCTGTCCATCGGCTCCACCCAAAAAGTTATAGGCTTGCAATCCAGTAATTAATGAATCTTTACCAGTAAAGCTAGTGGTGAGATTTAACCGCACTCTATTGACTAGGATGATATTCGGGTCACTCTGATTAGGAGCGCCACCGCTAGCACCAACACCAGCAATAATTACCTCACCACTGAGTTTGGTCGTAGTGGAAAACTGATTTGCTTCTAGTTGTGCTGTGCGAGCTTCTACAGCATCTACTCGACCTCGCAATGTTGCCAATTCTGCGGCAAATTGTTCTTGTAGTTTCTGCAACGTAGCTAAATCTTCTTTCTTGACCAAATCACCAGTTGCAGTGGCAATCAGTTCGTTGATTCGGTCTAAACAAGCATTTAAGCCAGCAGCAAATTCATAGCGAGTCATCGCCCGATTACCGCGATAGGTTTGATTGGGATAACCTGCGATACAACCATAGCGCTCGACTAAAGATTGGAGTGCCTGAAAAGCCCAATCAGTCGGCTGTACATCAGACAATTGCGATACGGATGTTACTTGTGCAAGTTTGTATGAGGTTGGAGATGAACTTGCAGGTTGTGGTATGATTGGCTGCCACAAGTTAACAGCAAAATCTACTTTTATATCTGGAATTTCTTGCTGTTGATTGACTGAGGGTAAGTTTTTTTGAGTTTCATTAGCTATCAGCAATTTACTGGAGATATTATTTGCTAAATCCCTTTGATGAGAATAATTCTTTTCATAGCTGCCGTCATCTTGATTAACAGCTACGTTTTTATCTGCAATTTTTAAACTAGGAAGGGCTTGCACAGGTGATAACCCGACAATTAAACATAAAAATCCCATCCCACTAGCAGAAGCTAGTAGATATTTTGCCATGATGACTCCCAACACCTATAAAATAGTGGAAAAATTAATTGCGATTTTAAAATGGATTGATAAGTAAATTTAAAGTAGATTTAGCAAGAAAGTCTTGTTGACTTTAAATTTTGGGTATCAGGATTTTTTCTGAATTAACTTACCAAAACATCAGCTTGTATCGCAAGTCTTAAATTATAGTAAATACTATTTTTGGGAAGAATTAACAATAGATTATATTGATAGTTTCTATAATTACGATAGTAATCCTAAATGGTTTTTGAACAATGCATTACGTAAAATGCTTGATTCATAAGCCTTCCAAATTTTCTCTGTTCAAATATAAAATAGGATTGCTATATTGACAAAATAATAATTAAATAAGTCTGATTTTGTGATAAGGAATATAGGTATTGAGCCGAGGATTTCGGCTCAATACCTAACAAAGAATAATTTACTCAAAAAAATTAAGAGACTGCGATCGCTGATCGATTTGGGTGCAGGTAAGATCAGGAGGAAAACGGTGGAAATAACTTTCAAGAATTCAATCCCACCAATAGGAAACAATGACCGCATCACAATCCTCGTGAACATCCTCACCCCATAGCGCTCCTTCCAATCTAGTTCTCAGTCGGCGCTTCAGGCGCAAACCATAATTTTCATTCGTGCCATCACTTACCTCTACTGAATCAGCTCGCCATTTTTTGCCCAAGTCTAAAAGCTCTGACACTTTTGTGTCTTGGTTCTCTGCAAGGATGTATAGTCTATCGGCAGGATAAGCAATGAAATGGATGATGCTGGTTTCAGGTATGGAACGATAGTTTGCCATTGCAAGTAGGGTATCGACCATACCACCAAAGCTTAAACCGTTTTCATCTGGTGCAAAGATTGGTTTTCTGAACAGAAAGCTTGACCATAAATTTTTGTAGTTGGAAAGGTCAGTAATCACTTCTTCGCCATTAAACTCATTGAACCGACGCTGCCAAATCAAAGCAGCGAAGAGTTCTTGGGGAGAATATGATTTCGCAATCGATTGGATTTTGCCTAAATCAAGCATTATATTGACGGTAAGTAATATTTTTAACAAAACATTTGTAACTACCCTTGCAGTTTATTTACCCACCGCCTGCTATTCTTATAGTTACTTCGGTCTGTCATAGCAGATAGATTATCCTCAATAATGTTTTTATTTGTTAGCGCTCATATACCATTGTGGTAATGTGGGTGCTTTTACTTTATCCCTCTGGCAAAAATCCGGTTTAATTTTGAGGCGATATCTGGTATTTGGTACACTAAGCTGGTACTGAAGCTTTAACTTGACCAAAACGGCGATCGCGATTTTGGTAGCTCAACAAAGCTTGATGAAATGCTTCTCTATTAAAATCTGGCCAAAGGATATCGGTGAAATACATCTCTGTATACGCCATTTGCCACAAGAGAAAATTACTCAATCGCATCTCACCGCTAGTACGAATCAGTAAATCTGGTTCTGGAGTATCTGCCGTGTAGAGGTGTTGTTCTACAAGACTTTCATTGACTTCTTGGGCGCTGAGTTCGCCCTGTTCCACGAGTTGAGCTACTTGACGGCAAACTCTGGTAATTTCGTTGCGGCTACCATAGTTGACTGCAACCGTAAAGTGAATTGCTTGATTGTTCAACGTCTCTATCATTGAACGTTCCATTTCTGTCTGTAGAGACTTGGGTAAAGCCGATAAATCTCCAATAAAGGAGATGCGTACTTCTTCTTGATGCATTTGAGCCAACTCGCGGTGTAGTAATCGCTCAAACAAATGCATTAGAAAATCTACTTCTTCAACGGGACGCTGCCAATTTTCTGTTGAGAAAGCATAAGCTGTCAACGCTTTGATTCCCCAATCTTTGCAGCAACGCAATAGTTCTTTGAGTGTCTTTGCTCCTTGGCGATGTCCAGCAATGCGTGGTAATCCTCGACTGGTTGCCCATCGTCCGTTACCATCCATGATCACAGCGATATGTTGGGGGATTTTTTGGGGATTTAAATCGGTGGGTAATTTTGATTTGTCATTTGTCATTTGTCATTTGTCCTTTGTTTTGACTAATTAGTTTCAAATAAATTTTGCAGATAGTCTGGTGTGAGGCTATTGTTCCAACTCCACAAGCGATGCATTGTGTAAGTGAAGGTGAAGAGGAGAGTTATTTTGTTGGTTAATGACCAAGCATTCCAGTTGAGAGTACCCATCATCCGCCGGAGAGTACGCATGAGGTTGTTGCGTTGATAGTTTTGCGATCGCGTTTTAATCAGCGTGCGTCCAATTCGCATCAACCCAGTATCAGGGAAAGCCCACACTCCAAACCCCCAGAATTTGGTCATGTGGTTGATTTCATCCTGTGCTAGTTCTTCTAGAACATCCTGGAGTGCGCCAGTGGTATGAGCCATCAACCAAATATAAAGACAGGTAGCACCGTATTCTGTGGTAATGCGATGTAAACCGTGGCGATATAAGTCTTCTTTGGCGTCATCTGTGGGGAGATAGCTTCTAACTGTCCGAAGTTTGGGGGTAATTTTCTCGCCTGTTAATTGGGTGTAGATTTTGATTAATGCAGGTGTGTGCTGACGTTCTTCCTTTTCCCACAAACCAAGTTCCAGCAATTCGCCATCTTTACCGACTGTTCCACCAACAAACCGAGCCATCTGAGGATGCAATTTTTCTAAATACTGGCGACTAGTTTGGGTATAGCCGCGAATCGGAGCTTCTGTATCCATCGCACCGATCAATATAGATAAAAATACCTCTGCGTCTAAGCCGATAATTTGATTGCGGTTAATCGTTTGCCAGTCGATGGGTTTCCAGGGACGCGGTTGGGGATTGGCAAACTGTAACGGTAAATCTTGCAGACGCTCGTGTAGTTTTTCGACTGCAATATATTTATCTATGAGGGTACGAATGCGGCGCTGTGTTTGCAAGTAATCAGGACTAGGATAGCTTTTACCTGCTAAGTCTTCTGCAATTGGGCTGAGGGTATTAAGCATATTTTTATACTTAAGTTTTTATCTTTATGCCCAATAGCCTAAGCGATCGCACTTTGTTTTGTCAGTCGGCTGAAGTCGGCAGTTTTATGTGATGCAGTTTGAGGAGTCGGGGAAAAAGTCTGATGCAAAATATATGGATGAAAAAGTCAAGCATTGAATTATGTGTACTACCGTGAGCTAAAAAATCTCTCTTAATAGTCGAAGTGCTATTTTACACTGTGTTACATTAAAACGAGTTTAGCCTGTACATGAATGTGGCTAAACCACTGAGTAGCGTTAAAGACGTAGTTAAAAGGACAAGAAATAGCTTATGCCATCAGATAATATAAAGATTATTGATAATCCTTCTTATAAAAAATTGCTAGAGACATTTTCAGGGATGAAGTTTGTCTTCCAAATTCTGTCTTTTCTGGAATTGATTGGGATTAAAAATGCAAATCTATCAGAGGCATTTAGTAACTTACCTGAGGTTCAAGAACAATTAAAAATTCTTTACATTCCCGATAAGTTCAATGCTTACTTTTCACAAATTGGCTGGGTAGCCTATGAATCATTAAATGTAGATTTAATGCAAAAAGCTATTGAATTAGCGGATAAGAGTAAATTTGAAGAAGCAGAAAATTTACTGACAGATTATTATAACGAGCAAACTCTTCAATGGCTACTCATGACAATGTTGGGAGTAAAGGAGTTTCGGAATAGAGAGGAACTTGCAAAACTAGCAAAGGAAGATTATCTTGCAGAAAGATATTATGCATGTGTACCGATTTTATTAATGCTTATCGATGGTTTGGTAAATGACATTGAGCAGACAGGTTTTTTTGCGGAGGGAACAGACCTGACAGCATGGGATTCAATAGCAGCACATAGTAGTGGTTTACAAGAATTATCCAAACTATTTAGAGTTAATAGAAAGAAAACTAGCACTGAAAAAATTACGATTCCATATAGAAATGGTATTTTACATGGTAGAGATTTAGGCTATGCTAATAAGATTGTTGCAGCAAAATGTTGGGCTGCTCTGTTTGCGATAAAAGATTGGGCAATAGCTATTAGCAAAGGAAATAAAAATCCTCCCCCTGTTGAACAAAAGCAAAGTATAATCCAAGCTTTTCAAGATTTTTTAGATATACAAAACCTTAAGAAAAATATTAATGATTGGAAAAGTAGAGAACTAACTTTAGGAATAGATGTACCATCTACGGGTTGTCCTGATGACTATGATAAATATATGCCAGAGAGAACTTTTGCCGAGTTTATGTTTTACTGGATAAACAGCAACTACGGAAAAATGGCAATTTTAATTACTGATTATTTAGATATCCCAATCAATAAAAAAGCTGGGAAAGTGAGGCAAGAATTTGGGCATATCAAGCCAATTGATTTTCTAATAATTTCTATCAACGATACAGCCCCGGCAACTACTACAATTATAGCTACTATTAGATATATAGAAAAAAAAGAGGCAAAAACCTGCGAAATAACTGCCGATCTAATTTATATAAATGAAACTCATAAAGCAACATTGAGAGGTGAACCCAATGGAATGTGGAGCATACATCAACGTTCCTTTAATCCAATTATCTATTCAAATCTTGTATAAAAAACGAAATTATACTATGAAAAAAGTATCGCCCCGCTTATCCTTCTAGTAGTTCCCCAAATTGTTGACGATAACGCTCAAGTTGTTTCTGCGCTAATTCAAGCTGTTCTTCTGGAGTTTGATAGCGCTTTCCTTGTTGGTCATACCAATACAAAACCTGACGCTGGATATTACCAGATACGTATTGCCCTCTACCAATTCCCAAACCAATTTCTGGCATCCAAAAGGGTTCACCAATTTGCAATTGATAGCTACCATCTACTAACCGATAAACTTCAAAAGGTTGATGGCGATCACGTTGCCAATACTCTGGATTATAAATAATGTAGTACAGTACACCTAACTTGGCATAAATGTCTAATTTTTTGTCGTATTCTCCACCCGGAGTTAAAGAGACAATTTCTAAAGCCAGGATAGGCACAATGTTGTTTTCTTCCCAAACAACATAGCTTTTACGAGATTTATCTGCCTTGCGGCTACACCTAAGCTCAAAAATCCGTTTGGTACAATCGCTACAAGTGGACTAACCCCTGTGGTATGGTAAACGCCCATATCGACGCTGAAAAACCAGTCATTACGGTTTGCCCAAATATATTGCAGTAAGAAGAGAAGCAGGTTGGGAATAAAGTTCTGGTCTTCGTTATCCACAGGGGTATCGTCTGAACAAGGAAGTTCAGCACTACTAGGCAATTGACGGGGGTCTGATTTCACCATAAGTAATGATGGTGCTGATGTTACCAATGACCTTTATTTTAATTAGATTAGAAGGCTTTATTCGGAAAAGTCGGGAAAAAAGTCGGATTTACAGAATCTTATCCGAAAACTCCAGCAACATAACTGTAGATTGATTTATAGTTGTCCTTGAAATCTGACCTACCCTCTTCGTTACACAATGGACGCCCAAGCAGCATTAGCATGGTTAGACGCCATAATTCCCCCTCAGACTGGGGAACGGTTGAGCGATTTGCAAAAAGTGATTCTTGTGCAAGTTTGGTTGGGTAGAAAATACTTGGATATCGCTGATTCTTACGGTTGTACGGAAGGACACGCCAAGGATGCTGGTTCTCAGTTATGGAAACTGCTTTCTAAAGTACTGCGCCAAAAGATTACCAAAAGTAATTGTCGCGCTACTTTGGAGCGAGTTTTGAGAAAAACTACTGCTATCTCCAGTCTGATTGATTACTCGCGATCGCCCCAAAATCCCACCCCAAAATTAGAGGATACCAATTTTATTGGACGAACAGAAGCGATCGCTCATCTGAATACTTTGGTAAATCAGGGATCGAAAGTGATTGTGATCCAAGGTGAGGGAGGTTTAGGCAAAACTACTCTAGCGCAGCAATATCTCCAAACTCAGGGGTTTGATTTGGTTTTAGAACTGCTGATGGCGAAGGAAACGCAAAATATTACCCCCGCCGAACGAGTAGTAGAAGAATGGCTCAAACAAGATTTTAATCAAGAACCTGGGGTAGAATTTGGGGTTACATTGGGACGACTCAAGCGCCAACTCCACAATCGGCGAATTGGGGTGTTAATTGACAATCTCGAACCTGCATTAGATCAACAAGGTGGCTTGATTGCTTCTCACCGCAACTATGTAGAACTATTGCGGATTTTAACTGATGCTAGGGTGCAATCTGTCACCTTAATTACTAGTCGCGATCGCCTTTGTGAACCTGGGCTAAATGTGAATCACTATCGGCTTCCTGGCTTAGATGAAAGCGCATGGCAAAAGTTTTTTAGCAACCGTGGATTAGCCATCAACTCGTCAACTTTGCAAATCATGCATCGCACTTATGGCGGTAATGCTAAAGCAATGGGAATTCTCTGTGGTTCGATTCAAGAGGATTTTGATGGTGACATGGTTCTTTATTGGCAAGAAAATCATGCCGATCCGTTAGCAGCAACGGACTTAAAAAATTTAGCAGTTAGTCAAATTAATCGCCTGCAAGCCCTTGATCCCCAAGCATATCGTTTACTTTGCCGTTTGGGATGTTATCGTTATCAAGATATACCCACTATCTCATCTCAAGGGTTGTTTTGTTTACTTTGGGATGTCCCACCTGATCAACATCGCCAAATCATCACTTCTTTGAGAAATCGGTCTTTGGTGGAGTGTGAAAAAGGTGAATACTGGCTGCATCCAGTGATTCGGAAAGAAGCGATCGCACGTTTACGCCCCAGCGATGAATGGGAAATTGCCAACCACAAAGCCGCAGAATTTTGGACAACTAGTGTTAAACAAATTGAAACCTTTAAGGATGCTTTGCAAGCTCTGGAAGCATATTATCACTACATAGAAATTCATGAATTTGAATTAGCGGGTAAGGTCATTTTAAAAAGCCGAAATAATCAATGGCAGCAGTTTTTACCTCTTGGTAGTACGTTGTATCGTATGGGTTTAATTCAACCGATACTTGCAGCAATTAATCAACTTGTTAATAATCTGCAAAATAACCAAAATCTCAGCGAACTTTACAATATATTGGGTGATTTATATTGGATAACAGGTAAGATTAGTCAAGCGATCGCTTGTCAAGAAAAGACTATTACTTTAGCAACGCAAGCACTCAAATCACTTGTACCTCAGCCAGAAAATAAACATACAGTTTACTATCTGAGGATGCTAGAGGTAGATTCTTTATTAAGTATTGGTCTTTACAAGATAGATTTGTGGGAACTAGAGGCAGCCGCAAAGTTATTTCAACAAGTAATTTACTTAGCTCAAAATACCGAGCATCATCGCTGGGCAGAAAAAGCTTCAGTCTGTTTAGCTTTGGTGTATTCTTATTTAGGTTTGCATGATGCCTCGTCTGCATTAGCAGATGTAGCTTATCAAAATATTACGAGTGAAAACTTGGTGGAACAGACTGGAAGATTTGTCTATTTTATGCAAATTTTGGGTCAAGCCTACGTCAATTTAGGCGAATTTCACCAGGCAAATCAGATATTCCATCAAGCTTTGACTTTTGCTGAAGAAAGTCACTATATGCAGGTAAAAGCAAAAACACTCAATGGTTTAGCAGAAATCCATCGACAACAAACAGATTTTGCATTAGCTCTTGTTAATCAGACAGAAGCAATCGAACTTTTGGATAAAATAGGTGCAAAGTGTGACCTGGCTGAAGCTTATTTTCAATTGGGTTTAACTAATCAAAAGATGGCAAAATTTGATGAAAGTCAAATAAATTTTAATCGAGCTATTCAGCTATTTACTGAAATCAAAGCACCAAAACAAGTTGAAAAAGTTTTAAACTGTGCTGCTCAAATCTGTGTCACCAGTCGTAAATTGGAAACGATGTAAAAATCTTTGATTTAGTAGACAGCTTTGTAAATAAATCGACGTAAATAATTAAAACTTGACTCAGGGACTTGGTGCAGTCCATTGAGAAGCGGTTTGATCGTATTTCCCTCGTATGGTTGCAGCGCACTGGATTCGCCAGCGTTGGAGTTGTTGCTGAGACAGACCAGCGACGGATTTGAAGTGGATGTACCTGCTTTCTTAAGCTCAAATATGCGTAGGCGTAGCCCGTCGTAGACATCGCTCATCTCACATCCTCAAGCATATTTTTGAATCAAATTATACAATTTGTTTAGTGGCGATCGCTATCGACTTAAGTGGAAATTATTCTGTGCCAGCAGGTGTTTTGTGTGAGCAAGACTTATAATTTTAGAAAGCTGGGGCGTTCGCTTCTGAAGGTGAATGAATTGGGTTAAGTTAGATTTATTTTGTCAAAAGAGAAATTATTATGTCTTCTGCTCAAGATTTAGGAATAATTTTAGAAGACACACCAGAAGATGTTATATTTCCTCCTGGTGATTTATACAGTGATGAACCACCTTTGGAAACAGAACTTCACTTGCGGCAAATACTGCTGTTGATTCAGTGTTTGGAATGGTTATGGCAAGAGCGTCAAGATTTCTACGCTTGCGGTAACATGACGATTTATTACAGTCCGCGTCAACGCAAGTCTGAGCAATTTCGAGGCCCCGATTTCTTTGTAGTTTTAAATACCCAACGCAAAATACGCAAAAGCTGGGTAGTTTGGGAAGAAGATGGCAAATACCCAAATGTGATTGTAGAGATTCTTTCTGACAAAACAGCTGCTACTGATAGAGGGTTGAAAAAGGAAATCTATCAAGATATTTGGCGGACTCCTGATTATTTTTGGTTTGACCCGGTAAGTTTAGAATTTAAAGGATTTCATTTATTAGATGGTCGTTATCAAGAACTGCAAGCTAATGAAGCAGGTTGGTTATGGAGTCAGCAATTGCAGTTATATTTGGGAATTTATCAATCGAAGTTGCGCTTTTTCACTCCCGATGGACAACTGACACCCACGCCAGAAGAAGTAGCACACCAAGAACAGCAACAGCGTCAACAAGCCGAACAGCAACTTGCCCAAATGGAGTCCATGCTTGCTCGCTATCAGGAAAGATTTGGTGAATTACCAGAGTAATTTTGTTTGCTATGGTAGTTGGCGTAGGTACAGCCTGTCCTAAACATCGCTCACAAATTTTACAACCTATCTAGCTACCAGCATTTTCTACTAAGGTCAAAATTGTAAAATCACATCCATCCCCCAACTTCCGCATCAGTCAAGGGTTTCTCTAACTTACTATATTCTGTTTGAGCCGCCCGCAATACGTGTTTCATCTGCACTGGTTCCCCAGCATCGGCAGCAAGGAAAGCTGCATTTAAGGCTATGTTACGGATATTACCTCCAGCGACATTGAGCCGTGCTAGTTGCAGAGCATCTAAATCTGCGGTTGGGGTTTCGGCTGGAAAGACGCGCCGCCAAATCTCGGCTCGTTGCATAGTATCAGGGAAAGGGAACTGCACTACAAAGCGAATCCGCCGCAGAAACGCTGTATCAATTGAACTCTTCAGGTTGGTAGTCAAGACTGCTAGACCTGGGTAGCTTTCCATACGTTGCAATAGATAGCTAACTTCAATATTGGCATAGCGATCGCGCGCATCTTTAACTTCACTCCGTTTGCCAAATAAAGCGTCAGCTTCATCAAATAACAAAATCACTCCACCTTGTTCTGCGGCATCAAATACCCGACGCAAATTCTTCTCTGTCTCGCCAATATATTTGCTGACTACCGATGATAGGTCAATACGATAGAGGTCAAGGCGTAATTTCTGAGCCAGTACTTCTGCTCCCAAGGTTTTACCAGTACCGCTACTACCTGCAAATAGAGCGCTGATTCCCAATCCCCGCGCACTCTTGCCCCCAAAACCCCAATTATTATATACAGTACTACGTTGGCGCACATGAGCCGCAATTTCCCGGAGAACTTGTTTCTGTGCCTCTGGTAATACTAAGTCCTCCCAATCAGCAGATGGCTCAATCCGTTGGGCGAGTTCATCCAAGCGTGGACGTGCTTGCACGCGGCAGGCATCCCATAAAACACTAGTGATATCGCTTTCTGGTGTTTGTGCTAACTGTCCTGCGGCTTCTGCACAAGCAGCACGAATGGTTGCAGCACTGAGGTTAAACTGATCCACTAAGGTTTTGACTTGCCCATTCATTTGCGATGCACTCGCACCTAGTGCATCTTGCCAAACTGCACCTTGTTCTTTGCTGGTTGGTTGATGTACATCAAAATTAACTACTAGGCCTTGTGATAAGCCAATCCGTTCTCGACTTGTGACTATTAAAAAGCCCTTTGTGCGTTCGATGAAACGAGCGATCGCATTCAGCCGCGCTGTATCATTAGTATCCAGTTCGTTGCAGTCTATGAGTAAGGCACTCTTACTTAAAATCGTCTCACGAGTCCACAGGCGGATAAGATTATCCAATTCGCCAGGTGCTAAGGGAATGACTTGTGCAGGCATTACCCACAAGCTTAAACCCTGAAGTTGACAAATTGTCGCGGCAATGGCACGTTTGCTAGCAGTTTCACCACTAGATAACTGGACAATTGGCAAGCTATTAACCTTGTAAGCTTGTGACCAAACTGCTGCGACTCGCTCTGCTAAATCTTGATGCGAAGGTACTAAATCGCTAACTTCTTGTAATGGCTCAATGATACCAGCTAGCCGTTCGTCAAGATATTGAATACCCGTGAGATAATGTAAAATCCGCTCATCAATTCTCAAGGGACTAAGAGTCAGGGAATGACCATCACCAATTTGAATTAACCGCCAATGACGTAAGGGAGCATTTGGAGCGATCGCATCCCAGTGGACGTTAGGTAAAGCTGCCAAAGCTAAACCCAAAGTTGGGTAAGCTCGTTGTGAATCGTCGTGAAATATAGCACACAATTTGGCAAAACCTCCATTTAATTCCATACCTGTACACAACAGCAACAAATCACGTTCAAAGGATGAGAGGCGAAACATTTTGCATATTCTCTCCAATGCTGATGGTGCAGGCATAGCAGCAGCGGCTTCCTGTAACACTTGCTGTAAATGCTCTTGGTTGTTCTCTTCAGGTTGATTTTGCTCTTTTGCCGTGTGATTTTCTAAAATACCCCGCACCACAGCTAGAGCTGCTGATAGGTAGCGGTAGTTTGCCTCATCCCAATTGTGATTAATTATCGTAGCATTCATAAAATTGTCACCTGTGGCGAATCATATTCCCCAAACTGATTCTTTTGCAGTGGACTTTCGGCCCCATCTACCCGCACCCGAACAATATAAGTTCCTGGCTTGACGTTTTTGACCGGAATCATGATTGCATCAGTGTCTTGGGTAGGTGGTGCAACCAAGAAAGAGTAAGCTACCGGACTATCATTTGATACCTCATTGAGTAGCAAAACTACCCGCTGTGCCTTACCTACTTTGGGCTGGAATTTAACCGTAATTTCTGCTGCGCGTAAATTGTCACCGCTATTTTCTACTTGAGCGACAAATGCTGTAATTGTTGGATGTAAGACAAAAGCCGCAACGTTTGATTCAACTAGATGATTCGTTTGCTCTGCATTGCCCATTGTTAGATGTACAACTTGGACACCCTGTACCCTTGCGTATAAATCTGGCGGGACTAACAAACTGATTTGGGTTTCTTTTACTTCTTGAGGTACTAGTAATGTCTCTGTATTACCGAAACGAACTCGTGTGATTTCACCGCGTAACCGTTTACCACGAATTACTAATTTTGTACCTGCAACAATCATTTGTTCAGTTTTTGTCGGAGCTATAACTTGCTCTATATTCGGTTGAGACAAGGGCATCATGTAGAAACCTTCTTCTTTGTCAGATTTACTACTTTCAATCAATATCATTGATGCTAAATAGGTAGCTGAAGGTCGATAGTGTGTTTGTAAAACAGACCATAACTTAGAAGTTTCTTCCATGTTAAAAAACTCTGGAGTCAGTTTTATCTGCCCAATTTGTTCAGCTAAATCGGATACAGACACACTTGCTACAGCTTGGGAAAAAGCACTTGAGGTATTGGTTGTAGATGCATTTATCAAAGTATTTTCAATAATATCAGATGTGATAGCTGGTGTTTTGTGTAATAAATGCATTGCATAGCCTAGTAAAAGCTCCGCCTGAAAATCCTTGGCTCCGTAGGCTGTTAATAAGTAGTGAAGGTCAAGAGCTAGTGGTGGAGTCGCAGAGCGCAGGTTTCCATTAATACCTGAATGCCTGCTCCGAAATTCTTGAGATACCCAATCGACATTGCGATTCTGCGTCACTTGATAGAGAAAAAGGTTGATTTGGGCACGCTCGTCAGCTTCAACTGAAATTCGATCGGGCGGTAGAGCAGTTACAATCACATCACCAACACTAGCAGCAATCGGATCGCTGACTAAACCATTTTCCAGCAAGACTTTTAGTACTGCTGTCACTACGGCTATAGAGAGCACATTACTCATCTTGATTCCTCATGGAAATAGCACATATCAATCATGTACGCCAGAGTACATTAATAGAATATATTTTGCAAAACTTTAAGTCCTGTTGTCGCAAAGACTATCAGCACGGCAGACAAAAGTGCATTGTCAACTATTAGTACAGCACGGCATAAATCCACCTAACATCTCAGTTTAAAAGACTCGGCAATGGTCAAAATTCCATTATTAAAAGTAGGTAATTTTCCACTACAAGCTACCTAATGTACTTGAACACTAGGACTTTTTAATTAAGATTTTAAATAATTAAAACTAAAGTACCTATGACTACTAACCCAGTTCCTAAAATAATCTTCCAGTTTAATGTTTCTCCCAAAAAAATGACTGAAAACAATAAAACTAATACCAAGCTTGATTTATCAATTGGTGCAACAAGGGAAGCTTTTCCGGCTTGTAAGGCTTGGAAGTAAAAAATCCATGATAACCCTGTAGATACTCCCGATAACAATAAGAAAATCATGGTTTTTTGGGATATAGCTAAGATATTAACTACGTTTCCCTGAAAAAATACAATTCCCCAAGCAACTACTAAGATGACAACAGTTCGGATTGCTGTTGCTAAATTAGCATTCACATTTTCTATCCCGATTTTGGCAAAGATAGTTGTCAATGCTGCAAAGCCAGCTGACAATAATGCATATATCCACCATGTTGTGGTGTTGCTTTCCATCTTAGCCTCCTGATTCACTAGTCAAAATTAGCAGTGTAATTTAACAAGAGTGTTAAATTAAATTACTTGTCTGTCAAGTTTGACTTGCTAGGTTCGTAGTTTGCGCTCTACCGTTTCACTCTCTTAGTCACTCAGCACTACTGAAGCTGACGATTCTCGTCGAACTTGCGCTAACTTAATATCAGGAACAAATTTCAACTGCTATAGGTCTTAAGTTTAAACATTTTATCAAATTTATCGCATTACTTTAAGTTACTAATATGTTAAGCTGAGTATAATTAGATAACTACTTGTAGCATATATTACTAATATTCATCTAAGTTATGAAGCAATCATATTTGTAATACTAGTATTATCTCTGAAAAAAGTTAACACTGAAAGTAACTAGGATGGGTTGCCCCAGATGAAATCCCCACCTTCTTCAAATTCTTGGAATGGTCGCTTCGTAGGTGATAACCAGCGATACCGTTTGGACAGACGGTTAGGCGGGGGTGGCATGGGAGAAGTTTTCCTAGCAACGGATACCCGTGTCGGTCAGCAGGTAGCGTTGAAGTTGCTCAAAGATACGCTAGTGGCATCGCTCGAAATGAGAAAGCGTTTTGAGCGGGAGGTGGCAGTTTGTGCTGCTTTGCAAAGCGACCACATTGTTAAGATTAGTGACTGTGGTGTAACCCCGGAAGGTTTTCCATTTTATGTAATGGAATATCTGCGGGGGCAAACGCTTGGGCAATTACTGCTGCGCGACAAGCGGCTGTCTGTTGAGCGGACGGTGAAGATTATGGCGCAAGTTTGTAAAGGTCTACAGCTTGCCCATCAAGGAGTGACTCTCCAACGGGATGGTGGCAAAACCACTGAACATATTCAGGTAGTTCATCGTGACCTGAAACCAGATAATATATTTTTGATGCCGACAGATTTGGGAGAGTGGGTGAAGGTTTTGGATTTTGGTGTTGCCAAAATTCGTAGTGAATCTTCAGAAAATTCCAATATTACAAATATAACTAGTACATTTATCGGGACATTTCGTTACGCACCTCCTGAACAAATCCAAAGCGATCAAAACCTGGATGCTAGAGGTGATATTTACAGCTTAGGGATTATCCTTTATGAAATGCTGAGTGCAGCCGACCCCTTTGGAATTAGCATTAAGGGTAGTCATGTTAGTGAGGCTTCTTGGGTATTAGCTCACGCTTATGAGCCACCAAAACCACTGCGATCGCAACCAGGGTGTGAGAATTTACCCGTACAATTGGAAGTGGTGGTGATGAAATGCCTCCAAAAGAAACCAGCTAACCGATTTGCAACGGTAGAAGAACTAAATCAGGCTTTGCAAGCTGCTGCAAAATTTGCCACAGAATCTAGTGTATCTGGAGAAATTACTGGGCGATCGCAAGCTTCTTCTAATCAAGCCTCAAATCACGAAACTGTTCCCAGACAATCAAACGATGACACAATTCTGCGTCCTCCATCTGGTTTCAATCAAGGCTCAAATCACGAAACTGTTCCCAGACAATCGAACGACGACACAATTCTGCGTCCTCCATCTGCTTCTAATCAAGGCTCAAATCACGAAACTGTTCCTAGACAATCGAACGACGACACGATTCTGCGTTCTCCATCTGCTTTCAATCAAGGCTCAAATCACGAAACTATTCCCAGACCATTTAACCCGATTAAGCAAAACCAATCTGAGCAAACCGTTCCTCCCATTCAGGCTGGACAGAACCAAGGTTCAAATCAGGAAACCGTTCCCAGACCATTTAACCCAGTTGAGCAAAATCAACAGAGTCCTGTGAATAATCCGAACGCCAGCAAACCTGATGTGACGTTATATCAACCACGACCACGATCTAATCAAGGCGGTCAACAAGTACCACCAGATAAGACGTTGTTTCAACCACGACCACGATCTAATCAAGGTGGTCAACAAGTACCACCAGATAAGACGTTGTTTCAACCGCGACCAGCATCTAATCAAAGTAGACCACCAGTGCAACCAGATAAGACGTTGTTTCAACCGCGACCAGCATCTAATCAAAGTAGACCACCAGTGCAACCAGATGTGACGTTGTATCAGCCACGACCTGCGTCTAATCAAAACAGGTCACAAACACGAACGGATGACACTATTTATCAACCAAAGCTAAGTGAGCAGCTAAGTACGAGAATTAGTCCCAATTTCTTGCGAATTCTGGGAGTGGTGTTGGCTATTGGGCTGACTTTAGCAGTAGTAACCTATATATATACTCAATCGCAATCTCGTAAACAGCCAAGCAACCAGCAAAATTTACCTAACAGCGATCAGCGCATTTAGAACTAATCAGCTAATCAGTTATCAGTAAGTCAGCTGAGGGGATCTAGGAAACAATAAGCTTTTCAGCTTTTGGACAACCCTCTCAGCTTACACTTCTTAATAAATTAACTATGTTCATCCCAAACTACGGGAAAGGAATAATCTGAAAACGCCGAGAAATCACGATTTTCGCTGCGTGTTTCTTCATCCAGAACTTTCACAACTTTGTTATAAATGTCTTGTGCTTGTTGCGGAGAATCACCGATGCTGGTTAATCCCATCTTGCCAAACTGTGAAAGGCAACCCATCAGATGAAACACTGTACCAGTTTCTGTATTGCTATCGAAGTGCAATCTGTGGTGAGCAATAATATCCATTAAATCATTAGGTAATAATCCCTGATAGCGCTCTTTTTGCAGATTATCAGTGGCAATGTAATATTTTGGACGACCTTGTTGACTATAAAATAAACCCGTGGAAAGGTCATAGCGGCCGTTCGTTAATAATTTCAGGGTCATGAATGGATGAGTTGTACCGCCTTTACGTAGGTTAATTTCGATCGCCTGAATATCCCACTCTCCGTTACCCTTGTCAACGGCAATAAAATCTAATCCAAATCGCTCTAAAGTGCCTTTCTCTGCTAATTTTTTGCCGACTTGAAGTCCCAATTGCTGTAATTGCAATCGATATCTTTCATCAGCAGGAAAGCGACAACCAAGGTAAATCTGACCGTCTGGGCCTCCAAGAATTTGGTCGTGAGTTGAAAGGATTTCCACTTCGCCCTGCGGTGTGATCCGTCCTTGGACACTGGGCGATCGCTTAATTTCCCCTTCCACAAATGCTTCAGCGATTGCACCTAACTCAGGCATTTTTCCCAAAAAACTATCCCAAGTTTCTTGTTTTGCTTGAAAGCGCATCGTTGATAAGCGATCGCTAATTGCTGCTATCCTTTCAGCATGAGTACCATTGTTTGGCGCTAAATTCTCAATCGGTCTCAGATCCAACAATGCATTCCCCTCTCCAGAAATGCCCTCGTTGAGTTTTACTACTACCCGTTTTAATGTTGGTTGGCGTTCCCACAAATCAACGGTAGCTTCTGCCATATCTGTGTGGTTCCAAACTTTTTCGCTGCCATCTGGATGCGGTATTCCGCTTTCTTTGAAGATTTGCCGACTACCACTTTTTGTCCCCCAAATCTGTAAATCTGGTGCAGCAGCATACAGTGGCACACCTAATTTCAAAGACAATTCGCCTTCCCAGTGCGAAGAGTTGTAGCAGATCATAAATGATTTGTCTAGCCTCAAAGATTGACGAATCCGCTCTAGCAGGCGTGGGCGTTCTAAAATCTTTTGGCTTAAAGGCTTAAGGGAGGAATCGTAAGTAGAAAGTAGCAGTAAGCGATTGCGAGCATGAGAAAAGGGAATTCCTGGCAACAGTTGCAGATAATAATCAATGATACTAGGATGCAGTGGTACTGATGTTACATAAATCAGTCGAGTCTGGGGATTCTGCAACCGAATTAAGGAAAATAGTAATCTTTCTTCATAATGCTCGCAGCCTTCGATTTTTTGGAGTTCGCCCTGGTCGATACTCAGGGAGGGAATAATTAAAATATCTGCTTCACTATTGTCAAATAGTTCGCTCGTTTTCCAGCGATCGCGCAGGGTTAATTGTAAGTGGCGAAACTTTTCAACTTGTTCTAACTCAGAAATATTTAATGTTGCCATAACCCATGCCCTCTAATGATCTCAATGTAGCGTACCACGCAGCCTTTTGGACGATGTATAGTTACCGTGTCAGTATTGAGATAGTTTTACAAAAAATTTCCGTAAGTCCGCAAGGAACGATCGAACTATAACAACCCGTAAATCGCCGACTTCTTTATTCTTTAATTTCGTTTCCATCTTAAGGTTGAGCTATTGCAGCTTAGTTTACCTCTAGGGGGCGATAAAGTACAGCAATATAATAGTTAACTTGAAAGTAGAGTAAAAAGATAAATTCTTCATCACATCAGAGTTGTGTACTTATTTTCGAGGATCGATAATGTAAGTTCTGTACAGTCGCTAGGAATAAGTAGGTTTGGCAAACATCCAGAAGATAAATGCCTAAAAGCGCAAATGGCTAATGACAGTCAAAGTAAAAAATAAACCTTGGGTTGAATTTTTGATCCAAGGTTTAGTTATGAGATAGGGAATGGGAGAGATGAGAAAAATGGGGTGCAATCAATACCCAATGCCCAATTCAAGATTCAATTACCAAGGTAAAACAGATGGCTAAATCAAAAGAGAAAAAAGAGCAGAAATTGCAACCCCCACAGCAACAAGAAGCACCAGGTGTTGAATCAGAAATGACACCAAAACCCAAAGCAGATGATGCTCAGTATCAGGGTAGTGGTAAATTACAAGATAAAGTAGCATTAATTACAGGTGCAGATAGTGGGATTGGTCGTGCTGTTGCGATCGCATTTGCCAAAGAAGGTGCAGATGTGGCGATCCTTTATCTTAACGAACACGATGATGCCAAAGAAACAAAGCAGTTGGTAGAAAAACAAGGGCGTCGTGCAGTTACCATTGCAGGTGATATTGGGAATGAAACTTTTTGTCAGCAAGCCATCCAACAAACAGTTGATGAATTTGGCAAACTCGATATTCTTATCAATAACGCCGCCGAACAACATCCGAAAGACAGTATTGAAGAAATCACTGAAGAACAACTAGAGCGAACTTTCCGCACTAATATCTTCTCAATGTTTTTCATGACTAAAGCTGCACTCAAGCATTTACAAGCGGGCAGTGCTATCGTCAATACCACATCGGTAACAGCTTATAAAGGTAGCCCACAGTTACTAGATTATTCCTCTACAAAAGGTGCGATCGTTGCTTTTACTCGCTCCTTATCAAAAAATTTGGTGTCCAAAGGAATTCGCGTTAATGCCGTTGCACCAGGGCCAATTTGGACACCTTTAATTCCCTCAACTTTTCCCGAAGAGAAAGTTGAAACTTTTGGTAAACAAGTACCAATGGAACGAGCTGGACAACCTGAAGAAGTTGCTCCTAGCTACGTATATTTAGCCTCTAATGATAGTTCTTATGTCTCTGGACAAGTGTTACATGTTAATGGTGGAGATGTGATCAATGGTTAAGTAGAATAGTTAGGAATTAGTCAATTTTGGATTTGAGGTTTTGGATTTTAGATTTTTCTTTCAATCCAAAATTTAAAATCCAAAATCGCTATAATTTGCAGTCATAATTTTTTGTTTTTTCATTCTTAACTTCACCCTCATGGTCATCCATTGGAGGGATGATTTAATGTGGAAATATTGATAATCTGTCTAACAGCGTACATTTAAGAAATAATAACTACGTTTATGGCATCTGATACACCACTGAATGGCACAGAACTAGTAGATTGTGCTAGAGCAAATGCCCAGCAAGGAATTGAAACTGCTGCTTATCAATGTGGCTATGGTCAAGACCTGAACAAATTTGCCAGAGAACTTAGACAAGCTTGTGAAGACATGAATTTACAAGTGAAAGAACTTAGCGGATTGATTACTGACCAGGACATGATACTGCAATTGGGTACTGGCGAAATTGTTGCTCCAGATACGGAATCAGAATTGTAAAAGTTAAGTTAATCATTTGTCCTTTGTCATTTGTAGTTTGTTATTCACTAATGACTCGTTTTCATAACTTTAAAATTACCCGTGCCAAATTGAAGTAGATCAAAACACCTACGACATCAACTGCTGTAGTAATGAATGGTGCTGACATTAATGCCGGATCTAAACGCAGATAGCGAAATAGAAACGGCAGTGCTGAACCGGAGATCGAAGCCAAAATAGAAATAGCTACCAAACTAGTGCCTACAGCGATCGCTACTTCTAATCGTCCTTGCAAAAAATAAGCCCAGACAGTAGCGATCGTACCTAACATTCCTCCTAATAACGCCCCAGCGATCGCTTCTCGGCCGATTACCTGCAATGCCCCAAGCGATCGGATTTCATCGGTATTCATCCCGCGAATCACCACTGTAGAAGATTGAGCGCCTACATTACCCCCAGTACCAGTCAACAAGGGGATAAAGGCCGTCAGTGTCACAACTTTTGTTAAAAGATCCTCTTGCGACTTAATAATTGTGCCTGTGACGGTATTGGTTACAAGTAAGACCAATAACCAGACAACTCGCTTTCGAGCAATTTCCAGCAAATTCATTTGAAAATAATTGTCGCCCCCCGACTGCACACCACCACCCAAGGCATAGATATCCTCGGTGGTTTCTTGTTGTAGAATATCAATCACATCATCCACCGTAACAATACCTACTAGAAGCTGTTCTCGATCTACCACAGGCACAGCCAAAAAATCATATCTTTGGATTAATCTTGCAACTTCTTCTTGGTCTGTATCAGTGTAGACAAACACCACATCACGGGTCATAATTTCGCCAATAATTTGCTCAGGCTGAGACGTTACTAATTCCCGCAACGATACAATCCCCGTTAAGCGCCTTGCCGCATCCATGACATAAAGATAATAAATCATCTCACTGGCATTAGCTAAGTTGCGAATTCGCTCTAGAGCTTGAGATACTGTCAAGTTTTCTTTCAGCGAGATTAACTCTAGCGTCATAATTCGCCCAGCTGTATCAACTTCATAACCCAATAGTTGGGCTGTAGCTTGACGTTCTGCTGGACTCAGTTGTTCTAGCAAGCGATTGACGACTTTTGCTGGTAATTCATCAAATAACCTAGCTCGGTCATCCGGCGACATTTGATCGACAATATCGCAGACTTCCTGGCTTTTAAGTTCTTCAATTAACCGTTCTTGAACACTGTAGTCGAGATATTCATAAACTTCGATCGCCTCATCCTTAGAAAGCAAGCGAAAAGCCAAAGCGTGCATTGCTTCTGGTAAACCCTCAATTGCCTCGGCGATATCCGCAGGCTGCACAGGTACGAGAATAGATTTTGCTCCCTGCAAGTCTCCTGCTTCTAGGAGCATTTGCAGCTGAGTCCGTACTAAATCTCGCAATTCCCTGCGTGAGAGATTCTGGATGGTAGAGTTTAAATTGTTTGTCTCAGTCAAAGTCCACTTTCCTCAGCCAGTTTGAACAAGGTTGCTGCCCCTAGTCTAGGGGAAAGTGGGATGTGCAACGTCAAACTTGTAATTTTTCTGACTTGGAGTAAATTGAAAACTTTTGTAAATGAACGAAAGAGTAGGGTTTCGGACGCTGACAATTCTTTGCTCGCGGTGTCTCGTTGGCGTAGCCTCTCATGGAGAAACTGTCGCGTAGTAATTCGTAGGATAATCCACCCGCAACAAAGTTACTCAAAAAGTACGATTATTTCTTAATTCCAGCGGATTGTGTTTCCTAGCTTAAATGCATGAATGGTGAGGCTCTTGCAAAAGTTTTTGCTCCACTGATTTTAGGTTATTACTATATTTCTGCTGGTTCTGGTAAAAATACGTAAAGTAATAGTCAAAATGAAGTATAGATAAATATTAATTGTTCAAATCTTTAAATATTAAAATTTTTCTTTACCAAATTTTTATATAGTTAATAAATCTGTAGATAAAACATATTATATTATCCGGTAATTTTGCAATTTTTATTTAAAAATCATCAAAACTTTTATATTCCTTTAAATAAGGATATATCAATGTGAATATTTAAACAAAGTTCCATAAACAAGATAGACATAACACTGCGATCTATTGTCAAATATATAAAAGTAAAAGAATACTTAAGTAATCTATGTAAAGTTATTGAATTTGACTAATTACGTATTTACCTGCTTTTCTTGGGCATCGCTTGCCTTAAGGAATATGCATCTAAACATCAATGAGAATAGAGGCTCTCAAGAATTCAGAAACTTGTTGAAATAAAACAAAGACTAATATATTTTTCAACTAATTATTCATAATTAGCAATTACTAATATATCTTTTTATAAGCCAATCAATGATTAGCTTATATACATATTTTTATCAAGCTTTATGATGCATTTTTTGTTGAAAATATTCATCAATGCAAAACTAATCCTGAAACATTAATTATGGCATCAAATCAAAACTTATCGACATCTGTAAGTCCAGTAATTACTACTAAATCATCTCTAGAAAGCATTGATCAGGGACAAACCAGCATTTCTGCTCGGTCTAGCCTACTCTCTCAAGGAGATGGACTCAAGGCAGAGTATTACGACAACATCGACTTCACCAACCTGAAGGTAACTCGTACAGATCCAACGGTGAACTTTAACTGGCGCGCTGGTTCTCCCGATTCGTTGATTGATGCAGATACTTTCTCAGCGCGGTGGACAGGTCAGGTAGAAGCCAAGTACAGCGAAACTTATAAGTTCTACACCACTGCTGATGATGGTGTGCGACTGTGGGTAAATGGTCAACAAATCATCAATAAGTTTGTCGATCAACCTGCTACCGAATCCAGTGGCTCGATCGCATTGGTTGCAGGTCAGAAGTACGATATTAAACTTGAGTACTACGAAAATAAATCCAATGCCGTTTCTCAACTGCGTTGGTCAAGCACCTCTCAGGCGAAGGAAATCATTTCTAAGTCCCAACTGTATAGTAATGTCAGCACACCTAGTAGTGGCAATGGACTCAAAGGAGAGTACTACGACAACATCGACTTCACCAACCTGAAGGTAACTAGCACAGATCCGACGGTGAACTTTAATTGGGGCGCTGATTCTCCCGCTCCGTCGATTGATGCAGATACCTTCTCAGTGCGGTGGACAGGTCAGGTAGAAGCCAAGTACAGCGAAACTTACAAGTTCTACACCACTGCTGATGATGGTGTGCGACTGTGGGTAAATGGTCAACAAATCATTGATAAGTTTATCGATCAACCTGCCACCGAATCCAGTAGCTCGATCGCATTGGTTGCAGGTCAGAAGTACGATATTAAACTTGAGTACTACGAAAATAAAGGCAATGCCGTTTCTCAACTGCGTTGGTCAAGCACCTCTCAGACCAAAGAAATCATTCCTCAGTCTCAACTTTATTCACCACTTCTTCAGACCACTATCACCTTAGGCTCGTCTTCGATGACTGTGAACGAAGGCAGTGATAGTGTTACCGTTAAAATACTTAGAACTGGAGATGTAAGTAGTACATCTTCAATTAAATATGCGACTATAGGTAATACTGCTACAAAAGGGGTTGACTATGGGAATGAAGGCGTTGAAAGTGCTGGAACACTTATTTTTGCGCCGGGACAAAGCAGCACGCAGGTATCCATTCCGATCAATGATGATTCCTTGATAGAAGCAGATGAAACCTTTAATTTTGTCATCGATCAGGCAGAGGGGGCAACACTAGGAGTCCAAAGAACTCTCGCAATTACAATTCAAGACAACGATCGCTCTGGCCTCGATTTCACTCAGCCAGTAGTTAATGAGGCTGACGGTACTGCTAAGGTGACAGTTACACGGGGCAATGCTTCGGCGGCTGCTAGCGTCAACTACATAACCCAAGATGGGACTGCTAAAGCTGGATCTGACTACCAGACTGTATCTGGAAGCTTGAGTTTTGTCGCCGGACAAACCAGCAATACCATTGTTATCCCCATTCTTAATGACAACGTTGGGGAATCAAATGAAACATTTGCTTTGAAGTTCAGTAACGCAGTTGGAGTGCAGCTAACTAATCAACAGACAAGTATCACTATTATTGATAATGACTCTGGTAACTTTGCTTTAGATACGGTAACTTCTGGTTTGAATCAACCCACAGCTTTTGAATGGGCACCTGATGGTAACAGCATGTTCATTGCCCAGAAAAATGGGGTAGTGCGAGTCATGAAAAACGGTAGCTTATTATCAACACCATTTACTGATATTAGCAAGGAGGTAAATGATACGCGCGATCGCGGTCTATTAGGCATTGCCGTACATCCAGATTTTGGCAAAAGTCCAAACGGCAACAACTATGTTTACCTGTTGTATACCTACGATCCACCAGAAACTAGTGTAAACAATCCCAAGAACAATCCCAATAGCACATTGGACGATCCTGACCAGAATGGAAATCGTACTGCACGCCTAAGTCGCTTTAAGGCTGATCCCAACACTAATTATACTACTGCAATTGCTGGCAGCGAAGTTGTGCTACTCGGCACAAATGGCACTTGGGCAAATATTAACAAGCCAGATGGAAATAGTACAAATGTCTCACTTGGCTATGCACCATCAGGAATTCTTAACAAAGATACTGGTAAGCCGTTTACCAGTTTGCAGGATTATCTTAATAATCTCGATAAAGTCCAAAATGTCCAGAATTTTATAGCCAATGATAGTGAATCTCACTCAGTTGGTTCTGTGCGTTTTGGTACTGATGGTTCTCTGTTTGTGAGCTTAGGAGATGGTACTTCCTACAATGGGATAGACCCACGAGCAATTCGCGTCCAGGATAAGAATAATCTGTCTGGCAAGATTCTGCGGATTGACCCGATTACTGGTCAAGGCTTATCAAGCAATCCTTTCTACAACGGTGATGCCAATAGCAATATTTCCAAAGTTTATGACTTAGGTCTGCGTAACCCCTTCCGTTTCACAATTGATAAAAAGACCAATACCCCCGTAATTGGTGATGTTGGCTTGGGTACTTACGAAGAGGTGAATGTCGGAAAACCAGGGGCTAACTTTGGCTGGCCATTCTATGAAGGTGGCCTTGATGCAAATGGTAATGTCGTCAGTCTGAAACAACCATCCTATGCTAGTTTAGATGCAGCAAAAGACTTCTATAATAGTGGCTCATCTGTTACAGAACCATTGTACACTTACAAGCATTTTGGTTCTAATTCAATCCTCGTGGGTGACTTTTACACAGGTAATACTTTCCCTGATATCTATCAAAATGCCTTATTCATTGGTGATTTCAGTCAAGGAACTATCGATGCTTTGATATTAGATAGTAAGGGCAAAGTTACCTCAGTTAAGCAGTTTGCTTCCCAAAAGGACAGGCCTAATCTCGGACTGCCTACACAAATCACTACTGGCCCTGATGGGAATCTGTATTACGCAAACTTGACCGGAGGCGAGATCGATCGCTTCCGACCTGTTTAGAGATAAATACAGTTTAGAATAAGCAACAAAACCCTGATGTAGAGACGCGATTTATCGCGTCTTGAAAGACCAATTATCCTTAACCCAAACGTATTGGTTTAGAGATGATATAAAAATTATCAGTTATCAGTGAACAGTTATCTGACCGTTCACTGATTTTGCTTAAGATAACTTTGTCAGAAATCCCAACAATTTTTTGGTATTTGATGTTAAAAGTGTTCGACGATAAGCATCAGCTGCTTTTTTAATCGCTTCGGCTTGAGTGGGATAAGGATGAATTACACTGCTTAACTTGCTCAAACCAATCTTATTCACCATTGCCGTAGTCACAACTGATATCATCTCACCCGCGTGACTGGTGACAATAGTTGCACCGATAATTTCATCAGACCCCTTTTTATGGTGAATTTTGAGAAATCCTGATTCTTCACCATCTGCGATCGCTCGGTCTACACTACTAAAAGGTATGTTGATGGTCGTCACCTCAATACCCAATTTCTGCGCCTCGTGTTCGTATAACCCTACGTGAGCAATTTCTGGGTCAGTATAAGTTACCCAAGGCATCACCAAACTACTGAGTTTCGAGCGTCCCAAACCAAAGGGAGAAAACAGCGTATTCTTTATTACAATCCGCGCTGCTGCATCAGCTGCATGGGTAAACTTCCAGTTCATGCAGATATCGCCAGCTGCATAAATTTTGGGATTGGTCGTCTGGAGATAATCATTTACCTTCACACCTTGGTGCTTGTCGTATTCCACCCCTACTGATTCTAAATTCAAACCTTCCACATTTGGCGATCGCCCCGCACCGACTAAAATTTCATCGACTGTTATTGAATCTCGATGACCATTAGAGGAAAAGTAAAGCCGTTTCCCCTGGGTGACAGTTACCACTTCTTCCAACTTGGAATTGAGTACTAGGCGAATTCCTTCATTAATCAAAACCTTTTGGAGAATTTCAGCGGCTTCAGCGTCTTCTTTATTCAGGAGATGAGAACCGCTATGGAAAAGTATCACCTCACAACCCAAACGCCGGAAAGCCTGCGCCAATTCGCAACCAATGGGGCCGCCACCAATCACCGCCAAACGTTCCGGTCGTTGAATTAAGGAAAAAACTGTCTCATTGGTTAGATAACCCGCCTGTTCAATTCCCGGAATCGACAGTTGTGCAGCTCTTGTGCCAGTTGCAATCACAGCTTTTTTAAACCGGAGGGTTTTGTCGCCAACTTCCACGGTATTTTTACTCGCAAATCGACCGCTACCCAAAAAGACATCAACACCCAACGATGAGAACCGCTCCGCCGAGTCGTTATGGCTGATGCTAGCCCTTACCCGCCGCATCCTGGCCATGACTTTAGGAAAATCAACATCAATATTATTATGTTGGGGAATATTAACTCCCAAATCTTTAGCATCCCAGATTTCGCCAACGACGCGGGCAGACCGAATAATCGTTTTAGATGGTACGCAACCAACATTTAAGCAATCTCCACCCATGAGATGCTTTTCAATCAACGCCACCTTTAAACCCAAATCTAGTCCCGCAGCACCCGCCGCCACGACTAATCCCGCCGTACCAGCACCAATTACTACCAAGTCGTAAACATCGGCAGGTTGAGGATTAACCCAATTTGGCGGATGGACGGAAGACACCAACTTTTGATTATACTCATCCATTGGGCGAACTGTGACTATCTCTAAATCTGAATTGGTCATTGGCAAAACCTCTTTTAAAATTAAGAATCCTGATAAATTTAGGCGGCTCAGTCTTTTATTTTTTATGCTTGTTTAATAAGGAATACAGCCTTTGAATTGTTTTGTCCGTTTGGGAATTGACAGATACGATTGAAGCTTTTCTGTATAAACGTTTCAGCAATCAATAATTTACAGCAATTTGCAGTTTAATAGACCACAGTAAGGCCATATATCTGTCCCCCCTTACAATTCCTCTTCTAAAGCTTTGCGTGCAATCCGGGTTACATAAACTGTAACGGCGACTGTCGCAAACAAACCCAAGATCCGAATTGCCCATTGTAAAGTCGGGTTGTTAGGTTGAGCCTCAGTACCGATCGCGGCAAGATTACCTGCAAGGGAACCAATATAAACATACATGATAGTTCCGGGAATCATGCCCACGGAGCCGATAAAGTAATCTTTGAGCGAAACTCCGGTGATGCCGAAAGCATAGTTTAATAAATTGAAAGGAAATATCGGCGACAGTCGCGTTAGCAGGACGATTTTTAATCCTTCTCTGCCAACGGCTTGGTCAATGGCGGTAAATTTTTTATTATCTGCAATTTTTTGAGCAACCCAGTCCCTTACTAAATAACGTCCGACCAGGAAAGCAGCTGTAGCGCCAAGGGTTGCACCAACGAACACGTACAAAGAACCCCAAATTACGCCAAAGATAACGCCAGCACCTAAGGTAAGAATGGAACCTGGGAAGAAAGTGATGGTGGCAATAATGTAAAGTGCAATAAAAGCAATCGCTCCTACAGTACCGAGATTATCGATCCACTGCAATGCATCTCGTAAAATTGCTTGGGGATTAAAAGAATTGGTATTCACATATTCTTGTGCTAGAGCAAACTCTGTATTTAACAAAAAACCAAAACCAAATACTAGTAATATTAATCCAATCAATCTTAAAGACTTGTGCAAGTTTTCAAGATTAAATAGATTTTCTGTAAATTGCTTTTTCATAACTTGACGCTTAAGAGGATGTTTGAAAAATCTCCTTTTGAGGTTCAATTTTGAAATTTATACCAATTCAATTACCCCCCCCAACCCCCCCTTGCAAAGGGTGGGCAAATAGCCTCTTAAAGTTCCCTAATACATCGGGGGGTTGGGGGGTAATGTCAAAGTTCATGTGTTATGTGACACTTTTCAAACATCCTCTTAAAGCCTCTTAAATTTTTCTCGGCGATACCAGCTACAAATTCGCTCAGGTGAAACGCCGAGCAAATAAGCAATAATTACTATTTGATTAAGTAGGGTAGTTTTCAATACTCCCTTTTGCAACCATCTACGGGCTGAGGTGACAACTGGTGTGGGAATAATTACAACGCGTCCGATGCGTTTTAAACGACGCATGAGTTCAAAGTCTTCCATGATGGGCAGTTCGGGAAAACTGCCTATTTGCTGAAATACTTCCTTGGTTAAAAAAATTGCTTGGTCGCCATAGGGCATTTGATAAAAATGCGATCGCAAATTTACTCCCCACTCCACCCATCGTAAACTTAAAAGTGACGCATCAATCCGCAACTTAAAAGCACCAGCCACAGTCCCAGGCTGCTGTAGTGCTGTGCGAATCATCTCATCAAACCCTGTTGGCAAACGGGTATCTGCATGAAGAAATAACAGAATCTCACCGCTAGCCGCTAAAGCACCAGCGTTCATTTGCACAGCACGACCAGGGGGAAATGATGAAATAACTTTGACACCTAATGACTGGACTATTTCTACTGTGTTATCCTTTGAGCCACCATCTACTACTATGACTTCTATATTTGTACTGGGTTGAGTAGTTGCGATCGCTTCTTTAATATTTCCTGCTTCATTAATAACTGGAATAATAATCGAAATTTTACCAGCACCAATATTCTGACTCATGATTGCTGAGTTTTCTTTTCCAGTTGGTTAGGAAATGAACATTCTACTGTTACCTTAAGATTACTTTCAGCCGTGCCTTTAGTCACGTAAGGTATACCTGCTTCACCGCCAACTTTGATGCCAAATTCTAGAGTGACTTTATCAATATTAGCTACAGGGATTTTCTTAAAAGCATTAAGTGAATAAACAGTGTAAGCCCGAATTGTACCTTCAATTGCTTGGAAATTTTGCACTATCTGTTTTTGTGCAGCATCAGCATCCCATCCCTTATCAATTAGTGCTTCTTCCTCTCCCTCTGGAGAAACTTCGGTAATGACTGGTGGTGCGTCTACATTATTTGTGGCTTCAATATAAATAATCGTGCCATCTTCTAACTGGATTGGTGTGAGTTGAGTCATGGAATAAATCTCGCTAAAAGAATTGCGTGTATGCAATGCACAGCTGTGCTCCCCTACAAATTTTTACGGAAAATGCGGTAAATTTCTTGTAGAAGCTGGAAATCATTTGGCACAACTATCATAGGGCTTTCTAAGATGAGTCGAGACGCTTTGGTGGTGGGAATTAATACGTATGACCGCTTAAAGAGTCTCAACGCACCAGCTGCCGATGGTGAAGCGATCGCTCAAATCTTACAACAGTATGGTGAATTTCGGGTAACGCGGCTACCAGCAGTCAAAGACAAGGAAAATGAGACGATTCGCATTGGTAAGCAAACTAAAGTTAGTTTAACTCAGTTAGAAAGAGCGATCGTTCAATTATTTAAACCAGATGGGAAGCCGCCAGACACAGCACTGCTGTATTTTTCTGGTCATGGGTTGCGGAAAAATCTAGGGATTCAGGAAGGCTTTTTAGCGACGAGTGAAGTCAACCCCGACGCGGGTAATTGGGGATTATCTCTACAATGGCTGCGGCGACTGCTGCAAGAAAGTGAAGTAAGACAACAAATTGTGATTTTGGATTGCTGCTATAGCGGAGAGGTGCTAAATTTTGCAGAGGCAGATCCAGGCGATCGGGGTAAAGGCAGAGACAGGTGTTTTATTGCGGCTTCTCGTGATTTTGAAGTTGCTTTTGAAGAAATTAACAGCCAACACAGCGTTCTCACTGCCGCACTGCTGAAAGGTTTGGAACCAAAACAAGACCGTTGGGTGAGTAACTACACTTTAGTAGACTTGCTCAATCAAGAACATCACCCGTTCCCCCAGCGTCCAATTTTTGCGAACTCTGGTGAAGCAATTAATCTCACCCGCAAATGGAATTCCTCTCCTGTTAACTCCACAGTACAGATATCAGCTATTTGTCCTTACAAAGGGTTGTCTTATTTTGATTGCACAGAAGCAGATGCCAACTTATTTTATGGTAGGACAGTGTTAACCGACGAATTATTAGAAAAAGTGCGATCGGGTAATTTCCTCGCTGTGTTGGGAGCATCAGGAAGTGGTAAGTCTAGTGTTGTGAGAGCGGGTTTACTTTATCAATTAAAGTTAGGACGTAAATTATCAGGTAGTGATACTTGGCAGTTAAAAATATTTCGACCAGGGATTAACCCCTTACAAAATTTAGCACTGGCATTTGTAGAATCAGAATTATCAGATATTGAACGTGCATCTCAATTGGCGAAAGCAGAAGAACTAATTGCCAAAGGCGCAGTTGGTTTAGGACAGTTGATTACTGCTGCACAAACTCAGCGCGTAGTGCTAGTGGTAGACCAGTTTGAGGAAGCTTTTACTCAATGTCAAGACATTACAAAACGACAGCAGTTTTTTGAATGTGTGCTAGGTGCTTTGCAACGGGATGATAATAAACTCTGCCTAATAATCACAATGCGGGCTGATTTCTTGGGCAAATGTCTGGAACAAGAGTATGGCGGACTAGCTAAGAGAATTCAAGATCATTTAGTAACAGTAACACCGATGAATCGGGAGGAATTAGAAACAGCAATTATCAAACCCGCTGAACAGGTGAACTTAGCAGTAGAACCGGAATTAGTTTCTCAAATGATTGCAGATGTAGAAAATTCACCAGGGAGTTTACCGTTGTTGCAGTACACGCTGACAGAACTATGGCAGCAAAGAACTGAAGAACGGTTAACCCTGACTACGTATAGCAAACTAGGTGGAGTCAGGGGAACCCTGCAAACACGCGCTACAGAAGTTTATGAGTCATTATCACTTGAGGAACAGCAAGCAACAAAGCGGATTTTTTTAGAATTGACGCAGTTGGGAGAAGGAACAGAAGATACGCGTAGACAGGTTGTGCAACGAGATTTAGTTACTTCACAGCATCCAGAAGCTGTAATTAATAGAATAATTCAACGGTTAGCTAATGAGAAGTTAGTTGTCACCAGTACCTTATCTAATCAAATTGCTGTAGTAGATGTGGCACATGAAGCACTGATTCGCCATTGGTTGCTATTACGCAAATGGATTGAGGAAAGTCGGGACATACTGCGACAAAAGCGGAAAATTGAAGCAGCAGCTATTGAATGGCGAGATAGAGGAAAGGCGAAAGATTATCTGCTTCAGGGGAAACGATTGACAGAGGCGAAAATTTTTCATAAAGAACAAGCGGAAAATTTGAGGTTATCTCAACAGGCTGAAGAGTTTATTCGAGCAAGTGTCAGGCAAAAAAGAAATACTCGCTTTGAGTTCGTTGTTTTTTCCTTAATTATTCCGCTAGGTTTAGTAATATATTTGGCTCCAGTAGTTAGGAAACAAACTGAGATAAGGCTACTTTGGCAGACTGTCGATGCTGCTAAAAGAGATAAGTCTAGTCAAAGACTAAATCAAGCACTTGAACAGTTGGTAAAAGCCGGTGAGAGTCTAGAACGTAGAGATTTCAGCACTGTTGACCTCAGCCGTATCGAACTCAGTAGTGCCAACATAAAGGGTGCTTACCTCAGTAGTACCAACTTTAGTAGTGCCAACCTTAGTAATGCCAATCTCTACGGTGCTGACCTTATGGGTGCTAACCTCTACGATGCTGACTTCAGCGGTGCTAACCTCACTGCTACCAATCTCTACGATGCCGACCTTAGCTATGTCAACATCAGGGGTGCTGACCTCAGGCGTGCCAAACTCAACCGTGCCAACTTCACTGCTGCTGACATTAGCAGTGCTGACTTTACTGCTGCTGACATCAGCAGTGCTGACTTTACCTTTGCCGACTTCAGCCGTGCCATCCTCATTGGTGCTAACCTCCACGATGCCAACCTCAGCTATGCCAAAAACCTAACTCCTGAGCAAGTTAAATCTGCTAAAAATTGGGATAAGGCTAAATATGATGAGGTTTTTCGTGCCAAGCTCGGTTTACCACCAGAACCAGCTAAGTGAATACTTTGGGGTTGCGTTTTTACTTCTAACCAATGCTGCAATGCAACTTTTTGCAAACTTTTTCTACATTATTATTCGACTAAAAGTATTTGTTTTGCGGTCTTCTTTGCCTCTATGAGCAAAACAAAAAGATTTATTTGTCAGAGCGAGTAAAGCTCACAAGACTTAGAGATTGTTTTGCTCGCAATGAGTTTTTATAATTAAGCGATCACACCAGACAAAGACGAACCCTGAAATTAGTTCTGGGAACTCTGCATCTAATCTGAAAAAATGGCATCAAAGAGCGATCGCACTTTTCGAGATTGCTTTGCTGGCAATGAGTTTTTATAATTAAGCGATCGCTCTTTTCGGAGATTGCTTCGCTGGCAATGAGTTTTTATAATTAAGCGATCGCACTAAATAAAGATAAACCCTACATCTAATTTGAAAAAAATGGTGTTCAAGAGCGATCGCTCTTTTCGGAGATTGCTTTGCTTGCAATGAGTTTTTATAATTAAGCGATCGCAGCAAACAAAAACGAACCCTGAAGCCACTCCCGTCAACCCTGAAGTCACTTCCGCCAACCCTGAAGCCACTCCCGTCAACCCTGAAGTCACTTCCGTCAACCCTGGAGTCACTACCGTCAACCTTGAAGCCACTACCGTCAACCCTGAAGTCACTACCGTCAACCCTTGAAGCCACTCCCGTCAACCCTGAAGTCACTTCCGTCAACCCTGAAGCCACTACCGTCAACCCTGAAGTCACTCCCGCTAACTCTGAAGTCACTCCCGTCAACCTTGAAGTCACTTCCGGGAATTCTGCATCTAATCTGAGAAAATGGCATCAAAGAGCGATCGCTTGACTCTGAAATTCATTGCCAGAATATCTTGATACAATTGGTCTGTGCTACTAATGGTGATTTTGCCATCTACCTGAAGTTTCTTGATGACTGCTAAGGTTCCCTTAACATTTAATCCCAGTCGAGTTGCTTCTTTTCTGGCTGCGAAGTCATCTAAAATTATGTAGTCTGTTTGTAACTCAGTGCCTAAAGCAATGGCCTCTGATTCTCCTCTCCCTAGTCGCATATTTAGACGATTGGCTAAGGAAAGTAATTGAATTTCTTTGACTAATATTTTCTCGACATCAATTAAAGCTTTTACCTGCTGACTAGCTGCATCAGATTTAGCACTAATTTCTTCTGCAACAAAATTTGGCAAATAAAAGTCATCGTTAGAATCTAGAAAAATATCGAGAAATTCCAGACGCGATAAAAAGATTAATGGAGAAGAGTTAAAAACAACCTTCACACACCTTACCAATCCTTCTCTATAGCGATATCTTGTTCAGTCAAGTAGGAAAATTCCAGCCCCATCAAATCTAATAGTTCAATAAATACATCAGGCTCCATTTCCATGATTTCTGCGGCTTTTTTCAAACTAATAACTCTCGAAAATAACGCCCCTATCACAAACAAAAATGTTTCTTTTTGCTCAATATTATTAAATAATGGAATTTCTGAAGCAACACTTCTTAATTCTTCCTTACTAGTCATAGGTATTTCAAGCTACCGACTGAATATCCTCTAGATTATCCCAAACTTCTACAAGCGATGTCTAACAACAAGCTAAATAAGCGATTAGAAACCGCACGCCAGTTGCTAAAGAGCGGGAACGCTAAGAGCGACTCCGTTGGTTGCGTTGAGTTAATGCGATTCAAATTTAAGGAGGGTTAGGGATAATCAAGCCTTAACCCAAGTGCATTTGCAAATAATTAACTGCGGTTATCTATCTGAGCGCGTTGCAAACTTCCAGAGAAATCAACATAGACACTTTTCCATTCTGTGAAAACATCCAAAGCAGTAGTTCCAGCTTCGCGGTGTCCGTTACCGGTTTGTTTCACACCACCAAAGGGCAAGTGTACCTCTGCCCCAATAGTCGGGCCGTTAATATAGGTGATACCTGCTTCGATGTCGCGCATGGCAGTAAAAGCCCGATTGATATCGCGGGTGTAAACTGAAGAAGAAAGACCATAATTGCTATCGTTGAGAATTGCGATCGCATCCTCAAAAGAGCTAACCTCAATCAATGCCACCACTGGCCCAAATATCTCTTCACGAGCAACTCGCATATCAGGAGTTACATCATCCAAAATAGTTGGTTGAAAGAAGTAACCGTTTTTCAGTGAGCCTTCACTAGCAATTTCTCCACCAATTAAAACCTTTGCTCCTTCCTCACGGGCGATATCCAAATACTTGCTCACCTGCTGAAGTTGTTTTTCATTGACTATCGGCCCAATATCTGTATTTGGGTCAGTGCCAGCACCCAAGCGCAACTTAGTAGTACGCTCATAAAGCATAGTGGTGAATTTTTCTTTGATATCACGATGCAAAATCAGCCGACTAGTAGCGGTACAACGTTGCCCAGTTGTCCCAAATGCTCCCCACACTGCACCATCGAGAGCAAGTTCTAAATCAGCATCTTCCATCACCACTTGAGCATTTTTACCACCCATTTCCAAACAGACACGCTTGTGAGTGCGTCCGCAAGTAGCGCCGACAAAAGCACCTGTTTCTGAAGAACCGGTAAACGATACTAAATCTACATTGGGATGCTCAACTAAAGCTTTTCCCGCCTCTTCTCCCACACCATGCACTAAGTTAATTACTCCTGGTGGTAAACCTGCTTGTTGAAAAATCTCAATCAATTTATTTGCACAGGTGGAAGTATCTTCGGCAGGTTTGAGGATGACTGTATTGCCACATACCAAGGCTGGCATAGCTTTCCAGCAAGGAATTGCCACTGGGAAATTCCAGGGAGTAATTAAGGCACAGACTCCGATGGGCATCCGCACAGTCATGGCGAATTTATTGGACATTTCCGAGGGTGTGGTTTGCCCAAATAGTCGCCTTCCTTCGCCAGCACTGTAAAAGGCGCAGTCAATACCTTCTTGGACATCTCCCCTAGCTTCCGTCAAGGGTTTACCCATTTCCCGACTGATTAATTGGGCAAGTTCTTCTTTATGCTGGAGTAATATTTCCCCAACGCGAAAGATGTATTCAGCCCTCGCTGGGGCCGGGACTTTGCGCCAACTGTGATAGGCTTTACGGGCGGCGGCTACCGCTGTATCTACATCCTTAACTTGAGAACGGGGAAATGTGGCAACGACTTCGGTTTTGTCAGCAGGGTTGCGACTTTCTAGGGTTGCTTCTCCTACAGCACTCAACCATTGACCGTCTATATAATTGCGGCAAGATAGCGGAGTTGTCATTTTGAAAATCTCCGATGATCCACTGAAACTTGTGTATTAAGTTTGCTTGCTTTCTAGGTTATCCTCAAGTTTAGGAAATTGACGCGATAAGCAAATATCGATATAAAAATTAAGGCACTAACGCCAATACCCCCACAGGAGAACCAGAACCACCACGTAATCTCAGAACTGCGATCGCTAGAGTAGTACCTTTAGGTGGCAGTTGATCCACATTTGTCAGATTCTCTAACACAATGCGCGGTTGTTCTAAAACTAGACGATTAATCGCAAAACTGTTATCCTGTCCGGGGTCTACACCATGAGTATCAATTCCTACGCCAGCGATTTGCCGTTCATCAAGTAAAAATTGAGTTGCATCGCTACCAAATCCGGGAAAGTGAGGAATCCCTTGAGCATCATGATTGAGGAATGCACTTTTATCCAACCACTTTTTTTGCCAGCCAGTATACAGTATAACTACGCAGCCACCAGAAATTTCACCGTATTCTGCTTCCCAAGCCAAAACATCAGCCATAGTCAGGGCATAATCAGGATTAACTGCTGTAGCTTGGCAAACATTTATAACTACCGCAGGTACAACCAAAGACTGGGCTGGGTATTGGTCAATTCCCACAGCAGAACTATGAAAACTATTAGGGGCGTTGATATGGGTAGCACTATGTTCCCCCAAAGAGAAACGCCGCAGGTAATAGCCATCATTATTTAGTTCTGCCACAGTTTCAAATTCTACTGTGGGATCTCCAGACCATTGCGGAATATCTACGTCAATTACATGACTTAGGTGGATAACGCGTGTGTAGGTGATACTATTTTGACTTTGGGGTTGTATCATCCCAGCCTTCTATTTTATTTGTACTCAGGGATTTTTTTTGTCAGGTGCGTAGGTGCAGATAATTGTGTACATTATCTGGGTTGGCTACGCCTACGCAAAAATAGTACTACCATTACAACTTTTTTCAAACCTAATTCCCTATACTAGAAGAAATAATCCCCCCAATTCCTGTAAGTTTTAGATTATTGAGGGGGTTCAAATGTTGCAGCAAAAAGTGAGTTGATCTTAGTTAACAACTATTAGGTTAATTTTTGATTAAACTTAGATTAAGATTAAATATCTCCAGAAATTAAATATGCGTTATCCAGAACCCTTGTAGAGACGTAGCACTGCTACGTTTCTACGTTTTTTCACTCATATCTCTACTGTGTGATATTTACGTTGAGGGTTCTTGCTTTAGTGGAATCATCACAACAAACTCGGCACCTTCTCCTGGTGCTGAAATACACTGGATCTTTCCACCGTGCTTTTGGACTATAATTTGGTAGCTAATTGATAATCCCATACCCGTGCCTTTACCCACAGGTTTTGTCGTGAAGAAGGGGTCAAATAAGCGTTTGCGTACTTCTTCACTCATACCTGATCCATTGTCAGCAATTCTAATGATTACATGGTCTTCTTGAATGAGGCTGCGAATGCGAATTGTGGGTATGGGGCATTGGGGAGCCAGTGCGTTGGGCGGCTTTGCCGACTTGAAGCAACTGGCGTCATTGGGCATTGGACATTGCGTATTAGGTATTAGGTATTTGGAAAACTTTTCCCCAGTCCCCACCCCCTCTTCTAAAGCATCGATCGCATTTGTTAACAGATTCATAAACACCTGATTCATCTGTCCGGCGTGACAGACTACTGGTGGTAGATTGCCGTAGTCTCGGATTACTTGGATTTCGGGATGTCCTGGTTTGGCTTTTAGGCGATTTTGCAATAGTAGCAAGGTGCTATCCATCCCTTCATGAATATCCACTGCCTTGATACCGTCTTCATCAAGGCGAGAAAAATTGCGTAAAGATAGGACAATCTGCCGAATGCGTTCGGCTCCCATTTTCATAGACTCCAGGATTTTGGGTAAATCTTGCTTGAGAAAGTCTAAATCAATGTTATTGATTTGTCGATCAATCTCTGGTGTTGGTGGGTAGTAGCTTTGTTGATAAAGTTCTACCAGATGCAGCAAATCTTTGGTATATTCACGGGCGTGGCTAATATTGCCGTAGATGAAATTGACGGGATTATTGATTTCGTGGGCAATACCTGCAACCAATTGTCCTAAACTGGACATTTTTTCAGTTTGAATCAGTTGCGTTTGAGTTTGTTGAAGTTCTAGGAGTGCTGCTTCTAGTTGCTGGGCTTTGTCTTGGGCAGTTTGGGCGGTGATGCGACTTTGGGTGTAAAGTTTAGCTTGGTCAATAGCGATCGCTAGTTGAACTGTAACTGCTTGTAGTAATTCTACTTCGTTGTTCAGCCAAGGGCGAAACCCACTACAAGAACCACAGCTAAATGCACCAATTTCGCCAGATTGAGTGTGTACAGGCAGTGACATAAAGGCAGTGAAACCAAAATCCTGCAAAAACTGCCGGGCTATGGAATCGTCCACAGTCTCAGCATGATCAATACGGATGATTTCTCCCTTCAAAATTTTGGCTGCAATTAGTTTGATTTCAGCATTAGTTGCTTCTTGCTGGTTAAGCAGACAGGGTAAAAAGGAACTTTTCGCCTCATATACTTTTTCCCAGTATGGTACATCAGCATCTTGCCGATACCAAAAGAAGACGCAGCGATCAATCTGGAATAAGTTATGAATCTCCTGCACTGCGGTTTCTACAATGTGATTGAGATCCAAAGAAGCTCGAATCTGACTAGAAAGACGATTGAGTAATGTTTCCCGCTGGACGCTTTCTCTGAGTGAAATTTCTGCTTGTTTGCGCTTGATGCCAATGGCAATCTCTTGGGCAGCAAATTCCAATGCTGTGAAAGTTGATTCTGTCACTGTTTGGCGGGCAAACATGGCTATCACCCCTACAGTTTCATCTTCAACAATCAAGGGATAGCCAGCGAAGGCAACCATACCCTCTCGCTGTGCCCACTCTTTGTTACCCACGAGGGGATGTGTCTGCACAGAATTAGTTAAGTGGGGTTTGCCCTCTTCGGCAATCAAACCAATTTTGAATTGACCGATTGGCACACATTTATGTGGCCCATTGATATGGGTGTACATCCCAGAACTGACTTGCAACTCCAATACGTTGTCTTGTTTGTTCAGCGTCCAGATGCGAGCAAAAGCTGCATCAAGATGTTCAACTAAGGCGTCAGTGCAGCGGCGCATCATATTCTGTAAGCTGTCACTCTGGGTCAACGCCGCGTCTACATCGGCACGAAAATTTGCTAAACGCGCTCGTTCTGCTAGAGCTACTTCTGCTTCTTTACGGTCAGTGGTGTCATAACAAATACCAACGAAGTACAAAACATTGCCATTAGCGTCTTTAATAGCAGATGAGTTGCTTGTATGCCATCCCCAACTACCATTTTTGTGTTTAACTCGATATTCAATTGCCTTTTGTTTCTTGCCTGTTGTCAAAATTCTTTGGAAATAATCGGCACAGATATGCACATCTTCAGGATGTATAAAGGGAATAAAAGATTTACCTTCAACCTCTGCAACCTCATGCCCAAAAATCTCAGTCCAGTTAGGAGAAACGTAAGAAAATATCCCTTCAAGTGTCAGCGCAAAAATAACGTTGTTGGCGTTTTCCACAATGCTGCGGAACTTGGCATCACTTTCTATTAAGGCTGCTTGGATGTTGTCGCTAGTGTCGCGGATCAGAACTATGATTTGCTGGTCTGGTAATGGTAATAATCTAGCTTCAAAATTATTATTTTCTTCTGGTAACGGTAAGGTATATTCAAAACTGATTAAAGATTGAGTTTCGAGTACTTGATTTATTGCTTGATCGAAGCGATCGCCTACAGCAGTCGGTAAGCATTCTCGCAAACTCTTGCCCTGACAATCTCCTGGTAGAATATACAGACTTTCCATCTTCCCTGGCTTGTAATCCAGAATACTTCCATCAGCTTCAAGACGAAAGTATGAATCAGGAAGTAGTTGCAAAATCGCTGCAAATTCTGATGTTTTTTGGTGTAACTGTGCTTCAACTGCTTGGCGTTTACTAATTTCAGCTTGCAGTTGCTCTAATGCTTTTGCTAATTCTGTTGCTCGTTCTCTATCTGTAATTTTACGTAGGTTGTGAGAGGAATTTGTCGATGGTGAACAGCTTTCTGTTAGGGAAGGTTGACTTATCCCTATCGGCACTTCTGTTAGATCGATACAATAACCGATGTAACCGACAAAGCTACCATCTGCTGCAAATCGTGGCGCGGCTGTATCTAAAATCCAGCGATATTCGCCATCAGATCGACGCAGGCGATATTGTCTCTGGAAGGAATCATGCGTCGCAAATGCTCTCAAGTATATATCTTCGCATCGCTGTCTATCTTCTGGATGGACGCTACCAGTCCAAATATTGTCTATTTTCTCTTCTGGCGCAAATGCAGACACGGCTGTTGTTAGACGTGTTCTGGTAAATTTCAGCCAATTAGAATTGAAGTAACAGTAAAGTGCATTGTATCCAGACATCCAAATCATCAGAGGAGCAATATCCGCCTGCTGACAAAATACTTTTTCATCATGTTGTATTTCTTTCTCTTCAACTATGATTTGTTTAACGTAGCTCTGCACCTTTTTAGAAAACACTTTTGCCTGCCTGCTCTGCTTAAATTATTAAAGTAACTTGCCGAAAATATAATTCTTAATACATGGATATAATCTTGTTTATGCCAACCTGCTAATGATCTTAATACTTTATTTATTTTTATATATGCAGCAATTCCTCTTTTAGTGTAAATAAATTGAAAAAATGCTGAAGTTATCATTAAGATTAACTCCAGCATGTTTTGTGAAATTTAAACTATCTAGATATCAGTCATCTTGTTTGACTTTGTTTATTTTTAGAATCACCGATCAATTTATCTTAGCTATATAATTGCATTCCTCAAAAACCTAATTTAGCTTTACGGAAACTCTATGATTCTCTGGAAGGCATTTACATCTTTATCATAAATTCACAATAATCAAGATTTTCATCCCAAATAAATATTGATTTTTTATCAAGAAGAATTCAGCATGAATTAGAATCTGGCTGATGGATCTAACTTGCTTAAAATCAGGTGTATAAAAGAGTTTGAACGCCACATCTGTATTAGGCAGCTTTTAACCAATTAGTGGTATAAAAGCCAACTTAATTTCTTTTTAATCCTAGATGATGATGGATGTATTCTTTTTTATTGTTCCCAACAAAACCCAATTTTTTAGAATTGTCTTGACTAGTCAAAATGCCTTATATAGCAATAATCCTATCTGAGTTATGAGAAATCTGGATGATGACGAACTGTCTTCTCTAGGAGATACTAAGTGTACGCGCAGCATCTCATAGAGAAGTACGCCAAGGAAAAGAGAACAAAAACAGAATTCACAAATCTCACGAATGATTTAGGATTGCTATAGCAAAATCGCAAATTAAATGAGATAAATGCTAAATGTGATATCAACTGGTTGCAACAATGGCTGGTAATCGCATTTTATATGTTATAAAGCTCACAGAAATTAATGTTAGGCGGAAACTACTTTATGGAACCAGATAAACTGGGCCGTTTTAAGGAGTACGGCGAATTCATCCTCCGAAAGATAGATTCTGTGCCCCAGTACCCTTCTAAACAAGAAGATTGGGTTCCAGCTAGTCTTGATGACTGTCTTCTTCGTTTGCGATCGGCTGCCCAGAAAACTGTAGACCTGGCAACTTCGCCTGTCAAAATTGGTGTGATGGGAGAATTTAGTAGTGGAAAAACCTTACTTTTAGGCAGTCTAATTGGATATGCAGATGGTTTGCCAGTCAGTGAAAACCCCACTACAGGTAATGTTACCGCTATACACATTATCCCGCAAGACGATTTTGCAACTACTCAATTAAGTAACTTTACGGTAGAGTATCTTTCTCATGAAGGAGTACATGAGTGTCTACGCTTCATGTTAGGGGAAGCTAATAAACGAACAACAGCAGCAGGGCTTCCTCCGATACCAGTATCGAAACTCAACTCTGGCAACGATATTATTAGCTGGTGTGAAGAAGCATGGAATAGCAGTAACAATTTAGAGCTACGTTATTTACTCCGGGAGTTGGTACTATTCCTGCGGGCTTATCAAGCTTATGGGGAGGTTATGTGTGGTGGGCGCTACCAGATTGATGCTACTACCGCCCGCGAAGGGCTACAGCTAGTCGAGCAGCCAATGGCAATCCAAACTCTGAAATTTGAGGATCTACCCCCAGCGCATATCCGATTACCGAGTCCACCCCAGAGGCTACCAACAAAGTTATTGCAAAACAGTTTCCCACTGATCCGGCGCGTAGATATCGATGTGAAAATCTCACGGGAAATTTGGGATTTTGCAGATGCAGCGAAATTTATTCTCATCGACTTTCCAGGATTGGGGGCTGCTAATTCGGGGGCTAGAGATACCTTTTTGTCACTGCGGGAATTGGCAGAAGTACAGACAATTTTGGTATTGCTAAATGGTAAATCTCCCGGTAGCGATCGCGCCAATAAAATCTTCACGATGATGCAGCAGCAGCGACCGGGACAAGACCTGAAAGATTTAATTCTCGTCGGTGTGGGTCGCTTCGATCAACTACCTTTAGATAGTGAGGGTGGCGAAAGAGAACTCGATCAATTGATTGAAGATGGCTCATATTTGCAGCAAGAAACAGTTTTCCAAAAACTCAAAGTTCTGCATACGACTATTGATGGTGCAGAAGCGTTTACAACCCAGAAAGACCGCATCGTTTTACTGTCGCCACTGTTGGGATTAGCTGAATTGGCAAAACGTTCTAGTACAGTCAAAGCCGGCTCACCAGAGTTTTTGGCTAACTTAGACTATCCTGATTACCTAGATCGGTCTAAACGGCTACAAGATAAATGGGAGCTATTAAGTGAAAAACTGCTAGAATCTGATACCCATAGCTATTTGGGCAGACAGTTGGGTTACTTTGGTCAAGATGGGGGACTTAGTAAGCTGCGGGAATTGATTCAAACTCACGTAGCTACTCATGGTCTGAAGCAACTGCATGAAGATACTAAAAGAGCTGCTAATGTGGTGACTCAGCAACAAGATCACTTAAAAGACATCATAGATGAAATTCACGAGCAAGGTATCCCTACAGGTGATAGTCCCGCTTTTATCGAATTGCGCTTTGTGGTCGAAAGCTTAGATAAAATCTACAGGAATTTCCAAAAAGATATCGGGAAAGAACCACTCAAAGATCGGCGTGGTGTTGTTGTCAGCGATGTAGTAAAAGACGAACTCACGTTTAGAATCCTCAATTGGAACCAGTGGACTTTACTCTTCAACAAAGCCAATAATGGAGCGATCGCTCTGGCAGAATCTAAAGGTGCAGCCGGGAAATTATTCGATCGGGGAAACCGCGTAAATACTTCGCTTCCAACTAAGAGTGATGATTTTTATCCAGTCTTTGAGAAAACCGTTAAAGAAGTAGAAGATTTTGCCCGCGATCGCATTCAGCAAGCAGTGGTAGATTTATTGAACCAATTATCAAATTATATCGCCCCAGAACGCGAACAATTGCAGGCATTTTTCCATCCAGAAATGGAACAAGAAATCGAAGAAAAATTTGGTTTTGAAGATGCCGATCTATTTTACAAATTATTACTAGGATGCGAGCCTAACGAATGGAAAGAAGCAATCATCTCGGAAATTACTAGTAAAGACAAAACTGTTGCACCTGAAATTATTTTTCCTTTAGCACGTCAAGACGATAAACACAATGTTGGTCAAATATTTGATTGGGCACCAGAGAAAAGCCAAGGCTTACCCAGATCGAGCAATCACCAACTTTTAGTACTGCGACTGCGAGATGAAATTACTGCTAGCGCCAGCCTCCATCTTGTGCAGTATGTTAGCGAAGTTAATCAGCAAATTAATTCCGAATTAGAGGGTATTTTGGATCAAATTATTCCGAGTCTACAAAACCTTTCAAAAAAAGAAACTTTGCTAAGATATTTGGCAGCTGGGGAATTGCCATCTGAGATCCAAATTCCTACTTGGTTGCAGATTATTTCAGAAATCGCCGCTGTTTATCACTCAGATGATTTGAGATGAGCTAGCTAAGAAACGTCCTTTCATATAAAAGCTAAAAGTGTAGGCGTAGACATTGCACCAGGTAAAAAACCCAGTGCTAAAGAGAATCAGTGGTACTAGACGAATAATTAAAAGTCTTTACCATCAAGATTCTCTAAATTTTTCGTTTTATGATACAAGACCATAGTTTTTAGCTAGCTATAAGACAAGCAATAGAAAGTGATACTATAATGAACCCTTTTCAACTCAACAAATATAGCGATCAAGAACCAAGTGAGAAGCAACAAAAAAGATTTCCGGGATGGTTTGCTTTAGATTTTGGCACGTCGAATTCGACAGTAACACTTTTCGATCCAATTGAAGTACCGATCGCAGAAATTTTACCCAAAGAACAAGAAATGCGGTTGCGCGATCGCTTATCACAATGGTTAAGTTCTCCCGCCTCAGTCGCTTTACCAGATGTCAGCGTTGATGATTGGGCAAAGTTTATCACAGAAATTAGCAAAAACCTGGAGATAGAACCCAGCCAATTGAGTGAAGTATTTGAAAGTGATAATAAAGAGCGATTTTTAGAAGCAATTCGCCAAATTGAACTTTCTTTAGGAAACAGCGAGAGATTCCGCCGGGCTGTCAGCAAAAAACTTTACCAAATTTATCATGAGGTGTTCCGCGTCCCCACCTTAGAGTCGCAAAATCTGATCCCAGTTGTCTTGGATATCGATCGCCGCGACACGGAAATTCCCAGCGAGTCCGAAATTTCGCACTTAGAGGATTTAAAACTGCGGATGGGAAGGGAAGCTAGAGATAACCGAAAAAAAGCGATCGCTCAAGGTACAAGCGGTTCTTTAAAGGAAATTATCAGCAGGTTTCACCATTCACCCAAACGCTATTTTGGTCAAGAGCGATCGTTTTCAGTTGTTTTAGATGGCGAAGAAGAAACAATTACCGCCAACCAACTGATCCAATCTGCTTGGGCGCATTTAATCGAGTTAACTGAAGACTACCGCCAACACGCACGACGCAGATTTTCTGAAGGAGATTTTTTAACAGCAGTTGTTACCTACCCAACAGTCGCTCCACCAGTTGTTCGTAAGGAAGTTAGGGAATTAGTTGAGCAGTTGGGGATCGACGATGTACAAACTGCTTATGATGAAGCCGTTTCTGTAGCAATATTCTTTTTATGGCGAGAATTTGGTGGTAATCTCAACATTGGTATTGAGTCATTCAAAACCCGTTGCCGTCAAACAGGAAACAAATGGTCACAAAATGTCCTCGTCTTGGATATCGGCGGCGGAACTACAGACTTAGCTTTAATTGAACTGACTTTAGAAGATAAAACCCCAGCTTTTGCTGATTATGAAGACCGGGGTTTAGGAGGACGTTACTATAAACTTACCCCCAAACTATTAGGTTCATCTGGTCATTTACAGCTAGGTGGTGAGTTAATTACATTGCGAATTTTTAGATTATTAAAAGTTGCGATCGCAGACTTTTTGTTGACAGCAGTAACAATAGGTGCTCTGGAAAACGAAAAGCTAGAAGATTTAATTAACTCCGAGTTAAATGAGCGCTTCTTAGAACAAGGCAAATTCAAAAGCGGTAGTCTTTTAAAATGTCTGGATAGAGAAAATCCAGAAGGCGATATGGCTTACAAAGATGCCCTAGATACTGCCGAGAAAGTATTGCCTACTCGTTGGCAACAAGCACCTCAACGTCTGCAATCTTTTTATATTCTCTGGGATCATGCAGAAGCCGCTAAACTTAAACTTGGGCAAAAGCCACCAGCAGAGAATTATCTATTAACCTTCACACTTTCTGAGCAGCAAATTTCCGAACTGCTTACCCAAAGCGCCATTAAATTGCAAGTTAGAGATCCAAATAACATCTGCATCACCCTAGACAACCAACAATTTGAACGAGCCGCCGCTTCGGGAATTAAAGAAGCGATCGGGATTGCCAAAGGATTAATGGAAAGTCGTTTGCGTCGCGATGATCTTACCAAAGATTCTTGGAATTCCCAAAAAGTTGATTGGTTAATTTTATCTGGGAAAACTTGTAATTTAGACATAGTGCAGCGCCAAATTTATCAAGAATTTAGTAAGTCTCCATATTTTGTCTGGAATCCAGAACGGATTACCTTTGTGTTGGAATTTACCAAGCTAGCTACCTCTGCTGGTGCTTGCTATGCCGAAAAGCTACGAAGATTGAGATTCGATCCAGAAGAGTCTAAAAGCTTGCTGCGTAAGGGAGCCAACCAGCTAGAAATTGATGTCAAAAACCTGTTTTATTATTTGCCCTGCAACTTCAAACGCAAAACCCAAAGCAACGATTTACTAACTATATTCAAAGCTGGACAAGAACTCTATCAACTCGCACCTTGGGAAACTGTTGCCAAAGTTCGTACTCATTGGCAAGGCATACAATTAACTAATATTATCTATCGTCAAGATTACGAAGAAGGAGATTTACGACTTTGGGGAAGCTTTGACGGCAAAAACCTCATGAATCAACTAGATATGCCAGAAGCAGAATTTCTGAAAAAAATCAAACTCCAGTTTGAGATTGACCAAACCCTCGAATTTAACGTATTGCTTTGTCAAGGAAATCCCCATTATTTAATTGATATTTCTGGCATTGATTTAGAATCAGTACTTTCAGAAACTTCAGCGCTATTTGCTGATGGTAAATTAAACTGGAATATTGCTGTAGAACGCTTCAATAAAGACTTAAATGATGGTGATATTGCCGTCAATGTTATTGAGTCAGCAACTGTCGATCAACCAGATGCCTATCATCTTGTGTTTGAAGTAGGAAATGATGGTAGTAAAACGTTTCACAAATTTCATTATTTGCGCGATGGTGTGACGCAACCAGGACTTGGGTTAATTAGTAATCCCTTACCTCCATTCCCACAAACTGGCCAGCACACCTTCTATGTTTATCAAACAGATGTCGAAACCAATAGCAAAAAATGGATAAGAATTGGCGCACTCAGCAAACCAGATGTGACAACAGATTACCCTTGCCAATATCGTGTAACTCTCGACGATCAAGGTATTCTACGAATGCACGCTGGTGAAGTGCCTTACTGGACATCACAAAATCAAGAATGCCTCAAGCAAGAAGGATGTGTTTACCGTGCTGAATTAGAGTTACAACCTAATGAAGTTGATAAAGAACGCGATCCCTTTTGCGGCATACATTAACTATTGCATTAAACCTCTGCGTTCCTCTGCGCTAACCTTTGCGTTCCTCTGTGTTGAAAAAATTAATATTTTTAAACAAAAAGGGGCGCAGAGGTTTGCCAAGCTTAATTTGCTAAGAATCACATACAGATAATATTTGGAGGTGATATTCATGCAGCACTTGCGTCAATTATTAGAGATAGAAAACTCAGAGTTAGCCCAATTACTGCGGTTTAGTTTGTATGGACTAGAGGCGACTTTGAATCAGGCTCGCACAGAATTACCACTAGATCCAGGATCTAAAATATGTGATGATGTGCTGCAAGAACTTCATAACCTTTTACAACCTGCACCCACACAGCAAAATACTGGTTGGGAAGATACACAAGATGAGTTAAAACTAAATCACCTTCGAGAAGCTTTTAATTCTGACTTAGAACTTAGTTATTATTTGGGTAATTCCCAACTGCAAAGCCAAACAGACTCAGACTTGTGGAATGAGATTCAACGCAAACTGTTGCGAGTCCCAGAGGATTTAGCTGCATCTTGGCAACAGCGCACCTTGGATTTGGCTCAACAAGTTGGTGCGATCGCAGATAATTCTAATCTCTTTCAACTTCCCTTTATCCGTGATGAAATTATCTACCCCGGACTTAGTGGTACTATTCAAGCTCAAGGATTGAGCTTGTATCAACAAGCACTTTCAAATCCTCTAGTTACTCAAGGTAATACATCGGATTTACCAGCGGCATTCCTATTTTTATATATGAATTTTATCGAAATAGACCCAGATTTACATCATGCTTTAAAGAGCGTTTTTAGCTTCGATGTCATTTCTTTACACTCCAAACCAGAACAGCGCGATCAATATATTGATGCTTTAAGCGATCGCTTCCAACGCACCCAAAAAGCAGAGAAAAACACTGATCCCCTGTCAACTCTCCGCGCCTGGATTGACATGGACGAAGCGATACATTCCCTAGTATTTGTACCATCGGCTGAACGCTATTCTTGGTGGGGAAAGCTACAACATGAATCACGACGCATCCTGAAGAAAGTCGCTGATGAAGCTATTAATGCAGGTAATGAAGTGCGAATTCGCCAATTATCGGGACTTTATGCAGATATCTGTGCTTTATCCAAGGATGACTTACAACTAGACTGTGGTGGTATTCCTGGCGAAGTCTTAACTTGTCTTCGGGTATATGCGCGAATTAATCAAGAAGAATCTCCAGGCCGTGTAATATTTCGCTCATCACGGTAGTTGCTGGCAAGTTTTTTAATTCTTGAGATTATGAGGCAAGGCAGACAATTTTACTAATCCCCGCCTTGCCTCATAATCTAATGAAGCTAAAAACGTTTAAATCTAAAGGATGCCCCAGAAGTGTAAAATCCCTTGACCAGAAAATACTTCAAGGGCAACAGCAGATAAAAAACCAATCATTGCAAAACGACCGTTCCAGTTTTCGCTCTGAGGAGTGAAGCCCCAGCGCAAAGCATTAGGATCTTCTGAAACCGAAGACGTAGTCTTCTTAACGTTTGGCATAAAAAATACTCCAAGCTTTTATGTTGTAACAGTTATAACTGCCTGTAAAGTAATGTAACAGGTTTTTACGAAATTGCAACATAAACTCAAGACGGAATTTAGTTAGCGAATATATATTACAGATATGTAGTTCTGTGTTAACAGATTGGTAATTCCTATGGCGACAAGCTACGCGCCAACAGCAAAAGTTGATAGGGTGCAGAACGGAGCATATAAATGAGCCTTGGTAGCTTACCTCAGAAAATTGTAACCATTCAGGAGAAAATTAACTCTTGCTTGGTCATTTCTATGCTTTAATAGCCAATGCTGAACTAAACTATGGCAAAGATAAGTATTAATAAAAATTTGAATATATGGCAGAAGTTCTCCATTTTACAGGATTTATCAAAGGAGTGACCTATAAAACTTACTTGGATGATAATTTAAGTAGGATTAATTTAGATGTATTTGATATCAATAAAGAAAGGGGTTATGGATTAATCAAGTCACCTACAACTGAAATTGCTTATTCCAAATGGGTATCATCTAAGAGAACCAGAAGTTATCCATTTGCCAGAATTTATAATACATATAATTCCTCGAAAGTTATAACTATTATCCCGGTAATTAAAGATGAGGGCAAAGATGGAGATATAGATAAAATTCAATACTCTACAATTTATTGGATGAATTTGCTTAACATCTATATAGTACTTGCTTATTACGAAACAGCCAAAAAAAGTACTAAACAGGGGCAAGTTAATAAGAATAAGTTGAGTAATCAGAAATTTGCTAATAATTTTGTTAAAATTCAAATCAGTGAAATATTAGCATATCGCCAAAGCGCACTACATTGGAACAAGAATCTATTTGAAGAAAGATTTACACAAACTTTTGAAAAAGCTCTAGATTCTTATGATTCTATTTTTCATCAAACTGGAGTAATAATTCACTCACGAGAAGGATCAGATAAATATTTACATAAAATTACAGAAGAGTTTGAGGAATTTAAGAATATTTCTCTTAAAGGTTCTCAGAAGGCTAGTAAGAGAGAAGCGCTGACTTCTCATAAGCTAGAATATTTAGTGGATGGATTAAAAGCAACTTTTAGTATTGAAAATTATCTTGGTGGAACTTACTATTTGACTCCTGATGAGATAATATTCGAGAACAACATGTATATTATACAAGAGTCAAAAAATACTTCAACAGCATCTTTGCCAAAGCTCCCTGATATTCAAGATGGTTTATTCAAGCTCATTTTATTTTCTAATTTAGATTCTTTAATATTGAATGGTGAACCAGTATTATTTGTTACCAAGCTAAAGCTTACGGGTAACAACGTTGTTGGCTCTATTGTTTTTCCAGATGCATCTCTAGAAGACATAGAATACTTTTTAGAATTTAATATTAAAATTTTTAATACAAATCAAAAAGTAATTATAAAAAAATTGGCTTTAGAAGCTCAAAATAATCATAAACTTAAAATAGAAGTATCCAGTAATTTTTAAACATTATAATCTTGGTTATGATTAAAAGCCCTCTACGATATCCTGGTGGTAAGTCAAAAGCAATTAATCAAATAGTTGAATATTTACCAGAAAGCTTTTCTGAATTTAGAGAGCCTTTTGTGGGTGGTGGTTCTGTATTCATTTATTTAAGACAAAAGTTTCCTAATCTAAAGATTTGGATTAACGATTTAAACCGCGAACTCTTCTTTTTCTGGAAGTTTGCTCAATCTGATCTAGCTCAGTTAGTTAAAGAAATTCGCCATATTAAAGTCAAATACACAGATGGTAAATTTCTCTTTGCAGAATTAACTAATATAGATGTCAATAATTTATCTGATTTAGAAAGAGCAGTTCGCTTTTTCGTCCTTAACAGAATTACTTTTTCTGGAACTGTAGAATCAGGTGGTTTTTCCCAAGAAGCTTTCCATAAAAGATTTACTGATTCTTCAATAGAACGACTTGAAAAGTTAGAAAATATCTTATCAAAAAACGTCCAAATTACTAATTTAGATTACAGCCATCTATTAAAAACAGCAGGAGAAGATGTATTTTTATTTTTAGATCCACCATATTTTAGTGCTACGAAATCAAAGCTATATGGTAAGGATGGTGACTTGCACACTTCTTTTGAACATCAGAGATTTGCTGAAGTTTTGCAACAATGTCATCATCGCTGGCTAATTACCTACGACAACTCAACGCAAATTCTAGAAAATTTTCAATGGGCTAATATTTCAGAGTGGGAATTACAGTACGGCATGAATAACTACAAACAAAGTGGTGCTGCTAAAGGAAAAGAGCTATTCATTACTAACTATGAAGTTCAACGGAATTTAGTTAGACAAAATTGCATCTTCTTTCCTCTGGTGTCAGAATGATGCGTAAAGGCGCAGGCATAATAGGCTAATTTAGCAGTCCTTCTATCTTATAATTAATTCCACCCACCTACTTAACCGCCACAATAATGTCACAATCATGCATAATTTTTTACCAAAAATCGTTAAGCTTATAGATAGAGATATAATTTTTTTAACAAATATAATATAAAAACAAAAACCGGATATACAGGCATTGAAGCGTCATTTTCTCTGCTTTTATCTGCGTACATCTGCGGTTAAAAATTCAGAATTCATATTTTTCTACCTATAAAAGCCAGCTTACAGCAGTTTTCATGTATTTGAACCACATCTGTTGTAGGGGCGCAAGGCCTTGCGCCCCTACCACGTGGTCTATTTACCTGAAAATAGCTGTAATGCACTAACACGATCGCACCTTTCGTCAAGTCTCCACAGTCAATCCATTAAACGCCATCAACTCACTGCACTGGCTGTAGTTTCCCACGCTTCCAAGCAAAAGTATTGCGCTTCGTTTCAACTTCTAAACCAAGTTTTGAATTCCTAAATCGAGTTTTGAACTTCTAAATCGAGTTTTGAACTTCTAAATCGAGTTTTGAACTCCTAAATCGAGTTTTGAATTCCTAAATCGAGTTTTGAATTCCTAAATCGAGTTTTGAACTCCTAAATCAAGTTTTTAAGGCAAAACATACATTTTTGATAGGATAAAACTCTTATTAGCAATAAATTACAGCCAATATCACTGTATTTAACTTGTTCCCTAATCCCAACATCCCAAAAGTTCTCTGAAAGAAAAAACGCAAATATACGCATTACAACGCAATTTTTCAGCGTTTATATACGTATATTTGCGAGCAGAGAAGAAACAATTCCAGCTTTAATGTACTAACGCGATCGCACGTTTCGTCAACGCTTCAGCTGTCAATCCATTAAACGCCATTAATTCGCCAGCACTCGCTGTAGTTTCGCCACGCTTCCACGCAAAAGTGTCGCGCTTGGCTGTACTCCGTAACAAAATTGGTTCCAGCATCCCCGCAGCGCCACCAGTAACAGCAATTAGCGCATCACCATCAAATAATTCGGCAAATTTGGCATCATCCAAGAAACCGCCTTCGGCTTGGGAACAAGTTTCCCATGCAGTATCGTGGCTACGGTACAATTGCCGAGGATTAATTACAGAAACTATCTTCGCACCAATACCTTCAGTTTCCAAGAAAGCAGCAGCTTCAAATACTGGCATTAATGTTAAATCGCCAATTACAGCAAATACAACTTGTTTATCACCAGCGACTTCATGCAATAGCACTGCACCATCGCGTAACCCTTGACGAGTTTGTTCTAAAGTGGTGCGAATTTGCAACGGTGTTTTACTTGCAGTAATCACAATTCCCTTATTCTTACTTTTCAACGCCCAGTCATAACAGGCTTGAATACTATTAGCATCGGGAGGAAATAATGGGAAAACATTTCCATTTCGCATCAACGAAGCAAAGTAAGCTTCAATTTCTGGACGTTGGTGAGTCCAACCATTGCGCCCTTGCTCTAATGCGCCAGCTGTGAATAAAGTAATAGTCGAGGGTGTGGGACGGCGCAATTCTGCCATTGCTTGAGTCACAGTTTGCCAAATTGGTAATCCGTTGATGGCAAAAGATTCGTAAGAACACCACAAAGTTCTCGCGCCCATTAACGCTAAACCCGCAGCTAAACCAGCACAAGCATCTTCACTCAATGGTTCATAAACTTGCCCATTTGGTGCTTGATAATATAAGTCGTCGGTTGTGGGGTGGATAATCTTTAATGCTTGGTTGATGTTAGCAATTCCAGATGCTTCATTACCATCGGCGTTGGTGACAAGAAAATTGCAATCTTTATTTCCAACTATTCCTACCAATCGTCCCATCGCGGTTGTGGAAACTTTTGGTTCGCCACCGAGTGCATATTCTTCTAAAGGTAATTCGCCTAATTCTGATAATGGTAATTCAAATTCTGTCACCACAGTTTTTGCTGCTGAACCACCACCGGCGCGTTCTGCATTTGTTCTGACTAATTGCCAAGCTTCCACAGACAAAGCACGGGTTTGCAATGCACTAATAATATGAGGTGCATCTAGCGTATCTTTAGGATAGAGGTTGTGAGATTTTGCACCCCGCGCGTGGACTCCTGCACCTTTGAGTTGTTTAATAATGAAGACGGTAAGTTTACCACCAAGGGCCGATCGCGCTGCTTGATCTACACCCGAAAGTACTGCTTGAGTAAATTCTAGGCGCTTCTCAAAGGAAAAAGCAGTACTATCAACGTAATCCCCTGGCTGGTTTTGATCATCGAAATCCTTGGCATCAACTAACACTACTTCATCAAAACCGTTACCTTGCCAATATGCTTGCATCTGTTCGTTGGTTTTCAGGGAAACCATGCTGTGATGTTCTTGGCTGTAACCGTTCCACACTAATATCGGCAAGAAATTGGTGACAGCAGGATAAGCAGTATGAAAGTGAGTGATCGCACTTACAATATAAGGCTCACCCAATCCACCATCCCCAACTGTAAAGGGGAATAACTTATCTTTGTGCAACAGTGCAGCCGCCATTGCAAAGTGTTGTCCTTGTCCCAAAGGCCCCGCAGGTGCGAGAATACCGGGGATGAAACCAGAAAGATGTCCTAAAAGTCCGTGCTTTTCTCGGAAGCGATCGCGCAATTGTTGGACTGTAAAAATTCCCATATCCTCTAGCGAACGATCCAAGAACATGGCACTATAAAATCCGGGGGCGTGGTGTCCGACTTCGGTAATAATGTTCTTGTATCCCAGCATGACAAGAGATGCGTAAGCTTCTGCTTGGCTGGCAAATCCGCCGGGATGACCAGAAGCTTTACTAGCAGTAACTTGTAAAGTCAGGTAGCGTAAGGCATCGGCAGCCAGTAAAGTTTGATATACAGCTGCTTTATCAGTAGAAGATGCGATCGCTACTTTGCCCGACTCTATAGCAGGTGTTGCACCATAAGTTTCAAAATCTGGTAGTGCTTCACCAAAATATTGAATTCCTTCAGAAAAATTAGGAAGCGCTGAAGATGCCTTTGGGGAGATTGCAGTCATGCTGAGTACCTTTTGACGATTAGGTGAAACTGTAGATGCTTGTTGAATTTAACAAAAATTTTACATCTTCGAGGTTGTAACAGTTTATTGCTTTTTCGCAACATTAGAATAAGTACTTTAAATGGTTACGCACCAAAATTATTTAGATAGATTTTATTTAGATAGATTTTCAATGCTTCTACATAATCCCGCATAGTCCTCATTAAAAAAGGGCTATGGGGGATTTTAATATATTGCAACTGTAAAATAATGGATTTTAAGATTGCCATAATACACTAATAAAGAATATTTGAATATTACCAAAAGACGTAATTTCACTGGGCATCCATCCAAAATAAATTTAGTAAGTTTTTTCCGTAAATGCTTTTAAAGATTCAGAAAAAATATTATTATTTTCCTAGTACACATTAATGGTCTTTATTTGCTAATACGTTTCAATTAGTAGGATTTTCTAGAGGAAAATTCCCTTAAAAAACTTTTCAACTTCCTCTAATTCCCTACTTTAAAAAGTAGGGTTATGCAGGATCAATCCTTACCTCAAGCGGATTGAATTATTGGCAGCTTACTAAATGCTAAAAGGATCGAATAAACAATGAGAGTACTTGATAATCTACGCATACCAGCATTGCTACAAACTCTGCAATTAATTGCTAAACCCACAAAAACTTTAGAAACTTGTGCCGCCAAGTATGGTGACATTTTCACAATGCGGGTAATGGGTTTAAAGTCACCACCGATAGTATTTTTTAGCCATCCCCAAGCAATTAGTGATTGTTTTGCTATCCCTGCACACAAGTTAGATTTTAAGAAAGCAACCCATGTATTTAAACCTTTGTTTGGAGAGAATTCTCTAGTATTTCAAGAAGGGCGATCGCATCAACAACAGCGGCAGTTATTACTACCAGCATTTCATGGCGATAATTTAAAGTCTTATGGACAAGCAATTTATCAAATTACTGAAGAAGTTACGCAAAATTGGACATCAGGTACAAATATTTGTATACACAACTTAATGTCAAATATCACATTAGAAATTATCTTACAGGTGGTATTTGGGATTAGTCATGGTGCGCGTTACCAACAATTAAAAGAAAAATTGAGTTCTTTGTTAGAAGACGTAACTAAACCTTGGTATTCCAGCTTATTTTTCTTTCCTTTGCTGCAACAAGATTTAGGTGCATGGAGTCCTTGGGGAATTTTCCTAAAAAGACGAGAGGAAATTGACAAACTCATTTATGCAGAAATTTCTGAAAGACGTTTGCAAAATGATGCTGCACGTACAGATATTCTCAGCTTGCTGATGTCAGCGCGTGACGTAAATGGAGAACAGATGACAGATGAGGAATTACGCGATCAACTAGTTTCATTATTGCTGTTGGGTTACGAAACTACATCTGGCGTATTAGCCTGGGTATTTCATTTAATTCACTCTCACCCAAAGGTTGAACATCAGTTAATGCAAGAACTAAAGACTTTGGGTGATCTCACAAATCCGGAAGCAATTACACAATTACCTTATCTCACCGCCGTTTGTCAAGAAACACTGCGAATTTATCCTATTGCTTTAATTTGCACACCGCGAATGGTAAAAGATAGAGTGGAAATTATGGGGCATAATTTTACATCAGAAACAGTTTTAGTTCCCTGTATTTATTTAGCCCATCGCCATAGTGAGACTTACCCAGAACCAGAACAGTTTCGCCCAGAAAGATTTCTCAACAAAAAATTTTCACCTTATGAATATTTACCCTTTGGTGGTGGTTATCGCGGTTGCATTGGTGGAGCATTCTCCATGTATGAATTAAAATTAGTAACAGCCATAATTTTATCGCATTTTCAACTAAGTCTTACTGATAAACGTCCAGTGCATCCAGTCCGTCGTGGCATTACCATTGTCCCTAGCGGCGGTGTAAAAATGGTTGTTACCAAAAAGGCAAAACTTAAAAAACAAACAATACTTTTTACTTGATTACTCAATCCTCCGACTTAGATATACCGCAATGTAGATTCGCTCCTTAGTATATAGCCTTTACAGTAAGTAGTAGGAAGATATTTAGGAGATACTAACTCATGCAAGACGAACATAACTTGGAAGAAAAAGTTCTATCTCAGAGTGCTGAAATGATGGTATCCCAAGCGTTAGATGAAGTAGAAAAAATAGACATAAATGTACAAACTGATTTATTCAAAATAGTTCAGGGACAAGCGGATGGAGTTTTGTTTGCAGGTGAAGGATTGGTTATACAAGATGACATCCGCGTGCAGGAAATCAAACTACAAACAGATAGCATTGACATCAATCCCTTAAGCGCTCTTTTTGGTAAAATAGAACTCAATGAGTCAGTAAATGCTATAGGTCACATTGTAGTTACTGAAGTAGATATTAACCGCGCCTTGACCTCAGACTTGATTCGCACCCTGATGCAAAACTTGGAGTTAAATGTAGATGGTGAAATTGCAAGTTTTGAGCCGCAAAAAATTCAGGTATTTTTACCTGGTGAAGGCAAAATTGAATGTAGAGGAAGAGTGTTGTTAAAGGAAATGAGAAATACTCGTCCTTTCGCTTACACTGCGATGATTCGCCCACGGACTCATTCACAACCTGCGATGGTGGAAAGTTTTAACTGCACTGAGGGAGAGGGTATTTCAATAGAATTAATTACAGCATTAATGCACAAAGCCAAAGAACTGATGAATATACCATCTTTTAAATGGGAGGATATAGAGTTTTCTATTAAAGATATAGAAGTAGGAATCGGTAGTTTGACACTGATGGTAAAAGCTAATGTAAAGCAAATACCCTCATCAATAACTGAATTATCTCCTTAGTACTATTGACAATAGTTAAGGATAATTTTTGTAACTCAGGAGTGATGTAAATTTTTTAAAAGTTTTATAGGCTTTTGAAAGCTATTTATTTCTAAATTACAATTATGCAAGAGTATGATGTTGTGCTGATCGGTGCTGGACACAATGGACTAGTTTGTGCAGCTTATTTGCTGAAAGCTGGCTATAGCGTTCTGTTACTAGAAAAGCGTTCTGTTCCAGGTGGTGCAGCAACAACTGAAGAATGTTTACCCCAAGAAGCTCCGGGATTTAAATTTAACTTGTGTGCTATTGACCATGAATTTATTCACTTGGGGCCAGTTGTTGAGGAATTAGAACTAGAAAAATACGGCTTGCATTATCTGGAGTGCGATCCAGTTGTTTTCTGTCCTCATCCTGATGGTAAGTATTTCTTAGGACATAAGTCAGTGGATAAGACTTGTGCAGAAATCGCTCGTTACAATGAACGTGATGCCAAAAAATACGCAGAATTTGTAAACTTTTGGCAGCGAGCGCTAGGTGCAATGATTCCCATGTTTAATGCACCGCCAAAATCAGTTATAGACATCCTTGGTAACTACGACATCACTAAAATAAAAGATTTAGTTTCAGTTATTGGTTCCCCTAACAAAACGCTGGATTTCATTCGCACGATGTTAACCAGCGCTGAAGATTTACTTAACGAGTGGTTTGATGAAGAATTCCTAAAAGCACCACTAGCCAGACTATCAGCAGAACTTGGTGCGCCGCCATCACAAAAAACCCTTGCCATTGGTGCAATTATGATGGCAATGCGTCATAATCCAGGGATGGCCAGACCTCGCGGCGGAACAGGCGCACTTGTGCAAGCTTTGGTGAATTTAGTCACAAGTAAAGGTGGCGTTATTCTCACAGACCAGCATGTTGAAAAAGTTTTAGTTGATGATGGCAAAGCTGTAGGCGTGCGGGTTGCTGGTGGTAAAGAATATCGCGCTAAACACGGAGTTATTTCTAATATTGATGCCAAGCGGTTGTTCTTACAAATGACAGAAAAAAGCGATATTGATGGAGCCGACCCAAATTTATGGGAAAGATTAGAACGCCGCATCGTTAACAACAACGAAACCATCCTCAAAATAGATTTGGCTTTAGACGAACCACTGCACTTTCCACACCACGCCCACAAAGACGAATATCTTGTTGGTTCTATCTTGATTGCAGATTCCGTAACTCATGTAGAACAGGCTCATAGTAAATGTACTTTGGGAGAGATTCCTGATGCTGACCCATCAATGTATTTGGTGATGCCTAGCTATTTAGACCCCACATTAGCACCACCAGGTAAGCACACTGCATGGATTGAGTTTTTTGCCCCTTATCAAATTGCTGGTGCAGAAGGTACTGGTTTAAAAGGTACTGGTTGGACAGATGAATTGAAAAACAAAGTTGCAGATAAGGTGATTGATAAATTGGCAGACTATGCACCAAATGTCAAGAATGCAACTATCGCCCGTCGTGTAGAAAGTCCAGCAGAACTAGGAGAAAGATTAGGTGCGTACAAAGGGAATTATTACCATGTTGACATGACTTTAGATCAGATGATATTTTTCCGTCCCTTGCCAGAAATAGCAAACTACAAAACGCCAATCGATAATCTATTTTTGACAGGTGCAGGAACTCATCCAGGTGGTTCGATTTCGGGAATGCCGGGACGCAATTGTGCGCGTGTATTTTTGCAGGCAAAACATCCCATTAGCCAAACTTTGAAGGATGCAAGAGATTCGATTAAGTCAACTGTCGAGTCAGTGTTTGGCATTAATTAAGTGTTGCACAGACAGAGTTAGGACTTACGCATAAGTTTCATCCCAACCCCTTAAAAGCTATGTTTTTAAGGGGTTATACCAATTTGAAAAAATAATGCAACAAATAGACCATTTGTAGAGACGCGATTCATCGCGTCTTTGAAAGAAACCCCCGCCACCTTCCCTAATTTGCGGGGAGGTGGCAAGGGGTCAAAATAATGTACGGTTTCACAGAGAACTGGTATAAGTCCTGGATTATTTAGGCAATCACGAAAATATCTGTATTAGTCATGGCTAGACCTATTGCTAGTTGAGCAACTTGGATTTGACCGGATGAGCCTGTACCATCAGCATCAAAGAAGAAACCCCCTGTATTATTGTTGTAGATAAAGCGATCGCTGCTATCTTGTGCTACTGAACCGATAAAAAATTGCGTGGCTTGAAGTATACCTTCACTAAGTCCACCTCCAAACCCTATTTTAGAAACATAAATTGTGTCATCTAAGGACGAAAAATCTGTAATATTATCAATATCAGAAGGGGTATTAATAGTAAAAATATCAGATCCAGTGCCTGCCGTTAGAGTATCGTTACCTAAACCTCCAACTAAAGTATCGTTACCACTTCCTCCTATAAGCATGTCATTGCCATTTCCACCATTTAACTCGTTATTACCACTATTACCAGAAATAACATTATTAAGGGAGTTATCAGTCCCATTAATATTATCTATACCTGTTAAGGTGAGGTTTTCTTCATTGGCCGATAAAGGGGAGCTAACGGTTGATGAAACGGTCAGAGGTGTCGAAGTGGGCGTACTATTGGCAACAGTGAGTAAAGTTCTAAATACCTTTTGGTTGCTGCTTAGACTCTCATCAAACTCTTGGATTGAATTAGTTGGATCTAGAAATGAAATAACGTAGTAATTTCCAATTGGGATATTAGGAAATGCACCACTCCAAGCCGCTGTTCCCGAATTGAATGGATTAATCGAAGAAATAGTTGTATTCCCAATTAAGTAATGATAACCAATACTATTAGTGATATTGGCATCAGTAGAAGCGTAAAAAGAAACCGAGAAAGTGTCTGTGGCGGCTGTACCATTGTTGCGAGGATAGACTGTGATGCTAAAATTTTCCCCATATTCGATATTGTTATTACTAAAACTTCCAAGAGTTGTGTTAAACCACACGTCAGAATCTACTAAATCAGCTTTGTCAATGGGTTTGCGGGCGGTAGTGTCTTCGTCAATCCAGTTTTGAATCTCGTTATATCGAGTACTTGTAATTCGGGCAAACTCGTTGTAAAGCGGAGTGTTGTTGGTGGTTGTCTCATTTGAAGCTACTCCATAAATAGTCGGTGCATTGGTATTGGAATTATAAAGCCAGAGAGGGCCTCCACTATTTCCAGGTAAAATATCTAGCTCATTACTACGCAAGCTCAAGTCAGTTGTACTTGTGATTTTTCCACTTTGAGTCCACATATCATAGTTGTCCGATTTTCCATCGCTGTTGGAATCAAACTTATCAGCAGGGTATCCAGTGACATTCATTAAAGTTCCACTGCTGAGATTATCGTCATATCCATAGTTAAACCAGCCAGTGAAGTTTCCAATATTGCGGTCAAGAGTAATCAATCCTATATCGTATTGAAAAGTTTCGCTTTTAGTTTGATCTCCTTGAGTCCATCCTTCAAAAGAACGTGTATAAGCAGATTTGGCTTCACTATAGTATTCATAGTCAGCCCGGTTTGTACCAGCAATGATATTTCCTTTAGAACCAAGCATCACCTCAATTTTATCTGCCCAACCCCCATATCTCGTGTCATACACACAGTGTCCTGCTGTTAAAAAGTGGTAGGAATCAATCATGGCACCAGAACCGTTGACGATAATATCATCAGCAGTATCAATAACCCCATCTGGGCCTTTCCAATGTATTCTTATCTTTCCTATAGCATTAAACGGAAAAGTTGTCGTGTTGCTAACTTTTGTCCGACCATCAGGGGAGAAAACAGACATAGTTTTAGATCCTTAATAGAAAATAATGAATACAAAATATACAAAATTAATGCCAAAATTTATCTCCTGGCATTAGCAATTCGCTAGCAATTTTTATGAACAATGTTTCCTATTACTAAGCTTTTAATACCAATTCTCTATGAAGCTGCACATTATTTTGACTCCTCCCAACCTCCCCGAACTCGCGGGTAGGTGCCGCGGTGGGGTTTTTTCTATGCGTCTTCATAAATAAATGGTATAAGTAATATTAAACCTATAAATCGCCATATATTTAATATAAATTATTTCTACGATTTCTCAATAATTAGAGTTGAATTTTAGTTTTATTTTGAAGAAAAAATAAAACTAACTAATAGAGATAAAGATTGGAAAAACTAGCGATTCTGATATTACTTCTGTCTTCACCCCTGTGATCCTGGCTGATTTATACCGTCGGCATTGGCGGATTGAAGAAGCTTTTCATCAGGGTGAATTACTAGATAAGTGTGATGTTTACGACGAGTAACAGCTACGCAATATATATAGCAACACAAATAATTGTTTTTTGAGTAAAGTAGGTTCTAAGCGATTGCTTTATGTGTATTTAATATGATATTATCATACACGCTTGATTTTAATAAATTTTTATGCATCGTCAAAAAGACTGTTTCTGAAAAGAAATATAAGTAAATTAATGGGTAAAAACTAGTGTATTTTGATAATACTCAAAAAACTAACAAATTTTAACATCATCTAATAATTTTTGTAGGTACAGCATGGTTTTTCGGCACTGCTTCGTTGCATCTGGCTTGATAGCTGTCTTGGCATTTGGCTGTAGTGGTGGGGCAAACTCATCGGCAGAAAATACTACACAGGTTGTCCAAGAAAGCAATGTAACCCAACTTTTTATAGAAGCGAAGGCTACGCAAAAAGCAGAAGATTTCTTTCATCAAGGTAATAATTTATTAGATAGACAAAATTATGAAGATGCCATAAAAGCTTATGATAAAGCGATCGCAATCAAAGTTGAGAGTCCTGAAGCTTGGATTAACCGTGGCATTGCCTTAACATCGTTGCAACGCTACCAAGATGCTCTTGCATCTTACGATAAAGCGATCGCCATCAAACCCGACAAATATGAAGCTTGGTATAATCGTGGCATAGCCCTAACATCGTTGCAACGCTACCAAGATGCGATCGCATCTTATGATAGAGCGATCGCGATCAAACCCGACAAATATGAAGCCTTAATTAACCGAGGCATAGCTCTGACAAAGCTGCACCGCTACCAAGATGCGATCGCATCTTATAATAAAGCGATCGCCATTAAGCAAGATTTGCACCAAGCATATTACAATAAAGCTTGCTCTTATGCTTTACAAAGCAATCTGGAATTAGCAATTGAGAACCTAGACAAAGCAATCAAGCTTGTTCCTGATAAATACAAGAAATTAGCAAAAACTGACCCAGACTTTAGCAAAGTACGTAGTGAAAAGCAGTTTCAGAAATTACTGCAATAGTATTTTGTCACCACCACTCAGTATAGAATATAAGCCTCCTGTAGAAAGGATTTTTTCTTGAGCGGTTTACGATTAGACATGAAAAAATTGTTAATCACCGGAGCCAGCGGTTTTTTAGGATGGCATCTTTGCCAGCTTGCAAAACAAGAATGGGAGATTTATGGCACTTATTTATCCCATTCTTTAGAGATTTCTGGCATAAAAATATTAAAAGCGAACTTAACAAATTTTCAGGAATTGAAACGTATCTTTAATGATGTCAACCCAGCAGCAGTTATTCATACTGCTGCACATTCGCAACCAAATTTTTGTCAAACAAACCCCAAAGAATCGCACGCAATTAATGTTATAGCATCTTGCAATATTGCTGGACTTTGCGCGGATAATTCTATTCCTTGTGCTTTTACTTCAACCGACTTAGTTTTTGATGGCTTAAATGCTCCATATCGAGAAACAGATGCCGTCTGCCCTGTCAATCTTTACGGTGAGCAAAAAGCGATCGCAGAAGCAGATATGCTAGAAAGATATCCCATGACCGCAGTGTGTCGAATGCCGTTGATGTTTGGTGCAGCAACACCCACAGCGAAAAGCTTTATTCAGCCATTTATTCAAACTTTACAAGCCGAAAAAGAACTAAGTTTATTTATAGATGAATTTCGTACACCAGTAAGTGGAACAACTGCTGCCAAAGGACTTTTATTAGCATTAGAAAAAATTAACGGTATCATTCACTTAGGTGGCAAAGAGCGGATTTCACGTTATGATTTTGGACAGATATTAATAGAGGTATTTCAACTTCCTACCACCGGACTTAAATCCTGCCGTCAACAAGATGTGAAAATGGCAGCACCTAGACCAACAGATGTTTCTTTGGATAGTTCCAAAGCTTTTGCATTGGGGTATCAGCCTTTATCTGTAAGAGAAGAATTAGAGGCAATACAATTCAGTTAAGGCTAAGTGTTAAAACTAAAAACGCAAATAGGCTATTTTGGGATGCGATTACCTTCGGTACGCTACCCGGTTGCAATGGAAAAACCTGGTTTTATTGAGAATTTAGGGATGTAATTGATAATTTAAGCCCAATTTTACAAAATCACGTTGCTCCCTTCTTTGACAGGCAAGCGACGGTTTCTTTTAACTTTCTCTCCTCTTAATGATAATAATTCCTATAAAATTGAAAATTTAATTTCCTGAAAGTCATATCTGATTGCATTCTTGCTGTATTCCACTATTATTCAGGCTCGTCAATATTTATTTAGATACCTTTGCCCTGTGCTTATCGGCTAAATTTTTCATTGTCAAAGTTACAGCAGTTTTCATGTATTTGAACCATATCTGTTGTAAGGGCGCAAGGCCTTGCGCCCCTACCGCGTGGTCTATTTACCTGAAAATAGCTATAAATTAAATTTTATTTTTACCTTTGATTAAAGTTTGCTTAAACTCATAATTCTAAAATGGGGTGTTTCAAAAAAAATTGGACAGTTGTTTCTTTTTAAATAAAAAGAAAAAATCATTGATTTTATAACTGGTGATAACAGTTATAAATGTCCATTTGGCAAATAAGTAAGATAAAAGCTATTTTCTTAGCTTGTAATTGCATTGCTTACAGAAGTTTATGGTGAGGAAAACTGAGATGAAATTGGTTCCAAAATTATTGGTTGCTGCTGCTACTCTTACTTTAGGTTTTGCTAGCGTAGATGCAAAATCTGCATCTGCTGGAATTCTTAATTACGCTTTCACAGTTGATAGTCCAGTAACTAAGGGAAATGGCTTTTTTAGCTTTGATGACTCAACCTTCACCAATGACTATAATCCCGAAGCTAGCATTAAGTCACTCTCTTTCAAATTTGATGGCGATTCTACCGTTTACACACAACAAGATGATGCCAACTACCCAGATTTTCCTCTTGTTTTTACAAGCACATCCTTAAGAGGACAAACATATTTTGGATTAGATTATCAGTTCAATGATAAAGCTAATCCTTCCAGCTCTATCAGTTATGAAATTATTGGCGAGGATTTTACCATTTTCTCTAAAACTTCTCCAGATGCGGAACTTATATCAGGCACAGTTTCTTATAGACAAGTCCCTGAACCTACACCTTTAGTTGGCGCTCTTTTTGCTTGTAGCCTTGGCTGGATGATAAAGAAAAATATCGCATCAATCAAAAAGGTTAAAGTCTAACCTTGGTTAAGTTGATATTAACGCTTTCTTTGCCAAGGATTAATCTCTTATTAGTAGGCTTTTATGTGGCAAAGCAACATCTAACACAATGATACTAAGAGAAAAATTGGGAATTAAAACCTAATTTTGGTAAGGGAATTAGTTATGAAGTTTGTCTACGATTAACCTGCCTTCTTGGTCTTAGCTGTTGCTGTACTTTAACTTACCTGTTAGCCAGGAGTAGAGAATGGTAAATTACCGGAATTTTGAGCAATTCCTGCACAGTCGAATGAAACGACGCAACTTAATTATTGGGGCAGGAGCATTGTCTGGTTTAGCGATCGCTAACCAATTTTCTCCTCAAAGAGCGATCGCCACAAGCAGATTTTCCAATTATCCTTTCTCTTTGGGTGTAGCATCGGGCGATCCCTATCCTACCAGCGTAGTGATTTGGACTCGTCTCGCTCCTGAACCCTTAAATGGAGGTGGAATGCCACCTGCTAATGTGCCAATTCGCTGGGAAGTAGCAACCGATCCTGATATGAGACGTATTGTCTCCAGAGGTACGGGACTTGCAACTCCACAACTAGCTCATTCAGTTCGAGTTGTGGTAGAAGACCTGCAATCTGATACTTGGTACTGGTATCGGTTTCTTGTCGGCCAAGACGCTAGCCCCATTGGTCGCACTCGTACAGCTCCTTTAGCAGGTAACTACTTAAATAAATTAAACTTTGCCCTTGTCTCCTGTCAGCACTATGAGCAGGGATACTATACTGCTTACAAATATATTGCCCAGGATGACCTCAGCTTGGTAGTGCATGTTGGAGACTACATCTATGAAGGAGGAATATCAAACAATCGCCCCAGAAAGCACAATAGTGCCGAAATTCTAACCTTGGAAGATTACCGTAACCGTCACGCCCTCTATAAAACCGATACCAATCTGCAAGCAGCTCATGCAGCCTTTCCCTGGATTGTCACCTGGGATGACCACGAGGTAGAAAACAACTACGCCAACGACATCTCGGAAGTCGATACTGAACCAGATCAAAATCGGGCAATCTTCCTGCAACGACGGGCTGTTGCCTATCAGGCTTACTACGAACACATGCCACTGCGCCCCTTCTCGCGTCCCGTTGGCCCCGATATGCAACTTTTCCGTCGGCTCTCCTTTGGTAACTTAGCCACCTTCCATGTCCTAGATACCCGCCAATATCGCACCGATCAGCCCTGTGGTGATGGCAATAAAGAACGTTGCCCAGAAAATTTAGATCCGAATGCAACGATTACTGGCAAGCGTCAGGAAAATTGGCTATATGATGGTTTAGATAGTTCACAGGCTAAGTGGAACGTTTTAGCCCAGCAAGTTGTAGTTGCTCAGATAGACACAAAACCAGGGGAAGGCGAAACCTACAGCATGGATAAGTGGGATGGTTATGTGGCTTCCCGCGATCGCCTTATGCGTTTTTTAGAACAGCGCAAACCATCTAATCCAGTAGTCTTATCAGGCGATATCCATTCCAACTGGGCAATGAATTTAAAGGCTGACTTTAATAACCCAAAATCTGCTTCGGTTGGGAGTGAATTTGTCTGTACCTCAATAACTTCTGGTGGAGATGGGGCAGATACCAGCCCAAATGTTGAAGCTTACTTACGCGATAATCCACACATTAAATTCTTCAACGGTCAACGGGGGTATGTTCGTTGTGCGCTGACTCCCACAACCTGCAAGACAGATTATCTAGTTTTATCAAACGTCACAACCCCGAATGGCACGCTTAGTAAGCGGGCTTCATTTGTAGTTGAAGATGGTCGTCCAGAAATACAACAAGCCTAATCGTTTAATTCCCAGGTATCACAACCAGACAATCACAGATAGAAATAGGTCAATTATCAGTATACCTCTTGCATGAATCCTCAAAACCCCACCCCAACCCTCCCCTTGGTAAGGGGAGGGAGTAAACTTGCTCAATTTCCCCCCTTTATAAGGGGGGATTAAGGGGGGTCTATTAATATTTGTGCAAGAGGTCTAGTGTTTATCGAAGGCAGGAGTTAGAAGTTTTAATTTCTAACTCCTAACTCTTCACTTCAGTTTAATAAGCATCCATTGGCAGACAAGAACAAACAAAATTCCTATCCCCAAAAGCTGAGTCAATGCGACCAACAGCAGGCCAGAATTTATACTCACGAGTCCAAGGTGCAGGATAGGCAGCTTGTTCGCGAGAATAGGGATGCTGCCATTCTCCGGTGATGAGACTTTCGGCAGTGTGGGGTGCATTCTTCAAAACATTATCTTGGGCATCCACCTTGCCAACTTCTATTTCGGCAATTTCTTGGCGAATAGAAATCAACGCATCACAGAAACGATCCAACTCTTGTTTAGATTCACTTTCTGTAGGTTCCACCATGATTGTACCCCCAACAGGCCAGGAGACAGTCGGCGCATGGAAGCCATAATCGATCAGACGCTTGGCAACATCATCGATTTCGATCGCAGCCGATTTTTTGAGCGATCGCAAATCTAAAATACACTCATGGGCAACTAGACCATTTTTCCCCTGATATAAAACCGGATAGTACGATTCCAGTTTTTTAGCAATGTAGTTAGCGTTGAGAATCGCCACCTTAGTTGCTTGGGTTAAACCATCTGCACCCATCATGGCGATGTACATCCAAGAAATCACCAAGATACTAGCACTACCCCAAGGTGCAGCCGCCACAGCACCAATATTAGAGTGCTGAGTTGAGTTGTCGATAGTAACAACAGGATGTCCAGGCAAAAATGGCACAAGATGAGATGCAACGCCAATAGGCCCCATACCAGGGCCACCACCACCATGAGGAATACAGAAGGTTTTGTGCAAATTTAAATGACAGACATCCGCGCCAATATCTCCAGGACGGCAAATTCCCACTTGGGCGTTCATATTTGCCCCATCCATGTAAACTTGTCCACCGTGACTATGGACAACAGCGCAGATTTCCTGAATTGGCTCCTCAAAGACACCGTGAGTTGAGGGATATGTCACCATTAAGGCGGCGAGTTCATTGCTGTGTTTTTCTGCCTTAGCCTTCAAGTCATCAACGTCAATATTACCTTGTGAGTCACAGGCAACAGCCACCACCTTCATCCCACACATCACCGCACTTGCTGGGTTTGTCCCATGTGCCGAGGTGGGAATCAAACAGACGTTACGGTGTGCTTCGCCCCGATTTTTATGATATTGACGAATTACTAAAAGTCCAGCATATTCACCCTGAGAACCAGCATTTGGTTGCAGAGAAATTCCCACAAAACCAGTAATTTCAGCTAACCATGTCTCAAGTTGCTGGAATAGGATTTGATAACCTTGCGTTTGCGACGCAGGGGCAAATGGATGAATTTTGCCAAATTCCTCCCAACTTACCGGAATCATCTCAGCTGTCGCATTCAACTTCATTGTGCAAGAACCCAAAGGAATCATCGATGTTGTTAGCGACAAGTCCTTGCTTTCAAGCCTGTGCAGATAGCGCAACAACTCAGTTTCTGAGTGATAGCGGTTAAAAACTGGGTGGGTGAGATATGTACTTGTACGCGAGAGAGGAAGATGTGAGGATGAGTCAGAAGTTAATTCTTCTAAAGTGAAGGGTAAATCATCTGTGCCAGCGAAAATCTGCCAGAGGTCGATTAAGTCTTCTGGTGTAGTTGTTTCATCCAGCGAAATACCAACAGCAGTGGCATCAAAAACCCGTAGGTTAATTTGAAGTTGTTCGCTAACTGTCAAAATATCTTTTAAATTGCGTCTTCCCAGTTCTACTCGCAGTGTATCAAAAAAATCTTTGGAACTGATACTGTAACCCAAACGCTTCAGTCCTTCCGCCAATAACACCGTCAAAGAATGGATATTTTCGGCAATTTGCTTCAGTCCAGTAGGCCCATGATAGACCGCGTACATACTCGCCATTACCGCCAGCAATACCTGTGCAGTACAGATATTACTAGTAGCTTTTTCGCGGCGGATGTGCTGCTCACGGGTTTGCAAGGCGAGGCGTAATGCAGGCTTCCCTTGGGCATCTTTTGATACACCCACAATTCGTCCTGGAACCAGCCGTTTATACTCTTCCTTCGTAGCAAAGTATGCTGCATGAGGCCCCCCAAACCCCAAAGGAATACCGAACCGCTGAGTGCTTCCTACAGCAATATCAGCGCCAAATTCCCCAGGAGGGGTCAGCAAAGTTAAACTTAAAGGATCTGCTGCTACCGTCACCAATGCACCCTTAGCATGGGCTTTTTCTATAAAAGCGCGGTAGTCGTAAATAGTGCCATCACTTGCAGGGTATTGCAGAACAGCCCCAAAAATTGGTTGATCAAAATCAAATGTTTGATGATCGCCAACAATAATCTTAATCCCTAATGGTTGAGCGCGTGTTTGCAACACATCAATGGTTTGGGGATGGCAGTCATGAGAGACAAAATAAGCATTTGCCTGATTTTTGGAGACACCATAGCTTAGGTTCATCGCTTCAGCTGCTGCTGTGGCCTCATCAAGTAATGAAGCATTGGCAATTTCTAAACCTGTGAGGTCAATAATCAGGGTTTGAAAATTTAGCAGCGCTTCTAGTCGCCCTTGGGCAATTTCTGGCTGATAAGGAGTGTAGGCAGTATACCAACCGGGGTTTTCTAGGATATTACGCCCAATCACAGGTGGGGTAATACTGTCGTAATAGCCCATACCAATGAATGAGCGGAAAACCTGATTTTTGGCAGCAACTTTTTTTAACGATGCCAGTGCTGCATACTCACTTTCTGCTTCTGGTAACTTTAGCGGTTGATTCAGCCGAATTGCCTGTGGAACTGTTTGGTCGATTAGGGCATCCAGGCTGGGAAATCCCAAAACCTTAAGCATTTGTTGGATGTCATCGGAGTTAGGGCCAATGTGTCTTGGCACAAAACTACTTAACTTTTGACTTTTTTCGTCCAGCACTTGCTGCTCATTAGACTTGAGAATAGGGGCGTTCAATACCACAAATTACTCTCCAGATGGTACTATTTCATATTTTGCAATAAATACTCTTAAACTGGGGGCTGGGGACTGGGGATTCGGAAGATATTGGATAGGTGAATAAGAGTAATTGTTAATTACCTCCCCCACTCACCTACTCCCTTACTCTTCCACTCAGCACTCAGCACGGGCTGAACTTTAGCTATCCGCTAACAGCACTCAGCACTCCTACTCCCCTTCTACTTGGGCGCGATACTCATCCGCTGTCAAGGCATCTTCAACTTCGCCAGGGTCATTGACGCGCACTTTCAAAAACCACCCTTCCCCGTAGGGGTCTTCTGACACTTCTTCGGGAGAATTAATTAAGGCTTCATTGCGTTCTATAACTGTGCCTGTTACTGGTGAATTCAGTTCTTCAACGGCTTTCACTGATTCAATTGTGCCAAAGTTTTCTCCCCTGGTAAGAGCATCGCCAATTTCTGGCAGTTCCAAAAAGACGATATCACCCAATTCATGTACGGCAAACTCAGTAATGCCAATGGTGGCAATTTCACCATCGATTCGCACGTATTCATGAGAATCCAGGTATCTGAAATCTTGAGGATATTCAAAAGACATATCACTTCCTCTCCCTTATCAAAAAAATTATTTCTTTAACAGTCATCCAAGCCATATCTGGTAATGAACCTTAGTGTAAATTGAATAACTCACAACACATTATTCCTCAAAAGCCCGGCGCTTATCAGTTGGCAACACGATTTTTTGACCGATAAAAGGGACGTTTAACTACAACTGCTGGATAAGCTTTGCCGCGAATTTCGACTTCTAGCTGCTGACCGACAGTTGCTAGCTGGGTGGGAACGTAGCCTAATGCAACAGGATAACCAAGTGTAGGTGACAGAGTGCCACTGGTAACTTCTCCCACGATTTTACCTGCGGATAACACTTGATAGCCGTGACGGGCAATGTTACGTCCTTGGGTTTGCAAACCTACTAATCTGCGCTGTACTCCAGTGGCTTTTTGTTGTGCTAAAACTTCCCGACCAATAAAATCGCTTTTAGTATCTAAGTGAACTAGCCACCCCAAACCTGCCTCTAAGGGTGTGGTGATGTCATCGATATCTTGTCCGTAAAGTGCCATCGCTGCTTCTAAGCGCAAAGTGTCTCTCGCACCGAGTCCACAGGGGATAACACCAGCTTTATGGAGAGTTTGCCACAATTCTACTCCCACATCCAGGTCTACCATCACCTCAAAGCCATCTTCTCCGGTGTAACCTGTGCGGGCTAGGAAGGCAGGTTTACCTAGTAGAGTTCCTTCTAAATGTCCAAAAGCTTTGATTGGTTGTAAGTCTTCTTGCACTAATGGCTGGAGATATTTAATCGCTTTTGGCCCTTGCACGGCAATTAAGACTTTATCTGGTGAAAGGTCTTGGAATTGCAACTTATCTAGGTCAAGGTGTTGCAATAGCCATGCTTTGTCTTTACCAGAGGTTGCCGCATTGACTATGATGAATGCCTTTTGTGTACCAGTGGTGTCTTCACCTTGATAATAAACAATGATGTCGTCAATAATTCCCGCTTGGGGATTTAACAATACGGTGTATTGTGCTTGACCAACTTGCAAACGACTTAAGTCGGAAGGCACTAGTAGCTGGAGTTGGGAAATCAGGTTTTTACCTTGGAGAGTAAATTTGCCCATGTGGGAAATATCGAACATTCCGGCTGTATTTCTTACAGCCTCGTGTTCGCGGCTAATTCCACTAAATTGCACAGGCATTTCCCAGCCGCCAAAGCTGGTAAGGCGTGCTTTGAGTTCTACACCCAGTTGATATAAAGGGGTTCGCGCCAGAGATTGGGCGTTGTCTTCTTGATTAGCCACAGGTAATTATTGCGATCGCACCTCAACATCTATCATCCTACGAGATGCTTTCTGGTTTTACAGTCTTGTGTATCGAATTGGGTATTGGGCATTGGGCATTGGTTATTCCCTTCATCTCCCATCCCCTGTGTCCCCTTCTGTAAGGTTTAATAGTTAATGGTGGAAATGTTGAGATTTATTAAGAAGAGATTATGAAATATTGGCAACTGTTAGCTAGCTTTGTCTTAGCTATGGTTCTTTTTTTGTTTCCCCTATCGGCGCAAGCTGCAAGTTCTTCCAGTATTACCCGTTCTGTGGGTAATGATGAACTTAAGGGCAAGGATTACTCTGGTCAAAGTTTAATTGGTACTGAGTTTACAAATCTCAAATTAGAGAATGCTAATTTTACCAATGCTGACTTACGTGGTGGCGTATTTAACGGTAGCGTATTGGAGGGAGTAAATCTGCATGGTGCTGATTTTAGTGAAGGCATAGCCTATCTAACAAGGTTTAAGGATGCTGATTTAAGTGATGCTGTGTTGACTGATGCAATGATGCTGCGTTCCACTTTTGATGGCGTGGATGTCACAGGTACTGATTTTACGAATGCAATTTTAGATGGGATACAAGTGAAAAAGCTTTGTGTTAAGGCAAGTGGTGTGAATTCTAAAACTGGTGTGGATACTCGCAAGTCTTTAGGATGTAAGTAAATCCTAACCCCCTTCTTCGCTAGTGGAGAGGGGGATATTTTTTTAACGAATTACGAATTACGCGCAGCGATCGCTAGTGATATGCTTCTCTTAAAAAGCTGGCATAATTTGCCCGAACCGTCATAGTTGTCGGATGACTTATACCTAAAGTCCGTTCACAAATTTTTAAAGCTTTCTCAAATAAGGGTTTGGCTTTCCTGTAGCGTCTTGTATAACGGTAGAGTGCTGCTAGATTGTTTAGGCTAATAGCGACATCGGGATGGTTATTTCCCAGCAGGCGTTTACTCAGTTCTAAAGCTTGCTCATACAAAGGTTCAGCTTGCTTATAACTTCCTGTAGATTCGTAAAGTTGTGCTAAATTATTCAGGCTGGTGGCAACATCGGGATGATTATCTCCCAGCAGGTGTTTTCTGAGTTTTAATGCTTGCTTGAGCAAGGGTTCGGCTTCACTGTAGCGTCTTGTATAACAGTACAATGCCGCTAAATTGTTCATACTCGTGGCAACATGGGGATGTTCTTCTCCCACTAAGCGTTTCCACAGTTCTAAAGCTTGCTGATACAAAGGTTCGGCTTCGCTATAGCGCCCTGTATATTCGTAGATTAATGCTAAATAGCTCAGGCTACTGGCGACATCGGTATGTTCTTCTCCTAGCAGGCGCTTTCTCAGTGCTAAAGTTTGCTCAAGCAAGGGTTGGGCTTCGCTATAGCGTCCTGTAGATTCGTAGAGTACTGCTAAATTGTTCAGACTAGTGGCGACATCGATATGTTCTAAACCAAGACGATTTTGAGTTAGTTCTACACACCGTTGCAACCAAGATTCTGCTTGCTGATAAAGACTTTGAGCTTGATAAAACCAGGCTAATTTGGTGAACAGAGTGATTAGATTTTCATCGCCTAGATATTCGCATAGGTGGGTTGCAACTTCTGTAATGTGCGGGATATGTGGAGTGAGGCTGAGAATATCTTCAGGGTTAAGCTGTTGCGGAATTAGCTTTGCTACCTCTAACATCATGGCTGCAAATTTAGTTTTTGCTTCATCCGCCTGACTTGATTTATCCAACTTCACTTGTAAAAGTTGTCGAATCTGTGGATTTAGACGATAAATTCCTTTACTTTTCTGTTGTAGCAAATGCAATTCTAGTAAATCGGCTATGGCTTTCTCGTTAAGTTCTTGTTTTTTGTCATCTTCTATTGTCTCAATAGATAAGGGAATGTCAGCTAAAGCACACAAACTTAGCAAACAGCCAAAGCTCTGTGCATTTTCATCCAACTGTTCCCAATTCAATTCAAAAGCTTCAAATATACCGTATTCATCAGGCATCAATGAGTTAGCATTGACTACTGGTTCATATTCCACTCGTTTCTTCTCTAGCCGCTTCAGCAGTGTTTCCAGAGACAAATCTGGCATTTTATCCAAATATCGTCCCACTAACTCTAACGCTAAAGGTAAATATCCCAAAAATTTACAAATTCTTCTGGCAACCCAAGCTTCTTGTTGCAGTCGTTCCCGAACCACTAGCGATTTGAATAATTTCATCGCCGCCAATGGTTTGAGGACATCCAATTCGCTATTATATTTTGTGCTTAGGTAAGCTTGTAACTTTTCTAGTTTGTCTCGATTGTTAAAAGTCGCTAACTCAGGATTATTCTGGGCAAACTTGGCATACACCTCACCCATCCACTTTGTGAAAGCAGCAATATCAACGTTTAATTCGCTGGCAAGTTTAACTTTAGTTTTACCTAAGTTTTCTGTCTTAAAATATTTTGCAAAAGCTGCCGTTTGCTCTAGAGATAAGCCATTCGTAGCAGCTTCTTCGGCTAGAAAATTAGCCCATTGCATAAAGAGCTTGTAAAATTTATTTTTGATTCTACTTTGTCTGCATTTGTAAATCTACTCTCTTCGGGGTGAAAATACAATTTGTATACAAACATTTAAAAGCAGTGGCTTGCCGTTATACCATTTCACACAAACCCTGATACATATAGATTTCTCGTAGGGGCACAGCATTGCTGTGCCCCTACCAACGTATTTGTATCATTATTAAAGTGAAACGGTATTAGGCATCGCCATTTGAGGCTTTGAACCTCAACGTTGAGCCTTTGAAGCTGACGATTGAGGCTTTGAACCTCAACGTTGAGCCTTTGAGGCTGACGATTGAGCCTTTGAACCTCAACGTTGAGCCTTTGAGGCTGACACTTGAGCCTTTGAGGCTGACACTTGAGCCTTTAAACCTCAACGTTGAACTTTTGAGGCTGACACTTGAGCCTTTGAACTTCAACGTTGAGCCTTTGAGGCTGACACTTGAGCCTTTGAACCTCAAGTTTCGAGTTTTGTACTCAAATAGACTATGCGATGTCTACGATGGGCTACGCCTACGCTCTATTTTTCGCTGTACTTTGGATATGAGGGGGCATAAGAATCAAACTGCTCCAGGCGCAGAGGACACGGAGAAAGAGATTAAGAGGGAGCGTTAGCGTTCGTGCAGCGTCTCGAAGAGAAGCTTACCGAAGGTATCGCTGTTTGAAGTTAGAATTAATAGCGATCGCTATTCTCCTGCTTGTTGTTTGAGTATAATTGACCAAACTATCGGATAACCACAAACCAGCGTCACGCAAAGCTTGAATCCAGGAGATATGCTTGGGATTATTCCACGTCTTTTTGCTAATATCAGCAAGCTTCCGGTTCCGATAGTAATAATGCCTAAAGCTTGGCCACAACGCCGTGCTGCCCTATCGTCAACAATCGCGGCACAGTCGGAATTTTTTAGTGCCAAACTCAATACTTGTGATTCTCCTTTACCTAAATCCCAAGCTGCTACAACAGGAGCAATAGTATTAACTTCTACTGTTTGTATCCAAGAAATACTGGGTAATTGTGTTGATGCGACATCATCTTTTGTTGTGACTTATTCAAAAACACCTAATGGAACTAAAATTTCTGTGAATAATTGGGGAATTAATTTTGCTTGTTGACTTTTCAAAAGAGCAATCAAAGGTGAAGAGTTAATAATTACACAATTAATCGACATTTGCGAGTTCCTGGGCTAACTCTTGGGCAGTATATTGCAAAAAATCTACTTGGTAGCGTGATAAGGCATTAATAAATTCAGCACGAGTTAGCCCAGCAATCTCTGCTGCTTTGGCTTGTGAAATGTCACCTAATTCATACCATTTAACTGCTGCGGCAATTCGCATTTCTTGGATAAATTCTTCTGGATTTTTACGAAGTGCTGAAAATACTGTTTCTGGTAATTGAATTGGTACTGATCGCATAAATTTATTCTCAGTTTATTAGAGAGCATTGCTCTGCTTAGAGTCAAGAGCGCTAATATTGACTCTTTGAACCTCGAAACAGCTAGCGATCGCTCTATTCTTTACTGTACTTTGGATATGTGGAGGCATGAGAATCGAACCGCAGAGGCGCAGAGGACACGGAGGAAGAAATTAAGAGAGAGCGATCGCCATTTAAAGTTAGAATTGATGGGCGATCGCTCCTAAAGTTTAAACTACAACTGTTGTGTGGCATCAATTTGCTGTGATTTTGTGAAAAGGGTGCGATCATTAGCGAGATGCTTCTCTTAAAAATATTGCATAATTTCCCCGAACCATCATTGTATCGGGATGACCTACACCTAAAGTTTGCTCATAAATTGCCAAAGCTTGCTGATACAGAGTTTCGGCTTCGCTGTAGCGTTCTGTAGCATGGTAAACTAATGCGAGATTGTTCATGCTTTGGGCGACATCGGAATGATTGTCTCCCAGTAAGCGTTTACTCAGTGACAAAGCTTGCTTAAGCAAGGGTTCAGCTTCGTTGTAGCGTCCTGTAGAACGGTAGAGTTCTGCGAGATTGTTCAGGATAGTGGCGACAAAGGGATGGTTGTCTCCCACTGAGCGTTTCCACAGTTCTAAAGCTTGCTGATACAGAGTTTCGGCTTCACTGTAGCGTTCTGTAGCATGGTAAAGTAATGCGAGATTGTTCAAGCTTTGGGCGACATCGGGATGTTCCTCTCCCAGTAAGCGTTTGCTCAGTGACAAAGCTTGCTGATGCAGAGGTTCGGCTTCGCTGTAGCGTCCTGTAGAACGGTAGAGTTCTGCGAGATTGTTCAGGATAGTGGCGACAAAGGGATGGTTGTCTCCCACTGAGCGTTTCCACAGTTCTAAAGCTTGCTGATACAGAGTTTCGGCTTCACTGTAGCGTTCTGTAGCATGGTAAAGTAATGCGAGATTGTTCAAGCTTTGGGCGACATCGGGATGTTCCTCTCCCAGTAAGCGTTTGCTCAGTGACAAAGCTTGCTGATGCAGAGGTTCGGCTTCGCTGTAGCGTCCTGTAGAACGGTAGAGTTCTGCAAGATTGTTCAGGATAGTGGCGACAAAGGCATGTTCCTCTCCCAGTGAGCGTTTCCACAGTTCTAAAGCTTGCTGATACAGCGATTCGGCTTCGCTGTAGCGTCCTGTAGCATCGTAAAGTAATGCGAGATTGTTCAAGCTTTGGGCGACATCGGAATGATTGTCTCCCAGTAAGCTTTTTCTCAGTGACAAAGCTTGCTTAAGCAAGGGTTCAGCTTCGTTGTAGCGTCCTCTAGAACGGTAGAGTTCTGCGAGATTGTTCAGGCTTTGGGCGACATCGGGATGGTTGTCTCCCAGCAAGCATTTATTCAGTTCCCAAGCTTGCTGAAACAACGGTTCGGCTTCGCTGTAGCGTCCTGTAGATTCGTAGAGTACTGCGAGATTGTTCAGGCTAGTGGCAACACCGGGATGGTTGTCTCCCAGTAAGCCTTTGCTCAGTTCCAAAGCTTGCAGATACAAAGGTTCGGCTTTGCTGTAGCGTCCTGTAGCATGGTAAACTAATGCGAGATTGTTCAGGCTAGTGGCGACATCAGGATGTTCCTCTCCCAGGAAGCTTTTTCTCAGTTCCAAAGCTTGCAGATGCAGGGGTTCAGCTTCGCTGTAGCGTCCTGTATAACGGTAGAGTTCTGCGAGATGGTTCAGGATAGTGGCAACACCGGGATGGTTGTCTCCCAGTAAGCGTTTTCTCAGTTCCAAAGCTTGCAGATACAGGGGTTGGGCTTCGCTGTAGCGTTCTGTACAACAGTAGAGTTCTGCAAGATTGTTCAAGTTAGTGGCGACATCGGGATGTTCCTCTCCCAATAAGCTTTTGTTCAGTTCCAAAGCTTGCTCTAACAGGGTTTTGGCTTCGCTGTAGCGTCCTGTAGAATGGTAAACTAATGCGAGATTGTTCAGGCTAGTGGCGACATCGGGATGTTCCTCTCCCAGTAAGCATTTATTCAGTTCCAAAGCTTGCTCTAACAGGGTTTCGGCTTTGCTGTAGCGTCCTGTAGAACGGTAGAGTTCTGCAAGATTGTTCAGGCTAGTGGCGACATAGGGATGTTCCTCTCCCAGTAAGCTTTTTCTCAGTTCCAAAGCTTGCTCTAACAGGGTTTCGGCTTCGCTGTACCGTCCTGTAGCATGGTAAAGTGATGCGAGATTGTTCAAGCTAGTGGCGACATGGGGATGTTCTAAACCAAAACGATTTTCAGCTACTTCTACACATAGTTTGTACCAAGGTTCTGCTTGCTGATAAAGCCCTTGACCTTGATAAAACAAGCCTAAGCCTGTGAAAGGACAAATTAAATCCTCATCGCTGAGATATTGGAATAGGTGGGTTGCAACTTCTGCAAGGTGGGGGATATGTGGAGTGAGGTTGAAAATATCTTCACGGTTAGGCTGTTGAGAAATTTGCTTTGCCACCTCTACCATCTGCGCTGCAAAAGCAGTTTTCACCTTATCCGCCTCACTTAACTCATCCAACTTCATTTGGAAAAATTGCCGAATCAGTGGATGTAGACGATATATTCCTTTACTTTGCCATTGTATTAAATGCAGTTTCCGCAACCGGGCTATAGCTTTCTCCCAGAGTTCTTGTTCATTGTCATCTTCTTTCGTCTCAACAGAAAAAGGAATATCAGCCAAAGCACACAAACTCAGCCAACAGCCTAAGTCTTGTGCTTTTTGATCCAACTGTTCCCAACTCAATGCAAAAGCTTCAGCGATACCATATTCATAACGCATCAATGGGTTAGCCTTGGCTACTGCTTCGTGTTCCAGTCGCTTTTTCTCTAGCCGCTTCAGCAGTGTTTCCAAAGATAAATCTGGCATTGTATCCAGATATCGCCCCACTAACTCTAACGCCAAAGGCAAATATCCCAAGGATTTACAAATTTCTCTTGCAACCCAAGGTTCGCTTTTCAGTCGTTCTCTGTCAACCAGCGATTTTAATAATTTCATCGCCGCCAATGGTTTGAGAACACCCAAAGGTAATTGCGGTAAAGTTCTATCAAATTCCTGGCGCGTTGTCAGCAATACTTTAAACCGAGGTGATTCTGGGGGTAGATAAGCCTGAACCTGTGTTTTGTAGTCGGTGACATCATCAAACACCAGCAGTACTTCACCTTGTTGCCAATTCTGCCAGCAGTATCTCAGTCTATCTGCTAATTCCCAATCGTCCGGTGCAATGAGTTTAAATTTCAATTGGGCAAATCTGAGAATCTGAATTCCGACATCTATTCCCTGTGCAGATAACCAGCAAACCCCACCTTGATAATTCTGCAAATGCTGTTTGGCGTATTGGGTAGCCAGTTCAGTTTTGCCTACTCCACCCATACCCGCCACAGCTACAATTGCAACTTGCCGAGATGTTTGTAATTGCTGGTGCAGCTTTTGTAGTTCCGCCTCTCGTCCCACAAATTTTTCAAATGCAACAGCAGGGGGAATATTTTGATGAATTTCTTTAATTGTGGGTTGGGCATCTTGCCCGCCATTATATTTCCTTGTCAGGCAAGCCCGTAACTTTTCTAGTCTTCCCCGGCTTTTAGAAGCAGCTAACTCAGGATAACTCTGGGCGAATTTGTCATAAACCTCAGTCATCCGCTTTTTGAAAGCAGCAGCGCCGATGTTCAACTCGCTGGCAAGTTTTGCCTCACTCTTGCCTGAGTTTTCAGTCTTCAAACGCTCTACAAAAGCTGCCGTTTGCTCTGGGGATAAGCTATGAGTAGCAGCTTCATTGGCTAGAAAATCAGCCCATTGCATAGACAGCTTGTGAGATTTCTTCTCGATTCTACTTAATTTCTACTTTCTCTCTACTTTGTCTCCATTTCTAGGGAATCTCCTCTTCTTCTGGCAGAAATACCATTTGCATAGAAACATTTAGAAGAGGTTCAGCTGTGAAAACTGCCTTAACAACTCCAGTCAACTCCAATCAAACCACCCAAACTTCGCAATTAATCCCCGCCTCGCCAACATCGGTAGAAAATCCATCTACCTGGATGCGAGATGGATACAGTCCTACTGAAATCATCCTCGCGGCGGCAATTTTAACTTCATTGTCCATTGGGGGAATTGCCTCTGTGATTGTGGCGATTACGGGTTTAGTTAAAACTTTAGTACGCCCGACAAGCGAAAAAACAAAGTAGGGGTACTTGCAAAGGCAAATTCTTCACTTCGTTGCTATCCCGCCTCGGAATCAATTCCGAGGCTAATAGCCTAAGTCCATTCAAACGGACTAAATTTTAGTTAATTTGAGTCAGTTTTAACTGACTTATGGTGTTAGCCTGTGATTTGAATCGCACGCAGGCTGAAGGTATCGCCCGTCACTTGAGACTTTGAGCTTTTGAACTCCAACGTTGAGCCTCTGAACCCGAATGTTGAGCCTCTGAACCTGAATGTTGAGCCTTTGAACCTCGACGTTGAGCCTTTGAACCTGAACGTTGAGCCTTTGAACCTCGACGTTGAGCCTCTGAACCTCAACATTGAGCCTCTGAACCTCAACATTGAGCCTTTTATCCTCGAAGTTGCACCTTTTATCCTCGAAGTTGCACCTTTTATCCTCGAAGTTGGGATTTGCTACTCAAAACAGCCAGATAAATACTCTATCCCTCCTGCCTTCTGCCTTCTAATACTAAGGTGACTGATTTAACACCCATTTCAACCACTGCCCAAAGGAACTTACAACATTCAACCTTTGAACTCCAGGCGCACGGGCGGCGGCGAGTCCATCAACGGCGACTAATGCGGCGTACTGCAAGCCCAAGAAACTATCAACTGCGGCATAAGGGCCACCTAAAGTAATCGCCCCAGCAGCATACATTTGACCTCTATCACTACGCATTTCTACTAATTCAAAATTGTTCGCTACAGTCAATCGCCCCAAATGATTCACTGGGAGATTGTAATGTTTCACCAAATCTGCTAATAGGGGATTGGCATCTACCTTGGCATCCAGTCCGGTAGCATCAACAATAAAGTCAGCTAGCAATTTCGTTTCCCCAAAGCTTTTTTCTCGGATACGGGTAATAGTTCGGTTTTGGGCATCTCGTTCCACATCCAGTACCTCTCCGAAGGTAATTTGATACCAGCCTTCGCTAATCCCTTGGGCGGTAATTTGCTGCCAATCTCGGCGGTCGGCGGTGGTAGTTCCACCCCAGTCTGCTAGTAAACGCTTGCGTTCATCAGGACTAGCTTTTTCTAACATTGCCCGGAGTTCGCCGCCCCAACAGGCTTTCGGCCAGTTAAAGGGTTGAAATTCGTAATGATTTTTGACTAGGCGCGTGGCTCTTTGAAATTTGTTGCCTTGAGGTTTAGGCGATCGCATTAAATGCAAAACTGCAATATTCCGATTTCGTTTTCTAGCTTCGTAAATGCGCTGCACAATCCGCGAAGCCACAATTCCCCGCCCCCGAATCAATACCGTACCACCATGTTGCTCTAGTTGCTCATAAACATGATCGTGGGCTTCATAAGCATTGACTACAGATTTAAAGTCTTGATATTTTTCTCTATAAGCTTGCAAATCTGGGAGAAACTGAATTGCTGGATATCCAGTAGCTAAATGTAAATAACGACTAACTAAAAAAGCATAATTTCCTGGGCCGCGAGAATAGGCTACGCAATATCTACCGTCATCAGTTTTGCGAATTACCCTAACTCGCCCATAGCGATAAATTTGATTCCAGCCTATGCGCTTCGTCTCCCTGTCTATGGAATCAAAGACGTTACCCGCACGGGGAGTATAAGTTTCTGCAAATGTTGGTTCAGCAAACACTTGCCATAAATACTTGAATGCTGACTTTATCTCTCCCTTGGCTAAGTCTCCCCAAGCTTCACGCAAGGCATAACTAGGCCAACCCCAAATATTATCGGGACAAGAGTCAGAATTAGAACGCAATCTTTCATATAAGGGAATTTGCGAATTTAAACAGAGGCGCTTGTAACGGGCATAAGGTTCCGCCTCTAATCCCAAAGCCACAATTTTGTCAGCACGCACACCACTAATTCGCAACAAATCAGCCCATAAAAAGCTACCCAATCCTGCCCCGATCGCTAGATAATCAGATTCATCTACTAGTAATCCCGTAGCATGAAGTGCTTGCACAGAAACCTTTTGTGCCTGAAACGCTAATGGCGGGAAATTACTTGCCACGGGCGTTAGCGGCTGAACTACAGCCAAGCTGGGGTCTGGGTGATTGGTATTTGCGTTGAAGTGAATCGTTGAAGGGGGGCTGGTATCTGGTTCGGAGGCGCTAGCAACAAATGTCACTGCAATCAGATACGGGCCAATTTGCAATGTATCGCCATTAATCAGAACACTACGCGTTTGTGGTTGACCATTGACATACACACCGTTAACACTGCCTTGGTCAATCACTACTAAATGGTCTTGTTCCCAGTCAATTAGGGCATGGTAGCGAGAAACTTCATTACTGTTAAGCAGCATCCGAGAAACGCGTACTCCCCTGAGTTCAGCAGGTAAGCGAGCGAATTCTCGACCAAAAGCGATTGGCATATTCAATAGTGGTTCTCGCCGTTCACCCGTCGCTGGTTCTTCCCAACTCAATTGGATTTGTAAGTCATTTGTCATTTGTCATTTGTCATTGGTCATTTGTCATTGGTCATTTGTCAAGAGTTAGGAATTCTTCCCCTGCTCCCCTGCGCTCCTTCTCAACTACCCGGTGCTACTAATACACTCACAGCCGCAGCTAAAGATGTCCCACACCAATGACAGCCAATTTGTAGATTCTCTCCTGGGGAAACTTTATGACATTTGGGGCATTCTAAGCCATAAACTCCTGGCGGTGGTGCGGAGGGTGTTGGTGGATGGTGGTGATGTCCGAGATTTACTGCTGGATTGGGTGGTAACAAAATTGTTGCTGGAATGCTACCCGTGGAAACGCTTGTAACATTGAGTTTTATTTGTCCCAAAGAGATACTAGTGCCCTCAGTTAAAGGCATTTCACCTTGGACTAATTGCCGTCCATCGACAACGGGGGGATTTTGCGATCGCAAATTCCTGATATAAAAGCGCTGTTGCTGGTGATGAAAAAATATTTCAACGTGCAGACCAGACACAGTAGGATGATTCAGAACAATATCGCACCGGAGGGGGTCGCGACCGATGCGGACAGTGCCATGATTTTGACTTGGCTGTTGTTCGTAAATGTTCTGAGTTTTATCTTGACCTGCATCGTGCCACTGTAAAGTTAGTGCGTTCATGGTTCTAACTTCGTAAATCGTATTTAGCTACTTCAACTTCTTTCTGTGCGATTCCTAACACGATTGAGTCGGTGCAAGCAAGTATTTAGAAAAAATTTCAACAAGCTTTATTTTGCCGACGCTAATTTATCAGCGATGCGTGTTGTTTCTGGTAGCCGATATTTGGGCGTACAGCGTAATACATAGTCAATCGCTGTCGGTAAACTAATTCGATGACCACTGGAGATATATAGAGGTTTTACTCCTGTGCGCGATCGCAAAACTGCCCCAATGGTTTCACCGTTATGTATCAGTGGTTGTCTGCTACCTTTAGTTTCTGCCAATTCTTCATGCTTACCTACCAACCTGGACTTAGCTACACCAATTGTCGGCATATCTATAAGTAACCCTAAATGGCTAGCTATACCTAATCTGCGGGGATGAGCAATTCCTTGACCATCACACAAGATAATATTTGGTGTTGTTTTAATCTTTTCCAAGGCATCGAGGACAGCTGGAATTTCCCGAAATGAGAGGAACCCAGGAACATAAGGAAAGGTTGTAGGACGATGTGCTAGGCTTGTCTCGATTACTTGCAAATCAGGAAAACTCAGTACTGCGACAGCTGCACGGCTAATGGTTCCATCAGCTTCAAAACCCATATCCACTCCAGCAACATACTGGATAGGTTCTTGCAGTTGATCTTCAGTAATTACTTGATTTTGCAGCGTTTCTTGGATAACTATGGCTTCCTCCAGCGTTGAAGGCCAAGCATGATTTCGATAAAACTTCATATTGAAAATTGAAATTAAACTGATTAATATTAATCCTGTGAATTTGGCAACCATAAAAACAAGAGTTTTTAATGTTGAGACAGGGAAAATATATTTTTGCGAAAGTCTGTGAAAGACTATCTTTATACTAAATATTTTAGCCCAAGTTAGCTGATATCTTGCATCATAATGTTACTCAAGGCTATTAAGAGGGAATCCTGAGAATATAAGTTTATTTTTCTAAATTTTCTCTTTTACTGGTTATGACACAGCCAAATATTCTCAAACTTGCAAAGCAGGGGGATGTAGAAGCGATCGCATCCCTGATGAACCGCCACTTACACCCCAAAGGAGTCGCTGCAAAGGTTACTTTCCAAGATGCTTGCTTGGAGGTAATGCTAGAATCTGCCGAAGTACCAAATCAGCAAATTTTAGTTGCATTTATCCGCAAAGGGTTAACGGCTTTAGAGGCTGCATCTATTGAAATAGTGAGAGTTTATGGACAACAAACGGATAAGGAGTTTCCAGCTTGGAGTCAAGAGTTTGATTTGGGCGTAGCACAAGCTGAACTAGAAGCAGTAGATAATGAACAGTCTGCTAGTAATCCTCAACTCCTAACTATTTGTATTAATTTAAGTGGCGATACTGTACAAGGATTAACAAATCAACATTTTGAGTTTATTGCTAATCAAATCAGCACTGATATTTTCTCCTCTTGTAGTGACGTCTTTATTCAAAAAGTAAGCATTACTAATGGTAGTTCTGTGATTACAAAGGAACGGTAGTATTTCATTGACCTTATGTAATCATCTAGAAAAAAGTCTCACGTCTGGATTTTTATATAGAGATATAACAAATCTAACTAAAAATTTGAATATAGAGATATAAAATTTCTGACAATGTTGCTTATAGGTGTAGATGGTTAACCATAAGATAGACGATAATTTATCAATTTTTTGAATTTATTGGTTATGAAGCAGCCGAAGAATCAGAACGTTACTAAGCAAGAACTACAAAAGTTTTACTGGCCATTATGGTTTCCTTATCCTAGTTCTTGGTTAAAAGCATTGATTTTGACTCTATTTTTGAGAGTTATTATATTTGTAGTCAAAAATGCTGGAAAGGTCGGCTATAACATCGTATATTTTGTACACAGCCCGGAATTATTTTTTATATTTACAATATTGTTAATTTTATCTCCAATTCCGATAATTTCTTTGACTCATCACTGCTTATACTTACTTATTAGTCGGTTTGTATTAGAAATTCAAGCACCCGAAATAGGTAGAACACAAGGATTATTACCAGGAATAATAAGTTGGTGGGAAGGATTGTACGCTTGGCTTGTAATTGCAATTTCTACACTGATAGCAGCTTTCTTTTCTACAATACTTCTACCATTATTTTATCCTAGTTACGACAGACAAATTGAATACTATACACAAATAGAAAATATTAACAGTAATCTAATATTAATATTTGGATTGTTCTATCTTTTTACAGGCGCATTGATTTACCAGATTAAATATTTGGTAAGACACCGAATAATATCTGCTTATTCTGGCAACAAAGAAAAGGATACAACTGAATCAAACATTAATTTAAATACAGATAAAGAACTTAATAGATTGCGTGGGGAAATGGGTTTGCACATAATAAAATCAAATATTTCATCAAATAATGAAAAAAATACAATTATCGAGAATCGACGGAAGCATCGTAATTTAAATAAAAAGTTGTTATTCGTTTTTATAATATTTTCAATTTTTCTAGGAATATGCTTTTCTTCAAGATTTGTAGAAATATTCCCCCTAACTTTTAAAAGTTCAACACAAATACCATCAAAGCCTGTATTAGTTACACCCTCACCAGTGACTTCAGAATCGCCGACTGCGTTACTTAAAACTGATACATTTCGAGAGGCAGTAAGTAAAGCAATTAATGCAGCTAACCTGACTCAATCTGCAAAATCTCCAGATGAGTGGAAAATAGTTGTGAGTCAGTGGCAAGCTGCGATCGCACTTATGAAAGCCGTGCCATCTTCAAGCCCAAATTATGTAGTAGCTCAACAAAAAATCAGTGAATATCAAAGAAATTTCAACTACGCTCAGAAAAATTCCCTTGGTAATAAGTAAAGCGATCGCACCTCAAAGCTAAACTAGAAAAAGTAGTGCGTAGCTTGCCGCCATAGGCATCGCTCGACTGTCCGAATCAAAATAAAACCCTATAAAGACCAAAACATTAACTGCCATTCTTCACAAAGAAGATTTGTATGTTGCTGAATGTCCTGAAGTCGGTACAGTTGACCATTTCGGCTTGATCGAGTTGAAAGAAGATATTATCCAATATCTCGTTTGTTTTGCTTGAATCAGATGCGATATCCTCTAAGTTAGAAGACAGTAAATAGACTGTTGAGGCTGTTATCTATCACGCAAAAGCACAATAACATGGCTTTTTCTCATGAATTTCAGCGCTATCGGAGCGTGCGTCCCCTCGATATCCTCTCAGGTCTAGTTAGTTCCATCCTTCTACACTCTATTTTACTGATCGGGAGCAAATATTGGTTCACAGCTTTTATGCCTGAGCCTAAGCAAGAGATTCCAATTGAGGTAGTTGAAGTTTATCCCAATGAAACACACATACCCCAAAAAACCTCATTCCGGGCTACTAAAAATTCAATTGCAGGTGGTAAAGCTTTACCGAAAAGACCTGTTTCTGCTGTGAAGTCAGTTAATTCAGATGCAGATAAAGCCTCTAGTAAGAGTCTTTTTGACTCAACAACCTTATCTTCAGCACAGGTATTCCGGCCAGAACCAAAGCAGCAGAAAGCGGAATCACCAAATCTATCTCTTCAACAACCCAAAGTTGAGCCAACTGCGATCGCAAGACCAACTATACCACCAGCACCCAAAGTTGAGCCAACAGCGATCGCAAAAGCAACTATACCACCAGCACCCAAAGTTGAGCCAACAGCGATCGCAAAAGCAACTATACCAACAACACCCAAAGTTCAGCCAACTGTGATCGCAAAAGCAACAATACCATTAGCACCCAAATTTCAGCCAACTGCGATCGCAAAAGCAACTATACCACCAGCACCCAAAGTTCAGCCAACTGCGATTAAAAGAGCAACTATACCAACAACACCCAAACCTAAAAAAATAGCAGTAGCGCCTAATACCACACCACCGCCAGCCCTAACCCGAAAAACAGCGCTTGCACCTGCTATTACATCACCAATACCCAATCCGAAGAAATTAGGCCAGTCGAGAACACTCTTAAGTGGGCGAACACCGTATAGAGCTCAGTCATGGAAAACAGGTGCAGCAAGCTTGCTGGGTGGTACTCAGAGTGTATCTAGTCGGAATTTTAGCGGTGATTATCTGGCAGCCTTACCTAATTCCAACCGAGATAACCAAGCGACTTCTGGTATTGATGCCAGCAGTCAAGATATAGATATGACCTCTTACTTAAACCAACTACAGCAACAAGTCAAGCAGCAGTGGCTACCAGAAGTGAGCCAGTCTTCCCGGCGAACAGTGCTTAACTTCACTATTAACCGTTCCGGGCAACTAAGCAATCTCCAGCTCGCACAAACCTCTGGATTCAGCGTCACTGATCAAGCAGCGCTCAACGCTATACAGCGAGCTGCACCCTTTGCACCTTTGCCCACAGGATATACCAGTAACCAGCTCCCTATTCAATTTACATTTGATATCAATGTCTATGGGCAGCTAAATTTATCGGGGGACGGCGACTAACAACAGGCAAGCAATTAATTCAATCATGTATTATACCCAGGTAAGCGCATCTCAAATCCTATTGACACGGTAGTTTTGGGGTTCACCCAAAGCACAAATAAGTTCAAAATCACTATACTGAGCCAAGGGGTGGGATTGATATTTTCGTCTTTATGTGGTTCAAAAACATAAAAAGCTATTTGACCCATGTTTTTTCAATCATTTGCGACAATTCGTCCTATTTTGAATGAAAAATTGATATTAAAATAAAGTTTTAAGTTGTATTTCTGTATCAATAACTACAAAATTAAATGCGCTTACGCTGGGATTATACTGACTTTACTTAATGTTAAATAGCGTACTTTTCTAACCAATGAGCAGCGGTTTCGGAGTGTTGCCGATATATCAGTAATTTTGCTTTCTCAGATTAAATCTCCCTAGCTAAGATATTAGAATAAAAATCATTTCGCCCTCGAAGCCAATCATGACAGAAGGAAAGACGCGGCGTAATTTCCTAATTACCAGCATTGCTGTGACAGGAGGTATTGTGGCAACTAATGCTTTACAGCAAAATCCTACCAACACCGCAACACCGCCAACAACCATGCCAGAACGGTTACTCGGACGCACGAAAGTAAAACTCCCGATCTTCGGGTTGGGAGGAGCAGGACAAACGCCACTATCTTGGGAAGGAAAAGAGAGTGATGCTGCGGCAATTATTCAAAGAGCGCTGGAACTTGGCATTCGCTACTTTGATACAGCACCTAGTTATGGGCCGAGTGAAGATTATTTAGGCAAAGCGCTACCACCTCATCGCTCAAAGCTGTTTCTAGCAAGCAAGACCGATAAAAGAGATCGGGATGGAGCATGGCGAGAATTGGAGCGATCGCTTAAACGTCTGAATACAGATTATCTCGATTTGTGGCAGTTGCATCACGTTTCTTTTTCCGAAGAACTCGACACCATCTTTAGTCCATCTGGTGCAATTAAAGCTTTAGAAGAAGCCATAGAACAAAAATTGGTGCGCTTTGCTGGTATTACCGGACATCACGACCCTGAAGTAATTGCCGAAGGCTTACGTCGCTATCCTTTCCACACTACACTGATTCCTGTGAATGCCGCCGACAAACACCACCCACGTCCATTTATCCCGGTAGTTTTACCAGTTGCTCAAGAAAAAAATGTCGGTGTGATTGCGATGAAAGTCCCGGCTTATGGTCGGCTGTTTAAATCAGGTGGGTTGACTGGTATGGAGGAAGCTTTAGGTTACACACTGTCTCAGCCTGGAGTTAATTGTTGCGTGATTGCAGCAGAGACAATTGCACAATTAGAGAATAATGTCAAGATAGCACGGGCTTTTGTACCTCTGAAGGAGCAAGAATTGACAGCGATCGCTCAACGGACTGCTAATATCTGGGAAGATAGCACATTCTTCCGTGCTTGGACTTAGTACAGCCCGCCATAAAAAATGCTCAAATCAAGCCGCAAACTATCAAATCAAGCCAAATTGTATGGTGGACATTGCCCAACTTCATGTTAAATAGTTGGATCGCTTTAAATCAGCATCCCTTTTGCGGTATGGTTTTACCCGCTATCATGTAGATACAATTGTATGCTTACCGCACAACAGGCTCTTGCCTGCGTCAGAGTGTGCCAAATGCTCTCAAATGGGTTATCAACCTATTCATGTATTTCGCTACAACCAAAACACCAAGACCGTGTTTATCCTTGCTGGTGTGACTGAGAGCCTAGAGATTCTAATTTTTTCCGATGGTCAATCGGGGTTTAACGATGACGAAGCCCAACTTTAGTAAAATGTCCCGACAAGAACTTAGAGCATATATTTTAGCTCATCGTGAAGATGATGAAGCGATTGAATCATTAATCAGACGGGGAAATCCTAATAGTCCAACATATCCATTTCCTGAGACTAACGAGGATTTGAGAAAAATGGAAGAGATACTCAAGAAAAAACTGGGTAGTAGTGGAGAGGCTGTCTAATCAGTTGAAAGGTTTGACGATAGGTTCAGATAGGGAAATCTTGCAGATATTACAACTTACTAATCACACTGATAGTATTGTGCTGCTTGCGACATATTAAATTGTAATAGCTTCTCCTGTGCCAACTTGTATCCCAAACTCGGCTTAAAAGGCGAAATATTCAAACTGCGAATAATTTCTCCCGCTACAGCCTTTGCTAGTAACGGTGGTACAGAGTTACCGACTTGTCGAAATCCGTGCCATTTGGTTACATGAAATCTAAACCAATCGGGGTAAGAATGCAATCTCGCCGCTTCCCTGACGGTGATACAGCGCGGCGTAGATGGATGAATCGGTCTCGGAGATGTGAAAGAACCCCTATACTTGTCTGTTCCGGCTCTTAAAGTATTACAGACACCAGCAGGATGCAGCTTATAAAAACGACTAATTTTTTCTCTCTCGCCTTGTTGAGTCTCCTGAAAACGTTGAATAGTTTCCGTAGAATGTTTTGTTCTTAAACTTGAAGAAAGTATTCGCAAATCATATTCTCGTTTGTAAGAATAATCATCGTCTAGGCATTTGATACCGCGAAGTACAAGAGCATAGTTGCTAGGCTTTTCGTATTCTGCCACAACCCAATCTCTTTTTAGTAACTCTGGATATTTTTCTATTTCAGGTAAATCTCCAATTGCATCCCATACTGTAGGACTCAATGGAATATCAGATATTTTTTTAGAATTTAAATTATTTAGTAAAGCTTGTTTAGTAATCGGTTGAGGATATTTCGGTAATTCTATATCCTCCCTTGCGCCTATAAGAAATAATCTCTCACGGGACTGTGGGACTCCGTAATTTGCAGCGTTGAGAATTTGGTAATTTTCTTCTACTTTATAGCCAGATATTTTAAATTCGCTAATTAAGATTTGCAGGATTTGTTTATGTTCGCCAACTGTAATCCCCCGAACATTTTCCATCACAAAAAATTTTGGTTTTAGCTCAAAAACCAGCCGATGAAAGTGAAACACCAAAGAGTTTCGGGGATCATCAACAGCCCGTTTACCAATTAAGGAAAACCCTTGACATGGTGAGCCACAAATTACCACATCAATTTCGCGATCGCCAATCTCAGAGCGATTCCTAATTTCTTCCCCGGTTGTATCCACAACGCTTTTACATAATACTGAGCAATAAGGGAAGTTAAACTCATGTGTTGCACAGTGGATCGGGTCGATTTCCACAGACGCTAGCACATCAAAACCAGCTTGCTCAAAGCCAAAAGTCATACCGCCCGCACCAGCGAATAAGTCAACTGCGATCGCTCTTTGTTTTTTCATCTCATAAGCCATGACACCCCAATCTAATTCGTAATTAACGCGCGGATAAATGCGGGTTCTAGTAAAAACAGGTGTTTTACACTTATTTTATTCATAAATAAACTGATTGATTATCTATTTTCAATTACGAATTACGAATTACGAATTACTGTCTTCTCTACGAGACGCTCCGCGAACGTAGCGGTAGCGAGTCCGCGTACTCTTACAGAGAAGCAAGCTACGCTTTTAGCGTCTGTCTGCGACACGCTGCGCGAACGTAGAGAGCGTCATTACGAATTAATTTGGTCGCATTTGCAAAATTTCTTGAGCAGCGCGATCGCACACCCCAACTTCTCCTAAACTTTGCCGCATTTCTTCATAATCTAGCAAAGTTTGCTCTCTGCGACTGGGATTGAGTAGCAGTTCCATCGCTGCTTGGATAATATTCTCTGGTGTGGCTTGCTCTTGTAAAAATTCTGGTACAATCGGCTTCATCACTACTAAATTAGGTGGCGATGCGAAGGTTATTGAACCTTTGAGGATTTTCCGAGCTATCCACGCAGTCAGACGACTGAGGCGATAAACTACAACCTGTGGCACATTTAACAGAGCGAGTTCTAGATTGACAGTACCAGATTTGCTAATAGCTAAATCAGCTGCGGCAAAAACTTCCATTTGCTGACCTGATATAACTGTCGCTCGTAAACCGTAACGCTCAATAGCCTTTTCAATTGGCTGTCTATAGACTTCCAGTGATAGGGGAATCCAGAAACGAACTTCAGGTAATTTAGCTTGAATAGTTTGGGCCGCTTGAAAAATAATTGGTAAAAGATATTTTAGTTCTTGGTGGCGAGAGGCGGGGAGGAGTGCGATCGCAATTTCTTCTGATGCAATCCCCAGTGTTGCACGAGCTGCTTCCCTACTAGGAGCATCTTGCATTCGGTCAACCAAAGGATGTCCCACCCAACTAACTTTTGCACCTTTTTCGCGAAAGTAACGGGCTTCTTGTGGGAAGATTGCCAACAGCTTATCTGTAAAACCAACAATCCGCTTAGTTCTACGCAAACTTATTGACCAAGCCCACTCTTGGGGAGCGATGTAATACACTACAGGCACATTTGGTAGATGCTGTTTCATATAAGTCCCAATTTCCAGATTGGGAGTCATATAATCGATCAGTACTACTAAATCCGGTGGATTTTGTTTTAGGGAAGCGATCGCCCGTCGTTGCACCTGGAGAGTCGGTAAAACATAAGGCAGCCCTTCTTGAATACCCACTGAGCCAATACTACTGGTATTTCCCAACAGAGTTGCCCCAGCCTCTACCATTTTCTCGCCACCCAGCGCTACAATCTCTAATTCCAACCCAATCGCCACAGCTTGACGCTTCAGCGCTGAAATTAGTAGCGACCCTTGTAAATCGCCAGAGACTTCACCAGTGCTGATAAATATCCGCATTTGATAATTGGTAATTAGTAAAAATGAGGAGTTAGGAGTTAAAAATTTAATTCATCAACTCATAACTCATAAATTATGATGTCTGGAAATTAACCACAATTCCTCATAATCCCACCCCGCCAGTTGCGCTCTTGCTCCCCTCCTCGCTTGCGGGGAGGGGTTGGGGGGTGGGGTGCTTATGGGTAATTCGACAAACATGACATATCTTACATCTCACGATTCATCACTTGCGCCTTTTTTCCCTTTACTGGGAATCAAGCCACGTCTTCCAGGCATCTGAGAAAGTAGCAGGAAGCGTCGCAGATGCTGCAATTCTTCGCTATCCCCTAACAATTCCAACTGTTCCAAAGCATCTTTAAAAGACAAATCAGAACGGTAGAGAATGCGGAAAGCTTTTTTCAGCATTTGTAAATCTGCTGAATCCATACCAGACCGTTTGAGTCCCACAAGGTTGAGGGTTCGCACCCGCGCTGGATTTCCCTCCACCAGCATATATGGGGCTACATCTCGGTCAATACGTGCCATACCCCCCACCATTGCTTGTCTACCAATATGCACAAATTGATGTACACCTAAAACCCCACTTAGCCTAGCGCGTGACTCTATATGGACATGACCAGCCAACGCCACAGAGTTAGCAATCACTACTTGGTCTTCAATCACGCAGTTATGAGCCACATGGACATAAGCCATCAGCAGGTTCCCGTCGCCAATTACGGTCGCTTCACCAGCACCGGTAGCGCGGTTAATCGTAACGTACTCACGAATCAAGTTGTTATCACCAATTTTGACCCAGGTTGGTTCTCCTACAAACTTCAGATCCTGGGGTTCCATGCCAATGGCTGCACCTGTAAAAATCTGATTTTGCGCCCCAATTTCACAAGGCCCCTCTAGCACTGCATGAGCGCCGATTATTGTTTCAGGGCCCACTTTGACATGCGCTCCAATCACAGCATAGGCACCGACTTGCACTGTATGGTGGAGTTCCGATTTCGGATGAATTACAGCAGTTGGATGAATTAGCGTTTTCAAGGGTGAATCTCCAGAACTGTCTTAATAATCCAGCGCCAGGCGGGGTTTTTGAGGCAGCGCGTTACTCTGGTTAAGAGAGTTGTACCGACTACCACCCCATTGAGGCGACTGGCGTTGTTGAGCGTGAAATATTTCAGTGAACGAAAGTGTCGGGCAAAGCAAGTTAAATGTGTTTGTGAGTGCGTCTCGTAGAGAGGGCGGCGAAAATCAAGAAATTATTCAGATGCTGTTGTGGATTTTTTAACTGTTATCCTGTTTCAGGATTCAGTAGGGGCATTTCACGGCTATACCCATACCACGAAAGCAAACTTTTAGCTAACTAAAGAAAACATTAATTCCCCTTCACAAGCAAGTTGACCATCAACTTCGGCACGACCTTGCATCTTACCGAAACGACGTTGTTTTACCCATAACAGTTCCACCGTCATTACTAGTTGATCCCCCGGCACAACCTGGCGGCGAAAGCGGACTTTATCGATACCAGCAAAGACGAACAGTCCGCCTTCTACCGAAGACATTTGAGTTAGGACAATGCCTCCAACCTGTGCCATTGCTTCAACAATTAACACCCCTGGCATCAGTGGACGTTCAGGGAAATGTCCTTGAAAATGGTGTTCGTTGATAGTGACATTTTTAACCCCAACAGCTTTTTTACCTGGCACGTAGTCAATTATTTTGTCTACAAGTAAAAATGGGTAGCGGTGGGGTAGCAATTTCTGAATTTCTTCAGATGTGAAAGTTGTTTTAATCTCAGAACTGATTGTAATCTCATTTATAGCCTGTGGTTCAGTAGATGTAGGTGTAGTCGTATCGATGGTATTCACTTCAGTAAGGATTGACATTGGCCGTGTAGTTGATTTTTTCTCTAAAAGCTGAGTAGGCAGGCGTATATCCAAAGCCTTAATAATCCAGGATTTTAAGCTTTAACTTCAATTTAAAATCTAAAATCCCAAATCTAAAATTCTCTGAGCCAGTTGAATGTGTAAATTATGACTGGCTTTATACGCTAAAAAATGAGCACGAGGAAAAGTTCCTAGTAAACTCAAATCTCCTACTAAATCCAAGATTTTATGACGGACTGGCTCATTTGCAAATCTCAACGGTGGATTTAGCCAGCCTTCTGGCCCACAAACGAGTGCATTATCTAAACTGCCACCTTTAATTAACCCTGTTTTTTGTAAGTGTTCAATTTGATGCAGTAACCCAAAAGTACGAGCAGGAGCAATTTCCGCAGCAAAGCTAGCAGAAGCTTTTCCTCGTTCAGCAGTTAGTGACCAACTATACCATTGATTACCAATAGCAGGCAGGTCAAAATCAATACCGTAACTAAAGCGGGTTTCTGGTGCTGGAAGGGCACATACAAAGGCATCACCTTGATAAACCCATAAGGGTTCTGTAATAGTCAAGGGAACTTGGTTGTTAACGGGTTGTGACACTAAGCCAACTTGGGCAATATTGGCTGTCCACACACTTGCTGAACCATCTAAAAGTGGGACTTCTGGGCCATCAATTTCAATTCGGGCATTATCCACGCCCATACTCGAAAGTGCTGCCAACAAATGCTCTACCGTGCGAACATATACCTCACCCTTACCCAACTGAGTTGAGAGAACAGTGTGACTAACTGCTGCAACTTGGGCTGGAATGATCGGCAAATCCGGTAAATCCACCCGCACAAAGTAGCGTCCACTTCCCGCCTCGGCTGGTAATATCCGCACCTGGGTATTCACACCGCTATGCAGTCCCACCCCTATTTGGGTGATTTGGGCTGCTAGAGTGTGCTGTCGCATAGCCGAAAAGTTAATATATTTCCTTTAGTATTGTTCATCGTCTGTTTTGGTAAAATCCCTGATATTCCCTGAAAAATCTCATTAATCCCTTTATCGGAACAGTATTGAGGTAAATGTAAAAATTAGCAAGCTCATTAGGAAAAAGAATTGTCATTAGTCCTTTGTGATTCACTAATGACCAATGACTAATGACTAATTAAAATCTTTCGCCAATACCAAAATTAATCCGGCTATCACCATCATCGTTTATACCGTAGTCAATCCGAATTGGCCCCAGTGGAGACTGGACGCGAACGCCAAGACCATAACCATAGCCACTGCCATTTTTGTTCAACACTTCAGCGGCCCTACTACTAGTTCCCAGGTCACTGCCGAGATCAAAAAATAGTGCGCCACTGACTACTGAAAAAACTGGAAACCGATACTCAACTGATGCTTGCACATAAGAGCGTCCACTACCTAATGCTCCTTCTTCATAACCCCGGACGGAGTTGCTACCTCCAAGGGTAAAAGCTTCGTAGGGGGGCAAGTCACCGAGAATGGTTCCTGCTTGCAGGTTAAATGCTAAGGTTTGTGCCCCTTTGCTGAGGCTAATCAGCTTAATGGGTAAATATTGGCTGTAGCTACCCCGCAATCTGGTTAGAAAGATGTTGCCTAACCCTACAGGGACTGACTGATCGACTCCAAAGCGGAGATAAGAACCGCTAGTGGGTTGCAGCGGGTTATTACGGAGATCGCGCTGTGCCCCTACTTGAAACAGTAATAAATCGTCTTGACCGCCGCTAGAGAGAGTCAGTGGAATTTCCTCACTGATACGGCTTCCATTATCATCATCAAATACCGCTCCTGTTTTTCTAAGATTGCCATCAGCATCACGGGCAGAAACTCGTTGATACTGTAAACCCGCTGAGGCAGTCCAGACAGAAGTTTTATAAGGATTGGCAGACAAGGGACGGGTAAAGGTGACACCACCGCCTACACGGAGAATGCGGGGGCGATCCTGAGAATCTACATCGGTGGGATTATCTGGATTAAACGTCCTAATGTCTTCATCTTGACCATCGAAAATTAAGGAAATAGAACTGCGGCGGAAGATATTGGTTGTGTAGGAAGTCCGGTAAGGATCTCCTGCGATCCAGGGGTCGGTATACCGCACGTCAAACAGCAGTTCCCGTTCTCCCACCTGTATTTCTGTCCCCAGTTTTTGGTTCCTACCGTTCAGGTTTTGCTGTTGATAACTTACTGTTCCAAAAAGTCCGCTAGCAGAACTAATCCCTGCCCCAGCCGCAATAGAACCGCTGCTACGTTCAGCTACATTCACAACTACATCCACTTTGCTGGGGTCAGTACCAGGGTCAAGGGACACATTCACATCTTCAAACAGTCCCAGCCCATACACGCGCTGTAGGTCTTTTTGCACTGTATTGCGATTGAATACTTGTCCTGGCTTCAACTCCACTTCTCGTGTAATGATATAATCCTGTGTCCGTCCCCGGATTGGTTGTCCCTTTTCGTCTGTTTCCTGACCATCTTTGTTGCGGAACCGGACTCTAATGTTTTCTACTACCCCTTCTGCTACTTGTAAGGTAACAACTCCGTTTTCAGAGACTTGTGGCGCTCCAATCACGTTAGCTAGGACGTAACCTTGGTCTTGATACCGCTTGTTTAACTGCTTGATGCCTTCTTGCAAGTCACGCAAATTGAGGATTTTGCCATACTGCTCCCGAAATACCTCATCCACAGTGTTAGCTGGTAGTACAGAAGCGACACCAGTTCCAGGATTGGCTTGCACTTCTACTTTATTGAGGACGGGGTTAGGCTGCACAACAAAGCTCACCCGCACTCCCAAGGGGGTATCTTCTGGCGCTGCTTGGACGTTGGAGAAGAAGCCAGTACCAAAGATGGCGTTAATATCTTCTTGCAGTTGGCTGCGGGTTGTCGTTTGCCCTGGTTGGGTACGAATTACTCTGTAAACTTGGCTTTCCAGTTCTGGTGATAGTTGGCCAGCCTGGGATCTAACTACTACTTCCGATACCAGTACGCGGGGATCGTTAGCTTCTGGGGCTGTGTTGGGTTGAGTATTGCCCGGAGTTATGGGTGGATTAACATTCTGCGGACTGGGAGTAGTGCCTGGGAATGGAGTATTGCCCGGAGTTGTGGGTGGATTAACGTTCTGCGGACTGGGAGTAGTGCCTGGGAATGGAGTATTGCCTGGAGTTGTGGGTGGATTAACGTTCTGCGGACTGGGAGTAGCGCCTGGGAATGGAGTATTGCCTGGAGTTGTCGGTGGATTAACATTCTGCAGACTGGGAGTAGCGCCTGGGAATGGCGCAGGTGTTCTTTGTTGACTAGCTGGGGGGGGAATATCTGGAGTAGCTGATGGTTCTGGATTTGTGGGTAATAAAGGTTCTGTTGTCGGTGGATTTACATTTTCTGGAACTGGAGTGGTCTCAGGAGTTGGAGAAGGCGTTGGTTGTTGAATTTCCGGCGGTGGAATGTCTGGAGCCGGAGACGGCTGTTGAGTAGGGCTAGGATTAATTTGAGGGGTTTGTGCAGTTGTTGATGTTGTGGAGGTTGGCACAATTACCTTTGGGGTCGCACTTGCTGCTGGGTTGGCAGGGTAAATTGCGACGACGCGGGATTGGGGACGCTCTGCCTCTATAGTTCCTGTAGATTTAGGTTGAGATTCTAGACTTTTACTAGAGTTAACCTGACCAGTGTCCTTTTCTGAGTGTTGATTTTTTTCTAGTGTCAAAACTTCTGTTGTCTGTTTGGAATTGTTGGCGGTTTCTGCATTCGCACTCAATGAGCCACCTAAAGGGGCTACAATTGCTACTGCTGCCAGCAATACGGGAGATAAACGCATTTTACTTATATTCCTCTTCACGACCACACACACACCATCACAAGGCAATAATGCCCTTATGCCAAAGGTAAAACTCAAAACATAATTTTTTTCTTTTGCTTTTTTACTTTACAAGGCAAAAGGCAAAAGGCAAAAGTTAAATATAATTCCTTCTGACCTTTTGGTTTTTACCTGGTTAGCTTATAGTTTCTACTGCTTTTAGCACTCTTTGTAAAACCTCCTGGTAGGCATCCTCTACATTTCCTAAGTCTCGGCGAAAGCGATCTTTGTCCATTACCCGGCGGTTTGAGTCCTTTTCTGCGGTATCCCACAAACGGCAGGTATCGGGGCTAATTTCATCTGCCAAGAGCAACTGCTGTTGTGAGTCCAAACCAAACTCTAGTTTGAAGTCTACTAGGGTAATGCCACACCGCTGCCAAAAGTTATTGAGAAATTCATTGATTTGCAATGCTAGATGTGTAATTGCGTCTACTTGTTCCGCAGTCGCTAGTTCTAGCAGGTACAAGCGATCGCGTGTCAACAAAGGATCTCCTAATTGATCGTTTTTGTAATAAAATTCAACCAAAGGCTGTTTCAGAATTGTACCCACTGGTAATCCTGTTTGCTGACACAGACTGCCAGCAGCAATATTTCTGATCACTACTTCTAAGGGTAAAATCTTTACAGCCCTCACCCGCATTTGATTCGGGGCAGGGCTATCAATAAAGTGAGTCTTTATACCATAAGCCTCCAACTGTTTAAAAAGCTGACTAGAAATACTACAATTAATTTTTCCTTTACCTTCGATGCTGCCACGCTTTTGGGCGTTAAACGCCGTGGCATCGTCCTTAAAATCAGCCAACAAGACTTCTGGATCGTCGGTTCTATAAAGAATTTTCGCTTTGCCTTCGTATAACTTAGAATTAACAGACATAGTGGCAGGTAAAGTTTTAGGCGATGGACAAAAGTTGTCCTTTGAGGCTTCACCATTTTATCTTTAGTTATTAACTATTAGCCATTGGTAACTATTTAAGAGGAAGCAGGGGCAAGATAAAATAATTAATAACCAATGCCCAGCCCAATTTCCTCTTCTCGATTGCTGCTTAATAGCCTGTTGCCAAAAATTTAGAACTAAATCTCTAACTTTTAACAGAGGACAATTAGCTTTTATATATAGTATGTTTACCTAAGTAGTTTTACTAACAGGAATTTAATTATTTTTAAAGGAAAATTTACAAATATATACTAGTATGTTTTAATAATTTGTACCTCAAGGTTTGGACTGAAGCTAATTACAATTTAAACTTCATAAATTAAGATGAGATAAATTAATAACCGGGAGGAAAATCAAATAGTCTCTTTAGTTACTTTAGGGACAAATTTTTTTGTAATATTTACAACATTAAGTATTTCAAGCTTTATCTTCTAGTCGCAAAATCTGAATCAACCAATTCCTGCATCCAATTGCAAAAGGAGTTAGATGATTTGATTTCCCCTAATCTGACGAAAAAAAGATTAGGTTAGCTAGTAAGCTTCAGAAATCCAAACACAAGGTGAATTGAATAAATGGAGAAAAAAATAGTGAACAAGGATGATTTTCTCTTCCCTCGCGGTCGCTACTACGGTCAGGTTAAGCCAGAAAACTTGGTTTTTAATGCAAATCTACAGGAATTTGCTCAACGGGTAAGTTACATTTGCAACTTAGAAACAGGTGGAAAAGTGCCTCCAGGTGCAGCTTACGAACAAATAAAGGATCTATGGAAACAGTTGAAACGCTCCAAAAAAGAGCTAGGAATTGGCGAAGATCCGTTTCAGGATGACCAGGGAGAGGCTCAAGGTTGAATGGGCAATGGGGGATGAGGTATTGGAAACTGACTAATGACAAGTGACAAATGACTACTTAGTAAGCATTGTCCAGACACCATCCCAGGACTCTGGAGGCGGCATTTGTTGGTAATTACGCGCACGCTCTAGGTGGATATCAACAGCTTGGTCTTGGGGTTGGATAGATTTGGCGGACTTGAAACAAGCGATCGCTTGTGAGAAGTTGCGCGATAAATAAGCATCGCGTCCAGTATGATAGTGAAATAAAAACTCTTGAGTGTTGGCATCTAGAGGAGTAGTGCGATCGCCAATTAACTCGTAGATATTAACTGCCTGGTGTTTCCCTTTAGCTCGGATTTTATCTAACTGGCGCACCCAAATGCGATCGCTGCACAATTTGTAAGTAAATTCACTTAAAATAATATCACAACTGTGATCTTTAGTTACCGCTTCCAAGCGCGAACTTAAATTTACACCATCTCCAATGACAGTGTAATCCATCCGTTTGCGGGAACCAATATTACCCGAAACCACATCCCCAGAACTAATCCCAATGCCAATACGAATTTGCGGCTGCGCCTGGATAATTCGCCGTTGGTTAAATTCCTCTAAGCGGCGTCTCATATCTAACGCTGACTGCACAGCCCTCCAAGCATGATTTTCTGTCAATGGTAGCGGCGCACCAAATACCGCCATTAAGGCATCACCAATAAATTTATCGAGAGTGCCTTCGTGGTTAAAAACCGCCTCCACCATCGTTTCAAAATACTGATTGAGCAGCAATACCACCTCAGCTGCACCGAGATTTTCTGTAAGTGTTGTGTAGCCCCGGATATCAGAAAACAAGATAGTTACTTCCTTCCGTTCGCCTACCATTAAAGCATCTTCCCCTAGTGCCATAACTTGTTCAGCGACATGGGGCGTCAGGTAGCGGGACATGGTAGTTTTCATCCGTTTTTCCTGAGTAATGTCTTCTAAGACCACCAAACCACCGCGTACACCGCCTTCTGGATTAGTCAGGGGATTAACAGTAAGATTGATATTGCGCTCTAATGTTTGTACCTCATTAAAAGTGAGAAACTCAGATTGGGGAGTCAGAGGTTGATTCCAGGGAATAAAAATATCGGGGTTAGTGCGATCGCGCAGTGCTAAAATTGAGTACTGATTCCTAAGTCCTGTTAGCGGTAGCGGAGCGTTTAGCCCGTCCTGATTTTCACTCAGCACTTGGTAAAGTCCCAGCATCAAACTTTGCTCTGGCACATAATGTTTAGCTCCAGTTTTTAGACTATCTTCTAGTCGCATTTGGAGATTTTCAATTGGCACAACTTCCCAAACTAGGCGACCAATCAAATTTTGTTCCCACAAAAGCTTGTTGTTCTTACTATTAGCGTCTCCTATCGGACAACCCAGCAACTCTAGGGCTGCATCATTAATCGTGACAATCTGTCCTGCCATATCTGTAGAAATCACAGCATCTGACAGACTTTGTAAAATATCTTTTTGATACTGTTTTTCTAACAACACATTTTCAAACAGCCGAGCATTTTCTAAGGCAATTCCGGCCTGATTATTAAAAGCCCGCATAAACTCTTCATCAGAAGCAGTAAAACTACTTTGTTGCTTATTAATTAATTGTGTAACGCCAATCAACTCATTTGCAGAATTAAATACTGGTAAACATAAGATATTACGAGTTATATAACCAGTTTTCTTATCTGTACTCGGATCAAAGCGGGGGTCTTTATAAGCATCAGAAATATTTAAGGCTTCACCAGTGGAAGCTACATATCCAGCTATGCCACAGTTAGCAGGAATGCGAATTTCTATCAAGTTTGTGCCATCTGCTGCCACTGCAACTTTTGTCCAGAGTTCGTTTAGCTCTTTACGATATAAAAACAGTGTGCTGCGGTCTGCTTGCATTAAAATTCGAGCTTGCTCCATGACTATCTGCAAAGTTGCTTCTAAATCTAAACTTTGCCCTAGTGTCTGAGTTGCCCGCAATAAAGCCGTTGCGCCTCTTTGATTACGAGCCGCTACATAAAAAGATTGGCAGCTTTTCAGGATAATACCAATTGAAGCTGCAAAGTCTCGAAAACGTTCTTCATCATCATGATTAAACGGAACATTCCCAGTTTTATTAGCTAGTTGCACTACCGCTACAGTCTGGTTTTTGCTACTAATAACGGGCATACATAAAATATTACGGATTTTGTAGCCCATTTGTTTTTCAAGTTCTGGGCTAAATAGTGGATGAGTATAAGTTTCAGATATGTTGAGATATTGACCTGTACTGGCAACATGGCCAGGGATACCCACTGTAATGGGAGTCCGAATTTCTAAGAATTTTTGGGTATTATCTTGAGGAACTTTTGACCACAGTTGACCTTTGTCATAGTCAACTAAAAAAATAGCTGTGTGTTCTGCTTGGAGAATTTGACCAATTTTGAGTGTGATAGCTTCTAATACCTTCTCCAACATAGTTTCTAGAGCTTCATTATTGATCAGTTCAATAGCTCTCAGAAATTGCTGGAACTCAGCAGTTATAAAGTCGAGTAAGCAAACAAATTCATTAACAGATAAGTCTTTGACGCGACGCAGTAGGGCGTGAGTACGATTAACTTGAGTCAGTTCAGTTAATGTAGCCAAGACGCTGCCAGGGTTGGGGAGTGTCATGGTAATTTTAGATTTTAGATTTTAGATTTTAGATTTTGGGCATAGGGCATTGGTTATTAATTCTTCTCCCCCTGCTCCCCCTGCTCCCTCATCTCCCTCATCTCCCCACTCCCTACTCCTTTATTTTGTCAACTGTTCAGAAAATATCACCTTTTGATAGTAATCTTGTAGCTGCCTGGTGGCAGCTGCCCAACCCCAACTTTCTGCTTCTTGGCGGGCATTTTGACGGATGATATCTCGTTGTTGTTTTTGTTCTAAGAGTCGAAGAGTAGCAGCTAACGCTCCTTGAACATCTGCTGTTGGCTCAAAAAGATATCCATTTATCCCATCTGTCACAATATCAGGAATTCCCCCGGAACGGGCTGCTACCACGGGACAGCCAGCAGCCATCGCTTCTAGTAGTACTAAGCCTAGTGTTTCTGTACGGGAAGGAAAGATGAAGGCATCAGCACTCGCAAAGGCAGAACCTAACTCTTGCCCCATAAGATAGCCAACAAAATAAGTGTTTGTGCCAGCAAAGTGTTTTTGCAATGCTTGACGGTGTGGCCCATCTCCAACCAATGCCAACCGCGCTTGGGGAATTGCTTCTAAAATTGGTTTGATGCGCTCAATTTCTTTTTCAGCCGAAAGCCGCCCCACGTAAAGTAGCAATGGGCTTTCTGGATGATTTTTTGATAAGCGCGATCGCATCTCTACACTAGCTAAATCGGGGTGAAATAATTCTGTATCCACCCCACGCTGCCATAAATCTACACGTTCAATACCATGTGCTGTCAGTTCCTCTATCATTGCTGTGGAGGTACACAGATTTAAAGCTGCTTGATTATGAGCGCCTTTGAGCAGTTCCCACAGAAAACCTTCCAGCATCCCTAAGCCATAATGCTGGAGATATTGGGGTAAATGGGTATGATAAGAGGCCACCAAAGGGATTTTGAGGATTTTGCTATAAAATATGCCAGACAAACCCAAAACGGCTGGATTCACGACATGAATAATATCAGGCTTAAACTCTTCTAAGATGTAACCAATGGCTGGGCGAGGTAATGCCATTTTCAATTCTGGATACAATGGCAGAGGAAAGCCAGTAACGCCGTAAACTTTAGCGCCTTTGTGTTCTGTGATGCCTCCATCAGGGGCAATCACCAACACTTGATTACCACTGCGCTGGAGATGGTCAACAGTATGGCGCAGGCGCGTTACAATGCCGTCAACCTTGGGTAAAAAGGTTTCGGTAAATAGGGCAATTCTCATAAAAAACTATTCAGTCCAGGCAGATAATCTCAGCTTAAGAGTGCATTTTGCTATTAAACACAGAGTAACCTCTTCGATCACTCTTGGAGAAAGCAATCGCTGCAAGGCTTACGAGACTTCACTTTCCAGGTTTTAGCTACATTTTGGAATTTATATTAGAAAATAAAGCCTCAAATCTTGATTTAGTCATAGTTTCAGTTTTCTGCTTCGATTATTGTTTTCTGAGAGTGATTGGAAGAGCGGTAAACTGTCTCACGTCCTGTAATCAATTCTGCAAAATCAAAATCACTGTAGTAAACGGCAAATTTAGTAGTAGCTGGACGATACGCCTGATAAATAATAACTGTTTGGTCGTCATATTGTGCTAAAATACGACGACCAATTTTAGACCCACGATTTACTGGGGTTTACGCTAATTTCTGTGCCAAGAGACTTTAGGCAGAATTTGTTTGTGATCAACTCGCGTCTGATACTTGATGGCAAAGTTTAACAGAGAATCGAGGAGAGAATCAGAGAGCAGGTGAGGCTGTAAACCTAAATCAAGCAATTTTGTATTTTTAGCGTTGAAGTAATGTTTTTCTTTTTCAACTCTGGGATTATCTAAATGATTGATTTCTACGTTCAATCCGATAGCATTACCAGCTTTTTTCACCATCAATGCCAAATCGCCAACACTAAATTGTTCGGTAAATTGGTTAAATACGCGGAATTCGCCTGGTTGTGCAGGGTTAGCGATCGCTAATTCCACACATCTTACTGTATCCCGAATATCTAAAAATCCGCGAGTTTGTCCACCTTTACCGTAGACAGTTAACGGATGTCCAATAGCTGCTTGAATACAAAAGCGGTTCAGTGCTGTACCAAACACACCATCGTAATCTAGCCGATTAATCAATAGTTCGTCTATCCCCGTCTCTTCGGTTAAGACGCCATAAACTACACCTTGATTTAAATCCGTTGCCCGCAATCCCCAAATCCGGCAAGCAAAGTGGATGTTATGACTATCATGAACTTTGCTTAAATGGTACATTGAACCGGGTTGTTTGGGATAAGGTAGGGTATCCTTGCGTCCATTGTGTTCAATGGTGATATACCCTTCTTCTATATCAATATTGGGTGTACCGTATTCACCCATCGTTCCCAGCTTCACCAAATGACAGTCCGGGAAATCTTCCCGCATGGCGTACAGTAAGTTCAACGTCCCAACTACATTATTGACCTGGGTGAGAACTGCGTGTTCTCGGTCAATCATGGAAAATGGGGCCGAACGCTGTTCACCAAAATGCACTAGGGCATTTGGCTGAAATTGATGTAATGTTTTCTGGAGAAATTCGTAATTCGTAATATCGCCGATGAACAAGTCAATAGATTTACCCGTCAAATCTTGCCAGCGCTGGAGACGTTGTTGAATTAGTGCGATCGGAGTGAGAGTTTCGACACCAAGTTCATTATCCCAGTGCCGCCGCACCAAACTATCTAAAATTCCAACTTCATAACCTCGATTGGAAAGGTAAAGAGCAGTTGCCCAACCGCAATATCCATCACCACCAATAACCAGGACTTTCATCTTCACCAGTTTTTACTCGCTGATAGCTAAATCTATCAGGTTTCTGTACCCTCTTAATCATCATTCTGGGGGAGATGTGGATTTTAAGGGGAATGGGAAGTGGGGAGATGAGGGGAACAAGGAAGAATTATTGAATAAGTCTCTCCCTTGCTGTCTCCTCCCAATGCGTAATGCCTAATACCTAATACCCAATGCCCCATTAAAACTTTGAAATCCGATACTGCTGGGCAATGTAATAAAACAAACGATAGTAATTTTGAAATTCTTGGCTCTTACTCCGTCCCTGTAAATGGTATTTCACTTGACTCTGAGTTAGCGTCAGTGTCATCGAACCTGCTCGTCGATCGACTTCTACAACCAGCACCCCAGATACTCCTTGAACGGTCTGAAAGTTGGATTTTATCTTTTTCACGGACTCTTGATCGTTTGGTAGCTGATGACTTGCCCACCCGCGAATTTCCACTGAGTTATCCTGTGGTGAAATAAACGCAATTCCATCACCATTTTCTGAGGCTACTAAAGAAGTCCAGTTACTCGGATATGGAAATTCAAAGTCATAACGGGAGTTGCTATAAGTTTTCCAGGCGATCGCTCCGGCGTTAAAATCATTTGCAGTACAACTCCACAGCATTATTAACAGGGCAACGACTCCGCTAACGCTGGCGGCAAACGGATAAATTCTTCGCCCCAAACTATAGATTTTATTAGCAGTAGCCATTTACATCACACATTTTGCCAAAGTTACTGATTTTATAGAAATACCAGAAACTCAGATCAATACCTTTGCCAATTTACGAGTTATTCACGAATCGGGAAATGCACCGACAGAGCGTTCATTAAAAATTAAATAATATTCAGGATATTCACCATTCTCTTTTGAACTCTCGGTAGAAGAAGCTCAGACAAGGTGTTTTATCACACAAACTATGGACAATGTATCTCAGACAAATCGGCTAAATTTAGAGCTTTTTCACTTCCAAACAAACACATCTTTGCAATTTCCGCCAAATCTCTCTGTAATTTGCATCGGTAAGCCAAACGACCAAAAACCCCCAGATATTGACGTTTCTGGTTTACCAGATTCGGATGTGGTATCTCGCATCCACGCACAAATTTGGATAAATGGGGATGAATACTATATCACCGACTTGGGCAGTTCCAATGGTACATACATTAATGGTGCAAAACTTCAACCTCAAGTTTTTTGTCCATTGCATCCAGGAGACAGAGTTTCCTTTGGACAGGGAGACAAAATAACTTTTATGTTTAGGATGCAGCAGCACTCTGCATCTGCCACAAAAAATTCTGCACCAAACTCCGCGCCAACAGAAATTACAGCACCTAACATCGTTAAAGAAGAAGATCAAGTAATTTTTGCCTGTAAGCTTATTGGTTTAGGGCTAATCCTAGCAGGGATTACATTTTTAAGTACAAGCATTTATATTAGTGTTTATTTACGCAGCACACCTGGAATTTTACTGTGTATGGGAGGTGTAGTAGCTCTGAATTGGGGTGGGCGCGATAATCGGAAACTGGGATGGGTGTTGATTGGGATAGGAATCGCTCTTTTCATCGCCAGTGGTGTTGTAATCGGCTCGGTGTCTCTTTTTTCTATGCTATTGTCATTCGCTGGCATCTCCTGTGGATATCAGTTGTTTACAACCGGAAAGGTGTTCAACTTTAATCCGCTGACGCTCCTAGTTATTAAAAAATAAGCCAAGTCAGTCCTAATTAATTCTGAGAGGTTTATAATGAGCGATTTATCACTCAATAAACAGCATTTCACCCCCATTTGTAAATAAATGTAACGAAACTGACGTTAAAACGTTTTACCGTCTTGACAACCAATAAAAGAACCGATAACTTGATATACATACCCGGGTAAGACCGTTAAAGAGTTATATGCAAACGCAAACTAAGCAAAAGGTCACTTTGTATTTATCGCCAGAGTTGCACAGAAAACTGAAGATTCGTTCAGCAGTTGATTCCGAGCCAATGTCTGAACTTGCCGAACGTGCCCTTGGTTTTTACCTATCTAATCAAGAATTGGTTGACGAGCTAGAAGATTCTTCTTATGGGCGGACTCATAGAATTTATTCATGCCCAACTTGTGATAGCTCACTAGTCTTACGTGATGGGGAACTGGTTACTTTAGGCAATCAACCAGGAGTAGTTGGTCAAGAGCATCTTTCTCTCAATGAGATGGATGAAGATAAAACCAATGCCAAAGGTGAGGAAGAGTTAGTTCCTTGCTAGATAGATATTCATGATTCGGTTTTCTTTACCAGAAGCAATGTCTCTACTGTCTCTATAAGGTCTCAAGTAGGTCGAAGTATGAACGAAGAGCTCAAGATCCTAATTCAAGCTCAATACCCTTTAATCTACCTTGTTACCTCCGAGGAAGAGCGGGCCGAGCAAGCAATTTCCACAATCGCCCAGTTGTTAAAGCCCCAGCGCCGAGTATTTGTTTGGACAGTAACACACGGGATTGTTGAATATGGTCAACCCCGGAATGTCACCCAACATAATACCGTATCTCCAGAGGCGGCAATTGAGTGGATCATCCGGCAGAAAGAACCAAGTATATTTATTCTTAAAGATTTACATCCCTTTATAGATGCGCCTGCAACTAATCGGTCGTTGCGTGATGCGATCGCTAGTTTCAAAGGTATGCAAAAGAACATCATTTTGATGTCTCCGATGCAGCAAGTACCTATAGAACTGGAAAAAGAAGTTGTTGTTCTCGACTTTACATTGCCAGATATGGCTGAGTTGAATAAAGTCTTAACTCACCATATAGAGCAGAATCGTGGTCGGCGACTGACAACAGAAGCCAGAGAAAAACTTCTCAGAGCTGCTTTGGGTTTAACTAAAGATGAAGCTGAGAAAGTCTACCGTAAGGCACAGGTAACTAAAGAGCGTTTGACGGAAGATGAAGTAGACATCGTTTTATCTGAGAAAAAGCAACTAATTCGGCGCAATGGCATCTTAGAATACATTGAAGAAGATGAAACTATTGATGCTGTAGGTGGCTTAGAAGAGTTAAAAAGATGGCTCAAGCAACGCTCTAACGCTTTCACAGAAAGAGCTAGAGAGTATGGTTTGCCTCAACCAAAGGGAATGTTAATTTTAGGAGTTCCCGGTTGCGGTAAGTCATTAATTGCCAAAACTACTTCCCGACTGTGGGGTTTACCACTGTTGCGGTTGGATATGGGGCGAGTCTACGACGGCTCAATGGTGGGACGAAGTGAAGCAAACTTGCGAAACGCCCTGAAAACAGCAGAATCTATTTCCCCAGCGATTTTGTTTATCGATGAATTGGATAAATCCTTTGCTGGTAGTGGAGGTTCCTCTGATTCTGATGGAGGGACTTCAAGTAGAATCTTCGGCTCTTTCCTCACATGGATGCAAGATAAGAAATCACCAGTGTTCGTGATGGCAACCGCCAACAGAGTAGAACGCTTACCTGGCGAGTTCTTGAGGAAAGGACGCTTTGATGAAATTTTCTTTGTGGATCTGCCAACACCGGAAGAACGGCAGGATATCTTCAATATTCATCTGACCAAACGCCGTGAAGACATCTCTCGATTCGATCTTGAGCAACTAGCCAAGATGTCTGATGGCTTTTCTGGGGCAGAAGTTGAACAAGCGATCGTTGCGGCAATGTATGAAGCTTTTGCCCAAGATCGGGAGTTCACCCAACTAGATATTATTGCTGCACTGAAGGCAACATTGCCGCTGTCTCGAACGATGCAAGAACAAGTAACGGCTCTGAGAGATTGGGCCAGACAGCGTGCACGCCCCGCAGCATCCTCCGTAGCTGAATATCAGCGAATGGAGTTTTAAAAGCTTTCCTCTGCCATCCCAGGGGGAAAGGCTAGCTGAAAATGCTAGCAGTTATAAGAAAAGCCGCATCCTGTTAAGCGCGGCTTCGCCCAAAACAAACCGTTGTCGTTTTTCTCAATCTTCTCATTGGAGGAAACCCAAATGTCTCACTTTAGCACCCTGCGTACCAAAATCACCGATGCCGAAATCCTCAAGGCTTCCTTGCGCGACCTCGGTATCAGCGTAAAGACTGAAGCTGATGTCCGTGGTTATAACGGTCAGCGTGTCCGTTCTGACATCGTTGCCGTGTTGGAAGGCGAATATGACCTCGGCTGGTCTCGCAATGGCGATGGTTCTTTTGACCTAATCGCTGACTTGTGGGGCGTTGCTAAGAAGCACAACCAAACCGAGTTGATCAACTCAATCAACCAAAAGTATGCCGTTAACAAAACTTTGGCTGAAGTGAAACAGCGCGGTCTGCAAAACGCCAATGTGAAGTTGGTATTGCAATAACAATTTCTCTGCGCGTTCCCAAAGCTGCACGGGTTAACCATATAAATAGCGGTTAGCCCGCTTTTTTATCGGGACTGAGATTTATTTCTCAGTCCCTATTTTTTTCATCTAGCTAATTTTGAATATCCTATTTTGAAAAGCTTTATAGTTCCTTTTGGATATTTCCCATTTCTTCTTCTAACTCAATATTTGAAAACTGTGTTCTGTTTGTCTGTTGCTAAAGCCTTTTTAGTGCTTGCTTCATAATAGGAAGATGATTAGTAACCGTAGAAATTCCTCCACCACAACTAATTCCGTTAAATGTATCAGAACCCAGTGAAAGTTTAACTACAGTGCGAAAGCGAATTGGTAAAATAAAAAGAAGCAGTGCGACGGGGAACTAGGTAAATTAAAAAAGGCTGTTTTGAAGCATTACCTAATGTTAAAACTTCGCGCAAGTTTTCGCTGTGAGCAATTATTCCATTTGCATTGTAAGCGATATATTGATTTTTATATAAATCTAATAACATCTGGCGGTTACGATTTAACCACTTGAACATTTCATCTGTTTCTCTTTTAGAGGGAGTTGTGTTCATATATTTAATGTTGTCCGTGGATGTGGAATATTGGCACTATTTTAATTGTCTGGTGCAAGAGGTGAGCTACCAAACCTGACTTAAATCTAAATCTAAAATAAACCCACCATTAGAACTAAAACCCTGCACCTGTATCATTTTGCTTGTTTCTGGTAATGTGTAGTGTGCGATCGCATCTCTGGAGATCCACTTTTGCACCTATAGCTTAGACTTAAAAAAAAGCTTAGTATCGATGAATCAAACTGTAAGTGGTACTCCCAGTCTGGAAGAACACACTCATGAAAATCTTGTTGTTACCAAACAACAGCTATTTGGCAAGCAACTAATTGTCCTTGCCTTGGAAATGCTTCTGGCATTACCTCTGGGTTTACTCCTTGCAAAGTTCCAAATTGGCAGGATTGCCTGGATATTTGGCGGGATTGCGGCTGGTACAGTGGTTCTCCAAGGGTGTCGAATTTTTTATCAATATTCTCCCCAACCTAACCGCACTGCTAGAAAAGTGGGAATGGCACTTGTCGGCTTAACTGTCGGCGCTTCCAATTCCCAGGCTAATCTAGCTAGTATTGCTTCTTGTATTCCCATATTTATTTTTCTTACCTTATTTCTGCTGCTGAGTGGAAGTTGTATCGGTTACATTTACTCCCGCGTCAGCAAAACCAACCTATTTACAGCAATGCTGGCTACAGTTCCTGGCGGTGTAGGAATTATGGCCGCGATCGCTGCCGATTACAATAAAAATGTTAGCTTGGTTGCCCTAGTTCAGGCGATTCGCGTCACCTCTGTAGTTGTTCTAATTCCCTTCATCGCTAGAACATCAACTGGTAATTACTATCCGCAAACGCTCCCAATCAACGCTGCTTGGCTCAATTTCGATCCATCTCAATTAGAATTACTCTTGTTAGTACTCCTAATTACTGGATTAGTAGTTTATTCAGCTATATTATTTAAAATTCCCGCCGGCGATTTCTTTGGTGCATTATTGATTGGTATCGGGTTTAATCCTTTGCTACATTGGCTGCCTTTTGTGGGTGATATTAGCTTTAGTCCGCCGCCTTTAATTAACTTATTGGGTCAAATGCTTCTAGGAATTACTATTGGTGAATATTGGGGAGACAAACCCAACTTTAGAAAGCGGACTGTGGGCTATGCCTTGATGTCTGTGGGCATGACCCTCATCGCCGGAGCGATCGCTGCTATACTAGCGATGCAATTAACCTCTTGGGACTGGTTAACCTGTCTTTTAGTCACAGCACCAGGAGGATCGGCAGAAATGATCTTAGTTTCCCTAGCATTGAATCATAATGTTGAAATTGTCACAACTGGTCATTTAGTGCGACTAATTGCGATTAATAGTTCTCTACCTCTTTGGGTATTTCTGTTTCGCCGTCTGGATAAGCAACTTTCTGAATCACTTTGATTCTCTTAAAAATAAAGGCTATAACAGAGCGATCGCACGGAGTTTGATCAAGATTGTGCACCAGTATTTGGAGTGTTCCACCTATCACATAGAAGCGAACAATCGCACAATTTCGCTCGATGCCAACCTTCCTTGCTCAAATCTGGGACTATCTAATCTATTTAGGAAAAACGAATTTCTTCAATAAAGGAGATGCCATCAAAAATGCCATCTTTAAAAATTTGGGTACTACGAACTCGGTGATTTTCATCGAGTAAAGTCATTGTTTCCATAAATGTAATCAGCGCCTTATCTTGAGTTTTCGTTACCCGAAAGCAAATTGTGTCCTGACCTGCATCCCAAGCGATGGACGAAAAATCAGAATAATTACTAGAAAACAATTTCAGAATCCTATCTTCAAAGTATCCTTCAAAATTAAGCTGGAGATGAGAGCCATCTGAGTATTCATAATTGTTAACCTGTCGGTACTGGCTTCCCTCAATCAAGATGGTAAAACTACCGAAAAAGCTGCGAGAAAAATGTCCGCGTTTATCAGTTTTAATATACTCACCTTTCCAAGTGCCAATATGACGAGTAAAAATTTCCGGAACTTTCTCCAGATCGGGAGATATCACAGGGGTGATAATATCTTTGCTAATTACAGGATCGTTACTCATTAATTTTAGATAAAAACTAACTTTACTTTAAGTTTCACTTGACTAACGACGACCAATTTTCTGGCTCATTTCACGACTCGTGCGTTGATATTCGTGGACAAGGGGTAATCTTTCCGTCTGATAATTTTCCAGAGCTTCAGCAATACTACCACTAGACGTGAGATGTTGCGTTAAAGACAAACCATCTTCCCAACCTGAAGTCATGCCTCTAGCGCGAGTCGAACTTTTCGCGTGAGCTGCATCACCAATTAAAATAACACGACCATCATAGAGTTTCGGCAGGGGATCGATGTCATAGGAATAACGACAGATAATATTTTCCAGAGGAGTTGACTCAATCACATTTCGTGCATCCTCTGGGAGTTTGGCTAATTCTTCGGGAGGAATAGATATATTAGCCGGTTGTAGTGCGCCTATTTCAGAATCCGTCTGCTCTTTTTCTACAAAGAAACCCCAATGAGTCAGATTTCCACCAATATGAAAGAAATTTGCATAAATTCCCCGACCGCGTACATAAACAAAAAAGTTTCCTTCTGGACAGAAGCTATTATCTGTCACAATCCCACGCCAAACTAGATCGCCTAGATAGCATAGTTCTACATTCGGAACCACAAACTGCCGAACCTTAGAAAGAATGCCATCAGCACCCACTATCAGATCCCCTTCCCAGTGACTTCCATCTTTAAAATGTGCGATCGCACTATTCTCAGTCTGCGTTATCGAAGCTAATTGAGCGTTAAAATGAATATTCTTAGGGGGTAAAGTATCGAGGATTGCTTCTAAAATCGCTTTCCGGTGTACGAGCATTCCTGGTAGTTCATCTTCAGCATAGGTGACAGTTTCTGAATTGATAAATCCACCTTTAAGGTTGCGAAACTCGAATAATTTTACAGGATCGCCTGAGTTAATAATTTTTTGGCTGATTTGAGGGTTTCCTTGATCAAGTGCTTTCATACCTGATTGGACAATAAGAATGCCACATCCATCGGTACGCACTACGGGAGCTTTTTCAAACAAGTCAACTTGAAACCCTTCTTGAATAAGTAAACTTGCAAGATAAGCCCCTGATGTCCCTGCGCCGATAATACCTATCTTGCTGTTGGAAGAAACCATCTGTGACTCTCTTGATTTAATCTTGTTTAGATGATGCTTGATTGAGATATTATCTTAAATAGTAAGCCAAAAAGTTGTTTATGAAGGGCGATGCCTGCGGCGGGCTACGCCTACGCTAATAGGTAAATCGAGCTTTTTGGACTTGTGTATACTATTGTAGACCAGCCAAGAGGAGCAAGAATCAGCCTCCTCCACCTTTCAATCAAATTTCGCCTCTTGACCTGAACAATCAAATAGATGTAAACCTAACCGTTGCGAAAGTTCTTCACACACTTTTACCCCCCGCACACTATTACCACGCATATCCAACAACGGTGAAAAAACTCCGATGCCCATTTTATTGGGTACAACGGCAATAATCCCACCACAAATACCGCTTTTCGCCGGAATCCCAATTTTATAAGCCCACTCACCTGCAAAGTTGTACATCCCGCAAGTATACATCACACTCAGAATATCTTTGATGTAACGCTTATCTACCGCCCGTTCTTTAGTGACGGGGTTAATACCTCTGTTAGCCAGAGTAGCCGCCATCACCGCTAAGTCTTGGCAATTCACCATCACAGCACACTGCTGGAAATAAATATCTAGCGCCTCTTCAATGTTTCGGTCAATCATCCCAAAGTTGAGCATTAAATGCGCCATTGCGCGGTTACGATGCCCTGTACTACGTTCTGAGGTAAAAACTGAAATGTCAACGAATACGTCACGGCCAATATATCGGCGAAACATATCTAGCATTCGGTTGAGGCGTTCGGTAGGACCGGAACCTTTGATTAAGCTAGTGGTGGCGATCGCTCCTGCATTTACCATTGGATTATAAGGTCGCTTCGATTGCTCATCCAAAACAATCGCGTTGAATGCATCCCCCGTCGGTTCAACGCCAACTCTAGTTAAAACATAATCCAGTCCATGATCTTCTAAGGCAAGTCCATAAGCAAACACTTTAGAAATTGACTGAATAGTAAAAAGCTGCTCGTAGTCCCCAACTTTGTAAACTTGACCATCTACTGTCACAATGCAAATGCTGAACAAATCCGGGTTTGCCTTTGCCAGTTCGGGAATGTATTTCGCTACTGCACCCTCCCGCAGAGACTTGTACTGGGAATGTAACTCGTTGAGAAAAGCTTTTAATGGCGATGGTTCTATTTCTAAATCTCCCTGATGTGCTTGGTTTGTCATTAGGCTGATGGCATTTCCCAAAATACCTACTATATATAGAAGAGGTGCAGCTGTACATCCCTACAGTTACAAAGATTTTGTCAAAAACAGCTTGCTCTAAAAAATCATACTTGAGCAATTACTGAAGAGAAACCAGATAAGCTGTGATTTTTAGCACACGCAACATCTGTTACCTAAGCGATCGCAAAGTTTTCTTAATTTTTAAGTCATTAATCCGGAAAAATATTTACTTGAGTATTGCCCTTTTTTTTATACCCAGCTATACGGCTACTATTAGTGATAAATATCACTAATATCAGTCTAGTTGTGGAGAATAAAAGTAATGATTAATGTAAGTAGAAAAATTTTTGAAAAAAGATATTAAACTCAAACTAATTTGCATAATTATTTAAGACGTAACTCATATCACGACTTATTCATAGTTAAATCTAAATATTTCATTAAATAAATGATTTTAAGTATTTATGCAGATGCTATTTAATTAAAGTTATATTATCTCCTGAGAGCAAATAGCCAAAAAACATGTAATCTAGAATACACGAGTAGTTGCGAGCCTTTACAACCGATGTGAATAGGGTATCGTCACTTTGACGTGAAATAAACATAAAATTTTTTGAAGAAATTTTTGACTTCCTGAAAAAAGCGTTACATAGCCAAAGTCCGCTTTTGAAAAAGGTTTCGCCCTCCAAATTGGAATTGGAATTTGAAAAAGCGGGCAATAGTTACGCTAAAACCCTGATCCCCAAGCCAAAAGGTTCGTGTTAGTCTGTTGCAGTTATAAAGAACAAAGTGAAGACGGAACGAGTTCGAGTTTTTCAAACAGGGAAATCACTTTCATTAGTAGAAAAATCCCGCAAATTATAAAACTTAAGTTCTACAGTCGCTTTAAAAACGGACGCATGAATCAAAGACATTTGTGGATTATTGTTGCCCTGTCTATGGCTGTTTTGGGCATACCCTCAGTCGGTTGCACTCAAACCATCAAGGGAAATGTACTAACTTCCCAAAAATCATCGGCCCCTGATGTGGTGAAGGTGGGAGAGTACCAATCAACAGCAGGGAAACAAACCTTGGATGCTGTGATTACAGAAATTCATCCTCACAACATTAGAGGACGTAAGGCGGCAACCCTTTTTATCAGAAATATACCTGTTCTCACCTTTTTGAGTTCTGTATCAAATACGAATCTTGAAACTAAAAAAGTTGGTGCAATTGACAATACTGGGGGCGTACAAGGGTACGCCCTTATTACTAGCAATTCATCAAATGCATTAAATACTGGGAACGTAACAGATGGGAGTAACCAGATTAGCTCCGCTGACGATGACCCGGTTCAGATAGCTGGTGTAATAGCAGCTAAGATCAACCAGTTGAATCGGGAAAATGTGGACGGGAGTAAGATTACCGTCAGTTGGAAAGCTGGGGAAAAATCTACTGCTAATCAAGCGCAAAATAAAAGCGCCCCTGTCCAAGAAGATGGCGATCGCTATATAATCAAAATTAATGGCGAAGAGTTGGTCGAAATCAACGAAGGTACGCGATTAGCAGGTACTACCAACGATCTAGCGCAAGATGCATTGCAAGCAACCAATCGCTTGCGGAGACTACTAGGCAATGCATCTCCCCTAAAAGAGATTGCGAATTTACCAGTACGTCAACAAATATCAATACCAAAGCTACCCCAACAAATTGCCGTCGGAGTAGTGCGAGCCACCTTGAGAGGCATGGCTTCTTATTACGGCTATGACGGTTCTGGTAATCGTACTGCTAGCGGTCAGAGATTCAATCCCGAAGAAATGACTGCCGCCCATCGCAGCTTACCCTTTGGTACGCAAGTGCGTGTAACTAACACCCGCAACGGTCGTTCTGTAGTGTTGCGAATTAATGACCGAGGCCCATTCATTCGGGGTCGAATCATTGACGTGTCTGCCGGCGCGGCTCGAATTTTGGGAATGATGGGCAGTGGCGTTGCACCAGTACATATTGAAGTCTTAGAAAAATAATCATTAGGCAATAGCCAATAAGCAATAGGGAGTAGAGATTTTCCCAATGACGCCAGTCGCCTCAAGTCGGGAAACCCGCCCACGGCGCTGGCTCCCCAATGACGCCAGTCGCCTCAAGTCGGGAAACCCGCCCACGGCGCTGGCTCCCCAATGCCCAATTCCAGTTCCGTATCACTTAATTCCCCTAGTTAAATCATCTCTTCCCTCTATTTCGGATATAAACTAACGGGGGAGGGATCGATAAAAACTAGGGGTATTTTTGTGCGTCTGCTGACAACAGTCGCAGCTTTACGCTGCTATTTAACTAAATGCTCAGAAAACAAGCTAATTGCGGTTACTGAGGATCTGAGATTAGATGAGATGACTGGCTGGTATCAGACGGCAGTCGGTCTGGTACCAACGATGGGAAATTTGCATCAAGGTCATTTAAGCTTAATCCAACGGGCGCGGCAGGAAAATTCTACGGTGATTGTGAGTATTTTCGTCAATCCCCTGCAATTTGCTCCTAATGAGGATTATCAACGATATCCCCGCACTTTAGAGCAAGACCAACAACTTTGCGAACAAGCTGGGGTAGATGCCATTTTTGCACCGACTCCGGAAGAAATGGCAGTTCCTCAGAAGAGTATACAAGAATCAAAGGTTACACAAGTTATCCCCCCATCTGCTATGATAACAGGCTTGTGTGGTCGTTCTCGGCAAGGTCACTTTCAGGGTGTCGCTACGATTGTTACCAAACTTTTCCACTTGGTACAGCCTGACCGTGCCTACTTTGGTCAAAAGGATGGTCAGCAACTAGCAATTATTAAACGCTTAGTAGCTGACTTAAATTTGCCAGTAGAGATTGTTGCTTGTCCAACAGTACGGGAAGCGTCGGGTCTTGCCTTCAGTTCTCGCAATCAATATTTGACTGCAACGGCAAAAGAGCAAGCAGCGGTGTTATATCGAGGCTTGCGACGAGCTGAAGCTGCATTCATTGCAGGCGATCGCAATAGTAACAAGTTGATAGCAGTGGTACAGCAAGAAGTGGCAATGGTCAGCACGGCCTCAGTGGAATATATTGAATTGGTTGAACCGACTACGTTGATGTCTTTAGAAAAAGTTGAGGAGGAAGGAATGTTGGCGATCGCAGCTCGTCTTGGTGCTACACGTTTGATTGACAATATTATATTGCGGGATCGTCAACCCATTATCGCTATTGATGGTCCAGCTGGTGCTGGAAAATCTACAGTGGCGCGGCAAGTGGCAGCAACCCTGAATTTAGTGTATTTAGATACAGGAGCGATGTACCGTGCTGTCACTTGGTTAGTATTGCAAAAGGGGATTGCTATTGACGATGAGTGTGCGATCGCTCAATTAGCTAATCAGTGTAAAATTGAACTTACTCCCACCCAGGATTTACAATCGTCCGTGCGGGTTTGGATTGATGGTACTGATGTTACCCAAGTGATTCGCACCATTGAGGTAACATCTCAAGTATCTGCGATCGCCGCACAAAGCGCTGTCCGTCAAGCACTGGTTAAACAACAGCAAAACTGGGGTAAAAAAGGTGGTTTAGTTGCTGAAGGTCGGGATATCGGTACTCACGTGTTCCCCGATGCCGAAGTTAAAATCTTTTTAACCGCTTCTGTCAGTGAACGCGCCCGTCGCCGCCAGCAAGACTTTAACACCCAAGGTCAACCTGAAGTGAGTTTAGAGCAGCTGGAACACGACATCGCTGAACGTGACTGGAAAGATAGTACACGCAAAGTTTCTCCTTTGCAAAAAGCAGCAGATGCGATCGAACTTCAAACTGATGGTTTGGAAATATCTGAAGTTACGGCACAAATCGTTAACTATTACCAACAGCGTTTATCTCAGTGTTAATTACTGCTATTTGCTTGTTAGTTTTTTAGTTTCAAAGGGTGGTGGGTGAGTGATTATTCACTTACCATCCTCAAAACTGTATTTAAAAATAAAATAGATAATTTGACTATTGGCTATCTTCTTTAAAAATTAACACTTAGAAAATTTAAATAAATGTAAAATTTATTTAAATATTAAATCATCTCACTTTCGAGTGATTTTTCACATCGTAATTAATCCTACTAAAGATAGAAGTATGAAAGCTTTAATTGCTAAATGCTAGTTAGTTATTAGCCTTTCGCTATCAAATATTAGTCATTTTTATTCATAGTCAGGAATTGCTAGCGATTTGACTTATCACCAAAGTACTTTGTTTCCGTCTTCACTTTGGTAGTAAAATGACGATGTTAAGTTTTATGTTCCATGATTAAAGACATAAAACCCCTAAAAATAAAAGCTATTAATTTCCCAAATTTCTGCAATAGCTTAAAACTGGAAACCGGTAAAGAGAGGATTTTACACAATGGCATTTGTACAGCCCCCACTACCCTTTGAAAAGGATGCTCTAGAGCCTTTTGGTATGAAAGCTGAAACTTTCGAGTATCACTATGGCAAGCATCATAAAGCTTATGTAGACAACCTGAACAAGCTCACTGAAGGTACAGAACTTGCTGATAAGTCTCTGGAAGAAGTGATCAAAATTTCCTTCCAAGACTCCTCTAAGGTGGGAATTTTCAACAACGCTGCCCAAGTTTGGAACCACACTTTCTTCTGGAATTCCTTGAAACCACAAGGTGGTGGCACACCGACAGGTGAACTCGCAGCCAAAATCGATAAAGATTTTGGTAGTTTCGACAAATTCAAGGAAGAGTTCTCTAACGCGGCTACAACTCAATTCGGCAGCGGGTGGTCTTGGCTGATCGATGATGGTGGTACGCTAAAGGTGATCAAAACACCAAATGCAGAAAATCCCCTAGCTCATGGTAAGAAGGCACTCCTAACCTTGGATGTTTGGGAACACGCCTACTACATTGACTATAAAAACGCCCGTCCAGCGTTCATCAAGAATTTCCTAGAAAACTTGGCCAACTGGGACTTTGCTGCTGAAAACTTGGCTAAAGCTTAATTAATTTCGGTTTTGAACTGAGTGCGATGCCTCTTAGTAAACTGCTTCTTACCTTTTGAGAATGGCAAAGCTAAATGCGTCTACGCCGCTTGTGCCAGACTATATAAAGTAGAAGCAATAAGTTAATTTACAAAAGTTGAAGCAGAAAGCCCAATAGGAAAGGGAGAAGTTCTTTTTAATTTCTCCCTTTTCTGTTTTCCAGTAGTGGGACAGACATTGCCTAAATAAAAGTAGTGACATGAAAATCAAAATATAAAATATATGGATAGCAAAGAACTAGCGCAATACATCGAAGCAACGAATAGCATCTCTAAACCTTGGGTATTGGTACAACTGCGCCTCAAAAAATTGCAAGAGCGTCGAGCCACCCTGACAAATGATGCCTACATCAAAGAATTAGAAGATATTTACCAAGACTTGATGAATTTGGGGGAATGGTGGCGTGGTATTGAAGATGAGGTATTTTAAAGTGAGGAGTTATGAGTTATGAGTTTTCCTAACTCCTAACTCCTAACTTCTTACTTAAAACGCAACCTGATGGCTCAAGCTCTCGATCAAGTCGATTACGATACTCTCGATGCTGCAAAACGACGCTTCATCGATGCCGCAAAACGCACACTTGGCTTTGCAAGCGCTTATGGCATCGTGCCCGCGTCAGGTCTGGGAGCAAGCGCTAACGCTTTCAGCCTTAACCTTGCTCCGTTTCTGGAGGCCGGGGCTAGAGAACTTTCTGTGACACTTGTCCCCGAAGGACTGGGCACCGCAGACGATACCCGCCCTGACGACCTCTCTGAAGAAGAACTTCGACGATTCTGGTGGAATATTGGTATCAAGATCATCTCGTGTCTGACGAACGATGCCGCAACTTCAGGTATGCAGACTATACTTCTCGGTCTTTATCTGCCGTCGAGTACTCCTGAAACAATCTTTACCCCCGCTTTTCTTGATGGATTTCTTGATGGAGTAGTTGAGGGGTGCAAACGCGTGGGATGTGTCTATCTCTCAGGGGAAACTCCTCAACTCAAAACCAAGATGATTCCAGGGCGGCTCGACATCGCCGGCTCAGTTTTTGGGGTTATGCCGGCTGGTGTTGCTCCTATTGATAGTTCGTGTCTGGATGCCGGAAATACCATTGTTCTCGTCGAAAGTTCAGGTCCCCATGAGAACGGCTTTACCCCACTGCGAAAGCTTGCCGAGTCGCTTCCTGATGCCTACAGAACAAAACTTCCAAGTGGGCAGGAGTTCTGGGAAGCGATGAATGCTGCTTCGTATCTCTACACGCCCCTTGTACAGGCGGTGCTTGGTGAGGGAATTCGTCCCACGGCGATGGAGAATATTACTGGTCATGGCTGGCAAAAGCTGATGCGGTCAGTGAAGCCGCTTCGGTATGTCATTGAAACGATGCTCCCAGTACCAGAGATATTTACATTTGTTGAAAGTCATCTTGAGGGTGGGGCCGAGACGATGCTTTCGGTGTTCAATTACGGTGCAGGATTCGCATTCTATACAGAGTCAGAGCAGGATGCAGAGAGAATTGTCCTGCTTGCAAGAGAACATCAACTTTCGGCTATGATTGCAGGAAGAGTTGAAGCGTCCCTTTCCCGCGAGGTAGTGGTAGAACCCTTGGGAGTCACCTTGAAGGGAGATTCTTTTGGAATTGCACGAGCGATATAATGCAACCCAAGCGATCGCTAGTTTTCTCGAAGTGTAGACTCACTTAGGCGATGCCTGCGGCGGGCTACGCCTACGCTCAAGTCATTATTGATTAAAAAAAGCTGTAATTACTGAGATAAATAACACTTTTTATACGCAATAATATTGTGACTTTCAGGCTTATTAGAAATAATTACTCTATTAAAGCTTTATTTTATAAGTCATTTACCACAAATGCTAAAGACATCTTTATGAAATTTTAGATGTAATATTTATTGCTACTTAAAAATAGAGTAGTGTAAATTACCCATGACTACTGAGATTAAGATTTGCTAACGTAGTCTTAACATATTGAAAAATTTGCTGAGAAAGCTGAGAAAGTAGCAGCCGATACTAATTTTTAGTGTTGGTTCTTTCTCATCTAGAGATGTGGCGTTTTGGTGTGTTAAGAAAATATATTTTTCTTCAGAGGGGGTTATGGTTGTAAATTTGGCCCGTACTACAGCTTCGGCAGAACTTTTGAAGCAAGTATTTCGTAACATTGATGCACATAGTTGTCCAAGGCTATTCAACTTTCACATGCACACTGTCCACTCGGATGGAAGGTTGCAGCCAAGTGCATTGATCGAGCAGGCGATCGCTATTGGGCTAAAAGGGTTAGCGATCACCGATCATCATGGTATTATCGGCTATCAAGCGGCCCTTGCTTGGTTAGAAGATTGGAAGTGGAATAATCCTGATGCAACCATTCCTCACCTGTGGAGTGGCGTGGAAATCAATGCCAACCTTTTAAATATAGAAGTTCACATTTTGGCCTATGCTTTTGCAACAGAACACCCTAGTATGAAACCCTATCTGCAAAGAAGGGCGACTACAGGCCAAGAATATCAGGCAAGTAACGTGATTGCCGCTATTCATGAAGCTGGGGGATTGGCAGTTCTGGCTCATCCAGCTCGTTACAAGCGATCGCTTTTCGATTTAATTCCAGCTGCGGCGCAAAAAGGGATCGATGGTGTGGAAACTTTCTACGCTTACAATAACCCTAACCCCTGGAAACCCAGCACCTTGGAATCAGAACAAGTGCAAAAGTTAGCTGATGAATACTTTCTTTTCAATACCTGTGGTACTGATAGCCACGGTTTAAGCCTGCTACAACGCTTGTAAAAATGAATCGATTTTTTTCAACTCTCCTGGTTCAATCTGCCAGGAGGTTATTCTATTTTGGATTTTCGCTAATCAAGCCTGATATTAACCTACATTCGGCTGGTTAGTTTGAACCATATTAGAGTTAACTTCAAGAGCTTGAGAAGCTATCATAATTGTTTGTTTAGCAGCTTTTCCCTTACGTTCACTGTAGCGGTCTGTGAGATAATCAACTTTGTTACGCAATAATTGAGTCACCCGTTCTTTAATCTCATCGCGGACTCTAGGAAAAATTTCCGGTTGTTCTGCTGGATCGTCTAACTGCCAGTCTTCAAATACTTCTCGCACAACCCACTCCGGCGGCAAATTCACGCCACAGCCACACAAAGAAATCACTACATCAAAGTCTTGCGCTTGGAAATCACTCAGGGGTTTGGAGTGTTGATCGGTAATATCGATACCAATTTCTTTCATGGTGGCGTAGGCGTAGCCCGCCGCAGGCATCGCCTCTGGTCTGACCTGACTTGCTTCTAAGCCTGAGCTAATCACTTCAATTTTTCCCATCCCAAGGGTTTTAGCAAAGCCTTCCGCCATTTGAGAACGAGCAGAATTCTTTTTACAGACAAACATCACACGTTTCATCGTTCAACTCCTCCAAATAATTTGACTAAATTTATTTATCAAGTTCTCAATTCCGATGGCAAAAAATAACGTTTCTCAAACCAGAAAGCAACATTAACAAGACCAATCAATACAGGCACTTCCACCAGAGGCCCGACGACGGCAGCAAAAGCAACACCCGAATTAATGCCAAATACAGCGATCGCAACTGCGATCGCAAGTTCAAAATTATTTCCGGCGGCTGTAAACGCTACACTTGCGGCTCTAGAATAATCTGTCTTAATCCGCCAAGCCATGTAAAAGCTAACCAGAAACATAATCACGAAGTAGACGATCAGGGGAACTGCGATCTTCACTACATCTAAGGGTATTTGAACGATCAAATTCCCCTTCAAGCTGAACATAACCACGATTGTAAATAACAGAGCAATCAGCGTGGTCGGGCTGATTTTAGTCACAAATTCCTCATGATACCACTGCTTGCTTTTCATCTTTACTAGGAAGAAACGAGTGAAGAATCCAGCTAAAAAGGGAATACCGAGATAGATAAACACACTTTTAGCAATCTCGGCAATGCTGACATTAACAACACTGCCTTGTAACCCGAATAGTGGCGGCAGTACAGTGATGAAGAACCATGCATAAGGGCTATAAAAGATAACCTGAAAGATACTGTTGAAGGCAATCAATCCCGCTGTATATTCTGTATTGCCTCGTGCCAAGTCACTCCACACAACTACCATTGCAATACAACGAGCTAATCCAATCAGAATCAATCCCGTCATCTATTCTGGATAACCGTGTAAAAAGGTAGCTGCCAAAGCAAACATCAGAATTGGCCCAATGATCCAATTCTGAAGTAGTGACACACCAAGAATTTTTCCGTTGCGAAATACATCCCCTAATTCTTCATACCGCACCTTAGCTAGGGGCGGGTACATCATTAGAATTAACCCAATGGCGATCGGTATATTGGTTGTTCCTACTTGGAACTGGTTGATAAAGGCTTCTACTCCCGGAAAGAAATAACCCAGACCAACACCAAGAGCCATTGCTAAAAAAATCCACAAGGTTAGGAAGCGGTCAATAAAGGAGAGGCGTTTTAAAGTCTTTTTGTTCATTACAATTAACCCCGTACATGAATGCAGGAGCTTCAAGCAGGAATTTCAGATTATTCAATCCAACATCCAAAATTGAAAATCTAAAATTCGGTGAGTTCTATAAAGAGTATATCTCCATCATTTCAAAAAAAATTGATTTGTAAAATCGTATGTAACTATAAGTAAACAAAAAATTACAAAAAAAATTGATGAATTTTTAAGTCTCGCAGGGGGGACGAATAGGCAATATTGGACTAAAGCGACGGAATTCTGCTAAATACTGCTCTAAGGCAACAAACTGTGGCAGATTGAGGCTGTAGTAAATCCAGCGCCCTTCTTGACGAGCGCGAACTAAACCAGCTTCTTTCAGGGTTTTGAGGTGAAAAGACAGTTTAGACTGAGTGGTTCCCAGATGGTCGCACAGGTCACACACGCATAGTTCTTGAGAGCGCAGCAGTTCTAATATCTTAATCCGTAGGGGGTCAGACAGGGCATGAAAGCCAGCAGCGATCGTATCAGGAGTGAAGGTGCTATTAGGAGGCATCAACTTTTTTTGAAGTATTTATTTATGGTAAAGTCTAAATCATAGGTTAAACAATACCTTTACCAAAAAGAAAAGTAGGTTTATAGTCGATTCTTAGTTGGAATCACAATCATTGAGAAATAGGGTACTTTGGCTGGATCAACTTCATCTAGGGGGATAATGCGTTGCTGTGATGTTGATGCCCGCTCAATATATCTTGCCCGTGATGCTAACCCTAATTTATGCAGGATATCTCGTACTTTGGTAAAGTGACGACCTAATTTCATAATCGCCGCTGCATCGGTCATCAGCAGATGGGTAGTCAGTTCTTCTGCTGGCAATGGGGCGGGTAAGACTGTGAGAATATCAGTGTAGTAGGTGAAAGGTACACCCAAGGCTACTGGACAAGCCATTAGCGAGGAAACTCCGGGGACAACTTCTGTTTCGTACTGGTCACATAACCGCGTGAACAGATACATAAATGAACCATAGAAAAATGGATCGCCCTCACATAGCACTACAACATCTCGACCTGCTGCTAGATGGTCGGCGATTGGTTCAATTTCCTTATCATAAATAGACTTTGCTTTTTCTGGTTCCAAAGCGCGGGGGAGGTGAAATAGTACCTCGATTTGATTGCCAGGAAGATACTGCGCGACGATCGCTCTTGCAATACTTTCTTTATCTGTGGCTGATTGATAAGCTACCACAGGAGCAGCACGTAATAAACGCAGCGCTTTCAGAGTCAATAGTTCGGGATCGCCTGGGCCGACACCAATTCCATAGAGACGACCTTTGGGTTGCATATTCATTCTTCCTCCGTTGCCAGGGCGTTAACTGCTGCTGCCGCGATCGCACTCCCACCGCGCCGACCGTGTAAGGTTAAAAATGGTACATTTCTGCTATCTGCTGCCAATGCGGCTTTTGATTCTGCTGCACCGACAAACCCCACTGGAAAGCCCAAGATAATCGCAGGTTTGGGCGCTCCTGCATCAAGCATTTCTAACAATCTGAACAGGGCTGTGGGCGCATTGCCAATTGCGATTACTGAGCCTTCTAGGTGCGATCGCCATAATTCTAAAGCTGCTGCCGACCTTGTAGTACCCATATTCTGGGCAAGTTCTGGCACTTCTGGCTCATTGAGGGTACAGATAACTTGGTTGTTTGCAGACAACCTCCGTCTGGTAACGCCATCGGCAACCATTCGGCAATCGCACAGAATTGGCGCTCCTGCTGCCAGTGCTGCCCTTGCGGATTGTACTGCTGTTGGTGAATATCCCAAGTCAGTAACAATATCCGTCATTCCACAGGCATGAATGAGGCGTACAGCAACTTTTGCTACATTTGGTGGCAGCACATCTAGGTTTGCTTCTGACCGGATGATTGCAAAAGAATTACGGTAAATTTCGTTGGCATCTCGGATATAGTCGGGCATTAAATTTGGGATTTTAAATTTGGGATTGACATATAAAAATCAAAAGGCTCAGATTGCCGACTTCTCTAAAAAGGTGGCAATCTTGTTGTTCATAATTGATTGAGGGATTATATTAAATAATTGCTGTAATTGTGCCAGTGCAAATCGATTAGCAAATTCTCCAAAGGACTCATCAGAATTTAAGCGTTGAATTTTATATACATATAGCATCCGCTCTATTAATACAGGTAGTTCGCCAAAAGTTACATATTGATATAGTTCGCGTCCAAATTTCTGATTGCTGTCACCAACATAAACGTGATAGCCTTCCACAGTTCTATTTTCAGCCTTAATGCTGACGCCGAGGAGAGTAATATCACTTTTGCTATGCTGGGCACAAGATTTTTCGCAGCCGCTAAAGTGGATATTAACTGGGTAATCGAGAGTAACGCGAGTTTCAAGATACTCTGCCAATGCCAACGCATGACTTTTGGTGTCAGTGGCAGAAGCGGCGCAACCCTTTTTTCCAGAACAGGCAACTAATCCACCCTTGATGTTGGTTGCAGAGGAATCTAATCCTAATAAAGCAATTTCACTTTGGACATCAACAACCCATTGCTGAGGAATATCTGTAAGGAGCAAATTTTGCCAAGGGGTTAGCCTGAGAGTTCCACTACCGTATTTTGCTGCTAAATCTGCTAAACCCCGCATCTGTCTACTCTCCAATCGGCCAAGAGGCAAGACGACACCAATGTAAAATAAGCCTTGCTGACGTTGGGAATGGATGCCAATATGCTGATATTTCTCTCCCTTGCCTTGCTGGGGGAGTAGGTCTTTTCTTATTTCACTGTACAAAAGAGAAAAAGGTAGACGCTGTTGAACTTCCTGGAGATAATTTTCACAACCCAAAGTATTCAATAACTCTCTCAAACGTAACCGCCGCTTACTCGGAGTATGACTATAAGCTAGATAGACATTTGCCAAAGCTGCTAAGACGGGCAAACATTCCTCTGGTGGTAACAAAATTCCCGTATCGCTGGGCGGTTGACCCTTCTCGCCGACACTGAGATAGAGGCGAAAGTAAACATTACCATTAACTAAGACAGCTGCAAAAGCGATATCATTCAAGCGATCGCCCACCTTAATTATCCCACCACCATCAAAGCAAACGCTAAATTTTGCCGACAGTCCCGAAAGCGCCGGATGTCCAGCAATATAACGATCCCAACCTTGGACAAAAGGTCGAGTGTCGATTAATTCTTGGGGATCGATACCAGCTGTTGGACTGGTCATAATATTGCGGATTTGGTCTACAACAGTATTGTCAGAACCCAATCCCATATTTTGTAGGTACTTCAGAACCTCAGCATTTATCCCCGTGCGGATTTCACGAACTTGTAGGTTAGCTCGATTAGTCACATCTATATAGCCGCCACCGTGCTGTTCTGCTATATCTGCGATCGCACGGCATTGCGGAGTACTAATAATTCCACCTGGTATTCTAAGGCGAGATAATATACCATCTGCGGCGGGAGTAGCATAAAACAAGCCAGGACAAGTGGCAAATCCAGAAACCAAACTTAAAACTCCTTCCCCGTGCAACGCAGGGAGTAGACGGTGAGTGTGTCTTGATAAACATCCTGAGAGTTGGCATTCTGACTTGGGTCATCCCATCACAGCTGCGGCACAGTCCCGGAATTTCACCGGAGTTTCCCAACTCCCAGCTTTAGTAATTTAGATTTTGTTTAGGTTATAGATTTCAACCAGACATCATCCAGATAATCATCTTACATTACTATAGCCAGAAATTTTAACTGAGCTTATCCACTGCCAGTCGAAAGATATAGCTTTTGAAGCTAGTCTATAAATTAAATTTAGTCATGGCTCAGGCAGGAATGCTTGAGCCTTTTTGCTGCAAAACTTGCTTTAGAAAAAGTTAGGCGATCTAAGTTGAGGTTTTTTCGTACTGATGCTTTTTGGAATTTGGAATTTTGAATTGCTTACACAGGCTGTGGTTTGAGTAAATCTGTTTTGGTAACAAATTCACTGAATGTACTTGCAACCTGCTGCGGTAATGCGATCGCTGGAGTTTGTAATGGCAACCTGGGAAATAATAATTCAGCAACTCGATATGCTTCTTCAAGATGGGGATAACCTGAGAAAACGAAGGTATCAATTCCTAAATCGGCATATTCCAGCATTCGCGCTGCAACTGTGTCTGGATCTCCGACTAAGGCAGTCCCAGCGCCCCCACGCACTAAGCCAACACCTGCCCATAAGTTGGGGCTAATTTCTAAGTTTTTGCGATTACCATTGTGTAATTGAGCCATGCGGCGTTGTCCTTCTGATTCAGACTCAGCAAACCGCCGATGTGCAGCAGCTATGGTTTCATCATCTACATACTGAATCAGTTCATTAGCTGCATCCCAAGCTTTTTGCGTAGTTTCGCGGACTATGACGTGCATCCGAATCCCAAAGCGTACCGTTCTACCTTCTTCTGCTGCTAATTGGCGTACCTTTGCAATCTTTTGGGCAACTCGATCTGGTGGTTCACCCCAAGTTAAATACACATCAATGTGTTTAGCAGCAACTTGGAGCGCAGCATCTGAAGAACCACCAAAATATAAGGTGGGATAAGGCTTTTGTACGGGAGGAAATTGGAGTTTTGCGCCTTGAACTTGCAAGTGGCGACCACTATAGGTTACTTCTTCACCTTGCATGAGCGATCGCCAAATTGTCAAAAACTCATCCGTGAGTTCATAACGCTGATCGTGATCTAAGAAAATCCCATCTTTTGCAAGTTCTTTTGTATCGCCACCAGTGACAACATTCAGAATAATTCGACCATTAGAAATTTGGTCAAAAGTAGCAGCCATTCTCACTGCCAAAGAAGGCGACATAATTGCCGGACGAAAGGCTACAAGAAACCGCAAGCGTTCCGTAACTGAAATTAATGAAGTAGCTACAATCCAAGTATCTTGTTTTTGTCCAGTACCAATTAACATCCCGCCATAGCCCAATTTATCAACAGCTTGGGCGATTTGCTGCATATAGGGATAAGTGGCTGGTCGCCTACCGATTGTAGTACCTAAATAACGCTCATCTCCCTGTGTCGGCAAATACCAAAAAACTTCCATTTTCCTATCTCCTGGCACTATTTCTGGCTAATGGTTTCCGGTGTTATAGCTGCATATTGTTCGCTAGTCAGCATCGCTTCCTTAATATTGATGGGTTTAAGAATCACTTTTTCCTTGGCAAACAAATCTGCAATTCTCTGTTGATTTTCCATGATTTCTGGCGTAATTGGTCTTAAACCGTAAGTTCGCCTTTCAACCATTGTTGTTAAAATATCTTCTGACTTATTTGGCTAATATTGGCCTATGTTCAGTCGTAGAGGCGCACAGATGTAGATGTGCGCCTCTAGTGTTGTATTGCTTCCAACCTAAAAATTTAGACTTTTTGAAGCTGAAGGTTCTTTTGGAATAGTTCTTGAACATTTTTCCAAGCATCGGCAGCAGCTTCGGCATTGTAGCTGGCGCGATGGTTGCAGAAAAAGCCATGTCCTGCTCCGGGATAACGGAAAATAGCATGAGTAATCTGATTTTTCTTCAATTCAGCCTCAATCTGTTCTGTATGTTCTAAGGGGATTCCCTGATCATCAAGACCAAAGAAGGCGTAAATGGGGCCTTTAATCTCTGGAGTGCTCGTGATGGTTGGTTCTCCACCGCCGGGAGTTGAGTTGGGAATACCGCCACCATAGAAGGAAGCTGTAACTTTAATATCTGGTAAGGTGGCAGCTAGATAAACGACATGACCACCAAAGCAGAAACCAATGGAGCCGATCGCATCTCCTTGCACATTTGGTAAGGTTCTTAAGTAGGCGATCGCAGCCTTAATATCACTCAGTATTTCCTCTGCTGTTGTCTGCTCCTTATACCCTCTTCCTTGCTGGATATCTTCAGGGGTATAGCCACCCTCAAAACCGGGGGCGGTGCGTTGAAATAAAGTCGGTGCGATCGCTACATACCCCTCTTTGGCAAATTTCTCAGCAACTTCCCGAATGTGAATATTAACCCCAAAAATTTCCTGAATCACGATCACGGCTGGGAAGGTTCCCTTTTGTGCTGGTTCAGCTAAGTAAGCATCAATTTGCAAATCTCCGTTAGGGATTTTAACTTGAGCAGTGTGAATTTCTGTGTTTGTCATCTTAGGATTAGCCTGTAATTGCTTTCAGCACGCGATGTTTTATGGTAATTTTTGTGCAATACTACTTAAAATATATCGATTTGCCGTAGTTTTAACAGTAGTATTTCACAAACAATGTGCAAAGGCAAGTCCTTTGATTTAGAGATGTAGATGAATATAAGACCATACCAAGAATCTGATGCTGAATTAGTCAGTGCTTTGTGGGATGAGGTGTTTCCTAATAATCCGTCACACAGTAGCCCAAAATTGGTAATCAGTCAGAAGCTTGCTGTACAGCCTGAGTTATTTTTCGTTACTGAGATTAACTCTGTAATTGTAGGCACTATCATGGCAGGAGATGACGGGCATCGCGGTTGGCTATACACAGTTGCGGTCAGTCCTCAGTATCAACGGCAGGGTATTGGTAGCAAGCTAGTGCAGCACGCAGAGAAGGTATTGATAGCGATGGGATGCTTCAAAATCAATCTCCAAGTTCGCGTCTCCAACGCAGAAGTAGTTGAGTTTTATAGAAAACTTGGCTATCTCATTGAAGAACGCATCAGTATGGGAAAGGTTGTCGCATAGATGTTTGGTGAGTTTGAACAGAAAAACTTTAGAAATACGCCAGTATTACGGCAAAAGGTGATTATAGCGTTACCAAATTTAACCCAAATTAGGAGAAAAATTTATGAAGCTTAATGCAGTTCATCATATTCAAGTAACCTATCCTTTTGAAGTGGAGGAAGCAATGCTATCTTTCTACAGCGGAGTTTTGGGACTGACTGAAATTGCCAGACCTGATGTCATCAAAAATGATTCAGGAGCGTGGTACAAGTTGGGAGACATTGAACTACACGTTAGTAGAGAGAAAAACGCCAATAACCAAGCATCTAGACGGCATTTTTGTTTCCAAGTCGATAACTTGAACGCCTTTGAAGAACACCTAAAAGAGCATGGGATAGAAATTATTCCCGATCAACGACCACTTCCAGGATGCGTGCGGTTTTTCCTCCGAGATCCCGGTGGGAATCGTATAGAGATTGCAGAGTTCGTTAAGAGTACTTTTGCACAGCAACAAAATCGACACCACTTTTCAAATTCTCAACACCCATCAATCAATTCTCAATAAGCAATCGATTTTGTAGCCTGAAACCCTTACTGTGGAAACAATCGACACCACTCAACGAAGTTATGGGGTTTTCAAGCTTTTGGTGAGTGGTGTCGATGAGTTCAATACACTTCAAAAAAGGGCATAGCAGTTTACCTGTGCTTGTGAAGATTTTGTCAATCTGACTCCTGAATTCTGATTGCTGAATTCCTCTTCAAATCAACAATTTTCTCCTGATGTTTCACACGCACCAATACTCACCCAAGTGCTAGAACCATCTTCCCAATGTTCTTTCTTCCAAATGGGTGCTTGATGTTTGAGCGTATCAATAGCATATTGGCAAGCTTCAAACGCCTCACTCCGATGAGGAGAACCCACAGCTACTAAAACGCTGATTTCCCCAACTTGCAAACGTCCAACGCGATGATAAATCGCAACTCGATTCACATCAGACATAGATAAGCGAATATCAGCAGCAATTTGATAAAATATCCGCAATGCCATCGGTTCATAAGCTTGATACTCTAGAGCAATCACAGGTTTACCATCAGTTTGATTGCGAACCATACCACTCATCACAACCACAGCACCATTGGCTGGATCGTCAGATTTGGTGTAGATTTCTTCCAGAGATAATGGCGCAAAGGTAATGGCAAAACTATCTTCTGATCTTGGTTTAACAGCAGAGGCAAGTGTGGTTGTCATAACTGCGTTGATATTATATAGGTTTTTTCTATTGTCTCTGAAGAAAGCATTACTTAGCACCGGGAGAAGAAGCGAGCGCGACTCTGTGTATAGTCGATCGCGTACCACACCAAATCAATCCCCAACAAGTGGAAGCATTGCAAACTCTTAGCCGCGTGGTAGTTAGACAACTAGAGAGCCGGCGGAACTTAGTTGAACTGGCAAGCATCAAACAGGAGTACAAGCAGGTACAAGAAGCATTACACCAAAGCGAATCTACTTTGGACAATCTAGACGATCGCAATCATATCTACCTTTAATCTCTTGATTGAAAAAGCTGCCAATTGAGTCAGAGGAATGTAAATCTTCCCAAGTATCCTCGTCTACGCCTAAGTATTGATAAACCGCTCCACTTTGAAACTCAACTTGCAAAATCTGTTCGTTGTGATCGTAGCCTACAGCCATAGCCATTGATGAGACAACTGGTAGCATGACAATTGGTTCTTCTTCAAAGGGTAATGCAGTCGTTTCGGCAATCGCTTCGTTTAGTTCTTGCAATCCTTCATAAGCCTGTATCGGTGCCGGAATTTCCAAAAACTCTAGTTCGTTACCTCGGTCGAGCAACAACTGCAAATATCCATCAGAGTGAGCGATCGCTACTAAACTGCTCAAGTCTACCTTAGATAGCTTCATTTATTTTGTACTCTCCTATTGGCGTAGTCGGGAGTGGTAAAGTTTTATGCAACATTTAAGCGCTTTTATAGTACATTTATACTATAAAAGCGCTTTGCCGTCAAGTTTTTTCTCCCAAGCGAGAATTTTAGGTGCGTGGAGACGCTTTAACAAAGCAGCACAAAATGTTTTTCTCTGACATCCGGCGAAATACTTACGATTAAGCTTGAGTGAATGGGAGTGTTTGAGTCACCTGTGGCAGCAATCTCTGCTTTGTGAGGAGAACTCAAGAGGCGAATTGAAAAATTGCATAAATGTTCAACTCGCCTCAGTTCAGTACTTGAAAATTTCAACCAATTTTTTCTGTTTCTAGGCTTAAGGAGTCTCTATTGCTCTTTGTGTCATTCAATTAGCTCACCCTTTTGGGTGAGTCATAGATCAACCGATCAGATGACCTGATTGAAGGAAGTTGAGATTGATAATAAAGAGGACTCTATTAATAAAGAATACCGATTGCATTTTACCTAAATATAACTTATGAAACTTGCTACCTTAATAAATTCTGCACTGATTTTTGCTTCTATTACTTTTGTACCTGGAATCGCTGGCGCTCAAATAGCTACTATCAACAATAGTGAAATAGCTGTTAACTTTAATAATTTATCCACTAACTCGACTTCTGCGAATTACCTCCAGCCTTCAAATCTAGTTGCTTTTGCTTATCAAGGAGGTCTGCAACAACATGGTATTCCTAGCGGAGAAGCGCTAATACTTAAAACTCAGAATAGAAATATAATTGCGAAAGATTTGGTTAAAGCTGCTGTTAATGCAGATAAATTACCATCACAAGTTTTAAACGATCAAAATTATCTAAGTGCTGTGAATTCAGAACTCAATGCATTGCCAGATTATGCTGCTGCTGATTAATTTGGTTTTTCTTATATTTTTTAAGAAAGCTAAGTTTTTCAGCATGGTATATTCATGTGCTTGTTAACAATAATAAAAATTTTTTATACACTCTGATGCTGCGTATGTAATAAAGTTTGATATTGAAGAAGAATTTCTCGATTTTGACATAAGTTGCACTTATTCTGTTTTAAAGCCGCAGAAAATTGTATAATCAACAGCTTATCGATCAAAAAGTTCTATAGAGAATGACAGAAGTAATAAGATCCGGGGGACTAAATAATATTGAGTCCATTGAGTTTGAAGAACAGTGCTTAGAAAAAGCCAGAGAAACAGGCGATCGCAATCGGGAAGTCATTTCTTTGGCAAGTTTGGGCAATGCTTACCAGTCACTAGGCGAGTACCACCTAGCAATTGAGTTTTATCAGCAGTGGTTAAATATAGCTAAAGAAATAGGCGATCGCTTAGAAGAAGCCAAATCTTTATCTGGGTTGGGTAACGCTTACCAATCACTGGGAAAATACCAACGAGCGATTGAATTTTATCACCAGTGGTTGAGTATTACCAGGAAAATAGGCGATCGCACTGGGGAAGGTATTTGCTTGGGAAGTTTGGGTAATACTTATGAATACCTGGGTAAGTACGAGCAAGCGATAGAGTTTTATCAGCAGTGGTTGAGTATAACGAAGAAAACAGGTGACTGGACTGGGGAATGCATAAGCCTGGGAAGTTTGGGCAATACTTATGAATCATTGGGATCTTACCAACTAGCAATTGAGTTTTACCAACAATGGTTAGGGCTGGCAAAATTCATCAGCGATCGCAATGGTCAAAGCATGGCCTTGAGTGGATTGGGCGGTGCTTATAAGGCTTTGGGACAGTACCAAAGGGCGTTTGAGTTTTATCAGCATTCATTAGAGATCAGAAGGGATCTTGATGACCGAAATGGGGAAGCAAACACCTGGTTTAATTTGGGTTTGGTGTTAGAAAAAATCAATCGAGAATCAGAAGCGATGGATGCCTTTTGCAATGCTGGTGAAATTTATCATGCAATCGGACTCGATGCCAGCCTGCAAGATTGTAACCATGCCATTGAGTTTCTTTCTCAAAATGTTGCAAGCGCAGCATCTACCTTCTGGTTGAGGAAATGGTTAAGTCATTTGTCGCAGTTGATCAAAACTGGTTCTAAATGAACAGTGGTGAGTTCCGAGTTAAAAGACCCTTTTAATTCACTCAGGACTCACCACTATACTTATTGAATACTGCAACTGAGTTATTACGATCAAAAGAAAACACAGAAAACGGGTCTTTTCGATTCCCCATCTCCATTCCAGGAGTGCCTACAGGCATTTGAGGAACAGTTAAACCAACAACATTTGGCTTTTCTTGAAGCAGACGTTTGATATCGTCAGCTGGGACGTGTCCTTCGATGATATATCCATTAACAATTGCTGTGTGGCAAGATGACAAGTTATCCGGCACGTTGTACTTTTGTTTGACTCTTTCGATGTCAGGCGTATAAAAATCCGTGATTTTAAAACCCTGTGCCTTTAAATGCTCAATCCACCCGCCACAACAGTTACAATCGGGACTGTGATATACAGTGGCATTTAGCACTGTTGATTTTAATGGTGTCTGTTGCTCCTGGATGTGCCTACTGGTAAAAACAGCTTGAGCATGACTCATCGGAGCAGTGCTTCCCAAGATGCTCAACACCCCTAATGTTAGAACCACTATTTGCACAGTGGCAGACATCAAGATGGGAAATAACCATTTTTGCCAGCAGTAAATCAATTGTTTGTGCGACATCTGATACTTCCTAAATACAATATTACTTCCAAAATACTCTGTGCTTACTTTGCGCCCCTCTGCGTTTAAAAAGACTACAATTTTACATAATAAAAGAGATATGAGTAAAATTAAATATGTGTTATCTATAACCATTGTAGAAACATAGCAGTGCTACGCCTCTACATTCATTTTTGCTCATATCTCTAAAACTGTACTATATCCTATCAAGCAAAAGCGATTCCTTATTAGTCATTATATTTTCATAAAAACAAATGGAGCGATGTCTACGACGGGCTACGCCTACGCTTTTTTTGAGGCGATCGTCCCATGATTGATATTTTGGTGGCTAGTTCACTTCTATTCTGGCTTTTTGTACCAATGCCCATCATCGCCTTTTTCGTAATCGCGCTTTACCGCACCCCAAGCGACTCGAAAGGCACTTTCTTTTCCACCAGATTGTTCTTGAGCGCTGTTAAATGCAGCCAGAAAAATTTCTTGGGCGTGCTTGGGTAAGTTTTATTTGACTGAATCTGGTAAGTCTGCAATTTGTTTGTAAGTCATAACTTTTATTTCCCCAGTCTCATATTTGTCCTTTACTTTGGGGTGAAAAGCCATGTTTGATTCTGCCTTCATTCAGTATCAAATCTTTGGAAGTTTTGAAGAGTTTAAAACCTTTCTCAGCGGCGTATTGGTAACAGCGATCGCGCAATGCTTGTATTGGTTGAAAGCCACGGGCGATGCCTGCGGTGGTCACTGAGCTTTGTCGTTCGCGCAGCGTCTCGTAGAGAAGTGCGGGCTACGCCTACACTCAATTCTGAGGCAGTACTTTCAGCGAATCAATACCGCTGAAAACTGTCGCAATTTCGTCTAACAATTACATGTCTTAAATAATTCGTAATTGAATTATTAACTACGAATTACGAATTACGAATTATTAATTACTTAAAGACTAATTGTTTGTGGCTTGAAACTCGATGCACTATCCCAATAATTAACCTGGTTAATATTTACCTTCAGCAAAGCAATATCAGGTTCGTCTAGTCCTTTAGGAAACCAGGTTTGAAGTTCTGGTTTCCATAGCTCTCGCATCTTGTTGCGCTCTTTCACAAGTTGTGCTGTACCTGAGATAGAAACGTATCGCTGCTGTTCGGATGACGAGAAACTAACATTGACCTGCTCATAGTGTTCAATTTCAGTCACCTTATGGGAACCAGCATAAGTAAAGAACCAGAGTATGCAATCAGAGTTAATCTCACCACTCTTTGACATGGGGTAACTATGCAAACTGCCATCATCATCGACTGTGGTAAACATACCATAATCAATATCTTTGATTAGTTCATGCAGTTTTTGAATCTGTTGATCGCGGTCTGTAGAAGTTGTCATTGTTTGTACTTTTTTATCTATTTGTTCTCTGGGCTGTAATTTTTGATTACAACCAGATTTAATGTTGATAAAGTTATTTTTCAGTATTAACCTTTTTAGTTTCGATTGCGTGAGCCTAAAGGTGTAATTATAATAAAATTAGCTTTTTTAGTTATATCTATAGAGATATTGTTTAAGATCCACTGGTTTCTTTTTACATACAGCAGAATTCAGAATGGGCTAGGCCCTGCTACGCTAACAGGAGTAAGACACGCTTTCTACTTGGTTAACAGACTTAGGTTGTGTACCTCATCAACTTGAAATCTGCTGTAAGTTATAAGCATAGTAAACTTAATTCCGCATTATTTCTTTAGACATAAATTTTATCAGTTTTGCACCCAGCTAAATTTAAACTTATCTATAACTTTAGGCTGATGAATATAACTATTAACTACGCTTCTAGTTAGACATATTCTGTAAGTACAATTTTTAGTCTGCGTTCTCAGCACTGTTGATGTAAATAAATGTGATTTTCATAGGCAAATTGCTGCTTATGATCACTTATAGATAAAATTGATGTTTGTTGAAAGTGAATTAAGAGATTATTGATAACAATCAAAACCAGATTTTAGAATTGCGATCGCTTCGCCAGGGCATAGCTCATCACCAATGATTAGTGGGGCGATCGCAGTTTAAAAATAAAATTAATTCAGCTTTTTTCACTACTGCATAATTTCAATGACTTTATTAATTTTTCAGATTTAATTTGACCTGCTTGGTATAATAGAATTTGCTTAAACAAATTATGCGACTGTGAAATTTTAGATGTCACAGCAATAGCGATCGCCACTCATGACTTTTTATTCGCGTATTAAAGTATTAAAATTTACCCAGCAAAGTATTCTTACTCTAAAATGTTAAATTTATACCCTCTGAATGAGCCTCTTCAACCCATAGCAGGAGTATCATTTTCCATTCAGCATCTACTATAAACAATTAGGAAATAAAATTGCAGTATATCTGCCTTTAAAATTATGGACTGGAAGTACAGGTGGAAAAATGGTTATCGGCCAAGCCGAGATGAAGCAGCAAAAAATCCTCATTTGTTAGATGAGAGTCAGTTCGAGAACGAACAAGACCGAAAGCTTGCTGAAGAAACTGCAAGGAAGCATTTGGGCGTGCCGGCATCAACCTTAGACGAAGATCAATCTATACTACCTCATGCAGCTTCGCCTAATGCCAAGATTTAATCTTAAGACATAGGCATTTTTTGCTTATCTCTACTCCATACCATTATCAAGTTTAACAAAATGCAGATTTATCAACTTTTCAGTCGATTAAACAATAAAAAATTTCCTAAGTTACTCACTCAGACAGTAGCTCTAGGCGTAGGCGCTATTGTTCTATTCTCAACTACTAATGCTAATGCTGCCGAGCAAGTTGTTTTAAAGTATGGTACTTTTCAGGGGCAAATATCTGTTGAAGAATTAAGTCAGTTTACAGAAACTGGCAAAACTACCCCAATATTAAGAGCTTATTTACAGGCGGCGCAACAAGACCCCGCAGTAGCTCGTAAGGCACTGAAAGCTCCAATAAAAGCTGATGCTGCCTTTTTAAATAGCTTACTAGCTAGTTGGGCAGGGCCAATTTTAGTTAACCAAATTGGTGAGGTAGTTCACCCTCCAGCAGGACAACTAGATCAGCAGGCACTGCGAAGCGCTTTAAGTGCATCTATTAAACAAAATGGTGAAGTTACACTACTTGGAGCCATTCAGAATTATCCAAATACTTCTGTTGAACTTGAAGGAGATCGTCTCATCTCTGTTTATGAACGCCTAAGCAATCTTGCAGAACTCTTATAAGGGTCATTTAGAGACAATGCAGTTGTCATCTTATGATTGATTTAGTATCTCAATAGTCGTAAATTTTAGTCACGCTCGCGATCAATTTAATACTGATGAGTCTATCTTAGGGTTCATACCCTATTACTTAGAAATTCCCTAACCTAAATGTAGAGTTTAGTCTAAGAATAGGAAAAGGATTTTTATGACAAGCGATGTTTCTAGAGATACTAACAAGAATGTGAATGGGTCACTGATAAGTGGTGTTATCCTGAGTGTTTTGGGGATTATTGCGATCGCAGCACCTAATTTTACCACCATATTTGCCGAAACTTGGATTGCCGCGATCTTGGTTTTCGCCGGATTTACAAAACTAGTTTATGCCACTCAAACCCGCGAGAGAGGGGGTTTTATTTGGAAACTTCTCTTGAGTGGACTTTATATTGCAACCGGCATTATGCTGTTTGTTTACCCTTATACGGGTGTTCTTACATTGACTCTGTTACTTGGCACATTTTTGTTGACTGAAGGCACATTCGAGTTAATTCTGGCATTCAAGTTGCGTCCACAAGAAAACTGGACGTGGCCATTAGCTAATGGCATTATTACTCTTGTGTTAGGTGCAATGATTTGGTTCCAGTGGCCCTTCAATGCACCTTGGCTTCTGGGTACACTAGTTGGTGTCAGCATTATTTTCACCGGCATCTCACGCGTAATGCTGGCGTTGAATGGGCGTTCTACCTCGAATCCTCCTGACCAAACTGCAAACGCTAGTTAGTAGATAGGAGTGGGGAGATGCAGGACAAGGAAGTCAAAGGTAAAAAGAAAAAAATCTTTTGCCTTTTTGCTTCTCAATGCCCAATGCCCAATGCCCCATTCCCAAACTTGAGTAGTCAAAGTTTACAAGATATTGCAGCAGCGATGCCTACGGCTGGCTATGCCTACGCCAACAAAATTGCTAAATTAACTAAGGAAATCAAAATCAAGGCCAGCTAGCTGCAATTAACAATGGTATCTATTGCTACTCCATTCTCGGATATTCAAAACCATTGGGCACGCTCATTTATTACAGCCTTAGCCCAACGTGGTATTGTCAATGGGTTGCCTAATGGCACTTATCGCCCCGATAATTCACTTACCCGTGCTGAATTTGCTGCTATTATCGCCAACGCATTTGGGACAGTTTCCAAGAAGCGGCAGTATGTTCCCTTTGTTGATGTACCCACAAATTATTGGGCAGCAGCCGCCATCAAAACAGCTTACGAAAAAGCATTTATTAGCGGGTTTCCTGATAAAACGTTCCGTTCTGCTAACCGAATTACTAGAGTTGAAGTCTTGGTTTCCTTGGTAGGAGGCTTAGAAATTGCCACCAAGGTAAAACCTGACCTCCTCTCAAAACTCTCACAAATTTATCAAGATTCTATTCAGATTCCTGAGTATGGTAGAAATCACGTAGCTATTGCCACCAGCGCTGGCTTGGTGGTTAGTTTCCCAAACATCAAATTACTCAATCCTAATCTTGCAGCTACCCGTGCCGATGTGGCAGTGATTATTTATCAAGCTTTGGTGTATTTAGGTCAGGCAGAAAAAATTGCCTCTAGTTACCTAGTACAGGCGCAAATATTTACGCCCACGCCGATACCGATACCAACTCCAATTCCAACGCCAACACCCACACCGACACCTGTCAATAGCGTTAAAGTAAATCATAACCGGGAGTTCCGGGGGGCATGGGTAGTATCTGTGTGGAATGGTGATTGGCCTTCCAAACCGGGACTTTCTGTTGCTCAACAAAAAGCTGAACTTACCGAGATTATTACTAAATTACAAGCGCTAAACTTCAATGCCTTGATTTTCCAGGTGCGACCAGAGGGAGACGCTTTGTATGAATCTAGATTAGAGCCTTGGAGTGCTTGGATTACAGGAACTCAAGGGAAAGCACCAGAACCATTTTACGATCCTTTAGCGTTTGCGATCGCAGAATGTCATAAGCACAATCTTGAACTCCATGCTTGGTTTAACCCTTACCGCGCTAGCACTTCCACCAACCCAGCAAAAACAGTCCGTCCCCACATAGCAGCTACCAATCCAGAAAGCGTTTATTTGTGGAAAACACAACGCTGGATGGACCCAGGACTAAAAATAGTTCAGGATAGGGCGTATAACGTAATTCTCGATGTAGTGAAGCGCTACGATGTTGATGGCATTCACTTAGATGATTATTTTTATCCATATCCCATTGAGGGACAACCTTTCCCCGATGATAAAACCTACGCTGCATATAAAGCAGCTGGTGGTACACTCAGCCTTGGCGACTGGCGACGGGACAATGTTAACAAAATGGTACAGCGCCTTTGGCAGGGAATTAAAACAACCAAACCCGACGTTAAATTTGGTATTAGTCCTTTTGGGATTTATCGCCCCGGACAACCCGCTGGTATTACTGGATTGGATGCTTACAACGTGCTGTATGCTGACTCAAAGAAATGGTTAGAAGAAGGCTGGATTGATTATATCGCTCCTCAACTTTACTGGCGCACAGACCAACCACAACAAAGTTATCCAGCGTTGCTAAAGTGGTGGACACAGGTAAACACAAAGCAAAGACACGTTTACGCTGGCAACAATTTGACAGAACCAAGCAACAAGAGTCGAGAGAGTGATGAGATTGAAAAACAGGTGAAAATTAGTCGTAGCCAAGCTGCACAGTTATCACTGGGGAATATCTTCTTTAATCTCAGTGTTTTGACAGAAAATAGTCAGGGCATTGCTGATAAATTCCAAAGTCTGCTGTATAACAAACCTGCCTTACCACCGACTTTGCCTTGGCAGGATACAACACCACCATCTCCACCCATTGGACTACAAGTCAATAACCGCAAACTGAGTTGGCAGCCTGGAGATAATCAGCCAGTTCGTTCCTGGACACTTTATCGGCTGAGTGGCGATACTTGGACAATTCAACGAATTTTGTCTGCTGGTACAACCTTCGCTACCGTCCAACAAGCGGGAACCTATGCCGTGTGTGCAGTGGATAGATTAGCCAACGAGAGTGTGGGAACAGTTATTACAGTTAATTGAACAAAAGTGCTGCCCAGATTACCCACAACTTTTATGGATACAACTCACGAATAGGGGTCTGACTCTTCAAGATAAAACCACTCTAATAATAATAGTGTAACTGCGGCATTAAAACCATCATCACCCGCTCAAACACTGATGCTGGAAATTTTTTGAATAATTAACTCTTATAAGCAAAAAGCAATTTTTAACCTTTTCATAACTTAAGATTAACCAAAATTTATTCGGTATCAGCTCTAGAATTTTTGAAGTAAACATTGTACAAAAAAGCTAGGACGTACAGGATGTAAATTACATGAGTCGAAAAGCCAGCAAAGTGTTTATACAGTCTGGGGTGATTCCTTACAGAGTGAACAATGGTAAAGTTGAAATCTTGCTAATTACAACCCGTGACTTTCAACACTGGGTGATTCCGAAAGGAGATATTCCTAATGGCATGAGTCCGCCTGCTTCAGCAGCCAAAGAGGCGTGGGAAGAAGCAGGAATAATTGGGCAAGTAGATGCAAATGAACTGGGAACTTACAAGTACCGCAAACAAGGCAAAATTTACTGCGTCAAGATGTATTTATTATCAGTCGATATGCTGAGTGAAGATTATCCCGAAGCAAGTAAAAGAAAACGGCAGTGGGTAGAAGTGAATAAAGCTATCAGGCGGGTTAAGTTTAATTCACTCAAACGAATCCTTAAAGGTTTTTTCCAGGTGAAATCTGAATTTTGTGCATTACGACGTTAAGTAGTAGACATAATAAATTAAACTATATTATACAATATAAAATTAATTAAAGGTTTGGAGCCGTTGACACAAACCTTTGTTTATTCACACCTACTTACTTAAATCCATAGTAAAGCTACCCAAGTTTTTATACCGACAATTCCATCAGCCTGCAATTTCTTAGATGTTTGGAAACTAATAATTGCATTCTTAACTGACTCAGAAAAACGCCCATCAATGGCATCAGTATATAATCCAATATCTTTTAATTGCTGTTGTAATTGTTTTACTCTTAGCCCAGAATCTCCCAGCTGCAATCCATTAAATCTATTCAAATCGGCTCGACCACTAACACCAGTTACACCAGATATATCACCTTCATATTGATGGATTAAATATTGTCCCTGCCAAGCACCAGGAATAGTTGGGTTTCTAGTTCCGTAGTGGGCAATCCATAACGGATAATTAGCAAAATCAGATGGATTACCAAGTTCTGTCCAGAAACTGGGGAAAGTATAAATAATTGGTTTGATTGGTTTTTTTGTTTGTTGTAGAAGGGCTTTTTCTACCTCTGCCAACCACTGTTTAGCTGCATTAATTACAGCTTGACCATTTACTTTGTCAGTTACCTCTACATCTATGACTGGTGGTAAGTCTCCCGGTTCTAATTTGCCCAAAGTTTTTAAGAATTCCTTCGCTTGCTGAACCGGGTCAGATGTATGGGGATGAAAAAAATGATAAGCACCCCGAATAATACCAACTGCTTTCATGGTCTGCCAGTGATGAGCAAAAGCAGAATCTTTGATGCTAGCTCCTTCTGTGGCTTTGACAAACGCAAAAGTTTTACCAGAGTTTTTTACTGCCGTCCAATCTACTCTGCCGTCTTGATCGGCAACATCAATTCCTTCCATAAAATTTTTTTAACCTTTTTGATTAGTACAATACTGAACTTATCAGAGGCTTTGATTAAATTTATGCTTTTTCTGGGTCTTTAAGTAAATTACAGAAAGTTACTAGGGTTGAGTGTTAGCAGCTTGTACTGGAGTCACTCTAACTTTGCCTGTACAAGGCTTGATTTGTTCTGTAAGGGTAAAGTGCTCGTAAGCATTAGGAGGTGTGATTTGAATTTTACTAGACATTGGGCAGTTTTTCTCTGGGGAACTAATGTGGTTGTATGCTATCTGAAATGAGGCTTGTTTGCCAGGAGCTAGAGTTACTTGTTGTCGAGGTTGCTTACTTGAAAAGTAAGTGTCCTGGGAGCGAATAACTTTAATCCCCTGCAAAGGTTGATCTTTTGCATCCAGTAGTCCCAATCCTGGATAACCGTAGAGGTTGCAAGGGGATGAGCCGTTATTAGTGAAGGCGTAGGTAAGTGCAACATTTCCAACGCCAGCATCTTCAGAGACTCGACGCACTGACAATTGACTAGTTTCACAGCGCGTCGGATTCGTGGCAGTAGTGGCTTCAGGGGTAGAATTCTCTGTAGTTTTTTCAATCGGTGTGGGTGTTGAGGTCAACACAGCTTCTTTCGTCGGCTGTTCAGTAATTGTTGGTAAGGCTTGTGTCTGTTTGGTAACAGAAGGAGAACCGACACAGCCAGTTGTCACCGCAGTCAGGAGCAATAACAGACTGCTTTCCATAAATAGAATTCGCATATCTCTTTTTTTGTAGTGAACTACTTACACTGATGCTTCATATACAGTGTAAGTTTCCAAATTAACAAGAGTTAGCGTTGCTGTGTATATACCATCTTTAGTGTAGGTATGAGTGATGCCATTGAAGCTCAGGGCAGTACCTTTATCTATTGTCTGCACATATATGTTAATTAATGCGGGAGGTAAATAATGGTCTGGGAAATTACTGCTGAAGAATTGCTGGAGCGGTATGCTGATGGGGAACGTAACTTTGCTGGAATCAAATTGGCTCATTATGGACTCTATGGATTTCGCCGCTCCAAACATAGTGGACTTGATCTCGATGGTGTGGTTTTGCGAGATATCAACCTGCGAGGGGCTGATTTGCGTAATGTCTATCTGATTGGAGCCGATTTGACTGGAGCCGATTTGGGCGGTATTTGCTTGGAAAGTTGTTATTTGGTAGGAGCAATTATCCGCGATGCTAATTTGCGTGCCGCCTGTTTGGATTGGAGCGCTTTCGATAACGCTGACTTGCAAGGAAGTAACTTGGATCACATGAATGCCAATTGTGCTAACTTTCCTGGAGTCCAAATTGGCTCCTTCGAGTACGCTGTTCTCGCTCAAACCTATTTCAAAGGTGCTCATACCGATGACGGTATGATTCGTCGGGGTTCCAATTTGATCTGCCGAACTACCCTGCCCAGTGGGATTGTAGTAGAAGGTCCCCAGTGGGGGAATGGTCGTGATGCCAGATGATAAAAATTCCTCATCTTTTGCCGCGACAATAATTAGGAATGTCAACTTTAATTGTTAGCGATCGCATCAAAATTCCCATCAAACAAAGTAGCTACTACAAAATCACCTCGCATCCTGGTAAAGATTACCTAACGGAATTAAATATTATCTGTTGCTTCAATCAAAGCACTACGAATTCCTGGTTCACTCATCGAATGTCCGGCATCAGGAACCACTATAAATTCGGCTTCTGGCCAAGCGCGATGTAATTCCCAAGCTGATATCATTGGGCAGACTACATCATAGCGTCCCTGAACAATTACAGCCGGAATATGGCGGATGCGGTCTACATTTAAGAGTAATTGATCTTCTGTTTCCAAAAATCCTTTATTCATAAAGTAATGGCATTCAATCCGAGCGAAAGCGGAAGCAAATTCACTCTTACCAAACTTTTGCATGAGTTCTGGGTCTAAGAAAAGTCTACTGGTACTAGCTTCCCAAATTGACCAAGCACGCGCTGCTGTTAATTGAATTTCTAAATCTGGATTGGTCAAGCGTTTGTAATATGCTGCGATCATATCATCACGTTCATCTATGGGAATTGGTTTGAGATATTCTTCCCAAGCATCAGGAAAAATATAGCTAGCACCCTCTTGGTAGAACCAGCGCAACTCCTTTTGTCTCAGCATGAAGATCCCACGCAGAATTAATCCCGTGCATCGAGAGGGATGGGTTTGACTGTAGGCTAATGATAAAGTGCTACCCCAACTACCACCGAAAACCACCCACTTTTCTATACCTAAATGTTGGCGGAGTTTTTCGATATCACTGACTAAATCCCAAGTGGTGTTTTCTCGTAATTCAGCATGGGGAGTACTTTGACCACAACCGCGCTGGTCAAACATGACTAACCGCCATTTTTCTGGGTGGAAATATTGCCGATAAAAAGCTGGACATCCACCACCAGGGCCCCCATGCAGCAAAACGATGGGTTGACCTTGTGGGTTTCCTGACTCTTCAAAATGGATAGTATGAAGGTCGGAAACTTGTAAACTACCTTCTAAGTAAGGCTCGATCGCTGGGTAAAGTTCTCGCATTTTGCATATTTTATCAGTAATGTTGTCATGGCGATCGCTATGTTTTGGTAAAACAACTTTGCTTCTATAAAATGTGGCTTTTAACCGCCCTTTCATTTAAAAATTGCTTCACTGACATTCTCGACTGAGTACCAAGCGTCCATCAGCAAGTCGATAAAGCCCTTGTGGTTCAACTATTGCATCGCCTTTTTTCCAAGCCTGCGATATTGGTTCAACATTACGCACTTCACCTGTAGAATAGATTGAAATTAATCCATCTCCCGGACTACTACGTAAAGCACCAGAACCTGTGATGAAGAATGTACCCTGTTGTTTGGGACTGCGAACAATGCAACTATTGGCGATGAGTGCATTGGTGTCGATGACTTTTGGGGGTAATCCGGTGAAGCTGTTTAGAATGTAACTAGTATCGGGTGCGTTAATATTTGTTATACCTGAAACGCCTAATTCAGAACTTGCAGTAATATCCAGGGTAAACGCAAGAAAATTTATACTTGAGATGAGTTAGAGTGTAGAGGAATCGAAGGTTGTAAAACTTTAAGCATATACTCTTCATCCATGCTGGCTCGCTTTGCTTTTTGACACTATGTCATTTTTCTTGCGTTTACCCTGGCTATAGAAACTCTTTATATCTGATGCATGAGTCTTGCATTTTGTACCTCACTTAAAAAGCAAACTGCTGTAAATGATAAATATTTAACCGGACGCGATATCATATCGTCATATTTTGGCTGGTAAAATTTACAGGTGCAGTTAAGTAACGTTTTGTTCTTTTACCAGAAGTGGTATATTGGCACTTGACCTGACCGAGTACAAACTATGCATAAGCCCACAGGACAGCAAACTAAAGGTGTTGTACTCAGTACTACAGGACAGGAAGGGGAAGTGGGCAGATGAACAAAAATACTGGGCAAAGTAGTGTTTTTTCCTTGTTTAAAGGCGTACCTCTAAGTAGGATTTTGGTAGCGTTGTTTTTGCTGCAAATCTTGCTAGCTGTGGGATTGACTGCATACTTATCAATCCGCAATGGGCAAAAGGCAGTCAATGAGGTAGCTAGCGAATTACGTCATGAAGTTGCCAATCGAGTCGAGCAGAATTTACAAACTTATTTGGCAACTGGGCGTCAGGTACTACGCAGTAATCAAAATGTGATTAACATGGGGTTGCTGAAGATAGAAAATCTGGCAACCTGGGAGTCATACTTAATAGAGCAGTTAAAGATTTTTCCAGATGCGTTGGCAATAACTGCAAGCAATGAGCAAGAATATCTAGCTGTAGAGAAGTTCAACGATCGCCAATTTTTACTCAGAAAGGCCGATAAGTCAACTGGGTACGACCTCTACACCTACATAATTGACTCTCAAGGTGAACGAACTCAATTACCAGAAGTAATCAAAAACTATGATGCGCGATCGCGTCCTGATTATCAAACAGCAGTTACCGCCAAAAAATTCAGCTTTAGTCAGATTTTTACACCCCGCACTGAACCAACACTCCTAATTAGTGCTTCTCTTCCCATCTATAACTCCCAAGGTGAATTACTCGGAGTCAACAGCACTCTCACTCACTTATCACAAATTGGGGATTTGCTGCAAAACATTAAAGTTGGCAAGTCTGGGCAAATTTTTATTATCGAGCGATCAGGGCTATTAGTGGCAAGTTCCACTGCCGAAGAACCATTCCCCTTTCAAAATGGTAAACCTATTAGGTTAGCAGCTTCCCAAAGTGGCGATTCTTTGACTCAAGCAACCGCTAAATACTTAAAAACTAAATTTAGTAACTTTGACCAAATTCAAAGTTTACAGCAACTAGATTTTTCCTTGGACGGCAAACGGCAATTTTTAGAAGTTAGACCCTTTGAGGGCGAACCAAATGTCAACTGGTTGATTATCGTAGCTGTCCCAGAAGCACACTTTATGGGACAAATCAATCGCAACATTCAAACTACAATTATTCTCTGTTTGGGAGCATTGGGATTAGCTACTATATTGGGGATTGTTACCGCCCGGTGGATTACTCAGCCTATTTTGTATTTCAGCACGGTGACGAAAGATTTAACTGATTTTACCAACAGCGATGATTCAGTAGTGAAAGTACAAGGCATTAAAGAATTAGAGATGCTGGGTGGATCTTTGAATGAGATGGCGCAGCAGTTACGCAAAACCTTTACTGCACTAATTACCAAAAATGAAGATTTAGAACTGCAAGTTAAGCAGCGCACTCAAGAATTACAGCAAGAGATTCAAGAACGGATTAACTGTGAGCGAAAACTGGGCCAGTATAATCAAGTACTAACAGAACTGGCAAATCACAAAGCAGTTTTTGAAGGAAACTTAGAAACAGCATTCAAAGTTATTACAGAAAAAGCAGCCAATGCCTTAGAAGTAGAGCGAGTGAGTGTGTGGTTATTCAATAGCGATGCCGACGGCGGGCTGCGCCAACGCACCAAGCTACAATGCATAAGTCTCTATGAACGCAGCAATCAGAGACATTCGGCAGGTTTAGAACGCAACCTTGTAGATTATTTAATCTACTTTAAAGCCCTGGTGGTTTCTCGTACAATTGCCGTTTCTGACACTCGCACCGATCCACGAGTACAAGAATTATGGGATATGCTCGAACCAAATAATATTGTATCCCTACTTGATACCAGCCTTTGGGTTGGAGGGCAAATGGTGGGAACATTATTATTTGAACAGGTTGATATTCCCCAAAAATGGGAACTGAGCGAGCAAAATTTCATTAGCTCAATCGCGGAAATTGTCGCCCTAACTTTAGAAGTATGCGATCGCAAACGTGCAGAATCCGCTCTGCATGAGTCTAAAGAAGCTGCCGAAGTGGCAAATCGTGCCAAAAGCACCTTTTTAGGAAACATCAACCACGATCTGAGGACTCCTTTAAACTCAATTCTGGAAATCACAGAGGCACTCAAAGAGCAAGTATACGGCTCTGTGAGTGAAGAACAGCGCCAGTCTCTAAATATGCTCGAATCTAGCGGTAAAAACTTACTAAAATTAATTAACCAAATCCTTGACTTTACCGACACCGAATCCAGCAAGATAGAACTGCAACTAGCTGCTACTTCGATTCAGGGATTATGTGATTCCAGCTTAAGTTTTGTCAAACATCTGGCGTTCCAGAAAAATATCCGGCTGAGGGCACAAATACCTGAAGAACTCGAACCCATCCAAGTTGATGAACCCCGCATCCGCCAAGTATTTATCAACTTATTGACTAACGCAATCAAGTTTACTAGAGAAGGAGGCGAAGTCTGGATTGAAGTTCAGCCAAGTTCCACCAATGAATATATCTTTTTTAGCGTGGTAGATACGGGTATTGGAATGCTTTCTGATGACCTTTTCAAATTATTTCAACCTTTTGTACAGGTTGAAACTGCCTCTAACTCTCGTTCTCCAGGCACTGGTTTAGGATTAGTGATGGTGCAAAAAATTGTCGAGTTGCACGGTGGGACTGTCCACGCCGAAAGTCAGTTAGGTAAAGGTAGTCGATTTACAGTCAAACTTCCTTGGAAAAAGGCGGGATAATGGGGGGTTAGGGACTTCCCAAGATAAAAATAATTAATCGCAAAGTGATCTGTTGTTAAGCTGTTCTTGAGCATGTCAAGAAAATATCTGAATAGTCGTCTTGGATGGAGGAATTGAGTAATTTAATATTTAGACTTACCTGAGAATTAATATTAATTCAAATGTACTTAGAATCTACTTTTCGAGTAACTCTTACCGCAAGGCAAAAGTCAAGAGTCAAAAGTCAAAAGTCAAAAGTGTTATGGAATAAGCTCTTTAGGGATTTTAAATGGTTGCTCGTCTTGCAAAGTTCTGATGCCTGCGGCGGGCTGCGCCAACGGCGGGAACCGCCGCTCAACGCCAGTTCCTTTAAGTGGGGGAACCCCACCAACGGACTGGCTCAACTTTGCGCTATTTACGCCACCTTGTACTCTGTTGTAAATGGACTCTTGTGCGATCGCATACGAACGCTTTTGGCAGCCCAGAAGCATTGGCCCAAACCTTTATAATTTTGTCAAGCTCCAAAAGTTTTCGATCTACTTACTGTAGGTAGATTTCAAGTAAATCAAAGAACATTCAAAATAGTATTACAAATACTAATAATTTCCGATTGTCGATGAATATCCTGTGTCGCTGTTCCTGGAGATGGAAAAATGGTTTTTATGGAAAGTAAGCGCTCACTCCTCGTTGCTGACTTTCCATCTGTACAACTTGATAAAGACTCTTCTCAAACTTTAGTTCAAATACCGCCTTCACCGCATTGTGAAGTTTGTGTAATTGTTCCAGTTTGCAATGAAGCTCAGACATTGGTAGCAACCCTTACTGCCTTGATACATCAAGTTGATCTAGAAGGACAGCTTTTAGATCCCAAACGCTACGAAATAATTCTGTTGGCAAATAATTGTAGCGATGATTCAGCAGCTATAGCCCGGAGTTTCGCGGGACAACATCCAGATATAGCACTGCATATAGTTGAAAAAACTCTGCCACCAACCGAAGCCTATATTGGTCGAGTGCGGCAGATTTTGATGGATGAAGCATACCGCCGTTTGTCTAGTTTAGGACGTACAAGGGGGGTAATTGCTTCAACTGATGGAGACTCGCAAGTAAGCCCAACTTGGATTGCTGCCAACCTGTACGAAATTAACTGTGGTGCTGATGCTGTCGGTGGGCGAATTATCACTGAGGGTGCTAGTCGTGCGGCTTTAGACCCTTACGCCAGAGCTTGCTTTCTGCGTGAAGTGGGTTACTGCTATTTAATTAGCGAATTAGAAACTTATCTCGATCCCGACCCCTATGACAGCTTTCCCCGCCACTATCAACACTATGGAGCAAGTTTAGCAGTAACAGCAGAAATGTATGCACTGGCAGGAGGCTTACCACCAGTGCGGACTCCTGAAGATGTGGCTTTTTACCGTGCCTTGGTACGGGTAAATGCCCGTTTCCGCCATAGTTTGCTAGTGCGGGTAGTAACTTCGGCAAGACAAATCGGACGTACTGATGTTGGTTTAGCAAATCAACTGAGTAAATGGAAAGAAATGGGACGGCAACAGCAAGCATTTGTAGTCGAGCCAGCAACGGCTATCGAAACTCGTTTTGTTGCACGTCGCCAATTACGACTGATGTGGTGGTGCGCTCTCAATGGCTATCAGCCATGTTATCCCAGTGTCACGTCCTTGGCAGAGATGCTGGGAATTTCAGCTCAATGGCTTGTCCAGAAATTAACGCAACCTTATTCCTTTGGTCAGTTGTTTGAACTAGTCGAAGAACGCCAGCAAGAAGAACAAACTTGGGCTTCGCGCTGGAAATACGTGGATATTAAACAAGCAATTGGGGATTTGCGCTTGCGTCTTGAGAGTTTGCGTCAGTAATTGCTAAGGGAAAGCGTTACCCTACTTTCGGGCAACGCTTCCAAATAAGAAATATCCCATTGCTTTTTAGGCAGCAGAGAGCAGGGAAAGGAAAGTCCTTTTGATTCGATAAATTGGATAATTTATTTTTTGGAGTTCGCCTACAGTAACACTTAGGGAGATCCAAAGCCGTTTCTTCTAAAAGGTAAAACTAAACACTAAAAAATAAGACTCATTTTATTTCTCAGAGGTTGTTTGAAAAGTGTTTCACTGTAACTTTAGGCACTTTTAGATCCCCCCTAACCCCCCTTAAAAAGGCTACCGTGTATACATAAGTCAAATTACCCCCCTTAATCCCCCCTTATAAAGGGGGGAAATAATAAATCTTGTTCCCTCCCCTTTCTAAGGGGAGCCACTGCGTTGGGCGGCTCTGCCGACTTGAAGCAAGTGGCGTGAGGGTTAGGGTGGGGTAAAACTGACACGAAAAACCAGGTGAGTAAACTATTTCAGACTTGTATATACACTGTAGTATGTTAAGGGGGGAACCGGAATCAAAGTCTCCCTTTTTAAGGGAGATTTAGAGGGATCTAAAACTTTTGATACTGACAAGAGGACTTTTCAAACATCCTCTTAAACTCGCTCGAATAAATCAAGTCGATACTCTTCCTCGCGTTGACCTTTTAAATGCCGCAATTTATTCGCGGTCAACTCAAAAAACGAGTCATGAACTTCATCTCCACTCAACGGATAATCACGAGCATAGAGTGTCCAATGAACTAAAAGTAGATGTCCTCCAGGTTCCAAGTGTTCTAAAATGTACTGTTGCGATTTTTTCAGGTCTTCCCAGCTCCAGTAATAGCCAACTTCCGAAATCAAGGTCAAATCAAAGATTTCATCAGGATATTGCTCTGGGACACGCATAATCTGGAACTTAACATTGGAGAGATGCTGACAGCGCTCTATTGCTTTATCCTGAGCTATTTTTGATACATCAATCGAAAGGAGTGAGTCACAACGCTGTTGCAGTTTCTCAGTTAAAACACCAATAGAACCGCCGATTTCAAAGGCAGAGCGATAGCGCTCCTTGGGTAAAGCTGCGATTGTGGCAGCATATTTGTTAGCTTCGTATTCACTCGTCTCAAATCTCCACGGGTCGGGGTTTTCGCTGTAGAGTTTATCGAAGTAGCTGGGTGGTAAGGAGCCGGATTGTGACGGGTTCATAGGTTTTCCTCTATATAAACTTCCCAAGGACGAGTGAAGTTCGCTAACATTTCGGGAGTTAGGCGAAAGCCTTCTGGGTCATCGTCAATTAAGTCTGTAATTTGGGAACGATAAGCAGCGATCGCTTGTTGTTTCAACTCCACTACCGTGCTAATATCCAATCGCCAGGTTGTCACTTCCAAAGATGCTGGCAAACTCCCGCGTTGCTTCCAGTCCCAATCCCAAATAGGATATTCAATCAATCGGGGGGACAAGCGCAAATCATCCAGCGCTGCTTTAATTAACTTCCATGTTGCTCGATGGTCTGCGTGAGGGTCATATCGCCACGGTAAAAAGATAATTTCTGGGGCGATTTCAGTGATGTAAGCACGACAACTAGCTACTGCACTTTCATACTGTGTTGTAATTGACCCATCTTGCATTCTCCAGAAGCTGACAGCATTTCCCTCTACACTTAGCAATTTCGTTGCTGATAGCGTTTCCGCTTCCCGCAATCCCCGGAGTTTATCTGCGGGATATTTCAGAGAGCGAGGGTGTGAAAGTGTACCATCACTTATAACTAATATTTGCACATGACAATTTAAAGACCGTAACAGCGCGATCGCACCTCCACAACCTAATGTCTCATCATCAGGATGGGGTGCGACGATTAGTGCGGAACTACAAGCGATCTCATTAATTGAACGCCAGGGCAAACCACTCGGATTGCTTAGTGGTAATCCAATCAAGCCAGATTTATTCATCATTCCAAAGCAAATTAGCAGGATTACTTTCACCCAAGACATACTGCCCTACATTTGCCAAGGATGCATCAAAAGCAGGTTGACGCAGATACAGAGTCAAATCTCGGATGATGCGTTCCATCGGATTTGGTGGCATTAAGCCACGAGTCCCAACAGAACGTTCGCACAACTGCATTACATCAATGCAAATTTGTTCAATTGCTGTCCTCACCATGTTTGCATAGGCAACGAGTTGGTCTGCTTGCGGCTGGGGAGCTGTGGGATAGCCACCAAATATAGGTGCATAGGCTGCTACCTTATCCGCAGCCCCCCGTAACCAGAGATTACCACTTTCAATGGCGATCGCCATTCTGCCCAGCCGTTCTTTTTGATATGGATCGTTCGTATATTCCAACTCTTGGAGATACTGGCGAGTCAGGTTAAACAGTGCTTCTGCCCCACCTAGTTGCACAGCAGCAAATCGAATTACCCCAACAGACAACCAAGGCTGTCGATAGTAATCTCCTGGCTGTCCAATTAAAGCGCTTTGATCCAACTCTACACCGCTAAAATCCACTTTATAACTAGCAGTAGCTCGCATCCCAGAAGGTTGCCACCAAGCTGGATCGCTAACTGTTGTAACTTCGTCCATCGGCACAATGCATATTTGCCAACCGCCATCTGGCAATACTCCATTAACGAAAGGACGTTCAACATAGCCTGCGCCAGTACAAAACGTTTTAGAACCTTCCAACCGATAACGCCCATTTTCACAAGGAATTACCTTAACACCATCAGATGCTTCGGCATTCCAAACGCCAAATATTTTATGATGCTCACGAGCATCACGAGCATATCTTGTGATTTGTTCTCCAGTCCCAAAGGTCTGAATCAGTTGCAGGGCGTTGATATGTCCTTCATAAATTCGCCCAACTGCCAGATTGCCATGCCCTATCTGTTTTAATAGTATTAGAAGCTCGTAGGTAACATTAGCATCTATTCCTGCACCCCATCCGCCTAATTCTTTCGCCAATGGTGCAGCCAACAACCCAGCCTTAGCAATCAACTCAAACTCCTGCTTGGGAAAAGCACCATTGTAATCTATTACACTGGCATTCTTGGCAGAATAATCAGCAATTTCTGTGGCACGTTTGAGATCCAGAGTAATGTTGGAATCATGCCATTTTGGAATGACGACATTCTGTGGTAGTTGGATGCTAATAACCGACTCCTTTGTATAATCTTTTTTTATGCATTGTTGATAATAATCAAATTAAGTCGTTTAATACCTCTATCTTTTGTGTGATTATATACTCAATAAAAAGGAGTAAAATTTCAATAAGTAACTTTTTACTTATTCGCAACTGATACAACCCCTCAACTGCGTCCTGACGCTAAGACGTTGGTTAAACGTGGGTATATTTATCAACCAAATATAATAAAAGGTAACAAACCTATCAACATTGGCCATTCTTACTTGCTATTCTCAATCCTAGCAAAGAAAGAGACTGATGCTAAAGCAGCTTGGACAGTTCTCTTGTACAGCAGATTGCAAGTTAATGAAGTACAAAAATACCCCACCCTAACCCTCCCCTTATAAAGGGGAGGGAACAACATTTTTTCTGTTTCCCCCCTTTATAAGGGGGGATTAAAAGGGGTAATTTGACTTGTGTATACATGGTAGCCAATACATCGGGGAGATTAAGGGGGGTAAGGATGTACTTCATTTAGATGCAAAATGCTATAAGGTCAGGTTCAAAGGCAACGAACTAAGTACAGCTCGTCGTTAAAAAGGGACGCAAATCAAGCCGCAGTTATCAGGTTATATTTAGTCAACAATTTCAAGCACATTTGTTTAAAAACTGTTTGGCAATTGGACTCCAAAGCACAAGCAACACAACTCCAAAACCTAAAATCAAGAACTGAATGTTGTTTGCAAGTCTTTGTTCGGTGTAGACGGAATTATTAACCTGCGTCCAGGGTACTAAAGTTTTGCCCCAAACCAAAAAATCATCAATTACTAGGAATAACCCCAAAGCATAGGACTTTTCCTCACCCCATACTAGCGGTAATCCCAAAATTTCAGTGATAGCGAGCGTACTTTCAAACAACTGAGTATCTTGATAAGCATGTGCTGGAGCAATGCTGACAATTGTACTGGTTGGGCCAATGCCAAAGATAATTGGCCCAGAGTCAACATCTGCGTGGCCATCAGCGTTGAGGGGATACTCCCTCACGGGGAAAAAGCCTAAGACTGAGGGAACAAACTGTTTGCGAAACTGAGCATACTGCTGTTTTGCAAACTTTGAATCTAATTCTAGTAGAAACGGCAAAAGATAGACTTGACTGGTACCTCGTGTGCCAATCTTAATTTCACCAGTCACAGCGTCAATTTTGTGAGGAATTAAATTTGTTTGTGGATCAAGATGCTGGCGAGTATAGCTAACCCAACGCTGAATTACTGGTTGATAATTACTATCAAACAATTCATCGTGCAAAGCTAAAGATGCTAAAGCTACGGTTTGATCACAAGGCCAAGCTTGTCCGGGATAAGCATCAATGGTTACAGTGGGACTTTTTGTAAACGCCTGGGCTAACTCTTGAGATTGGGCACGAAATCGAGTAATATCTTGGAGCGATCGCTCTTTTGGTGACTGAATTTTTAATAGTCCACCCAACAACCGATTACTCCAACCTAAATAAAATACACCATTGGCAACTTGGGTATCTGCTGTGAAAGGTGCGCGTCCTTCGGGTGTATCTACTTGAGATAAAACCCAACGCACCTCTTTAATTGCTTGTTGGCGAAGAGGTTCGGACTTTGAAGACAAAGCAACATTCACCCAACTGTAACCATAGATTATATGGCTAAAAAACCATCCTTCTGGGAAAAACGCCTGCATCGTTTTTCCTTCACCTGCATTTAACCGTCGTTTGATGTTCTTTAATTGCATTAGTGCATCAGGACTAAGTTGTCCAGGTGCATAATCTTTGGCTGACACTGTTAACAAGCAAAAATTAACTCGGAGTACAAGTAAACTTATAGCAATAGTTAAAAAGACATAAGTCCAATAACCAAATTTCTGCAATCTACTCATATTAATTATCTCTAACAGATTTATTCTCTGTGTTTTCCTACTAAGAATTATCTTCTCCTATTTTCGACCCTTTTTTCTGACGGACTGTACTAAGCTATGTGACGATAAGTATTAAACGGTAATCCAGTGCGCTGCTTGACATCAATCAAGGATTTATACTCACCTCGTTGTTTCCTTTCTGCTACAATTTGTTCTGCGATCGCTCCATCTAATCCACAGGTAATCAATTCATCAGTTGAATATGTGTTTAATCGTTTCCAAGAAAAATCAGCTTCTTTTTTGTAGTTGTAGCTAAAAGTAATTAGCGGTGTAATTCGAGTTACCTGCTTTTCGGGAATTCCGGCTATTTCGATTAACTCTTCTACATGAGTGAAAATATATCCCTCATTCATTAGGGATTCGATGTTATTTGCATAAACTATCGGTAGCCCTAAATAATTAACTAGTTCATGTTTTGAACATTCATTAATATCTACTTTCTCACGAGTATTCGCAACTAAATTTGCTAGCTCTTGTTCTTCGGGAATTGGTAAGTTCTTTGGATAAGTTTTAACTAAATAAGATTTTTTGAGATAAAAAGCAACACCAATTTGAGCCAGCCAGATTGCAACTGCTAAAGTATTTGCCGATAAAGCTAAAGCTAAAGCAGAGATGCTAATCCCTATGACAATCCAAGTATTAGTCTTAGATTTATAACCTGCATAGGCAATCGCAAATCCCCCCAATGTCGGAATTAATGATAACCACACCCAAGCAGGAGTTTGTTGAAACCAAGATTTAGATTGTGACATCATAAATCGACTGATAATTTTAATTTACAAATATTTCAAAAGCTTTTGGCGCTTTTCTTCATACTCTTCTGCGGTAATTATCCCAGAATCAAAAAGGTTTTTTAAGTCAGCTAAGGCACTGGTTGCATCTTTAGCAGAGACTGCTCCACCTGCGCTTGCTATACTATGATTATATTTTGTATTGAATTCGGTATCTGACATTAAAACTAGAACGAAGAACTCAACAAAGGCTATTAAAGATGGAATACAAGTCCAGAAAAATAATAAGTACAAAATACCTGCTACATTTTCTCCTAAATAAAATTTGTGAATTCCCAGCCACCCGCCAAAAAAGCAAAGTATAATTGCTGTAGATTTAGTCTTCATGGTATTTACTTCTTTAATTAACTCTCATAAATGTCTATTGGCATATAATATAATACAAACAAAATTTTTGACCTTTTCTGATTATTTATCTGGTTTACTAGCAACCCTTGCTGTCAAAAAATAAATAACAATTATACACAGTTGAGATTCCATTAAGACTAAATATCCTTTAACTATGTAGTTTAAATCTAGGTTGGAATTTAAATAAAAAATCAGAGAACCAATTGCTAGATATGGAACTAAACGCAACTGATGAAGTTTAAATTTGAGTCTTTGGTTATTCAAGTTGCTCATCAGTAGATAAAGTTATATTGAGCAATAATTGCTTATAAACAATCGAGCGGTTATTACAAAAATGTTTGGTTTAACAGATATTGACTCTTAGTTAAAGCTAATTTTAGTTAATTTCTATCTGTTAAACCTCACGAATTTTACCGACTTTACTTATAGTTACATCAATAGAGTTACGTAAAGTTTCTGATGACTAAAGTAAAATGCACAGCAGAAAAAATCACTTAAGTTTTGTCTTCTTTGCTGTTTTAGACAACAAAACAATGTAAAATTCAAGCATGACAGCGATTAGCAGTTTTTGTTCTACTTTGCATAACTCCTGTTCGTGCCTAAAAACCTGCTAAAAACAGGCTTTGTTTCCATAGTGCAGACTTAAGTCTGAGGCGCTTTTATGCAGTTGTAGCACTCTTAGTAGTTGCTTCCTCTAAAGTCGCTCTCAAGCGTGTTGCTGTGCTTTTACGGATGCGATCGCTTTTGCGAACACCACCCGCCATCTCATATTCATAGCTGTCTTTACCGTACTTAAAAGCAACTCCAAGGAGCATTTTTTCAGTCAAGTCGCTCAAAGTTTTTTCCAACTCTTCCATCTCACTTTTGTAAGAGTCAATTACAGCCAGAGTGGTATTATAAGCATCTATTTTGCTACGGTACTGCTGAATTATTTGTGTGATATTTTGCAAGTTGCGATCATTCCCAAAATCCATGCTCGGATCAATTGCTTTGAGTCCGGCCATTCTCAATTCAGCTTTTTCTAGAACGCGATGTGTACGCTTTTGACGAGGCATAATTATGTTCTTTTTATTGTGTTCTAGAGCTAGCTTGTCTTACTAAAGCCTAATTTTGGTTGAGTAAAATCCACATACTTTGGTGTCGAATATAACAGCTACCTCAGCAATATCAACGAAAATTATGATCTTTGTAACGAAAATCATCGTGGTGGTAACTAAATTCGTAACAATGTAACGAAAATTATGATGTTTGTAACAAAAATCGTCGTGGTGGTAACTAAACTCGTTATTTTAGTAACAAACTCGTAACAATGTAACGAAAATTATGATGTTTGTAACGAAAATCGTAGTGTTGGTAATTAAACTCGTTATTTTAGCCAGTAGGGTGCGTTAGGCTTTAGCCTAACGCACCGCCAGACAGACAAAGTGGTGCGTTAAGCACTTAATAGAAATATTTTTCATGTTGAATTTTGAATTGGTATAAGGTGCGTTATGGTGCAATACGCTTGGGTTAAGGATAATTGTAGGTTGGGTTGAACGTAGATACTGAAGGTGGCTTCCGGAAGGGTAGTGAAATCCAACATTAAACGTTAATTCTTGGGTTTCGTTCCTCAACCCAACCTAGTAGATTAGCGATCGCGCATCTGAGATGAAGCGGCTATCACCAGCCCTGGACGGTCGTACCGCCGAAGATGCCACGGTTCGCTTCGCTTGTGAACATGCCGTAGGGGAAGGCAAGGTCAAGCGCACTGCTCTCATTCAGAGTCCAAAGCTGTTCCGAAGTCAGGCAAATGTCCAGCGAGGACAAGTTGTTGTGCAGTTGTTCTAGCTTGCTGGCACCCAGAATGGGCGAGGTAATGCCCGACTGCGCCAAGACCCAAGCAAGGGCGACCTGCGCCAGGGGACGATCAACCTGTGTCGCCACCGTTCGCAGGGTATCGAGGACGCGCCAGTTACGATCAGTGAACTTGGTGAAGTTCCCCTGGAAGGGATTGCTGCCACTGAGCCGTCCCTGTCCGGTGGCATCCGCGTCTGTGCGAGCGTACTTGCCAGCCAGAAAACCGCCTGCAAGTGGACTCCAGGGACAGATGCCAAGTCCACACTCGCGGGCGGCGGGCAGATGTTCGCGCTCAATGCTACGCTCGACGAGGGAGTACTCAACCTGCAAGGCAATCGGTGCGGGAATGCTGTGTGCTGTGGCGAGTGTGGCTGCCTTGACAGTGTACCAGGCGGGCACATCTGAGAATCCAAAGTAGCGGATCTTGCCAGCGCGCACTAAATCACCGAGCGACTGTAGCACCTCTTCGACGGGTGTGACGAGATCCCAGACATGCAGCCAGTAGAGGTCAACGTAGTCGGTGCGGAGTCGGCGAAGCGAACCCTCAAGCGCCCGATGCATATTCTTGCGTCCGTTACCGCCCGCATTCGGGTTGCCCGGTTCGCCGCCGTGAAAGCTGAACTTGGTCGCGAGTACCAGTTGGTCACGCAGGCTGCGATCGGCGATATAGCCGCCGATTAATTCTTCGCTGCGACCCTTTGCATACACATCGGCAGTGTCGATGAAGTTGCCGCCAGCATCAACATAGGTGTGGAAAATAGACTCAGAAACCTCATCGGGCGCACCCCATCGCGGCGTGCCGAAGGTCATAGTGCCGAGGGCGAGGGGGCTGATGATCAAGCCGGAGCGACCAAGGGTGCGGAAAGCAGTGAGATTCATAAGGGTTCTTTTCTAATCGGAACAACAAAATTCGTTGATTTACGTTTAACCAAAGTGCCATTCAATCCTTTATCAGGACTTACGCAAAATTATGAAAAAACGAACCGCAAAGAACGCAAAGGACACAAAGGAAAGAGGGTTTCAGAGAGTTATTGCGTAAGTCCTACTTTATGAAATGGTACTATTTGCTAGCAGTGGCGATTCAGAAACTTTCTGGAACACAACCCCCGTTCTCACCACTGCCAATCGTGTGCTTGTTGCCGCTTGCCTGTGCTTGCCGCGAAGCTAACAGCGTCGATAAGTCGCGTAAGATGGGCGGCGTGTTTGAAATCCGGCACGTTCCAGGTTGAAGCACGAATGTCACGGCTTAATTGCGCGTAGACTTCAGCGACGTTTGCCGCTTCTTGCGTCAAGCCAGCGACCACCGGCGCATCCGGCTCAACGAAGTCACGATCTGCTTCAAGCCTAAGTTCGCCAGCTTGGAAACCATTAGGATGCCCTCCAGTCAGGAGCATCCGACCGGCCGTCCCGATAATCTCAAAGGTAAATTTCGTGTCCGGCGGACGGTTGCCTCCAACTTCGATAGATACGATGCAATCATTGTCGTGACGACTGAGCATCAGCAAGTGGTCGGCGGTTAAGCGTTCGATCCGCTCATCTGTGTCGGTGAGGTGGATTGACTTGAACTGAATGCTCGTGAGTGCATCAATCTCATTGATTTTGCCAAGCACATAACTCGCTAAGTCCAGCGTATGACCGCCAAGAATCGAGGATAAATTTGCACCGCTCGCCGGGTCGTTGAAATAGGCATAGGCGCTCGGCAGTTGCGGCGCGAAACCCACCGTCGTCGATACGATGCGCGCCGAAAGCGGACTGCCGATAACACCGTCAGCTACCATTTGATGTGCTCTGCGGGCGGCAGGACTCGCGCGCCCCTGTAAACCGATTGCAGTATGCACGCCACTGCGCTCTGCCGCCGTTGCCAATTCCGTCGCTTCCTCGACGTTCCGCCCCAGCGGCCATTCGCACAGCACATGTTTCCCAGCAGCGATCGCCGCCAGAACAATATCGCGATGCTCTGGCACTTTTACGCAAACCGAGACGATATCGACATCATCACTATGCACGAGCGCGAAAGCGTTGTCATACCATGACCCGATGCCAAAAGCCTCCGCAGCAGCGCGGGCACTCTTTTCACTACGCGTCGCCACAGCGGTCAGCTTTAGGTCAGGAAGCTTCTGAAGAGCCGGAACGTGGGAATCCTTTGCCCAGCTTCGCTCTGGATTAACGCCGACGATACCGACGCGCAGAAATTTTATCGGGTCGGATAGAGATGCTTTGCTCATAAATTACAACAACTGTACAGTTACTTTTTATACTTTTTATTCGTCTCAATGCCAATTTAATCTGGTGCGTCACCAAAAATCTAGTAAACGCTGTACACAGTGTTGAAACGCCAGGCAATATAACGCTGGCAGTGACAGTTTAGAGACTTTTTATCACCCAAACGGTGCTACTCCCCAATCAGACTGTAGCGAAAACACAAGGTTGATTTCGCTCGGTTTCTTGCGATCGTCTTCGGAATCTTGCTACTGTCTTTAGCGACTCTGCCGAAAGGTGGTTGGAGATGCGCCCGTTAAGCGTTTAAATTGCGTAGCAAAATGGCTGGGGCTGTTATAGCCTACTGCTATGGCAACATCAAGGATGCCTAATGCTGTTTCCCTCAAGAGTCGTTGTGCAGCTTCAATACGCTGGCGGGTGACGTATTTATTTGGACTCTCACCGGTGGATTGTTTGAACAGCCGCGCAAAATGGTAAGCGCTGATACCAACTTGCTGCGCTAAATCATCTAATGACAAATTGGTGTCTAGATGTGCCTGCACATAGTCTGTAATGCGGCGGAGTCGATTTGGGGACAGTCTGCCACGATAGTCTTGAACCCGATGCTTAAAGCAACAATGCTGACGCAGGAGATGAACGGCTAAGAGTTGAGCGGCAGATTCAACATAGAGCTGACTACCTAGCCCACCCTGTTCGAGTTCCTGTTTCAGCATCAAGCAAACTTGCTCAATGATCGGATCATGAATACCTGACCGCTCAATCAATTCAAAGCGAGCGACATCGATATCGGCGACTTCTACCGCTACTTTAGCTAGAAAGTGGGTATTGAGGTGTAGATGAACTGTTTCAACCGGGTCAAATGATTGACTGACCCAGCGCAGTTCGGACGGACAATCACTCGCAGGGGTGAGGAAAAGCTGTCCAGGCTGGAGTTGCACCTCTGCCCATGCTCCACCGATCTCTCGAACTTCAACGCAGGTTGAATTACTCAGTTGCAGAACGATATGGGGATCAAGAACAGCAGGCACAACTAGATCACCCGTTGGGGGGTCTTGGTAAGTTCGGATGACAAGATTCTGCCAACCTAATTCAATACTTGAGCGAATCGGCTTTGAGGCAGCATAGTTCTCAAATGCCAAAGTGGAAGTTTGCGCTGGAACTTGCCGTTGAACTGTCATAAAGATCGCATTGAGCAGGAGAAACCAAGCAGTTGCATCAATCACATTGTCATAGTGAACTTGTCTAAAGCTACTGCCTCTAGAGATAGGAGCGGACATTGATTGCTTTTGTACAGTGACAAATTAAATAGCACTGGGACAAATTCGTAACAATCAAGCGCAAAACTATCTGTTTCATGCTTGTTTGGGCTACATTTGGGTTTGATTTTTGTTTAAGTCCTGTTAACTTGGTAGCGGAATTTAGAACAAAAGCGATGTGTTAATAAGTAAATAGGATACACATAGTCAAAGTAGCAGATGGAACCTTTAACGACTGCGGCGATCGCTGTTAAATCAATATATCTGATGCTCCCGTTGTGCATTTTGTACTTCACTTAAAAAGCAAACTGCTGAAATTGTCCCTGTAGATGCTTACTTCTGCACAAAAGCAAGCGGGAGCAAAGCGTCGTCTAGAGAAGCAGCTTGTCATCAGACAATGATTGCTACCAAGGAAGGGAATACCCTTGATTTCCCTGATAATATCCCTGATTTAATGCTGGTATATCTCCACAAACTTAACTGCGATCGCCCAGACACTGAACCAGATAATCCAACTTCCAAAGAGATGCTAAAGCTATAACTTGTTAATGCCTAAAACAGCAAAAATCATTGACACGCTAAGTATATACGCAATAAAATTATTATAGTTGAACCTAACGATAGAGTTAATCAAAATATTTTTCCCAGACAATAATAGACAAGCAATATTAAAAATAATTTGGATTAAACAAATGAACACCAAAACTATTGCTTTTTTGGGGATTACGGCAGCCTTTGCAAGCTTAGGAAGCCAAGTCTACGCTCAATCACCAGCATCAAACTCAAATCCCGGACAATATAGATTAACTGGTGATTCTTTAGTTGGAATTGATCAGAAAACAGCCCAAGATGACTTTAGAAGTTTTTTTGAGCAAACTAATCCAGCAAGTCTTTCCAACAATAATAGAAGAGAAAATAAAACTCCAGTCAAAATCCGCTTTAACGAATCATTATCACAGCCAGACACTTCAGTTTTCTTAACACCGGCTCAGTCAGGCAGTGACAATGATGGATTGGAAGTACAGTTAGATATAAGGAGAGAATAATCAGGTATAAAGGCTGACACTGTAATTTTAATTAATTATGCGTTGCCTAAAATCCTTGCTAATAGTCTGTTAAGTTTAAGTTAGTAAGGTCAACAAGTTCGTAGTAAAGACTTTAGTCTTTAATTTTCTAAGCACTAAAATGCTTACTACAAACTTTTCATTACTAGCTTAGACAAAGTACTAAGCTAGTAATTCCTAAATTGTACCTACATCCTTTTCACTCTTACTATTTTTACTTAAATCAAAACAGCTTTATAGCGGTTATCGCTTGGGTGAAGTACAGTTTTGACCTCTCTCCTACAAGGAGAGAGGCTTTGAATCTTACTCCCCTTCCCTCGTAGGGAAGGGGTTGGGGGTTAGGTCTGTATTGGACTCAACTGCAAACCGCTATATTAGAAAATATCGTTCATACAACAGCAGTTTTAGCCAATCGTTCTGCTTCCTCTAACAGAATAAAGTTTTGCGCCTGACTCAATCCGCCTTCCTGAGACGATAATTATGCAATCGTTTTGCAGTAAAATTGATCGTCAAGATAAGAGGAGGGCTTTGAGATGACTCGTGTCATCATTGTGCGCCACGGTCAAAGCGGTTATAACACCGAGCGGCGTATCCAAGGACGCACTGATGCGTCAACATTAACCGAAAAAGGTCGTAACGATGCCAGTCTAGTAGGCAAAGCCCTCAGCAATATCTTATTTAATGCGATTTACAGCAGTCCCTTGCAACGAGCGAAACACACAGCAGATATTATCCATAGTGAGTTAGCTATTCAGGCTAAACAATCTGCTGTAATCCAAGTTTCTGATTTGCTGCTAGAAATTGACCTGCCTTTATGGGAAGCATTGCTGACTTCCCAAGTCAAGCAAAACTTTGCCGAAGACTACCGCACTTGGCATCAAAACCCCGACAAACTGCGGATGCTGCTTAATGATGCACAAGGAACGAGAGAACATTATCCCGTTCTTGCTTTATACGAACAAGCACGGCAGTTTTGGCCAGAAATTTTGTCTCAACATCAAGGCGAAACTATTCTCATCGTGGGACATAACGGAATTAATCGCGCCTTGATTAGCACAGCGTTAGGAATCCCTCCCAGTCGTTACCACTCAATACAGCAATCTAACTGTGGCATCACCGTATTAAATTTTGCTGGAGGATTGGGCGAACCAGTCCAGCTAGAATCCTTAAATCAGACGCAACACACCGGAGAAACTCTACCTTCATTGCGACCGGATCATCAAGGAGTACGATTGTTACTAGTGCGTCACGGTGAAACAGACTGGAATCGCCAAACCAGGTTTCAAGGGCAAATTGATGTCCCCCTCAACGACAACGGTAGACAACAGTCACAACAAGCAAGCGAATTTCTCCAAGAAGTAGCAATTGATAATGCTTGCAGTAGCACAATGCTGCGTCCTAAAGAAACAGCAGAGATTATCTTAAAACAACATCCTAATGTCAAGTTAGAATTACAAGATGGTTTAAGAGAAATCAGTCATGGTCTCTGGGAAGGAAAATTAGAAACAGAGATAGAGCAAGAGTTTCCGGGAGAATTGCAGCGATGGCGGCTGATACCAACGCAAGTGCAAATGCCTGAAGGGGAGAATTTGCAACAGGTGTGGGAGCGCAGCGTTGCAGCTTGGCAATCAATTCTGCAAGCAGCATCAAATAATCAGTTCAAAACTGTATTAGTAGTAGCTCATGACGCTACTAACAAAACCTTGCTTTGTCACATTCTGGGTTTATCGCTGGAAAACTTCTGGAGTTTTCGTCAGGGTAACGGTGCAGTCAGTGTTATCGACTACCCTGCTGGAATCGATGGTTTACCAGTACTGCAAGCGATGAACATCACCTATCACTTTGGTGGAGGCGTACTAGATAAAACAGCAGCGGGGGCGTTGTGAGTGCTGAGTGAGGAGCGAGGAGTGAGGAGTCAGAAGTTAGGAGTGAGGAATAAAGTTAGAAGCAATGACTGAAGAACAAATAACTCATAAGTAGCTAGACGTAAATAAATTAAAGTTTTTAGTAAGGACTTTAGTCCTAATAATCCTTGCTTTGAGCGATGAATCGCTCACTACAAACTAGGATTTTACTTGATGTTTAATTATGCCTACCTACTTAACTCCTAACTCATAACTAAAAACTTTTATGACTGAACTGCTGCAAAAAGTACGAGTGATTGACCCTGTTTCTGAAATCGACGAACTCTTTGATGTGCTGATTGCTGATGGTTATATCCGAGAAGTGGCTTCGCACATTTCTGATATCACTTCCGATACTAAAATCAGAGATTGTCAGGGATTAGTTCTCGGCCCTGGATTAGTGGATTTGTACAGCCACTCTGGTGAACCTGGCTTTGAAGAACGAGAAACCCTCTTGTCTTTCTTACAAGCTGCTGCTGCTGGCGGCTTTACCAGAGTTAGCATTTTACCCGATACATCCCCAGTTATTGATAACCCTGCGCTTGTGGCACAGTTGCAGCAGAAGAGGGCAGAGGGGCACAAAAGCAGAGGGGCAGAGAAGAATTTGTCCCCCCTGCTCCCACTTCGGCAAAGCTCAGTGACCAACTGCTCCCCTGATCCCCTGCTTCATATCTGGGGTGCTATCACCGTAGATGTTGCTGGGAAGCAGATGACGGAATTGGCAGATTTAGCGTCTGCTGGAATTGTTGGCTTTACTGATGGTAAGCCCTTAGAAAATTTGGCGCTGGTGCGGAGAGTGTTAGAGTATCTCCAGCCTTTGGGTAAACCAGTAGCATTTTGGCCTAGCGATCGCCAGTTAACAGCGAATGGTGTAATCAGAGAAGGGACAAATGCTCTCCGTTTTGGCTTACCCCCTATACCCGCCAGCGCTGAAACTACTGCGATCGCAGCAATGCTTGAATTGGTTGCAACCATCGGCACACCAGTCCATATCATGCGTGTCTCCACAGCTCGCAGCGTGGAATTAATCGCCTCAGCTAAAGCAGCTGGTTTACCCATCACCGCCAGCACCACCTGGATGCACCTTTTACTTGATACCAAAGCAGTTAAGAGTTATCACACCAGCTTGCATTTAGACCCGCCTTTAGGTAATCCCAGTGATATGGCGGCGTTACGTGCAGGGGTACGTGCGGGTGTAATCAATGCGATCGCTATCGATCACACACCCTACAGCTACGAAGAAAAAGTCCAAGCCTTTGCCGAAGCACCCGCTGGGGCAATTGGTTTAGAGATAGCATTACCTTTACTGTGGCAATATCTCGTTGAAACTGAGGAATTTACAGCTTTAGAATTATGGCGGGCATTGAGTACCAATCCAGCAGAGTGTTTGGGGCAAAAAGTAAGTGCGATCGTACCTCATCAACCAGCGGAACTTACTTTATTTGATCCGCAGCAAACCTGGAAAGTCGAACGTAAAAGTCTTTATACACTTTCACAAAATACACCTTGGTTAGGACAACAGTTGAAGGGTCATGTTGTGCAAATCTGGTGTTGAAAAAGCGTATTTAAAACTACAGAATATAACTAATCCCTTAAAAGATTAAGATAGATTCCGCTTACTCCCTGAATTACTATTTTGCAAATTTCTATTTTACTGTAGTTATATTTGTAAGCATCCCCTAGCGAGGCAAACTAACACTTACAGTAGTTCCTTTTTCAGGAATGCTAGCAATTGTAAATTCACCACCATATAATTTAACTATATGCTGAACAATAGCCAGCCCTAAGCCAGAGCCTTGTTGTTCCCATAACTTTCGATTAAATTGTACAAAAGCTCCAATTTTATTAATCTCTTCAATTGCCATCCCTTTGCCATTATCAATTACATATAAATTAAATTTATTACCTTTTATCTTACTTATAACTTTAATTTCGCTGCTTGATAAAGAAAATTTAAAAGAATTCTCAAGTAATTCTTCAATAAGAATACTCAATTTTTCTTGTGGTAATTGTACCGTAGATTCTTGGATATATAGCTTTAAATCTTTTTGTCTACAGTTTTCTGTAGCTTTTTTTAGAGCGACTTCACTAATAATTTTCTCAGCAAGACATCTATCTTTTTTTTCTTTTATTTGACGAATTTTTTCGGGAGTTTTAGTTATTAACTCCAAATTACTATATAATAAAAATCTTTTAACTAATGCATTCAAGCGATTGGCGGATCTGTAAATTAATTCGGCAATTTCGACTTCTTCAGAGTCAGGCATGATGCCACAACTTTCTATTAACAACTGTGACATACCGAGAATACCATTTAAAGGCGTATTCAGTTCGTGAGGTAATGAGTGAGCAATATTCATTCTGAGTTCGTCTAGTTTGGCTTGAGCTTGGCGCTCAACCAAGGCGTGTTTATCAAGACGAGAAGCGATCGCATTGAGTAGTTCTTCAGGAGTAAATGGTTTAGTCAAATAATCATCAGCCCCCAAATCCATTCCTTGACGAAAATCTGAACGCTCTGATTTAGCAGTAACAAATATTAAAGGAATATTGATAGTTGCTTCATTTTGACGTAAAGCAGACAGCACGCTATAGCCGTCTAATTCAGGCATCATAATGTCACAGATAATTAAATCTGGCAATTTTGCTTGAGCAATTTCTAATCCAATCTTACCGTTTGCAGCTATCAAAGTTTCAAAATCAGAAAGTTGTAAAATTTCTTGAATGTTTCCCCTTACTTGGGGTTCATCTTCTATAATTAAAATTGTGTTCATCTCTGATTAGTAAACATAAAAAAATCAGTTTTAGTAGTTTTGTAATGTTTAGAGACGCAGTAAATACAGTTGCTAGAACAGATTATCCAGCTTAACAAACTTCAGTGGGTTTAAGTCCCAGGCTACAAGAGAAGCCGCAAGTATGTAAGTCTTGTTCTAAATCCCCGTTACAAAACTGTACTTCCGACTTCTTTAATGATTTGCTAATCTACATTAAATTCTAAATAATCTGCCGTAGTTTATTGTTCCCTAAAATTATTTACTAATAACACATTAGATATTTTTAATTGAGGAAGTCACTTCTCATTAGTGGCAGTTCTACCCTAAATGTCGTACCGATTCCGCCCTGGCTAGCGAAGGTAATTCTTCCTCTATGAAGGTCTATACAATTGTTGACTATTGCCAAACCTAATCCAGTTCCTGGCGTATTACCAACATTACTAGCTCGGTAGAATGGTTCAAATAAGTTCTGTTGATCCTCTGGTAAAATACCAATACCCTTATCTTGAATTAAAAAAACTGCACTTTCATCTTGAACTAATAAATCAATTTTAACATTGCTACCATCTGGTGAGTATTTGACAGCGTTTGAAAGCAAATTGCTCAGTATTTGTCGCAAAAGCTTCTTGTCTATACAAGCCATAAAGCGATCATCTGTTGATGAATTACCCAAGTACTGGGGAGAAAAAGCTAGAGTATGCTTGGGAGAACTGAGTTGAATTTCCTCTACCAAAGAACGACAGAAATTAATTAAATTAATACAAGTTGGTTCAAATGCCAATTTTCCAGCTTCAGCCTTATTAATTAGCAAAATATCATCTAATAGTTGAGTAGTGTGTTGAACATAAGTCTGAATGCACTGGAGATGTTTATGCTTTTGTTGTTCATCTAGTTTATGACTAAAACTTTTTAAGATTCCAGCAGAGGAAGCAATCACAGCTAAAGGAGTTCGGAACTCGTGGGAGGTCATAGAAATGAAACGAGATTTCAACTCACTGAGTTCTTTTTCTTTTACTAAAGCTTTACAAATATTTTCTTCAGCTTGTTTGCGTTCGCGCAGCGCAGCTTGCTGTTCGCGTATATCTTTAACTACACCGATCACGTAAATGGGTTTACCAATCGGATCTCGAATTAGAGAAACCGTTAGATTTATCCAAATTACATCAGCATTTTTATGTAAATAGCGCTTCTCAATGGAGAATGTTTCTAGCTTTCCTGCTATTAATTTTTGCAACTGATTTAGATGGATTTGTATATCCTCTGGATGTGTGATATCTCTAAAGTTTTTCTTTAGTATGTCTTCTTGGCTATAGCCTAAAATTTCACACAACTTTTGATTAGCTTTAAGAAAATGACCATCTAAAGTTTCTAGTTTAATTCCCACAGCTGCTTGATTAAAAATAGCTCTAAGTTCTGCCTCACTTTGTTGTAAGTCTAAAGTGCGTTGCTTAACCCTGACTTCTAAATCTTGATTGAGTTTTTGTAGAGCTTCTTGCGCTCGTTGCCTTTGTAGTTCAGCAGATGCTCTGGCTGCAAATACTTTGAGAATTCCCTCAAATTTATGTTGGTCAGGTATGGGTTTGTCATTTACTATGCATAATGAGCCAATTGGTTGACCAAAATCATCACTCAAAATAACTCCCATATAACTTTCAGCTTCCATAGCAGCTAATCTTTTAGCATTAGGAAAGAGTTGCTGAATTCTCGAACTACAGTGGTAAAATCCTTGCTTGAGCAAAATTTCACATGGAGTTGATTTTAGGTCATAGCAAATATTGGGTTGTAACTGCCCATCAGACCAAAATCCTAAAGTGTAAGCTTGCCCATCAATTAACTCAGTTACTAAGGTGTTACGGACATCTAAAGTAGAAGAAATATGCTCAACTAATGCTGGGAAAAAGTCACGTCCAGTCGTAGAAGCTGTACTTTCTATCAAACTTTGTAAGGCTATTTCAGCTTGTTTGCGTTTTGTAATATCGATTCCGATTGCAACAGCAGCTGTGTTTTGTTGATATTTTTGAGCTACGAGCAAATAATTGCATATCTTACCATTAATTTGGGTATCAATAACCTTAGAATCTGCTACATCTTGCCTAGCTAAAAATTCACGCATAAATTCTGTAAATTGTGGGCTATTTTCCATAAAGCCTAATTCTTGACCAATAAAAGCATCGGTAGTCAAGTTAAAACTTTCAGCTAAATGGTGATTAACCCCTAAATAATATCCATCAGAATTTACCCAAGAAACAAACCCAGGTACTGCATCTAAAACCGTTTGTAATTGCTCTTTTGCTTGTTGCAGATTTTTTTCTGCTCGTTTGTATTCTGTAATATCCTCAGAAATACACAACAGGTATTCGGGTTGTTGATCTTTGTCATACAAAGGAATTTTAGTCATGTGTAAAATTCTTCTACCAAAACTGGGGCTGTCAATAGGTTCTTCAGAGATATCTTGAGGTACACTGCTAGCAAAAGTTTCTAGGTCTTTTTGGCAGAAAGAGTCTGCTTGTTCTTTTGGGAATAATTCGTAATCTGTTTTGCCAATAGCCTGCTCTGCTGTAATGCCAAAAATATTTTCGCAGGTATGATTCCAAAGCTTGAATGTCCCAAAACTTTCTGGTTTAGCATCTTTAACAAAGACGGCTACAGGCAGATTATTAATCATAGACTGTAAAAAGTTGCGAGTCTGCTGGAGTTCCTCTTGTGCTTTTCGGCTTTCAGTAATGTCAATACCTGTACAGACGATATAATCAACTTGATTATCAGGGTTAAGTAAAACCTTATTTGACCAAGAAATTAGGCGGCGATTGCTATCCTTAGTAACTAAAGAAGTTTCGTAACGTTGAGGAAATTCTCTATCGGCTAAATTTTGAAAAATATCTTTGATACGTTTTGTTGTTTCAGGTAATAGCAGCACATCCCAAACAAATCTTCCTTTAACTTCATCAAATGTGTAACCCGTAGCTTGTTCGCAAGTATGGTTAAAGCGAACAATTTTTCCCTGAAAATCTAATACAATAACTAAAGCATCTGCTAGATTCAAAACAGCAGAAACAAAATTACGCTCCAATCGTAGTTCTGCCTCTATTTTCTGGCGTTCTACAAGTTTAACTCGTGTATGATTGTAAAGTTCGGCTTGTAGAATAGAAACTGCCAGCAGACTGGTAGGAGTAACTAATCCAATTAATTCTCCTTGATCCCCAACAATAGGCAGATGGCAAATCCGATTTTGCCTCAGTAAATGTAATGCTGTAAAAACATCTTTAAAATCTCTTAACTTCAATGTTATTAACTCTCTGGTCATCACTTTGGCAACACTGATACCCTCTATATTTTTACCTTGTGCTGTCAGCTTAATTAAATCTCGTTGCGTAATTATCCCCACCAACTGCGAGTTTTCTATAACTAAAACACAACTGGTGGACTGAGATGTGTTGCTAGCGATATCTTTACCTGATTTAGTCAAATAATTACTATCTTTAATTGGCAAGCTATGATGATTACCTGATGCTTCATTGATTAGTGCAATCACATCTGGAAGCATAATTTCAGAGCTAACAACAAGCGGATGACGAATGATAGTCTGTTGTAAATTATCAGAAATGAGAGAGTTAATGAACATTATGTATAGATGCCTGGAATAAAATTATCTCTAAAAAAGATGTAAGTAATATTCTTGCTTATAATGAATCAAAAAGCATCAGTATTTTCTATGATTATTTTCTTTTAATTTTTTATTGAAATTTTATATTATTTTTAATAAACCCTATACATTTTTAAATATGGAGTTTTTAAGTAGAGTATATTATTGTCTCATAGCTTGAGCAGGGCGGCCGCATCATGTCAACAAAAGAATTGTATTCTCAATAAGCTCCAAAATAGTCGCATTAATCCCTGCTTATTGACAGACATTTAGCGATCGCTTTGAGCCTGGGAAACTAAACCAAACGAGAAACGCTGATTAAATCGATTGCTTCTTAACCTTGGTTCCGATCAAGAGTAATTTAGATGCGTTTGCCCTGATAGCTTGAGTTCTGAGTTTTTCCCTGATTTCAACAAACTACGGTTTTCAAGGTAGATTCAGCTTAACCGTAATCCCAGCAATTGGAATTAAGTAAAAATTCCGATTTGAGCAAATGACTAAGCTTTAAAACATCGGACTATATTCATAATACCAACCCTTGCGATCGCACCAAATTCAGGATATTAATGATGATGCAAGGCTTATGACATCTCCTCAAGAACCTCATCACTCATCTTAATTTGGTTTTTCCCTATATTACGCTTCAGCAAAAAAATACCTGCATCATGTGCTTGCTGACCACCGTGACTAGAGGAAGCATCCTCGATAATCACTGGTTCAATACCACGCTCAAAAGAGTCAATTGCTGTTTTCAAAATGCAGCTATCAGTTTCAACACCACAAAGATATATCTTACTGATTTTATTAAGAAAAATAAAATTAGAAAAATTTTGTGTAAATGCAGAGTAATAAGGTTTATCAAAAATATTATTATTTATATATGGCTGAAGTTCATCAATAATGCTCGTTTCTGATTCTTGCATCAATCTTGACCAATGAATTAATTTTACATAATTACTGTCAGCAGTATTGATAAATCTTGTGAATTTAACGAGTTTTCCAGCCGCTAAAAATTGCTCAATTAGTTTAATGACAGTAGGAATAATATGTCTGCATTTCTCAGACATAAAACCGTTTTGCATATCTACTACAAGAAGGATTTCGCTCATTTGTGCCAGAATTTAAACAAAACAATATTATAAACTCTATCTGCGAGAGTTGTATGCGATGTAGTACAACAGATCGTGGAACGGACCAAAGCGCCAAAACCTTATCATCTTGGGGGAATCTGCCAGATTATTGCCAAGCTGAACAACTGTGTTCTATTGGTTCTGGAGCAGTCAAGTCTGCGATTAAACAGATTGGAGCAAGAATTAAAATTTCTGGCGCACAGTGGAATGTTGAAAGTGTCATTTAGTAGCAAAGCGATTAAAGAGCAAAAAATTTTCAGGGATTCGGTCAACAGATGGCATCAAAGGGCAATATACGGACTAGTGGGTGGGCTTAACTGGATAATGTAAAGCTCTCTGTTCTTGAAATGTTTGAGGATATCTCTCATGTAAAAGCAGGGTTTTGCACGGCATATCAGTTCTAGCGCTTCGTCTCTTGTCATAAGTCATTGTGCCGAATCAGCCTGTGGCAGTATGTCTTAACCGGCCTGGAAACTGGAAGGCTACCAGAGAACGAACTGACTAAGGAATTGATTAGCTACCGCGACTCACTCAAAGCTAACGTGTAAGCGTTCAGGGTGAGAAGTTGCTAGGTGGTAAACACATTTAGGGAAAGCTTATGAGTAAAGTAGTAAACTTGCTGTTCCAGGAATTGTGTAAAATAATTCCTCTGAGCTGATGCTATTAACCCTTCATCCAAATGAAGGGTTTTGGAATCTCTCAAACTTTCAGTTACCCTGAAATTCACCTTATTAAGATAAGGCAGGAGGCAGTGTTTCGACTACGCTCAACAACCGGGCAGGAAGCAGGAGGAATGAAAGAAAACTTTAGTTTTGGATATTACCCAGTTTAAAAAGAAGAATTGTATCGAGTAGAGTGCAGTGAGATAGCTTCCACAACCTAAGTCCCAGACTTTTAAACGTAGGTTAATTCTACCTCCTGTTCCCTGCCCCCTAAAATTAAACTTTTCGCTCTAAAAAATGGTTCCTTCCAGACGAGTTTATTTATTATTGGTTTTGGGTATTGCGATCGCCCCGATCCTATCCTTATTTCTGATTGTGAGAGCAACCATCGCTATCACTTTACTATTTAATGCCATTATTCTCGGACTGATGGTTGTAGATGGTTTGCGGGTGCGGCGTTCTCGTGTGCAAATCACCCGCGAATTACCGTCACGATTATCCATTGGGCGAGATAATCCCGTAGTGTTAAAGGTGACATCGCCAAATATCGACGCCCAAATTGAAATCCGCGACTATTACCCAATGGGATTTGGCGTAGCTGCACCTGTACTCAGCGCCATTGTTCCCAGTAACAGCACTGAGGAATTAACGTATACCGTCCACCCGACACAGCGGGGAGAGTTTCCTTGGGGAAATATTCAAGTCCGACAGTTGGGACTTTGGGGATTAGCTTGGGATGATTGGCAAATTCCCCAAAGTCTACCAGTGAAAGTTTATCCTGATTTAGTGGGATTGCGATCGCTCACAATTCGTCTGACACTGCAATCATCAGGATCAATGCGCCAATCTCGCAAAACTGGTATTGGCACAGAGTTTGCCGAATTGCGAAACTATCGCACTGGTGACGATTTGCGGTTTATTGATTGGAAAGCTACCGCCCGTCGGGTTGGGGCTTATGGTAATGCTATGCCACTGGTGAGGGTTCTAGAACCAGAACAGGAACAAACATTACTGATTTTACTCGATCGCGGACGGCTGATGACGGCAAAAGTGCAGAATTTGCAGCGATTTGACTGGGGATTGAATGCAACTTTATCTTTAGCTTTGGCAGGTTTACATCGAGGCGATCGCGTGGGTGTTGGTGTATTTGACCGCCAGATGCATACGTGGATTCCCCCAGAACGTGGTCAACATCATTTGAATCAGCTAATCGATCGCTTAACTCCAATTCAACCAGTATTATTTGAATCTGATTATTTGGGGGCAGTGACAAATGTTTTGCAACGACAAACTCGGAGGGCGCTGGTGGTAGTGATTACCGACTTAATTGATATTACTGCCTCTACAGAACTCCTAGCCGCACTCTCCAAGTTAGCACCCCGCTACCTTCCATTTTGCGTTACTTTGCGAGATCCACAAGTTGATCGTCTAGCACACACCTTTACAGATGATGTCGCAGGTGTTTATATCCGTGCAGTAGCACTAGATTTATTAATGCAACGACAAGTAGCTTATGCCCAACTGAAACAAAAAGGTGTATTGGTGCTAGATGCGCCAGCAAATCAAATTGCCGATCAGTTGGTTGAGCGATATCTGCAACTCAAAGCGCGAAATCAACTTTAGTAATTGTCATTCTACAGCAGTTTTCAATTGAGTAGATTACAAATCTAGTAAACTTAAAGACGCAGTAAAAATCTCGCTCGTAAATGCCTGCTCCCTACTCCAAGGATCTACGCCAACGTGTGGTTGATGCTTATAAAGCAAAGCTTGGGTCGCAACGACAACTAGCTGAACGCTTTCAAGTTAGCTTATCGTTCGTTCAACGCTTGATACGTGGTCATCAAAAGACAGGAGAAGTAGAACGCCAAGCCTCATGGAGGTGGAGCGTTAGCGTAGCTCGCCGTTCGCGGAGCGTCTCGTAGAGAAGGCATCGCTAAAATAAAAGTTGAGAACTTGCCTGCTGTAAAACAGTTAGTAGATGAGCAACCGGATGCCATACTATCAGAATTATGTGAGCGTTTAGCCGAACGCAGTGGCATTAATGTGAGTATATCAACCATGCACCGTGCAGTTCAACGGTTAGAATTGACCAATAAAAAAAACTTTGTATGCAAGTGAGCAAGACAGTCCACGAATCAAACAGATGCGTTTTAATTATCGGGATTGGGTTTTAGGCGTTGATCCTCACAATCTCATATTTATAGACGAGTCAGGTGTGAAGAAAGGGAATGACTCGAAACTATGGTCGCGCACCACGTGGTGAACGTTTATACGACTCTTGCCCCAAAAATCGAGGACAAAATATATCATTAATTGGGGCACTAAGTATGGATGGACTGATTGCGAGTATGAGTATTTCCGGTAGTGTCAACACAGACGTGTTTTTGACCTACGTTCAGGAGGTTCTTGTACCCCAGTTATGGGTGGGAGCATTCGTGATCATGGATAATTTATCAGTGCATCACGCACAAGTAATTAAAGATGCTATTGAATCCGTTGGTGCAAAAGTAATCTTTTTACCTCCTTATTCACCCGATTTATCTCCTATCGAATTGTGTTGGTCAAAAATCAAGCAATGTTTGCGAAAAGCTTTCATCTCGAACTCAAGAAGCGCTTAACCAAGTATTAAACCAAATATATCACTGAGCAAATTTCACCTGATGATGCTTGGGGCTGGTTTGCTCACTGTGGTCTATTCATTTGAAAACTGCTGTAAATGGGGAACTCCTAGACCTGTAATGATTACACCTAGAGGGATATCTATGGCTCCATATTTTTAAGGTGAGTTTTGTGTGTGCTAATTTTTAGTTACCTAATTGACTTACCAACTAAGTAGGCAAAATTTAGTTAAATGTGTTACTTTTACTAAAATAATCAGAGTTAGACGTTGCATATCTGCGAGATGAATTAATTAAAAACGAGTAAACACCATCGTGGAAATAATGTAGCATCAGTTTTGTTGCACGCGTAGGCGTAGCCCGCCGCAGGCGTCGCATGAATTGAATGGTAACAAGCACACACCAATCGATAACCCACAACTTGGGTTAATTGATTACTATTACTCATTTCAGGAATCTCCTCTGAATACGCTACTTGTTATCTAGTACATAATTACTAATAAATGGCGATCGCACTGTGCCAGTTGCGTAAGTCCTGACTAAATTAAAAAAACTGATCGATTCAATAGGGATTTCAAGACATAAATCAAAAAGTGTATCTTGTGTTACATTTTACCTCCTAAGATTGATATATGATTTATTACCAGATAAGTTGGTATAACATTAACTAAGTTGGTATAACATCAACGACCAAATATTCTACTTAACGCAACTAAAGTAAGAACTGAATGCACTAACTTAAGGTAAAACCCGTAGATAATGAGAGATTAGAAAAATAGGTAATTTTTGGATGCAACGAGAAAAACTATTCTGAAACACCAGCATTCTCGATTGCCAATTTCTGATTTTGCCCTTCCCAAAGTTCTCAAACCATTGAAAATAATCAATTCTGTCAAAAATGAAAAAGCCTATTGATCAGTATAAAAGACCGGAACTCAGATCGCGTGTAGACGCCTTCCTAGACTCAATGATTGCGAAATTCCATAAGGAAGTTCCGTTTTCTCAACATATGTTGAACGGATCGCAAATCAATATGGATTACTACAAGCGTCACAACATTGAAACTATTCTTCCCTAATGTGGGTGATGGATGTCTGCCGTTGGATTGTGCAAGTAGTGCTGTGTCCACAGCAAACTAAGGGGTTTGTGTTAGTGAAAAAGCGATGAGTCGTGGAAAGGACTCTGAGTTGGCTGATGGGGTGTCGGCGATTGGTTCGGGACTATGAGTTATTGCCAAAAACATCGGAGATGTTTATCTACCTTGCCATGATCCGTATTATGGTTAGGCGGTTGGCTTAAAATTTGACCCTTCAGAACTTTTGAAACACCCTCTAAAAGTGAATTATCGATCCAGTTCTAATTTGCATATTAATTATTCCGAAAACTCAGAACTAAGGCAACAATTTAGGTAGGGTTATATTCCATCTAAATTACTGTTTGTTAGCAAATATATCAAAAGTAAATTTATAAAATTTCATGAAAAAAATGTTGCAAAATTATTTAAATTGTTTATAGTTATTCTATTGACCTAATGTCGCTCAAACTTCAATTAATCTCTTTTGAATAAATAGAATCTATGGCTACGATAAAAATATCTGAATTGCCAGAAAGCCAATTCGAGAAACTTTCTGATGCCGATTTACGGTTAGTTAATGGAGGAGCTAGTAGTTCCCAATTTACTTTAAGTGGAGCTGCTCTTGCCGCAGGTATAAGTGTTAGATCGGGAAGTGTTTACAACGCTACTCAATCTGGTGGTACCTTTCAAGGAGGGAGTGGATCGCCATTTTTCAGCGCTACTTATGGTACTAGTGCTTTATCAGGGTCTTCCCCTATTTAAAAATCATCAGGGAACATTTTCGAAGCATAGTAAATAAGATACGTCAACGTACTACCAACAAAACTCAAACAGGAAATTATGGCTAATATCAAAATCGCTGAATTACAATCTAGCTTGCTTGAAGAAGTATCAGTTATAGATTTGGACGCTGTTCATGGGGGTGCACCTGGTTTTCAATTTAATGCAACAACCACAGGAGGCGGTATTGGTTATGCTAGTGGTGGAACAGCAACTATCATTTCAAACAGTTACAGTTTCCTTAGTGGTGAATCAAGAAGTGTTGACATAGAGTTGGGAACGGCAACCCAGGCTTTGACTTCACCCAAGTAGACAACTTAATGCTTTAGACATCACCTAAAGCTGCATATTTAGGGCTGGAGTTAAAGTTTGACTCTAGCCTTTCATTTTTTTACGTCGTGCTTGTAATGTCGCTAATGACGCGATGCAAATGCATATTCATTTCAGTCAAGGCTTTGAAATTTTATTTAGATGTGTTTGCTTTATACCAATTCTTTATGAATACCCATAGAAATAACCTCACCGCCTATGGCACCTCTTTGATGCTTTGGGGATGTTGGGAGGGGTCAAATTATCAAAGATATCTCTCATCCAGCAAGCGATCGCTTATCGCTTTTTACTTTGAGATGCAGCCTGATTTCAAAACTTTGGAATATTCTATTTCGCAATGATAAGTATATCAACAGAGAAGAAAGGCAATATTTTTATGTATGAGCACAGACTCGCTTGTTAATACCTGAAATCTAAAAATCATTTAGCTAGGGTTAGAGAGGATCTAAAAGTACCTAAAGTCAGTCACAGGGAAACACTTTTTAAACAGCTTTTAAATACAGGATAAGGTAAATAACTGTATATATGAGGCTTTCAATAATCAAAAGCAAAAAAGATTTTGTAAAACTACTATTTATTAATTTCTAATAGTGCTATTCTTTTTTTGTGGCGCTAAAAAGCAATCAGTAAATTGGACTCAAACAATAATCCTAAATAGGAAGTTAACCAGGGAAAAAAAGTATGCTTAAAATTCGTGATTTAGACTGCCAGCAGAGTTACTTAGAATCTCTAACTGACGAGAAAGTCGAAAACTTAGTTGCAGGCGGTGGTACTACGATTTTAATATTGACAAGTGGAGCAGTGGGTATTTATAACGACACCGAAGCTGAGATAGACGCTAGTACTATCAGTTCTGCTTCAATAACAGCAGACGCTTTCGGTAATAAAAAAGCAGTGGGTGGAACTTTAGTTCAAGCAACAGTAAGACCAATCAAGAAAAAATAACACGAATACGACGTTAGCCTCGTTAGCCTCAAATACCTTTTTTCAAGTTTCGCAATAGAATTTAACCGAAGTAATCTGACCGTTAGAGTATGTTTGAATTCGCAAACATACTCTCAACTCGACTTTCTCAAAAATCAAAACTCGGTTTTGTTTATCCAGTAAAAACCCTGGATTTTGGGCAAATACTTTTTCAACTTCACAGATTACCGATAAAGTTAAAAAAGTAAGACTACTGTTGCACAAAGCTTTTAGGAATAGTATTCACTTTGCTAAAAAAATGGATGTCAAGCTAACTCTAGAGTCAAATAAAATCACAATTCGCTTGCTTACCACTTAGGCTTCAAGTAGTTTTGCTTTAAGCACTTTTAGATAAAGAATGGTATGAAAAGTGCTGGTGTTCCAGATAATTCTTCTAAAAGTGAATTATCAATCCAGTTCTAATTTGCATATTAATTATTCCGAAAACTCAGAACTAAGGCAACAATTTAGGTAGGGTTATATTCCATCTAAATTACTGTTTGTTAGCAAATATATCAAAAGTAAATTTATAAAATTTCATGAAAAAAATGTTGCAAAATTATTTAAATTGTTTATAGTTATTCTATTGACCTAATGTCGCTCAAACTTCAATTAATCTCTTTTGAATAAATAGAATCTATGGCTACGATAAAAATATCTGAATTGCCAGAAAGCCAATTCGAGAAACTTTCTGATGCCGATTTACGGTTAGTTAATGGAGGAGCTAGTAGTTCCCAATTTACTTTAAGTGGAGCTGCTCTTGCCGCAGGTATAAGTGTTAGATCGGGAAGTGTTTACAACGCTACTCAATCTGGTGGTACCTTTCAAGGAGGGAGTGGATCGCCATTTTTCAGCGCTACTTATGGTACTAGTGCTTTATCAGGGTCTTCCCCTATTTAAAAATCATCAGGGAACATTTTCGAAGCATAGTAAATAAGATACGTCAACGTACTACCAACAAAACTCAAACAGGAAATTATGGCTAATATCAAAATCGCTGAATTACAATCTAGCTTGCTTGAAGAAGTATCAGTTATAGATTTGGACGCTGTTCATGGGGGTGCACCTGGTTTTCAAGTTGTTGGAGCAACCACAGGACTAGGCGTAGGTTATACTAATAATGGTGGATCATCGTTTACCAATACAACCACTGCAAGTCTCTTTTCTGGTAGCGAAGAAGCTTTCCTCTTTCAGGTTGGAACATTTACCGTGGGTAGGACTTCACGCACTTAGACAACTTAATACTTTAGGCATTACCTAAAGCTGCATATTTAGGGCTGGAGTTAAAATTTGACTCTAGCCCTTCATTTTTTAACGTCGTGCTTGTAATGTCGCTAATGGCGCGATGCAAATGCATATTCATTTCAGTCAAGGCTTTAAAATTTTATTTAGATGTGTTTGCTTTATACCAATTCTTTATGAATACCCATAGAAAGAACCCCACCGCCTACGGCACCTCTTCCATGCTTTGGGGAGGTTGGGAGGGGTCAAAATAATGTGCAACTTCACAGATAATTAGTCTTAGCAAGTTTCGCAATTAATTAAGTTAAAGGATATCTAATTAGTTAAAGGCGTTGAAAATTACTGGTGCTGAAACTACACCTTTTGCCTCTAACGCAGCCGCAACCCGTAAAATTAAAGCTTCATTATATGGTGCTGCTATTAATTGCACACCTAGAGGTAAGGCATTTGGGCGCAAAATTGGTACTGATAAAACGGGTAAGCCAATAAAAGATAATGGTTGAGTAAATAGCCCTAAATGAGGACGGACAAGAATTTCTTCGCCATCTAAAATCATGGTTTGTTGACCAATTAGTGGCGCAGAAATTGGTGTAGTTGGGGCAAGAATTACATCGACATTTTGAAACACTTCCCGAAGGCGATCGCGATACCACCTTCTAAACCGTTGTGCTTGGAGATACCAACTACTAGGAATTAACGCCCCAGCTAAAAAGCGATCGCGTGTCGCTGGATCAAAATCTTCAGGACGCGATCGCAACTTGTCCAAATGCAGATTTGCCCCCTCACTAGCTGTAATTACAAAGGCTGCTGCACGGGCGTAATCTGCTTCTGGTATGATTACGTATTTAGTAACTTCTATTGCATCAGCTACTTTTTGCACTGCTGCTAATGCCGGTTCTGCACCTTTGGTAAAATAATCAGCTGCAATGGCAATTCTAATATCGGAAATATCTTTTTTGAGTTGTGGTAAACATAATTCAGGTGGACGCTTTGTACAAATGGGATCGCGATCGTCTTCTCCCTGAAGCACATCAAACACCATCGCGATATCCTGCACCGAACGCGCAAAAGGGCCAATATGGTCAAAACTGCTAGAAAATAAAGCTACCCCAGCACGAGATAATCTTCCATAAGTTGGCTTGAAACCAAAAACGCCACACAACGCCGCCGGAACGCGAATTGAACCATTAGTATCAGAACCTAGCGTCAGCGGTACTAACCCAGCCGCAACCGCCGCCGCCGAACCACCCGATGAACCACCAGCAACTCGCTGTAAATCATGGGGGTTGTGAGTAACACCGTAATGGGAGTTTTCCGTCACAAACCCATAAGCGTACTCATCCATATTTAAAGCACCAACTAGCACAGCACCCGCTTGTTTTAGCTTCGCTACTGCTGTTGCGTCTTGAGTAGCTGCTGGGTTTTCTGCATTGATTTTCGATCCCGCCAGAGTTGTTAAACCAGCGATATCGAAAAGATTTTTCACCGCAAAAGGCACACCAGCAAGCACTCCAGGATGATTGCCTTGGGCAATTTCCCTGTCAATCAGTGCTGCATCTGTTAAAGCTGTCTCAGCAGTTATAGTCGTAAAACAGTTGAATAGATGATTCCGCGTTGCTATTCGTGCCAACGCAGTTTTAGTAACTTCCACTGCGCTAACTTTACCTTCGCGTACAGCAGTTGATATTGTTATGGCATCGGCTGAATCAAAATTCATGCTGAAATATTATAGAGATAGCGCGTTTAGCTTTTTGAGTAATAGCAGTCAGCAATAGTTTTTGTTTCACTAAAACATCAATATAGCTATTCTTGAAGCAATTATGGTTCAAAAACTGGTGCAACTTCAATTTCCTCTGGTAAAGGGAAAGAATTTACAAGATTAGCGATCGCCCTAATTCTCTCAAAATTTGCCACCACACCATCTCGATACTCATCTTTTAACTGCAAATCCAACAAAAACCCCATTTGATCGACAATTAAACTCAACGAGGCTGTCACCAACCCCGTTGGTCTTCAAAACGGAACGTGAAAGTTTCCCTTCATTCCGCTCCTCAATGCTTTGGTGCTTGT